>CAVVCY010000003.1:0-1144023 GCA_963746905.1 uncultured Acidobacteriota bacterium
GGTATTGCAGTGGAAACGGTCGGCAATCAACAGGTAGATGGCAATGAACGATGATCCGAGGAGGCTGCCCACACCCCCCAAGACCAAGGTCACGCCGAGCAGGAGGAACCCGTCGCTCAGATCCTGCAGGATGCGTGCTGCGGCCCAGATCGTGGTCAGGATCAGGATCAGGTGGGCAGCAGCGTGGGAGGCGCCAAGGCCCCATCGCTTCACGGGATTGGACGACTTGGTGAATCCTGCGAGACCCGCCACCAGGACGATCATCATCACCAGCCCGGCAGGACCGAGCAAGCCTTCGACGAGCTCACCCCATTTCATGGTTCGAAGCTGGGTGGCGAAGCCTTCGTCTGCAAGCCGCAGCCCCAGGATCACGCTCCACCCGATGACCAGGTAGAAGAAGCCGAGCAGACCCCAGAACGATCCGTTCTGAAACGGCAGCCGCAGGACACCCACTCGGAGCCGCCGTGAAGTCGCCCGCGATGGGTATGCCTTGGCCAGGTGGTAGGCCGTGGGTGGGGATTTTTCGAGATCCGTGGACTCGCCGGGAGGAACTTCGAGCTGCTTGGGGAGGTGATGGGTGCCTGCCAGGTAGGCGCCGCCACCACCGGCGGTGATCAATTGCTTGTCGCCTTCCTCGGCCGTGTAACGGGCGTAGTGATGCTTATCGCCGGCGACGACGAGTCGAATCGCCGTGCCACGGGGTGCGGCGATCTCGCGATGGAGCAAGTCGATATTCTCGAACGCGTCAGGCTCACCCGCGTTGGCCTCAATCCAACTGGGTGTCGCCGAACACAAGATGATCGAGTCGCCTTTGGTGAGCTGAGGTCCGATGACGCTCGAAATATGCAAGCTGCGACGTGTCGAGGTACGACTCGAACTGAATGTCGATGCCCCACAGCCACCACCGGTGCGGGAGTTGTAGTGCGAAATAGCTCCGTCGCTGGCGGGTCTGCCATCCCCCGATGGTCTCGCCCTGGCAAAAAACGCGGAGGAAAAGCGGTCAGACCGTCGTACCAATCATGGTTTCCCGGGATCGCAAACAATTCCGGCGGTTCGCCTTTGACCGCGGGAAGGGCAGATCTGTAGGGCCCGATCAGGCGATTCCGATAGGTCCGGTAGTCGGCACTCGGATAGACCTGGTCTCCACCCATCACCAGGATGTCACCTCTCTTGGTCGAAAAGGACACGTCGTCCGGAGTGAGGAGGTCCGCCTGCGGGCGAGCGAGGGTGGAGGCGACAGTCATCGTTGCGTTGAACCCGTCGGCCACGTCGGCGACGTAGTCAATCCAAAGCTCATCCCGGTGGGAATAATCGGTAGGGCTCTCCCATCGGGACCATCCCTTCAGCCCCCCTTTTGTCCGCATAGAGACCGAACACCGAGGAAAGCGCCACGCGGATCAGAGCATTCGTGAGCTCTCTAGGCGAAAGCCATTCCACCATTGGTTGCGGGGCGAAGCCGAGGTCGCTCGGCTCGCCGGAACGTGGTCGAAGAACCGTCATTCGACTGCCATGGGATGGACGCAAGCGAGTCTCATACCTCTCCTACCGCCGGCAGCCCGAAAGCCCCTTCGACGTCGAGGATTCGGCCAGTTGCCCGCCGCCAGATCGTACCCGTCGGGCAATCCGCCCTGCCAGCATCCACAGCTAATATCCGACGAAACCGGCCACGACGCAAGGACATGTCATCTCGCGGAATTCAGGGGTTGTGCCGCGATCATCGACGTCGAAAACGTGGCGGATCGAGACATGTGACGCGGTCGTAGTCGGATCCGGGTTCGGCGGCTCAGTCACCGCCTACCGCCTCGCCGGGGCGGGCCGGTCGACCATCGTCCTGGAGCGTGGTCAGGCGTACCCACCAGGCAGCTTCGCCCTGGTCTCCTACGAGATGAGTCGAGCCTTCTGGGAACCGAAGGACAATCTGTACGGGTTGTTCGACCTCCGTTCGTTTCGAAAGATCGAGGCCGTCGTGTCGAGCGGCCTTCGGGGGCGGCTCCTTGATCTATGCCAACGTCTTCCTTCGCAAGGACGAGCACTGGTTCGTCCAGGATTCACCGCTTCCGGGAGGCGGATACGAGCACTGGCCGATCAGTCGAGACGACCTCGAGCCGCATTACGACGCCGTCGCGAACGATGATCGACCCTCAGCCGTCGCCTTACCCGGATCTGCCCAAGAGCAAAGCCCTGAAGGACGCAGCGCAGAAGCTCGGGCTCCAGGCGTTTCATCCGCCGCTCGCGGTGACCTTCGCCCCACCCGGCGGGACCGCCGGACCAAAGCAGCCGACCCCGGAGCCTGCGTACGGAAATATCCATGGCGTGCCCCGGCTCACGTGTCGACTTTGCGGCGAGTGCGATTCGGCTGCAACGAGGGCTCCAAGAACACGATGGACCACACCTATCTGTCGGCCGCCAAACACGAGGGAGCCGACATCCGCACACTGGCCGAGGTGACCGTGATCGCACAGCTCGACGGCGGCGGCTTCGAAGTCACTTACGTCCAATACGCCCAAGATCCCGACGACGATGGAAAGCGCCCGACGCGCCGAGCACCGCGTTCGCTGCGCGAATTTGTTCCTCGCCGTGGGAGCGCTGGGGACGAGTTCGATATTGCTTCGCAACAGAGTCAACCTTCCGGGGTTGGGTCGGGCGCTCGGGACCCGCTTCAGCGGGAACGGGGACTTGCTCACATTCGCAATGGGCGCCCGTGCCGATGGCCCAACGGGGCCATCGCGGCTGATCGATGGCAGCTACGGGCCCGTGATAACCACGGCCATCCGTGTCGCAGACGGAGCAGATGGTGGAAACGGAAGGGGCTACTACGTACAGGAAGCCGGATTCCCCGAGTTCGCCAATTGGATCATCGAGACAACACAGGTCACGGCATCGGTGGAGCGCGGATCCAAAACGATCTGGGAGCTGCTCAAGCACCGATTGGGGTCGCGGGACCAGTCGACCATCTCGGCCGAGGTCTCGCGCCTGATCGGCGAGGGGAGGCTGGGAACAGCGCCTTGCCATTGCTGGGCATGGGTCGCGACGTGCCAGACGGGCGAATCACGCTTCGGGACGGTGAACTGGACATCGACTGGACGTCGTCAACCTCTATGTCATTCTTCTCGTCGATGAGGGCCACGATGCGGTCCATCTCCGACGCCCTCAACGAGCCGCCCCTGACCACGACAGCCCCCTGTGGTGGACCAAGCGGGTGTCCGTCACGGTCCACCCTCGGCGGAGCACGAATGGGCCGCAACGTCCAGGAGGGCGTCACCGACTCCCATGGCGAGTCATTCGGTCACCCTGGGCTTTTCGTAGTCGACGGCTCTGTCATGCCCGGTCCGGTGGGTGCCAACCCGGCCTTCACCATCGCAGCCGTGGCCAATCGGACCGCCGACTACGTCCTGTCTCGCCCCAAGGCGAAGGTCCCTACCGCCGGCCGCAAACCGGCAGCCACACCTTCTCAACCGATGGATGAAAGCCCACCAAGTGCGCAGAGTGTTCGGTTCACCGAGCAGATGAAGGGCTACCTGGCACTCAACGAGTCGGATCCGGTCATCGGCTGGGAGCGCGCCCGTCAACTTGGTCATCGATTCATGTTCGAGCTGACCATCGAAGTTCCCGACGTGGAGGGGTTCGTCGAAGCTGGCGAGCACCCGGGCACCGCCGATGGCTTCGTGCGTTGCGAGCTGTTGGGCGGGCGACTCCCGGTCGAACGCGGCCGGTTCAACCTCTTCGTCACCACGAAAGAAGCCGACACCCGGGAGATGAGATATCGGCTCTGGGTTCGCGACATCTCCGGTTCCCCGGTCACCATGTACGGGTACAAGAGCGTTCGCGATGACACCGGGCTGGACCTCGGCGGGACACCTCGACGCTCTATATCACACTCCTCAAAGGCCACATCCCGCCGGGCATGGATGGCGAGGTGATCGGTGCGGGTGTCCTGCGAATTTTGATCGTGGACTTCCTCAAGCAACTCACCACCTTCCGAGCCTCGGGCCGGGCAAGGCCGGATCATTCGCCAACGGGGTGAGTTCTTCGCTAGATCGCTCCGTGACATTCGACTTCGCACCCGCTCGGCCGCCCGACCCGCCAAGGAGCGGGGATGACTGAAGCCTCGAGAGTTGTGAATGGAACGGAAGCAGGCCCGGCCAAAACAACGAGGTCCATTTCTTCCGTGCCGACGACGGCCTCGGACTGACCATGATCCGGGTCCGCGGCACCGCATCGAAGAGCAAGGGCCCCATCCTCCTCGTCCACGGTGCCGGAGTTCGAGCGGAGTTGTTCAGGCCACCAACGGACCGGACGCTGGTGGATGTCCTGGTGGATGAGGGATGGGACGTATGGCTCCTCAATTGGCGGGCGTCTATCGACATCGGCCCTGTGCCCTGGACGCTGGACGACGCCGCTGCATTTGATCATCCAGCGGCGGTGAGATATGTGCTGGCCGAGACCGGCACCGACACGTTGAAAGCGATCGTGCATTGTCAGGGGTCGACCTCCTTCTGCATGAGTGCCGCCGCCGGGCTCCTCCCCCAGGTGGATGTCATCGTGAGCAATGCGGTGTCGCTCCACCCGGTGATCCCAGCGTTTTCACGGTTCAAGATCCAGCTGCTGCGACCGACGATGCAACGGCTTACGCCGTACCTAAACCCAGCGTGGGGAGACGGCCCCAATACATGGTTCTCAAGGCTGGCGCGGACAATCGTCATGGCGACCCACTGGGAATGCCGCAATCCCGTCTGCAGGATGGTGAGTTTCACCGATGGGTCGGGACGACCGGCCTTGTGGCGACACGAGAACCTCAACCAGGCCACCCACGAGTGGATACGGGGCGAGTTCGCCGAGGTGCCGATGAGCTTCTTCGCCCAGATGTCCGCATGCGTCGAGGCCGGCCAACTGGTCTCTGTGTCGAGTCGGCCCCGGGCTTCTCGCTCGCTACGCCGATTCGGCTCCCCGGACCGATGCCCGATTCGCTCTCTTTGCCGGGGCCCGTAATCGCTGCTTTCTCGGTGAGCCAGGAGCGAACCTTTGATTTCCTCCAGCGTCACCGGCCTGGCGTCGACTCGTTGCACGTATTGCCGAGCTACGGCCACCTCGACCCGTTCTTGGGAAAGAAGGCTGCGGACAACGTGTTCCCGCTGATGCTCGCCGAACTCGAGCGCTGATCGAACGTCGACGCCACTCTCCAGCGAAGGTCCGAACGACGAAAACCCGTGCGATGCCTGGGTCTTTCGTTCGTAGCGGGGGGCGAGATTTCGAACCCGCGACCTTCGGGTTATGAGCCCGACGAGGTCTGATCGTGGCGAGATCTCACAAAGGCCACAGGCCCAGAAGCGCCAAGCCAAACGAGCCCGATCACCACGACGAAGTCCTTCCCGGCCGTCGATAGCACTCAGAGTCAACGCCCACTCATGGAACTGCAAGCCGACTCGCAACTGCGCCCGGATCGCTGTATCCCGGGTAACCCTGTATCCAGTTGAGATCCCTTATCGGCGCGACCATTTCTTCGATCTCTGCCAACAAATCCTCGTCGAGTAGGCAGCATCGCAGAGGGCCGTGGGCTGCCCCTTCATCGAGCCATCCACCCGCCGTCGACAGTGAGCACCGTGCCGTGGATGTAGTCCGCAGAGCCAGAGGCGAGGAACACGGCGGCTCCTGCCACGTCTTCGGCAGTGCCCCAGCGACCAGCCGGAATCCTCTCCATGATCGCCCGGGATCGGACAGGGTCGTTACGAAGGGCTTCAGTGTTGTCCGTATCCATGTAGCCGGGGGCGATGGCGTTGACGTTCACGCCGTGCCGGGCCCATTCGTTGGCCAGCGCTCGGGTCAACCCGGCAATCGCACTCTTCGAAGCCGTGTAGCCCGGCACCGTGATTCCCCCCTGGAAGCTGAGCAGGGAGGCGGTGAAGATGATCTTTCCAGACTGTCGCTCGACCATGAGTCTTCCGAGCTCTCGGGCGAGGATGAAAGGAGAGCTCAGGTTGACCTCGAGAACCTGATCCCAGTCCTCGTCGCTGTGTTCGGCGGCAGGTCTTCGGAGGATCATGCCTGCGTTGTTGACCAGGATGTCGACACGGTGCTGCTCGTCTGCGAGCCATGCCAGGAGCTCGTACACCGCCCGACGATCTGAGAGGTCACACGCACGCCCGATGAAGTTTCTTCCCGCCTCATCCACGAGCCGGCCGATGTCGGAGCCTGCCTCCTCCTGTGCGGCGGAGACGCCAATCACATCCGCGCCGGCGTTGGCGAGCCCGGCGGCGATCGCCTTGCCAAGCCCTCGTCTTGCTCCGGTCACGAGTGCCGTCTTGCCGTTCAGGTCGATGACGTGGGTCATGGGTGTCTCTCCACTACTTGGCTAAATAGGAGGCGACGGCCGTCAGGTCGGCCACCAGACGCTCATGGAGCTCAGATGTCAGGCGCTCCTTGAACAGCGTCGTGCTGACCGCGGAATCTCGGGACGCGCGACGCGTCTCTATCGGCGACGGCCAGGCAAACGACGTTCGGTGCGGCTTCCTCGTCGTCGATGGCGTGACCCCGCCGCCGAATCGCAGATAGGTCCTCGGACAAGGACGCCAGATCGCCGATGAGACCGTTCGGTCAGACGGGGGAGGGGATCACTCAGGGTGGGCAGCCAGCTCCGTGGGCTCGAGTTGGGCAAGCATGGCCTTTCCGACCGCCGTGGACAAGGCTGGAAGCCGCTTGCCGATGGTGGACGTGAGGGCGATTGGCTGGATTCCGTCGTGGCGGGTGAGGAACAAGACATCACTTTCGAGCAGAGTTCCCAACTGAGCGGTCTCGGCAGCCAGGGCGTCCCTCTCCGGGACGAAGTCGCGGAACCGTTGGACCTTGTCGTCGCTGTGCAAGAACGCAGAAGCGAGCTCCACGGTGGCGGGGCCGATCGAGTATCTGGAACCTGTGCGCCGGCACGAGATTGGTGTCGACCAGGGCGGCGAGGATATTGGTCACCGACGATGGAGGGATTCCCGTGTCGCGTGCGATTTCAGATATTCGAAGATGGCCGTCTGCACGCGTCGAGATCACATCGAGGATGACCGCTGCGCGAAGAACAGCAGGTGCAGGCGTGCCGGGACCTGGCAACGTCATCGTGAATCGATCATGACTTTTACGACATCTCCACCCGAGGCGGCTCGCTCGAAGGCGCGGTCGGTCTGTGACAGCGGAATGATCTCGGTGATCAGCGACTCGGCAGGAATGACCCCATCGGCGAGGAGTGCAACAGCCTTCTCGAAGTCTTCCCGCTCGTAGACCCGAGCACCACTGATGTCGAGCTCCTTCCAGAACGCCGCCATCAGATCGACCGGAGTGGGCTCGGTGTGAATTGCGACCACCACGCCGTGCCCGCGCACAGCAAGCACGTCTGTGAGCGCCCGGACCCCAGCCGCTGACCCGGAGACCTCGAAGGCGACATCTGCACCCTTTCCGTTCGACCACTCAGTCACTGCGGCAGCCAAGTCGTCGGTGGTGGGGTCGATGGTGCGAAGTCCCAATTCGGCAGCGAGGTCACGTCGAAAGGACGAGACCTCGGACACGAGGACATCAGCGCCGGCGTGAGTTGCCACCAGCCCTATCAAGATCCCGATCGGCCCTCCGCCGATCACGACCACCTGTTGCGAGGGGCTCACCCCGCCGCGCCCAACGTCGTGAACGGCCACTGCCGTCGGCTCGGCCAGGGCGGCGTGCTCGAGCGACAGATGCTCGGGGACTCGGACGAGCACGCCAGCAGGGACTGTCCAACGTTGCTGGAGCGAGCCCGGAGAGTCGATGCCCAGGAAGACGAGATTGTGGCACACGTGACTATGGCCACCTCTGCATGCCGGACAGTCGCCGCACCACGCAAGCGGCATCACGGTCACCTTGTCGCCTGGCTGCCAGCCACTCACATCCGGTCCGATCTCCTCGACGATGCCAGACATCTCGTGACCGATCGGCCACGGAGAAGTTATTCGATGGTCCATGGTTCCGTGGGCGATCTTGAGGTCCGTGCCGCATATCCCCGTGAACGCCACGGCGATCCTGACCTGCCCCGGGCCGGGCTCGGTTGTCTCATAGAGACGGGGCCTGAAGACTCCGTCTCCGTGATAGTCGATCGCCAAATGTGACATCGCATCCACCACAGCAGGCTGCAAGAACATCAGTATACTGCCGACCATGGTGACGGTGTCGCGGCGAGAGGGTTGTAGGTGGCCAGTCACAGCAAGCTCGAAGTACTGAACACCATCACACAAGAGGGTGTGGTCCCGGTGTTCTACGACCCCGATGTCGTCGTCACAACAGATGTGGCAACCACGCTGGTGGCGGGTGGCATCAGCACACTCGAGTTCACCAACCGCGGTGATGGCGCGCTCGGTGTGCTTGCGGAGCTGATCCGTCACGCGCGACATGACCTCCCAGAGCTCATCGTCGGGGCCGGATCGATCGTCGACGGTGCAACCGCGGCGCACGTGATCGATCTCGGTGCCAACTTTGTCTTCGGACCCAGCTTCGCCCCTGAGGTCGCTGACGTGTGCCATTTACGAAACGTCCCGTACGTGCCCGGGTGCGCAACGATGACGGAGATCCTCGCCGCCTATCGCGCCGGATGCGATTTTGTCAAGCTCTTCCCGGCCGGCTCGATCGGGGGCCCCAAGTTTCTCGAGGCGGCGCGCGCCCCCTGCCCCTGGGTACAGGCGATCCCCACGGGTGGTGTCGAGCCGACGGCGGAATCGCTACGCCCCTGGTATCGAGCTGGTGCTCCTGCGGTTGGGATGGGATCGAATTTGCTACCCAAGCGGCTGGTGGAAGAGAGGGACTTCGACGGTCTCCGAGTGCTGGTTGATGCCACTGTCGCCGCCATCACCGAGGCGAGGGCCTGAAGTCGTGGCGCTGACGATCAAGCCGGCCGAGACATGCCGCTGGGACTGTCTCGCCCTCGGTGAGGTGATGCTTCGCTTCGATCCCGAGTGGGGTCGGATCAGGACCACCCGGCATTTCAGAGTGAGTGAGGGTGGTGGCGAGTACAACGTCGCCCGAGCGCTCAGAAAGGTCTTTGGGCTACGGACTGCCGTCGTCACCGCGCTCGTCGACAACGAAATCGGTCATCTGGTCGAGGATTTGATGATGACCGGTGGAGTCGACCTTCGCCACGTGAAGTGGGTTCCTCACGATGGCATCGGGCTCGATTCACGGATCGGCCTCAACTTCACCGAGAAGGGATTTGGCATCCGTGCCGCCCTCGGGGTATCCGACCGGGCAAACACCGCTGTCTCACAGCTGAAGCCCGGTGATATCGACTGGAGCCGGATCTTCGGCGAAGATGGGGTGCGGTGGTTTCACACCGGTGGCATATTCGCCGCCCTGTCCGAGACTACGGCCGATGTAGCTCTCGAAGCGATGCAAGCCGCACGAGACGCCGGAACAATCGTCTCTTTCGACCTCAACTACAGGCCGTCGCTTTGGAAGCCCCGGGGCGGGAAGACCCGTGCCATTGAGGTCAACCGGGCCCTCGCCCGATACGTAGATGTGATGATCGGGAACGAGGAGGACTTCACTGCGGCGCTCGGTTTCGAGGTTCCCGACCTCGACCACGAGATCACAAGCCTCGACCCGTCCGCTTTCAAGGCGATGATCGGAACCGTCCTCGATGTCTTCCCAGGGCTCGAGGTGGTCGCCACGACCCTCCGGAACGCGAAGACCGCCGGGTTCAACGATTGGGGCGCCATCATTCATTCCGACGGGACATTTCACGAGTCCCGTCTCCGCCCGGACCTCGAGATATTCGACAGGGTGGGAGGCGGGGACGGTTTCGCCAGCGGCATGATCTGGGCCCTTCTCGAAGGAAGGTCGCCAGCCGAGGCTGTGGAGGTGGGTGCCGCCCACGGAGCGTTGACCATGACGACACCGGGGGACACCTCGATGATGACCAGCTCGGAGGTCGTCGCCGCGGTCGACGCCCGCGGGGCACGGGTGGTGCGTTAAGCCCACCTCGGCTCGGAGCAAGATGTCGCAGCTGGCGGAGGATTGTGTGCCACGCCCTAGAGCTCGAGACCATAGGTCGAGGCGGCGCATCCTCCCAGCACAGACTCGAACTGCTCCCCCACCATGTCCGAAAAGATCTCGACTGCGGTCTCGTACACCTCGGAGTAGGTCGCGGCGAGGGTGCAGACCGGCCAATCCGATCCCCACATCAGTCGAGAAGGGCCGAACACTTCCACCGCATGGGCGATGTACGGCGCCAAGTCCGCGGCACTCCACGATCGCCAGTCGGCTTCGGTGACCAGGCCAGACACCTTGCAGGTGACATTGGGGAGAACGGCGATCTCGCCCACAGCCGACGCCCACGGCTCGGTCTGCCGGGTCGCAATCGGAGGCTTGGCAACATGGTCGAGGACGAAGCGAAGCCCGGGGAGTCGGCGTGCAGCTTCGGTGGCCGCCGGCAGCTCCCGGGTCCTCACCAGAAGGTCGAAGACCAGACCTGCGTCTGCGACTGCGGAGAGCCCTCGCAGGACATTGCCTCGCAGCAGCCACTCAGAGTCAGGCTCATCGTGGACTAGATGCCGGATCCCAACCAACCAGTTCCCGTGTTCCCTCTCGCGGATACCAGCGATGATCTCCGCCACGTCAGGCCCCGTGACGTCTACCCATCCAACCACCCCTGCGACCCACGGCGTGGCTGCTGCCAGTTCGAGCAGCGAATGCGTCTCGTCGAGCTCCTGACGCGCCTGCACAACGATCGTGGCCTTTACCCCGGCGGCCTCGAGGAGCGGGATGAGATCGGATGGCCCGAATGCATTTCGGAGAGGCTCATATGAGCCGGTCATCCATGGATAGTCCGCGGTCTCGGGGTTCCAGAAGTGGTGATGGGCGTCTATGACGGCAGCGGGCATGGTCCTCAAACGCCCTGGACCAGGGCTCCTGACCATTCAGCCCCGAGCGGGTAGGAGTAGTCGCTGATGCTGGAGGCATGCATGGTGATGCTCGTCCCCGGGGCGGTTGGTGCCAGGTAGTGACCGTCTCTCACCACCGCCGGGTCAACGAAGTGCTCGTGGAGATGGTCGACATACTCGACGACGCGACCGTCCGTCGAGCCGCTCACCGCCAGGTAGTCGAAGATCGCCAGATGTTGCACGTATTCGCAAAGCCCAACGCCCCCGGCGTGAGGGCACACCGCGACGTCGAACTTGGCTGCCATGAGAAGCACGGCCAATACCTCGTTTATCCCTCCCAGCCGGCACGCGTCGACCTGGGCGAAGCTGATTGCGTCACTCTGAAAGAGCTGCTTGAACATCACCCGGTTGTGACAGTGCTCGCCGGTGGCCACGCCGATCCCAAGCGGCGCCATCGCCTCGGCGATTCGAGCGTGTCCCAGGATATCATCGGGGCTGGTTGGCTCCTCGATCCACAGCGGGTGGAAGGGAGCCAATTGCTGCATCCAGGTGATTGCCTGGTCGACATCCCAGACCTGGTTGGCATCCAACATGAGAGAGCGGTCGGGACCAATCTCCTCCCGCACGATCCCGGCACGACGCACATCCTCATCGAGATCGCGCCCGACTTTGAGCTTGAAATGCTGCCAGCCGCCCTCAACCGCGGTCCGACACATCTGCCTGATCTTCTCGTCGGAGTAGCCGAGCCATCCGATCGAGGTGGTATACGCCGGGATCCCGCTGCTCAAGACCAGTTGTTCCCGATCTGCTCGCCCAAGAGAGTTGCCCCGCAGAATGTCCAGAGCCTCCTGTGGCGTCAGAGCGTCGGTGATGTATCGGAATGGGATGCACCGGACGACTTCCTCCGGCGTCATGTCAGCCAGGAGCTTCCAAAGCGGCTTGCCCTCGGTCTTGGCATACAGGTCCCACACAGCATTGACCACAGCAGCCGTGGCCATGTGGATCACACCTTTTTCCGGGCCAACCCAGCGCAATTGACCGTCGTCGACCAGCGAAGCCCAAAACTCTCCGAGATCTTCTGTGATCGATTCCAACGTCCTGCCCACCACCAGGTGGCGCAGAGCTTCGATCCCGGCGACGCACAACTCGTTGCCTCGCCCGGTTGTGAAAGTCATCCCGTGACCCTCGGGGCCTCCTGGTCTGTCTGTGCGCAGGATCAGGTACGCAGCGGAGTAGTCGGGGGCTTGGTTCATGGCGTCCGACCCGTCCAGGGCGCGCGAGGTGGGGAATCGGATGTCCTCCGTCACGACGTCGACGATCGTTGTGCGCATCAGAGTTCCTTTGATAGGACCAGGAGCATTCCTGACACCCGGCCTTCAGGGGCCCGACGGAGGCGGGCCCCTGAAAGCGGCTGTCGACTCAGTGCCCTACTGGAAGTCCGCCACGTTGTCGATGGTCACCATCTCGGTCCCGGTGTCGACATTGACCTCCACTTCGGCGCCCAGAACGGCTTGGTACAGCGTCGCCATACCGAGCTCGCCCATCTTCGGTGGGAACTGAGCAACCGATGCGTCCTGCCTTCCGTCAGCGATGGCGGCAACTTCGTCGGCCGAGGCGTCGAAGCCAACCACGACGATGTCTTCCGGAGCTATTCCGGCATTCTCGATCGCTTCCAACGCACCGATGATGGGCGGGCCGCAAGCGCCGTAGATGGCGCTCACATCGGGGTTAGCAGTTAGCAGGTCCTCGGCAGCAGCCACGCCCTTGACCTGGTCGCAGTCGGTCGGGGTCTGCGAGACGACGCTGACATCGAGATCGCCGAGGCCCTCGACCATTCCCAGGACCCGATCGTCCAGAGCAGGCACCCCGGCGACGCCCTCCAGCACTCCGAGCGTTGAGCCGGCTTCGAGGACTCCTGCGAGCCACTCGCCGGCAAGAACGCCTCCTGCGAAGTTGTCAGTCGCCACAACGGCTGACTTGCCGTCCCAGTCGGGCAGGTCGTTGTCGATGAGCACGATCTTGACGCCTGCATCCACAGCCGCCTGGAGCGCGTCTGTGACCGCGGGACCGGTGGGAGTGATGGCGATGCCATCCACGCCCTGGGCCACCATCGACTCGATGAGCGCGATCACCCCTTCGTCGTCCGACCCTGACTCACCCATGCCAGTGATAAGCTCGACGTCGGGATGGTCAGCCGCCCAGGCTTTTGCTGCATCTTCGATGATGAAGAAAAAGTCGACTGGGAACTTAGTGATCAGCCCGAGCTTGTAGGTCTCGCCTGCGGCGGTCGTAGACGGCGCGGCGGTGGTAGCCGGCGCGTCGGTCGTCGTGGGCTCAGTACCGGCAGGTCCAGTGGTAGTTGAATCCCCGCTTCCGCCGCAGGCGGCCACAAGCACCAGTCCAGCCAATAGGGCAGCCCAGCGGCGTGCCGTTCTTGAATTCATCCCATTCCTCCTCTTGTTGGTTGGGTGGAGTCGTTTCTATGCACCCGGCACCGCCACCCAAGGCCGGCGCCGAAACCGATGTCTGGTCACTCCGTCAACCGTCACCTCCAACGATCAGGGAGACGATGCGCTCTCGAGAGCTCTCCGATGGAATCATCTCGCCCACGTTGCGTCCGCGGCGCATGACCATTGCCCGATCGGCGACTTCCATCACGTGGTCCATCGCATGGGAGATCACCACCACGCCTTTCCCTTCGTCTCTGAGGCGCTTGATGAGGTCGAGCACCCGTGATGCTTCACGCACCCCGAGTGCCGCTGTGGGCTCGTCCAGGATCACGAGCCGTGAGGCAAATGCGGTGGCTCGGGCCACCGCAACCGCTTGACGCTGGCCACCGGACATCAGTCCAACCGATGCCTCGAAGTCAGGCAAAGTGACCTGAAGGCGATCGAGGACATCTTGTGTTGCCTGCGACATAGCCCGCCTCCGCATCAGTCGCATGCCAAACGGCAGCCAGCTCGGCCCGGCGAGCTCCCGGCCGGCGTAGAAGTTTGCAGAGGGGCTGAGGTTGTCGAAGAGGGCCAGGTCCTGATAGACCGTCTCGATACCCAGGGCGCGAGCGTCGGCAGGGCTGTGCATCTGCACCGGTTCGCCATCGATTTCGATCACACCTGTGTCGAGTCGATGGACTCCGCTCATGCACTTGATGAGGGTCGACTTGCCGGCGCCGTTGTCTCCGAGAATCGCCATCACCTCCCCGGCGAAGATATCGACGTCTACCTCGTTGAGGGCGAGCACACCGCCAAAGCGCTTGGTTCCACGCCGCACGCTCAACAGTGGGAGAGCACTGTCCGGTCTCACGTTCTGGTCGCCTGTATTAGACGGAGCCTGTTCTCCAAGTGGCCGCGCAGAACGTCGGATTCGGCGGCGACGATGATCACGACCCCGAGGACGATCAACTGGAAGAACGAGTCCAGGTTGGCCAGGTTCATGGCGTTTCTAATGACGCCAATCATCAACGCCCCGACCAGCGCGTGGCTCACCTTTCCCCGTCCGCCCAGAAAGCTGGCGCCACCGATGATCACCGCTGCGATGGCGTCGAGCTCGGCCAAGGCGCCAAAAGTGGGGGCACCGGCATTGGTTCGGCCCGCGGTGAGCAAGCCGGCTATGCCAGCGGTCAAGCCGCAGAAGACGTAGACAGAGATCAGGATCGCCGACGTCGGGATCGCCGTCCGATGCGCTGCCTCGGGGCTGCCGCCGACCGCGTAGATCCAGCGACCCCAGACGACACGGGTCGTCAGCATCCACACTGCCACTGCCACACCAGCGACGACAAACGATGACACGGGGAGCCATCCGAAGATCGTGTCCCCGCCAATGACCCGGATCACCGGAGGCATCTCCTGGATGGGGCGTCCGTTCGAGAGCCACAGGGCGACTCCCCGCACCAGCGTGAAAGTCGCGAGTGTGACGATGAATGGGTGCGGTATCCGTCCTTTCACGAAGAGGACGCCGTTGACCAGACCCACTGCCAGTCCCGCGCCGAGCATGACCGCGATCACCGCCAGACTTGAGTTGCCGGCGTGGAAGACCAGGGCTCCCGTAACGGTCGCGAGGGCCAGCGTGGACCCGACGGAGAGGTCGATTCCCCGCGTGACTATCACAAGCAGCTGGCCCAGCGACAGAACCGCAATCACCGCAGTTTGAGCGAGCACGTTCCCGATGTTGCGAGTGGTGAGAAAGAGCGGTATTAACAAGGCGATGAAGGCGATGAGGAAGACGAGGATCAGAAGCGGCCCTGCCCGAAGCAGGAACAACGCCACTCGCAGCGAGCCGTCGAATCTGGCGACAGGCTCGCTTCCGGGGTCCGCCGAGGCCGCCTCGTGCGTCGTCACCGGTCGGTCGTCGGAGCGATGGGGCTGGGAGGTCGACCGAGACTCGATCAGTGCGGCGTCCTCCGGGGGGCCTACCCGCTCCTCCACGTTTCGCCTCCTTCCTGCGTGAGTGATCGGGTGTATGACCCCGATTTGACCGGCGCTGGCTCCGAATCGCTACGATAGGACCTTAAACATCCTATGTCTACTCGAAATCGAGGGAATCAATGTCGGCGCCTTTGACCGAGGCCGCGATACGAAAGATCAGGGAAATGGTTGCGACCGGGACCCTTATTCCCGGCGCCAAGCTCCCCCCTGAGGCGGAACTGGCCGGCGAGCTGGGGGCCTCGAGGAACACAGTGAGAGAGGCGGTTCGAGGTCTGGTGACCGCGGGCGTCCTCGACGTGCGCCGCGGTGACGGAACCTATGTGACCAGCCTGCGTCCCGAGCAGTTGCTCGACGGGATCGGCGCCGCGGCCGAGCTCATGGCCGACGGGTTCTCACTGGAACTGGTTCAGGTGCGTCGCATCCTCGAGCCGGCGGCGACCGCCCTTGCCGCGCTGCGGATCGATGAGGACACACTGGCCGAGCTTGAAGTGCTGCTGAACCGGATGCGCTCAGCCGAAAGTCAGGAGGTTCTGGTTCAGGCGGACAGCGACTTTCACGCTGTGGTCGCCGCGGCCTCCGGCAACTCAACTCTGGCCTCGATGCTCGGCGGCGTCTCCACGAGGACGATGCGCTCGCGAATCTGGCGTGGCGTCATCGAGGAGGACGCCAAGGCGCAGACCATCGCCCAACACGCAGAGATCCTGCGGGCGCTGCGAGACCGTGACCCATCGCTGGGGGAGGCCGCAGCCCTGGTCCACGTCGCCACCACCGAAGCCTCGCTGCGCCGCATGATCAACCCACCTCAAGATCAAGAGCACCTCCCCATCTGAAGGCCTCCGGTGGACCCGGGCTCTAGGTTCTCCACGGAAGGGTGGCGTCGCCCAGAGCGTCGACCTCCTCGGCTGTCAACGCGAAGGTAAGGGCGCCAGCATTGGCGGCTGCCTGGTTCCCGTCCTTGGCGCCGGGGATGGGAAGCACGGCCGTGTTCTCGATCAGCCAACGCAAGGCCACCTGGCCGGGAGTCTTCTCATGGCGGTCGCCGATCTCGATAAGGAGTTGGACCACAGGTTGCAGCGCCTCGAGTGCCCTGCCCCGGTACCGGGGAAGGACTCGTCGGAAGAATCCGTGAGGACGGATCGCCGTCGAATACTTGCCCGTTAACAGGCCTCCGGCCAGGGGGGTGTAGGCGATGAGGGTCACGCCGAGCTCCTGGCAGGCGTCGAGGACCCCGTTGGTCTCGGGTTGCCGGTGAAGTAGCGAGTATTCCACCTGGTTGGAGGCGAGCGGGATGCCGCGTTCGGCGAGGGCAGCGTGAGCCTGACGCATTTGCGCGGCCGAGTAGTTGCTGACCCCGACAGCACGTATCTTCCCGGCTTCGACACCGTCGGCCATCTGGTTCATGAGTGTCGGGATCGAGATTCTCCCTGGGTAGTGATGCTGATAGAGGTCGACGGTGTCACGACCCAATCGGGAGAGGCTGGATTCGAGCTCATCGGGGAAGTCCTCTGATCGGAAGCGAAACCCGGAAGGGAACTTGGTAGCGATCAGAGCGTCTCTTCCCGCTGCTAACTCGCCGAGGCGTCGCTCGGATGCGCCGCCGCTGTACATGGCGGCGGTGTCGAACAGGTTCACCCCCACCGCGAGGCTCGCCACCATTGCCTGCTCTTCGCTTTGGGGCCCATGGGCGCCGCCGTATGCCATCTTGGCGGGGTGGAGCCGGGCCAGCCCCCGAGCGTCGCCCCAGGTCATGGCCCCCGCACCGAGACGGGGAACACCCAGGTCGCTCTGTCCTAGGCGGTGGGGGTGTTCCATACTTCCTTCCTCAGCCCACTCTGCTCAGGTCGAGATCGACGGCGATGGGGAGCGCGGTCTCCCGCCACGAGGTCAGGTCACCGGAGTAGCGGGCGGCGTACTTGTCGTGGACCGCATCCCGGGCCAGTCGATCCTCCTGCGGGTCGGACACGATGCGAGCGGTGCCTTTGTACCCGTCGGCGCCGACGCGAACCCTTACGCCGGGGGTGCGGGTCAGGTTGCGAACCCAGTCGGAACGGTTCCCGCCGCCTGAGAGCAGGTAGAGGCTCCACCCGTGTTGTGCGAACCAGATTTCGATGGTGTGAGGACGGCCGCTCACTCTGCCCACCGTGGTCAGGTCGATCAGAAAGTGGCGATCGAGGTCCGTGGCCATCATCACGGTCAGCTTCGCGACTCGGCGAGTTGCGGCATGACCTCGGTCGCCAACAGCTCGATTGCGTCGGGATTGTGGACGTCAGCGGTGTTGACGATCACCTGCTGCACCCCGGCGTCGCCAAGACGACCGAACCTCTCCACGAGCTGGTCGGCGGACTCGGTGGTGGACCTCCAGGCGTTCGAACTGAACAGGCTCACCGACTGCAGGGTGGTGCGCTCGATCTCCTCGTAAGGGCGTCCTACCGTCTCGCAATGCTCGGCGAGGATCCGGTACTTGTGACGGAGCTGGTCGGGATCGCCAAAGAGGTTGGAGGCGTCGGCGTAACGAGCCACCAGGCGCAGCGTCTTCTTCTCGCCCCCGCCGCCGATCATGATCGGCACCCTTGGTCGGGAGATCGACTGGGGCACGTTGAGGAGACGCTCGGCGGTGAACAGGTGGCCTTCGAACCGTGTTTCGCTTCCTCGCTCTCCGTCGAACATGTGGTTGGCGATCTGCAGGGTGTCTTCGAGCATCTCGAATCGGGCCTTGGTCTCGGGAAAAGGGAAGCCCAGGCCCACGGACTCCGCCTGGTTCCAGCCGGCGCCGAGGCCAAGCCAGGCCCGTCCCCCGGAGAGCACATCGAGGGTGGTGGCGGCTTTCACCCAAAGCCCGGGGTTGCGGTAGTGGACCCCGCCGACCATCAGCCCAAGGCGGGCCCGTTGGGTGTGTGCGGCCATGAACCCGAGGGCGGTCCAGCCCTCGAGCATCGGTTCGGTCTCCGAGCCCGGTCCACCGATTTGCCAGAAATGGTCCATCACCCAGATCGAGTCGAATCCGGCCTCATCGGCGGAGCGCACCACCCGAGCGAGGGTGGGGCCGATCGCCTCCGGACCGCCCGGCCAGGTGAAGGAGTAGACCTGGAGTCCGAACCTCATCGGACCACCTCGATGTTGAGCGCAGAGAGGTGCATCGCCGCTTCCACGCTTCTCATTCCGACGGTCCCTTCGCGGCCGAAGTCGACCGGCTCGGCCGCCGCCGTCTGGCCCACAGGGCCGGTGCCTAGCACTGCGATCCTCACGTCAGGTCCCTCCAAAATGACACAGGTCTGTCTATCAATCCTTGAAAGGTACAGACAGGTCTGTATCATGTCAATCCTGATGACCACCACCCAAGATCTGCCGGTCCGACAACGCATCCTGGAGACGGCGCAGCGCCTCTTCTATCGGAACGGGTTCCGAGCGGTAGGGATCGACACCATCATCGCCGAGGCCGGGGTGGCGAAGATGAGCCTGTACCGGCACTTCCCCTCCAAGGACGACCTCATCGTCGCCTACCTCGAGGAGTCCAACCGTCAGTATTGGGAGTGGCTCGACGGGGCCGTCGCCCATCTCGACAATCCGGAGGAGAAGCTGGTCGGCATGTTCGAGGCGATCGAGAAGCTGGCGACCAGCCCCGAGTGCCTGGGCTGCACCTTTCAGGGCACCGCCGCCGAGTTCCCCGACCGCGACCATCCCGGCCATCAGGCCGCCCTCGCTCACAAGAGGACGGTGCGTGACCGGTTCGCCAGGCTCGCCCAGGAAGCAAGGTTGCGTGACCCCGAGAAGCTCGCCGACAGCCTCCTACTGCTCATGGACGGCGCTTGGGTGGCGGCCCGCATGTACGGTCCGCGCAATCCCGCCGCCGGTCTGGCCGCCACCGCAGGAACCCTGATCGAGGCGCACCGTTGAGGAGCCGCCGGTCCTGGAGCCCGGCGCCCCGGTCGAGATCGACTAGCGCGAAAACACCCGCGGAGGCGAGCCCGACGATCGTGAAGCCCAGCATGAACGTGGTCGAACGCCCGGGTTGCATGTCTTCAGTCCAGCCGTTTGTGGCCCCAATGGTCTAGGGCGGTTTGTCCCTTCGTGGTGTGACCACCGGCAGCCGACACGCCGCCACCTGAGGTTGAGGGTGACGCGCACGTTCATCCTCCGTTGGCACGGTAGACGCGTACACCCACGCGACCGTTTGTAGCTGGTGTGGGGATCGTCGAATCGACCGAGACGAGGAGCAGATCTGATACGCCTCTCAGGCCAACAAGTCTCGAACGAAGAGAACCCATGTGCACTCCCAGGGGTTCGTTTCGTAGCGGGGGCGGGATTTGAACCCGCGACCTTCGGGTTATGAGCCCGACGAGCTACCAGACTGCTCCACCCCGCGTCGATGGAATAGCCAATTGTAAGGCCCGGGCAGCGTTGTGCAACACGTGCCTGCAGGCCGGGGACCATCGGCCCTACCCAGCCCAAGTGGCATTAGGCATGGTTGGAGCAGAATCAACTGGAGGTCCAACCCATGGCTAGGCATGACTTCGCGAACAGAGTGGCGATCATCACCGGCGGTGGATCAGGTATCGGCGAGGCATGTGCCGACACGTTCGCAAGCGCCGGAGCGAAAGTCGTGATCGCCGACTACGACGAGCTCAACGGGCAACGAGTCGCCGATGCCATCAAAGCCGCAGGCGGAACCGCTGCCTTCATGAAGGTGGATGTATCGGATCCCACGCAGGTCGAGGCGATGGTCCAGCGGACCGTCGAGACCTTCGGAGGGCTCAACATCGCAGTCAACAACGCCGGGATCGGCGGCGCCCAGGCCCCAACCGGCGAGTACCCCCTGGACAGCTGGCGACAGGTGATCGGGATTAACCTCGACGGCGTCTTCTACGGAATGCGCTACGAGATACCAGCCATGCTCGAGAGTGGTGGTGGCGCCATCGTCAACATGGCCTCGATCCTCGGAAGTGTCGGCTTCGCCAACTCTCCGGCCTATGTCAGCGCCAAGCATGGGGTGCTCGGCCTCACCAGGACTGCAGCCATCGAGTATTCAGCGAAGGGGATCCGGGTCAACTCGGTGGGACCCGGCTTCATCCGGACCCCGCTGTTGGATAGCAACCTCGACGAGGCGACGCTCGATGCCATCGCGGCGATGCACCCGATTCAGCGGTTGGGCACTGCCCAGGAAGTGGCGGCCCTGGTCGCCTTCCTCTGCTCCGATGAGGCGTCCTTCTGTACAGGCGGGTACTACCTGGTCGACGGGGCATACACCTCGCAATAGTTGCGGCTGCTAGTCCCCGGTCAGGCCCTACTCCAGGGTGATTGCCACCCAACCGGTGATGCTGGCGGCGTGACCATCGGGATCGACGAAGTGCGCGGCCAGCAGACTTCGGGTTCCATCCGTAGTGACCACTCTGGGCTCGATTTCGAACGGAACCCCGCGTCCGGCCATATCCGAGAAGGAATCGCTGATGTCATCGACTTCGAGCACCACCTCGGTCATCGAATGGTCTTCGATCAAGTCGTCGACCTGATTCAAGGCGAGCTGGATTGATCCGGCGTCGAGGAAGGCGAAAGCCTCGAAACGACCGAGCAAAGGCAGCCCAACCATGTCCGACCAGAAGCCGACCGACCGGTCGAGGTCGTTTGTGCGCAGGATGACGTTGGAAACCTTCATCCCAAAACGCTACCGATCACGAACGTTCAGTCGAGCTCGTCCCACCAGATGGCGATCATCGAGTAGACCCCGACGACGACCATCAGAATCGCCGCGACCCCGGCCACAAGATTCAAAAGCAACCCCATATCCGACATGATCGGAGGTGGGTGTGACAAATTCCATAGCGCGAGGAACCCATTTAGTTGCCGCGAGGTGAATGTTTGTCGCTAGCGGTAGCGCCAGACGATGCGCCCGCGTGTCGGGTCATAGGTAGACACCTCGACGTCGACGGTGTCCCCGGGCAGGACGCGAATGCCCCGACCACGGCGCATGCGGCCGGACGGCTTGGCAAGCAACTCGAAGCCACTATCCAACTTCACCTCGAAGGTGGAGTCGGGGAGCATCTTGACCACGGTGCCGCGCATCCGTATGTATTCGTCTTCGTCTTTTGCCATGGGTTCCTTGGGAGCGGCTCCACGATAGAAGGATGAGGCCGACTGTGAAGAATGCGGTCAAACAGGTGCAAGCGAGAGATCGGAGACCGATGCGATCCTCTCGAAGTCGGCGTCGGCCGCGAGCAAAGGCACTTCTTTGCCGATGGCCACCGCCGCAACCAACAGGTCGTTGCTGTTGGCGGGGGTGAAACCGACCTTCCTGAGGCGGGTGTAGAGATCGGCCGCCACTTCGTAGTCGAACAGTGGTCTGGTCGGAAGCATCCGACACCTATTCATCAACGCCAACAGTTTGCTTCTCTGACCGTGGCTGCCTGCTCCGGAAAGCAGCTCCATGACCACCACGTCGGTGGTGGCGATTCGATGTTCACTCGAGCCCACCATCGAACGCAAGGCGACGTTCGTCGGGGAGCCTGTTGCCCTGAGATACTCGACCCAGGCCGAGGTATCGATGAGTGTCGTCAGTCCCACTCTTCGATCACCACCACCCCGCCAATCTCGTCGAGGTCCCCATCCCAGCCGAACCCCTCCATGGCCAGGGCCTCTTCTTTGGTCATCACACCGCCAACCAGGCTCCGCAGTGCCAAATCGACCGCCTCCTTCTTGGTGCGGAGGCCGTAACGCTCCATCGCCATCTCGACCAGGCGATCATCGAGATCGATGTTGGTTCTGCTCATATACACCATGATACACATCAAGGTGTATCCGATCCCAGGATGGTCAGCTGATCGACCCGACCACGGCCTGCACTGAGCTGTCGACGAGCGACTTGGCCTCTTCCAGAAGACGCTGCGCCTCGTCGACCCAGCGCTGATACTCGGAGAGGTTGCCCTCGCGGAGAGCGCCATCGGCATTGGCGAACGCATCGGCCGCTTGATCAAGAAGGGCCTCGATGGTGGCACCGTCAGGAGTCGTCGGCTCGACGGGTTGACCGCCCTCTCCTCCGAAGACCAACCCCAGTGCGCCCTCGAGGGTCTCGGACCATTCGACCTGGTCCCCGTAGATGACGATCACCCGCCTGAACTCGGGAAAGCCACCCACTTCCGCCTTGAGAAAAATCGGCTGGACGTACATCAAGGAGTCTTTGATCGGCACCACCAGCATGTCACCCTTGATCACCTCGGAGCCCTGGCTGTCCCACAAAGTGAACTGCTGGGAGATCTCAGCGTCTTGTTCGATCCGTTGCCCAACTTGTTCGGTGCCGTCAACGAGCTTTCCCTGGGGCATCCTGAAGTCGACGAGACGGCCATATCGGCCTGGAGTCGAATCAGCGACGAGGAAACTGGTCATGTTCGGCTTGGTCGAAGGGGTGAACGGCTGCAACAGCAGGTACGAGAGGTCGGTCTCACCGGGGAGACTGGTCAGGATGTAATAAGGCAGGATCTCGTCGCGATAAGAGGGCACTCCCGAAGCGCTGCCGTCATCGTCCCCGAACAGCAACTCAGAACCGTTCCCGGTGCCACGGGAGATGGTGGAAGGATCCTTCGGGAGTGACCAGGCATCATTTCCCGAGAACAATTCGGTGTAGTCGGTGACGTGATATTCCAGGTAGAGCTGTCCCTGGACCCGGAACAGGTCCTGCGGGTAGCGCAGGTGGTCCTCCAACCCTTCAGGCATCTCAGCCGAGGGCTTGAACAGGCCGGGAAAAGCCTGCGACCAGGCCTGGGCGATCGGGTCCGCAGGGTCGTTCAGGTAGAAGGTGACGTCGCCGTCGTAGGAGTCGACCACGGCTTTGACCGAGTTCCTCATGTAGTTGACTCCCGGTCGAAGCAAGGTCGATCGAGCGAGACGGCCGACAGCCTCCCGGGTCAACGGCTGTGAGTACGGGTAATGGTTCGACGTGGTGTAGAGGTCAAGCACCCACAGAATCCGCCCGTCGATGATCACCGGGTAGGGGTCGGTGTCGACCGTGAGGAAGGGCGCCACATCCTCGACTATCTGGCGGATGTTGCGCTCGACAAGGACCCGGCTGTCGGGTCGGACTTCACCTGAGATCAAAAGGTTCAAGTCCCGGTAGCGGAACGCGAAGGCAATCTTCTTCCAGATGCTGCTCAGACCAACACCGGCTTCCCCGTCGTAGCTGTTGTATTCCGTGCCCTCGCCCTGGAGGGGGAAGTCGATTTCCTGGGGGGCGTCGCCGGTGTCCACGATGACCGGCCGGCCCGGCTCGTAGGTCTCTCCGAAGTAGACCCGCGGCTGTTCCAACTCCAACTGGGAAACCGAGGCGACGGGGGGAACGTCCTTGAGCAGGAACTGCGGTTGTCCGTCGGCGTTGACCACCGCGGCCGCGTTGACCACAGCGCCGACCCCGTGGGTGTAGATCAGGCGCTGGTTTTGCCAGTCGTCCCGCGGGAGGTTCTGCTCTTCCAACTCCCGAACCGCCAGCATCACCTGAGTGGGCACTCCGTCGTCGATGTAGCGATCGGTGTCAACCAGCGAGAGGTTGTAGTAGTTGCGGAGCTCCTGGAAGTTCTTGTAGGTGAGCGGCAACACTGACGGAGCCCAGATCCGCAGGTTGTCGACAGTCAACTGATTGGCAACAATGTCTTCAGAGGTGATGTCCTCCGCCGCCGCGAACGGCTTCACCTCCACCTGGTCCAAACCCCAGGCGGCGCGTGTGAATTCGAGGTTGTGTTTGAGGTACTCGGTCTCTTTGTTGAGCGGAGCGGGGACCACCTGGAAGCGCTGGACGATGGCCGGATAGATCGCGGCAGCAGCAACAGCCACGATGATCCACGACCCAACCGCCACCGCAGCCAGGGTCCAGCCCTGACGGAAGATGTTGACGATGAAAAGCACCGCCGCGACCAAGGCGACCAGGATCAGCAGCCGGTACGCAGGGAGCCGAGCAGTGATGTCGGTGAATCCCGGTCCGAAGAAGCTGCCCCGGTCGGACAACATCAACTCGAACATGTCTAGTCGGTAGACCACCGCCCGAACCAGTGCGATCAGGGCGAGCATCACCGAGAGGTGGGTCTTAGGCCCGCGGGCGACAGTGAATCTCCTACCTGTGAAGCGAATCCCACCGTTGAAGTAGTGGGAGACGACCACCATCAGAGTTGCCAGCACGAGAGCGTTGAAGAGCCAGTCCGCCATCTCAGACCACAGCGGAAGACGAAAGACGTAGAACCCCACGTCCATTCCAAAAATTGGATCGGTCACCCCGAAGCTCTTGGAGTTCATGAAGAGGAACACTTCCTCTCGCCACGAGGCGACGGTCAGCCCCAACAGCACGGCGAGGAACGAGGTGACCCAGAACCGGACCTGGCGGACCCGCGGCTCCATCCACTCCCGAAACCGCTCGATGAGCTCCTCCTCCTCGCTGAGATCGAATGGAGCCCAACGCGGTGAGAACCGATCCACAAGACGCAGGCTCACCCAGAGGATGAGGAAAGCAACGGCGATGCCGATCGCCCCGAGAAAGATCGACATCCCCCATTTCCGCTGCCAGACGCTTGCGTAGCCGATGGAGTCGAACCACAGAAAGTCGGTCCACAACGTGCCGAGAGCGGTCAGGACCAGATAGATCACCGCGGCAACAACCACGATCACAGTCAGCGGACGACGGCGGTCCGCCGGATAGTCAGCGGGTGCCCTGGTGAACATCAGCAGCGAGGGTAATGCTTACGTGATCTTTGGCATGAGGCGATCCCCGCCGGATGCCCGTTCTATGAAAATGCGACCAGAGTGCAAGCGCATCCTGCATGCACCGGTGGCACGTTGGAAACCGGATCTGATGCCGCATCACGGCAGGCGCTGCAGGGAACCCCACCAGCAAACCACTCGATCTCACCGTTGGCGCCGACCGAGTCCAGGATGCCGAGGTGATAGCCGCGGAAGGCGAGCTCACGGATTCGGCGCTCAGCTTCATCGGTCCTCCAGCCACGGAAGACCCGGGAGGCGGCCGATTGCCGCTCGCGCTGTCCATCACCTGCTGAGGCGAGAGCATGGTCGATCGCAGACGACAGGGCTTCGCCGAACCCGTCCGCTGCGTCGGAGTGCGGGGTTTCGCGCCTCTTCAGACGCAGGCCGGTCATCTCTTCGGCAACGGTGTGGCCTGCCGAATAGCTCTCCGACCACAACCCGATCAGGTCCGCTCGCAGTGTGTCCGCGAGCAGCCTGCCATCAGGCTTCCACTCGTCGTCGGTTCTGAGGCTGTCGAGCGCAATGTTCTGCGACTCGGTCACCGCCTTCTTGACACCCCGAAGGGCACGATTGGTGATTGGGAGCAGACGAGCGTCCCTCTCGTCCATCCATCGTGAGAGCTCGTTGGCGGACACGATGACGCTTGCTGGGGCAGGGAGATGCTCAGCCTCGGTTGACGTGGCTGCGGGTGGATGCTCGACCCGAGCCGGAGGCGAAGGTTGCTCAGCGGTTTCCCCTCCGCGCAGCGCCGCAAACAGAGCACCGAGATCGTCGGAGATCGACTGTGTCGGAGGTGACTCAATGGTCGGGGCTTCGACCTCCGGTTCCGGCTCAACAACCTCCTCAACCAGCTCAGCATCGGCCTCAGGCTCCGACGATTCTTCGGTCTGAGTTACCTGCTGGGGCTCCGCATCGCGCTGTTTGATCCGCTCGACATCCGCCGCCACCTCTTCGGCAAATGGCTCTAAGTCCGAGGCGTCTCGCTGGCCGGTTTGGATGATCCGCACTGTCTCGCCTGGTTGCCAGGTTGTCCGCGGTGGAGGCGCTTCGGGCTCGTGACGGGGCGTGGGAGTCACGATCCTGACGCTGGTGCTTGGCTCGGCGACGATGTTGAGCCCCTCGCGCCGCTCGTCCATGGTGCCTTCCAGACGGTTCAGGGTTGCGCGCGCATGCTCCAACTCTTCGAGCAACTCTTCCCGTCGCTCCTCCAGAGCCCTGGTGCGCTCCTGGGCCGACTCGGCCGCACGATGCGCCTGCTCGATCATCTCGTCGTGACGCTTTGACGCTTGAGCACCGGTCTTCTCGGCATCCATCGCCGCAGCGCGCAGGATCTCCTCGGCCTCGCGTCGAGCCGCCGAGGTGAGACGGTGCGCCTCTCGCTCCGCCTCCCCCATCACAGTCAGGAGGTCACGCTCCGCGTCCTGGCGCATCTGGCGAATTTCGGCGTGGGTCTGGTTGATCAGCTCGGTTCCGGTTGCCCAGGCATCCCCACGCAAGGCTTCGGAGTCGTTCCTTGCTTCGCTGAGCAGGGTTTCGGCTTCTCCGATCGACTCGGCACGCCAGCGCGCTGCGTCGAGACTCGCCCGCTCCCGCATCGATTCAGCGGCCTCTCGGGCCGACTGGAGCACCGAGGCGACCTCGCGCCCGACATCGTCGAACTCGGACTTGAGATCCCGGTCCGCATATTCCCCGAGACGGGAGGCAAGACGGTCCCTCTGTCCGACGAGAACTTCGATATCGCCGGCCAATTTCTCGAGATATTGGGTGACCTCGGCAGCGTCGAAGCCCCTCAGCACCGTCCGAAACTGTGCATGGCGGATCTCCTCGGGGACGAGGTCAGTCTCCATCAGACTCGAAAGATACCGACCCCCTGGTGTTTCGTCGGGCTTTGACTAGACGGCGTGGAGCGTTTTGAGGAAGTCGAGGGCGTCCTGGAGCGATGCCACGGGCACAATTTTGATCGCATTCCGCTCGGCGGTCAGCGCCTCATCGTAGTTGCCTTTGGGGACCAGGACATACTCGGCTCCGGCAGCTTCAGCCCCGACGATCTTCTGGCGGATGCCTCCGATGTTCCCCACAGTGCCGTCGTACGCGATCGTCCCGGTGCCCGCGATCACGTGCCCCTGGGTCAGTTCCCCGGGGGTCAACGTGTCGACGATGGCCAGGGTGTGCATCATCCCCGCCGACGGCCCACCTACGGCCCCAGCATCGATTGACAATGGGAACGGTGGCTCGGTCAGCTCGCCTACGGTGATCCCGATCATGGCCTGGCCCGGCTCGTCGGGGCGTTCGGCCAGCTCGACCTCGACCGTCTCATCTGATCCCTCCCTGGTGATCCCGACGTCGACCATGTCCCCGGGGTGGTGGCCTTTGACCGCGTCGGTGAGATCCGTGCCGCTGACAATCTGCACGCCATCGAAGTAATTGACGGAATCGCCGATCTCGAGCACGTCGGACGAGGGAGCGTCAGGGACGAGGTCGGTGATGCGGACGTCGATTGGGACCATGTCGTACCCCAGATAGGAGAGAGCAACTGTGATGGCCCTCTGCTGCGAGTCATCCATCTGGGAGAGCACCCGCTGGCGATACTCCTCGTCTGTCTCATCGGGCGCCTGATAGGCCTCCTTGGGCACGAGATCGATGGTGGGGTCGAGTCCGGCGATGAGTGCCTCGAAAAGATTCACGTCCTGGCTGACAACGGTCAGCATCAGCAACTCGCCATCGGGAGGGAAGGTCTCCACGTCCTCAGCGGTGATGGCATCGGCGGCGTCTGACACCGGGCCCGACGAGAAGGCGAGAAAGGGCAGCTGGATGTTCCATGCGGCCAGCGCCAGGGCGCCCAACAGAAAGATGCCCCCTACCAAGTAGATGGGCCAGGAAGAGCTGCGTTTGCTCTCGTCTTCCACGGTCGAAATCGTAACTGTCACGGCGAAGTAGAGGTCTTGGACGTAATGTTGCACACGGACGGTTTCCAGGAGATAAAGAGATGACCTCAGCCGCAGTGATCTCCCAGAGGGTGCTGCCAAGGACCCGGGTCACGCCTGTTGTCCTTGTCATCAGTGCGGCGGCACTCACGGCTCTCGCTGCCCAGTGGGAGATCCATCTCCCGTTCACGCCGGTCCCGATCACAGGTCAAACCTTCGCCGTCCTTCTCACCGGCGCCGCCCTGGGGATGACACTGGGCGCCGCCGGGCAGCTGGTCTACGTGGCGGCAGGGGCCTTGGGGCTTCCGATATATGCGGGTGGCGCGGCCGGTTGGGATGCCGCGCAAGCCGCCGGCACCAGTGGCTACCTGATTGGTTTCATCGTGGCGGCGGGGGTGGTTGGGTTCATGGCAGAACGCCGCCAGGACCGGACGTTTCCCACGATGTTCACCGCCTTCGTCCTCGGCTCGTTCATCATCTACTTCTTCGGAGTGATCGGCTTGATGATCACCTTCGACATGACTGTCAGTGAGGCAATCGTGGCCGGGGTGGTCCCATTCGTGGTCGGTGATCTGATCAAAGCCGCCGCGGCCGGCCTCCTCCTTCCCGGCGCCTGGCGCCTACTCGGGGAGTACCCGAGGCCCTAAATCGGCTTACCTGAGGTACATAGCGCCATATATGGCGTTGGCACGACACAGAAGCCCGAGAGCGGCGTTTCTATGCCGGGATTACGCCGCATGTGGCGGAACGTACCTCAGGTAAGCCAAGGCCACTAGGAGCCCTGACTCCACTCGGAGCCGCCGGGCCAGTGCTCTTTCTTCCAGATCGGGGCGCGGGTCTTCAATTCGTCGATGATGAAGCGGGCCGCCTCGAAAGCATCCGCGCGGTGCCCGGTGGCGACGGCGACGGCAACCGATGCCTCCCCCAGGTTGACCACACCGGACCGGTGCTCAACCGCAACCGAGAGCAGAGGCCATTTGCCGCTTGCCTCGTCCACGATCTCCCTGATCGAGGTTTCGACCACGCCGACGTAGACCTCATATTCGAGATGGGTCACATTCTCTGCGAGATCCGAGTGATCCCGCACCGTTCCCAGGAACAAGACCGTGGCACCCGAGTCGGAGCGACCGACTTCGGCCACCAGGACAGAGGCGTCGATTGCCCCCTCCCCGACCGACACCCTGATCCGTTGCCCAAGTTGCTCCATACAATCCCAAGCCTATGACGATCGAGGGGCCCGAAGGCATCGAGCCGACAATCCCAATCGAGGTGCCCGCCGGACCGCCTCCCCACAAGCGACGCTTCGACCCGTGGACCCTTTCCCTCGGAATCCTTGGGGGTGCCTTGCTGGGAACCGGTGTCACCTTTGCCATCCTGGGGTCGACTGGGGTCTTCGAGGAGCCAACGACGACCACGAGTCCTCCCCCACCCTCGGTGACCGCCCCGCCTCCCACGAGCACCCCGCCTCCACTCGCGGTCAGAGCATCGGCAACGGACATCGCCCTACACGCCATTCCCTCGATCGTCGCCGTGGAGGTCACAGGTGAACTCGGCGAGAGCGGCGGCAGTGGTGTGGTCTACGGCTCGGACGGATATCTAATCACCAACGATCACGTCGTGGAAGGGGCCGAGGAGGTGACCGTGGTCTTCCCCGATGGAGCCCGATATCCGGCGCAGATCATCGGGACCGACCCCCTGACAGACATAGCGGTGCTTCGGGTTACCAGGGCGGACCTCACTCCGATGGACATCGGGGACCCAGCCGCCTTGAGTGTTGGGGACATGGCCGTGGCGATCGGAAACCCCTTGGCGCTGATGGGAGGACCGTCCGTGACCTCGGGGATCATCAGCGCACTCGATCGTTGGCTCGAGGTCGAGCCCGATACCTTCCTCTATGGCCTGGTGCAAACCGACGCCCCGATCACCCACGGATCATCCGGTGGGGCTCTCGTGGACGAGGACGCCCGGGTGGTGGGAATCACCACCGCCATCGCAGTTTCGGACGTGGCGGCCGAAGGCTTCGGCTTTGCGATCCCGATTGACATGGCGACCGACGTCGCTGATGACCTGATCGAATCAGGCACGGTCGATCACGCCCTGCTCGGGATCAACGGTGGCACCTACTACGCGGAGGAGTCCGGAGCTCAATACCCCGTCGGGGTCCTGGTGCATGAGGTGACCCCGGGCGACGCCTACGAGAGTGGCGGCGGCCAGGTCAACGACGTGATCGTCGCACTCGATGGAGTGCCGATCGACACCCTGGAGCGTCTGTTGACCGAGTTGAGAAGGCACCGGGCTGGGGAGGAGTCGACTGTGGGCATCAACAGAACCGATGGCGGTATGGACCTGACCGTGACTCTGGGAAAATACGAACCATGAGCGACGACCTGTTCTCTCAACTCTTCGACCTGTTCGACCAACCGGGCCCGGTCAACTGGAAACTTGCCGCCGAAGTTGCACGCCACCTATCGGGCGAGCAACAGCCGATCGAGCCGTGGGCTGCCGAGGAGTTCCGCGAGCTCGCCCGGCTCGCCGAGTATCGCATGGAACTGGTTGCCCCTTTCCGCATCATCCCGGCACCTGATGTCTTCCCGACCGATCCCCGGGGGTGGGCCGAGAAGAACCTGGAGACCTACGGCGCGCTAGTCGAGCCATTCGCCTCCTCCGTTGTTGCGGAAGGACCGGTCGCGCCTCTGATGGCGCAGATGACGCCGGCAATTGTCGGGCTTCAGGTCGGCTCGCTCGTTGGCTCGCTGTCCTCGTGGATCGTGGCTTCGTTCGATGCCGGCCTACCTCAGGAGCGACCCGGTCACCTGGCGGTGATAGTCCCCAACATCGAGAGCCTCTCGCGATCGGCCGGGCTGGACCGGCGGGAGGTCCGTCTTTGGGTGGTCGCCAATGAGGTTGCGTTTCGGGCTGTCTCCCAACTGCCATGGATCCAGGATCATCTCGACCACCTCCTCACCAATTACGCCGAGGCGGTTCGCATCGATCCGTCCCAACTCAGCGGGCTGATGGCAGGCGGCACCGATCCTGCCTCCGTCGAGGAGGCCATCGCCCGCGCCGGCGGCATCGAGAGCATTCTCGGTGGCGAAGAGGCAGAAGGCCCGAAGCGGGAACTCGAGGCATTCCTTGGAGCCATGACCGGCTGTGCCCGTCTCCTGGCGCGGCGTGCACTCGGCGAGCTCTCCCCTGGCTTCGACCGAATCACGGCCGAACGAGACCTCGCGAGATCGGAGGCCGAGGGTCGGGAACTGATTGGTGTGGGCCCGGTCCCCCCAGAGTTGACCCGTTTGGGCGACGCCTTCAATCAGGAGGTCGAGCGTCGCTACGGCGAGGACTCGTTGGAGATCCTGTGGTCAGATCCGACCCGGATGCCCAGTGCCGATGAACTGCAAGACCCGACATCCTGGGCAGCACGGGTGCTCCTCGACGGCTGGTCCTGACTCGGGCCCAGTCGTACCGATCAGCCGGCGAGCCAACTGACCGCCAGGGCAACGGCGAAGCCGAGGGTCGTAGCTAGACCGACCGGCCGGCGTGCATCCTTATAAGCCTCGGGAATCATCGTGGTCGACAACATGGTGAGGATCGAGCCTGCGGCGAACGCCAGGACATAGGCGAGGGTTTGAGGCGGGGCATCAGCAAGCAACAGATACCCGATTGCAGCGGCCATCGCACTCACCACTGCCACCCCAGTCCACAACCCGATGATCTGGGACCTCTTCCATCCCGATTTGAGAAGGTCACTCGACGCCCCGATCGCCTCCGGCACGTTGGAAATGAACACCGCCACCAGCATCGACACCCCGATGGAACCGGTCTGCAGGATGGTGAGCCCCAGAACCGCCGACTCCGGGATTCCGTCCAGCACGGCGCCGAGCACTATCGACAATCCCGATGACCCGTCGCCTTCGGCACTCTTCCCGATCCTGGCAATCATCGAATCGCCCAGGTAGAAGACGAGCGCGCCACTGAAGAATCCGAGGATGGTCCCCCCTTGGCCGCCACCCTGGGTCAAGGCCTCGTCGATCAACTCGAAGGAGACGGCGCTGAGCAGGACTCCGGCACCGAACCCCATGATCAGACCCAGGGATCGCTTCGCCGGTCCATGGACGAAGACGACCAAGGCTCCCATCAGGAGCGAGCTCGCAGCCACTAGCCCCCAGAAAAAGGCCTCACCCATCAGGCGTCTGGGTGGAGGACTTCATGACCGAGGCGATGTATGTGGACGAGTTGAGGCTGGACCCGGCCACCCAGAGCCGGGCGATGATGAATAGCCATGCCAGAAAGACCGAGGCCACACCTAGGGCACCGTAGAGATCATCGACCCGATCGAGACGGCCCGCGAAATAGACAGCGGTGATGATGCGGGTCACGAGGACACCAAGGGTCACAAGGACACCGCCGGGCAGCATGGCCGGCCATTTCGCCTCGGCGGCATGCGGAAGTGTCCAGAAAACCCAGGTCGCGATCACCATCAGGAATGCGCACTCACCGACCAGAGCCAGAACGTCGGTGGCGAAGGGCCCTCTTTGGATCAAAGCGGCGACCAGGTGGCCGCCGACGACCACCGCGACGACCACGGAAACCATGGCCGAGGAGGCCACCGGATTGAGGCTCATCTTCGGCGGCACGTCCCACGCCAATCCCGAGATCAGGCGAAAGGCCTTTACCACCCCCATCCCTGCCCATAGCGTGAAAAAGACTCCTACGACCAAGAGGTACCAGCGACCTTGCTCTGAATCGTGGACTGCTTTGGCAACCGTGCCGGCAACCGCTGCCGAAAGACCGGCGTTCTCGGCGAGATCCGAAGCCGGCTGATTCCAGCCGCTGGACACACCACCAAGGAGAGCCACGACGACCAGCGAAAACGGGAGTAGCCAAAGAAACAGTCGGAAGGCAAGACCTCCCGCCAAGAGGCCACCAGCGAATCGACGATCCCGGTTGAAAGTCTGAACCGCTACCCGGACCGACAGGCGATTGCTCTCCTCCCGGGCCAGCATTTCCGCTCCGACCCTCTTGGCTTCCTCCGCCCTTGCTTTGGCCCGAGCGATCCGACCAGGGGTGTCTTCCGACGCTTCCACCGCTGGGGCTGTTTGATCCTCGTCCGGATGGGCCGCCATACCCGAAAGCTAGACCAGACAGTCGGGCAGCCCCGGCTCAACGACATGAGACTTCGGGGTAACTTCGCCGAGTGGTGCCTGACATGACAAACGGTGACGAAGGGACATCCAAGAATCCGGGTACGGGAATGCCTGCCAGCCGACGCGCTGCCATCCTCACCGCTCGACTCGGGGTGATCCAGGCGACACTCCTCCTGGTGTCGTTTTGGCTCCTCACGCGCGTACCGGGACCGAGATCGCCGGATGCGGAGTTCGTGGACTTCTACGAGTCCGACAAAAGGCGCCTCGTGGTCCTGGTCGGCCTCTATTTGTTGCCATTCGCTGGCATCGCCTTCCTTTGGTTCGCGGTGGCCTTGCGGATGTGGCTCTCCCGCAGCCTGGGTAGTGAGGATGCCCTCCTCTCCAACGTCCAACTTGTGAGCGCGATCGTCTTCATCACCCTTTTCCTTGCTGGTGCCGCAGCCTCCACTGTCCTCGCCGTGAGCGTCGAGTTTGCCGACTATCCGGTGGATCCGGGGGCGGCGCGCCAGTTCCCGCAATTCGGGTCGGCCCTTGTGTTGGTATTTGGGATGCGGATGGCGGCGATGTTCGTGTTCACGACGTCCAGCATCGCCCGACGCCACGGGCTCCTGCCGCGTTGGTTCATTTGGGCGGGGTACCTGGTTGGCCTTTTCCTCCTGCTCAGTGCGACGCTGAACCGGCTCCTGGTGTTGGTCTTCCCGGTGTGGATCTTGATCCTGAGCGTCATCCTGCTTCTCAAGGCGAGACGCCTGCCCCGTGACGAGCAGACCGCCACTACTTCTGCACCACAAGTCGAGCACTGAGATGAGCCTCATCTCAAAGTGGTGGGCTTCGGTTCGGCCCGAAGCCAGGCACCTTGGGACCAGATGCCTTGGCAGGAGTGCCGAGAGCGATTGGGAGCGTCCCAGATGGGATGGCCGCGGCGGTCCTCGTCGGTGTCAACCCGGTATACGGCCTCTATGCCAGCTTCGCCGGCCCGATCGGTGGCGGTCTGACCGCAAGCACCCGCCTGATGGTGATCACCACGACCTCGGCTGCCGCCTTGGCCGCGGGGTCGTCCCTGCAGTCGATCGAGCCATCGGATCAGGTTTCGTCCCTATTCCTCATGGTTCTCCTGGCTGGCGCCTTCATGATCCTGGCCGGGATCCTGAAACTGGGTCGTTACACCCGCTTCGTCTCTCACTCGGTGATGATCGGTTTTCTCACCGGGGTCGCGGCCAACATCATCTTTGGCCAGATTCCCGACTTCACCGGTGCCGAGGCCGAAGGCGCCAATTCCCTGGCGAAGGCGCTCGACGTCGTCTTCCACCCGTCGTTGATCGACCCGGTGTCTCTGCTGACCGGTCTCGCCGCGGTGGCCCTGATCGTGTTCCTGGGCCGCACTCCGCTACGTGCGTATGCGTCGATCATCGCCCTCGTCGTGCCCACAATCGTGGTACTCGGTGTCGACAGCGTCGTCAGGGTCGAGGACGTTGGCGATATCCCCGGCGGCCTCCCGATCCCGGCTCTCCCGGATCTCGGATTGTTGACGCCGTCGCTGGTCGTCGCCGCACTGGCCATCGCCGCCATAGTCCTGGTCCAGGGTGCCGGCGTGGCCGAGTCGGCGCCCAATCGTGATGGCTCAGCCTCCAAACCAGATCGCGATTTCATCGCCCAAGGAGTCGGCAACCTGGCCTCGAGCTTCTTTCGGGGTTTGGCGGTGGGTGGTTCCGTAGGCCAGACAGCCCTAAATGTCAGTGCCGGAGCGAAGGATCGGTGGGCCTCGATCTTCTCAGGTATCTGGATGCTGCTGATCCTGCTCGTCTTCTCTGGAGCGGTTGGGGTGGTCGCGATGCCCACGCTCGCCGCGATCTTGATCGTCGCTGCGATCGGATCGCTCCGAACTGGCCAGATCAAGAGCATCCTTCGCACCGGTCCCAACTCCCAGATCGCGATGATCTCCACGTTCGTTGCAACTCTGTTTCTCCCGATTCCGACCGCAGTCGCCATCGGTGTGGTGCTCTCCCTGATGTTGCAGTTGAACCAAGAGGCGATGGACCTGCGCGTTGTGGAGTGGGTACCGCTACTTGAGGGCGGCTTTGTCGAGCAACCTGCTCCTCGCTCGCTCGTCAGTCACCGCGTGACCATCCTCAACGCCTACGGGAGCCTCTTCTACGCCGGAGCTCGGACTCTTCAGGCGCATCTCCCCGAGATCGCCGGCACCAGCGAGCCGGTTGTGATCCTCAGGATGCGGGGGAGGATCGAACTTGGCGCTACCGCGTTCAAGGTCATCACCGACTACGCCGGGCTACTCGACGCGGCCGGAGGACGTCTCTACCTGAGTGGCATCGAGCCCCGGGTGATGAGTCACTTCATGAGGGCGGGGCACCTCTCAGCGCAGGGGCCAATCCAGCTATACGAGGCAACGCCCCAACTTGGGGAATCCACCCTGGCAGCTCTCCGCGACGCCGAAGCCTGGATCGTGGAACACCGTGTCAGCGACGAAGTCTGATCAGCCGAAGAGGTTGCGCCAGAGACGTTGCAAAACGCCCGGCGAGAAAGGCTGATCGAGCTCGGCCAAAACCAAGGGGTGCGTATCCGGTGGAAGGTCGCCGACCAAAGCCATTCCCCCATTCCGTGTCTCCCAGCTATAGGTCACTTGCCCGGGAGAGAATGACCTCCCGTAGACCATGCCTTCGAGGGTTAGGGATCCGGGATCGGTGAGCTCGACCACAGACGGGGTCTGAAAAACGGCGAATGAGAAGAAGCCATCCGAGTAATAGGCGAAGACCAACCCCTCACCGTCCTGGTAGGTGTCGAGACGTTGAAAGGTGCCAAGGGTTTTAGGGAAGGCTGCGGTTTCCTGGCTGGGCTCCAGGGCCTCGTCACTTGCGACCGACGGAGCAGCTACCTCCGGAGTGGTCGGGTCGAAACCGATGAACCGGCGCTCGCAGTAGACCTCGCCATCAGCGTTGTAGGTGACAACGCTCAGCAGGGCTCCGGTCGTGTCATCGACAATCAGCTCACCGCGAAGCACGTCACCGGCGTACAGGTTGTAAAGGCCGGCCGCGCGGTCGAGGAATGGATGGTCCGCGCCCTGGTCGACCCGGTAGGTGGGCTCAGCGTCATTGGTCCCGGTCTCGACAGAAGCACTGTCGAGCACAGAGCCATCGCTCGTCAGCGACCAGCCACCTGAGCCTGAAGAAACCTCGACTTCACCCGACACCTGCAGCTCGCCACCCACCTGTTGCAGGGAAACGACTGCGTCGCGAGCTCCTTCCGGCGTGTTGCAGCTGATCACCTGCTCGGCGGAATAGGAGGCGTCCCGACTCCGATCCAGCAACCCTTCCAGATCCGCGGCTGAGGCTGCGGTCGCGGGGAGCAGCGTCAGGAGGACACCAACGGCGACGGCACGCCTCATTCGGGCAACTTCCTCACGTCGGGGACAGCAACCTTGGCCGGCCCGAAGGCGGGGTCCAACGAGACTCTCGCCCCGAATCGACTGTTCAGGTCGTTGACCGACAACGACGTGGGTTGGGGTGTGAGCATGGTTGCGACTGCGATCACCGCCGCGACAACAGCGGCGGCGGCGCCCACCCAAAAGCCCCGGTTTCGTCGAAGCGGGACAACGACCGGCTCGGCATCGCCTAGAAGCCCCGGCGGAAGCTCGATCAGAGGCAGAGAGCGGACCGACGTCCTCACCTTCTGCAGAGCCTCCAAGTCGGCAACGCATCTGCCGCATGAGCTCAGGTGCGCCTGGAGTTGGGACACCTCAGATCGGGTCAGTTCACCATCGAGGTAGGCGCTGATCATCTCGGTCGGATGCGTCACGTCAGCAGCTCCTTGAGGATCTTCCGACCCCGGTGGATCCGGCTGCGGACGGTGCCGATCGGGACCGAGACTGCGATGGCGATCTCTTCGTAAGAGAGGCCGATGACGTCGCAGAGGACGACCGCCTCGCGGAACTCGATCGGTACCTCGAGCAAAGCCTTCTGGATGTCGTCGCCCAGGCTGATCCGCGAGTACTCGACGTCCGAGCCGGGCGTGGAAGCCAATTCCCAGCGGTCGATTTCGTCAGGGAGCGGCGCGACCGGCCGACGATTGCGCTTGCGCACATCGTCGAGAAACGCATTCCTCGTGATCCGCCACAACCAGCCCTCGAAGCTTCCTGGTTGGTAGGAGGCAAGGCCCCGTCGAACCCTGAGCAGCACCTCCTGGACGAGATCGGCCGCGTCGTCTGGATTACCGGTGAGACGGTAGGCGAAGTTGTAGATCTTCCTGCCATAGACACGCGCGACCTCTTCCCAGGTGAGTGGGACGGACTCCGTCATGGAGACTTACTCCATCAACGCCCGCGAAGGGCGCCCGGTTCCTAGGAATCCGAGGGTGGTGGCGGTTCCGGGGTCTGCGTGTCCGATTCCGTGTCGGTTCCTTCGTCGATGCCCTTGCGGAACTCCTTGGCCGAAGCACCGAGCGAACGGGCGAGGTCAGGCAGCTTTCGGGCTCCAAAGATGAGGAGCACTATCAGCAGGATTATCAGCCATTCTTGGCCTCTGAGACCGAGCAATGAGACCTCCTTATCCGCGCAGCTTAGCCCCCGCCCCCGCTATGCCCCGTAATGGTCAGCCGAGGGCCATGGAGTCGATGAATCGCTGAATCCGCTGGCGGGTCACGAATCGGATCCTCGGATTCATCGCTTCGACATCGTGAATCATGAATGGACCGAGCTTGTCGCTGATGAGGAGCCCTCGAGCCGCCCCGGAGGTTCCGAACTCGACGATGAACTTCTGCACCACTTGCTCGTCGAGCTCAGGATGCGAGCCCGAGTCATGGGGCTCCGCCCGGATGAAGGTCTTCACCTTGTCCTTGGTCGCCACGAACGTTCCGTCGACCTGTGGGCTGACCTCATATCCGAACATCTCGAGCAAAGCGAGGATCAACTCCGGGCCTGAGGCCGTGGTCGGATCGACCCCACGAGTCCGGAGGCCCCGCTCCAAGCCCAGGGGAATCCTCAATTCCTTGCTGATCGGCCCGAGGTCGTCTGCGGGCACCTCGGCCCGGGTCTCGACCTGGGTCAACGGGTCGACTTCAAACTGACCTGCGAACGGATCCCTGGCGATATGGCTCAAGTTGAGCATGTCCGGTTGAATCGCCGCGGGCAGCTGTCCCGGGGACGGCAGCCTGGTTCTGCCAATCTCCCTCGAATTCCCTCGCCCGGCGAAGGCGACGATCTCTGTGACGTCATCGATGGGCAACGTATGGCGCTTCTCCCGGACCACCTCGACTGCCTCGTCGACAAGCAAATCGTTCAGAACTGGATCTTCCTCGTGCGGTAGTGGGACATCGAAAACGACACGGGCCTCGTGCCCGGAGACATGAAACTCGCCCACCGCCAGGCGCTTGGCGAGTGGTTCCGGCTCATCCGGCGTGCGCCTCAACCACGAGGTGTCTTCGAGATCCATGGCAGCAGCCCTCTTGCGCTGCCTCCGCAAGCTGACGACCACCACCATCAAGACCAGGATGACGATGATCGCCGCCCCTACCCCCTCCATCTGCGTTACACCTCTCTGTCGGCCATCACACAATCCTACGTTGTGACAAGGCAGGCGGCGATCACAAAGTGGGCGTCGTAGCGTTGGAGCATGAAGCCAGGTTTCGCCATGATCGGAGTGCCTGTCGACTCGGCCGGCAGTCCGGGTGGCACCGAGCTCGCACCCTCAGCGCTTCGCTCGCTCGGGCTCGGCGAGGCGATCCACGGCCGCGACCAGGGCGATCTCGCGGTTCGGATCAGGGCGGACGGACGCGATCCGGCCACGGGTATGGTCGGTCTCGCCGACGTCTGCTCCACGACAATCGAAGTGCGGAGGGTCGTAGCCGGGACCCTCGCCAGAGACGAGCACCCCTTTCTGGTCGGCGGTTGCTGTTCGATCGTGCCCGGGGCCCTCGCCGGAGTCCGGGACGTCCGAGGCACAGCAAGCCTCATCCACCTCGACGGACATCTCGATCTGTATGACGAGACGACCTCTCCTCTTGGTGAGGCTGCAGACATGCCGGTGACCGTGGCCCTGGGGATGGGGCCTGCGGCCTGGGCCCAGGCCGCAGACGGTGCGAGCGTTTCGGGAGCCGACGTCCGGATCTTGGGCTACCGCGACCGTGAGCAGTCACAGGTCGATGGGATGCTGATGCCCGAGGACGTGGACCCACCGATCTCATGCCTGACCACTGACGAGCTGCGCTCGGTTGGGCCCGGTGAGGCGGGACGCCGGGCGGCGGGCACCCTCGCTGCTGGGGCAGGCAACATCTGGGTTCACCTCGACCTCGACATCGTTGATCCGTCGCTGTTCTTCGCCAACGACGCCCCGGTGCCCGACGGGCTCGACTGGTCTGAGTTGACCGAGTTGTTATCAGCGATCTGCGCCTCCCCTGCCCTGATCGGGATCTCGCTGTGTTGCTACAACCCGGAGAAGGACCGCGATCAACAGAACGGCGCTCAGATCGTCGAAGTCTTTCGAGAAGCCCTAGCCGGGCTCGCCTGACTCTCCTTCGGCCTCGATCTCAGCGAGAGAAATCTCGGCAGTGGCCTCGTCGGCTCCTTCATTGAGACGCTCGATCATCCGATCCTTGGACGTATAGGTCCCGAACGCCGTGACGAGATCTCCGCGAACCAGAACTGTCTCACCTGTCGGAACCATCACGTCCCGTTCGCGTCTTATGGAGACCAAGGTCGATCCTTCCGGCCACGAGACCTCGCGAATCGCCCGCCCGTCTGCGATCGAGCCCGGCGGCACTCTGAACTCGTAGTAGCCGGCGCCGGCGCCGGTGCGCTGGGCGAGCCGGGCTCGGTGTAGTTCGACATCGGTGGCTGCGGTCAGGGCGTCGTGATAGGCGCGGACTGCATCCTCCCTCCTGAAGATACCGACCAACTTGCCCGGATCGTCCTCGGCCACGACCGGTAGCCGTCCGACGCCGAGGACCGCCATGCGCTCCAACGCCCTCGAAACTCGCGTAGACGCCGTGACCGTCGCGGGACGTGGTGTCATTGCGTCGCTGACTTGGCTGGTGTCCGAGTCCTCGCCGAACCGGGCGATGTCGGAGATGGTGATGATCCCGACCAGACTGCCGTCTTCGACCACGGGGGCGCCGTGAGATTGGGCCTCGCGCAGCCTCTTCTCCAAGGCCCTTATGGTGTCGGCTGGCTCGGCCACTACTGCAGGACGCGTCATCACGGCGCCTACATCGATCGTGTCGAGAACGTCGACCTCTCCAGTTCGACGGACACTTATGCCCATGGCCTTGAGAGCCATCGAGTAGATGGACTCAGGATGAAATCGCTCGGCGAGGAATGTGGCCAGCGTGGCCGTCAGCATCAAGGGCAGGATCAACTGGTAGTCCCGAGCCCCGGTCACCTCGAACACCAAGAGGATCGCGGTGAGCGGTGCCCTTCCCACCACGGCGAACATCGCCGCCATCCCGACTACCGCAAATGCCCCGCTGTTTAGATCCGAGAATCCCCACACCGGAGCCAGCAGGAGAGCGAAACCGGTGCCCAGTGCCGACCCCATGAACAGTGATGGCATGAAGGCGCCGCCCGATGCCCCCGAATTGAGCGTGAGGGCGTTCGCAACCGCTTTGACTAAAGCCAACGCGATCAACACCCACCAGACATCGGAGACCTCGCCGCGGAGCATCTGGTTGGTCACTGCCTGCCCGGTGCCGAACACCCGGGGCTCGAGGAAGATGAGGCCGGCGACCAACAGACCGCTCGCAATCGGGCGGAGCAGGCCAAGGGATCGATCACGGGCCCTCACGAAGCGCTCCAGCCCACCGACCAGTCGGAGGAAGGCGATCCCCACCGCCACCACCAGAATCGCCAACCCCGCATAGAGGAGCAGCTCGAGAGGGCTACCTAGACGGTAACTCTCCGCGGAGATCGCCAACTCCGATCCCACCAGCGTTTGGGTGGTGATCGCGGCCGTGACCGAGGCGATGACGATGGCCGACATGTGACGCGCCGCGAAAGAGGAGAGGATCACCTCGAGGGCGAACAACATCCCGGCGATTGGGGCATTGAAGGTGGCGCCGATGCCAGCCCCTGCACCAGCCGCCACCAGCGAGCGGACCTGATCTTCACCGAGGTTGAATCGCTTCGAGATCACCGAACCAATCGCGGCGCCGATCTGAACGATCGGGCCTTCCCTACCCGCCGATCCACCCATTCCCACTGTGGCGGCGGTGGCGAGGATCTTCAGGGGGATGACTCGAGCCCTCATCTGTCCTCCCTGGACCTCCAGCGCGGCGACAGCTTGGGGCACACCGTCCCCACTCACCTCTGATGCGAACCGCTTGGCGATCAGCCACGCCACGAAGAAGCCTGTAGGAACGGTGAGGAAGATCCAGGCCTTTCCATCGTCGATGGCAAGCGGTAGCAGGGACTCCTGGATCCATCGGACCAAGACCACCAAAGCAGCCGCCCCGAGACCAGCGCCTACGCCAACCAGAGCCGAGATCGCCAAGAACCCACCCATCTGGCGCTCGGCGAGGACACCCACTGCCGGCAGTTTGCGAAGACTGTCGAGTGGACTACTCACAGAGCGGAGGGTACTGACACAACCACGATTTTCTGTTCGCCGGTCCAAAATGGTCGCCGTGGCGCTCCGCTCCCACCTCACCCGGGCACTCGACCCGAGATCGCCTTCCAATGTGGCGATTAGTGCACTCACCCTGTTGGCCGCTGCCGCGGGTGGGGTAATCGCTTTGACGACGGAACGGACCCTCTGGCTCCCGATCCTGGCAGCAGGAGCAACCTTTACCTCGTGGGGTCTGGGACGGGAACTCGACCCGGATCACCAGGCCACGGGCTTGTTGGCCGCGGTGACCGCCGGCGCCCTCGCCCTGCTCGGATTCGACATCAGCATCCTGGTCACCGCTGCGGCCCTCCTGGCCGCCCGCCTGGTTGTCGAGACCACAGGGCGGCGACCGCTCCCAGGCGACCTGACGGCGATGGTGGTTGTCGCCAGCGCGGTGTCCTTCACCGCATTGGGATGGGTTTTCGGGTTTGGACTGGCCATAGCCATCTATCTCGACGACCGGATGGCCGACTTCCACAAGAGTCAGGCGACCTTCGCCGCCATCGGGGCCGCGGTCGGCGCATCATTGGTGGCCACCTTGTCTCAGGCGTTCCCCGAATCGCTGCCCCCGATCCGACCGCCACTGACTTTGGCTCTTGGGATCCTCGCCTTGCTCGCAGTTCTTCGGGACCCGCTCGAGCCGATCTCACTCGTGGACTCGAGGAAGAAGACACTGCTCCGGGCCGATCGCCTTCATGCGGCCCGCACCCTCATCGGGCTGCTTGCCTTTTTCGGCTCCCTGGTCGGGAGTGGGGATATCACCGCAGAAGTGACTGTTGCCCTCACCCTGGCCCTCGCGTTGGGGTCCGAGGAGCTGGAACGGCTCCGTCGACGAAGCCGGTAGGTTTCAGAGCATGTGTAGATCTATCAAGGTCCTGAGGGAAGGCTCGGTGGCCGCGCCACCCGAGGAGATCGAGGCCGCGGCCCGCCAATTCGTGCGCAAGATCTCAGGTTTCTCCAAACCTGCAGCGCACAACGTCGCCGCCTTCGAGGAAGCGGTGCATGAAATCGCCCATGTGTCCCAGCACCTGTTGGAGTCTTTGGAGATCAGAGGGCGCACGCAGCGCGTAGAAGACGCGCCCTCCCCGCCTTCGCGTGGGAGAGCCCCCCTCCCCGCCTTTGGCGGTACTCCCCCCTGTTTCCTCCCCCAGTGAGCGAAGCGAGCGTTGGGGGAGGTGGATCGGCCGTCAGGCCGAGACGGAGGGGGCACCTCGATCGCGGCTACTCCAGCAATGTTCCAATCCCCGACCCGGCTGCGTTCGTCAGAGCCCGGTGCGCCGCGGCCACATCCTGGGCCGCCACCCCGACACTCTTGAACACCGTCACGTCCCGGTCGATCTCGCGACTCTCACCGGTCAACAACTCCCGAAGGGTGGCATCCGCCACACGATTGGCCTGAATCAAGTCGCCGGCCTCGGAAGCTGCGGCCTCCATGTCGTCGACCACCACATAGGCACGGTGCAGAAGGTCAGATGGCAATTCAGCCATTTGAGGAGTGAAAGCCCCCACCGCATTCACATGGGTCGACGGTCGGATCAGGGCGGGGTCGAACAAGGGAGAGCTGGCGGGGGTGGCACAGGAGATGATGTCCGCCTCGGCAACGGCGTTGTCGGCGTAGGCGACCGCCTCACCACCAACAAGCGCGGCCAGAGACCTCGCGTTCTCCCCTGAGCGCGACCAGATCAGGACCCTCTCGATGGGCCGAACTGCCCTCACCGCCTCGATCTGATCGATTGCCATGGCGCCCGCCCCCAACATGACGAGCGTCCGAGCCTCCGGGCTGGCCAGCAGGCGGGTGGCAAGACCACACACCGCACCGGTTCGTATCGCAGTCAAAGTCCGGCCGTCGACCAACCCGACCGGGCTTCCCTCAGCATCGAACACAGCCACCAATCCGGTCGGATTCCCGGGGACCACCGAAACCACCTTGACCGCCATGATCTCGTCGAGCCGACCCGGCATCACCAAGGAGTTGCCGACCAGGGTTCGCAACGGCGTCTCCGTGTTTCCGGTAAAGGCGTGCTCCATGGCTTCGATGGCGTCGATCATGGGCAGCGCGGCCCTGGTGTCAGCGGCGTTGAGGTATCTCATTCAGGCCAGGACGTTCTTGACCGCGACATCGATCGGCTCGCGGTCCACGCTGAAGAACTCCATCGGCACGTCGGTGTCGAATTCCATGGTCCGACCTGTGAAAGCCTGGGCCACCATGGATCCGACCGCCGGGGCGAGCTTGAAACCGTGCCCCGAGAAGCCGTTGGCCACCCAGAACCCGTCGACACCACTCGGGCCCACCACCGGGTGAACATCCTCTCGATTCATGGTGTAGAGCCCGGCCACTCCCGATACTTGGCCCCGTACCGCCAGGGCGGGAACCCGATGCTGGAAGGCAGCCAGCTTCATCTCGATGAAGTCGGCATCCGGGACCTTCTTGAAGTCGTCGGGATCGTCGATGACCTCCTCTTCATCCTCAGGCAGGAAGGAGCCGATCAGGACTTGCTGGCCACCGGACTGGGGTCGGAAATAGATGCCTGTCGAGTTGTCACCGGCCACCGGAAGCGGCCCGAGATCGGCCGGCCACGTCGTGTAGACGATTTGGGCCCGGATCGGGGAAAGCGTCCACCGAAGATCGGCGCCGGCCATCTCGCTGAGCTGGTTGCACCACGGACCCGAGGCGTTGATCACCAGGCCAGCGGAGATCTCGGAGCCGTCGGCGAGCCGAACCCCGGTGACCCGACCGTTTTCCTTGAGGATCGAGGTGACTGTGGAGTTGAAATCCACCCCCACTCCGAGCTGGCGCGCCGCCTCGATCAGATCCTGGTTGGCGCCGACCGGATCGGCGTGGCCACCATCCGTTTCGAAAAGGAAGGCCTCGCCGGGCACACAGACATGAGAGTCAGGGTCCTCGAAGTCCAGAGGCGCCCCGCAATCAGAAAGCGCCGGGAACATCGAACCGACCTCCTCGGGGCCGATGGCACGGGCGCTCACACCCTGGGAGAGCAGCATGGCGGCATCGGCTTCGACGTCCTCAGACCGCTGACCCATCATCCAGAGGACGCCGAGTTGCTGGAGCCCGGAACGGGGCTCGGTGAGCCCGGTGAAATCGGTCCAATTCCCATAGGACTCCTGGCCGTGAAATGCCAGACGGACCACCTGAGGATTGGAGTACTTGCACCTGATGACCGAGGAGGAGGCCCCGGTCGAGCCTTCGGACGGCCCCTTTCCCTTGTCCAGAGCAATGACGTCGCCAACCCCGTGACGGGCCAGTTGATAGGCGATGGAAGCGCCGATGATTCCCGAACCGACCACCACCACCTCGGCGGTGCGGGTCATTTGGCAGTGACCTGGTAATCGCCGACTCCGTCGTCCCAGGTGAGGTCGATCACTCCCTTGGTGGCTGCCGCCTTGCAGAACTGGAGGAATCCGCCGTATCCGAACTTCTTCTCGGAGAAGGTTGGGTCCTCTTTGCGGAGCTGGTTCTTGAGACCGGAAAGCACGACTGGCCCGTTCTTGGAGGCCAGCTTCTGGACGACGTCGGCCAACAGATCGAAGGCAGCCTGCTCACTCGTGCCCTTGGAGGGGAATTGGACCACCGGGTCGCCTCGGCCGGGGCCTTCCGACAACTCGATGGTGCCGTCTGACTCGAGATGTCGAAGCAATTCCCCGAAGGCCCTGAACCCGTAGTCGGCCTCGCTGAATGTGGAATCCTTGCGGAGAAGCGCCCGCTTCAGAGAGGAGGCCAGCACCTCTCCACCGACCGAGCGCTGCAACCCGGCAAGGGTGGTCGTAATCAAGGATTCGAGCTCGGCAGTGCCGCTGTCGGAGACCTCCTCCGGCTCGGGACGGGGACTCCCCTCAGCCCTCAACGGCTCGACGCCTTCGAGATTCTCGTAGAACAAGAACTCATCGCAGGCCGGTGGGAGCAACGCCGATGTCGAGGCCTTGACCCCGACTCCGATGACTTTCTTGTTCAACTCGCGGAGTTTGTGGACCAGCGGGGTGAAGTCCGAGTCGCCCGTGCAAATGACGAACGTGGTGACATAGTCGCGCTCGAAGGCGAGCTCGATGGCATCGACCGCCATTTTGATGTCGGCAGCGTTCTTGCGAGATGCGCCCATGCGCTGGGGGATCTCGATCAGCTCGACATGGCTCCGGGTCATCTTCTGGCGGGCGTCGGCAAACATCGACCAGTCTGCATAAGCCCTACGAGCGACGACCCGGCCCCGCTCGGCGAGGGCGTTGGCGATCGGCTCGAAGTCGAACTCCATCCCATTCAGGGCCTCACGGGCCCCGATCGCCAGGTTCTCGAAGTCGACGAACAGGGCGATGCGTTCTTCTTCCATGAGATTGAATGTAGTGCCAGAGGGGTGGAATTCCCCATGTCGAGCCTTCGAACGCAAGGAGTAGGTTGCCCACGCCGCCTAGGGAGACCGGTGTCGACACATAGCGAGCTTCGAGTGCATGGGGTTTCGGGGACACCACCCCGGGACATGTTGTACACCGACCCCTTGCCTGTGGCGGATCCCTCCGTCGAACGAAAGACGATCCGAGCACCCAGGGGCCAGACCCGGATCTTTCAACGTCGGCGCCCTGACATCGTGTCCGATGCGACCGGTGAGCCTCACGAGTTCGAAGCGAAGGCCTTTCACTGGGGGAGCCTCACCACAGGCGACTGGCTAACAGCTTTCTGGATCCTGCTCGGGCCTTTTGCCTTCTCCAACGTGGCGGGATGGATGACCCGGTGGAACAAGAAGATCTCATTCCTCGGGATTCGAATCGCAGGAATGGGCCTGACCGCCCTCTTCGTCGCCCAGCTCGGATATCTGTTTCTCGTCATCCCGCTCGAGAAGGCGAGCGACTCGTGGAAGAAGCCAACGGTGTTGATCGCGGTGTTGATCTATCTGGTTCTGTTCGTCTTTGGGATCGTGCTCCTGCTCTCCACCCGCACACATTTCGAGCGGTTCGGATTCGTCGACAAACTCAGGCTCACTATGGGGCCAAGGCGCCGGCACCTGCTTCCCCCTCCCCGACCGAATCATCCACTCACCGAAGCCGAGATCCAAAGGCAATGGGACGATCCGGCGGGGAGCCCGATCACTGACGAAAGCCTGTGGAACGAGCACGCCATCCTCCATCGAATCCGCCGTCTCCATCTCTCCTTCGGCGTATTGGTGATCACGGGTCTCGTGGCGCTCGGGGTCAAGGCAACCACCCTGCGATGGCCGGTCTACATCGGATCCGCATTGGTGGTCCTGCTGATGATCGGAACCACGTACTTCCCCAAGTCGACTCTGGTCCAGATGCTCACCGCCTGGATGCCGATTATCTCGCTGGCCATCTTCGCCGTCTCCTACTGGGTGCTGGCCAATGACTTCACCGGTACCTGGAATGGCTACCACTATGGGACGTATGTGACGGGCCTCGCCCTCGGTGTCGGGGCGGCGGGAGCCCTGCTCGCCGGCCCGGTCGCGATGGGGAGCTTCGTGATCGGAGCACTTTTCGGAGCCTCGATCGGCACCGGTCTCGGGTTCTTTGTCGAAAGCCTGACCGGGGTGAACCAGCTCACCGAGAAAGGGGCGGGCTGGGTCGCGGTGGCAATGCTCTTCCTGGTGCTCACCATCATCATCACGGCATTGGTTCTAAGCCTCAGCGGTGACCGGTTGCCCGAAGACGGATGGGCGATGGCTCTGTTGCGACGGGTGACAACCAAGGCTCGATGGATCATGATCGTTGCCGCGGCGTATGGGGTCGTCTTCGCCTTGGTAGCCCTCTATTTCAGCTGCTTCAGAAACAAGTGCGGCGAGGGTCGATTGGACATACCGGTCACTAGAGGGACCACCTACATCATTGCGGTCATCGGATTCGCTTCTGTCATCGCCCTCGCAGCGGTCAGCCTCAGATCGTTCAAATCGCCGTTGAAATGGGCAGGCCTGGCGGTGGCAGCAATCCTGGTTGTTCTATTCGCGATCGGAAAGCTCCCGAGCGGGACGGTCAGTGGGCTCGAGATCGACTTCAACGATCTGGTCGCGCTTTCCAAGGCCCTGGTGATCCTGCTCCCCTTCGGGCTGATCTTGCGCAGCGTCCTTGGCAGCATCCAGTCAGGTACGTCGAGCCGTCAGGTAGGGGTCATTTGGGACGTTGCCTCGATGTGGCCAAGATGGTTCCATCCTCTGGCCCCGCCTGCCTACGGACCGAAGGTCACCCACGATCTCGGTGAGCGGTTGACCGAACAACCGATCGACCTTCTCGAGGCTCATTCGCAGGGCTCCGTCATCGCGGCGGTCACCATGCACCGTCTCCCTCCCGAAGTCACCCCCCCGGCCTTCGTCACCTATGGAAGCCCCCTCGGTCTGCTTTACAAACCGCTCTTCCCGGAAACCGGGATTGGCAACATGATCACCGAGCTCGAGACCCGGCTTGAAGGTCGCTGGGTGAACCTGTGGCGACCAACCGACCCGTTGGGCGGCAAGCCAATCGGTCTCGCTGAGGGTGATGTCGAGGTCGATGAGGGCACGGGGCATTCCACCTACGAGCTGACCCTCACCTTCCGTAACTGTCGGTTGCCGCTCGTTGAACGTGATTAGCCGCAACCACCACCGGCTACGCCGTTGAAAGCGACTACGCTTGTGTATACAGCGCACGCCTAATGCGTGCTGCGCCCTTTCTTCGCTTCTGTCGTTCCGTCGGGTGAAGACGCCGCAGGGCCAAGCCGGACCCCCGCTCCCCAGAACGAGGCTCTCGCAAGGTGACCTGTGGGGCGTTTAGAAATCAGACGGTTCGAGCTTCGAAGAAGGAGCAGCACACATGGCCACAAACATCTATGTCGGAAACTTGACGTTCAACACGAACTCAACCGACCTCGAGAACCTCTTCGGAGCCCACGGCACCGTGAGCCGGGCGCAGGTAGTCACCGACCGTGACACCGGTCGCTCGCGCGGGTTCGGCTTCGTTGAGATGGACTCAGCGGACGACGCCCAGAAGGCGATCGATGCTCTCAACGGCAAGGACGTCGATGGGCGCCAGCTCACCGTCAACCTCGCCAAAGAGCGCTCTCGTTGATCAAAGCGGTCCCCAAGCCGAGGCGCGTCGACTACAAACCGAAGACCGATCGTTGCAACGGCTGCGGGCACCCCAACAAGGAGCACCGTCAGTCGATGTGCACTGTCCCTCGCTGCAAATGTGAGGGCCGGTCCTAGGCCACTGCGGATGTGGGTCCCGACAGGCTCCTGAAAGCGGGCCTTTAGCCTCTGTATCTCCTTGTGCCGTCCTGACAGATTGGTGTCAGGACGGCACAGGTGACGACGGTCGGAGGTAGAAATGGGGCGGCTGCTCAAGTGGTTGTTGGCTGCGGGGGCCGTGCTTTTCGTTCTGATCCAGTTCATTCCCTACGGCCGGGACCATGACAATCCCCCAGTTCTGGCAGAGCCGGCCTGGGATAGCCCGGCCACCCGAGAGTTGGCGGTCCGAGCCTGCTTCGACTGTCACTCCAACGAGACCAACTGGGCCTGGTACTCGAACATCGCCCCCATCTCCTGGGTGATCCAACGCGACGTCGACGAGGGTCGGGAGAAGCTCAATTGGTCAGAATGGGGCCCAGGGAGCGAGGGCGACGAGAGCGCCGAGACGGTCGTCGAAGGCTCGATGCCGCCCCGCAAGTACACCCTTATCCACCCCGATGCCCGACTGACCGATCAGGAAATCGCTTCACTCGCGGCCGGGTTCGAAGCGACCTTTGGCTCCAGCGAGCATGGCGGCGAGTCGGGCGAGGACGACGACTGACCCGATTCTGACAAGCCGATTTCAATGGATAGCAGACCAGCCAGCACCGATACGGTCCGAAAGCGGAACTGACGAATGCGGGCGATCGTCCTCGTCAAGCAGGTGCCCGACGTACGAGTCGGCTCTGTGGCCATGCGGCCCGACGGGACCATTGACCGCGCCTCAGCGGCCGCCATCACCAACCCCGCCGACCTGCATGCGCTGGAGGCCGCATTGCAATTGGCCGACGAGGTGTGGGCGGTCTCGATGGGCCCGAGCCGGGCGGAGTCCACTCTGCGCGAGGCGATCGCCCACGGGGCTGATCGCGGGTTTCTGCTCACCGACCGTCTGTTTGCAGGCTCCGACACCTGGGCAACGGCTAACGCGCTAGCAGCAGCCGTCCGCCATCTCGGTGGAGCCGATCTGATACTGACCGGAATAACTGCTCTCGACGGCGAAACCGGTCATGTGGGACCTCAGGTTGCCGAGCGGCTTGGGCTCCCTCAAGCCACGGGCTGCGAAGAGCTGAGCATCGAGAACGGGAGGCTCTTCGCTAGGCGCATCATCGAGGGCGGATACGAGCTCCTTTCACTGCCGCTGCCTGCCCTCGCAACTGTGGCAGAGACCGGCTTCCTCCCCCGCTACCCAACGTTTCCCGGGCGACGACGGGCGGCCAAGGCAGAAATCACGGTGTTGGGCGCCGCAGACCTCGGTCTGGACGCCACCACAGTCGGGCTGAGTGCCTCGCCCACAAAGGTGTCCCATATGGAGCTTGTGCCAATGCCCAAAATGGACTGCCGTTTCATCGATGTCGAGTTCACGTACGACAGATTGGTCATCGAGCTTCGCTCTCTCGAATCTCCGGCTCCGGCATCAGAGTCGGCTCCGAAAGTCCAAGCCGAGCACCCCAAAGAGGAAGCCCCGATCGGTGAACCCAAGGTGTGGGTGGTTGGCGAGATACGGGACGGACTGCTCGCCCAGGTCACAGCGGAGCTTTTATCCCACGCAGTCAGCCTGGCTTCTCATCTCGGAGGAGGCGTGGCCGCTCTTCTGATCGGTTCCGACTTAGATCGAGCAGCCGAAGAAGCCGCCCGCTTCGGCGCCGACCTCGTGATGGTGGCGGAAGATGATCGGCTGGCCTCCCATCGGGGACTGCCAGAGGCACGGATATTGGCCGCAGCGGCAACGGAACGGCACCCAGAGATCGTCCTGCTCGGAGCGACGACCACGGGGCGGGATCTGGCACCGAGGGTCGCCGCAATGCTCGACACCGGGATCGCCGCCGACTGCACCGACCTGTACATCTCCGACTGGAAGCAGCGGGGGGTCACCTATCCGAGTCTGCTGCATCAGGTTCGTCCTGCCATGGCGGGAGGAGTCCTCGCCACCTGTCTGTGTCCGGAACACCGTCCTCAAATCTCGACAGTGCGGCCCGGGGTGTTTCCTGTGACCGATCGTCAACGAGTGTTGCGAAGGGAGCAACTCACAACGGAGTTCGAGCCGGGAGATTTCGCAATCGAGATCTTGGAACGCAGCCTGCAACGAACAGATGTTGGTCTTCGCGACGCCGATGTCGTTGTGGCCGGAGGAGCTGGTTGTAATGCTTCGAACTGGCACCTCATCGATGAGCTCGCCACTCAGTTGGGGGGTCGAGTCGCCGCCACCAGAGCCGCCGTGGAGGCGGGACTCGCACCACGTTCCCTCCAGGTGGGACAAACGGGGACGACGGTGCGTCCCAGGCTCTACGTTGCCTGTGGGATCTCGGGCGCCCTCCAGCACGTCGTCGGGATGCGAGCGTCCCGGACAATCCTGGCAATAAATCGCGACCCGGACGCCGCCATCTTCCGCTTCGCCCAATACGGAATCGTCGATGATGTAAGCGCGGCATTGCCCAGACTCATTTCGGCATTAGCCCGGCAGCCTTAGTTCCAAACTCCGCAACGCCTACCCTGTCGCTCGCGGTCCCTCCCGGGTTGTTCGACCGTGCTTCCAACCCATTCCGCCCTCGTAGCTCAGGGGATAGAGCACAGGTTTCCTAAACCTGGTGTCGGAGGTTCGAGTCCTCCCGAGGGCGCTGCGCTGCATCCGCGGCGACGACCACTCACCTCAGGCCGATTCCCACCAGCGTTGGACGCGCAGAGCGCGCAAGGTATTCCAACGGCTCGGGCCCCCCGCCTTCTCCATGTTGAACCAGACCTTGCCCGAGTATCCTTGATGGATTGGCCACCTGCCATCGTCGAGCCGATAACCCATGAGCTGCTCGACAGCGCTCTCAAGGCGACGATCGCGAGTCGCCACAGCGGCCCGGAAGTAGTCGAGGCCACGAAGGACGTCGTGGTGCCACTGAGGGGGGAAAGGGAGACGGCCCATCCGCTTGTCCGGAACCGCTCCGGTGCGGTGCGATCGGTACATGCTGTGCTGGCAGAAGAACTCCCTTGCCTTCGCTTCAGCCGCTTCGACTTCTGCCCGGTGCTTTCCCCCAGAGAGGCAATACTCGCGGAGACCTTCGAGCACATTCATTGAAGTGTGAAATGAGCTGTGATTGACACTTCGATCCCGACCTACGCGGCAGTTCCAACCTCCATCGCCCAACTGACTTTCCAGGATCTCGGCGATCAACTGGTCCCGTGACCGATCGGCAATCGTGAACCAACTTGACAGGGCGAGGGCGAAGCCGGCAATACATTCATCGACGATGTCTCGATCGCCGCGTTGCAGCGCCCAAATCCTGCCATCCATTAGAAGGGTCGCGGATTCACGAGCTTGGGGATTGTCACCGGGCAGGCCCATCCGCCACAACTGGAGCAGGGTGTAAGTGGTTGATGTCCATTTCGGGGAATAGAGGCCGCCGTCCCATCGGCCCCCTTCCTCGCGTTTCGCCATCAACCCCGCTCCCCAACCCTCTGTGGCAACGAGACGCTGGACGGCCTCCCACTGCTCCACGGGGGCATCAAGCAAGTCGCGTCGCGTCTGCCACACGACTGCAGGATCCCCCTCGAGGAGCCAGTCGAGAGCCGTTAACTCCACCATTCGAAAGATGAAGCCTTTGCCAGCCTCCGATCAGGAAAACACTGGATCAGGCCTCGCTGTCGGCGAGCTCTTCCTCCTCCATCTCCATCTCGGCTTCCATGCCAATGGCCATCCCCATCGCGATCAGGTCCTCAGCCGTGAGACTGCGATGGGCCATGACCACTCCTCCCGCGTCGCGGACTGCATCACGGAGCGGTATCGCCCAGAGATGCTCGATCGCGAGGACGAGCGCCGAGCTGCCGTCGGGAAGCCCTTCGATCAAGCTGGCACCGACCATCTCGGCAGCGGTCAGTGCGTCAACGTCGATGGATGCTCCGGCTTCGGCACCCGCAACTGCACCATCGATGCCCGCAACGCCTAGCCCGACTCAGGGCCCCAACCACGGTCCGCAGCTCGGCTCGCTCCTCGTCGTCGAGGTCGGACACCGAAAGCACCGCGACGTCGTCGCCCTCGCGGGTCACGACCACGGCGTCGATGACTCGAATCTGTCCGACACCACTGAGGCGCCCCAATTCCTCGGCGATTCGACCCTCGAACATGTCGTTGTCGGGAAAGCCGATAACAAAAGCCTGGATTGGTCCAACGCTCATTGTCTGTCCCTTCTGCTGACGTGTGACGCGGATTTCGCGTCACCTTTCGTCAGGTTCCTCACCCTACGCCGAAATTGACAACCCCTGGTCGGATCCGGCTGGCACCGATCTACGCTCGCCGGATGGGTGAACCCCTTTCCCAAGCGATACTCGAGGCCGCACACTGTTGGGAAGCCACCGACCGGGTCCCGGGACCGCCGGCGATGACCGAGTTCCGCCGGGCCCTGCGCTACCACCAGGCGCTGTGGCGGGAGGCCAACGGTCACCCGATTGGCTCCCATCCGATCCGGCCCCGACCCGGTGTGTCGTTGCGACGCGTCGGGAGCAATCTCCCCCTGGAATACGCCAAGGAGACCGGGGCCAATTTCCTCAACGGCGCAGCCCTCGAGGCCGCGAAAGCTCGTACTTCATTCATCGAACGCGAACAGAGCTTCGACCATCAGGGGCTCTGGGCCGACCTTCTCTCGTCCGCGGCCATGACCTTCAACCTGTTCGGCGATCTGGCAGCGGACACCGCACTGGCCGACCGTGCCGTCCACGCCTGGTGGCCGGACACACCAGGCACGGTCTCCGAGGTCCGCTTTGCCCACTCACCGGGTCGCCTCGACCCTGCCTACCTGGGGAACCTGAGCGACTTCGACGTCGCCTTCATCCTCGATCTGGACGACGGGACCAACGGGATCATCGGCCTCAATGTCAACTACCACCAGGTGACCCAGCGCCACGTGCCGAAGCCGCAGCGCCTCCCCCGATACCTCGAGATCGCCGCAAGGGCGAAGATCTTCAGCCCCGACGCCCTGACGGGTTTCAATCGAACCGACCTCCTCGTGATGTGGCTCAGCCATCTGCTGGTGTTGTCGATGGTTCAGCATCCGAGCCGGGCCTGGACCTGGGGCCGGATGGTGGTGGTCCACCCTGCCGGCAACTTGAACTACGTCGATGCCTGTGACCGGTACCGGAGGTTTCTTGTCGATGGCACGACGTTCGCCTCTCAGACGGTCGAAGAGCTTCTCGAATCCAAAGTCCTTCCGCATCGGACCATTCCTGCCCTGCGCGAGCGATACATCATGAGTTGACCGGCGACGCGGTCGACGCCACTAGGGGCGAAGACCAGCGCCTCAAGACCAAGAACCCAACCACGCCTGCGACGATCGAAGCCATCAGAATCCCGATCTTGGCGTACTCATTGAATGGCGGAAGCAACGCCAGTTCGGAGATGAAGATCGAGACCGTGAAGCCCATGCCTGCGACCAGGCCGGCGCCGGCGATCGCGGTCCAGTCGACACCTTCGGGCAGGCTGCCCGCACCCAGTCGGATCGCAATCCATGATGCGAGGAGGATGCCAAGCGGCTTCCCGATCACGAGGCCGAGGAAAATGCCCCATGCGACGGGGGAGCCGACCGCTCCAGCCACCGCTTCGACTGACAGCGGAATGCCGGCATTGGCGAGCGCAAAGAGTGGGACGATCAAGAATCCCGTCCAAGGGTGGATTCGATGTTCGAGCCACTCCACGACAGATACCGAGGAGCGCGCCAGTCGCTGGGTCGCCAGGACATCCTCCACCGATCCGATTGTCGACAACTCGGTCTGATCGATCAGATCAGACCTCAGTCGGGGCTTGGCAGGTGCCAGCAGACCCATGACCACACCGGCGAGAGTGGGGTGAATTCCCGCCAAATAGAGGGCAAGCCAGAGGCCGACTCCGAGCAACACATACACGCCCAGCGCATCCACGTTGCGCCGGAGGACGATGGTGAGACCGATGACCGCGATCCCGGCCAACAGCCAAACCCAGTCGATCCCCCCGGAGTAAACGAGCCCGATGACGAGGATCGCCCCGATGTCGTCGACGATCGCCAATGCGAGAAGAAACAGCTTCAGAGAAGGTCGGAGTCTGCTTCCGACCAGCGTCACCACTCCAACTGCGAGCGCGATGTCCGTTGCCATAGGAATCCCCCAGCCGCGTATCTCGGGGTGAGACGGATTGAGTGCAATGAAGAGCAGGGCCGGGACGACCATCCCACCCACCGCGGCGAACACGGGTAGCGCCCGACGCCTCGGGTCCCTCAGCTCGCCTTCGACAAGCTCCCGCTTGATCTCCAATCCGACGATCAGAAAGAAGATGGCCATCGAGCGCGTCGTTCACCCAATGTCGAAGATCCATTGACAGCGCCCGAGAACCGAGTCGGACCTCGAACGTCGTCGTCCACAGCTGCTCGTAACTGGACTGCCATGGCGAGTTGGCCCAGAGGATGGCGATGAGGGCTGCGGCAACAAGGGCGATGCCTCCTGCCGACTCTGTGGCAAGGAAGTCGCGGAGTGGCTGGATCAGCTTGCGATTGGTGCCTGCGCGATTCATCGAACCCCGCCGACCAGACTTCCCGGCACACCACTCGTCAATGGAAGACCCTAGTCGGAGTCCCCTTCGTCCTCCGTGGGTTCACCGGCTACAGCCCCCCGAGTCACGACAAGTCGGACGCCGATGCCGGGCTCAGGTCATCGCCGCGTCCCGGCGATCGCGTACCCAAACCCCGATCGACGCCGGTTGCATCGTCTCGTTGACCACTCCGATCCACCCGTCGACCACCTCGTCAGCGTCGATCCGGTCCCTGAGGGTGTCGGCGAATCCGTCGACGACCCGGCGTGTGTCGAAGCGCGTGCGGTTGAATCGGCGGTCAACCAGGTCCTGGACGCGCTTTCGGAGCGGGTTGAAGAGAGCGAACACAGCGAGTGTCGAGCCCGCTATGGCGAGGTCGTTGCTCGAGTGCAGGAGCGAGGTGAGCAGGCTCACTACCCCGAAGAAGACAGCGGACAGGACCGCGACCACCAGGGCATATGACACGGTGCGGGAGACGATGCGGTCGATTTCGTAGAGCCGGTAGCGCAGGACCGCCACCGCGATCGAGATCGGAACCACACCGAAGGCAATATTGAACGCCAATTCGGCCAGGTCGGGGGAGGCGATGGACCCCTGCAACAGCATGCCGGCCGCGAAGACTCCCGTTGCGTAGAAGAGCCATTTGATCTGATGGCGTTGCCCGGCGTCGCTCCTCCGATAACGGAGCACCAGGGCCGTGACCGAGCTCATCGTCAGGAACAGCCCGGCAGGGTCCCAGAGCTGGTGGAGACGCTGATCGAACGACTCGGGAATGAAGCCGATCGGGTTGGCCACCGACCAGAGAACGGGGCCAGCCTCGTCTGTCATCGCAAAGGTCTCGTAGAAGGCAGTGGGGACCACGATCAGGAGCACCAGGGTTACTTCGAGCCATACCGCCCAGCGCCACCTGCGCGAGAGAAGGGTGCCATCGGGAAAGGTGAGCAGCAGGTGGAGCACAGGGAAGAGGAACAAAACCCATGACCAGCTGGTGAACCAGAGTGCCAGCCACAGCCAGGGATCGACCGAGGTCGGAGCGGGATCCAATGCCACCAGCCAGGTCGTGGCGGAGTCGCTGATGGGAAAGGCAATCCCCGGGATGATCAGCAGCCAGCCGATGACGTTGTCCGGTTGCCGGGAGACGATCAGCGCTCCCGCGACCACGAATCCGGCCGCAGAAACCGAAGCGATCAGATTGACGAGGACTGCCAAGGTGGTGTCGCCCAAGACTCCGTAGTGGGCCTGGAGCCAGGTCGCGAAGACGATGGCGACGACGGCCAAGGCGGCCACCACCCACACCGTGGCGAAGGTGCGCCCGGTGCCGGCTCGGGCATTGCTGGCAGTGTTCATTTCCGGCCCATTCTTATTGCGACTCCGTCCCGAAAGCGTTACGAACCCGATGGGGGAGCCTCCGGGCCTTTGGGGGCCGGCCGATCTGGCAGAGTCGACCTCGATGATGTCTGTCTCAGCCACTGAATTGCGGACCGATCGGCTCCTTCTGACCCCACTCAAGTTCAAGGATGCAGCCGAAATGGTCAACGTCCTCGCTGATCCCGAGCTCTATCGGTTCACCGGCGACAGCCCTCCGAGTCTCGAGGTGTTGGAGCATCGATATCGAGCTCAGGTCATCGGACCACCGAGAAGCGAGGAGGTTTGGCATAACTGGATCCTCAGACTCGTCGGGCCAAAGACTGCCATTGGGTTCGTCCAAGCCACCGTGGTTGGCGGCTCCGCCGAGGTGGCATGGGTGGTAGGCATCGCCTGGCAGGGTCAGGGCTACGCCACCGAAGGCGCCCAAGCAATGCGCGACTGGCTTGCCGCCACGGGCACCACTCAATTCATGGCGCACATCCGTCCCGATCACGTGGCCTCGGAAAAGGTTGCAACCGCAATTGGTCTGCGTCGAACCGACCAGGTGGACAACGACGGTGAGGTGATCTGGGTGGCCACCGCCTGAGAGCTAGCTATCGAGCAGCCGGACCTCGTCGCGGACCACGGTTCCACCAATCGACGAATTCGCTTCGTCCCACCTGAGCCGGACCGTCGAAGGGTGACCGATCTCGTCTCCCTGATGAATGACGATGCTTCCGTCGGGTTGGCCGATCGACCGGAAGTACGAGGCAAGGGCAAAGGCGGCGCTTCCGGTGGCGGGATCTTCGGGAACACCCGCCTCATCGGCGAAGAACCGCACCTTGGCCACCCGACCGGGGTCCTCCCACGCCCAGACATAGACGTCCCCAAGGGAGGAAGGTGGTGGAACCAACTCGGCGATCTGTCTCGGAGCCATGAACTGAATCACCATGTATGGGATTGGCATGAGAACCGAGACTGCAACCTCTCCACCCAACGGAGGAGGATCGATGCTCTCCACCGGCTGGCCGCCTTTGGCCTCGATCCAGGTCACGGGGCCTTCGGAAGTGATCCGAGCCTCGTCCACCTGATAGTGGATCCGGTCCACAGGGTCCGGAAGCACGTCGTTGAGGTACCAGCCGAGACCCACGAGGGGGTGCCCGGCGAAAGGCAATTCGGTGGCGGGCGTGAAGATCCGCGCCATCGGGACATCCCCTGTGAGGTCACAGAAGATGGTCTCCGAGTATCCGAGATCGGTGGCGATCGCCTGCATCCCCTCGGAGGTCAACCCGGTCAGGTCGGTGACCACCCCCAGGTGATTGCCACCTGACTCCTCACGGGTAAACACACGCAGGATCTGGCATTGGCGAGCCATGAGGGGCAAGCTAGACGATCGAAAATGGGTATCAACCTGACCGCTACGACTCCGGCCGAAACACAGACTGCTCGCACCGTAAATGCTGTGGTTCATGTCGGGATGACCTCGGGTAGGTTCTACGGCTGATGACCGACTTCCACTACGAGTTGCTGACCTATCTCGACGCCTCGTTCCTCGCGCTCGAGACGAGGACCAGCCACATGCACGTCGCCGGTGTCGCCCTTTTCGACGCGTCGCCGTTGAAGGGGCCGGACGGGGGGATCGATTTCGATCGGATCAAGGCCCACATCCTCTCCAAGCTGCAGTACATCCCCCGCTATCGGCAGCGTTTGGATTGGGTCCCATACAACCGGCATCCAGTCTGGGTCGATGACGACCAGTTCGCCTTCGAGTACCACGTTCGCCACACGTCCCTGCCCCGACCGGGGTCGGATGCTCAGCTCAAAGCGTTGGCCGGGCGCATCGTCTCCACACCGTTGGACCGGGACAAGCCGCTATGGGAGCTCTGGGTGGTCGAAGGCGTTGACGAGGACCGCTTCGCCATCATCGCCAAGATCCACCACTGCATGATCGACGGGCTCTCCGGAGTCGACCTCACCACGATCCTGCTCAATGTCATCCCCACCTCCGAGATCGAGGAAGCACCTGCGTGGACCCCTCGCCCGGCCCCGACCCCGAGCCAGCTCGCGGTCGCCGAACTGGCCCATGCCACGCGGCGTCTCATCGACCGTCTGACCAACCTCTCCGAAACCGTGCGGGACGGGAAGGACCTCGCCGACCGGACAATGGACAAGTCGGCCGCAGCACTGTCCTCGCTTCGCTCCGGTTGGCTAACCACGTCGGACCGCACCCCGCTCAATCCCGACATCGGGCCCAATCGCCGCTTCGACTGGACCGACATTCCCCTGGCCGACCTCAAACAGGTCAAGAACAAACTGGGTGGGTCATTGAATGACGTTGTACTCACCATCGCCGCCGGGGCGATCCGCCATTTCCTGATCGAACATCGCGACTACGACGTGTCGGAGACCGCCTTCCGGGTCATGAACCCGGTCTCGACCCGGCGCGCCGATCAGAAGGGCGCATTGGGCAATCAGGTGGCGATGTGGTTGATCGACCTCCCCATCGAAGAGATCGACCCCTTGGTACGCCATCAGCTGATCAAGGAGCGGACCCTGAACCTAAAGAAGAGCAATCAGGCCTTGGGCGCCGCAACACTCGTGGAGATAAGTTCGGGGACGCCGATCACCTTGCTCTCCCTGGCGAACCGGGTGGTTGGCTCCCGAATGCGACCCTTCAACATGACCGTGACCAATATCCCCGGGCCCCAATTCCCCATGTACCTTCTCGAGGGCGAGATGCTGGCCAATTACCCGATGGTCCCGCTCTGGGCGCAACACGGTCTGGGCATCGCCCTCTTCTCCTACAACGGACGGATGTTGTGGGGGATCCACGCCGACTACGACACCCTGCCCGATTCCGATGTCTTCCTGCAGGCGATCCACGCCTCCTTCGCCGAGCTGCGCGACCTGGAAGTTTCCACGGCGTGAATTTCCCTGATCTGGCCGACGGCCTGCCCGTCGCGTGACCCTGCTCGCCGCGCTGGCCGGCGCCCTGGCCATTTCGTTCTCAGGGATCTTCTTCGAGCTGTCAGGAGTCGATCCGGTCACCGGAGCGTTTTTCCGGCTCGCCTATGCATTGCCGGTCCTCTTCGTGATCTGGTTCGCCTACCGGGACCGAGACCATCGGACCAGGCAGAAGCGACTGCTCGCTTTTGGCTCCGGCTTCCTAATGGGTGTCGACATGATTGCGTGGCACACCGCCATCGGTTACATCGGGGCCGGGTTGAGCACGCTCATCGCCAACTCACAGGTGGTCATCGTGGCCATCGCCGCCTGGCTCATCTTCGGCGAGCGGCCAAGCCGGCGGATCCTGGTCGCAATACCCGTCGTATTGATTGGGGTTGCCCTGGTCAGCGGCTTGGGCCAGGCGGACGCTTTTGGATCCAACCCGTTGTTGGGGACATTGCTCGCCCTGGTCTCGGCGGTGTTCTACGCCGCCTTCATCCTGGTATTCCGCAATGCGAACGACATCCAGGCACCGCCGGCCGGACCGCTGATGGAGGCCACCGCGGGCGGATTGGTGACGGTCCTCCTCCTCAGCCCACTCACCGGGGGTATCGACTTCGTGCCCACCTGGCCGGGTCACGGCTGGTTGCTCGCCGTGGCGCTGGGGTCCCAGGTCGGGGGCTGGCTGCTCATCGGTTACGCACTCCCCCGTCTTCCCGCGGTCGAGACGGCAACCATCATCCTGGTCCAGCCGGTGTTGACGATGATCTGGGCGGCGATGATCTTCGACGAGAGGCCGTCGACGATTCAGTTGATCGGTGCTGCCCTGGTCCTGGCCGGGGTCGGCTTCGTTGCGGTCGCCCGGGCCCGAAGTGTCCCCGAGCCGGCTCCCACGACGGTTTGACCGCTTCTTCTTCTATGCAGATCACGCGATATCCGTGACGCCCTGCATTTGGGATCAGCCGCCGAACACCACCACCACGAGCCGGCCTGTGGGGCCCTGGACCACGGCAACCCCGGCCCGGTCGTAACCCGGTTCGTTGAGTTGGGCGAGAGCCGTTGGGGAATCGAGCATCCCGTCGAAGGCGGCGCGAGTGCTGCTGGCCAGGGCCAGGTTCTCACCCGCGAGGGCCGGCCTCACCCCGGCCGCAGCGAGGTCGTCGAGGACGCTTCCGCCGGTAGGGGTGTCCCGGGAGATGCGACCAGTCGTGTACATGCCGGCGGCTCGGGCCTCGGCGACATCGGTGAACACGGCGCTCGTGGTTAGTGCGCTCAGACCTAGGCCGGCGCGGTACTCGTTGACACGAACCATCAGATCAGCAACCTCGTCGCGGACCTGTCTGGTCTCGTCCTCCAGCGCGCCGGGGATGATGATGACCTCATCTCCTTCGGGAACCGCCCGGCTCGCCCCGAGTACCGATTGCAGGGCGGTCATGGAAGACAGCACCTGACTCGACCCGATCGATTCGAAAGCTTGTTGCGGCAATGCCTCCGGCCCGGCAATTGCCTGAGCCACAGCAGAGTCTTCGATGGCCTGATCCCAGCTGGGAGGGAGCGGCATCACCAGGGCGAGGTTGATGACGACCAGAACGATCACGATCCCCCATCCGAAAGCCACTGCCGCTCCGCCCACCCGGTTGATCATGGTGAGCCCAGGGAGGTTCATCACCTTCGACAGATAGCGCGCTGCGACGGCCATCGCCACCCCGAACAAGACGAAGAGAACGATTCCCGCGCCGATGGCCGCCACCTCCGGCGCAACTCCGAACCGATCGGAGAGGAATTCGCCAAGGGGGGCACTCAGCCTGAAGGCGATCCAGACCCCAAGGATGAGCCCAACTAGATCGAGGACCTCACGGACGAATCCACGTGTCCACCCTCGAACCAGGAGACCGGCGAGCGCTAGGCCCAGAATGAAGTCGAGCATTACGGGTACTTGGTACCTGGTATTCGGTACTTGGACTGGCCTTTACGGTCGCGGTGACTGTCACCCGGTCATGCGTACCTGAGGTACATCCCGCCATATGTGGCGCTGGTCCCGCACAGAACTCGAGGGGTGCCCGTTTTCTATGTCCGGGCTAACGCCATATGTGGCTCAACGTACCTCAGGTACGCGAATGCGGCTCAGCTGATCTCGATCCGCATCCGCTTGTTCGCCTTCCCCTTGGACTCGGTTTTGACCACTCTCACCTCACCCACCTCGAGGGTGGAGGCGACGTGGGTGCCGCCATCTGCCTGGCGGTCCAACCCGACGATGTCGATGACACGGATCTCCTCGACCCACTCCGGGATCAAATTCACCTTGGTTCGGATCAGGTCTGGATCCTTGAGGGCCTCGCTGCGGGCCATGAACACGACCTCGGTCGGATACCCCTTGGTCAGCTCCTCGTTCAGCTTTCGCTCTACGGCTTGACCGAATTCGACTGAGATCCCGTCCAGTTCGAAATCCATGCGGGCCACCCCCGGGTCCATGTTCCCCCCGGTCACCTTGGCCCCGAAATCCCGAAATATGACCCCAGAGAGAGCGTGTAGAGCGGTGTGGGTCTTCATTGTCAGATAGCGCCGATCCCATTCGATAACGCCCTCCACCGAGGTCCCCAGGTCGGGCAGCACCGCGTCCTCGGCAACCACATGGAACGGCTTGCCCTCCCGTCGGACGGTGTCGATCACCTGGACCTCCCCGCCATCCCAGCGGATAAGGCCTACATCGCCCGGCTGGCCTCCGCCCCTGGCGTAGAAGACCGTCCGATCCAAAAAGAGCCCCCCGTCGAGGATTTCGAGAACCCGACCTTCGGCACGCGCCAGGTAGGAATCGGTTGCGGCGAGTTCCTCGATCGGTCCAGTTCCGGCCATGTCCGGAGGCTAACGGGAGGTCGAGGAGTCAGGCACGAAGGGCTCACCATGGCCGGGCACGATCAACGTGGCAACCTCGAGAACCCGCTCCCTGCCGACATGGAGTGCATCCTGATCGGTACCCAACCGATCGTCGTACGGAGCCTCTCGATACCACCAGAGGTGGGTGAAGGCGACCAACTCGTCGCCGGCCCGCACCATCGTCGTTATGTCCTGAGCGGTGTGCCCCGGGGTCTCCCAGAGGGTCACGTCGGGTGCCACCTCAAAACCCTCGGCCGGCCGATCGTCCCAGGCGTCACCTTCATATATGGCCCAATGGTCGTGAACCCTGGCATTGGGAAACAACGCGATGTTGATGGTGTGATCCGGATGATGGTGGGAGATCACAACGTCGGTGATGTCCTCGGGCCGATGACCAAGACGATCGATCGGGTCGAGGATGACCGACCGCGAGACGACCATCCCGGGATCGACGACGATCAGAGAATTCCCTGAAACGATGAGCGAAACCGTTGAGGCGACCCGTTCGCCGCCGTACCCCACATTGAGAACGTGAAAGGTCGCCACGTCTTACATCATGGCGCGTCGAGGTTGAACGTGGCGAGCCCGGTGAAGACATCCGCCGGCATCACTTGTCGGACGGTGCTGTCGCTGGTGTCGAGGACATAGACACCATGCACCCCGGGGAACACCGCATATCGGCTATCAGACGACCACACGACCTGTGACATCCCGGCCTGCTCCGAAGTCTCAGCAACCACGATTCCGTCACCGAGCGAGAGCACGGTCATCCCTTCATCCGTCACCACCGCGAGAAGGGTGCCGTCAGGCGAAAAGGTGGCATCGAGCAGCGAGCTCGCACCGATCGGGATCACTCGACTGGAACCATCGACATTGATCAGCGCCAGACCGTTGTCATCGACGGCAAGCCACCCCGATGGCTCCGAGCCAAGGATGCGACCGGTGCCCAGCTGTGTCACGTTGCCGAAGACATCGAAGAGGGCAACCTGGTCACCGTCCTGGACGGCGAACCCCCATTCACCGACGGCGGCCACGCCGCCTTCGACCCCGACAGCCTGGGCGAAAGACTCCGAGCTAGCGAGATTTCCTCGGGTCACCCAAATCCCCGTCTCCCCCTCCTGAAACGTCGTGTACGCCAGCACTTCCGGGATCGAGTCGTGCCATGCATATCCGGTGACATCGAGTGAGACGACCGCCGCCCCCTCCGGTACCCCTGCGTAGAGGATGCTGGTTACGTCATCGGGGGCTGGAACGAGTGTGGCCGACAGTCGTCCCGAGAGGTCGAATGCCACGGGATCGGGTGGCGACGAAACGCCGAAGGGAACCGACCTCAACGAGGGCTCTCCGCGTTGTGGCCAGACCACGAGTTCGAGACTCCGTCCTTCGCCACGTCTGATGGCCTTAAGGCCGTCGGGAAAGCCGGGGATCTCCTCGCTGATCCCGACGACAGTCACCACATGCGTGTCTTGTGGGCCAAGGGTCGACGTGGTCGGGGTCGGCTCAGTCGCAGTGCCGGTGTCGAGCAAAAGAACTGCAAGCCCACCGCCGATCAGAAGTCCGGCGCCAAACAAGACGAGGCCCCTGCGATTCTGCTTCTGCGGGGTCGAATCCCTCGCATCCTCCACGACATTAGATGCCTGGACCACCCTGACACGGTACGCCGACCAGGCACTAAGGGCCGCCCAAAGTGCCGGAACCCAAATTGGGGTCTAAAGTCGCCCATACACGGCGCGGCTCTAGTTCGCGCCGCTTTGACCAAGTGGAGGAAGGAAACACATGAAAACAAAGAGAGGCCTCAAGCTTCTCACGGTTCTGGCTGTCCTCTCGTTGATTCTGGCTGCCTGTGGCGGCGGAGAAGACGAAGGCACGACGACCACCGAGGGTGCTGCGGCAACGAGCACCACGGCGGCCGCGGAAGCGACCACGACCTCGGCAGCGGCGAGCGCCCTTGGCTCCGTGACCGTCGCCGCGGGCGAGGCGATCCAGATCCGTTCCCTCGAAGCGATCACCGGTGAAGTGGCGACGCTCGGTCTGCCGAATCAGGCCTCGACCCAGCTTGCCATCGATGACTACGGACAGATCCAGGGTCACGATGTGACCTTTGGGACCGGGCTCGACGACCTTTGCACCGCCGACGGTGGGCAGGCAGCAGCCGCCCAGATCGTCGCCGATACTCAGGTGGTTGGTGTAATCGGGACGTCCTGCTCCGGCGCCGCCGCCGGTGCGATGCCGTCGATCTCCGACGCCGGATTGGTGATGATTTCACCATCCAACACCTCACCGTCACTGACCTCCGACCTGCAGGGCAACGCAGCCGAGAACTACTTCCCCGGCTACTACCGGACCGCCCATAACGACCTGTTCCAGGGTCAAGCCGCGGCTGAGTTCATGTACACGGAGAAGGGCATCACCAAGGCCGCCACCATCCATGATGGCGACCCCTACACCGAGGGCCTGACAACTGCCTTTGCCAACGCATTTGAGAAGTTGGGCGGAGAGATCGTGGTTGCGACCTCCATGGTGAAGGGTCAGACCACCGACATGGTCCCGGTCCTGACCGAAGTTGCGGGTGGCGCTCCTGAGGCCATCTTCTTCCCGGACTTCCCGCCCGAGGGCAACTACATCGTTCAGCAGATCGGTGGAGTGGCTGGCCTGGAGGACGTGCTCCTCATGGGCGCGGACGGCCTCCTGGTGGACAACTTCATGGAACTGCCGGAATCGAAGGACATGTTCTTCTCCGGTCCTGACCAGCGTTATGGAACCAACAAGAACGGGATCACCGGAAAGTCAGCCGATGAAGTGCTCGCGGCCTACAACGAGACCGTCGGCGCGGCGCCAACGGCCGCCTTCTGGGCCCATGCCTATGACGCGACCGTGATGCTCTTGGACGCCATCAACACGGTGGCTGTCGACGATGGGGCAGGCAACCTGACCATCGATCGTCAGGCGCTGCGCGATCAGTTGAACAGCACGACCGGTTTCGAGGGTCTGATCGGGATCCTGGCCTGTGACGCGTTCGGCGATTGCGGTGCGACCAAGATCACCGTCGTCCAGAACTCGGACCCGTCTGACATTGCGGCAGGCAAGCAGAACGTCGTGTTCTCGTACGATGGCTCAGCCGGTTGATCCAAGGATCACTCGTCCCTGAGACGAATGACTGAATGAGAAAAGCCCCGGTCCCCCCCTGTGGGGACCGGGGCTTTCTCTATAGTCGCCCCACCGCGTGACGACCTCCATCGAGATCAAGCCAACCAAAACCAGACGGTTTCGCTTCAACTGGGTCGATTCCTTCCTTTGGTTCATCCGTGTCGCCGCAATCATCACGATCGCCGTCGGCCTGTTTGGATCGATACAGCTGTTCCTCGATGGCGAGGGGCCAACAGTCGAGCAATGGAGGGATCTGATCATCTCCAGCATCGCCCAGGGCTCGATGTATGGGCTAATCGCACTCGGCTATTCGATGGTCTACGGCGTGCTCGGATTCATCAACTTCGCCCACGGCGAGGTGTTCATGGCCGGAACCATGGTGGGATTCGTCGCCGCCAACCGACTGGCCCAGAGTGGTTACTGGGACGCCAACCCGATACCGTCGATCCTTATCGTCCTGGTGGTGGCGATGGCAACCTCGATGCTGACCGCCATCCTCGTCGAGAAACTCGCTTACCGAAGACTCAGGGGAGCACCTCGTCTGATCCCGCTGATCACATCGATCGGCATCTCCTTCTTCATCCAATACACGTTTGCCGGGCTGTTCGGTGTTGGCATCCACACCTACCCGTCTCTGCCCGGAGCCTGGGGCGGAAGGGTCAACGTCCTTGGCATCCCTATCGAGACCACCAAGCTCATGGTGATCATCGTGGCCATCATCTCGGCTGCCGGCCTTTGGTATTTCGTGACTCGCACCAAGAGTGGCCGTGCGGTTCGAGCGGTGGCGGAGGACAAGGAAATCGCCGGGCTGATGGGGATCGACGTCGATCGAACCATCGTTACCACATTCGCAATCGGCGGCGCTATGGCCGGGGTGGCCGCTTTGATGTGGGCGCTGCTCTTCCGCAGCGTCACCTTCACCAGCGGGTTCATCCCGGGGATCAAGGCTTTCACCGCTGCCGTGCTCGGTGGTGTCGGAAACCTTCCTGGTGCCCTCCTCGGCGGGGTGGTGCTCGGTCTGTTCGAAGGGGTTGGCCCGCTACTGATCCTCGCCGGACTCGGGATCCCATCCGTGTCCCAGCTCAAGGACGTGGTGGCGTTCAGCGCGCTGATCCTGGTTCTCATCTTCAGGCCTTCCGGCCTGCTCGGAGAGCAACTCGGCTCAGAGGACCGGGTATGAGCTTCGCCACTACGGTGAAGCGAGGTCTGCTCACCGGGCTGACGATGAGCTTCGTCGGCGCGATCGGGATGGTGGAGACCTTCAACAGCAAGGTGTTGATCTCACCCATCCTGACCATGGGCTACGCCGTCCTGTTCGGTCTCCCATTTGCGATCGTGTGGGTCTCGACCAAACGGGTAGCCCTCGAAGGATTCGAGACGGAACCACCCAATATCCGGGACGTGCTCAACGGGGCAGTCATCGGGCTGGTTGGCGGGATCTCGACCTCGCTCTACCTCCTGTTGGTCAACAGCACAGATCTCACCGACACCTTCCCCAACATGGGCCCCGCCATGGTCAAGGAGATGACTTTCGACAAGGATCTGGGCGTCGGTCTGGCCTTGTTGACCCTTGGTGCCGTGGTAGCCGGGGCTGCCGGAGGTGCGCTCCGCCTCATCCCGGATCGGGCTCGGAGAGCGGTCGCCTATGGAGCGACTTGGGTGTTGGGCCTTGCCTTCCTCGAACTAGTGGTCACGGACATATTCAGCTTCGTTCCGGCGCTCACCGATTTCATCTACGCCCTCAACGGCGGCCTCAATACGTACGCCGCATTGATCATCTTCGTGGTGGTGGCAGTACTCGCCTATACCTTCGTGGGGGAAAGAGCATCCTGCGAGAACGGTTGGTCGGAGCAGATACGAAGGGTAGGTCCCGACCGACGCTGCTCGCCTTCATCCTGATCGGGGTGGGAATCGTGGTCATCCCGATGATCGTCGGCGGGTTGATCAACGAGCTTCTGATCAACGTCTGCCTGCTCATGTTGATGGGTCTCGGTCTGAACATCGTGGTCGGGTATGCCGGGCTTCTCGACCTCGGTTACGTGGCCTTCTTCGCCGTAGGTGCTTACACGACTGCCGTGCTGACCTCGCCGATCGGCCACACCTGGGATCTTCAGCTCGGATGGTGGGCGGCACTGGGAGTGGCAATGGTCATGGCCATAATCGCGGGGATCCTGGTTGGTACCCCGGTGATCCGCATGCGTGGTGACTATCTAGCCATCGTCACCCTCGGATTCGGGGAGATCGTCAGGGTCCTCCTGCTCTCCGACTGGTTGAAGCCATTCTTCGGAGGTGCTCAAGGGATCCGGGCGATACCCGGGATACCCGTCTTCGGGCAGGAGATTTCGGGTGTGGAACCGGAGCTTTTCGTCTATTTCGCCGCCATCTTCGTCTGTATTGCCGTATTCATCTCCTACCGGGTGCAGAACGCCAGGATCGGCCGCGCCTGGGCCGCGATGCGAGAGGACGAGGATGTAGCCGAGGCGACCGGTGTGGGGACGGTCAGCGCCAAGCTCCTCGCGTTCATCTCCGGAGCGGTGATCGCCTCATTCGCCGGCGCCTTGGTGAGCGCCAAGGTCGCGACCGTCTTCACCAACTCGTTCGACGTACTGGTGTCCCTCATCATCCTGGTGGTGGTGATCGTGGGCGGTATGGGCAGCATCCCGGGAATTCTGGTCGGCTCCCTCGTTCTCGTAGGGGTGCTCGGTGGCCCCAAGTCTCCGGGTCTGCTCGCCGAATTCGCCGAGTACAAACTGCTCATTTACGGATTTGTGCTGATCGTGATGATGCTGAAGCGACCAGAAGGTCTGATTCCCTCGGCCCGAAGATCGAGGGAGCTCCATGTCGAGGACCTGAGCCAGGACGCCTGGCTCGACAAGGAGGGCAAATTCACCGAGGCCACCGCAGGCGAGGTCGCCACCTGATGGCCCTTCTCGAGATCACCGGTTTGCAGAAGACGTTTGGAGGTCTGAAGGCACTGGACGGCGTCGACTTCTCGATCGACGAGGGTGAGATCGTTTCGGTAATTGGTCCCAACGGTGCGGGCAAGACCTCTTTCTTCAATGTGATCTCAGGGATGTTCCCCCCCGATGGTGGAAGCATCGTCTTCGACGGCACCGACCTCGCCGGACACGAGCCCAATGAAATCACGGCGCGCGGCATCGCCCGCACCTTCCAGAACGTCCGGCTCTTCCCCAACATGACGGTGCTCGAGAACGTGATGGTCGGCCAGCACTGTCGAACGAAGGCGGGTCTCTTTGGCGCCATCTTCACCACACCCCGTCAACGGCGCGAGGAGAAGATGATCGAAGAGAAGGCGAAAGCGATCCTCGACTTCTTCGGCACGAGGCTCTCCGGCTACCGCCACGACCAACTCGCCTATGTCCTCTCCTATGCCAATCGAAGAAGACTGGAAATTGCGCGGGCCATGGCGACCGAGCCCCGGCTCCTCCTCCTGGACGAGCCAACTGCCGGAATGAACCCGAAGGAGACAGTCGAGTTGACCGAGTTGATCGGCCAGCTCAGGAGCGTGATGGGGTTCACGGTCGTCGTCATCGAGCACGACATGAAGGTGGTCCGGGATGTGTCCGACCGGGTGGTTGTCCTCGACCACGGGGTGAAACTGGCTGAGGGCTCGTACGATGAGATCTCGTCCAACGAGGCCGTCATCGAGGCCTACCTGGGGCGGCCCGCGGAGTCGGACGGATGACCGGGCGCATCCCGATCCTCGCCTTCAAGGACATCAACACCCACTACGGGCCGGCCCACATCCTCAAGGACGTGAATCTGGAGATCTACGCCGGCGAGATGGTCTGCCTCCTCGGTGGAAACGCCTCGGGCAAGACCACGACCCTCAAGACGATCCTGGGATATCTGAAGCCGACAACCGGTGCGGTCTACCTCGAGGGAGAAGACGTCAACAGCTGGACCACGGCACAGCGGGTTGCCAAAGGGGTGACGATGGTTCCGGAGAACCGTCGGCTGTTCAAGCGGATGACGGTCAAGGAGAACCTCGAGATCGGTGCCTACCTTCGCCACGGGGAAGACCTCGCCGGCGACTACGAGCGGGTGTTCGACATCTTTCCACGGGTAAAGGAGCGGTTGGGTCAGAAGGCGGGGACGCTCTCTGGTGGAGAGCAGCAGATGGTGGCGATGGGTCGTGCATTGATGGCGCGGCCGAGAGTTCTTTTGATGGACGAGCCGTCGATGGGTCTCGCCCCGGTGTTAGTTGCCCAGAACTTCGAGATCATCCAGCGGATCAACGCCGCGGGGACCACCGTGTTCGTGGTCGAGCAGAACGCCAACATGGCCTTGTCCATCGCCGATCGTGGCTACGTTCTCCAAACCGGGCGAATCGTCCTCAACGACACTGCCCAGGCACTGTTGGCCAATCCTCAGATGCGAGCGGCATACCTGGGCGACGTCTGAAGTTTCTCCCCCCAGTGAGCGAAGCGAGCGTTGGGGGGAGAACCGCCGCAGGCGGGGAGGGGCACCTCCAACGCGTTTACGAGTCTTTGGCGGAGTCATCCGCTAAAGATGACAGCTCCTGGGTATCGAACAGACGATTCTGATCGGGCTGTCGGCGTCTGATGCCTGCAATTCGATCCGGGGGCTCGGTGTACTCGATCATTGCTCGACTTGCCTCCCCCCAGGTCTCCCCCAGCACCCTGGTCCGCCAGATGTGGCCGATGATGATCCTGAGTGCCGCAGTCACCGGGACCGCTACCAGGACGCCTAGCAAGCCCGCGACCGATCCCCCGATGATCAGGGCGAGGATGATGACCAGAGGCGAGAGATTCACCCGTGCCCTTTGTACCAGCGGCGTGATGACATGGTTGTCTAGCTGTTGAATCCCAACCATGATCAAGACCGCCCATAGCGCTTGCGTTGGGTCCCCGTTGAGCAACGCCACCAGGGCGGCCAACGCGCCACCGACCACCGGTCCGAGGAACGGGATGAGATTGAGGAAACCAGCGAGAATCCCGATGATCAGCCAGAAAGGAAGCCCGATCAGCCACATCCCGAAGGTGGAGGCGATCCCCACGATCAGGGCCACCAGAAGCTGTCCCCTCACGAATGAGCCCATCGCCGTGCTCACCTCGCCGGCTACGAAGGCAGTCTCCTCGCGGTGACGGGGCGGGGCCATCCCGAGGGAACTGGCCTTGAAATTCTCGAGATCGATCAGGATGTAGATGGCCAGAACCGGAGCCAGCACCAGCACGGCAAAGGCCTCCGTGACGCCCCGGATTAACTGACCGGCGCCAGCCCCGAACCCAAGCAGGAGGTTTTGGACCGTCTCCTGGTTGGCGGGGTCGTTGAGCCAGTCTTCGATGTGCTGCTGACTGAGCACATCGTCGATGTTGATGCCCAGCTTGGCACCCGCCTCCCGCAGCCACTCGATCCCCGACAGGTAGAGGTCAGGTAGTTGTTTCCCCAGCTCCTGGGCCTGGACCCTGATTGTGGGCAAAACGAGAGCGGCGATGGCCACGATGACGGCGACCACCACCAGAAACGAAAGGATGACCGCCACCACCCTTGGCATTCGCATCCGCTCGAACACCCTGACCAGCGGCTCGAGGAGGAACACCAGCCCGGCGGCAAAAGCGATCGGCAGCCAGATGACTCGTATCGAGCCGGCGATGTAGATGAAGACATATCCGAGGGCCAGGACTCCCACGGCAGTCCAGACGATGAGAGCAAGCCGTTGCAGCCGGTCAGAGGGCACGATTCCCCGGATTGTAACTAGCCCTCTCGGATCGCCAGGGTCGACCCTTCCGTCACCGAGACCACCCATCCGCCAGTGCCGGCAGGAGATTCCCATCCATCGGCGGTTTCGGTCCAATCGCCGGGCACTTCCGCAACGCCGACCACCCGCACCGCTGCCCCTCCGGGCACGGTGATCTCGAAATCTCCGGAGATCGACACCGGTGTCTCGGACATCGGGGTTCCCAGCCGGACCGAGCCTCGACCTTCCACCTGAAGTTCGGTCACCCGGATCGCCGAGAGGTCGGCAGACATCTCACCTCCAAGTGACAGTGCCCAAGCAGGAGAGGGATCCAGGCCCAGAGCCCATCCGGAAAAGGTGAAGAGCCCGGGGTCATCCACCGACTCCAGAACGACAGCGATCGATGTCCCCTGGGTGCGCTCCACTGCCTCGGGGAGCCCGATGTCACCGCCGGTGCGGATCGACTCTGCCGAATAGAGAAGGCCGGTTTGGCCAAGACCCACATCGAGACGCCCATCGATTCTGGCTGACATGGCTGCCGTGGTCATCGAGTCCGATGCCGGGCCGACCAGTGGGGGAACCGAGGAGGGCATGACGTCCCAGCCCAATAGATGCCCGGCAAGAAACACCCCCAGGGCGGCCAGGGCCAGCATCGGCACCAGCCCGGAGAGACGCATCCTTCCAATCCGCTTTCCCCGGGTCAGGACGCCGACGCCGACAATCAGTAGCCAAAGCGGCCACCAGGATAGAAAGTCGATGACTACCGAGCGACTGAGCCAGCCCAGGGCGGCATAGATCAGGATCCCGACGAGGGCGGCAATCGGGAGCAGCCACGCCCTGGGAAAGCCTCGGCCGGAGCCCGAAGCGGTATGGGTCATTCTTCGAAACCGACGCCGAGAACAACGATGAGATCGGCCCCCGGGGCCATGGCCGGGTCGGGCAACGGCTCCACTGTGGCGCCGGGCAACAGGCTGAGAAGTGCGTTGGCCTCTGCGGAGAAGCCGTCGCGGTACCAGACACGAGACGGGTCGTATTCGGGATCGAGATCGTCGGCGGGCAGGGTCTGATAGCCGGCGTCGGCAAGCTTTTGGGTGAAACGCCCGGCAGCACCGGACAAGGCAAGCGAGTTGAGCACCGTCACCCTCACGTCCTCAGGGCCACGGAGCGGCACGGTCGCCGCTGTGGTCGATCCGGAGCCTGTCGAAGTCGTCGTCTCAGCCGTCGTTGTTGGGCCCTGGTTCGTCGTTGTCTCGGTGGTGGACGTCGTGGTCCCGGCCGCCTCTGGAGTGCGATCGCCCGCCAACAGATACAGGAGAAGAAACACCGCGGCCCCCACCAGGATGATCCCCACGGTCATGAACAGTAGATCTCGATAGAAGGCGCCCGACGACTTGGAGGCGTGCCTGCCTTTACCGGCCATCAGCCAACTCCTGCTGCCGGCTCCGACGGGATGACGATGACGGACAGCACACGCTTCACGGTCAGCGGATCATGGCGCATCGCCTCCGGGCGATCGATCAGAGCTAACAGAGTTTCGTAATACCCGGCGGCAGTCAGACCAAGGCTGAATTCGATAGCCTGATCCTTAGGCCCTGGCTGGAGCCACCACGAGCTTTCGAATTCGAGGACAGCCCTCTCATCTGCGTTGAGCATTGGTTTGAGGGTATTTCTCCTGCCCTGGATACTCGGGCATTTGGCCCTCCGAGGCATTCTGCCCCAGAACAGAAGGAGGATGCCGTTTGGCCATACACTCTGCATGTGCTTGGACGTCTGACCCGGACCTTCGGCCGCCTGGTGGGGTTGACCTTCACCATCCTTGGCTTCTGGGTCCTCATCGTCAACGTGGTTGAGCAGGCTTACGCCGGCTGGGTCTTGGTTTGGATCATCGGCGCAGGCCTTGCTGGCACAGCCGGGGGAATGCTCTATCTCCTCAGCTTCGATGGGCCGAGTCGATTCAGGAACCGGGCGGCTCGTCTGATCGGTTGGGGAGGGATGCTATTCCTGTCGGTGCTGCCGACCAGCGTGACCTTGGTCTTGTTCCCGCTGGTCCTGCTAGCCATCCCCACTTTGTTTCTGCGGGAAGACAAAGGAAGCCCGTCGGTGGAGTCGACGGCCTGAGAACCTTGGAGCCGGGTACCGGAGTTGAACCGATGACCTGCTGTTTACAAGACAGCTGCTCTACCGACTGAGCTAACCCGGCGTGGCGTGGTTGCGCCGAACCCTCATTATCTCAAAACCGGCCAGGGCAGCGGTAACCGACGCGTTCAGGCTCTCGGACTCGTCGGCCATCGGGATTGAGACCACCAGGTCGCATCGTTCTGCGGTGAGACGGCTCAGACCCGCACCCTCGGCGCCGATCACCACGGCCACCGGTTCGGTGAGAAGATCAAGACCAAACAGCTCAGAAGCTCCTCCCGAATCCAGCCCCACCAACCACAGCCCCAAGTCTTTGAGACGGCTCAGCGCATCGGGGATGGAGCCGACAATGGAGACCGGTAGCCGTTCAAGGGCTCCGGCCGAGGACTTGAAAGCGGCGGCAGAAAGGGGAGCGGCCCTCCTTGCCGAGACCACCATTCCCGTCATCCCCGATGCCACGGCGCTACGGGCTATCGCTCCCACATTCTGCGGGTCCTCGACGTGATCGAGGACCATCACCGCCGCCCCCTCGACGAGCATGCTGTCCAGGGGCAGCGGCATGATCGGGCGACATTCGGCCACCAGGCCCTGGGGGGCCTCGGTCTCGGCATGAGGCCGAACATCCTCGACTACTGAAACCCGCTCTTCGCCGACCAGGCCGATCAAAGCTTCGATCTCAGCCCGTCCCCGACGCCTCGATTCCACCGACAGCCGAAGCACCCGTCCCGCGGCCGCCGCGGCTTCTACCGCGTGAAGACCCTCGACCCTATTTCCGTAGCCACTTGGTGCCATGGGGCCCGTCTTCGAGAATCACGCCGACCCGATCCAATTCATCGCGGATGGCATCGGCCTCGTCGTATCGCTTCTCGGCGCGGGCCCGGTTCCGCATCGCCACCAGCGCCGCAAGGATCTCGCGATCGTCACCATCGACCCCGAAGCGCCCCGCCAGGCCGGCCAGGTCGAAGGACCCCTCTCCGGCGGTGCTGGCATCGTCCAAACCGAGAACCGCGACTATTTGGGCCACGGCGCCCGCAACTGGGCCTGCAACGCCACCCTCATCGAGGAGGCGGTTTCCCTCACGGACCAGGTCGAAGAGGAGAGAGACTGCTTGTGGTGTCCCAAAATCGTCATCCATCGCCTCGACGAAGCTTGCAATGGCCCCAGGGTCCGGCTCACCAGCCTCGACTCTCTCCCCAAACCGCTGCAAGCGATCGAGAGCTTCGGCGGCCTCGGCCAGAAGCTCCTCGGAGTAATCGAGGGGTGACCGGTAGTGAGCCCTCAGGTAGAGGAGACGAAGCGCTCTGCCTCCCTGGTCCTCGAGAAGAGTGGCGAGGTCCACGACCACTCCTGTGGACTTGGACATCTTCTCACCGCCAAGGTTGACCATCCCGTTGTGAAGCCAGTAGCGGCAAAAGGAGGTGCCGGTGGCCCCTTCGCTCTGAGCGATCTCATTCTCATGATGCGGAAAGATGAGATCGGTGCCGCCGCCGTGAATGTCGAAGTCCTCACCGAGGTATTTCGAGGCCATGGCCGAGCACTCGATGTGCCATCCGGGGCGCCCCGCTCCCCAGGGCGAGTCCCACCAGGGCTCCCCAGGCTTGGCGGCTTTCCAGAGCGCAAAGTCGAGCGGGTCCTGCTTCGCCTCGTCGACCTCGATCCGGTAACCGGAACGAAGCTCATCCGGGTCGCGGCCGGATAGCTTCCCGTACCCCTCCAGTGAGCGCACCGAGAAATATACGTCGCCACCAGCCGCGTAGGCGAGGTTACGGTCGATCAGGGTCTGGATGAGGGTGATGATCTCAGGGATGTGCTCGGTCGCCTTGGGCTCTACATCAGGCTCCAGGACCCCGAGGGCGGCGTAGGCGTCCGAGAAGCGCTTCGCCATCTCCACGGCAAGGATCTCGACACTCTCACCGGCTTCGTTGGCCGCAGCGATGATTTTGTCCTCGATGTCGGTGATGTTGCGGACGAAGAGCACGTCGAAGCCCCGCCAGGCGAGATATCGGCGCATGACATCGAAGGCGACCGCCGAGCGCCCGTGACCGACGTGGGGCTCGGACTGCACGGTGGGGCCACAGACATACATGGCCACCTTGCCTTTGTCACGGGGCTCGAAGGGGAGGACCGCGCGGTGAAGCGTGCTGTGGACCCGGAGCATGGCCAGATGTTACGGCAGGGGGCCCACGGTGACCACAGCTACCACGGCAAGGCCCTCACCCCTCCCGATGAAGCCGAGGCCATCGGTTGTGGTGGCTTTGACGGATACAGACCGTTCGTCGAGACCAAGAACCCGCCCGAGACGGTTGCGGATTTCCTGGCGAAACGGCGCCACCCGGACCGACTCGGCGATCACTGTCGCGTCCACGTGACTGACCTGCCATCCAGCCTGGTTTGCCATGACCACGGTCCGTTGCAGGAGGTCCATAGAGTCGGCGCCCTCGAGGTCGGGGTTATCCGAGGGGAAGTGCTCGCCGAGGTCCCCAAGCGAACAGGCGCCCAGTACTGCATCCATCACTGCATGGGCCAGAACATCGCCGTCGGAGGTTGCCGTGACCCCGAGAGTATCCGAGATCGTGACTCCGCCGAGCAGGAGTGGCGGCGCACCGTCGAGACGATGGGCGTCGAAGCCCCAACCGACGCGAAAGCCGGCTGGCTCCGCGCTCATTCCTCGTCGGTTTCGACCGTGGGCAGCGCCCGGTCCAGCCTCTTGATCGCCTCTTCCTCGTCGATTTCGAGACTGAAAGCAAGTTCCGAGCTCAGGGTGAGACGCGCCTTGGAGAGCATCCTCTTCAGCGCTGGGCTGATGCCCTTGGTCTGCTGGGCGAAGGACAGATCTCGGACCACCTCGGCCACCTGGAAGATGTCCCCCGACGTCATCTTCTCGTTGAGGACCTTGTACCAGCGACTCCAGTTTGCCCCCGCCTCCTCCGGCTCGCCTTTGAGCGATTTGAGGACATCCCGGGACTTGGTCTTCGAGATCACGGGGCGGATCAGGTCGTCGACCTTGTCCAACGGGACCATCACGGTCAACTGCTCGGTGGCGATATCGAGGACGAAATAGTCCTGCTTCTTACCGCCGAACTCCTGTTTGACCTTCTTCTGGATGGTGGCAGCACCGTGTTGTGGATGAACCACCTTGTCCCCAACCGAGTATTTCGATGCAGTTTGAGCCATGAGCGAGGGCGGATAGTACCGGCGGTCGGCATCAATCCAGCACGGGCTCCCATTCGTGGGCCGACTCGAGCAAACGGTCGAAGAAAGCACGGAGCTGGCCGGCCCTGGTCTCGCCCACTCCCTCGATGGCGAGAAGGGCTGACTGACTGGCGTTGAGCAGCTTCGAAACCGAGCCGAAGTGCCGGATGATGTCGTCACGGACCGAGTCCGGAAGTCTCCCCACCTGAGACAGGATCCGAAAGCCGCGCGGCTCGGCCGGGTCGTCGAGGTCGGGAAAACCCAACTCGGTGCCCACCAGACTTGGATCCTCCAATTCTGTCCCGGTCATGCCCCCGAGCTGGCCTATGGCCCTGGCGACAGAGTTGCTACGCAGCGGCCTCAAGTAGTCCTGAAGGATCGCCCGCTTGGTGAAATCGACCCCGGCCATGAGATCGTTGAGCTGGAGCGCGACGATGCGCCCGTCCTCGCCAAGCGTGAGAGCCCGGGCCTCAACCACTTTGCCGAGACGGTCGAGCAACTCGGCTCGCTGTAACACGGTGACCGCCGAACGATGGGTGGCAAGCCCGGTCACTTCGAGCCGGGTGAGGCGCATATCCGAGTCGTTGAGACGACTTCGCAACCTGTCGAGGCTCTGCAACTCCTGGTTGACGTGAGCGGTGACCTCGGTAGGGGTGGCCAATTCGATCTTCTGCCCGTTGTAGAACAAGGTGGCAACCCGGCGCCCCTCGCTCACGGCAACTACCGGCTTGCCCGTCTGGGCGGCCATGCGCTCGGCGGTCCGGTGCCGGGCGCCGGTCTCATCGGTGGGCAGGGTGCCATCGGGGACGAAATGGACAGCGCAGGCCAAGATGACTTCCCACTCATCGTCGAGGACGATGCCGCCGTCCATCTTGGAGAGCTCGGCCAGGCGGGCCGGTGTGAACTTGGTCCTTCGAAGTGTGAATCCGCCAGAACTGGCCGCCTCGACTCCGGACCCGTTTCCCAGGACTACCAGACCACCTTTGCCCTGCTGGATGATCCGTTCCAATGCGCGGCGCATTGGGGTCCCCGGTGCCAGCCGCTCCAGGGTCTCATTGATCGTTGCGTCGCCCACGTCCGGCAGGCTATCAGTTTGGATTACCGGCCGACTTTGCCGTGTCCTGCCGACAACTACTCGAAATTGGGAGCCACAGGTCCGGATATGACCCCTGTAGGTCCCAATTACGTGGGGGTGGAGCCGAGCCCGGCGCTGGCCAGCGCGTCTCCGAGACGCATCGATGCTCCCCCCACTGGAGCCACCCGGTGCTCGAGACCCATCCGATCCAACTCCTCGACGCGCCTGGCCTCGAACGGGATCGACCTGACCTCTCCTGCCAGCCCGATCTCCCCCCACGAGGCGAGCTTGCCCAGCGGAATGTCGAAAGCCGACGAGGCGACTGCGATGGCCACCGGGAGGTCGGATCCCGGATCGTCGATTCGCCAACCGCCTACCACGTTGACGAACACCTCCTTGTCATACAAGGGGAGCCCGGCGTGCCGGTGGAGCACAGCGAGGACCTGATTGACCCTCGTTGGGTCGAGGCCCCGGATCGACCTCCTCGGTTGCGGCTGATTGCTGGGCGAGACAAGCGCCTGAATCTCGACGAGGATCGAGCGCCTCCCTTCGACTGCCGGATAGATGACTGTTCCCGGCACCTCGGGCTGCCACCCCTCGAGAAACACCTTTGAGGGATCCTCCAACTCGAGCAGGCCCTCCGAGCTCATGTCGAACATTCCCGAGACATGAGTGGCCCCGTAGCGATTCTTGATGCTGCGCAGGACCCGGAACCCGCGGTCGGGGTCCCCTTCGAGATAGAGAACGACGTCGACCATGTGCTCGAGGAGTTTGGGCCCGGCCAGCCCGCCTTCCTTGGTGACGTGGCCGACAAGCACCACGGCGGTGCCGGTGGTCTTGGCCAGCCTCACCAACCGGCTTGCGCTTTCCCTCACCTGGGCGACACCGCCGGGGGCGGAAGGGATTTCAGGCACCGACACCGCCTGGATCGAATCCACGATCAAGAGCTTGGGGCGGACCCGCTCGACCAGGGCCACGATGGCGTCCACGTCGTCATCGGCAATCAGAGAAATCTGGTCGTCACCGATGCCTAAACGCCCGGCACGCATCGCCACCTGCTGCGCCGACTCCTCGGCCGAGGCAACGACCACTGACAGACCCCTGTGCGCAACCGCACCTGCTGTCTGAAGGAGGAGGGTCGATTTGCCGACGCCCGGCTCCCCTCCCAGGAGGAGGACCGATCCGGGGACGAACCCGCCACCAAGGACCCGGTCCACCTCGGGCCAGCCGGTGGGCTCCCGCTCGGAGGGGCCCTGGGCGGCCTCAGCAAGAGACAGGGTTCGGGCAGGCTTAACCGAGGCGGCAGTCCGAGCGTGGTCCTCGATCAGAGGGTCGCTGACCCCGCATTGAGGGCAGAATCCCATCCATTTTGGGGAGACATGCCCGCAGTCTTCGCATCTGAAAGCCATTGCAAACACCGTATCCGGTTACCGGTTGCGACGTCGCACAGCGAGAATGAGCGCCGCCACCAGACACACGACAATGATGGTCGCGGCCAGTAACGAGGCAGGGGTCCACGGCTCGTACGTTCTGACCACCGACACCAACATGCCCGTGGCACAATAACTGACCTAGGAGGGACGTGGCTTCACGTACATGTGAACAGTGCGGCGCGACCGTACCGCCGGACGAGCAGTTCTGTCCGTCCTGTGGGTCTTTCATGGACCCTTTGGTACCGGAACCGCCCGCGCGCCGCGAAAACGTCATCTCGGTGAGCTCCGACGGCAACTATGAGGAGTTCAGCCTGGACAATCCTCCCCCCGAGGAGCCTCCCCGGGACTCTGGCCCCTCGAATGGTGGGACCGTGTCGTGTCCATCGTGTGGAGCGAACAACCCCACATCGAACCGCCATTGTCAAGAATGCGGAGCCAGGCTGCGTCAGGGCCCCCTGCCAACTGCTCCCCGCCCCGCGGTTCAGGCCACAGCCGGGGTGCGAGCCGCCCTCGCCATCAGCGCCCTTCTCTTCGCAGTCGTCGTGGTCGCGGTCCTCTTCAACGTCTTCAGCGGTGACGACACCCCATCGTCGACCACCCTCACCGCCTCCACTTCGACCTCGCCGACCTCCCAAGAGCTGGCCCCGATCGAACCAATCTCCGTCGCATGCGACCCGCCGGGCATCGGCTCCTTCGTGTGCGACAACCTAATCTCCGGCTCGGATGCCGAGTACCAGGTCACCGTCGAAGATCTGGCTGAGGGTGACAACATCGTGATCCGGCTCACCTTCCGTGAGCCGATGAGCGTGACTCGCATCGATTGGTCCAACATCGAGGCCCCGACCCGCTTCAAGCAGAACTATCGGGCACACGGCATCGTGGTCAACGCTCAGGATGCCCTGACCACCGTTCCCTTCCAGTTGGAGGACAGCCCGGGCACCATCCCCATCGAATACTCCGCGATCGACACCAACTGGATCGAGATCACGATCGAAAGCACCTACACCGCCGAAGTCACCGAGGGCAACGTGTTCACCGAACTGGCAATTCAGGAGATCACGGTCATCGGCCGGCCCTCCACGACGGCGGGATAGCCCAAAGCGGCACGCCGCAACCGGCTCTCATCCCTTGATATAGGGTTGCCCGTCGGCCGCCGGCGGCCTCGTCCTCCCCGCCACCCCGGCAACCACGATGATGACCACTATGTAGGGCAGCATCAGAAGAAACTCTGATGGTATGCCGATGTTCAGGATCGCCACCTTCTGTTGGACTGCCCGGGAGAAGCCAAAGACCAGACTGGCTCCCAGAGCTCCGAAGGGAAGCCAGCGGCCGAAGATCATGGCAGCGAGCCCGATGAATCCGATCCCACCGGTCATGTTCTCCTCGAAACGGGCCACCTGAGACAGACCGAGGAACGCCCCTCCGAAGCCAGCGATCATTCCGCCCAAGGACCACGTTCCGGTAACGCACCCAGTAGACGTTGATCCCGGCGGTGTCGGCTGCCTTCGGGTGCTCGCCAACCGACCGGGAACGTAGACCCCAGCGTGTGTAGAACAATCCGAAGTGGATGACGAAAAGCAGGATGAACATCCCGTAGACGAAGAAGTTGTGATCGAAGAGCATCGGGCCGATGACCGGAATATCGGCGAGGAGGGGTATCCGCATGCCGTCGATCCGCTGTGGGGCATTCAGGGTCTGGACGTCGGTCAGAATCCGCGCACTCATCAGCGAGGTGAGACCGAGGGCAAGGAAGTTGATCACGACACCGGCGATGATCTGATCGACATGGAACTTGATCGTCAGCCAGGCTAAGAGGAGCCCGAGCAGCCCTCCCGTGAGAAGGGCACCGATGACGCCCGCCGCCGTGCCGAAGGCACTGCTCAGAACTACGGCGGCGAAGGCCGACGCCAGCAGTTGGCCCTCGATTCCGATGTTGATGACTCCAACACGCTCACACATAAGCCCGGTCAGCGCCCCCAGGACCACGACGACCGACAGGAGGACGGTGGAGCGCAGCATCCCGACGAGGCTGAACTCACCACCGGCCGCGGCCCATGCGAGAAAAGCCAGAGAGAAGAGCCCAAAGCCAAGCGCCAAGTGAGATATTTGTCCAGCGCAACGCCGATCTGGTCAGACGCCATATTCCAAGACCGAGAATGATCAAGCCGATGACCAGGGAGAGATTCCTGGCGTTCACAACCCAGGACAGGATCTTGGAAGCGGTCGGTCTGCAGTGAGAGGTTGAATGTTGCGTCCAGGCTCCCATCGACACCGAGTACGAAGGCCCAAAACACGAAGAGGCTGAGCGCGACCAGAACACCACCGACAATCGACGATCGCCGCTCCTCCGGCGTGGAACGCTGCCGGATCTCGACGTCTTGCCGTTCGGCCAGCGTGGTCATGCTCCCCAACCCTTCGTCATTTGCGTCGGGCCGGCCTCGATTGGCTTGACCCTGAACACTGCCCGTACCAACTCGGGAGCCGCGATGAAGATGATTATCAGGGCCTGCATCACGATGACGAGGTCAACGGTGACGCCAGCCGCCGCTTGCATGACGCGGCCACCGGCGATCAGGGCTCCGAACAACAAGCCCGACCAGAGCACTCCGAACGGGTGCGACCGCCCGAGCAGAGCAAGGGCGATGGCGTCGAACCCGATGGTCCCCGCGAAGTTGTCGGTGACCGTGTAGGGCGGCAACCCCAGAGTCTGTGTGGCCCCGGCCAGGCCGGCCAGGGCGCCGGAAATGAACATCACCAACGTATAAAGGAACGCAACGTTCATGCCTGCGTAGCGACTGGCGCTGGGTGAGAAGCCCGCCGCCCGGAACTCGAAGCCGATGGTCGACTTGAACAGAAGCCAGTAGACGAAGAAGACCGCTGCGATCGCGATCAGGAGGCCGATGTTGATCCGGTACTCCTGTCCAAAGAGCGTGGGAAGGCGGGCCGATTCGAGAATTGGCGCCGACTTGGGAATCGTCCCTCCTTCTTCCTGGAAGACGGAAGTCTTGAGCACCCAGAGCACAAAGAACGCGGCAATGAAGTTGAGCATGATCGTGGTGATCACTTCATGGGCACCGGTTCGTGCCTTCAGGAGGCCGGCGATGCCCCCCCACAGACCCCCTCCAATGATGGCGGCGACGACGGCCAGGGGAACGTGAAGCAACGCGGGTAGCTCGACGTGCAATCCGACCCAGAGAGCGCACAGTCCCCCCATGAAGATCTGACCTCGTGCACCGATGTTGAAGAGACCGGTCCGGAAGCCGACCGCCACCGCCAGACCTGCCAGGATCAGCGGGGTTGCGGTGAACAATGTCTCCGAGATCGCCCGTACCGAGCCAAATGCTCCAAGGAAGAGCTCCCGGTAGGCCACCCAGACACCTTCCAGCATGCTCCTGATCGCCTGGAGCGGCTCTTCCCCCATTTGACGCCAGGCTTCGACATCCGTGAGCATGATGATGACCGCACCCACCAGCAGTGCCAGCACCAACGCGAGCAGTGGAAGCATCAGGGCGCGTTTCAGACTCTCCCCGACGCCACTGACCCGATCCATCAAACCGGGGTACTGCTCATCCGGAGCGGGCTGAGGCTCGGGCATTGTTGGCTGTCAGGTTCTCCTCAGCCATTGGAAGCTCCGGAGCCCAGCATGGCGAGACCGACTTCCGTCGTCGATGCGGTGGCTGCGTCGAACTCTCCGGCAATCCGCCCTTCGAAGAGCACCAGGATCCTGTCGGACAGTGCCATCACCTCGTCCAACTCGGACGAGACAATGAGAACCGCAGCCCCTTTGTCCCTTTGCTCGATGATCTGTGCGTGTATGTACTCGATTGAGCCGACGTCGACGCCACGGGTGGGCTGTGAGGCGATCACCAGCTTCACATCCCGATCGAACTCTCGCGCAACGATCACCTTCTGTTGATTGCCTCCCGAAAGATTGGAGACCGGCACGTCGACTCTCGGTGGTCTTGACGTCATACTCCTCGACGAGCCGCTCCGACGCCTGGATGGCAGCGTCCCAGTCCATCTGGATTCCACGGGAGTAAGGCGCGTCGTGGTACGAGTCGAGGACCATGTTCTCGGTGATGGTGAATGGGAGAACCAGGCCACTCTTTTGACGGTCTTCGGGCACATGGGCGATTCCAAGATGATGGAGGTCCCTGGGGCTCGAATCCGTTACGTCCTCACCACTGAAGAAGACATGGCCGGCCAGCGATGGGCGCATGCCGGTGATGCTTTCGACAAGCTCGGTCTGCCCGTTTCCCTGGACGCCGGCAATGCCGACGATCTCGCCGGCACGTACCTCGAAGCTGACCCCATTCACCGTTCGGTGGCCCCTGTCATCGAGCGCCACGAGGTCTCTGATAGACAACACGACGTCCCGCGGTGCCGCCTCCTCCTTGCGCACCACGAGGTCGACCGGCCGGCCAACCATCATCTCGGCGAGTTGCTCGGGAGTGGTTGTCATCGGATCGGCCTCGCCGACCGACTTGCCATCGCGCAACACCACAATGCGGTCTGCGATCTCCAACGCCTCATTCGAGCTTGTGGCTGATGAAGATCACACCTTTGCCATCCTCTTTGAGCCCGCGGACGATGCCAAAGAACTCTTCGACCTCCTGAGGGGTCAGCACCGCGGTCGGCTCGTCGAAGACGATGTAACGGGCATCGCGCACCAGAACCTTGATGATCTCGACTCGCTGCTGAACCCCAACGGGGATGTCCTCGACCATGGCGGCGGGGTCCACTGAGAGGCTGTAGCGGTCTGAAATCTCTCGAACCACGGAATGCGGCTGCGTTCTTGTCGATCCAATCCGCTGCCTTCAAGGGCTCCATGCCGAGGATCACGTTCTCGGCGACGGTGAAAACGGGCACCAGCATGAAGTGCTGATGAACCATTCCGACGCCGGCTTCGATCGATGCCCTTGGGTTGCCGAGCTGGAGGGGCGCCCCGTCGATGACCACCTCGCCGGAGTCCGGCGAGTAGAGGCCGAAGAGCACATTCATGAGGGTGGTCTTGCCGGCGCCGTTCTCGCCGAGGAGGGCGACGATCTCTCCCCCTCGACGGAAAGGCTCACGTCGTCATTCGCCAGGACAGTGGGGAATTCCTTTGTGATCCCCATCAACTCCAGGGCCACCCGCATGCTCTTTCTGTCGACCGCTCGACAACGAACTATATCCACGAAGAAGCCCCCGCACACACGATGCGGGGGCTTCTTCAACTTAATTCGGCCAGCGAATCAACCGCCTTGGCCTACGGCGTACTTCTCCCAGGTGATGGTGCCGGCCTTGACGTCCTCCAGCACCTGAGCGACTTCTGCCGCCAACTCGGCCGGCACACGGTCTTCCCAGGCGTGGAACGGGGCGAGCCCTACGGCCTCGTTCTCGAGGTTGCCGACCAGGCTGGTGCCGCCGGTTGGCGAGCCAGAGGCATGGGCCTCGATCGACCTCTGGGTCTGGATCTGGATCCCCTTGAGGACCGTCGTCAACCAAAGATCCTGAAATTCGGCCGGCATCGCGTCGAACGGCGTCTGCGTCGACCCCGATCAGGGCGCCATCGATCCCACGAGATTGCATCGCGGTGCCGCAGGGCAGGTTGATGGCCCCACCAACCGGCATCATGATGTCTGCACCCTCGTCGAGCATGCTCTCGCAGGTCGCGGTGACGATCGGGTCAGCAGGATCGAAGACACCGGTCATGACCCCTGCCTCGGGATCCTCCGGATCCCATCCCAGGACCTTCACGTCCGTGCCCTTCACCTCGTTGTAATGGGCGACACCACGGGCGAATCCATCCATGAAGATAGAAACAGTCGGGATGTTCACACCACCGTAGGTACCCACAATCCCGGTCTGAGTCATACCCGCGGCCAGATAACCAGCTGCGAATGCGGCCTCATCGGTTTGGTACTCGAGTCCGGTGACATTGGGGCCGAGCGAGCCAAAGTCGATGATCGTCCACTGGACATCGGGATTCTCGGCCGAGAAGGCAGTGGTCGTGTCTGCCAGCTTGAAGCCGGAGGTAACGATGTGCTCGGAGCCCTCGGAGAGACAGGTCTCGACATGTGGCTGGTAGTCGTCGGCACTGGCCGATTCGAGCAGAATCGGATCGGGCTGGGCCGCGCCACTGGTGACGGCGTCCCCAACTCCGGCCCATCCGGAAGCGTTGAAGCTCCGGTCGTCGACACCGGCATCATCGGTCACGAAACAGACCTTCACCGGAGTGAAGTTCATCGCCTCGGCAGTCGTCGACGTCGCACCAGCAGCCGTCGTCGTCGGCTCCGCAGCGGCGGTCGTGCTGGTGTCTCCACCAGCCGTGGTTGTGGTGTCACCGCGCCGTCTATCGCCACAGGCCGCCAGGACCAGTGCCAATGCTGCCAGAGCGGCAAACACCCGCGTAAAGCGTTTCACGCAGTATTCCTCCATGTTGTTCATTGACGGCAGGGGAGCCCTGCCCGCTACGGAGGTTAGTGATCGACGTCAGAGAGGGCGAGGCGAAGCGGGGTCGGCTTCACCCAGTAGATCCAGGGAATCGAGACCACTGTCATCAGACACTTGAAGACCACATTGACCCAGAAGATGGTCCACGCCACCTCGACTGGGAAGACCCCGAACAGCGTCGCCAGACCCACGAAGATCAGCCGAGTCGACAGGAATGGCGATGCTGTTGGAGAAGCAGCACCCGACCCCACTGCTTTTCTTCGCCGAAGCGGGCGACCCAGCGGCTGTAGGCGGCAGTGTCGATGAGCTCCGAGACCACCTCGGCCACGATCGAGGCGACGACGATGCCCCAAACCGGCGACAGCACCTGCCCGAACTCGACCTGGGGCCCGGTGACCGGATCCGGAGGCAATCTCGAAGTCAGCCAGAAGAACCCGGCCATCGCGATATTGATCACCGCCGCCAGGAAGATGAGGGTTCGCGCCGCCGCCTTCCCGCCGATCTTGTGCACAAGATCGCGCAACGTGAACGTGAATGGGTAGATCAAAGTCCCCGCATCGACAGCGAAACCCCATGCTGAGACGATTCTCAGGCTGCCGATGTCGGCCAGCATCTGGGCCGCCACGTAGGCGCCGCTCACGATCAGGAGGGCCCTGAAGGGAGACGCCGGCCTGTTCACAGCTGACCAATCACGCTCGGGACATGATGCCAGCCTGGCATCGAAGGTCCGGGCGAGAATGAGAAGGTGGGATTCGTGGCAACAGTCGCTCGTCTCGCCGACGAGACACCCGCTGACAGAAACCGCGTCGTGGACGCACTGCGTGCGGCCTCGATCCTCGTGGTTGTGTTCGGCCATTGGCTGATGGCGGCGATCACGGTGGACAACGGGACCCTCGTGCCCAATCACCTCCTGGTATTGGCGGAATGGACACATCCATTGACCTGGGTATTGCAGGTCATGCCGATCTTCTTCTTCGTCGGCGGATACGCCAACGCCCTCTCCTGGCGGTCCGCGAGGCGGCGGGGCGAAGGCTATGCCGGCTGGCTCCGCTCGCGACTGCGCCGGCTCGCGATCCCGGTGATCCCGGTGCTCCTCTTTTGGGCGACCTTCGGTTGGCTGGCCCTGAAGTTGGGCCTCGCCTGGGAGACCCTGCAACTCGCATCGCAGGTGGCCCTGGTGCCCACCTGGTTTCTTGCCGCCTACGTCGTAATCGTGACTCTCGCCCCGCCTCTTCTGGCACTCTGGGACCGGATGGGGATCTGGTCCATCGTCGCCGGGCTGACTCTGGCCGGGCTATGCGACCTGTTGTCCATCGGCTTTGGTGTGATCCCGATTGGGTTCCTCAACTATGTCTTCGTGTGGGGAACGGTTCACCAGCTGGGTTATGCCTGGCTGGACGGGAAGCTCGATGGCATGCCGACAGCGGATCGGGCTCATGCTGACGGGCCTCCTGACAACCTTGCTCCTGGTGTGGGCCGGCCCCTATCCGGTAGCGATGGTTGGCCTCGACACCGCCGAGGTTACGAACAGCTACCCGCCCCGGGTCACTCTCGCCTTTCTGGGTCTTTTCCAAGTCGGATTGGTCCTCACCCTCGAAGGCCCACTCCGCAGATGGCTCAACCGGCCTCGTCCCTGGCGATTCGTGGTCGGAGTAAACCTCCAAATCATGACCCTCTATCTATGGCATCTGACCGCCATGGTGCTGGTCATCGGGATCTCGTTGCTGCTCGGAGGGTTCGGCCTGGGCATGGAACCGCTGTCTGCCGCCTGGTGGCTGACCAGGCCTGTCTGGTTCGCGGTTCTCGGGCTGGCCACCATCGGTCTGATCGCAATATTCGGGCGTTTCGAGCGGCCCGCCCCCGATCCCCGACCTGCTCCCCCGCCGTGGCGGCCGGTACTGGCCGTCCTCTCGATATGTGCGGGGCTCGGATTGCTGGCCGCGATCGGGATCGCTGACGACGATGGACTGAACGGTCTGGTGCTGTCGCTGCCGGTTATCGGGGTGATCCTCGGCGGAATCGTGCAGCTGCCGAAGGTTGGAGCCGCCAGCAGCTGATCACTGGACGATCTGGATCAGTTCCTCGTTGAACTCGTAGTAGCCGACCAGGGTCGGGTCGGTCACGCCGGCCCACTCCCAGTGCCACGGCTCCCTTGTGCTCATGTCGCACCAGGCCCATCGGGGGTGTACCCAGCCGAAGCGATAGGCGTTGCCCTGCATCCAACGCAGGGCTCGATCGTTGCATCCGAGAACGCCGTTCCCGTCCCCAAAGTCGACTGCACGCCCCCAACCATGGTTGGAGAGCCCGGGCGGGGCGGTGGGCGGCCCGGTGCATGTTCTGACTGTTCTGGTGCCGGTTTGGGCCCGCTCCCCGGTCATGGGGTCCACGGAGTACACATCGACCTCAGTCGTCGGGCAACGCTTGTTGTAGGCAGCCTTCTGGTTGTTGTATGACCGGTAGCAATCGACCGGTCGGAGCTTGATCCCGTCAGACTCCGCCGCCTCGAGCAACAGGGCGTACATGTAGGCGGCATCACGCTCCAGGGTGCAGCCCCGATAGGTCATCAGACGATCACTGTCCATGTCCCCGTTGACGTAGCCATCGACTTCGAGATCCAGGTGATAGGCCTCATCTCCGGCGGGCACGTATTCAGACGATGCGTCCGGGTCCACGCCACTCGGGACGTACTGGGAAGAGGCACCTGGGACCAGCGCGGCGAGGAGCGACAGTATTGCGAGAGCTGTGGACATATCTATTGGGAGTTATCCAATAGATCGGCCCGTGAGCAGGATCTCTTGAGGCCTCAGTCCTGGCCGGCCATCTCCACTGGTGGCGTGTTCGGCGTGGCCACGGCCTCGAAGCTGAGCTCGTCGTTTTCACTGTCGAGGGAAACCATGATGGTGACCCCGGCCTTGAACTCGCCGAGCAGGACACGCTCGGACAACGGGTCTTCGAGAAGTCTCTGGATGGCCCGCCGCAGCGGCCGAGCCCCGAGCTCGGGGTCGTAGCCTCTGGTCCCCAAGAATTCCTTGGCGTCGTCCGTGAGCACGAGATCGAGGTGCTGGCTCGTCAGCTGGTCGGTGACCCGAAGCAGCATGAGATCGACGATGGCCTTGAGCTCGTCCATGCTCAGCTCGTGGAAGACGATGATCTCGTCGAGCCTGTTGATGAACTCGGGCCGGAAGTGCTTCTTGAGCTCCTCGGTAACCCGGCCCTTCATGTATTCGTACGAGATTTCCTCGTCCTCGACGTGGAAACCGACCGCCTTCTTGTGCAGATCACGGGTTCCCAGGTTCGAGGTCATGATGATGACGGTGTTCTTGAAGTCAACCGTCCGGCCCTGAGCGTCGGTGAGCCTGCCTTCCTCGAGAATCTGGAGAAGGGTGTTGAACACGTCGGGATGCGCCTTTTCGATCTCGTCGAATAGGACCACCGAGAACGGCTTGCGCCGCACGGCCTCGGTCAGCTGCCCGCCCTCGTCATACCCGACATATCCGGGTGGGGATCCGACCAGCCGGCTGACCGTGTGCTTCTCCATGTACTCGGACATGTCGAGCTGAATCAGGGCGTCTTCCTTGCCGAAGAGGAACTCGGCCAGCGCCTTGGCGGTCTCGGTCTTCCCAACACCGGAAGGGCCGAGGAAGATGAACGATCCCGACGGGCGGCGAGGATCCTTGAGACCGGCCCTGGTGCGGCGGATCGCCTTGGAAACTGCGGTGATTGCGTCGTGCTGGCCGATGATTCGCTTGTGAAGCTCGTCTTCCATGTGGACGAGGCGGGCCGTCTCCTCCTCCGTGAGCCGGTGCACAGGGATCCCGGTCCACTGGGCGAGGACTTCTGCGATCTCCTCCTCGTCGATGACCCACCCTGACTCTGCATCGGCGGCCTCTTCGACCGCACGGGCGCTGAGCAGGTTGCGCTCTTCGTCCCGGAGATTGGCGGCACGCTCGTAGTTCTCCCTGGCGACTGCATCCTGCTTGTCGCGGCGAACGTTGGACAGCTTCTCGTCGATGGCAGTGATCTCGGGCACGTCACTGGTGCGATGGATCCGGGTCCGGCTTCCGGCCTCGTCGATGAGGTCGATCGCCTTGTCGGGGAGGAAGCGGTCAGACAGATACCGATCGGCGAGATTGGCTGCGCTGACGATGGCCTGGTCCGTGAACCGGACCGAGTGGTGGGCCTCATAGCGATCCTTGAGGCCGAGCAGGATCTGGATGGTGTCAGTGACCGACGGCTCCTCGACCTGGACCGGCTGGAAGCGGCGCTCGAGGGCAGAGTCCTTCTCGAGGTACTTCCGGTACTCCTCGAGGGTGGTCGCTCCAACGGTCTGCAACTCGCCTCTGGCAAGCATCGGCTTCAGGATCGAGGCGGCATCGATGGCCCCCTCGGCGGCACCGGCGCCAACGAGAGTGTGGATCTCGTCGATGAAAAGGACGATGTCGCCGCGGCTCTTGATCTCCTTGAGCACCTTCTTGAGGCGCTCCTCGAAGTCACCGCGGTAGCGGGACCCGGCGACCAGTGCGCCGAGGTCGAGGGTGTAGAGGTTCTTTCCCTGCAGGTTCTCGGGAACCTCCTTGGCGACGATGCGCTGTGCAAGGCCTTCGACGATGGCGGTCTTGCCCACACCTGGCTCGCCGATGAGCACAGGGTTGTTCTTGGTGCGCCGGGAGAGGATCTGCATCACCCGTTCGATTTCCCGGGCCCGGCCGATGACCGGGTCGAGCTTGCGTTCCCTGGCCATTTGGGTGAGGTTGCGGCCGAACTGGTCGAGAACGGTGGACCCACCGGCGGCAGTCTCACGACTCCCCGATCCAGCGGGCTCTGACGACTGCTCCTCGCTGCCACCGGGGCCGGAGAGCAGTTGAATCACTGTCTGGCGGACCTTTTGCAGTTCGGCCCCCAATTGTTGGAGGACCTGGGCAGCCACGCCTTCACCTTCGCGGATCAGCCCGAGGAGGATGTGCTCGGTGCCGATGTAGTTGTGACCGAGTTGGAGGGCCTCGCGGAGGCTCAACTCGAGGACCTTCTTGGCCCGTGGGGTGAACGGGATATGGCCCGAGGGCGACTGCTGGCCCTGGCCAATGATCTTGACGACTTCGTCGCGGACCGAGGCGAGATCGATATCGAGGCTTTCGAGAGCTTGGGCCGCGATGCCCTCGCCCTCGTTGAGGAGGCCGAGCAGGATGTGCTCGGTGCCGATGTAATTGTGGTTTAGGTGCCGCGCCTCTTCCTGGGCCAGAACCACGACCCGGCGCGCACGATCTGTGAACCGTTCAAACACCTCTGTCTCCAAAGCCTGGCATATGCAAGTTTACCACCGGGTAGGTCCTGGCCTATTTGGCCTGTTTCCGACGCCTGTGTTCGGTAATACCATCGTCAAGAGTGGATGACCTCCAAAGCATCATAAATATTCCGCGCATCTGGACTGCGATGTCTCGCGTGGAGGACCGACTCCTGGAGGCGGCCACAGCCGACGACGCCTATCTGACCCGGATCGCCCAGCATTTGCTCGTGGCCGGCGGCAAGCGCTTTCGACCGCTGCTCGCCATGCTCGCCGCCGAATTCGGCGACTACAACGACCAACGGCCGGTAGAGGCAGGCGTCTCGGTCGAGCTGATCCATGTCGGCTCTCTCTACCACGACGATGTGATCGACGAGGCCGACACCCGGCGTGGAGCCAGTTCGGTCAACGCCAACTGGTCGAACACGATCGCCATCCTCGCCGGCGACTTCCTGATGGCAAGGGCGTCCGAGGTGGCGGCTACCCACCTCAGCCAGGAATCCGTTCGCTTGCTTGCCGCCACCTATGCGGATCTGGTGGAAGGCCAGACCCGTGAGCTCCAGCTCGATTTCGACCTCGACCACGGCGTCGTTGAGTACGAGAAAGTGATCGCCGGCAAGACCGCCTCCTTGATCCGAACCTCGGCGCGGCTCGGAGCCATGGCCGCCAACGCTGAGGCCGACGTCGTCGAATCGCTGTCGGACTGGGCTTGGGAAGTCGGAATGGTGTTCCAGATCGCAGACGACGCCCTCGACCTGGTCGCCGACGACGAGACGATCGGAAAGCCCGCCGGATCCGACATCCGGGAGGGGAAATTCACCATGCCGGTTCTCGAAGCGCTGGCCGGGGCCGAAGGCTCCCGGGTCCGAAGCTTGTTGGAGAGTGCCCGTCCCTATCCCGACGAGGTGGTCACCGAGGTGATCGACATCGTTCGCTCAGGAGGCCATGTGGACACTTCCTTGGCGGAGGCCGGGCGGCGGCTGGAGCTGGCGTCGAAGGCCCTGGCGGCCCTCCCCGACGGAAAGCCCCGACAGATCCTGGAGACGCTGGGGTCGTACCTGGTGGAGCGGGTGGACCAAGCGAAGGTCTGAGGGCGTCCATGACGTTCGATGAGCTCGTTGCCGACCGATACATCCTCGACCGCGAAGACAACTTCGATCTTGGTTATCTCGACAGGTCGCTCTGGATCCCAAACCACCTCCCACAGTGGAGCTCGAGCCTCGACTCGGCCGCCAGATACGATCTGGCCGAAGGACGCCTAGATCTGCTGATCGAACGAGATCAACCCCCGTGGTGCCCGGAGTTCGACGGCTCGACCCGGGTCTCTTCCCTCCAGACCGGTGTCTTCTCCGGGCCTTCCGGCAGTGCCCTCGGTCAGCACCGATTCAATCCGCTAGCCGTCGTTCGCGAAGCCCAAGACAACCGCCGCCTGTATACGCCGAGACATGGAGCGTTCGCGGTCCGAGCCATGGCAATCGACGACCCTCAATGCATGGTTGCCCTGTGGATGATCGGTTACGAGGACCGGCCCAATAATTCAGGCGAGCTGTGTGTGTTCGAAATCTTCGGTCGGGACGTGGCTGCGGGCTCAGCCTCGGTCGGAATTGGAATCCATCCGTTTGGTGACCCGACCTTGACCGAGGACTTCGAACAAGTTCACGTAGCAATCGACGTCCGAGAGTTCCACGAATACGCAATCGAATGGGCTCCAGACCAGACCACGTTCTTCATTGATGGGGTCTCAGTCCGAAGTTGCGATCAGTCGCCGCAGTATCCAATGCAGTTCATGCTCGGCATCTATCAATTCGGAGAGCCGACCTTCGCGCGGGAGTATCCCAAGCGATTCACGGTCGATTGGTTCCGCGCTTATCGGCCTGCGTGACCCGTTGCTCGGAACAACACGGAGTCCCATTTCCTCCCCCAGGAGCAAAGCGACGTTGGGGGAGGTGGCCCGTAGGCCGGAGGGGGCGCCCCTGACGCGTGGCGTGATGCCCCCCTCCCGGCTTCGCCGGCTCTCCCCCCACCGCTCACTCCGATCACTGGGAGGAGAAACACCCTCAGGCCTCCGGTCTGAGGGTTGGGAACAGGATCACGTCTCGAATGTGGGAGCGGTCGGTGAGCAGCATCACCAGCCGATCCACCCCGATTCCCAAACCGCCCGTCGGGGGCAGCCCGTACTCCAACGCGAGCAGATAGTCCTCGTCCAGGGGATGGGCGTCCTCATCTCCAGCAGCCCTGGCCGCCGCTTGGTCTTCGAATCGGGCCCGCTGATCGTCGGGATCGTTCAGCTCGCTGAAAGCGTTGGCGTACTCCGACCCGGCGATCACCAACTCGAACCGGTCGGCAAGCCGCGGATCCTCGCGGTTCCTACGGGCCAGCGGCGACACCTCGATCGGAGGGTGAATCACGAAGGTCGGTTCCCAGATCCTGGCTTCGACCGCCTCCTCGTAGATCTCGGCGATCAGGCGCCCGGCGGACCAACTCCCATCCACTTCCACACCGACTCCGGCCGCAAGGCCCCTCAATTCCTCCAGCGGTGTGTCCAGATCCACCGTCTGGCCCAGGGTCTCGGAGACAAGTTCCGTCATCTCCACCTTCCGATACGGGGGCGTCATGTCGAGCGGCTCGCCTTTATAGGTGATGGCGGTCTCCCCAGTGGCCTGCTCCACCACTGCGGCAAAGACCTCCTCGATCAGCACCAGGATGTCCTGATAGTCGGCGAGAGCCTGATAGGCCTCGAGCATCGTGAACTCGGGGTTATGCGTCGAGTCGATCCCCTCGTTGCGGAAGATCCGGCCGATCTCGAAAACCCGCTCCAGACCGCCGACCACGAGCCGCTTCAGATAGAGCTCGGTGGCGATCCGGAGGTACATCGTCATCCCCAGGGCGTTGTGCTCGGTCTGAAAGGGCCGGGCGGTTGCCCCCGTCGCCTGGGGAAGCAGGACCGGGGTGTCCACCTCGACAAATCCACGCTCCTCGAACTGGCGTCTCAACTCGGAGATGACCAGAACTCGGGTCATGGCGACCTCCCGCGAATCCTCGTTCACCATCAGATCCAAGTAGCGGTGCCGACTCCTTTGCTCGATGTCCTGAAGACCGTGCCATTTCTCGGGAAGTGAGCGAAGGCTCTTTTGGAGGACCACGAGTTCGGCGACGTTCACGCTGAGCTCTCCCTTGCGGGTCGTCATAATCGAGCCCCGAGCCCCCATCCAGTCTCCGAGATCCGCGGCCTCGAACCTGTCGGCGATCTCATCTCCCGCAGCCCCACGATCGACCAGGAGTTGGATCGACCCGCTGCCATCTCGCAACGTTCCGAACTGGAGCTTGCCGAACGAGCGATGGAGCATGAGCCTCCCGGCCACCGAGGTCTCGACCTCGGTGTGAGTGCCAGGCTCGAGATCGGCGAAGCGCTCCCTGAGATCGGCCGCCCAATCGGTGCGGTCATACCGATCCGGATAACCACCCGATTCCAGGATGTGCGCGTGCCGCTCCCTTCTGGCCGCGACCAGAGGGTCGGTTTCCTGCTCAACGTGGTCTGTCATCGGGCTCGCTGCTTCGGGTCAGCGCAGAGTACCGAGCCGACTCGGCTCATCGAGGATGAGCCCGCGGTCGGGCATGAAACGCCCGTCGATGACGTCGATGGCAATGTTGTCGATGAGGCGCACGCCACCCACCGAGACCGCGGCAGCCAGGACCGCAGGCCGATCCAGGGTCTCGATAGGCGTCATCGTCGCCTGGGAAGCCAGCATCACGTAGTCGACCTCCAGATGGCGAATCGACTTGCGGACTGTTGATTCCAGGCGCTCCGCCCGGCGCTCGCCGGCGTCGATTTGCTCGCCGGCCTGGGAGAGGCCCCTACTCAGGGCGAGCGCGCGCTCCCGGTCTTCGCGGCTCAGCCGGACGTTGCGGCTGGAAAGGGCAAACCCGTCCGGCTCCCTGATCAAAGGAGCCTGCACGATCTGGATCGGGAACCTCAGGTCACGAACCATTGCCGTGAGGACCGCGAGTTGTTGGGCGTCTTTTCGCCCGAACATCGCGAGATCGGGTTGCAACCCGGCGAAGAGCTTGGCGACCACGGTCGCCACACCGGTGAAGTGCCCCGGGCGATGACGACCTTCCATCTCCTGGGAGACCCCGCCGACTTCGACAATCGTCGTCCATCCCTCGGGGTACACCTCGTCCTGTTCGGGCAAGAAAACGATGTCCACCGCATGTTGCGATGCCAGTTCGGTGTCCCGGGCGACGTCGCGCGGATAGGCCTCGAAGTCACCGGGATCGTTGAATTGGGTCGGATTCACGTAGAGGGAGACCACCAGGGTGTCGCACTGAGACCGGAGCATGTCCATCAACTTGAGGTGGCCCTCATGAAAGAATCCCAGCGTGGGTAACAACCCGACTGTTCCCGAGTAGCGCCCGCGGGTTTCCTCGAAGGTCTTAGTCAGCTCCATCGATCGACCTCGTCGGGTCGGCCGGCGCGAATCGCAGTCGCCTCCGCCATGAGCCGAAACTGATGGCCGACCTCGTCGGAGACGGTTCGCGCCGCCTCCAGGTGCCCGATCACGGTCTCGGTGTCCGCCCGGGCGATGGGGCCGGTCAGCGCCTGCGGGCCCTGCTCATAGAAGTTCGCCACGGCCCGTTCCACCAACGGTCGAGCAACACGTGGGTCGACACCAGCCGAATCGAAGAGATCGCCCGATGTGGCCAGCGCCGTCAGAACGAAATTCGACGCCGCAGCCGCGGCAGCGTGATAGGCAGGGCGAATGGTGTCGTCGAGTCGGAAAGGCTCCATCCCCAATGAGGATGCCAGATGAGTGAGAGTGTCCATCGCAAGCGGATCCCCGTCCAAGCCGACAAAAGACCCAGCCAAGGCGTCAGCTCCTCGCTCGGGGTCCGGAAGTGTTTGCAGGGGGTGAAACCCACCGGTGCTCAGCCCTCTCTCCGCGAGGGCTCGCAAGGCCGTCACCGGAGTGAAACCAGAAAGGTGCGCTGCCACCGCGACCAAACTCGCCCGGTGACTCAACTCCTCGGCGACGTCGGCGATTGCCTCATCCCGCACCGAGATCAGGAGCAGGTCAGATTCCGGCAGTGGAGCGTCGGCGCCAATCAGCGGGCCGAAGCCGGCATCACCTGATCGTGAGATGACGCCGCAGATCTCATGTCCGGCTCGGGCTGCAGCGATCGCGATCGACCCGCCGGCCCTCCCCGGGCCAACGATCGTCAGTCGCATCCTCTCGCCCGTGCCTGACACACGAGCAGGCTAGTTGTGCCCGGCTTCGAGCTTTAGGCCTGCTCCTGGCGGAGTTGCTCGGAAGTGATCACGGGCCAGTTCGAGTCCAGCTCCGACTTCATGGTGTGGTAGTCGTCGCGTCTCTTCCAGAACTTGGTCTTCCAAACTCTGAAGCGGCGTTTTCCTGGCTCCGCCTCCAAGTGGAAGATGTCATGCTCGCCGGTGCCTCGAACATCGGGCAGCTCGGCTACTTCGTCCGGATCGTCGACCATGTGAAGCACCTGGTGGGTTTGATGCCTTACCTTGCGGTGCTCCAACTTGCGGTCGTCACTCGACGGCCTGCTTTCGTTGTATCCGGGAATCTCCTTGCGATGCACTCGCGACCGCTTTGCCATCTAGATCGTTTCTCCTTCCTGGACGGCGCATGTCGATGGTTGGAGAAAGTCGGGGGGGCCGCGGCCACATCCCATAAGTGGAAGCTAGCACGGAGACGACGATCCGGTTAGAGGCGTTAGACCAGAAATGGCATGAAGCGCTTGGTGACGCGCCGGCGATAGTTCGAGTACGCCGGATACACGATCCGCAGCTGGCGCTCTTCATAGCTCGACTTCATCCAGAAGAAAACGGCGAACGCGATGACCACCAAGTTCCCTGCCGTGCTCGTGAACAGCAGGGAGGCCCCGAGCAAGAGCAAGAGGATCGCGCCGTAAATCGGGTGGCGGACATACCGATAAGGGCCGGACTCCACCAGAGTCGCCCCGGCGAGGGGTTCGGGGAGGGCAGTGAGAGCCTGTCCCAACGACCGGGCAGCGACGACAAGCCCGACCCCACCACCCACCAGGAAGAATGCCCCGACGATTCGCCAGCCATCAGGCCCTCCGCCGACAATGTTCAGCGGGTCGGCCGAGGTGCCCGGCAATGACCCATCCATCACGAGCGCAATTGCGAAAACCACCAAGAGCACAAGCTGGGCGATTACCCAGTAGCGGCCTGGCCCACCATCTGCCGATTTCCACTTCTGAGCGAGAAGATCCACCGCCTGATCGCCAACATTTCCCTTGGCTTCGCTCGCAGTCACGCCGGCGCCGACCCGAGCTTCGGGCCAGACATCGCAGAGTGGCTCCAGGACGAATCGGCGCTCCGCCGCCCGCGGATGGGGAACGGTCAACAGATCGGTGTCAACGGTCCCCGGATCCATGGCGACGATGTCCAGGTCCAATGTGCGCGGCCCCCAGTGGATGGTGCGCTCCCGCCGATGGCCTGCCTCGATGGCCTCCAGCCTCTGGAGAAACTCCATCGGCTCCATCGGCGAGTCGAGGACGACGACCGCGTTGAGATAGGGGTCTTGCTCAGGGCCCCCAACCGGCGCGGTCTCGTATAGCGAAGAGACGCTTTCGACCTCGGAGATACGGCCGATCTCGTCGACCGCGCTACGGAGATGACCCAATCGATCGCCGAGGTTGGAGCCGAGGGCGACGGCGTACCGGGTCATCGAGTGCGATCGACCGTGACCGACACATCACCGAACGGAACCGCGATCGGCGCCTGTGGCTTGTGGACGGTGACGATCACGCGCTGAACCCGAGCATCCTCGAGAACCCGGGTCGCCACCCGATCGGCGACGGTCTCGATCAGGTTGTGACTCTCCGCGGTCACAAGGTCATGGATGGCCTGGGCGATGGTGCCGTAGTCGATGGTGTCGTCGAGGTCATCGGAGACCGCAGCTCGTGAAGTGTCGAAGTGGACTTCGAGATCAACAACGAACAACTGATCCCTGGTCTTCTCCTCGGGAAGGACGCCGTGGCGGGCCCATACCTCGATCCCTGTGAGATCGATCCGATCGGTCACGAATCGGCGGTCGCAGGGATCAGCGATCGGCCTTCCGGGCCGAGGGCCCTCCCCAGGATCTGTTGGATCACCGCCAATGCCAGGATCGGGTCCTTGACGAGGCCCGATACCACGAGATACCCGCCGAGCAGGCCGCCGACCGTGTCATCGATGGTCTCACGATGCACCAGCACCCGAGCCCGGTTTCGGGTCATGGCCTGGGACAGTGTGGCGAAGAAGGCGTCGATCTCGGCTGCCTCGAAGGTCGGGGCCACGGGGACGGAGTAGGTGGCCATCCCGGCCTCCTTATAGGCAAGGAGGTTTTGGTTGCCGGGGAGCATCGAGACCACCGAGTTGATGCCGGCCTCTTCGACCAGCCAAGTGATCTCCTCCTCCCGTCTGACGCGTCGATGCTGGAAGCCCGAGCCCCCCACCCGTTCCGACACGGCAAGACGATCGGTGATGACCCACGTGAATCCACGTGGTTTCAATCCGGCGACCATTCTTCCCATAGCTCTGGGGCCACGATAGTGGCGGCTGCCAACAGCGCTGCCCTTGACGAAGAAACATCGTGGACCCGAAAAACCCTTGCCCCTCGCTCATATCCGAGTGCCGTGGTGACTGCGGTCACTCCATCCCTATCGGACGGGTTGTCGATGCCGGTGATCTTGCCGAGAAAGGACTTCCTCGAGGCACCGAGCACAACCGGGTAGCCGAGGGCAGCGAGATCGGGCAACCCGGCCAGCAATAGCAGGTTGTGCTCGACCGTCTTGCCGAACCCGATCCCAGGATCGACAGCGATCGCCAGCCGGTCGACGCCAAGGCCTATCAGGTGAGAAGCTCGTTCGGCGAGGAAGTCGGCCACCTCGGAGACAACGTCGTCGTAATGAGGATCCTGCTGCATGTCCCTCGGAGTCCCCTTCATGTGCATCAGGACAACCCCGGCCCCGGTCTCGGCCACCAACTCGGCCATGCCCGGACTCGAACAAGCGGTGACGTCGTTGAGGATGGTGGCGCCGGCCTCGATGGCGGCACTTGCCACCTCCGGCTTCGAAGTGTCGATCGAAATCAGCAGACCTCGGCCGGCGAGCTCCTCGACAACCGGGATGACCCTTTCCAATTCCTCCTCAACAGTGACCGACTGGGCTCCGGGCCGGGTCGACTCTCCCCCGACGTCGACGATCCCAGCGCCGGCGTCACGCATCGCGATCCCGGCTGCGACCGCATCGGAGGCCGTGGCGTGCGTCCCTCCATCGGAAAAGGAGTCGGGGGTGACATTGAGAACTCCCATCAGGACGCCATGGGACACGTCGAGAGCACCAGCGCGCAGTAGCCAGGCTTGGCTCAAGGCTCTCAGCGGGTGGTGCCGAAGAGCAGCGACATCGCTTCGGCCCGGGTGGCGGGGTTGGTGTGCATGATCCCCCGCACGGCCGACGTCACCGTCTTGGCTCCCGGCTTTCTCACCCCGCGCATCGACATGCAGAGATGCTCGGCCTCGATCACAACCATCACCCCGAGCGGATCGAGACGCTCGGCCAGAGCATCGGCCACCTGGGCGGTCAGACGCTCCTGCATCTGAGGGCGGCGGGCATAGCCCTCGACCAAACGAGCCAGTTTGGAGAGCCCGGTCACCCGGCCCTTGGGCATGTAGGCGACATGGGCCTGGCCATGGAACGGGACAAGGTGATGCTCACACATCGAATAGAAGGGGATCTCGCGAACCATGACGATCTCCTGGTATCGCTCCTCCCCGAAGAAGGCGTCGATCTCGTCTCCGGGGTCACGATGCAGCCCGTCGAAGACCTCCAGATAGAAACGGGCAACCCGCTCGGGTGTCTCGGCAAGGCCCTCTCGGTCCGGATCCTCACCCAGCGCCTCCAGGATCTCCCGAACCGCCTTCTCGATTCTTCCCTGGTCGATCTCGCTCATCCATGGGGAAAATAGGCGCTCGAGCCCACATATTCCCAAATGGCCGAGAACCGACTTGACAGTTGATGTCACTGTGACATTATAGTGACATCACTATGACATCAACCCTGATGTCGTGGAGCGAGGAGAACTCGATGTTGTGGATCAGAAGTGCCGACAGTCTGGAGAGCGAGCTCGCCGACCGGGTAAGGCGAAACCGAAGGCCCCGCTGATGCATCTCGATCATGTCTTCATCGAGATCGAGAGTGCGGTGGACAACCAGGTGAGGATTGGCGCTCCGGAGCTGGCTGAGGTTGCCACCGAGCTGATGACGGCGTTGCGGCCCACGTTCGAGCGGGCGATGCTGGGTGTCATCCAGGAAGCCGCCGCCGAGATCTCGGCACAGCTGGTTGGTCAGAGCGTCGAGGTTCGACTCAGTGAGGGCGAGCCGAGCCTGGTCATCACCGAACAGCGGAACGCGCCGAGCAACGACCCCGAGGAGCTCGAGGCCCGGGTCACAGTCCGCCTCCCCAGCTCGCTCAAGTCTCTGATCGAGGAATCCGCCAGCTCTGCCGGTGACTCGATGAACGGGTGGGTCGTGGATGCACTCCGCACCCGCGCCGGGCGCCGGGTGCGCGGCACACACATCGAGGAGACCTTCGAGCTGTGATCGAGCAAACATTCAATGTCGGCAGCGCCCCCCGCTTCGTGGCTTCCATCAGCTCGGGATCGATTGAGATAGTCGAAAGCGAAACAGGGGTCATCGAACTGCGCATTGACAGCTCGCGAGAGGCGGAGTTCGAGGTCAGTCAGACGGGTGACACCATCACCGTGCGTCGACCCCCGAACGGAGGAGGGTGGAGTCGTCGAGAATCGAGCACGAGAGTCCGTGCCGCAGTCCCGGTCGGGACCACGGTCAGGATCTCGTGTGCCTCGGCCGACGTCACAGCGGAGGTTCGGCTCAACGAGGCGTACATCGACACCGCCTCCGGTGATGTGGCCCTCTGGGAAGTCCGGAGCGCCAAGATAAAGACGGCCAGCGGCGATGTCGCGATCGGGACCGCCTCCGGTGATGTCAGTCTGCGGACCGCGTCCGGCGATGTGAAGGTCGGCGATGCGGGGGGACGGATCGAGCTGAGCACCGCCTCGGGGTCGGTCGACCTCGGCAGGGTCCGGGGAGACGTGACTTCGTCGACTGCATCGGGAGATCTCGACATCGAGCGTTATGAAGGGACCGACCTGGACCTCAAGTCGGCGTCGGGAAGCATGCGCGTCGCCCTCCCCGCCGGAACCAAGGTCGCACTGGACGCACAGTCGCTTTCAGGCCGCATCAGACTTCCCGAGCGCAATCCCTCCCGGGCATCCCGTGCGGATCGACTTCAGGTGAGGGCCAGGCTGCGAACGATCTCGGGTGACATCGAGCTAATTCGATTGGATTAGTACGGGCCGACTTTCTTTCGGGCCGACTTTGCCCTCGACCAACCCTCATAGTTGTGATGGTCTAACCCTGGCCCTGGCATCACCGTCTCGGGCAAACAGACGCCGGTCGGCCCGGGCTGCCGCCTCGTCCTGATCGGAACTCGGGGCAAAGTCGGCCCGAATCAAATCAGGCGCCGGCGTCGGCGGGGCGGCCCTTGGGCCGCAGGCTCCTCTTCAGACGGAGCGACTCGGTGACCGGCTCTTCCTCTTCCTCGACGACCTTCTCGGCCGCCGCGATCTGCTCTCGGGGTTGAGGCATGACCGGGTTGTCCGGGTACTTGATCCGCATCGCACCTTCGGCGGTGTGCTCCCACTTCGGAACGTCCTTGAAGAGCTCCGCAACGTCGTCCTGACCCACGGTCTCGGTCTCGAGGAGTTGAGCCACCATCCGCTCCATGGCATCGCGATGCCTACCGAGGACCTCGCGAGCCTCATCGTGGGCGGCGGTGATGAGTTTGCGCACCTCTTCGTCAACCTTGGCAGCAACGTCGTCCGAGTAGTCCTGCTGACGTGAGTAGTCCCGACCGAGGAAGACCTCACCGTTTGGCTTGCCGTACTGCATGGGACCCAATGTCTCGCTCATGCCGTATTCCATGACCATCCGGCGGGCGATCGCTGTTGCCTTCTCGATGTCGTTGGCGGCGCCGGTGGTCGGGTCGGCGAAGATGATCTCCTCGGCGGTGCGCCCGCCGAGCAACATCGCCAGCTGGTCCACCAGCTCCGATCGGCGCACGAGATACTTGTCGTGGGTGGGGAGAGCCAGGGTGTGGCCTAGAGACCGCCCGCGGGCCACGATCGTCACCTTGTGCACGGGATCTGCGTTGGGCATGGCATAGCCGACAAGCGCATGGCCGGTCTCGTGATAGGCAATGAGCTTTCGCTCCTCCTCGGTCATCACCTTGGTCTTGCGCTCGGGGCCGGCGATGACACGGTCGATCGCCTCCTCGAGCTCGAGCATGGAGATCTCCTTCTTGTGACGCCGGGCCGTGAGAAGGGCGGCTTCGTTGATCAGGTTGGCGAGGTCGGCTCCAGTGAACCCGGGCGTGCGCCGGGCCAGCACCTCGAGGTCGATGTCCTTGCCGAGGGGCTTGCCCTTGGCGTGGACTTCGAGGACTGCCTTGCGCCCCTCGATGTCCGGAGCGTCGACCACGATCTGACGATCGAAGCGGCCGGGCCGAAGCAATGCGGGGTCAAGGATGTCCGGGCGGTTCGTGGCCGCCATCACGATCACCCCGGTGTTTCCCTCAAAGCCGTCGAGCTCAACCAGGAGCTGGTTGAGGGTTTGCTCCCGCTCGTCATGACCGCCACCCAGACCGGCGCCACGATGACGGCCCACGGCGTCGATCTCATCGATGAAGACGATGGCAGGCGCGCTCGCCTTGGCCTGTTCGAACAGGTCCCTGACCCTGGCGGCGCCGACACCTACAAACATCTCGACGAAATCCGACCCAGAGATCGACAGGAACGGGACACCCGCCTCACCCGCAACTGCCCTGGCCAGCAGCGTCTTGCCGGTTCCGGGAGGGCCGAAGAGAAGCACGCCCTTGGGGATCTTGGCCCCCATCTGGCGGTACGGATCAGGGTTGGCGAGGAAGTCCTTGATCTCCTCGAGCTCCTCCTTGGCCTCTTCGAGGCCGGCCACATCGGCGAAGGTGACCTTAGGTTGCTCCTTGCCCACCAGCTTGGCCCGGGACTTGCCGAATTGCATGACCCGGTTCCCGCCACCCTGCATTTGCATGAAGATGAACACCATGAAGCCGAGCAGGAACAGCCAGGGCAGGAAGCTGATCAACAACTCCCAGAAACCCGGCGGCTCGGGGTCGGAGCTGTAGTCGACGCCCGATTCCTGGATCTGTGTCGTCAGGTCGCCCTCGTAGCCCTCCGGGTAGCTGGCGACGAAATCCCAGGTGTCCTGGGTGTCGGTCGCGGGCTCGAGCCGGCCCTGCACCTGATTGGAGCGGGCCAGGATCTGAACCTCGTTGAATGTCCCAGCCTCCACCTTCTCCATGAATTGGGAAAGGGTCACCTCCTCAGGGCCCGAGACCTGGTCGAACCACCACTGGGCAAGAACGGCCAACAGGATGATGGACAACCCGTAGACCACCAGGGTGCGCAGAGTTCGGTTCACAAAGACCTCGGTTTCAGAAAGGGAGCTCTTGAACCGTCAATGTTACGGGACGGAACCGAATAGTCGAACCCCTCGGTCACTCGCCGCCCATGACGCCGACGTACGGAAGATTGCGGTACTTGCCCGCGTAGTCCAGCCCATAACCGACCACGAACTCGGGACCGATGGGGAACCCGACGTACTTGACCCCGATCGGAACCCTCTGAATTCCCTCTTTCAGAAGCAGAGTCGCCACCTCCAGGGAGGCCGGTTTGCGAACATGGAGGCTCTTCATCAGGTAGTTCAACGTCAGTCCCGAATCGATTATGTCCTCGACGATGAGGACATGCCGCCCCTCGATTTCCTCGTCCAGATCTTTGAGGATTCGAACCACGCCTGAGGTCTGCGTCGATGCGCCGTAGGAGGACACCGCCATGAAGTCGAACTCGACTGGGAGGTCGATGTGACGCGCCAGATCCGCCATGACCATGAACGCCCCGCGCAGCACGCCCACGAGCAGAAGATCCTCGCCCGAGTAGTCGTCGGTTATGCGCTTGCCCATCTCGGCAAGCTTGGCGTCGATGTCATCGGCGGTGATCAGGGGCTTGATGTCCATCCGGATTCCTCTCTGGCGGAAACGGAAAGGTAGCCGCGGCTGGCCGGTTGATACCAGGCGACCGGGGCGCGGCGGACTCCGGGCACCCATGCCGGTTCTCCGTCGACCTCCACGACGACGTCTCCGTGGTCGGCGGTGGCAACCAGGATGGCATCGGGGCGGAAGATCGCGCCCCAGGTGCCGAGTGGAGCGACCCGACACACCTCATCCACGAGGTCGACTTCGAAGACCGTGTCCCCCACCCGATGCGATCCCGGGCCAAGAGCGACAGGGGCTGACCGCGGAACCCTCACATCGGGAGGCTCGAGCCGGAGCATCGGGCCAACCCGCCGGGCCACAACGCCGCCGGCCAACTCCTCCATCACCGATCCACCGTAGATCACCCGCCAGATCCGGGCGGTTTCCTCGGCGCCGAGGCTGGCGTGCTCACGGAACTTGCCCGCCATCGAAGCCAGGGCTCGGTTGGCGACCGAGCGATCAACGCCAGTCAGGGCTCCGACTGCGACCTCGGCCCGATGGCCCTCGACCATCACCGGCAATCTCGCTGCCTCCTGATCGAGTGCATCTGAGTCGGCCCTCACCGAGTCGGCCATCCTGGCCAGACCACTCATCAGCTGCGGGTTGAAACGAAGCAGATCGGGCATCACCTTGAGCCGGATCGCGTTGCGGGTGAGGTCTGTCTCGTCGTTCGTCGGGTCGTCGAAGTAGGGAAGGCCGGCCAACAGGGCCAGCTCCCGGGTCTCGGATCTCGTGATGCGGAGCATCGGCCTGCCGATGTTTGGCGCTCGCCATGACGGAATCCCGGTCAGTCCCCGGGTCCCGGTCCCGCGCAGGATGTTGAGCAGGACCGTCTCCGATTGGTCGTCGAGCGTATGCCCGGTGAGGATGACCTCGCCCGGCCCCGATGCCTCGATCAGGGCCTGATAGCGAACCGCTCGAGCCTGGCCCTCAGGTGAACTGCCCGCGGGCACAACGACGGTGACCACTCGAAGCGGAATGTCGAGCATGGAGGCGATCGAAGTTGCTGCCGTCTGGAGCCGACCCGAGTCGCGCAGGGAGTGGTTGACATGAACTGCCCTCAGCTCGGAAGCGGCTCTGGCCACGAGGAAGGCCATGGCCGCCGAGTCGGCGCCGCCCGAAAGAGCAATCACCGGTAACCCGGAGTGCAGTTCGAGAAGTGAGTCCAGCCGGTCGACGAGCCCGGTCAGGCGACGCGTTGCAACCATTGGCTGGGGGCCTCGATCTCTTCGAGTGTGGGAAGACTGCCCACACCTCGGAAGGCGAGCTTGACAGCGTCCCATCCGGCCGCGCGCTCCACCTCTTTGATGAATTGCTCGCCCATCCGATATTGGTTCAGCTTCATCTCGAGGCCGGTGATCCGGAAAAACGCCGCTGTGCGCTTGTCGAGCTTGCGGTTCTTGAGCACCCGGCTCATCCTCTCTTGGGATTTGAGATGCTCGTGGCCCAGGCGGTCCATCACGACGTGGCCATGACCTTCGAGGAGGGACATCAGCGCCTGAACCTTGTCGATGATGGCGCGCTGGCCCGAAGTGGCGAATAGCCCGAGAAGGCCACGCTCATCGAGCAGCGACTCTCCGCTCTCCCTGCGGCTCGTGATCTCCTCCATCATCCGGTTGAGACGTCCTGGCTCCGGGGTCGACTCCTCGACCAATTCCGAGACCAGGCCCATGAAATAGTCGCGAAGCCATGGAATCCCCTGAAACTGGGCCCGGTGGGTCATCTCGTGCAGAGTCACCCAGAAGCGGAACTCCGAAGGGCGGAATTGGTGGGTGCGCTCCATTTGCATGATGTTGGGACCGACGAAGGCGACCACGTCCCCGTCTTCGCCTGTAGGCAGGACCAGTTCGTATTGGCCGAGCACCCGCCGGGCGAGCACCCCGAGAACGGCAGTCATCTCCGCTTGCATCACCCGGGAGGTCATCGCAGCAGCGCTTTTTGCGCCGGGGCCGGCGTCGGCAACTCGCTCTTCGAGGTGTTGGCGCACAGGCTCGATTAGATGGGAGAAGCTGGCGAGGTTGCGCTCGACCCACTCCGTCCTACCGATGACGACTGTGCTCGGGTTGCCTGGCAGTTCCAACCCCGTGGCCTCAGGCACCAGGCCGGCAACGGTGTCGGTGAGAGCCACCATCTCGGCTTCGAGCGCAGCGAGGTGGTAGGTCTCGGCCAAAGGGTAAGTGCCCGCGATCCGGCCCGCGAGACGTCCAGCTCCAGACTTCGGGGAGCTGGTCACTCCTCGACGATTCGGTACCGCTTGCGAACCACTCGCGTGAAGTACTGGATGGTGGTCAAGACCACCACCAGAAGTGCGATGACAAGCGCTGTTGGCACCATGTAGCGGTATGTCCAGTCGGGCAGGGGTTGCGTGGCCTCAGGTGTGGTGACCGGAACCGCCGGCTCGAAGTCGACCTGGGGGACCGATGTCTCGGTGACAGTGGTGGTCGTCTCTTGGGCGACAGCCGTCGCAGCGATCGAGAAGAGAGCCCCGACGACGATGGCTGCGGCCAGCACCCGACTCAGACGCTTCATGGACGCGCAGCCTACAACCGGTCGAGGGGTGAGACCAACGTCACCGCTCGCCGACCGATTCCTGGGCCAGGGCTGCGCGAAGTCGATCGATGAACTCGGGAGGCACCTCTTCGGCAAGTCGCTCCCGGACCACCACCTTGAGGCGGATCTCGAACTCGAAGATGTCCATGCACCCGGAACAGTCGTCGAGGTGGGCTCGGATCCGTTCGGAGTTGGCCGAACCCATCTCGCGGTCGAGATATTGATAGAGGTTGGTTAGGGCCTCGTCGCAGTTACGGCCGCTCATGGTTTCTCCGCGTCTTCGGGCAGAAGCCCCCGGTTCTCCGCGAACTCCCACAACCTCCGCTGAAGCGCCTTTCTTCCCCGATGGAGCCGGGACATGACGGTCCCTATCGGTATGTCGAGGATGTCCGCGATCTCCTTGTAGGAGAATCCTTCCAGATCGGCGAGCAGCACCGGGATCCGGAAGTTCTCGGGGAGCTCCTCCACCGCCTGCTTGATGTCGGACTCGACGAGCCCGTCCAGGACCCGGTCCTCGGTGGTGCGAGCCGCCTCGGCAGACTCTTCCGAGCCAATCCGACGATAGAGGTAGAGATCTTCGACGGCCCCGAGGTCGACCTCATTGGGACGGCGCGATTCCTTCCGGTAATTGTTGATGTAGGTGTTGGTCAGAATGCGGTAGAGCCACGCCTTGAGGTTGGTCCCTTCCTCAAAGGTGTGAAAGGCGCGGTAGGCCTTGAGGAAGGTCTCCTGGACGAGGTCTTCGGCGTCGGACGGGTTGCGGGTCATCCGCATGGCAGCGCTGAAGAGTTGCCGGGTGTACTGCAACGCCTCGCGTTCGAAGTCTGCCTGGTCCGCCATCGCCCCGGGGACGGTACAGACCGACCTGAGTTTTCCGTCATCCACCTGGCCGACCGCGGCCGAGCCCACCATCCGGCCGACCGGCGTCTGTTTGGCCGACCCAAGAACCGAATGAAGTGTGGAGCTCGACTTGACCCCCGGTCACGCGAAGGAGCGACACGACGGAGGGAGACGGCCAAAGTCGGCCGGCATTAATTGAGAGCCGGAGAGGGGAGTCGAACCCCTGGCCTATTCATTACGAGTGAATTGCTCTACCACTGAGCTACTCCGGCGAGAGCTGTAATGGTAAGGGGGAGGCGACGATTGAGCCAGACAACCAGGGTGCCCGAGGATCGCCGACCAAGCTCCGGAAGTGCTCGGCGAATCGGATCACCTTGTGTTGGCCGTTGACCGTCGGAACAAGTCGAAGACTGACAGCGATCTGACCGTTCCACACGCTCGACGGCAGGTAGCAGCACAAGTCCGAGGTCGAGTCGTAGACGTCCACCCAATCCACTTCGTCGGCCGTGTACCTGTGGGTCACCCACGCCGAACTACTCCGGATATTGGCCTTGATCACCCGCCCGTTCGAGGTGGTATTTGCACTGGACCCGCTCCAGGGCGCCGTCCTCCTTGCGGACCACGATCAGGTCGTAAGGCAAATCGTGTCCGAAGGGGATGGCCACCCCGTGGCCCTGTCGTTGCAGGTCGGCGAGGATGATCGCTTCCCCGATCTCACCCTTGGCGGTGGTGATTCCCATGTTGTTCCCTCCCAATCTGGAAGGTATCGGGTGGGTGGGACGGAAAGTCTCAGTCCTGGGAGCCGAGACCGGTGAACAACGTGGCCAAGACCAGCTCCCGCCGGAGACTGCCCTGAATATCCACGACCGCGTCGAGCACATGCTCCGCCGACATCACCGCTTTCCGGGGATTGACGTCGGTGAAGGCGGCCAGAGAAAGGTCGGAATTCTTCACCGGGCCACCCATCTGCAAGGAGGCTGAGTCGGCATACCAGGAGGCGAGGATCTCGAGACCGTTGACCAGAAGCGACTGCTCCGAGCGCCGCCGTGCTCGCTGTTGGGCTTCCTTGCCCATCTCGGCCGGCACCGAGCGCTCGGCGAGCGGGCCGATCTCTTCGAGGACCTCCATCGCCAGCCGCTGACCGTCACCGGGGCGGGGCGTCACCCGTCCCGGGATCGACAACCAAAGGTCCCGAAACTGCGCTACCTCTGGGCGGTCCATCAAGGCCAACGCCAACCCGGGCCGACCGCCCGACACCACCGCAACGCTGGTCGCCTCATCGGTTCCAAGACCACGCTTCTCGAGGGCGGACACCAATTCAGCCAGAGGCACCCGGCCCACGTGCACGGTCCGACATCGGGAAGCCACGGTCGCCGGGAAGTCGTCCTCAGATTCGGCGACCAGCAGGAACACCACAGCCGCCGAGGGCTCTTCCAACGTCTTGAGCAGCGCGTTAGCTGCTTGGTCGGTCATCGTCCCCGCCTCGGGCAGCAGGAACACGGTGCGGGGCCCTTCGACCGGTCGCAGGGCAGCACGGGTCACCACCGATCGAATCTGGTCGACCCCGAGACTGGTCGCCCCCTCCGGCTCGACCACCGACACGTCGGGATGGCTCTCCGCCGCTACCAACCGACACGATCGACATTCGCTGTCGTGGACGCCTTGCGTGGCGCACAGGACCGCGGCGGCGAACTGCTTCGCAAGCAGGGCTTTGCCCACAGACTCCGGGCCCACGAACAGATATGCCTGCGCCGGCTCGGGGGCGTCCCGGCGCAGCAGCTCGATGACACGGGAGTGGCCGATGATGCCGGAGAAGGGATCAGTCATCGTCGATCACCTCGAGGATTCGATCGACCAACGACTCGACCGGTTCGTCGCCACTCAGGATCATCACCCGTTGCGGCTCATCCCGGGCCAGGTCTGCGTAGGCCTCGTAGACCTGTTGCTGGAACTCGACACTCTCCGCCCCGATCCGATCCGGGCGCTTCTGGCGACCTAGTGCGGTGCCGGGGTCGACCTCGAGGACAAACACATGATCGGGCTCGATTCCCTCCAATCCGACCTCGTTGATCTGACGAACCCTGGCCTCGCCGAGCCCGCGGGCCCGGCCCTGGTAGGCGATCGAGGAGTAGTAGCTCCGATCACTGATGACCCACGCCCCCTCCTCCAATGCGGGCAGAATCACATCGCGCGCCAGCTGCGCCCGCTGGGCGGCAAAGAGGAAGACTTCGGCCCATCGGTCGACATGATCCGAGTCCAGGACGATGTCCCGCACCCTCTCCCCGAGCTCGGTGCCACCCGGCTCTCGGACCACCACTACACGCTGTCCTCGTCCTTCGAGGCGGGCGGCCAGGGCGGAGGAGACAGTGGTCTTCCCCGAACCATCGCCACCTTCCAGCGCCAGATAGCGCCTCATGAATCACCCAACTTCGCGCACACAAGTCGCACGGTAACGGGCCGGTGTCGAAGCGCATATGTTGACATTGCCCTTCCTTTTGGGGTCAACTCACCCCGCGAATGCCAAAAAGCCTCGTCATCGTGGAATCCCCAACCAAGGCCCGGACCATCGCCGCCTACCTCGGCGCTGATGTCTCCGTCGAGTCCTCGATGGGCCACATCCGCGACCTTCCGCGCTCGGCCGCCGAGATCCCGCCAAAGGCCAAGGGCGAGGACTGGGCTCGCCTCGGAGTCGACGTCGAACATGGCTTCGAGCCTTTGTATGTGGTTCCCAAAGAGCGCAAGGACCGGGTCAAGAGACTCAAGGAGCTCCTCGCTGGTGTCGACGAGCTCTACCTGGCGACTGACGAGGACCGAGAGGGCGAGTCGATCGCCTGGCACCTGACCCAGGTGCTCAAACCGAAGGTGCCGGTCCATCGGATGGTCTTCCACGAGATCACGAAGCCCGCTATCGAAGCGGCCTTCGCCAATCCCCGAGCCCTCGACCAGCGCCTTGTTGACGCCCAGGAGGCCCGGCGCATCCTGGACCGGCTCTACGGATACGAGGTCTCTCCCGTGCTGTGGAGGAAGATCCAACAGGGTCTCTCCGCAGGAAGGGTTCAGAGCGTCGCCGTACGCATCGTTGTCGAGCGGGAGCGGGAGCGCATGGCTTTCGTAGCCGCCGGGTATTGGAGCATCGAAGGGATCTTTGCCCCTGCCACCGACCTCGAGCGCACCTTCGACGCCACCTTGTTCCAGGTCGACGACAAGCGAGTTGCCAGCGGAAAGGACTTCGACAGCTCGGGGCGGGCCAAGGAAGGCGTGCTCACCCTCGACCAGGAGCAGGCAACGAATCTGGCCGAGGCACTTCTCAACCAGCCCTTCAAAGTCGAGTCGGTTGAGCAGAAGCCCTATAGGCGCTCGCCCTACCCGCCTTTCCGGACCTCGACGCTCCAACAGGAGGCGGGCCGCAAGCTCCGTTTCTCGTCTTCGCGCACCATGTCGGTGGCGCAGCGCCTCTACGAGAACGGGTACATCACCTACATGCGAACCGACTCGACAGCCCTTGCCGAGTCGGCTGTGGCCTCGGCACGGGCCCAAATCGCCAAGCTCTACGGAGACGAGTACCTGTCGCCGAAGCCGCGGGTCTACACGTCGCAGGTCAAGGGCGCCCAGGAGGCGCACGAGGCGATCCGACCGGCCGGCGAGGTGTTCCGCACCCCCGAGCAGGTCGGTGCCGAAGTCGGGCCCGACGAGACCCGGCTCTATGACTTGATCTGGAAACGAACTCTGGCCTCCCAGATGGCCGACGCGGTCGGCTTCACGGTGTCGGCGAAGCTCGCCGCGACCAGCACCGACGGGGTCAAGGCAACGTTCAGCACCAGCGGGCGCACAATCACCTTCCCCGGTTTCTTGCGGGCATACGTGCAGGGGGCGGACGACCCAGAGTCTGATCTCGACGACCGGGAAGAGATCCTCCCGCCTCTGACTGAGGGCGAAGCACTGGCCGCGCAGCGGCTCGAGCCGACCGGGCACGAGACCCGGCCGCCTGCCCGGTACACGGAGGCCTCACTCATCCAAAGGCTCGAAGAGCTGGGTGTGGGCAGGCCATCGACTTACGCCTCGATCATGTCAACCATCCAGGATCGGGGTTATGTATGGAAACGGGGAACTGCCCTGGTACCCACATTCACCGCCTTCGGTGTGGTGTCGCTGCTCGAGCACCACTTCCCCAATCTCGTCGATTACGCATTCACCGCCGAAATGGAGAACGACCTCGACCGGATTGCGACCGGCGAGGAGGAGACCGTGCCCTGGCTCACGGCCTTCTATTTCGGCAGCGATGGTCTCAAAGAGCGAGTCGCGTCCCGACTCGACGAGATCGATCCCCGGGCCATCGGATCGATACCGATTGGCGAGGATGGACAAGGACAGCCTGTCATCGCACGCATCGGGCGATATGGGCCCTATGTGGAGCGGGGCGAGGAGCGGGCCTCGATTCCCGAGGATGTCGCACCGGACGAGCTCACTGTCAGCCGGGCCCTCGAATTGCTCGAAACCCAGAACGCAGGGGACAAGATCTTCGGGACCGATCCCAACAGCGGCCTGACTGTCTATGGGCGAACCGGTCGTTTCGGGCCCTATGTGCAACTGGGCGAGGTCGAGGAAGGCAGCAAGGAAAAGCCGAAACGGGCCTCGCTCCTCAAGGCGATGTCATTGGACGAGATCTCACTCGACGACGCCCTACGCCTTCTGTCCCTGCCGCGCGTTGTTGGTGCCGACGAGGCAGGCGTGGAGATCGTCGCCCTCAACGGCCGGTACGGCCCCTACATCCAGCGCGGGACTGACCGCCGCAGCCTCGAAGCAGAGGAGCAACTCTTCACACTGACTGTGGACGAAGCGCTCAATCTGCTCGCCGAACCGCCCCGAAGACGTGGTCAGCGCAACTCCGGCCCTCTAAAGGAGCTGGGCGCCGATCCGGTCAGCGGGAAGCCCGTAACCGTCCGCTCGGGCCGCTTCGGCCCCTATGTCACCGACGGTGAGGTGAATGCCTCACTGCGTCAGGGGGATTCGCCGGAAGCGATGACCTTGGAACGAGCAGCCGAGTTGCTTGCGGGGCGTCGCGAGCGCATCGGCGGCTGATCACGCCAGTCTCGGCTCACCGGCTCCGTAGGCCTGGGGACCCTCAACTTCACGGCCCGCAGGGCCGATCTTGTTGATACAGGAGCCAATCCTCATCTCAACCGTATCCCCGACCCGATCGACATGGGCGGCCGCCACCCGAGCGGCCTCGATTTGCGCCGCCGTTGTTGCCTTCGCATTTGGCTTTGCACTGGTTGCCGGCAAGCCGTTTCAGGACGTCAACACCTCACAGGTTGTCTTTGCCGCCGCGGCGGTAGCCTCGGGGCTGGTCCTGGTGGCTGCTGCGATCGTGGCCAGGGGGCGGACCCGGATCGCATGGAGCCTGATCGGCTCTGGGGTCCTCTTCTGGGGGATAGGCGAGGCGGTTTGGATGATTCAGATGCGGGCCGGCGAGGTCCCGTATCCCGGCGTCGCCGACTTCTTCTACGTTGCCGGTTACCCGTTGATATTTGCCGGCGTGGTCGTCCTCCCCTATCTCCGGCCGGGGCGCTTCGAGCGCATCCGACTGGCTATCGACGCCACCGCAGGCACGTTGTCACTGGCCGTGGTGATGTGGGTCGCCTATCTCCACGATGTGGTGGCATTGGGCACCGACCCGATCGAGACCTTCCTCAGCGTGGGCTACCCACTGGGCGACGTCCTCTTGATGACGGCATTGATGGTCCTGGCCATGAGGAGGTCGGAGCAGCGTCTCGACCTTCGCATCCTGCTGTTGGCGGGTGGGGTGGCGCTCACCGCAGTGGCCGACGTGATCTTCTCCTTGCAGACCGCATCTGACGCCTACATCGATTGGGGCTGGCTCGACGGGCTCTACCTCTTCAGCTACGGGTTCCTCGCCCTCTCAGCGTGGTTCGTCACCAGACCTGCACCTTCTCAAGAGACCAGTTATCGCTCGCTGAACACCTGGCAGTTGGTCGCGCCATACACGGCTGTGGCAATTCTCTTCCTGGTACGGCTTTTCACAAGTTCCGGCAGCGATCTGCTGCTCAACATCGCCACCACTGCCGTGGCGATCCTGGTCGTGGTCCGACAGAACCTCGCCGTTCGGGAGAAGAAGGAGCTTCTCGAGCGCCAGCGCGACGATCTCGTCGCCTCGGTTTCACACGAGTTGCGCACTCCGCTCACCGGGATCCAGGGGTATGCCGAAATCCTTTCGGACTCATGGGAGATGCTGACCAACGACGAGCGCCAAGAGATGCTCGACACCATCAACACCCAGGCCAACCACCTCGGTCACATCGTGACCGATTTGATCGATGTGGCCCACGATCGCCTGCAGAACCTCAAGCTGAACCGGGTCGAATACAGCGCCGCCGACATCGTCCGGGAAGCGGTCGCCGCCAGTGGCGCAGGTCGCGAGATCCGGATTGCCACTGAGTCCGAGGCTCGAGTGTGGGCCGAGCCGGACCGGGTCCGCCAGGTTCTTGTGAACCTGATCACGAACGCGATCCGATACGGTCACTCCGAGATCCTGATCACCGCCGCCCGCACCGGGGGCATGGTGACCTTCGCAGTCCACGACGACGGTGAAGGCGTTCCCGCCAAGTACCAGGCCGATATCTGGGAACGGTTCGAGCGTGGATTCCACAAGTTCAACACGAGCGAACCCGGCTCGGGCATCGGGCTGTCGGTGGCCAAGGGATTGGTCACTGCTCACGGCGGGACCATCGGCTATCGGACTTCGGAGCTTCTCGGGGGAGCTTGCTTCGAATTCACGATTCCGATCCCCGATGACCACGAGCCGATGGCGGTGGTTGGCGGTCGGGTCGAGCGAGTGGGCTGAGGCGGGCCTGGCTCGCCTCAATTCCTGGCTAACTACTTCTGGAAATAGGTGGCCAACATCCCCAGCCCGACGCCGATTACCGCGCCAATCCAGATCCCGGTCGACATCTGATCGATCGCCACACCGACTGCGGCCCCAATCCCAACGCCGAGCACCGCCCCAACACCGACCAGTGATCCCCGGCGACCTGGCTTCTCGCGATCCTCGCCCTTCTCTGGCTCGGTCATGATTCCTCCTAGAGGATGTTCGCTGCCATCTCTGCGAGGGGGGAGCGTACGGAGCGCTCGAGGGTGATGTGCCCGAACAGTGGCGAGCCCTTGAACTTTTCGATCAAGGCTGCCATCCCGCCAAAAGGCGAGATATAGGGATTGTCGACCTGGGAGAGGTCCCCGCAGAACACGACCTTGGAGTCTCGGGACATTCGGGTCAGGATCACCTTGAGGGTGGGTAGCTCGAGATTCTGGGCCTCGTCGATGATCACGAACTCACCTGTGATCGAACGACCCCGTAGATAGGTGACGGCCGCCATCTCGAGCTCGCCACGGTCGACCAACTCATCGATCGCATGCCGGGCCCCGTCAACACCAGCGTCCGAGAAGAGGGCGTAGAGGTTGTCGTGGACCGCGGCCATCCACGGTGCGAGCTTCTCGTTGAGATCACCGGGCAGGAACCCGACCTCCTGACGTCCCACTGCGACCAGGGGGCGGTAGACCGACACCCGGCGGTATCTGCCTTGTTCCACCACCTGCTCGAGGGCGGCCGCCAAAGCGAGGAACGTCTTGCCGGTGCCGGCCATCCCCATCACCGAAACGGCGGGGATGTCGGGATCCAGCAGTTGGTGCAGGGCAACGGTCTGGCGAACGTTTTTCGGCTCGACGCCGAACGCTCGAACGTGGGTCGGCACCCGCTCGACGGTGAGCACCGGGTCGCTCTGGATGACCCGAGCCAGTGCCGAATGTGAAGTGCCGGCCTTGAGAACGATGAACTGATTGACTTCGGCCTCCACGCCTTGCAGCTCGATCTTCCCCTCGTCGAAGAGACGGTCGATGACCTCCCCCTCGGTGAAGTGCTCGATCAGCCCCGACTGCAGCTGCTCCACAGGCACGGTGTCGGCCCGGTAGTCCTGGACCGCCACCCCGAGTTGTGCCCCCTTGATCCGCAAGGCTGCGTCCTTGGTCACCAACACCGGAGCCGTCTTCTCGATCAGGTTGAGGCAGGTGGCGAGGATTCGGTGATCCGGGGTCTGTGGATCGAGAGCCGCCGGTAGGCGGTCCGATGTGATCCCGTTGAGCTCGATGCGGAGAGTTCCTCCTCCCGGAAGGGCCACCGGCTCTCGCATCCCACCCTGACGAGAGGCGCCGAGCTCCTCGATGAGCCTGATCGCGGCTCGAGCGTTGGCGCCGACCTCATCCATCCGGGTCTTCTTCCGATCCAGCTCTTCGATGACGACCAGGGGCAGGACCACATCGTGTTCATCGAAGCGGAGGGGGGATTGGGGATCGGCGAGCAGGACACAGGTGTCGAGGACAAAGGTGTCGGCCACCTCGTAGGTCTCCTTCAGGGTCGTCGCCAGGAGGCATAGCTTTCCGTCCGAGGCGCGCAATTACAAGGATCGACCGGACTGCCCCCGTAATTGGGACCGAGAGGTCCGAATGTGACCCCTGCTCGTCCCAATTACGGATGGGTCAGCCGCGGCGACGGCCGACCCAGGTGAGGAAGTCGTCGACCGAGCGGGCGTTGACCACCCGATCGGTGGTGACCCAGCCTCGACGGGCGTACTCGACCCCATAGACCATCCGCACCAGATCGCCTACGTGATGCGAATCAGTATCGATGACGAAGTCGACCCCGCGGGCCATCGCCAGGCGACTCACCTCCGCCGAGGCGTCGAGACGGTCGAGGGCGCCGTTGATCTCGAGCGCCACCCCGGTGATGGCCAGACCCTCGAGCACCGCATCGATGTCGAGCTCCACCCCAGGACGTCTGCCCACATACCGACCGGACAGGTGCCCTATGGCATTGACCGCCGGGTCGGCCAGCGCAGTGAGGATTCGAGCGGTCTGCTCAGACTGCGGAAGGTCGAAATGAGAGTGGATCGAGGCAACGCAGTAGTCGAACTCGAGACGGAACTCCGGGTCATAATCCAGCTCGCCCTTGGGCCCGATGTTGAGCTCGCACCCGAAGAGGACGCGCAGCTCGGCGTGCTCCTCTTGGAGAGCTCTCATCCGATCCCGGTGCGCAAGCATCTCCTCGCGGCTCGAACCGTTGATCGCCAGATTCTCGCCGTGGTCGGTGAAGGCAACGTATCGATACCCGTTGGCCACCGCGGCCTCGATCATCTCCTCCACCGTCGAGCGCCCGTCGCCTGATCTGGTGGAGTGATAGTGAAGGTCGCCCTGAATCTGATCCCGGGCGATGAGAGCCGGCAGACCGTCCCCGGCCGCCGCCTCGACCTCACCCGTCCCTTCGCGCAATGACGGGGGCACGTACTCCATGCCGAGCGCCTGGTAGATCTCCTCCTCGGTGGCAGAGGCGACCAGCCGCTCCTCATCGAAGAGCCCGTATTCGCTGAGCAACCAGCCCCGCTCGATGGCCCGTTGGCGAAGGGCGATGTTGTGCGCCTTGGAACCGGTGAAATAGAGCAGCGCCGACCCCATTTGTTCCGGGCTCACCAAGCGCACATCGACCTGCATTCCCTCGCGGGTGAGAAATGAGGTTTTGGTCTCCCCGGCTCCGAGGAACTCGGATGCCTCGGGCATCTCGAGTACGAATGACGCCACCGATGCCGGGTCGTCGGTGATGACCACGATGTCGATGTCCCCGACCGTCTCAGAGAAACGCCGGATCGAGCCACAGGGCACGGCAGCCGCCACCGAGGGGAGGGCTGCCAACCTCGATGCGAGCGCCCGGGCCAGAGGAAGCGCCTCGACGAGCGGGGTGCGCCGATCCTTGCCGTGGAGCCCGAGACGCTCAATCGCCCGACCGATCTTCTCCTCTGAGATCTTGCCCATGCCGGGCAGATCGCGGAGCCGCTCCTCTGCGATTGCTGTTCGAAGGCCGTCGATGTCCTCGACCCCGAGCTCGCTGCGAAGCAGCTTGAGCGTCTTGGGGCCGAGTCCGGGGATCTTGCTCAGCTCGACGAACGCCGGCGGGTACTTCTCCCGGAGGGTGTCCAACTTGGCCACTCGCCCCGTGCTCTCGAACTCGAGGATCTTGTCCGCGGTCGAAGGCCCGATGCCATTGATCGCGGTGAGTTCCCCCTTGTCCAACCCTGAGATCTCACCGGTGTGGCCCTGGAGAGCATGGATGGCACTCTCGTATGCCCTTACCCGGAACGCCTGAGGGCTCCCCTCGTCCAGGGCGGTGAGCTTGGCCAGTTCGGCAAGCATCCGGAGATGGTCGAGACGACTGGCCATTACCCGAGACTATCGGTGTGCGGGATCCTCAATGAGTGCGGCCATCGTGGCACCGGTGACATGGATCAGATCATCCGGTGCAACCTCGAGCTGGAGCCCCCGAACGCCGCCTGACACCGCAATGGTGAGGTGGCTGAGAGCGGACCTATCGAGGAACAAGTCGAGGCGTCGCTTCTGGCCGAAAGGGCTGATCCCGCCCGTCACGTAGCCAGTCATCCGCTCCGCATCTGCTGGAGACATCATCTCGGCGCGCTTCCCGGCTGCCGCCCGCGCAAGCATGCGGGTCGAAAGTCGGGCGATCACCGGGACCACAGCAACCACAGGCAATCCGTCCACTTCGACCAGAAGTGTCTTGAACACCCTTTCTGCCGGCAGTCCTATGGCAGCGGCCACCGCCTCGCCGTAGCCATCGCCGACCTTTTCACCCACTGTGTACTCATGGGTGGTGTAGCTGACGCCGACGCGATCCAAAGTGTCGGTTGCCCTGGTCGTCCTCGCCATGGGAGGCATTGTTCCATCACCCGCCAAGCCACCGCCCGGGATCGAACTCCGAGCGCGCCGAGGCCCGCACCGTCACCTGGCCGAATAGCGGAACCTCGACCGTGAGGGCCGTGGTCACTGTCACAGTCCTGGGGCGGATCGAGATGTCCACCGGGCAGCGACACGTCGCCAATCTCGCCCCGTTGCGTCGGGCATACTCCGCTGCCAACGCCAACGGCGATCCCGTCGCCGCCGGCGGATAGGTAGCCACTGCCGAAGCGAGAGCGGCGGCCTCCGCCGCGGTGTAAGCCTGCTCCCGGGCTGCGAGAAGGGATCCGACCGAGGTGGCGGCCACCCCGATCACCGAGATGACCGCCACCCACCCGATGACGAGAACCGTCATCCCTCCTCGGTCCGACTTCACCTCTCGGTGCGCATAGTCGCCGTCACCGTGAGATCTACCCCCATCCGCGTCGGGAACGGCGCTCCCAACAGATGTCGGAGCCGCACCGTCACCCGGGCCGGGACCCCTACCCGGTTGGGCCGCTCCACCGAGATCCGGGCCCGATCCCTGTCCTCCGGTGAGAGGGCGGCCATGACCGAGGCCACAGCCCGGGATGGATCGGGAGTGGTCGCCGCAACCCGGGCCCCGTCCCGCGCCGCAGCCTGCAGCTCGAGCCGAGCTTCAGCGATCCTCATCAATTGAACCGAGGCCACCGCGACCACCAGCACCAGCGGTAGCACCAGGAAGAACTCCACGGTTGCCTGACCCTTTTCGGTCAGAACCTGCCGACGACCCATTCGATCACCTTGCCGAACAAGCCACCGAGCAGACCGCCACCGCTCCCCGACTGAAGCCACTTCAGGGCCACAATCGCAAGAGCGGTCGCCGCCAGGATTACGAGGAAATACTCGACCGTCCCCTGTCCCCTCTCGTCGCCCCTGGCGAGCACCCAAGTCCAAATACGAGCCATCGGCTCTCCTTCCAATCCCGGTGACCGACCGGTGCGGGGAGAAGTGCGGACTTCAAGAGAACGGCCCCGAGATCTCGGAGAACAGTCGGAGGAGGGACGGGCCGTAGAGGAGCAGGACCAGTCCAGGGAGCACGAACAGGGTGATCGGGACGATCAGCCGAATTGGAAGTGACCTCACCCGCTCCAGGCGCCGGGATCTCTCGGCGGCGATATCGGCGTCGAGCATCGCCCGCACGGCGTCGGCCACCGCCGATCCCGATTTCTGGGCCCGAGCCAACTGGGCAACCAACTTGCGGACCTCCCCGGTGCACTCCTCCACTGCGGACGTGAGGCCATCAACCATCGCCACCCGGGCCGCCAGGTTGAGCTCGTAGTGAGTCGGGAATACCAGGGCCGCCCGCTGCAAGGCCGCCAGGGTGGACATACCTGCCCGCAACTCCACCAACAGGACCAACAGAACCGGCCTGATCGGTGGACGGGGCGGCCTCGGCCTCCGCATGGAATAGAGCTTGGCTGTGGTCGCCAGAGCGAGGGCGAGACCCGGCCCGCCGACAACCAGGCCGACCGCCCCGAGGACGATGGGGATCACTTCGACCTCCTCAGGATCATCCCCGCTACAGCGAGCCCGACTACCACCAGAAACAGGCCAACCAGAGCAGAGACGCGCTGCGGCGGGCTCGCGAGGTATCCCCCGAGACGATTGTTCAGAGTGACCGAGCCGATGGCTGCCAAGGGGAACAGCAAGAGGACCACGGCGGTCGCCCGGGCGGGGGCGGCCGCAGTGGCAATCTCGTGAGCTACTTCGACCTGGGCCAGCGCAATGACCCCGATCTCGTCGAATAACGGGGCAGCCGGCGATCCAAGCCGCGACAGTCGATCGATGACCGCGCCCAATTCGAGGCCAATCTCGGCGAACTCCTGCTCGGCCCGATGACCAATGTCGGCGAACGAAGCCCCGGAGCGACTCATCTCCTCGAGGACAGGCGCCCCAACCGACGCGGCGGCCCGCTCCAATGCGTATCGAAGGGACGAGCCCGATCGCAACTCTCCTGCCACCGCATCACAGAAGGTCGCCGCCTGGGTCGAGACCCGGGGACGGGCCCGCCAGGCGTGGATCGCGAGGAGGCCGGCGAGGGGCACTGGGGCGATCAGAACCAACAGCAACAAGAGAGTGCGCCGCTGATCGAGGCCATTCATCACACCCCACCCGATCAAGAACGCAGGGATCACACGGAGTCCTCGATCTCACCGTCGGCGCCGACTCTTGCCACTGTCTGAATCTGTCGCCCGGAACCAATGCGCTCGATCTGGACCAGGTAGTCGACAGCAGCATGCAATTGGCGGCGGACCGACGTCTCAGAGGTGTCACCGGCGCTGAGGGCCAGCGTCTCCAGGCGCCACAAGGCCTCCTCGGGAGAGTTGGCGTGAACAGTGGACAGCGATCCACGATGTCCCGTGTTTAGAGCCGAGACCAGGTCCAAGGCCTCGCTGCCACGGACCTCGCCCACGATGATCCGATCGGGACGGAGGCGAAGCGCAGACTTGAGGAGGGAGCGAATGGTGATCTCACCAGCACCCTCGGCGTTGGCAGGGTGGGCCTCGAGTCGGACCACATGGCCCGGCAGTCGCAACTCGGCCGCGTCCTCGATGGTCACAACCCGCTCGGATGCGGGAATCAGAGCTCCGAGGAGGTTGAGGAGAGTGGTCTTGCCGGCACCTGTGCCACCGGAGACGATGATCGTCTTCCGGGAACGCACCGCCTGTCCGAGCACCTCGGTCTGTGAGGGAGTTGCTGTTCCGAGGGCAACCAAGGCCTCGAAAGTTGGCACCACCTGGGTGAATCGCCTGATAGCGACGATCGGATGGCCCACCGAGGCAGGTGGCGCCACGGCATGCAGGCGACTTCCATCGGCGAGCCTGGCGTCGACCATGGGAGACGAACGATCGATTCTGAGCCCGAGAGGGGCGATGACGCGCTCCACGGCCGCCAGCAACGAGTCATCGCTGTCGAAGCGGGCGTCGACACGAATGAGATGGCCAGCCCGGTCGATCCACACTTCCTCGGGCCCATTCACCAGGACGTCGGTGACTTCGGGATCGCGGAGCAACTCCTCCAATGGGCCGAGACCGAGCACACGATCGACCACGGCTCCGGCGAGTTGGGCTGCGCGATCGGGGGCGGCCAGACGAAGCCGTCGCTCGGCCTCGATCACCACATCACCGCGGCGCATGGGGACCGACCCGGAGGCGATCTCGCCAGCCACCTGATCGATCACGCCCACGGCATCGCCCAGACCTTGGCCCAGACACCGAGCCACCGTCCCCGGGTCGGCAACCGACCCAGCATCAGGTTGTGGGCGGTCCTCGCGCCCAATCTGGGCAGGACCGGGCCGGGCCCGGGGGGGCGGACCCCACGATTCAGGGTCTGCCACACCGCAGGAGCGACGTCGGTAGGCGCGAGCAAGCCAGGCAGCAGCGGGCGGACCGGGACCTTGGGGCCAGGCCAATTCTCGGCAGAGCATCTCACCACGAGAGCGGGCCAGTTCAATGCCAGTCTCTCGATCACCGGTAACACGTTGGCCGGGTCGATCGGCCCTGCTGACAGGACGGCCACTCCGGATCGGGCCGGGCTCAACTCATCGAGCGAAGGCCCATCCTCTAGAAGGTCCGCAATGGTGCGGCTGGTTCTGACTCCCCAGCTCTGTGCCAGGTCGATGACGAGTGCGGTGCCCGCCGAAGCCGCCAGCCCGAGTGCGCCAAACAGCGAAAGCACCGGATCGGGCGACTCGACACCGAGGACGCCCCGTCTCCCCACCCCCTCCATGCGACCGAACCTATAGGCCCGCTCAGGGCGTCACAAGACCCCTGTCGTGGGGTTGACCACCCGCCACTGGAAGCCGGCCTCAGTCACGGCGTCGATCAGCGACTGCGGATCGCTCACCGAGTCGTCGAGCTCGAGAATCACCTCACTTCCGAGGCGAAAACCCTGGATCGACCAAAGGGCGTCCTTATCGAATGAACCGAGAACCACCCCCTCGGCAACCACCTTGACCGCGTCAGTCACCGGAACCGCGATGAGGATGGCTGGGCCCTCGGCATCCAATTCACCGAGGTCGGCCAGGACCCCTCGATGGTCGACGTCGACATGGTGACGGTCGCCATCTGCCAGCCTTCGCAGTGCGCTGATATCGATCACCGGACCAAAGTACCCTCGGCGCCCATGTCGGGACGGGCGATGATCATTGTGGCCGGGGGGACCAGCACCCGTTTCGGCGGCGACAAGCTGATGACACCAATCGCGGGCCGGCCGCTGCTCACACACACCGTCGCGGCAGTCGCCTCACTCGTAGATGTCTGCGTCCTCGTGTGTCGGGAGGAGCATGCCGCCGAAATGAGCGGCACCGCCTCGAATCTGGTCATAGTCCGGGGCGGCCCGACCCGGACCCAAAGCGAGATCGCCGGCATGGAGGCTCTTCCCGATTCTTTGGACCTGATCGGAATTCACGACGGAGCAAGACCGCTGGTCTCACCTGCCCTCGTCACCCTCCTGTTCGACACCGCAGCCGAAACGGGCGGCGCGCTGCCGGTGCTCGCGCCTTCGAATCCCCTCGTGAGACGCTCGGATCTCGGGGTGGTCCCTGATGCAGTCATCGCCCAGACGCCCCAAGTGTTCCGCGGCCTCGAGCTGCAGCGTGCCTACCTGGCCGCCGCAGCCAACGGCTTCGAAGGGCAAGACACCGCGGACGTGGTCATGAAATTCAGCAAGTTGAAGGCAACAGCCGTGCCTGGAGAGGCCGGGAACATCAAGGTGACTTACCCGGCTGACCTCGAAGCGGTCAGGAAGGTCCTAGAGCCTTCTCGTAGCGAACTTCGGTGATCTCGGTCCCTCCGATGGTTTCCAGACGAATCGGCTTACCCTTCAACCAGCCCTGTCGCTCGTAGAAGGCACGGGCCGGCCCGTTCCCTTCGAGAACCCAGAGCAAGGCTCGCTCGAGACCATTCGCTGCCAGATGGGCCTCACCAGCGTTCAACAGGGCTCGCCCTATGCCCTGCCCCCAAAGCTCCGGATGGACGTAGATCGCAAAGACCTCGCCCCAACCGTCACCATCGCCCTCTCCGATGAGGCAAAAGCCGGCGATGGAGTCCGGACCATCGACGACGTAGGTAACCCGCTGCCCACGGAGTAGCAGCGCCTCCCACCACCCCGTGCGGACATCCAGATCCATCGAACCGAGGAAATCACCGGTGAATACCCCTCGATACGCCACCCGCCAGGCGGCGATGTGGACCCCGGCGATCCCACCTGCATCGGCCGGAACGGCAACTCTCACCATCCCGCCAACCTAAACCACTTGACAAATGGTCGGGAATTTCCGACCATACGGGAATGACCGACCTTTCCCCTCCTGATTACGAGCTCGATGAGACGCTTGCGTTCAAGAATGCCGAGCAGGTTCGTGCCCTTTTCGAGGAGACGAGGCTCCGAATCGTCGAGCTCCTCCTGGAGCGAGCTGCGACGGTCACCGAGCTCGCCGCAGTTCTGGACAAGCCAAAAGGGACGGTTGGCCACCATGTGGGGGTCTTGAAGCAAGCCGGACTGATCCGGGTGGTGAGAACCAAGAAGGTCAGGGCCATCGAAGCGAAGTACTACGGGCGGGCAGCCAGAACGTATCTGCTGACTCCCCAGGTCGATGTCGACCTCCACGTCTCCCCCGACTACTTCCTGACCTCGGCTGCGGCCGAGTTTGCGAAGGCCTCTCATGGCGATGAGGAGTTGATCCACAACACCATGATCAGCACCCTCCGCTATGCCCGCATCACCAACGATCGTGCCGGCGAGTGGGCGCTCCGCCTCAGCGAGCTGGCCCAGGAATTCGTGAGCGAAGAGAGGGGCGGAGAAACTACTTTCGGGTTGCTCGTGGCCATCTATCCCACCGATCGCCCCCACCTCCCGGACCTCAAGCAAGCGACATGACCACCCCTCTGGGCCGGAATTACTGGAAGCTGTGGACCGCCTCGGTCATCTCCAACTTCGGAGACGGCGTGTCCTTCATCGCCTACCCGTGGCTGGCCTCGGCGATCACCCGGGATCCGGTCCAGATCGCGCTGGTGGGCGTGGCCACACGAATCCCATGGCTGATCTTCACACTGCCCGCAGGCGTGATCACCGACCGGGTCGATCGGCGGAAGTTGGTCGCCTGGATGGATGTGATCCGATTCCTGCTGACCCTCGGCGTTGCCTTGATCGTGCTCGGTGTCCAGGACCAGCTGGCATCACCGGATGCGATCGCCGCCGGAACCGCCCCGGTGCCTGAGAGCGCCACCCTGCTCCTGGTGATGATCTACGCCGCCTCTCTCCTTCTCGGTTTCGCCGAAGTCCTCCGTGACAACTCGGCCCAGACTCTGATGCCGGCCATCGTGGTCGAGGAGAATCTGGAGAAGGCCAACGGCAGGTTGTGGGGCGCCGAACAGGTTATGAACTCTTTCGTAGGTCCGCCCTTGGGCGGATTCCTGCTGGCGATTGCCTTTTGCCTCCCCTTCTTCGTCGACGCCGGCACCTTCGGGGTGGCAGCCGCCCTGGTGTTCATGATCGGCGGCGAGTTCCGGGCCAAGAAGAGCCCGAGTCAGTCCGAGGTCAAACCCTCGTTCAAGGCCGAGATGAAGGAAGGCGTCCGCTGGCTCTGGCATCACCCACTGTTCCGGCCGATGGCCATCTCACTCGGTGTGCTCAACGCCATGTCGAGTCTCGCCTTCGCCACCTTCGTCCTGTTCGCCCAGGAGATCCTCGGACTCGATGCCGCCGGGTTCGGCATCCTGATGACGGCGGGAGCGGCGGGCGCCGTGATCGGGTCCTTCCTCGCCTCCTGGGTCACCAAGCGGATCGGGCAAGGTGCCTCGCTGTTCGTCACCCTCGGTGGTGGAGCCGTCACCTTTATGGTCATCGGCCTGACCTCATCGAGCGTGGTCTTGTGGGCGATGGTCGCCTTGATGTCATTGGTCTCGGTGTTGTGGAACGTCATCACCGTGTCATTGCGCCAAGCCCTGATCCCCGACCACCTCTTGGGGAGGGTGAATTCCGTCTACCGCTTCTTCGGCTGGGGGGTGATGCCGATTGGAGCCGTACTCGGCGGTCTGATCGTGGTGGTCGCCGAGCCCCTGGTCGGACGGGAATGGGCTTTGCGCTGGCCTTTCATATTCGGGGCGCTGGTCCACCTCGCCCTCTTCTTCTATGCAGTGCCCAACCTCAACAGCCGCCGCATCGAAGAGGCGCGTGCCATGGCCAAGTCTCAGGAATCGGGAATGGAATCGGTCGAAGACTGATCCTCCGACGCCGGATCGTCGGCGTCCTCTCCTGACTCCTCCGAATCAGGGTCCTTCAAGGCTTCAGAGTCTTTGCCACCCAGGACCCAAAAGGCCAGGACCGCCAGAGAGGCCGCCCCGAAGGCCACTGCAAGCCAGCCCCAACCCTGGGTCGCACTGCTGACCCCTTCCTCGGTGGTGCTGGTCGCCGGTTGACCGGCGTCGCCGATGTCAGCGCCGAGATCGGTCAGAGAAACCGGTTGGGACTGGACCGAAGGGTCGCCGAGGGTCTCGAACAGAACCTGGTAATTGGCTGGTTTCAGTTCGGTGGCGATGCCGTAGACCCCGTTGCCCCTCGACACGAGGGGAAGGGTCACCGGTTCCTCGTCGGAGAGGACGAAGTGGACCACGACTGCATCGGCGGAGCTCTGGACCTCCACCCGAACTTCGACCTCCATCGACTCGTCATTGATCGAGAGGACCTCGGCACTGGCGCTCCCGAAGCCCCCACCCAGGTTCACGGAGGCGAGGAGGGCAACGGCGAGAAATCGGGACATCGCCCCGATGCTACGACCTCGACCCTGCTTCTAATCGAAAGCCAGGTTCAGTAGGGCCACTGGCCTCTTGAAATGAGGAGATCGCGGAGCAGGTCGGGACGGTCGGAGATGATCCCGTCGACTCCCATGTCAAGGTAGGACTCCATCTCAGCCGGGTCATTCACGGTCCACACATGGACCTGCAGGCCGTTGTTGTGGGCGGTGTCGACCAGCTTCTTGTCGACGACCTTGATCCCACGCACCTGAGTCGGCAGTTGCAATGCGCTGGCGGAGCCACCTGCCCCCCTGCCCACCCGGGAAGTCAGCAACCACATCCGGCTCAGCATGGGGCCCGAAGACGTGGCAACCCTGCCCCCGGTTGCACTGCGGAACTCGTCCAGACGCTGGTCCGAGAAGGAGCCAACGATCAGTCGATCGTGAAGGGACAGCTTCTCGATCATTTCGGCCAGCAGATCGACCTGCCCCTCGCCTTTGAGGTCGACGACAAACGATGCACCGGGCAGAGCGGTGACGGCTTCTTCGAGACTGGGCACAGACACCCCGGCCCCCCGAAACGGATATCCGCCGGCGGCGTTGTGGCGAAACCCGGCATCGAGTTTCGCCAACTCCTCGAATGCGAAACCGCTCACAGGTCCCGTGCCGTCGGTTGTCCGGTCGACCGTGTCGTCGTGAATGCAGACCAGCACTCCGTCGGCGGTCACGTGGAGATCGGTCTCGAGGAACCGGAAACCAAGCGCAACAGCCTGGGAAAACGACTCCATCGTGTTTTCCGGCCACAGCTCCCGGCTTCCCCGGTGGGCTATGGCAATGGGTGGGGCCCAGTGCGGCGGGATCATGTGTCGGCCAAAATAATGGGCCCCGCCTGAGGCGGGGCCCACCAAATTCCCGGTTGAACGGCTCTCAGACGGCCACGCGGTCCTTGAGACCCTTGGATGCAGCGAAGTGGGCATAGTTCTTCGCCGCAATGGTGATGGTCTGCCCGGTTGCGGGGTTGCGGCCCATGCGTGCCGAACGGGACTTGAGGCTGAAGTTGCCGAATCCGGTGATGTTCACCTTGCGCCCGGCATCGAGCTCCACGGCGATAATGCCTTCGCCATCCTTGGTTGAGAAGATGATGTCGATGATCTCGGCGGCCTTCGCCTTTGATACATCGGCCTTGTCGGCGAGTTTGTCCGCCATCTCGGATTTGTTCACGGCCCCTCCTTGTGGGTCGACGATTGGGCCTGTCGCACAGCGACGATGAGGCCACGTTAGGCGAAAACCCGGAAAGTTCCGATCATTACTGGCGAATTGGTCTCAGATCGCAGGTCGCCTCGCCCCCCTCGCCCGACCTGCGGTCGGACGGTCCCCCCGCTCCGCAGGGGGACAACCTCGGCTCAAGGCTTGACCAGGTAGAGCTCGAGGGTCAGCCGGCCCGCCTCGCCGTGACCCAGGGCGACCCCGACCTCCGTGTTGAGCCAGGCGAGATCATCGTTGCCGGTCTGAAAGGAGACCAGCTCCTTGGGGTCAGCGGATTGGTCCGGGTTGGCGATGGAGACCCCTCGTGCGGTGTAGGCCACTGATTCGCGCTTCTCCCCGATGACCCCGTAGATGACCAGATCCATGTTCCCGTCCTCGCGGACCGTCGCATGGTCGACACCGACCACGGGGCGCTCGCCCTCCCAATGGGGACCTACAGCCACGCCTTCGAACGGAAAGTCGATTCTCATCCCCTGGGGCGCCTTGCCCAGGATCTTCATCCCGAGGCTGGCGTCGATGCTGCAGAACTTCTCCAATTCGGGCAATGATCCTCCAGGTCTGATTGGCGATCGACGCTAGCGATCTCCACGGGAGCGAAGCAGAAGGTCGCGAACCTCGTCGTTGGTGGTCTGAGAGAAATCGCGGTACCACGCTCCGACCGCCATGAAGCGCTGGGGGCGATGGAGGACCACCACCTGGTCGGCAACTTTCGCCACCTTTCGAATCGAATCGGCGGGTGCAACCGGGACCGCCACCCACACCTCCCTGGCGTGTCCCGCTCGGGCGACGTCAACAGCCGCTAGGGCGGTCGAACCGGTGGCGAGGCCGTCGTCCGTGACGATGACCGTCCGCCCCGCATGGTCGATCGGCGCCGCAACCTCGCGATAGATGCTGACCCTGGCCTCGAGCTCGGCCCTCTCGGCGGATACCACCTCGTCGAAGGCGGTTTCAGTGATGCCGGCGGCCCGCATCACCTGACCATTTCGCACGACGACGCCTCGCTCGCCCACGGCCCCCATCGCCAATTCGGGCTGAAAAGGGACCCCCACTTTTCTCACGACGAGCACGTCGAGATCACAGTCGAGGGCCTTGGATACCTCGAAGCCAATCGGCACCCCACCTCTGGGGAGCGCCGCCACCAGAGAATCGATCGGATTGCGCTCGGCGACCGCCCGCCCGAGCAGCTCACCAGCTTCCCGGCGGTCGGCGAATCTCACGTTTCAGCCGTATCTGGCGGCGTATCGGGCCAGCCAGGGCATCACCTGGGACAGATACTGCTCGGTTTCCCCCATGGGAAGAGTCCGCGCCGCGTAGTTCATCAACATGATCTGCCTGGCAGCGTGAAACCCGTCCAACTGCTCATGATCATCCACGGGCCAGGGCGCGATCTCCTCGTATCCCTTGCGGAATGCGGCCTGAATGTGGCCGGCTCGGTCGTTCGTCCGGGAGGAGTAGAGACAGACCGAGATGTCCTGAGCAGGAAGGGCGATCATCACGTCCTCGAAGTCGAAGGCGTAGAGCCGGGTCCGCACGGTGTGCACGTTCCATTCGTGCAGGTCCCCATGCACCACCTGGGGTGTGCCGGCCGCCCACGCGGCGTCGAGCACGCTGGTCGCAGCCTGGCCCGCCTTGTCGATGATGGTCCGTCGACCCGGGCTGAACAGGTGGTCGAAGCGAGCGTCATAGATGATGATCGGGTCGAGGCCCTTGTCGTAATAGAAGATGCGGTCCCAACGGCGCATCCCTTCAGGGTGCTCGGGCATCCATTTCTTCCCGTGTTCCTGGAGGGCGCCGCACATCGCACCCAACAGTCGATACCCGAAGGCGCCTGCGCCGTCTGCGAGGGGGACGCCCGGGACCCAGGAGAAGAGCACACAGGGCCGGGTCAGCTCACTCTCAGGCTCCCGCGCATCGACGATCAAGGCCCCATACCCGGTCGGAATCGGGTTTACCACGTCGAGCTCGGTTTCCTTGTTCAGGGCCGAGAGCCAGTCCACCTCGAACTCGATGTTGGCCCTCGAGTTTCCGAAGGGGTCTCCAACCCGGAGCACCAATTGGCGCCCATCACTGGTGACCACGCGATACATCACGTTGGAGTGCGTCACCAGGTGCTCCAACTCCCTGACCTCGAACGGGTAGCGCTCGAGGACCTGGCGAGCCAGGGGAAGAAGGCGTGATGCCTCGGCGGCAATTCTGTGCGCGTCCATTTGCGAAAGGCGAAGGAGTCCCTACCTCCCAATTCTGGTCAACAAAACAGTGCTTCGCACCGGTTACTTCAAGAGCTTGTAACCAGCACTTCGTCGAGGGCTGTGACGAACTTCTCGTTTTGCAGGTCGTTTCCAACCGTCACCCGCAGCCAACCCTTGGACATTGGTCGGACAATGACACCACGAGCCATAAATGCATCACTCGCTGCAGTCGAATCCTCGCCGATCCGAAAATAGACGAAGTTGGCCCGGCTATCGCTATGAGGCAGGCCCCGCTCCTCGAGGACCCCACTCAGGTGATGACGTCCGGCCTCATTGGCCTCCACTCGACGCCGATGCTCGACCCGGTCGTCAAGCGAGGCGGCCGCCACGGCCTGAGCCACTTCGCCGACGCTGAATGGGATCTGGGTCTTGCGCAGTTCCGCGATCGTCGCCGGAGTGGCAACCGCATATCCGATCCGATGCGAGGCGAGCCCGAAGATCTTGGAGAAGGTCCGCAGCACGATCACGTTGGGTCGCTCGCTGGCGAGGGTGAGCGCGCTTCGATACGACTGATCAGTGACGTAGTCGTGATAGGCCTCGTCGACCACGATCAGGACCCGCTCCGGAACCGATCCGACGAACCACTCCAGTTGATCGCCGTCGACGATGGTGCCTGTCGGGTTGTTCGGGTTGCAGATGTAGACCACCGTCGTGTCTTCACTGACTGCAGCCAGCATCGCCTCCAGATCGTGAGCGAGGTCCGTCGTGAGAGGGACCTCCACAGTCTCGGTCATGGCCCATCGGGAGACTGTCCGATACATGACGAAGGACGGCCAGGCGAGAACAGCCCTCGTTCCCGGGCCTCCGACGGCGAGGGCGATGTTGGCCAACAGGGCGACACTGCCCGCGCCCAACCAGAGATGATCCGAGGACACACCGAGCCATCCCGACAATGCTCGGGATAACACGACGGTGTCATTGTCCGGATAGCGATGCGAGTTGGCCAGAGCCGCAGCGCCGGCCTCGATCACTCCGGGAAAGGGACCGTCCGGGCTCTCATTCGACGCCAGCTTGACGATCTCGTCCGGCGTGATGCCCAGCTCGCGTGCCACATCATCGATCGGGCGGCCCGGCACATAGACACTGATCGCCGACAAGTCCTGCCGGAAGGTGGGCATGTCGCGACGTTAGCGGGGGGACCAAATGCACAATCGGGCCGATACGCGATGGATCACCGGCGGTTTTGAGGCCACGACGTAGCATCGCCTACCGTCAGCCCCGACCGGATTTCGAGGCCAGAAGGAGAGAACAGACGTTGGCACGGAGAGGCGGGCTGGGTCGGGGTCTGGAGGCTCTGATCCCTACCGAGACTGCGGAGCAATCGCGCAAGCGGCTGCTTCGAATCATCGATGCCAACGGCGAGCTGGTCGGGGACGACCCCGGGCTCGACCCTGAGCTCTATCAGCAGATGTACCGGAGGATGGTCCTGGCAAGGACTCTCGACCGGAAGATGCTTGCCCTGCAGCGTCAGGGCCGTCTCGGGACCTACGCCATGCTCGAAGGCCAGGAAGCGGTGCAGATCGGCTCTGCCCTCGCCCTGAAACCCGACGACTTCGTCTTTCCCTCCTATCGGGAGCATGCGGTCCAGGTGACCCGTGGCCTCCCCATCGAGGTCCTGCTTGCCTATTGGAAGGGCCTGCCCAACGCCGGATGGGACCTCGACAAGTACCGAACCGGGATCGTGACCGTTCCGATCGCCACCCAGCTCCCCCATGCTGTGGGCTACTCCTACGTGACCAAGCTCCGCGGGGAGGACACCGTGACCGCCGTCTATTTTGGCGACGGGGCGACGTCGGAGGCCGACTTCCACGCCGCGATGAATCTCGCCGGAGTGTGGAAGACCCCAACCGTCTTCATCTGCGCCAACAACCTCTATGCGATCTCGGTCCCCTATGAGAAGCAGACGGCCTCGGAGACCATCGCCCAAAAGGCTGCGGCCTACGGATTCGACGGCTTCCGGGTCGACGGGATGGATCCGATTGCGATGTATCTGGCCACCCGGATTGCCGTGCGACGGGCCCGCAAGGGCCAGGGCCCGACCCTGATCGAGGCGATGACGTACAGGTATGGCCCGCATGCCACTGCTGACGACCCGACCCTCTATCGCTCCCGGAAGGAAGAGGAGAAGTGGCGGGAGAGGGATCCCATCGAGCGACTACGGCTCTTCTTGGAGGGTCGTGGCGAATGGGACGAGAGAATGGGCGAGAAGGTCGCCCAGGAGACTGCCGACCAGGTGGAGGCGGCGATCACGGCGATCGAGTCTGAGCCCCTTCCCGGCCGCGACGACGCGATCCGGCACGGGTTCCAGCGGATCCCCGCTCACGTGGTCGACCAGCTGCACGCGATGCAGGCGGCCCACGATGAGGAGCCGACCAGCTTCGGCGAGGAGGAGATCTGGGTCATTGGCGACGATCAGCCTGTGGCGGGTCCCACCGAGTCGTGGACCATGGCAGACGCCATCAACGCAGCTCTGGGCCAGGCCATGGAGCGGAACCCGGAGGTGATCGTCCTCGGCGAGGACGTGGGTCTGAGCGGGGGCGTGTTCCGGGTCACCGAGGGCCTTCAGGCGAGGTTTGGCGAAGGCCGTGTCATCGACACCCCACTCAACGAGTCCGGGATCGTTGGAAGCGCGGTAGGAATGGCTCTGGCCGGTGCCCGACCGGTGGCCGAGATCCAGTTCGAAGGCTTCGTCTACCCCGCCTTCGATCAGATCGTCAGTCATTTGGGGAGATTTCGCTACCGGACCAGAGGCAACTCCAGCGTGCCGGTGGTCGTCCGTTTCCCCAGCGGTGCGGGGATCGGCGCCCACGAGCACCATTGTGACTCTCCCGAGGCATATTTCGTGCACGCCCCGGGCCTGGTCGTGATCTGCCCCTCGACCCCCACTGACGCCAAGGGCCTCCTGACGGCTGCCCTCGAAGGGAACGATCCGGTGATCTTCCTGGAACCGAAGGTGCTCTACCGGGCGGGAAGGGAGGACGTGCCCGTCGAGCGCTACACCATCCCCATTGGCCGGGCCCGGATCCGCAAGTCGGGGACCGATCTGACACTGGTCACCTACGGAGGCATGGTCTCGGTGGCCCTCGAGGCTGCGAACCGGGTGGAAGCCTCGGTAGAAGTGATCGACCTCCGCACTCTCTTCCCCTGGGATCGGGAGACGGTCCTCGGATCTGTTGCCCGAACCGGGCGACTCCTCCTCGTCCAGGAGGCGCAGGGCTCGGCAGGGGTCGCCGCCGACGTGGCCGCAGTGGTGGCAGAAAAGGCGCTCTACGACCTCCAGGCTCCGATCGTCAGGGTCACCGGCTTCGATGTCCCCTGGCCCCAGTTCGCCATCGAGAAGCACGCCCTGATCGATGCCAGGCGGGTGGTCGCCGGGATCGAGGAGGCATTGAGGAGTTGACCTCGCCGCCCACGGTCGCGGTGTTCGGATCGTCACAAACCGAACTCGATTCCGAGGAATGGGCCGACGCGGTCTCGGTGGGGGCCCGTCTCGCCTCGGCCGGTGCTGCGGTAGTAACCGGCGGTTACGGCGGCACGATGGAGGCCGTCTCCCTGGGGGCCGCACAGGCGGGAGGGCACGTGATTGGGGTGACTGCTCCTTCCTTGTTCCCGGATCGCGTCGGCGCCAACCCTCATGTGAACGAACTGATCGAGGCGTCAAGCCTCGCCCATCGCATCGATGTGATGATGAGCCGGGCCGACGCGACGCTCTCTCTCCCCGGCTCGCTCGGGACCGCCACCGAGTTGTTGATGGCCTGGAACATCAATCACATAAAGCGGCGTCACGAGGACCGTCTGTTTCCCAGCGCCGCCGTCGGGGCTCAATGGAAAATGGTTGCCGATGCGCTAGTCCTGCTCATCGGCGCCGAAATCGACGGTATCTACTGGGCAAATAGCACCCCCGAAGGGGTCCACTGGATCATCGGGCAACTCGAGGAGCTTTGACAAAATCTGGCCAGCCCTAATCTCTGAGCCAGTCATGAGTCACATCCGCCCTGCCATGAGTTCATCGAAGCACAAGATCGCTGACTGTCGGAGAGGCAGCCACGACTATGGCGAGGGTCAGCACGTTGGTGCCGGGATCATGCGCCGCGTATGTCAGACCTGTGCTGATGTGACCATCGATCTCACCGGTTCCGCTCTCACCTCGGATGGTATGACCGAGAGCCAGGTCGCTGCCCGGCTGACCACAGCCAGGCGATAAAACAGGCACGGGCCTCTAAGCTCACCCCGGTGCCACGACTCATTCGAGCCGCCGGGGGCGTCGTTCTACGGCCGACGAAAAAGGGCCGTCTCAAGGTCCTGGTGACCCATCGCCCTAACTATGACGATTGGTCGTTGCCTAAAGGCAAGGCAGATCCCAAAGAGACACCAGAGCAGACCGCGGTCCGTGAGGTCCGCGAAGAGACCGGATTCGAGTGCCGGATCATTGCTCCGCTCGGTCAGACCCGCTACCCGGTGAACGGCGGCACCAAGGAAGTGTCGTGGTTTGCGATGCGGCCGCTGCCCAAGAGCAAGGGCTTCGTACCGAACTCCGAGGTCGACCGGGTCAAATGGCTGTCACGGAAGAAGGCGGCAGCCCTCCTCGACTACGAGCGGGACCGCGAGCTGGTAATGGAGACCGACCTCAACAGCCTCGCACGAACGGGGACCTTGTTTCTGGTGCGCCATTCGACTGCCGGCGATCGGTCCAAGTGGAAAGGCGACGACGTCTCACGGCCGCTCACCAAGTCGGGCGTGCGCCAGGCTGCGGCGATCGCCGCACGAATTGCGCCACGAGGCATTGAGCGAATTGTGAGCAGCCCCTACGACCGTTGCACCCTCACCATGGCCCCGCTCTCGAGACTCACCGGGGCCAAGGTCGTGATCAATGAAGCTCTCGGCGAGGAACCCTCTGACCTAGACCGGACCTGGGCGCTGGTCGAGTCCCTGATCGGATACAACGCCGTCATCTGCTCCCACGGCGATGTGATACCGGCAATATTGACCAGGCTGAAGTCTGTCGGACTCAGCGTCGAGTCTCGCTACTTTTTCTCGAAGGGCTCTACCTGGGAAGTGGAAGTCGACGGGGGCAAATTCACCACCGGCACCTATGTCCCCCCTCCGGAGACCTAGCGAGTCGGACTGGCTTGTGTCAGACCTGGAAAACTGACCACGGCGGCGAGATCGGCGGCTCCGCCCATCCCAGCGTCCACGCGTGTGGTGAGGTTGGCTGAATTAAACCGTCTTGGTGCCGGCTGCCCAGTCGTGATAGAGCGCCGCGTAGATCCCGCCCTGTGCGATCAGGTCGCGGTGATGGCCACGCTCGGCAAGGCGGCCTCGGTCGAAAACCAGGACCTCGTCCGCCCCTTCGGCGGTCGCCAACCTATGGGCGATAGTCACCGACGTCCTGCCTTCGATCAAACGCTGTATGGCATGCCGAAGCGCGACGTCGAGAGCCGGATCCACAGCTGACGTCGCCTCGTCCAGCACCAGCAGATCGGGGGAACCGATCCAGGACCGGACGAGAGCCACCAGCTGGCGCTCCCCGGCCGAGAGGTTCCCTCCCCGCTCGCCGACCCGCGTGTCCAGCCCCTTGGGAAGGCCGGCCACCCATTCACCGAGATCCAACTCGTGGAACGAGGTCCAGATCTCGGCGTCGTCGGCCTCCGGGCTGCCGTATCTGACGTTCCCGGCCACGGTGTCGTCGAAGAGGAAGCCCTCCTGGGGAACGAACGCCACCCGGGTCCGCAACTCATCCAACGGGAGCTTGGCCGCGTTCACCCCGCCAATGAAGACGCTTCCCGCGGTGGGATCGATCAACCGGACAAGCAGCTTGGCGAACGTTGTCTTGCCGGATCCGGTCTCCCCGACCACCGCGACGTGAGAGCCGACTGCGATGTCAACCGTCACCTCACTGAGGACCTCGGCACCCTCCTCATAGGAGAAGGAGACATCGTTGAAGCGGGCACTGAGCCCACCCGGCCTGAGATGATCGGGATCGACCGGGTCGGCGACCTCGATCTTGCTGTCGAGGGCTCCCAACACCCGCCTCAAGCCAGAAGCCGCGCTTTGACCCATTTCGAGGGTCTCGACCACGATCTGCAACGGCTCGATCAGCAGGTTGGTGAGGAAGAGGAAGGCGATGAGCGTCCCCGCGCTCATCCCCTGGGCGGTGCCCACGATGATTCCCACGACCACGATTGCAGCAGTCAGCGTGCCGGCGAAGATCTCCGCCGAAGAGAACAGGATGTTGCCGAATCGGGCTGTCTTGAACTCCGACCAGAACCGGCGCTCCAGGGCGTCAGCAACCTTGACCTTGGTAGCGGATTCGATCCCATAGGCCCGAACCACGGGAATGGCGGTGATCGACTCACTCAGGACACCCAGCGAGTTGCCAACCTCGCTCCGGACCCGGTCATAGTTGCGGGCCAGCATCTTCTGGAACCATCTCATCATGAGGAGGTAGAGCAGCACCCCGACCAGTGCCACCAGAGCCAGTCGCCATTGGTAATAGGCCATCGCGGCGAGCGAGAGCAGCACCTGACTGCCGGCGATGATCATTCCGACCCCGCCCCACTCCATGAACTCCTCGAGGGTGGTCACATCGGAGGTGACCTGTGACACCAGATCCCCCCGCCGGTCGGACTCGGTGTGCAGCACCGACCGCTTGAGGAGATGGCCGAAAGTCATCGTGCGAAGGTCGGACAATCCGGTGGAAGAGCTCCTGATCAGGCGATGCACTGCGGCCCGGCCGACAAACGCACCCACGATCAGGGCACAGATCGCGATTGCGGCCTTCTGAAGGACCCCGACCATGTCGACGCCGCCGGGTGCCAGGATCTCGTCGTCGATGATCTTCTGTATCACGATCGGGGTCACCACGGTTATCGCCTGACCGACCATCGCCATGAGCAGTGTCACCCGAAGCCCCTGCTTAAGGGCGGGCGCCACTCGAAAGGCGTTGATCAGCATCTTGCTGCTGGCCTTCGACTCGCTCATGACGCCTCACCTGCCATTCTCCGGGCGTCCTCCTCGTAGGCCTGCACCAAGCGGGCGTAGCCCGGAGTCGTCTCCAAGAGCTCATCGTGGAGGCCGTGGGCGACCACTCTCCTCTCGTCCACGTAGACGACCTCGTCCGCCAGCCGGATCGAAGCTGGTCGATAGGCAACCACCACGATCGTCGAGGGCAGAGCGGCAGAGCGGAGGCTGCGCAGGATCTCGGCTTCGACTGATGGGTCCACCGCCGAAGTGGCGTCGTCGAGGATGAGAACCCTTGGCTTGCGGATCAGCGCCCGAGCCAGCGCGATCCGCTGCCGCTGCCCACCTGAGAGCGTGGTTCCCCGCTCCCCGAGCTGAGTGTCGAGGCCTTTGGGGAGAGCAGCAATGAAGGATTCGGCGCCGGCAAGGCGCGCCGCCGCCCTGATCTCGGTTTCAGAGAACTCCTGTCCCAAGGTGATGTTTCCGGCGACGGTGTCATCGAAAAGGAAGGCATCCTGGGTCACATAGGAGACTTCCTTGGGCAACTCTGAAGCGGCAAAAGCGCGCAGGTCCTGGCCATCGATATGGATCGCGCCGGCGCCGGGATCCCAGAGCCGGGCCAGGAGGAGAGTGAGCGTCGACTTGCCCGAGGCGGTTGGCCCGACCACGGCCAAGACCGTCCCCGCCTCGAGATGAATATCGAGGTCAGCCAGGACCGGACCCGACCCGTCATAGGAGAAGTGAACGGTCTCACCGTGAATCGGTGCCGCGCCAGAATTCGATCGTGCCTGAGCCTGGCCGTACTCCATCAGCTCGTCGGCATCGAATACCGCCTGAACCCGTTTCCATCCGGCCAGGCTGCCTGCCAGGTCCCACAGCACGAACCCGATCAGCTGGATTGGGAAGGCGAGCAGCGCCAGGAGGTAGGCGACCGTGACCACATTCCCCGCGGTAATGGCGCCTTCCTGGATCCGAAGCGCCCCCACAGTGACCAAGGCGATGATCAGCGCTTGGGGGAGGGCGCGAATCACGGCCTGATACGAGGCCCAGGTCGAGTTGACCTTGATCAGGCGGTCTCGAAGCAGGTCGGAGGCGATTCCGAAGTGATGAGCGACGTAGTTCTCCCTGTCCCAATGACTTGACAGTCAGGGCTCCGTCGAACGACTCGTGGGCCACTGACGCAACCTCGCCGCGTGACTCCTGAACCTTCTCCCAGAGCCCATAGGTGACCCAGCTCCCACGAATGTCGACGACGATCACAACGATGAGGCCGATCAGGGCGCCCAGGCCCAGCCAGGGATCGATGGCGGTGATCATCACGATCGTCCCCACCAGGAGGAGCGAGACGCCGGTGGCGTAAGGCAGAGGCCCGAGGACGCCGGTGCCCTGGTCGACATCGGTGTCGGCGACTGCCAGCAGGTCACCAATCGATTGCCGGTTGAGCCACGACATGCGAAGGGAGAGCTGGTGCTCGAGAAGCTCGTTTCGCACATCCTGTCGGGTCCGGAACTGGAGATACCCCGCCGAAGTGCGGCGCATGACGATGCCAAAGGCTTTGATGATGGCCACCGTGAGGATGGCGACGGCTGCCGGGAGCAACAGGCCCACGTAGCTGGAGCCCTTGTCGAGGACCGGGATGATCAATTCGTCCGTCACCCGTCCGATGACCCACGCCGAGGCAATGATGGCGCCGGCGAACAGGGCGGCGCCGAATACGGCGAGCCCGAAGGCTGCCGGATGCCCCTTGACGAATCGCCAGATGAGGCGAATTCCGTCGCGCAGCAACGACCAGGGAGTGATTTTGTCGGATGACATCAGGATCGAAAACCTACAACTTCAAGCTTGGTTTAAGTCAAGTTGATGACCTGCCAAACAACCCTTGATTCTACGTCGGGACCCCGGCGGGTTCGGTCGAATTACGACGGGCATCGGCCTAGGTTGGCCTGCAATGGACACTGAACTGGGCAAGTTCTACATCGGAGCTGACCGAGAGACCGGCGAGCATTTGGCCTATGACAGCGCCGACCTGACGACCCACGGTGTGATCGTCGGAATGACCGGATCAGGGAAGACCGGGCTCGGGATCGGACTGATCGAAGAAGCACTCCTCAATGGGATCCCTTGCCTGATCATCGACCCCAAGGGCGACATGGGCAACCTGCTGCTCGACTTCCCCGAGTTGCGCCCTGAGGACTTCCGGCCGTGGGTGGACGAAGCAGCGGTGGCCAAAGAAGGGGTCACCCCTGAGGAGAAGGCAGCTTCCACGGCCGAAGCCTGGAAAGCAGGGCTCACCAAGGCAGGGATCGGCTCGGAGCGCATGGTAAAGCTTCGCGATTCCACCGAGATGACCATCTACACCCCGGGCTCCTCGGCAGGTGTCCCCCTCAACGTGCTCGGTTCCCTGGCGGCGCCCAACCTCGATTGGGAGACCGAATCCGAAGTGATTCGAGATGAGATCGAGGGTTTCGTCTCCTCGGTTCTAGCCCTGGCCGGCATCACGGCGGACCCGGTCTCCAGCCCGGAGCACATCCTGTTGGCGACGATCATCGAGACCTCGTGGCGGGAGGGGAAGGACCTCGACCTCGCGACTCTCGTCGGACAGATCCCCAGGCCCCCGATGCGCACGCTCGGAGTTTTCGAGGTCGACACCTTCTTTCCCGAGAAGGACCGCATGGCTCTCGCGATGAAGCTCAATGGCTTGTTGGCCTCACCGTCGTTCGCTTCCTGGATCGAAGGCGAGCCCCTCGAGATGGAGAACTTGCTCGGCTCAAACGAGAAGACACCGGCCGCCATCATCTATCTGGCGCACCTCTCGGATGCCGAACGCCAGTTCCTGGTGACACTCCTCCTCTCGAAACTGGTGACCTGGTTCCGGGGCCTCGCCGGGACTTCTGACCTCCGAACACTGGTCTACATGGACGAGGTGTTCGGGTTCGCCCCACCCACAGCCGAGCCGCCATCCAAAAAGCCGATCCTGACCATCCTCAAGCAGGCAAGGGCCTTCGGGGTCGGGATGGTGCTCTCCACCCAGAACCCGGTCGATCTCGACTACAAGGCGATGTCGAACGCCGGCACCTGGATGGTGGGGCGGCTGCAAACCGAGAACGACAAGAAACGCATCCTCGAGGCCCTCGACTCTGCCGCAGGTGGAGTCGATGTCTCTGGCTACGACAGGCTCATCTCAGGTCTCGAAAAGCGCCAGTTCCTGCTTCACACCACCAAGGGCTCAGGCCCGAGAGTTTTCGACACCAGGTGGGTCATGTCCTACCTCGCCGGGCCTCTGACCCGCGACCAGGTGTCCAGGTTGATGAGCGAACGCCGAGCACGGCCCGCAACCCAGCCAGCGGTGAGCCCAGAGAAGCCGGTGGCGCCCGGTTCGTTGGCGGGCGACGAGTCGGTCCCGGTGATGCCCGAGGTGGCTCCGGGAATCGCCGCCGTCTTCCTCGATCCGGCGGCATCCTGGGCCGGGACGGTGGGGTCGGACGCCACCGGCGCCCACTATCAGCCGGTGGCCGCCACCACCATCCAACTGCTCTATGACGACACAACGGCCGGAGTCAGCCACCAGGAGACGTATGAGGCCGTGATCCATCCTCTGGGTGGGATCGTCGGGCCGGACACTGTCCACGCCGTCGACCACGATCCAAGGGACTTCCTTGCCGCCTCGCCAACCGGCCTCGAGTTCGCCATCTCCGAAGCGCCGATCGGATCGAAGGGCTTCTGGACCGGGCTCGAGACCGACCTCAAGGGCTACCTCGTGGCCAACCAGAAGGTCAAGGTCTTCAAGAATGTCTCTCTGCGCATGTATTCCAGGGTCGGCGAGACCCAGGACGAGTTCATCGCCCGCGCCGAGGATGCCGCTGAGGGATCGGGCGACGTGGCGATGGCAAAGCTCAAGGACACCTACGCCGTCAGAATCGACCGGGTCCGCGCCTCCATCTCCAAGGCGGAGAACAGAGTGGCTGACCTCCAGGCAGACGCCACCTCACGTCAGAGCGACGAACTGCTCTCCGGAGCCGGGGATCTGCTCGGTGCCTTGCTCGGCGGGCGCAAGAGATCCAACCCGCTCGGTCAAGTGGCCCGTCGTCGCTCCGCGTCACAGAAAGCGCAGACACGGGCCGACAACGCAAGCGAAGCAGTGGCTGACGAGCAACGGGAGCTAGCCGAGCTCGAAGACGAGTTGGCCGCCAAGATCAATGAGATCAGTGATCAATCCGGGGCGAAGGCCTCGCAGATCGAAACCGTGGAAATCCCACTCGAAAAGACAGACATCCGGGTGGTGGAGATGAAGCTGGTGTGGGTCCCGGTCCGCTGACCGTCACCGCTCCCTAATTGGGAGGCAGAGGCGTCATATTCGGACCTCACCGTCCCAATTACGACGAGAGGCGATCAGACGAGGTCGGCTTCCCTGATCCCGAACGAGGGATGACGGAGACGGCACAGGGCCAGCTTCTCCAGCTGGCGGATCCGCTCCCGGGTGAGGTTGAACTCGTCGCCGATCTCCTCCAGCGTCCGGGGGACGCCGTCGTAGAAGCCATAGCGAAGGGCCAGGATCCGGCCTTCACGCTCGGGAAGCCGCTCGATGGAGATCCGGAGGGAGTTGGCGACATCCATCTCCTCGGTCATCTGCACCGGGTCAGCGGCGTCCTCATCCTCGATGAAATCACCGAGTTGGGCGCCATCCTCACCGATCGGCTGCTCCAGGGAGACAGTGTCGGCAACGCTCAAGGCGAGCTCGACCTTGTCTGCAGTGACGCCCGCTTCCTCTGCGATCTCTTCAGGCCGTGGGTCACGGCCCAACTCGGCCTTCAGCGAGGCCTGAGCCGCCCTGACCGCGGCGAGAGTGTCGTGAAGGTGAACCGGGATCCGAACCGTGCGCGACTTGTCGGCAATGGCGCGGGTGATGGCCTGACGGATCCACCAGGTGGCGTAGGTCGAGAACTTGAAGCCCTTGCGCCAGTCGAACTTCTCGACGGCGCGGATGAGGCCTGAGGTTGCCTTCCTGGATCAGGTCGAGAAAGTCGATCCCTGACGTGTTGGCATAGCGACGGGCGTTGGCCACGACCAAACGGAGGTTGGCGGTGAGAAAGTCGTCCTTCGCCTGGGCACCACGACGGGAGAGGCGTCGGAGCTCCATCTCCTCGCGCTTGCCGCTGTACTCGCCCTTCTCAAGCCGCTCGGCAGCTTCTTCGCCCGCCTCGATCTTCTGAGCGAGCTCGACTTCCTGCTCGGCGGTGAGCAAGTCGTACTCACCGATGGCGGTGAGGTACTGGGATACGAGGTCGGTGGTGAGTCGGCCGCGCTCGTCCGTCAGCTTCGAATGAAGCCGGGGGCGTGGCTTTTCAGTTTTCTCGATACGCGTTTCAGCAGCGGCCATAAAGATCTAAGTCCTCCTGGGGGCCCGTTGGGCAGGGATGCGGTGATCCCCGGGCCGTCCAACTATGACACAAGAAGGGCGTTTTGTGAACCCCCCTCTTTTCAACAATGTTTAGACGTGCTGGGGACAACGGAAGTTCCAACTTCGCAACACAAAGAAAAACGTGTCGCGCCCACGACACATTCCGAACTCCGGCCTGTTTACTGGACCGGCTCGGCCTCATTCTCGATCCCACTCCGAGCCAAAGAACATGCGAGGGTTGATCACGAATCTCAGCCATCCCCGAGCCTCTCCAAGCCCTCCCCAGGTATCCGCAAGGAGGTCGATGGCAGCCACACCCGCGGTCCTCATCTCCACCCGACCCCCGGTGATCTGCTCGGCCAGCATCGACCAAGTCGGCTCATGGCCGATCAACATGATTCGATCTTCGGTGGTGGCAATGCCCTCAGCCATGGCGAGCACCGTCCCCGGGCCGGTGCCATAGAGCTCGGGCTCGACGACGATCGGGCAATCCCACGACCCGGCGCGGGCCACCTCGACTGCCGTGGCGTGGGCTCGTGCGGCCGAGGACGTGATCACCAGATCCGGGACCTCGTCCCAAGCTGTGAGGACTCTCCCCATGACCGTCGCGCTGCGATGGCCCCTGGGGGCGAGGGGGCGGTCGTGGTCGGAGCCGTAGGAGGCCTCCCAGTCGGACTTGGCATGGCGCATGAGGAGAACGGTCTTCACCGTGTCAGCCTACGAAATTGGGGCTGATGAGCGCCCCTCACGCTTAGCCTCACCCGATGCCCGAGCCCTCAACCCTGCTCGTCTTTCTCGGCGCCACCCTTTTGTTGCTGGTGATCCCCGGCCCCGCCGTTCTCTACATCGTCACCCGCAGCGTCACCCAAGGGCGGCGCGCCGGCCTGGTCTCGGTGCTCGGGATCCACCTCGGGAGCCTGGTCCATGTGGCGGCCGCGGTCGCCGGGCTCAGCGCCCTGATCGCGGCATCGGCTACCGCATTTGCAGTCGTCAAATTTGCCGGGGCCGGCTACCTGATCTATCTCGGGATCATGGCGTTTCGCTCTGCGGGCAAGCCCGAGGGCCTTGCCCCACCCGAGCCGATGTCGATGCACCGTATCTTCTGGCAGGGTGCCATCGTCAACATCCTCAACCCGAAAACGGCGTTGTTCTTCCTCGCCTTCGTGCCCCAGTTCGTGGACCCAGCGCTGGGGAACACGACTCTCCAACTGATTGTGCTCGGTGGGATCTTCATCGTCGCCGGGCTGATCAGCGACGGCGCCTATGCGATGGTTGCCGGAGCCGCCGGAGCCCGCTTCCTCGACAGCGACGTCTGGCGCCGCGGGGAGGGATACGTCGCGGGAACGATCTACACCGGTCTGGGGCTGGCGGCGGCGTTTACCGGTGGCTCCAAGGGCTAGCCGGCGAGTCGGGCCGCCGTTGTGAAGATCCTGGGGTCGGGAAAGTCCTCGCAGTAGTTGTACGGGTAGGCGACCCGAATGACTCCGTCGACGCCAATGACAAACTCCCCGGCCTGCATCCAAGGGTCGTCGACCAACGGCCGGCCCATGGCGCGTCGTTCGGCTTGGAAGTCGACACCGGTCTTTTCCGCGAGAAGGCAGAAGTGGTCCGGAGCGTCGTAGAGAACCTGCTCGGGCGACCAATGGCCGAGTCCGAATGCCTTGTGCGTCGAATAGTCGGCATCGGCAAGGATCGGAGCCGGGATCCCGTACTTCTCCTTGTAGACGGCGACCCGCTCCCGGTCGCCGGGTGCCACCACCACCACATCGAGACCGGCGTTGACGTAGTCGAGATAGTCCCTTTGAAGTTGGGTCGTCCGGTCCAACCCGCATCCGCAGCCGAGATGTCTCCACAGGATCACCAGGGCCGGTTGGTGCGCCCAGTGCGAACTCAAAGCGACAGGCGCGCCGTCCTCACCCACCAATGCCACGTCAGGAGCAAGGTCGCCACGGCGGAGCGGGTTGCCGGGCAACGTCGGCCCATCGAGCCAGTGCTGCAACCAGCGTCTCTCCGCTGACTGATAGAGGTCTTCGAGGGCCGGATCTGGCATGGGTCGAAACCGTAGCCAACCAATCCGAGCGCCGGGGTACGGTCATCCCGTGGCCAACCGTCTCGCCAAGGCATCGTCGCCCTACCTGCTCCAACACCAGGACAATCCGGTCGATTGGCAGGAATGGGGCGCTGAAGCGTTTGCCGAGGCCCGTGAACGTGACGTGCCGGTTCTGCTCAGCGTCGGCTATTCGGCTTGCCACTGGTGCCATGTGATGGCACACGAGTCATTCGAGGACCCGGAAATCGCAGAAGTCATGAATCGGCTCTTCGTCAATGTGAAAGTCGACCGCGAAGAGCGACCCGATGTGGACGCGATCTACATGGAGGCCGTCCAGGCGATGACCGGGCGGGGCGGCTGGCCGATGACCGTTTGGATGACCCCCGACGGCCAGCCCTTCTACACCGGCACCTATTTTCCCAACAGCGATCGGCACGGCATGCCCTCTTTCGCCAAGGTGATGACTGCGGTCTCCGACGCCTGGGTCAATCGCCGTGCCGATGTTCTCGAACAGTCGGCCCGGTTGACCGAGGCGATCAACCGGGACCTCCCCCCTGGTGACGGCCTGCCACAGCAAGAGGAGGTTCAAGCGGCATACGAGACCATCGCGTCCATTTTCGACCCGATCAACGGCGGGTTCGGGGAGGCTCCGAAGTTCCCCCAGCAGCCGATCCTCGAGTTTCTGCTCCGGGTCCGGGAAGAGCCATGGGCCGAACGGGCCGACGCCATGCTCCGGACAACCCTCCACGAGATGGCAGCCGGGGGGATCCACGACCAGCTCGCAGGTGGTTTCGCCCGCTACTCGGTCGACAATCAATGGCTGGTCCCCCATTTCGAGAAGATGCTCTATGACAACGCCCAGTTAGCCCGCATCTACCTCTGGGCCGGCAAGGAATTGGGGGACAACGCTCTGCTCGATGTAGCCCGCTCGACGCTGGATTATCTGCTCGCGGACCTCCGCCACCCCAATGGCGGGTTCTTCTCGGCGGAGGATGCCGACAGCGAGGGGGTGGAAGGCAAGTTCTATGTGTGGACCGTCGATGAGTTGGCGTCCGTGCTTGGGGACGACGACGCCGCCGAGGCTGCCCAATACTTCGGGGCTACCCCACACGGGAATTTCGAAGGCTCCAACATCCTCTATCGGCCCACCACCGACCCCTGGACCGACCGCCTCGAGTCGATCAGGGGGCGCCTCCTTGCGGCCCGTAGCGAGCGGGTCCGCCCCGGCCTCGACGACAAAGTGGTCACCTCGTGGAACGGCCTGGCGCTCCGGGCATTGGCCGAGGCAGGCGCGGCCCTCCACGACCCTGGCTATTTGGAGGCCGCCCAGGCAAATGCCCGCTTCCTCTTGGGCCATTTGGTCGTCGACGGGAGGCTCATGCGGTCCTGGCGGGAAGGTCAGACCCGAGTCCAAGGCTTCCTCGAAGACCATGCTTCGCTTTCTCTCGGCCTGTTCGCCCTCTATGCGGCTACCGGGAGCTACGAGTGGTACGCCGCGGCTGAGCGGCTCACCAGACAGATTCCCATCCATTTCGCCGATCCATCAGGCGGGTTCTACGACAACGTCGAAGACGACAGCTTGATCAAGCGACCCAAAAGCCTGGCCGACAATCCGTTGCCCTCCGGGAACGCGATGGCGGCCGAAGCATTGGCCATCCTGGCGGGTTACACCGGCGAGGCAGAACTCCGAGAGCTGGCGATCGATGCCCTCGCCGCGGCCGGCGCCCTGATCGAGCGCTATCCGACAATGGTCGGGCATCATCTCGCGGTTCTCCACAGCTTGCCCATATCCCGTGAGTTGGCGATCGTCGGCGTCATGCCCGGCCCTCTGACCGATGTGTTTTGGGAGCGATTCCGCCCTCATGTAGTACTCGCCACCGCTTCGGAGGCAGACGAGCGGGTGCCGCTTCTGAAGGGGCGGGGAAAACCGGATTCGAACCTCGCCTATGTGTGTGAGAACCATGTGTGCAATCTGCCCACGTCCGACCCCGAAGTGGCGCGGGCTCAGCTTTCAGCCTGAGCTACCGACTTCGATTGCCCGATTGAGGGCGGCCAGCATTACTTCGGCCGGATAAGGCCCGCTTTGTGCCATCTCTTCGACCGGGTGCTTGTCGACCAGGCACCAGTTCGCGGCACGGGCAACCTCTTTCAGCTCCTCTAGCTGGGTCCCCGCGTCAGCGGGTGTCATGACTTCACCGTGACCGGGAACTATCAGTCCGTCGAGTGATGACATGGCGGCACCAAGCGTGTCTGGCCAGGACAGGGGATAGCTGTCACCGAAGTTCGGGGGAGCACCGTTCTCGAGCATGTCACCAAAGAAGGTCACTCCGCAGTCCGGCAGTCTGATCACGATGTCGGCGTCGGTGTGAGCCAACCCGTGATAGGTCAGTTCCACAGTTCGCCCACCGAGATCGATCGTCGCTGAGTCCTCGAAAACCGACCCGGGGGCGACAATCACCACCTCTTCGACGTCGTTTGCCATCGCGGTGTTCCCCTCCTCCCGAAACCAGCCTGCCACCTCCCCGACCATCTCAGCGCCCAGGTCGATGAGCGCCTCCCGACACAGACGGTGGCCCCAGATCTCGGTGCCAGGAAACCGCGAGTTGCCGAAGGCATGGTCCCAGTGCCAGTGAGTATTGACCAGCCATCCGACGGGCAGCTTGGTGAATCCCTCGATCTCGCGGATCAACTCGTCGGCCTCGCGATGCGAGGCCCTAGTGTCGATGACCAGCACTGCTGCCTCACCGAACACCAGGCCGACGTTCAGGTCGAGAGATTCGAAGCGTCTCCGGAAGACACCGTCAGCCAGTTCATCGAACACCAGGACGAGGCTAAACCGGGTAGCAGCGCGTGAGCCTGTCGAACCAACTTCAAGCTCACTTGAAGTCAAGCGGTAAGCTGCAAAGATGGAGTGGCTTACGATCGGCGAATTGGCAGAGCGGGCGGGAGTCGCCACCTCGGCCCTTCGCTTCTACGAGGATCGAGGCCTGATTGCGTCCGAGCGGACTTCCGGCAATCAACGGCGCTACCCGAGAGCGACCTTGCGCCGGGTGTCGTTGATCCGGGCGGCCCAGGAAATAGGGCTATCACTGGGAGAGGTGGCTTCGGCCCTGGAGACACTTCCGGACCAAGGCACCCCGACGAAGCGGGACTGGGAGCGTCTCTCCCGATCATGGCGAGCGCGGCTCGACAATCAGATCGCCGAGCTGGAGGCGTTGCGTGACGAGTTGACCGACTGCATCGGGTGCGGTTGTCTCTCCCTCAAGTCCTGCGCCATCTTCAACCCGTCTGACACCATCTCGAAGAAGGGATCCGGTCCTCGCTATCTCCTCGGAGACGAACGACCGCCTATACCGGTTGACTGACTTCGGCCGGCACTTGGAGTGCTTGCGCCGAGACGAGGATGTAAGTGATCCACAGAGCGTCCGCCAGCAGCAGATGGACCAGCTGCATCCAAACCGGGACCCCGAGAACGATGTTCAACGACCCGGTGATGATCATGGCGCCCACCAGGACCGGCAGTGCCTTTCCCGCCCCAGATCTGGGGCCGTCGGCGCGCCCGGAGGCCCACCACCCAATCGACGCCGCAAGGATCGCCAGGAAAGGGTGAACCATTCTCAGATCAGTCAGGAAATGGGCCTCGCCCGATTCGCCGAGGCCGATCGCATCCTTGGGAAACAGTGTGTCGGCGAGCGCGGTGACCGCCCCGGTGGCGGCCAACAGGATGATGGCGATCCCCCCGGCAACCACCCATCGCCACACGTCCGGGTGGGTTTTGGGCTCCAGACGTCTCCCGCCAGACAGCCAGAAAGCGGTGAGCGTCAACGCGGCGAGAAGGAACAAGGTGTTGACGAGATGGAGTGGGACGGCAAACACCCTCGCCACCGAAGTGTCATCGGCTACCCACTCTGCGAGAACGATCATGGCTCCGATCAGCGCCTCTCCGACGATGGCGATCACCGCCAGCAGCGCCCCCCGTCGCGAGGGCTGCCCCGCAGGAACCTGACGCCACACGAGCACTGCCAGAGTGACGACGAGCACCAGGGCGATCCCGCTAGCAGAGCGGTGCGCAAACTCGATCCGTGTCGCCCCCTCCAACGGGGGGAGCACCTCGCCCTGACAGACCGGCCACGAGCGCCCGCATCCCGCCCCTGATCCGGTGGAGCGGACCAGTGCCCCCATCAGGATCACCACCACATTGAAACCGAGGGTGAACCAGGCGAAGCGAGCTAGTCGGGTCACGTGGCCAAGGTTAGGAGCGAGGCGCGATTCGCCTCCAACCGGGCAGGCCTAGCCTCCAGCGGCCATGGAGATCTTCGACGACGTAGTCGCCGCGATCGGCAACACACCGCTGGTCCGTCTCGGGCGTCTCCACAAACCGGGCAACCTCGTGGCCAAGATTGAGCACATGAACCCGGGAGGCTCGATCAAAGAGCGAATCGCCGTCTCGATGATCGATGCCGCGGAGGAGGCCGGATTGCTCGGCCCGGGCGGGACGATTGTCGAGCCCACCTCTGGCAACACCGGCGTTGGCCTTGCCATGATCGGCGCGGTTCGCGGCTACCGAGTGATCTGCACCGTGCCCGACAAGGTGTCCCAGGAGAAGCGCGACTTGCTCACCGCCTATGGAGTCGAGGTCATCGTCACCCCCACCGACCTCCTTCCGAGTCATCCCGACTCCTACTACGGAGTGGCACGACGTCTCGCTTCCGAGATCGAAGGCGCATTCCACCCCGACCAGTACACCAATCCCGCCAACCCTCAGGCCCACTACGACACGACCGGGCCCGAGATCTGGCGTCAGACCGACGGACAGATCGCCTCGCTGGTGGTCGGGGTTGGCACCGGGGGCACGATCACCGGGACCGGGCGATACCTGAAGGAATTGAAGCCCGAGCTTCAGGTCATCGGCGCCGACCCCGAGGGCTCGATCTACACCGCTGACAACCGAGGTGAAGTCCATCAATACGCGGTGGAAGGCGTAGGCGAGGACTTCTATCCGGAGACAGTCGATCTCGATCTGATCGATCGCTGGGTCAAGGTCAATGACGCCGAGTCGTTTGCCATGACCCGAAGGCTGGCGCGGGAGGAAGGGCTTCTCGTGGGAGGATCGTGTGGGATGGCGGCCCACGCTGCGGCGCTCATCGCGGATGAGGACCATGACGCCCTCGTCGTGGTCGTTCTGCCCGACTCGGGCCGCGGCTACCTGTCGAAGGTCTTCAATGACCGCTGGTTGGCCGACCGAGGCTTCCAGACATGAATGAGCCCCCGGCGGATAGCCGGGGGCTCATTTCAATTCGGCTCAAGCGTTGCTTCGGATCAATCCGCCACGGGTGGACGATGCCCGTGGTCGCCAGAGCGGGGTGGTCCGAGATGGAGTCGCCACCTGTCCCGATGGGACGAGCGGCGCATGCGGTCAGCGCCGCTCAGCGCTGGACCACCTCCAGAGTCCGTAAACCTTCAAACAACTTAGGACCACCTCCTTTCTCTGGTCCGGACAGTTTGCCACGCAAGGGGGCCAAGACGCCAGGGTTTTCCTGATTCGGGCCCGCCTGGCCATCTTGCGCCCGCGGCCTAAAGCAGGTCGGTTAGCCTCTCGCCAACAAAAAGGGGGTCCTTCATCATGCGGTTCATGCGAACCATCGTTTTGCCCGTCGTCGCGGTTCTTGCCCTGGCGGCGTGCTCAGGCGGCGATGTCGCCGAGCAGATCCTGGAAAGTCAGGAAGGTGTCGGTGACGTTGACATCAACGAGAACAACGGGTCGGTTCAGATCGAAGTCGAAGGCGAGGATGGCGAAACGGCAGTCATCGGTGGCGGCGAGGTCCCGGAGGGATTCCCGATCCCGGTCCCCGACGGCGGAGACGTGGCATCCGTATTCACCCAGGGCTCGGACGCAACAGTGACCCTCACCTACCCGGCGTCGGAATATGACTCCTTGGTCGCCACTTATCAAGCCTTCGTCGACGGCACCGGCGGCGACGTGAACACTTTCACAAGCTCGGACCCAGAAAGCATCACCTGGACGGTCACGACCTCCGACGCGGGCTACAACATCTCGATCACCGAGGGAGATCCCGACGTATCCGTGTTCCTGGTGTCCAGCTCAACCGGCTGACCTCAGCCTCGGAACACATCCGGGGGAATCGGATCTTGCTGGCGTCTGCGGGCATTGAGGCCAGACAGGTACTGATCGGGGAAATTGAACTCGGCGTATCCGAGATCGATGGCCGCGTTCATCGTCCAATACGGATCGACCAGATGGGGCCGGGCCAGGACGCATAGGTCGGCCCGCCCCGACACGAGGATGTTATGGACGTCATCGATGCTCGAGACGGCACCTACGGTCATCGTCGGGATACCCACCTCGCGCCGGATGCGGTCGCTGAACGGCGTCTGATAGAGGCGGCCGTAGTCGGGGGTGGCCTCGGGCGTCGTCTGACCTGTCGACACGTCGATGATGTCGCATCCCAATGCCTTCAGCTCCGCGGCGAACACGACCGCATCGTCACCGTCGAAACCGCCGGGCACCCAATCGGTTGCCGAAATCCGGACCGAGATCGGCTTGTGTGACGGCCAGGCCGCCCGCACCGCGGTGAAGATCTCCAACGGATAACGCATCCGATTCTCCAAGGAGCCGCCGTAGTCGTCGGTGCGCACGTTGGCCAACGGCGTCAAGAAACTGGACAGCAGGTAACCGTGGGCGAAATGCAGCTCGAGGAGGTCGAATCCGGCCCGGTCGCCGAGAATCGCGGCCGACACGTGCTGATCGCGAATCGAGTCCATCTCATCTCGGGTCACCTGGCGAGGCACCTGGCTGTCCGGGCGATAGGGCAGCGGTGAAGGCGCCACGATCTCCCAGTTGCCTTCGTCGAGAGGGTCGCTGTCGCCCTCCCACATCAGCTTTGTGGAGCCCTTCCGGCCCGAGTGACCGATTTGGAGGCCGATGGCGGCCTCGGGTGTGTTCGTGGACGAAGCTCGACGACCTCCGCCCAGCGGTCGGCCTGTTCGTCATCCCAGATCCCGGTGCACCCCGGGCTGATCCGCCCCTCGCGGGAGACGCAAGTCATCTCGGTCATGACCAGACCGGCACCTCCCACCGCCCGGCTGCCCAAATGCACCAGATGCCAATGGTTCGGCATCCCGTCGATCGCGCTGTACTGATCCATCGGGGAGACCACGATGCGGTTAGAGAGCACGAGCTCCCGAAGTTGGAACGGGTGGAACATTGGCGGGACCCGGGGATCGACCGGCGTCGGGCACCCGTGCATGGACGATGCGTACCAGGTGTCGACGCCCGACATGTATGAGGCATCGCGGACTCGAAGGTTGTCGTACGTGACCCTTTGGCTTCTGGTCAGCATGCTGAAGACGAACTGCTCGGGGTCGACATTGCGGTATCGGTCGGTGCCCTCGAACCACTCCAGACTGGCCCTCGCCGCCCGCTGCAGGCTCTGGACCTCCGGGCGTCTGAGACGCTCATACTTCTGCAGAGCTTGGTTGAGGTCGAGATCCTCCGACAAGACGCCGGAAAGGGTGATCGCATCCTCCATGGCCAGCTTGGTCCCCGATCCGACCGAGAAGTGGGCAGTGTGGATCGCGTCACCCACCAACACGATGTTCTCGTGGTGCCAGCGAGCGCAGGACACCGTCGGGAACTGGAGCCATTTCGAGTTGTTCCCGACTAATGGATTCCCATCGAGATGCGCCGCGAACAACTCCTCACACCGAGCAAGTGCGACGAGATCACTGGAGCCACGGGTTTGAGCATCACCTTGGGCCTGGTCCAGCCCGAGCCCGCTCCACGTCTCCGGGGCCATCTCGACGATGAAGGTGCTGCCCTCATCGCTGTAGGGGTAGATGTGGGCCCAGACCAGCCCGGCGGGCGTGTCCTCGAAGACGAAGTTGAATTCCTTGAAGACCTTGGGAGTCCCGAACCAGATGTAGCGATTGCGCCGCAGATCGATCGACGGCTCCAAATGGGAGGCGAGGTGACGGCGCACCACGCTGTTGGCGCCGTCGGCGCCGACGATCAGGTCGGCAGCCGGAAGGTCAATGAGATCACCGACCTCGGTCGAGAACTCGATGTCAACGCCCAACTCGCCCGCCCTCCGGGTCAGGATCTCCAACAGCCGACGACGGCTCACGGCGGCAAACCCATGACCCCCTGACCGAAACGTCCTCCCGTCGGGGTGGTGAACCTTGATTTCACCCCAGTGCCTGAAGCTGCGGGCGAGCTCCTCGAAACTGACCGTGTCGGCGGCCTCGAAGTTGTCCAGGGTCTCGTCGCTGAAAACCACTCCGAACCCATAGGCGTCGCCGAATCGGTTTCGCTCCAGAACCCGAAGTCGATGTTCGGGCTGCGCCTTCTTGAGCAGGCTTGCCAGGTAGAGGCCCGATGGGCCCCCGCCAACGATGAGAATGTCGAGCGGAGCTGGATTCATGGCCGGTTAGGGCCAGACGCTAGAGCTTGAGCGTCCCGACGAAGTCCTGCCACCAGGACCCGAGGGCGTCGAAGGTGTTCGACACCGCCCAAAGCAAGACGATCCCCATCCCCACCAGCAAGACAATCGTGGCCAGGTTTCGGACTCGATAGAGCTGACGCTGCCCCGTGTCCTCCATGTAGGACGGCTCGACCATCGGCGGTGTTGCGGCCGCGAGCACGAACGGTTCGGGTGGCTCGATGAAACCGGGGGCGGGCATGGATGGTGTCACGGTGTTCGAACCTACAGATGTAGAACTGGTCAACGTCGCCGCGGAGAGGACTGGTTCCCAAACCGGGTATTCCTCATCTGCCGGCGACGGGTCTTCGAGCGACTCCTCGGGGAGGACTTCGGGCCCTCTGGTCAGCTCAGCGGGCTCCTTCGCCGTGTCGAGCTCGGTGCCGGGCCCGAGCTCGGGTGCGATCGCAATTGGCGCCGGCTCGGCGCCGACCAGTGTCGGGGCGAGCTTCGTCTGAGAAGACAGACTGGCGAACGCCTCTTCCAATGTCGGGCTGGTTTCTTCAACAGGCATCTCGAGACCCGCCTTCTCGAACAGCGCTTGCCTGTCGACGTCGAGAACCGCAGCGAGTGCCGTCACCACCGACCCATCAGCCGGCAGTGAGGAGTCGCGTTCCCACGCCCGAATCGTCGTCGCCGAGCGCCCGACCAACTCTCCGAGTTTGGTTTGACTCAAGCCGAGCTTGGTGCGTCGGTAGCGGATGGTCCTTCCAAAGGAGCGTGGGGGCATTTACGTCCTCTGATGGTACAAGTGGGGACGGATTGGGCAGATGGGTCTACCCCATTCCGTCCACCTCCAACCTCGATCCCACCGGATACCATTGGACCAGGGACTTATGGCCCTCATCGCGAGTGGCCGCGACGGTGTTGACTGAGGTCAACCAACCTGAAGGGATGAGATGAGAAAAGCCGCATCGATTGCGTCAATCGTGCTGGGAGTGATCTTGATCGTTGGAGGAGTCGCAACCTGGTTCTCGGTGAGCAGCGAGCTGTCCGAGCAGAAGATCGTGACTTCTGATGACGCATGCCTGCCCGGCCGAGAGGTGCGCGGGCCGTTCACTGCCTATTGCGAAGCCGAGGTCATTGCGAAGCACGCACTCGAGGCCACCGGTGGCCTCTATTACGCAGAGATGGATCGGGAGGACCCGCTCCGGGCAACCGCGGCAACCGCTTCCTTCCTTCGAGCCTCCTTGTACACCTCGGTCGTGGCCTTCGGCTCAGCCGCGATGGCGGCAGGAATGGGAGTCGTCTTCGTCCTCATCGGTCTCGGGATCCGCGACGTGGAGCAGCGAACCAGCGTCTGACTTGGGCTCGGCTGAGGGGTTGATCGAACCTAACGTCAGGCGATCAACCCCTCATGTCGGGAGCCCATGGTGAACAGTTCGATTGCGTCGTACCGCGACACACAACAGATGCACTGTTGCCGCCGGCTGACGATCAGACTGGTTTGAACCTGATGAACGGTGCCGTATTGACGTAGTGGTCTAGATGGGCCTTGGCGCGGTCAGGCTCGCTGCCCCAACTTTCCGTCAGCGCCCGGTAAATGATGGCACCCCGCTTCTCGGGATCGGCCTCCGACTCGCCGACCACCGGGACATCCGCCGTCACTCCGCGCTTCAGATTGAGGGTGAACTCGGAGTGGGCCTTGATGTTCGCTTCCCAGTCTCTCTTGAAACCGGGACGGCCCGTCAGGTAGTACTCGCCATCGAATTGGTGAAAGTAGATCTCGACTCTTCGCGGCAAGCCGGTCTTGCGACCGGTCGTGGTGATATCGGCGATCCCCCCGCGATCCAACGCCTCTTTGACTATGGCATCCATGATCGGAGCAACCTCGCTGAATGTCGCGATGTTCCCAAAGAGGTAGCTTGCGCCCCTATGGGCCAGCGCATCGAGGTGTCAGCAGTGCCGATGGGCCAAGTGGCCCTCTTCAGCACCGACCGCTCGATAACCGGGCAGGACGGAGCCGGATACGCCCCGGGGGCGATGCGCGACGAGGGGCCGCCGGCTGAGCTCGCCCAGCGCCTTTTCGATTCTGACCCTTCGATCGATCACGTGTACGTGCTTTCCAACACAGTGTCGGTGCGACGCCGCGAGGCTTGGGACGACGATTCCCTCGACCAAGCCAGTGGGGTGATCAGCGGCCTCTTCATCCACTATTCCCCCGTTGAAGGTGACAGCTCCGCCGAGGGGGACGAGGCGTTGCGACGCCAGCACTACAACGCGACGTTCACCGACATCCGGGCTCACAACGAAGATCTTTGGGTGATGAGGATCCGGTCGGACGAGCCGATCGAGCCTTTCCAGGCAGGCCAATACACGACCCTCGCCCTCGGATATTGGGAGCCGCGCGCCGATGCGGCCGCGGAAGAGCTCTCGGCTGGCCAACGGGAGAGGCTCGCCCGACGCTCGTATTCGGTCTCGAGCTCCATCGTCGATGCAACCGGGAATCTGGTGGAGCCGAACCCGCAAGACGTGGAGTTCTACGTGGTCAAGGTCCGGCCGGGGGACGAGGAGATCCCCGCTCTCACCCCGCGGATCTTCCTCAAGGGTGTCGGCGACCGGATCTTCATGGGGCGCAAGTTCACGGGCCGTTACACCCTCGAAGGGGTCCAGCCGACCGACAACGTGATCTTCCTCAGCACAGGGACCGGAGAGGCGCCGCAGAACAAGATGACCGGTGAGCTTCTCCGTCGAGAACACCGGGGCAAGATCGTCAACGTGGTCTGTGTCCGCTACCGGTCTGACCTGGCATACACAGAGCAACAGGCTGTAGTCGAGGAGCGTTACCCGGTCTATCGCTTCGTCACGCTCACCACCCGTGAACCGGAAAACGAGGGGAAGAAGGTGTACATCCAGGACCTGATCACCTCGGGACAGCTGGAAAAGGATTTGGGCGAGCCTCTCGACCCGGGCAAGACCCACGTCTTCCTGTGTGGAAACCCTTCGATGATCGGCCTGCCGAAATGGGACGGAGACGAGATGACCTTCCCCGACGTGGTGGGGGTGTGCCAGTTGTTACACGAGCGTGGGTTCACCATCGACCACGGCAAAGCCAAAGGCAACGTTCACTACGAGGAGTACTGGAAGGACCGCTGAATCAATGGTCGACCTCATCTACGCCATCAGCGCATCACTCGACGGCTACATCGCCGACGAGAACGGCAACTTCGACTGGGGAGAGCCATCTGAGGACGCACACGCCTTCTTCAATGACCTCCAACGATCGGTCGGCACCTCGCTTTACGGCCGTCGCATGTATGAGACGATGAGGGTGTGGGACACATTCCTCCTCGAAGACCTACCTGAGGTACCACGCGAGTTCGCCGAGGTGTGGCGGGCAACCGACAAGATCGTCTACTCATCCACCCTGGACGCCGTGCCGGAACCGCGGACCCGACTGGAGCGGACTTTCGACCCCGAAGTGGTTCAGACCATGAAAGACGACGCCGACCGCGACCTGGCCATCGCAGGGCCTGGCCTGGCAGGCGAGGCCATCCGGGCGGGTCTGGTCGACCGGTATCTACTGCGCTTGGTCCCGACGATCGTGGGTGGAGGCACCCCTGCCCTCCCCGACAAGGCGCGGGTCGACCTCGCTCTCAACACGACACGTCGATTCGACGACGGCTCTGTCCTGCTCGACTACCGCCTCCGATGAGCTGAGCCAGAAGAGGTCGCTGTCAGACAGCTCAGGCAACGGCACCTTTGACCAGCGCCTTTACCTTCTTCTCGACCGCGGGTGTCCATTCGACGATTGCGAACACGACCGGCCACATCGGGCCCTCATCGAGCGTTGCCGTATCTTCGAATCCCAGGACCGCATAGCGGCCCTCGAACTTGGCCGCAGCCTTGAAGAAGCAGACAACCTTGCCTTCCTCGTTCGCGTAGGCGGGCATGCCGTACCAGGTTTTGGACACGAGGTCCGGGGCGTTCGCCGTGACCAATGCGTGGATGCGTTCGGCGAGCACCCGGTCTGCAACCGGCATCTCTGCGATCGCATCGAGCGCCGCACGCTCGTTGTCGGCCTTCTTCTGGCCACTTCGGCCCTGCGTCTTCAACTCCTGGGCGCGCGCCTTCATGGCGGCGCGCTCCGCCTCCGAGAACCCATCCGAACCTGTCTTCTTCGCTGTAGTCATCTCTTGACCTCCATTTACGTCTCGCAACTGAGACTACGGGCGATGGATGGGCTGCGCTTCTCGAAAACTGCTCGATCGCCCCACGGTCGAGGCCTCCCGACAGGACAGTCAGGTGCCGGCACGCTCCCGGCGTTGTGCTTCGGCCACGGCGATCGCCGTCATGTTGACCACGTCGTTCACCGAGGCGTCCCGCTGCAGCACATGGACGGTCTTGGACAGGCCGCTGAGTATGGGGCCTATCACCTCGGCGTCTCCGAGGCGATTCAAGAGCTTGTATGAGGCATTGGCAGCTGTGAGGTTCGGGAACACGAGAACATTGGCGGCCCGGCTCAGGGCGCCATCCGGTCGCCGATCTTTGAGCAGGTCGGGCATGACCGCGGTGTCCGCCTGCATCTCCCCATCGACGGGGATCTCGGGGCGGGCCAGCTTGAACAGCTCAACCGCCCTGCGAACCCGGGCAGGCTCGCTCCCACCCGCGGAGCCGAAGTCCGAGTAGCTGATGAAGGCGACCCGCACATCGCGATCGAATTCGTTCTGCGCGGTGGAGGTGGCGGCGAGGGCGATCTCGGCAAGCTGCTCGGCGGTGGGCTCGATGTTCACCGCACAATCGGTGAAGAAGAACGCGGTGCCGCGAACCACCACCAGATAGACAGAGCTGACGATCGAACGGCCTTCCTCGACATTGAGCACCTGGAGTGCAGGACGGATGGTGTCGGGGTAGTAGGTGTTGAGCCCGCCGAGAACGGCATCGGCCTTCCCCTCACGAACCATGAGGCAGGCGTACATGTTGGGATCGGCGGTCCTGCTTCTCGCTTCACGGAGCGAGAGCCCGCGATGACGCCGAAGATCCTCGAGGATCGATGCGTAGCGATCCCGCTCCGAGTCCTCGTTTATGTGATCGATCACCTCCATCCCGTCGAGGGAAAGGCCGGAGTCGAGTGCCAGTTTCTCGATCTCGGCGAGGTTGCCCAAAAGGACCGGGCTGGCGATTCCCTCGTCGAGAACCCGGCGCGCCGCCCGGATCAGCCTGGTGTCCTCGGCGTGTGGATAGACCACCCGCTTTGGCTGCTCCATCGCCCGGATCGTGATGGCGTTGATCAGGCTGTGTGATGCCCGGAACCTGGTCTGAAGCTGCGTCCGATACTCATCGAAGTCTGCGATCGGAGTCCCGGCCAGCCCCTCGTGCATGGCCGCTTTGGCCACCGCGGGAGCGACCGTCCAGAGCACCCGGGGATCGAACGGCTTGGGGATCAGATACTCCGGTCCGAATTGGAGGCGCTCCAGGTCGTAGGCGCGCAGCACCGAGTCGGGCACCGGCTCGCGGGCCAGATCGGCGAGAGCATGGGCCGCTGCCAGCTTCATCCCCTCGGACACGGCACGGGCGCGAACGTCGAGTGCCCCCCTGAAGATGAACGGGAAACCGAGCACATTATTGACCTGATTCGGGTAGTCGCTCCGCCCGGTGGCCATGATCACGTCGTCGCGGGCCACCTGCGCGTCCGGATATGAGATCTCGGGATCCGGATTGGCGAGGGCGAACACAATCGGATTGGCGGCCATCGACTGGACCATCTCCTTGGACACGGTCCCCGCCACCGAAACCCCAACCAGAGCATCGGCGCCGACGAGGGCATCATCCAGGGTTCGGGCATCGGTCTCTCTTGCGAACTCCCGTTTGATGTCGGTCAGGTCGTCGCGCTCGGTGTGAATGACTCCCTTGGTGTCGACCAGGACCACGTTCGCCGGATCGACCCCGAGCTCGATGAAGAAACGGGCTGAAGCGATCCCGGCGGCGCCGGCACCGGCAAAGACCACCTTCGTCTTTGCCATATCCCGCCCGGTGAGCTCGCAGGCGTTGATGAAGGCGGCCCCTCCGATGATCGCCGTGCCGTGCTGATCATCGTGAAAGACGGGAATCTCGAGCCTCTCACGGAGAGTCTGCTCGATGTAGAAGCATTCCGGAGCCTTGATGTCCTCGAGGTTGATGCCACCGACAGTTGGAGCCAGCATCTCGCAGAACCGGATCACATCGTCGGCGTCCGAAGCGTCGATCTCGAGGTCGAACACGTCGATGTCGGCAAACCGCTTGAAGAGGACGGCCTTGCCCTCCATGACCGGCTTCCCCGCCAAGGGGCCGATGTCGCCCAGGCCGAGGACGGCGGTGCCATTGGAAACCACTGCGACCAGGTTGCCCCGGTTGGTGAACCTGAAGGCCGCCTCAGGATCGCCTGCGATGACCAGGCAGGGCTCGGCAACCCCGGGGGTGTAGGCCAGGCTCAGATCAGCTTGGGTGGCAGTCGGCTTTGTCGACCGAATTGCGATCTTCCCCGGGCGTGGATTCTCGTGGTAGTCGAGCGCTTCGGAGAAGTTGGACTTGTCGGCCATCGCGCATGAACCCTACCGGGGACCTGGCAATTCGGTCCCGACGATTGCTTCAGTTCGCAGATTTGGCCCGCAACGACTTCGCGATTGGGGACCCGACCTGCGAGAATCTTGGGGAACGAATGGTGACCACAGACCTGCCGATCTTCCAGGACAACGGATACAAGGTGATGCCCGGCTGGCGAGTTGGCCACGCTCCCGAGGAGTCGACCACCCGCTCCGGGCTGTTGGTGCCCATCGGCACCAAGGACGGCAACGACGCCCTGGCGTTGATGGATGTCAACACTGGACAGCGCTTTTGGGCCGTTCCTACCGGAGCCTGGCGATTCATCTGGCCTTCAACCGGCAAACCGGTGATTGCGGTCCGCGAATCGCAAATAATCGCCGAAGAGCAGCTGGAGCACGTCGGCGACGAGGGCCAATATCTCTGAGCCCGGAAAATCCACCCGCCTGATGGGTTCCGGGCGGCAATCATCCTCGATTCAGCCAGCTGGCAAACCATGACTCGAGAACCAACATCCCGCAGCCGCCGCCGCCTTACCGCAACCGTCACCGACCTCGACGTAAGGGTTCAGCGTGCTTTTCTGGTCGGCGTCACCCTCCCCGGGATGACCTCGGTCGAGGCTGAGCGAAGCCTCGACGAGTTGGCCCTGCTCACAGACACGGCCGGTGCCGATCCGGTGGAACGAGAGCTGGTGCGAAGACAACGGATCGACCCCGCGACCTACCTGGGGTCCGGCAAGGCGGCAGAGCTGGCAAACCTGACCAAGGCGCTCGACATAGACCTGGTCGTCTTCGACAACCCCCTCGCCCCGGCGCAACAGCGCAACCTGCAAAAACTCTTTGAGTGCGACGTCGTCGACCGCGAGGCACTGATCCTCGACATCTTCGCCCAGCACGCCAGGTCGAAGGTGGGCGCAATCCAGGTCGAGCTGGCGCTGCTTCGCTACTACCTCCCGAGGCTCAGGGGCAAAGGGAAGACCCTGTCTCAGCAAGGGGCGGGTGTCCTCGCTCGAGGGCCTGGTGAGACCAAGTTGGAGACCGATCGACGGCGAATCGTGCAACGGATCTCCAAGCTCGAACGGGAGCTCAAGGCCACGGTTCAACACCGGGCGACCCAGCGCAAGGCGCGGAGGAAGACCGAGATACCCCAGGTGGCGATCGTTGGTTACACGAACGCGGGCAAGTCGACTCTGCTCAATGCCCTGACCGATGCCGGAGTCCTTGTCGAGGACCGGCTCTTTGCCACTTTGGATTCGACCGTGCGCCGCCTGGTGCTTCCCAACCAGAGCAGCGCCCTGGTGGCAGATACGGTCGGCTTCGTTCGACGTCTTCCCCACCACCTGGTGGAAGCCTTCCAATCGACTCTGGCCGAAGTGACCGAGTCCGATCTCCTTCTCATGGTCGTCGACGGAACCGACGAGAACCCAGCAGGACAGTTGGCTGCAGTGAGAGAGGTGCTCCTCGAAATCGATGGTGGCGGCATCCCGGAGCTGATCGTGGTCAACAAGGTGGACGCCATGTCAGAGATCGCCAGACAGCGTTTGCAGAACCTCTATCCCGATGCCGTAATGGTGTCTGCCCTCCGTCGCACCGGGCTTGGCGAGATGCTGGGGCGGATCGCCGACCTCCTCGAAAAGCCCATGGTGACCCTGACCCTCGAGATCCCCTACGACCGTGGCGACCTCGTGGCGGCGGCTCACCGGATCGGGGATGTCGTCGAGGAGAAACACGACGACCAGGGAACAATTCTCGAAGTGCGGGTCCCCATCACCGCGACCGGTCAGTTTTCGGGTTTCAGCCGCTAGCAAGCCCCGCAACCAGGCTGGCCGCCCCGATGATTCCGGCGTTTTTGCCGAGGCCGGCGGCCACAACAGGCAGCAAGGGTTCGAATTCTCCCGAGAACGAGTCCCACTTGGTCACCACACCCCCACCGACAACGATCAGGGTTGGGCTGAACACTTTGTTGACATGGGTGATGAATTCATTGGCACGCTTCCCCCATTTGGCCCAAGTGAGACCCTCTGTCGTCATTGCCTTCGCCGAATACCGGAGCTCTGCGGGCTTGACCCCGCGTAACTCGATCTGACCCAGCTCGACGTTGGGAACCAGGGTCCCATCGACGAGAAGCGCGCTCCCGATCCCGGTCCCAAAGGTGAGCATGATCACGGTGCCCATCGCCCCGCGGGCCTCTCCGAACCTGGACTCGCCCAATCCCGCCGCATCGGCGTCATTTATCACCGTTACCTCGCGACCGGTCGCTCTTGAGAAAAGGCCGACGGCATCGACTCCGATACAAGTCGGATCGATGTTCGACGCCGAATAGACGAGCCCCTCCTTCACAACGGCAGGGAAACCGATCCCGATCGGGCCTTCACCACCGAGGGTTTCGACGACCGAACTGACAGCTGTTGCGATTGCTGCGGGTGTGGCCGGCTGCGGGGTGTCGAACCGCACCCGATCGGAAAGGACCTCGCCGCTCTCTGTTTCCACGAGGGCGCCCTTTACGCCGGAACCGCCAACATCTATCCCTATGCGAATCGTCGACACGAGGGGCGAGAGTAGGACAACTACGACGGAGACGGCGATTGTGGAGCAGGCTGCCGTTAGCCTCGCTATCGGATGAGCGAACTCGCCGACATCGGGGTTGTGGGGCTGGCCGTGATGGGGGCCAACCTCGCCCTCAATTTCGCGGACGCCGGCAATCGGGTGGCGGTCTTCAACCGCACCCACACGGTGACCGAGGAGTTCATGCGTGGCGAAGCCGGCGCAAAGAACATGGTCGGTGCGGCCACACTCGAGGAACTGGTTGGCCTGCTTGACCCGCCCCGGGTGATCCTGCTCATGGTCAAGGCGGGGCCAGCGGTCGACGACCTGATCGACACCCTGGCCAAGCATCTCGATGCTGGTGACATCATCATCGACGGTGGGAACTCGCTCTACACCGACACCGGGCGCCGTCAGGCCGTCGTCGAAGGCCACGGCCTGCTCTATCTGGGCATGGGGATCTCAGGGGGCGAAGAGGGAGCCAGACACGGTCCTTCCCTGATGCCTGGAGGCAGCCGCGCCGCCTGGGACCGGGTAGAGCCGATGCTCAAAGGAATCGCCGCCCGGGCACCCGACGGTGCTCCTTGCTGCGAGTGGATTGGGCCCGGTGGCGCCGGTCACTTCGTGAAGATGGTGCACAACGGCATCGAATACGGCGACATGCAGGTGATCGCCGAGGCCTACGACTTGATGCGTCGTGGCATGGCGATGAGCGCCGCGGAGATCTCGGAGGTCTTCGGCAGCTGGAACGAAGGCCGGCTCCGTTCGTACCTGATCGAGATCACCAGGGACATCCTCGAAGCCACCGAGAACGGGCGCCCGATGGTGGACTTGATCCTCGATGCTGCCGGCCAGAAGGGCACCGGCAAGTGGACGGTGATCTCGTCGTTGGACTTCGCCGAACCGACCACACTCGTCGCCGAGGCGGTCTACGCCAGGATTGTCAGTTCCGACCCGGACCGTCGCCAGAAGGCGGCAGCCGTCTTCCCCACTCCCATCGGCGACCTTTCCGGAGTTTCAGCAGGCGATATCGAGCAATCCCTGTACGCGTCGAAGATCATCTCCTATGCCCAGGGCTTCCGCCTGATGCTCAGGGCTTCAGGCGAGCACCAATGGGGCCTGAACCCGGGGTCGATCGCTTCGATCTGGCGGGCGGGCTGCATCATCCGTGCCGCCTTCCTCGAGGACATCACAGCCGCATATGTGCGCGACCCGGGTCTGTCCGATATGACGGAGGACCAGTTCTTCGCCGGTGCCCTGCTCGATGCCGAGAGTCCCTGGCGCAGCGTGGTGGCCGGTGCGGTCAGCGCCGGAATTCCCGCCCCCGCCTACTCGAGCGCCCTGGCCTACTTCGACTCGATGCGCTCGGCGCGTTTGCCCGCCGACCTGATCCAGGCGCAAAGGGACTACTTCGGGGCCCACACCTTCGAACGGGTCGACCGCCCACGGGGCGAGTTCTTCCATCGGGAATGGTGAAAGACTGTCCCCCTGCGCAGCGGGGGGACCGACGCCAGCGAGCGAAGTGAGCGCGTCGAGGGGGGTGAAGAAACCCCCCGTCGCTCGGCCAGAGGCCGAGCGGTCCCCCCTTGGAAAGGGGGGACAACCCCTCAGACAGGCGGTATCCCCACTACTTCGATCCGGTCCGGCGTGTCGAAGTCCGGGTCGGAGGCGTCGGCATCTTCCACATCCTGTCGCCTGATTCCCATGATGAAGAGGATCGCGTCGAGGAATGGCACCGAGATGTTGGTGTCGGCCCTCTCCCGGACAACGGGCTTGGCGTTGAAGGCAATCCCCAGCCCCGCCGCGGCAAGCATGTCCAGATCGTTCGCCCCGTCCCCGACCGCAACCACCTGGGCCAGCGGAATGCCTTCAGCCTCCGCAATCGCCTTTAGGAACTGGGCTTTTCTCGGCCCGTCCACCAACTCTCCGGTCAACTCACCAGTGAGGACCCCGTCGACAGATTCCAGGGTATTGGAGAGCGAATAGTCGATACCAAGGTCGGCGGCGAGGACGTTGGTAAATCGGGTGAATCCGGCCGAGACAATGGCCGTGACCATGCCCAGCCGCTTGAGAGTCCTGATGAAGGTTCTGGCACCGCTGGTAAGAGTGATGTTCTCAAAGACCCTGGTCAATGCGACCTGATCGAGGCCCTTGAGCAAGGCCACCCGCTCCCGCAACGATTGCTCGAAATCGATCTCCCCGCTCATCGCTCGATGCGTCATCTCAGCCACCTGGTCCTCCACACCGGCCTCACGCGCAAGGAGGTTGATCACCTCGTGTTGGATCAAGGTGGAGTCGACATCCATGATCACCATTCGCTTCGCTCGTCGCTCCAATCCGTCGGGCTGGATGGCCACATCGATTGGCAGCTGGGTGGCGGCGAGGACCAGTCCCTCCCGGATCACCGACAGATCTCCACCGGATACCAGCAGCTCGTAGGAGACCACCGGGTAGCGGGACAACCTGAAGATGCGCTCGATGTTGCCCTGACCCGCTGCGATGGCTGAGGCAACCGCACCAAATTCCTCAGGTCCGATCTTCATCCCGATCACGGTCACAGCCGACATGGATCGGTTGGGGCTGGGCGTGTCGTCAACCACCTCGAAATCGACGTGGAGGTCCTGCTGCCATCCATAGAAGAGCAGGTCGCCAATCGTGGCCCGCTCGCCGGACACACCAATCAGGACGTTGAGGGTGAGCCGGCCTCTGACCACGATCTGTTCGACGTCATAGATCTCCGCGCCGGAATCAGCGAGGACTTGCATCAGACCGGCTGAGATCCCGGGCCGGTCCGGGCCGTTCACTGCCACCAGGATCGTCGACTTCTCACTCATCTGCGGCCAGCGTAAAGGCGCCAGCGCCAATGTCCGTCATTCGGTCGCGGCACTTTCTGAGTCAGTACCATCCGGCATGTCCACTGACTATTCGAGGCTATCCGTGTCAGAGAATCCTTATCGTTTGCCGCGCCAGGCCATACCCAGCCACTACGCCCTTCATCTGGAGCCCGACCTGGAGACCTTCACCTTCAAAGGAAAGGTCTCGATCACCCTGGGTGTCACCGAGACCGTCGACCTCATCGTCATGAACTGTGCCGAGCTTGATCTGGGGTCTGTGAGGCTCACCTCGGACGAAGAAGCCATCGAGGTAGGGGACATCACCTACGACGAGGACTTCGAGTTTGTGTCACTGAAGCTGGGCTCACCCGCCACTCCCGGCAGCTATCAACTCGAAATCGAGTACACGGGGATCATCAACGATCAACTGCGGGGGATCTACCGATCGAGCTTCAAGGACGAGGATGGAGTCGAGCACGTCATCGCCGCCTCGCAATGCCAGGCGACCGACGCCAGACGGGTTTTCCCCGCATGGGACGAGCCAGATTTCAAGGCCACCTTTCAAACGACCATGGTCGTGGCCGATGGCCTCGAGGCGTACTCCAACACCCGGGAGGTGAGCCGAACCATTCTCGACGACGGTCGCGTCGAGTTCGTCTTCGCCCCGACCATGAAGATGTCCACCTACCTGTTGGCCTTCATCGTCGGAGCATTCGAGGCCACGGAACCAGTCGTGGCCAGGGGCACTCCGATTCGGGTCATCGTTCCCAAGGGCAAGCTTCATCTCACCGAAGTGGCACTGGAGAACGCCGTGTTCTGCTTCGAATACCTGTCCGACTACTACGGCATCCCCTACCCCGCCGACAAGCTCGACCACATTGCGATACCCGACTTCGCTGCGGGTGCCATGGAAAACGTGGGGCTCATCACCTATCGGGACGCCTACCTCATCGTCGACAAGAAGAAGGCGAGTCAGAGCGAGCTTCAGAACACCCTCGACGTCGTCGGCCACGAAGTCGCCCACCAGTGGTTCGGAAACCTGGTGACGATGCGTTGGTGGGAGGGCGCCTGGCTCAATGAGGCCTTCGCCAGCTTCATGGAGTTGAAGGCGACCGACGCCAGAATGCCGGACTGGAAACGGTGGCTCGCCTTCGCCAACCTCGAAATCCCGTGGGCAATGGGCACCGACCAACTCCACACGACCAGGCCGATCGAGTTCGAGGTGAATTCTCCACGCGAGGTCGACGAGATGTTCGACTCGATCACGTATGGAAAGGGATCGGCTGTGTTGTGGATGATCGAGCAATTCATCGGCACCGAGCATTTCAGGCAGGGGATAGGCAACTACCTACGCAAGCATGAGTACGGCAACACAGTGACCACCGATCTCTGGGAGGGCCTGGACGGTGCTTCGGACTGGCCCGTCGGCGAGATCATGAACACCTGGGTGTACCAACGCGGCTTCCCTCAGATCGAGGTCAGCCTGGTCGACGGGGGAATCAAGCTCAGCCAGCGTCGGTTCCTTGCGCTTCCTGACGAGACCGACACCACCATCTGGAAAGTACCCATCCAGCTCCGCGGCGTTGCAGGTGGCCAGCCCTTCGACCACAAGGTGCTTCTCGAAGAAGACGAGACCGTGGTCGAGTTCCCCGACGAAGTCGAGTTCGTCGTTGCCAATGCCGGGGGCCACGGCTTCTATCGGACCCGCTACTCGACCCCTCTGTTCTCGGCCATGCTCGAGAACCTTCAACTCCTCGACGACATCGAGCGTTATGCCCTTGTCTCGGACACCTGGGCCATGATCCGAGGGGCGCAGGTCCCTGCCTCGGATTTCCTCGATCTCGTCGGTCAGTTTGGTGACGAGAAAGAACAGGCAATCTGGTCTGTGATCAATGGAGGGCTTGCCTCCATCGATCATCACGCTCTTGCCGATGACACCCGCCCTGCGTTCCAACAGTTCGTGCGCGACCTGGTTGGGCCAGCACTCAACCGCCTTGGCTGGCAACCATCCCCCGACGAGAGCGACCTGACCCGCAAGCTGCGCGGCGATCTGATCGCGGCGATGGGAAACATCGGGCACGACGAGGACACCATCACTCGCTCGAGGACAGTTGTTGCCGACCTGCTCGGAGGAGCGTCGATCGACCCGGAAGTCGTGACCGCCGCATTGTCGGTGTATGCCAGACACGGAGGTGCAGAGGAGTACGACCTTCTCTGGGAGACCTATCTCGCCGCCACCGAGCCCCTCGACCAGGTTCGCTATCTCCGGTCGGTGGCCGCGGTCCCAACCAAGGATCAGGTGGTGACCACCGTGGATCGAATCGTCAACGGTGACATCCGCACCCAGGACGGCTTCTGGGTCCTGGCTCGGCTGCTCGTGGGAAAGGGTGGGCAGGCGGCGTGGGAAAGCGCACGTACCCGCTGGTCCGATGTCCTCGCCCGAATGCCCGGGATGACCAAGCGCCGGATCCCCGAGGGCCTTTCGGGCCTGTCGCAACCCGAAGTTGCCGCCGACGTGAAGGCGTTCTTTGCCGAGACCCCACTACCCGAGGCGGCAACCAGCCTCGCCCAGAACCTGGAGTTGCTCGACGCGAATGTCCTGCTCCGGGCCCGTGAAACCCCAGTGGTGACGGAGTATTTCAAATAGCCGGCTTCGCCGGCTGACAGAAAAGGCCCCCGGAATCCGGGGGCCTTTTCGTACCTAGTACCAGGTACCAAGTCCCTGACGATCGAAGATCGTCATTTGAGCTCCACCGTGGCTCCGGCGGCCTCGAGGACCTCCTTCGCCTTGTCGGCCACTTCCTTCTCGACGGCCTCCAGCACATTGGCAGGAGCGCCATCGACGAGGTCCTTCGCCTCCTTCAGACCCAGGGAGGTGAGCCCGCGCACTTCCTTGATCACCTGGATCTTCTGGGCGCCGGAGCTGATGAGTACGACATCGAACTCGTCCTTCTCCTCGACCGCCGCGGCACCGGCACCGTCGCCACCGGCGGCCGGAGCGGCCGCCATGGCCATTGGCACCGCCGCGGTGACATCGAACTTGTCCTCGAACGCGTCGAGGAATTCCTTGAGCTCGAGGACTGTCATTTCCTCGAATACGTTGATCAGCTCATCAGTGGTCATCTTGGCCATTGATCATTCCTCCTCGGCCGAGACGGCCGTTTCTGTCATGGGCTCGTCCGCCGGAAGGCTGGCCTCTACGACCGGCTCCACCAGGTTCTCACCCGAGGTCTTCTTATCCAGTAGCTGGTTGAACATCGTTGCTGCGTTGCGATTGAAGGATCCGAAGAACCCTGCGGCCTTCGTGAGCGGGCCCTTGGCGGCGCCTGCGATCTTCGACAACAACACGTCGCGAGGCTCGATGTCGGCGAGCTTGGAGACTTCCTCAGGTGTGAGGAGATTCCCCGCCAGCAGGCCGGCCTTGAGCACGAAGACCTCGTTGGTCTTCGAGAAGTCCTTGAGAGCCTTGGCGGTGGCGACCGGGTCCGTCATCGCGAATGCGATAGCGGTCGGGCCGATCAGGTACTCGTTGAGACCGTCCACCCCGGCATCGCTCGCAGCGAGTTGGGCGAGGGTCATCTTGACGACCTTGTATTCGGCGCCACTTTCACGCAGGCTCCTTCGGAGCGCCTGGACCGCCTTGACGGTCAGCCCGCGGTATTCGGTGAGGAACACCGCTTCGGCGCCTTCGAGCCTCTCTTTGATGTCGGCAACAGCCTGGACCTTCTCTGGTCTTGGCATTTCGCTCCTCCGGTAGACATCAATAAAGCCCCTCGACCATGGGACAAGGGGCTCCGCGGGGAGCGACCTGCGTTGGCGGCTGGTTGCCTTTCAGTCCCGAGGGACACCGACGGTCTTGGGCCGAGGTTTATTGGAGTTGCAGGTCGGGATTGTACCGGTGCGCCCGGTCTGGGCAATTCGGAGGCTCCGGGCTCAGCTAGTTTCAGGTGATGCCCGACACACCAACCGGTTTTGCCACCTCCGGTGGAGCTCAACTCCACTACCAAGTAGCCGGTGAGGGCGGTGAGACCATCTTCTTCATCCACGCCGGTGTAGCGGACAGCCGGATGTGGGAACACCAGTTCACCAACCTCGCCTCCAACTATCACCTCGTCGCCTACGACACCCGCGGATACGGGCAGAGTGTGTTCTTCGACGAGCCCTTCTCCGACCATGCCGACGCCCTTGCCGTGATGGATCATCTCGGGATCGGATCAGCCGTCGTCGTGGCTTGCTCGATGGGTTGTCAGACCGCCATCAACCTGACGTTGACCGCTCCCGACCGGGTCCGGGCCTTGGTTCTGATCGGAGGCTGGCCGCCGGGGCTTGAGGCCTCGGAGGAATACGAGCCTCCACAGTGGCCGGAACTGGTGAAGGCGTTTCGAGCGGGAGACATGGAGACGACGGCAGATCTCGGTGCCGAGATCTGGGTGGTGGGGCATGGCCGATCGAAGGCAGATGTCGACCCTGACGTCTTCGACCTGGTTTCGAAAATGTCACTGATCGCTCTGCCCCAGGAGAAGGCCCGTGATGAGCGGGTGATCTCGCTCGATCCTCCGGCCAAGGACCGTCTCAGTGAGATCACGGTCCCCACGCTGGTGATGATCGGTGAGTACGACCTCCCCGATCTTCAGGAGGGAGCAGTGCACATGGCAGGCCTGTTCAGTCGGCAACCCGTCCAGGTGATTCCGGATGCGGCCCATCTCCCCAGCCTGGAGCAGCCCGGGCGCTTCAACCAGCTTCTCCGGGACTTCCTCGCAACCCTATGACCCCGAACTTCCAGAATCTCCCTGGACAGGCCAGATAAGGCGCGCGACACTACGAAGGTTGAGAACAGGGGGTCTCCGTGTGAGTCCGGGCGGGTTTCCTGACCGCCCCCGCCCGCTCTTCGGAACCAAATAGTGAGGGCCGCGAGGCCGACAAACGGGACCGGCCCCTACCCCGGCCCCGAGACGATGGTCGGCCCGTGCGGACGGTGGACCTGGCAGCCGAAAGCCCTTACAGCCCACGGTGAACCGGAGCACGGAGATCCCCCTACTTCAGCAGAAAGCCCCCTCGACGAGGGGGCTTTCTCACATTCCTAATGCAGGGCGTCACGGATATGTGACGGCATGCATTCAGTTGCGCAAGACTCAGCCGGCGTTCTTGACCACATCGTCGAGGCTCCCGATGTCCACTTTCACCCCGGGGCCCATGGTCGACGAGAGGGAGAGTGCCTTCAGGTAGCGCCCCTTTGACGAGGAGGGCTTGGCCCGGACCAACTCACCGGAGACAGCCGTCAGATTGGACAACAACTGGTCGACCTCGAACGAGACCTTGCCCAGAGGGATCTGGACATTTCCGTAGCGGTCGTTTCGGTACTCGATGCGACCGGCCTTGAACTCGGAAACGGCTTTGCCCACGTCCTGAGTCACGGTGCCGGCCTTGGGGTTCGGCATCAGGCCGCGAGGGCCGAGGATGCGGCCGAGCTTCCCGACTTCTGCCATCAGGTCGGGTGTGGCGATCGCGATGTCGAAGTCGAGTTCACGCCCTGCGGCGAGCTGCTCGACCAGCTCTTTGCCCCCGACCACGTCGGCGCCGGCCTCGCTGGCTTCCTTCTCCTTGTCCGCCGGGACAAAGGCGGCAACACGCACTGTCTTCCCGGTTCCGTGAGGCAGGGAAACCGTTCCCCGAACCAGCTGGTCTGCTTTCTTGGGATCGATGCCGAGCTGGAACGCCGCTTCGACGGTCTCGTCGAACTTGGCGGGTGCCAGGGTCTTGACGAGCTCGAGTGCTTCGTTTGGCTCGTAGGGTGTTTGCTTGTCGTACCGGGCAGCAGCCTCGAGGTACTTCTTGCCGTGTGCCATTGTCTCTCCTTGTGGTTCAGGCGGCCTTGCGGCCTCCCACGTATGTCGCCGACTTTCAGCCTTCGACCGTTATGCCCATCGAACGGGCGGTGCCTTCGATGATCTTCATCGCCCCATCCAGGTCGTTGGCGTTGAGATCGACCATCTTGATCTCGGCGATCTCCTTGACCTGCGACCTACTGACAGAGCCCACTTTGATCTTGTTGGGCTCGCCTGAGCCCTTCTCGACCTTGGCTGCCTGACGGAGCAGGGCAGCCGCCGGCGGGGTCTTCATAACGAAGTCGAAGGAGCGGTCCTCGTACACCGAGACCTCGACGGGGATGATCTGCCCACGCTGGCTAGCGGTGGCGTCGTTGTAAGCCTTGACGAAGTCCATCAGATTGACCCCGTGCGGTCCCAGGGCAGTGCCCACCGGGGGTGCAGGCGTGGCCTGGCCGGCCGGCAGCTGCAGTTTGAGCGTTGTTACGAGTCTTCTTCTACCCATTGTGTTTCCTGTTGGTTGAGGCCTAAGGCTTGAGGCTTAGGGCTTAATTCTTCTGGATGTCCTCGAAACCGAGCTCGACGGGAGTGTCCCGGCCGAAGATGTTGACCAGCACCACGATCTTCTGCTGATCGACGTTGATGTCCTCGATGACGCCGTTGAAGTCGGCGAAGGGACCAGTGACCACCCGCACCTGCTCGCCAACCTCCCAGTCGGGCTTGAAGCGAGGCTTGGTCTTCTCTTCCTCTTCCTGGACACCGAGAAAGCGCTCAACCTCGCGTCGGGAGAGCGGAGTCGGCTTCTGGGCGTTGCCGGCAACAAATCCGGTCACACCAGGCGTGTTGCGCACCGCGTACCAGGAGTCGTCGTCGAGGCTCATCCTCACCAGGATGTAGCCGGGGAAGACCTTCTTGGGGACGGTGACCTTTTTGCCACCCTTGAACTCGACCACGTCCTCCATCGGGATGTGGACTTCGAAGATGCGGTCGCCCATGTGCATCGACTGGATGCGGGTCTCGAGATTGGCCTTGACCTTGTTCTCGTAACCCGAATAGGAGTGGATGACATACCAGTCGCCCTCGAGGTCGTAAGGGCTGGTCGGCTTGACGGGCTCGACCGCCTCGACGGCCTCGTCGGCGTCGATCTCAATCACTTCCACGGTTTCCACAGCGTCTGTCATTGGGCCCACTCGAAGATCTTGAAGACCAACTCCTTCATGACGAAGTCGATGCCGAAAACGACGAAGGTGAGAACCACGATGGTGACGAGGGTGACGGTGGTGAAGGCGATCATTTGCTCCCGTGTCGGCCAGGTCACCTTCCGCATCTCCTGACGCACCTCATGGAGGTAGCCGCCAATGCGCTGGATGAAGGACTTGCGCTCAGTCTGTGGCTTCGATTGGAGCGCGGCGGCACGACGCGAGGTCTTGTCCTTGCCTGTTTCCGTCTTCTTCTGGAGCCGCTCTTCGCGCTCCTGAATCCGGCGCATCTCTCGGTTCATCAAATCTTCCTAAGCCTCAGTTGAGTCAAGTCTGGCAGGGGCGGAGGGACTCGAACCCCCAACCTCCGGTTTTGGAGACCGGCGCTCTACCAATTCGAGCTACACCCCTAGGGGGTTCGCGGGAAGCGCAAAGTATACGGGCATCCCCTTCGTGTGGAAACTCGGTCCTGGGCTGGGTAGGGGTGGCCCCGGGTTTGCCGAACACCTTGGGCCGCCCCCACCCCACATGCGCACTCCGAGGAGCAGTTCAGCCCACGCCGCGGATGACATTCCCCACTCTGTTGCGCTACCCCGCCTGAGGAACGCAATTCTGTCGCGGGCGCTCGCCTATCCGGGGTGTCCTTGCCACTCGTGGTGGCTTCGAGCCACCACCTCGCCGGTTAAGTCGACTGCCGCGGCCAAGGTGTTGGTAATGGTCCCGTACTTGCGGACGTTGCGATGTAACAGCTCAACACGATGGAGTGGTTCGTCGGTTACCAGTTCGAGTCTGTAATGCATTTTGGTCATCGCTGGAGGGTCTTCACTACGCTCAGCGTCGACGACGACGCTCGCTAGCTCATATCGGAATGGCAGCAATTCCGAGTAACGCTCGACGTTCTTGAGCAGGCAGGCGGCCAGAGCGGCGCAGAGTATTTCGGCGGGGCCCGGTCGGAACCCGTCCGAGATTGACCCAGTGTCGGCCTTGATGTCGGTGGCATTGCAGTGGATCTGACCGTGCCCTCCCGGCCGACTCAGCCCATGCACCTGATACGTTTGGGTTGAGGGTGCCGAAACTCCATTCGATGGATGAAGAGTTGTTTCAAGATCCGTTGAAGGCATGAGTGAAGTCTCCTACGAATGGAGAATCCCCAGTAGGGGAAAACGACACGACGCGCAAGAGTCCTCCGGCCCGGAGGCTGCCGGTCGTCGGCTGCCGGTCGCCTCCGAAACTCCAGTCACGGGCGTCCAGTCAGAAGAGTGAGGCTCGGACTGTTCGCGGCTCCTTCCTGCTCGACTACCGCCTCCGAAGAACCTGATGCACCGTGGCAAGACGAGGACCGCATGGTCGTGGGCCTCGATCGCTCGGATCTCGACTATTGGAGCGGAAGCTCTGGCAGGAGCTCTCCGAGCAGGCCGCGTACCCGTCTCTCGATTTCATCCCGGATTGGCCTGACCTCTTCGACTGTCTTGCCTGAGGGGTCGTCGAGCTCCCAGTCAACATATCTCTTGCCCGGGTAGAGAGGGCAAGCGTCTCCGCATCCCATGGTGACGATTACGTCTGCCGCGCGGACGATCTCGTCCGCCCACGGCTGGGGTATCTCCCCACTGATGTTGATGCCGACCTCGGCCATCGCCTCCACCGCCGCCTGATTGACGTGTTCGGCCGGCTCGCTCCCACCGGAGAAGACGTCGAGCTGGCTCCCGCCAAGCTTCTTCGCCCATCCCGCAGCCATCTGGGACCTCCCGGCGTTGTGAACGCAGAGAAAGAGGATGCTCGGATTGAGCGTCGTCGAGTCAGATTCGAGCCTGACCAACGCACGGAGTCGGTCGCGAGCGAACCGTTCTGCGAGCAGTGGTATCCATGAACTCGTAGTGGCTCTTTGGACCAGCGAATCGAGCGAGTCGTTCATCAAGCGCTCGATGGTCTCGGTATTGAGAGAACCGGCGAACTGCCTCTGCAGCCGCACCGCGGCCTGGCGGATTTGGAGTTGCTCGGCGGTGGTCAGGGTGATGGGCATCAGGCTCCTTTCAGGCGGGGCCGATGAGCAAGCGGCACAATTTGACGTCTCACGTGGCCTCGGTCAGATGGTCGATGCGGCGTTCGATCTCATCAAACGCCGACCGGAAGGCGGCAACATTCGCGGACCGAACCGGGTCTGGAATCGACCAGTGCATCAGGCGCTGTGCATCCGGGAGCGATCCTTCTCGCGCCCGATCACACACCGACACCAGCAATTCGGGAGTGCCGACTATCGAGTCGTAACCGCCGGGGACCGCTGCGCTGAGATCGAGGCCTCGTTCGCCTGCAACTCGAACCGCGGTGGGATGAACCCTCGAGGCCGGATCACTACCCGCGCTCGCCGTGGGCTGGCCGGTCCTTGCCTCCAAGTAGGCAGCCGCGTATTGAGAGCGGGCCGAGTTGTGACTGCACACAAACACGATGGCTCCAACGAGACTGTGGCTGGACGGCATCAACCCATCAAGTGTGCCCCACCGGAGGGTGACGTAGCGATGGCGCCGGTCCCCTTCAGACTCCCTTCGCTCAACCACCCCCGCCACCTCCAGGACATTGAGATGGTGGGCAAGCAGATTGCCTGGCATTTGCAGACGGGCACCCAGCTCGCGAACGGTGAGGTCACCAGAAGCAAGAAGATCGACGAGACGTAGGCGCCCAGCATCACCGAGGGCCGAATGCACCCTTGAACGCTCGTAGACAGTCATTCACTCAGAGAATACTGAGTCAATATCTGTTGAGCAAATGATGCTGCCTAAGCACGTCATCGAGCGAGTCTGGCAGCGAATCGGCCAGTGGATGACACGAGTCCGGGCGGACGCATAGGCTCGCCGCCATTGCCTGGGCTCCGATTCAGCGAACTTCTCGTCATGCTCGTGCTGACTGTGCCGACGATTCTGGCTCTCATCGATTCACTCAGGATTCCGACCGACGTCTGGGCTGCGTCCAAGCAGAATCAAGGCCTCTGGGTGGCTCTGGTCCTGCTGGTCCCAGTACTGGCTCCGATCCTCTACCTCTTCATCGCCCGGCCTCGCCTACAAGCGGCGGCCTTGCCACCGGCCTCCCCCGAGGCTTAGAGGAACGCGAGCAGTCCGTCGAGGGGTCGGGGGATCCGGTCTAGATCCAGTGCCTCGACAAGGAACCGGGCGTAGTTGATCTTCCGACCGGAACGGGTGCCCATGAACCGCCGGAGCTGCGCCTCATGGCTCCGATCCCGCTGCGCCGGCTGCCTCTGGAGTATTCGAAAGGACCCGAGCTCGCCGTGGGCCTCGATGACGTCCTCGACCGCATTCACACCAAGGGAGCGGATCAACTCGTCCTCGAGGTCGACGACACAAACGAAGAATCCCAGTGACTCCATGTCGGCTCGCGTCAGATCGCTGCCGAGGCCGGCACGCTCGAGACCGCGCCGGAAGTCCCGCTCCTCGCCGACGTCGCACAGACCCGCCAACCGGACGTCGAGCCCTAGCGGTCCGTAGCGATCGAGGAAGTGAGCGATGTTGGTGGCGCCCCCCATCGGGGCAATGAAGACCCCCTCCGCCTCGAGATCACGACCACAACGCTCAGCGAGCGTCTCCACGGCGACCTGATCACTGGTGCCCTCCACGAGAACCACTGTTCTCCGAGATCCTTGGTCGCTTTCCATCGGCGGCAGCTTCGCAGCCAGGCGAGGACCCACCCCCTCAATATCGGGGACTGAGTTCGTAGGGTTCGAGGCATCGTGCTTGCCAACGGATGGGACGAGCGACGCGTCGCCGGCGTTCTGCTGATCGTCGGGTTTGGCCTTCTGATGGTCACCGCCGCCCTCTTCGTTACGAGTTCCAGCGCTGGATGGCAGAACACTGCGCTGACATCCGGGCTGGTGGTGACCTTGTTCGGCCTGGCCATACTCGAGCTTGTCGTTCGGGACGCGGGCGACCGGGTGCTGGGGCGAGTGGGAACGATCGCCTTCCTGGTGGGATCCATCCTGTGGATCGTCACCGACACCCTCGCCTTGCGTGGAGTGCCGTGGGTCTACGAGAACGAACGGAACTACGTCGTGCTTGCTTGTTTTGCTGTGGCGGCATTCGGCTGGGCCTGCCTTCGCACCAGAGTCCTGCCGCGGTGGCTGGGCTGGGTCTCAATCGGCTGGGCCCTGGGGTGGTTAGCCCTCTATCTCGGCCGCGTGGTGACGGCGCCACTCGGGATCAATCTGATGACACTTCTCTTCGGCCTGGTCCTCCTCCGGCGCTCGGAACCCAGGGCCCGATAGACGTCAACCTTCAACCCACGACGGCGAAGGCGCGGACCGGAAAACTCCCCATCTCCCGAACCGGAGAAGGGACAGAGAAGAACCGAAATTCCTGATCGACCAGCTGGTCCAATCCGGTGAGGTGCTCCACGATCGGAATCCCCGCCTCTAGCAAACCGGTGTGCGCCGGGCGGCCACCACCCCGAGTGTCGTCGATGTTGACCGAGTCGATTCCCACCAGGACCGCCCCACCGGCAACCAGGGCGTCGACCAGCCCGACGGAGACAAACGGATGCGAGGGATCCCCGTAGGTCTCAGTGCGCCAGTGACGGTCCCATCCGGTGGCGAACAGGACTGCTCGGCCACTCACATCGATGTCGTAGAGAATCTCTGCTCCAAGCTCCGGACCCGAGTCGTGGACACAGATTCCGGGCAGATCAGCCACCTTCTCCAGTGGAAGTTCGGCGAGGTCGAAGCCGCTTTCGAAACGGTGAAACGGGGTGTCGAGGTAGGTGCCGGTGTTAGCGATCATCTCGATCCGACCGATGCTGAACTCGGTCCCCGGATCATAACGACCCCGCGAATCGGCGCGGGACAGGTAGTCAGTGATCACGGGGCCGGGCATCCCGGGGTAGGTGGTCATCCCGGCCTCGATGGGATGGGAGAGGTCAACGAGACGAGCCATGAGCCGATGGTATCGATGCCGACGCTGGTCAGAACGGCCAGAACACGGGGACCAGGAAGACTGCGGCCACCATGAAGAGCAGCAGCATGGGTAGGCCCAACTTCCAATAGTCGCCGAACTCGTAGGCGCCGGGCCCCATCACCATCAGATTGACCGGAGTGGCCACCGGAGTGAGGAAGGCGGCCGCTGCCGCCACCGTGAGCGACATGAGGACCGGGCGGACCGAGATCCCGACGTCGGTGGCCGCGGTGACCGCGATCGGGATCATGATCAGAGCCGTCGCCATGTTGGAAATCAGCTGGCCGAAGACCGCAGTCAAGATGAACAGACCCAAGAGCAGGAAGTAGGGCCCGGAAGTCCCCACGACGTCGATCAGGAGCCCGGCCAAGTCATCCGCGGCGCCGCTCTGGGTCACCGCCGTTGACAGCGGGATCATCCCCGCCACCAGGATCACCGTGGTCCACGAGATCGAGCGATACGCCTGGTAGACGGTGACCACCCGGGTGATGATCATCGCCCCAGCGGCGAGCAGCGCCGCCTCCACCGCCGGGACAGCGTTGGTGGCGAGCAGCACCACCATTGCCAGCAGGATGGCAATTGCCCACCAGGCACGAGGTCCGAGCGCAATCGCCTGACGCCGGACCAGGGATGGAGAATCCACCACCAGGACTCCCCGCTCGGACTCGAACCGACCGTCCAGGTCGTCCCAGGTCCCCTGGAGCAACATGGTGTCACCGACCGCCAGCGTCGTCGTCGACCGGTCCAAGTCCTCGCCGTGACGCTGGATGGCAAGGATTACGAAGTCGCCGCTCTCAGTGATCATCCCGGGGAAAACGGGCACACCGATCATCTCGGAGCGAGGCGGGATCACGACCTCGACCACCCCGATCCTGCGATCGATCAGTTTCCCGCCGGTGTGGCCTGGCTTCCGCTCCAGATCGTTCCCGGCAGCGAATCGATAGATCACCTCCGATTCACCTTTGACCGTGATGACGAATCCCGCCCCGATCGGCGACCGGTCATCGAGGGCCACCCCGCGTTCACCCTGGGCCCCGACCAGGACCATCCCCGGATGAGCGCCGAGGTCGAGCGAGGACAGCGTCCTGCCGATGAGGGGCGAGCCTTCTTTCACCTCGAGTCGAGCGACCCAGTCGGCGAGCGAGTAATGGTCGATCAGGGTGCGGGCGTGGTCGGAAAGGTCAGGTGGGATCGACTCCGCCCGGCGCTCCGGCAGCAAACGTGATCCGAGGAACACGACGATCGCAATCGCACCCACCAACACCGGCACGCCGATCAGGCCGAATTCGAAGTAACTGAATCCGCTCTCCCCAGCCTCGACTGCGGCATTTGAGACCAGGATGTGGACCGGAGTCCCGGTTAGAGCAAGCAAGGAACCGGCATGGGCCCCGAAGGCCAGGGGCATGAGCAGCTGCGACGGAGCCCGACCCATCCGAAGGGCGACCACCACCACCATTGGGAGCAGTGCGGCGACTGCCCCGTTGACACTGATCACAGCGGTGAGCAGAGCTACCAGCAGCATCATCAGCACGATCAGCCTGGTTCGACTCCCGCCGGCGCGTTCGATCAGTTGCTGTCCCGCCCATGTTGTGACACCTGTGGAGTCGATCCCCTCACTGACCACGAACAGGGCAGCGATGAAGAGCACCGTTGTGTCGCCGAACCCGGCCAGGGACTGGTCCAGGGTGAGAACCCCGGTAGCGGCCAGTAGGAGCGCGGAGCCGACTGCGACCACTTCAACCGGGAGCTTGTTCCAAATGAAGAGGACGACAACAGCCGCAAGGACCAAATAGACGATGGCGGCGTCGGACATTGGGAGGCTAGGTACCTATCGGGTACCCCGGTCCCAGCGGTAGACCGAGCCAGAACCAGATCATGAACAGGAGGATCCAGGCGATCAAGATGGCGATCACGTAGGGAATCATCAGCGCCACGACGGTTCCGATACCGGCATCCTTCTTGTACCGCTGCGCGATGGTCACGATGAAGGGCAGATAGACCATCAGCGGAGTGATCACGTTCACCGGCGAATCCCCCACCCGATAGGCGGCGAGGACGGTCTGGGGCGAAACTCCGAGCCGGGCGAAGATCGGGATGAAGACCGGGGCGAAGATCGCCCATTTCGGCACCACTCCGGGGAGGATGAAGTCGAGGATCACGATCACCAGGATGAACCCGACCAACAAGGCCAGGCCGCCGATGTTGGCCTGCTCGAGGAAGTGCGCCATCTCCACTGCAGCAACCCGAGGCAGGTTGGTGTAGTTGAAGTAGGCGATGAACTGGCTGATCATCAACAACATGAAGACCAGGCCGGCGAGACCAGCGAAAGTCTTGGTGACCCCTGCGATGACATCCCCGCTGCCCGACATGGTCTTGGCGCCCATCCCGTAGCAGACGCCGCACACCAGGAAGATCAGGGTTATCAGGAAGAGCAGGCTGTCCATGAAGGGGGTGGTCCCCACGATGGCTCCGGTGATCGGATCGCGAAGCGGTGCACCTGAGGGGATGGTGAGCAGAGCCGATCACGGCTAGCGAGGCGAGCAACCCGTAGAAGGCGTAGCGCAGGCCCTTGGATTCTGCCGCCTGACCTGCCTCATCCAGTTCCTCGACGGTGGCATCAACTGCGCCCCCGGCGGGGTCGTATGCCCCCAATCGCTTCTCAACGAGGCGCTCGGTCACAAACATGGCAACGATGGCGAGCACCACGCTCGAGGCCACCGAGAAGTAGAAGTTGGCGGTGACGGTGAGCGGCTCGATCCCGGCAGGGATCGCCTCGTTGGTGATCTCGGTCAGCATGCTGTCGATCGGGGTGATCAACAGATTCACCCCGAAGATGGCGCCGACACCGGCAAAGGCGGCAGCCATGCCGGCCAAGCGGGTGCCGGCCCAAAGTGAGGAAGGCGGCCGCGCCAAGAGGTATCAAGATCAGGTACCCGGCGTCAGAGGCGACGCTGGACAGAACTCCGACGAAGATCAGGATGAAAGCGATCAGGCGGCGGGGAGCGACCTTCACCAATTTCCGGATCAGTGCCGCCATCATCCCGGCGTGCTCGGCGACACCGACACCGGCCATGGCCACGAAGGTCACCGCGACCACGGCGAATCCGGCGAAGTTGTTGACGAATGAGGTGAAGACGAACCGGAGGCCTTCCACGTCGAGGAGGCTCTGCACCTCGATGGTCTCCTCGTGGATCTCATACTCAGGCTCGAAATCGGGCTCCATGGGAGAGCTGTCGTAGGGGACATCCGAGCCCCCCAATCCGCCATGGGCGTCCTCAGGAACCTGCTCCGGCACGGGAACCGCGATCTCCTCGGTGACGCTGACACCTGCCCACGCGAGCAGGGCCGAGAGCACGGCGATGAACACGATGAGATAGGCGAACATCATCACCGGGTGCGGGACCTTGTTTCCCGCCTTTTCGATGCCGTCGAGCATCTTCTGGCTGAAGTTCTTCTTCTCCGCCGGTTCGATCGTCGTGGCCATGCTTGTTGGGCTTTCCTTTCAGGCTCGAGGGCGTGAGAAGTTCAGGGCGAGCTCGATCAGGAGACGGGCGCCAAACCCGGTGCACCCCGGTGGGCGCCAGGAGGTGTCCCGATCGTTCTGAGCGGTTCCTGCGATGTCGATGTGGGCCCAGGGCAGCCCGGCGACGAACTCTTCGAGGAACAATGCAGCGGTGATCGCGCCGGCATTCGGACCGCCCAGGTTCTTGATGTCGGCTACCTCGGAGTTGAGCTCGCCCCGATAACGGTGCTCCAGCGGCAATTCCCACACCGACTCGCCGGTGGCTGCCGCTGCCGATTCGATCTGGTCAATCATCTGGGCGTTGTTGCCGATCACGCCAGCCACCTGGGTGCCGAGGGCCCGCATCGCGGCTCCGGTGAGGGTGGCGATGTCGACGATGGCGTCGGTCCCCTCCTCGGTCGCCAGAACCAGCGCATCGGCCATGACCAGTCGCCCTTCGGCGTCGGTGTTGGCCACCTCGACCGTCTTCCCGCCGCGGATCTTGAGCACGTCGCCCATGGCGATGGCGGTCCCCGAGGGCAGGTTGTCGGTGCACATCAGGTATCCGGTGACCGCCGCCCGGCATCCCAGCGAGGCCAGCTCGGACATTGCGGCGAGGATCGCCGCGGCGCCCGACATGTCGTTCTTCATCGTGGCGTGGATGGCATCTCCGGGCTTGATGGCGATCCCGCCGGCGTCGTACATGATCCCCTTGCCGACCAGGGTGAGGTGCCCTCGCGGCCTCGGCGGCTGATAGGTCAGTTTCACCATCCGGGGCGGCTCGCTGCTTCCCGCGTTGACCCCGAGCAGGCCGCCGCATCCCATCTCGATCAGCTGATCCTTGTCGAACACCTCGACTGAGAGGCCCCGTTCAGGACCGATATCGACAGCCACCTGGGCAATGCGGCTGGCCGTGAGATACGCAGGCGGCGAATTGGCCAGGTCCCGGGCCATCTGGGTCGCCTCGGACATGGTCTTGCCTTTGGCAGCACCCTTCTTGGTCGCCGCCGACCGCCTACCTTCGACCACCAGGTTCAAGGTCGTGATCGGCGTGACGGTCGGGCTCTCCTTGAGTGCGTCGAAGCGATAGCGGGCAAGGAGGACTCCCTCGACCACTACCTGGGCGGCTAGGGCCGGGGAGACCGCACCGGCGTCCGGAATCGACAATTCCAGATTGCCACTCGACTCGGTGGCACGGGCAAATGCCGCAGCGGCGTCGCGCAACTTGTCGGCGTCCAAATCGCTCTCCGGCCCGATCCCCACGAGAACGAGGGTCGAGCCCTCGGTCTGGGGAAGGGTCAACGTCTGACCGACGCTGGCCACGAACCCGGCGGCTGTCAGTGAGCCCCAATCGACCGACACCTGGTCGGGGAGAGTCGCTCCGGGACTGATCAACGCTCCGGAGAACTGGGCCTCGGGCGACTTGCGCCCCACCGTGATCGAAACCGCCTTCGACTGACCAACGGAGGGCACCGGGTCGAACGATCCCAGGCCAGTGAATGCTTGCATCGCCGCAACAACCTCTCTCGATCCAGATTCAGGCGTTCGGGAACATATCAGGTGGAAGCGGGAGGAAGTGATCCCTGTACCCTGCGAACAGGCCGCCGATGTCACTTGCCGCTATCTCTTTCCCAGTGTGGACTTGAGCCCTCACGTCGCTCTGGTCACCGGCGCCAACCATGGGATCGGGGCGGCGACCGCCAAGCTCCTGGCCGCCGAGGGCGTCGGGGTCCTGGTGACCTTCCTGCGACTCCAGGATCCAGCCGACTTCCCCGAGACCTACCGAAGCAACCGGGCCGCCGACGCCGAAGGGGTCGTCGCAGCCATCGCGGGCGCCGGGGGGAGGGTGATCGCCGTTGAGGCGGACCTTTCTGATCCGGCGACACCGTCCATGCTCTTCGACGCAGCCGAGGCCGGGCTCGGGCCGGTCGACATCTTGATCAACAACGCCACCGGTTGGATCGCCGATAGCTTCAACGGTGAGGCAAGCGACCGGTTCAGCCGGGAGCTTCACCAGGTGTCGGCCGCCACCTTCGACCAGCAATTCGCAGTGGACGCACGTGCCACGGCCCTACTGATCTCGGAGTTCGCCATCCGACATCGTCGACAGGGCCTCAGTTGGGGGCGAATAGTTGGGCTGACCTCCGGAGGCCCTCGCGGCTTTCCCGAGGAGGTGTCGTATGGAGCAGCCAAGGCGGCCCTGGAGAACTACTCGATGTCGGCCGCCCTGGAGTTGGCCGATCGGGGCATCACCTCGAACGTGATCCACCCCCCGGTCACCGATACCGGTTGGGTCACCGAGGAGGTCAGGAAGCACGTGGGCGACCACGTCGCCAGCCCCGAAGATGTGGCGGAAGTCATTGCCTTCCTGGTGTCGGACCGGGCCCGGTTGATCACCGGCAATGTGATCCAGATGAAATGAGCCGCCGACACTTCAACTCTGGGCGCGGGGCCGCAACCGCCAGATAACGATGGCGGCAGCCATCGACAGCAACAGCGGCCGCGAGCGCAATCGGCCTCTTCCAGGATCGGGTCACTGCGAGGTCGCCCTCCAGCGAAGACATCACTCTCCACTCCAGGTCCAGCGGGGCGCGAATCGTCTCCGAGGACAGCACATCGAGCTCCCGAGCAGTTCGACTCATAGCTGCGTGTCGCGCCTGGCACCGCAGACAAGCGTCGGTATGGCCGCGGAAAGGCCAGATCACCTCGCTGTTGTCGACAGCGCTATTCGCCACAAAGGGCGCTGCCAGTTCGCAGACGATGGTCATCCAGGCACCTCCAGATTCCTGGCCAGACGCGCCCGAGCGCGATGAAGGCGGACTTTGGCGGCCGTGACTGAGATCCCCATTGCCTCTGCGATCTCGATGTGGGACCAGTCGTAGACGTCCTTGAGAATCACTACCTGTCGCTGGGATTCGGGCAAGGCACTCGAGAGCACGTCTCAACCGACCTCGAAGCTCGATCATCTCCCCAGCGACCTCCGGATGCTCCCTTGTGTATGGGGCGGCGACCTCTGCCAGATCGTCGAGAGACGCCCCCTGATGACGCCGGGCCCGTTTCTTGTGGGTCCAGGCGGTGTTGACCGTGATCCGATGCAGCCACGTCGAGAAGGCAGCCTCACCTCGAAAGTTGGGCAGGGCGCGCCAGGCACGGATCATGGTCTCCTGGGCGACATCTGCGGCCAGATGCGGATCCCCAACAAGCCTGCGGGCCAAGGTGTACACCTCGTTTCCGTGCTCACGGACCAGGACAGCAAAGGCGGAGCGATCCCCGGCCTGGGCCCTGGCTATGAACTCTTGTTCTCTGGTCCGTTCGACCCTCGGGATTTCAGGCTGGTTACTCATCGGAGAGCTCGATTCTGGCGTTGATGTACTCGGTTCCTGCGGCACCGATAGTCACCGTCGCCGAGCCGTCGGATTCCTCGATCTCCAGGGTGGCCGGAGTGGCCGGTGGAAGAGGGCTGCGGAAACGAACCTTTGCCGAGCGGAGCGGGTGGCCCCCGGGCGGAGGCGACTCGCCGCCGCGAAAGCCCACGAAGCCTGGAGTAGGCCGTGGACCACGACCCCTGACACACCAGCTGCAACCGCCGCGCCATGATCCCAGTGAATCGGATTCCAGTCACGAGTCGCAGCGGCGTATCGGACGAGGTCTGCCCGGCTCGCACTCACCTGACCGGGGCCAGGCTGGCCATCGTCCAGGGGCGAAGGCTCCGTCGCCTCCTCGACCCCGCTGACCGCGGTCGACTCGCCGGACACAAGGAACATCGCCGAGCCCTCGGCGATCACGCCGTCGGGACCTGATACTTCGAGATCGAAGCTGACGAAGTAGACCCCGCCTCGCTCCCTCACCCGCGAGACCGTCCCGACGACGCTCCAGGTCGGTCTCGATGCCCAGAGGCTGCGTGCCAGGTGAATGTCTGCTCACCGTGGATCACCGAGCGATCGGTGAACTGGCTGAGCAGATCAGGTGCCACGACGAAGAGAGCCGCCGCGACAAAGCCCGGCGGGGCCGCCTCGACCCAACGTTCGGAGTCGTCACCGGTAGCCGAGACGAAGTCGGCCACATTCTCGAGACACACTCGAAAGCGATGCGGGCCAAACCTCTGATCGACCAGGGTGGACGGGTCCATCCCCGAAACGCTAACGATGCCTAGCGGGTCTCGCGATGTGCCGTGTGCTTCGGCACCACCGGCAGTACTTCTTGAGCTCGAGACGATCCTGGGTATTGGACTTGTTCTTGGTGGTCACGTAGTTGCGCCGCTTGCACTCGGTGCAGGCCAGCGTCAACGGTGGTCGTTTGTCAGATGGCATTTGTTGTCCCTATTTGAGGATCTTGATGACTCGGCCGGCGCCGACGGTGCGGCCGCCTTCACGGATCGCGAAACGGAGACCCTCATCCATGGCGATGGGAGCTATCAGCTCCACGTTCATCTCCGTGTTATCACCAGGCATCACCATCTGAGTCCCCTCCGGCAACTGGATCGACCCCGTCACATCAGTAGTCCGAAAATAGAACTGAGGCCGATACCCAGGAAAGAACGGGTTATGACGGCCCCCCTCCTCCTTAGTCAACACATACACCTGAGCCTCAAAATCAGTATGCGGAGTGATCGACCCCGGCTTCGCCAGAACCTGACCCCGCTCCACCTCATCCTTACCCACACCTCTCAGCAGACACCCCGACGTTGTCCCCAGCCCGACCCTCATCCAGGAGCTTGCGGAACATTTCAATCCCAGTAGCCACCGTCTTATGAGTCGGCCGGATCCCCACGATCTCAACCTCCTCATTCACCTTCAAAATCCCCTGCTCCACCCGACCCGTAACCACCGTCCCCCGACCAGTAATACTGAACACGTCCTCAATCGACATCAGAAACGGCTTATCCGTATCCCGATCCGGCTCCGGAATATAAGAATCCACCGAATCCATCAACTCCATGATCTGATCCGACGCCGCCTCATCACCATCCAACGCCTTCAACGCACGACCCCCGCACCACCGGAACCTCATCCCCCGGAAACTCATACTCCGTCAACAAATCCCGAACCTCGAGCTCCACCAGATCCAACAGCTCAGAATCATCAACCATGTCCACCTTGTTCAAAAACACGACAATCGAAGGCACCCCCACCTGACGAGCCAACAACACATGCTCCCGAGTCTGAGGCATCGGACCATCAGCCGCCGACACCACCAGAATCGCACCATCCACCTGAGCCGCACCCGTAATCATGTTCTTGATGTAATCCGCATGACCCGGCATATCCACATGCGCATAATGACGAGCCGAAGTCTCATACTCCACATGAGCGATCTGAATCGTGATCCCCCGCTCCCGCTCCTCAGGCGCCTTATCAATCTGATCAAACGACGTCAACTGATTCGAACCACCAACCCGCTCCGCCAACACCCGCGTAATCGCAGCCGTCAACGTCGTCTTCCCATGATCAATATGACCCATCGTCCCCACATTCACATGCGGCTTCGAACGCTCAAACTTCGCCTTCGCCATCGTCGGCTCCTAGTCCTTTCCTTGTCCCTCTCGCCCGACGCAAACTACGCGCCGGCGCCGATGTAGCGGCGGGCAGACTCGAACTGCCGACCTCTCGATTATGAGTCGAGCGCTCTCACCAACTGAGCTACGCCGCCTCAAGCGGGCTTTGCCCGCCGGAGCCCCCTTCCGGATTTGAACCGAAGACCTCTTCCTTACCATGGAAGCGCTCTACCAACTGAGCTAAGGGGGCCAGGTTGTCAGACGCTCCGGGGCGCCCGTGCCGGGAGAAGGATTCGAACCTCCGTAGGCGTCAGCCGGCAGATTTACAGTCTGCTCCCTTTGGCCGCTCGGGCATCCCGGCATGCCGAAACCGCACGACTCAACGACGCATGATTCGGGATACGCGATGTTAGCTACGCACCCAAGGTGTGCCAGTCGCCGGCTACCGCCTGCCGCAAGAATGTTCCGAGCCATCGACACCACAAGATTCCGGAAACAGCGGGTGCTCCTGTTGGCGGGTGGACTGGTCGCGATTGACCTCGCCTTGACAGTCATTGCCTACCTTGCCGGCGAGCTGAACTCAGGGAGGGCGCCTTTCCTCGACGTTTGGGACCTGGCCAAGGCCCTGACGATCGGGGTAGTACTGATGGGCAGCGCTTGGCGAGTCAGATCCGTAGGGCTTGCTTCTTTTGGCATCGTCTTTCTATTCATCGGGCTAGCCGACGAGACGAATCTGCATTCGACGATCGCACATAGCACGATCAGGTTGAGCCCATTCGAGGGCCTCCTCGAGCTTCACCCAACCATTACGCAAGGGATCTGGGAACTATTAATCCTGCTGTCTATCGGGACAGCAGGGATGGTGCTCCTCGTACTAGTTCCGGGTGGGGGGAGCTGGTATCCGGAGGTCAAACGACGGCTGATCACCCTGCTGGTGGGCTTGCTCTTCTTCGCCGGGGTGGTTGACGCCATCGACCATGTCACCGGGATCCAAGGTGTCTGGTCGCTGGTGGAGGAGTCGGGTGAGCGGCTCGTTCTATCGCTCGCCCTCGCGTATGTCGTGCAGGTCTGGTGGCGCATCGCCCACCGGAGCAATGACACAGATCCGGTGGAGCAGGCGGGTCCTAGCTGAAACTACCGTCGAGGTCGTGTCCGGCCGAGGTCGTCCCAGACCTACCGGCCGGTAGTGTCCCTCATCCGAAAAGGGGAGTGAGAGCTGGGCGAAGGAGTTGATGCGGTCCGCCGTCCGGTCCGCCGGTTGCCGGCGCTCATCGACCGTGCCCTCTCGATCGCCACCGTCCCCCAGCAACACCCCGACGGTCATGAAGGAGCGATTGGTCACAGGGGCACGGCTGGTGTCGTTGCCGATCATTGCGATCTCCGTCTACCAACTGATTCCGTCGCCTTAGGACTCAGCTGCTTCCCGCCGATGAAGACCATGATGAGCTTGAGATCAGTCACAGCAGTCGAAGGCTTGCTTACTTCACCTGGTGCCCGGCCAAGGACAGGGCCACGGGCCAACAGTCCATTCGGTCGAGGTGTCGCGTGACTGTGGAGAGGTCGAGGGAGGAGGTCGACGCTGTCGTCGTGGGAGGAGGCCAGGCAGGTGTCATGCTGTCGCATTACCTGAGCCTGCGCGGCATCACCCATGTAGTTCTTGAACGGGATCGTGCGTTCTCTGCGTGGCGCAACCGATGGGAGGGCTTTCAGACCAACACACCGAACTGGATGAACACTCTCCCGGTGCTGCCCGCTGATCGCTTCCCATCCGACGACCCTCTCGCTTTCGGGACGCGCGACGAGATGGTCTCCTACTTCGATGAGTGCCTCGCAGCCGTCGCACCCCCGCTGCTTTCGGGTACGAACGTGGAGCGGATCTTGTCGCTTGAGAGCGGGATCTGGGAGGTAGATACCGACGGCGGTGTCTACCGAGCTGCATGTGTCGCCATATGCAATGGAGCGATGTCGAGGCCGAACGTCCCAGTGGCGGCTGCGGAGATCGTCGACTCCGTCACACAGATCCACTCGAGTGAGTACCGGCAACCCGAGCAGATCGAGACAGGTTCGGTGCTCGTAGTCGGGAGCGCGAGTAGCGGAGTGCAGATTTGCCGCCTCCTCGGCGAATCTGGGAGATTCGACCAACTTCACATGTCGGTTAGCCACGTCACCGTTCTTCCCAAGAGAATTCTTGGCGTCCAGACCCATCGATTCATCCACGCGCTAGGACTCTTCGATGTGAGGAGCCGTTCACGACTTGGAAGACTCATGTACGCCGATCTCGAAAAGAGGGGTGACCCGATCATGAGGCCCGCGCCGGGCGACCTGTCGAAGATTCATGGCGTCAGGCTCTTCCCCAAGTTCGAGGGAGTCGGGGGATCCACATTGATGTTCACCGACGGACAGTCGCTCAGGACCGATGACCTCACAGTCATCTGGTGCACTGGATTCAAAGGCGACTACGCGATGCTGGATGAGACAGAGGATGTGCTGAACGAAGACGGGTCACCGGTCCATTTGAGAGGCGTCGCGAACGCAGCACACGGGCTCTTTTTCGTGGGGCTTCGCCACCAACACACCGTGGCTTCGCATGACATCTACGGGGTGGCGAAGGACGCCGAGTTCGTAGCTGATCGCATTCGTGATCGTCTGGTCAGACTGGGCAATACAACTGCCGATGATCATGGAGTCGCGCGCACGTGAGCAGCAAAGCCGACAGGGGACTTCGCCTCGTCCCGGCCAAATGTTGTGTCTGCGATACCCATCACGCCGATCTGATCGGCAGCGGCCTCGACTACGAATACGCCACGAGTCCCGAGGTCTTCCATGCGTACCAGTGCAGCTCTTGCCAGACCGTGTATCTGAATCCGAGGCCCGACGTTTCCGAGTTCGCGCGGATCTACCCCGACAACTACCACACATTGGAATTCTCCGAAGCCAACTACTCGATCGTCCACAAGATTCGCTCGCGGCTCGAAGCCAGACGCCTGTTGAACTATTGCAGTGGAATCCCACCTGACGCGCGGATCCTCGACGTCGGCTGCGGCGACGGGTTCCATCTAAGGCTCCTGAGAGAGTTCGGGAAACCCGATTGGAGCCTCGAAGGTATCGATCTCGACTCGAGGGCAGTAGACATCGCAGTCGACTCGGGTTTGAACGTTCGACTGGGAACCCTCGAAGAAGTCGACTTCCCCAAGGACAGGTACGATCTGGTGTACACGCTTCAAACGCTTGAGCACGTGGCGAGCCCGGATCAGTTCCTTCTGGATATCCGGCGCATTCTGAAGCCTGGCGGGCGACTGGTGATTGTTACCGACAACACCGACTCCTTCGACTTCACGCTCTTCAAGAAGGGATCTTGGGGCGGATACCATTTTCCGAGACACTGGAATCTCTTCAACCGGCGCTCTCTACACCTCCTCGCCGACAAGACCGGCTTCGAAGTCCCAAAGATCACAACGATCGTGAGCCCCGTGAACTGGGTCTACTCACTCCACAACCTGCTCATCGGATTAAACGCACCCTCATGGGTCGTTGCGAGGTTCACACTCAAGTCGCCGGTATCTCTTGGGTTATTTACGCTGATCGACGCCATGCTTCAGAAGGTCGGAAGGGGCGCTCTGCTCAATGCTTACCTGTCGAAGCCGTTGTGAAGGGCGAGGTTCGAAGCTCGCGCCTGTTCTTCCGATCTTTGTTCCTTCAACTCGTCCCGGAAACTCGATCGGGGGAAGAGGGGGCCTACTTGAAGCTTCCGTCGAGGTCGTGTCCGACCGATGTCCACTGATCCCAGGTGAGAATGTTGCCCCCCCATGCGAACGGCTGGCCATTCCCGGTGTTGTTGGTGTAATCGTTTCCCACGAAATGATTGTTCCACTCCGCTGAGAACACCGAGTCGGACCCAATGTTGGTGACGATCCCCGTCTGCCCCGATGAAAGGACGACCGTGTTGTTCGCGACGAGGATGTTGCGAGCTTCTCGTATCCCGTAGACCTCGCTGGTGCCACGGTCGGTGTAGGTGACACCGATCCCGTCGTTGTTGTTGCGGACCGTGTTCCCGGCGATCGTCACATTCTTCGACGTGTTGACGAGTATCCCCGATCCGTCGAGCCACGCCGTATTACACAGCCCGTTCCGTTCGACAAGGTTGTTTCGGATCACAGCATCAAAGCTTGCCTCGTGGAAGATGCCCGGACCGCAGTTGTCCCGCACCGCGTTCCCCTCGTAAAGGGTTCCCATATTGTCCCAGTCGGTCCACAGTCCCGGGCCGTAGTTGTCGTGGACGTTGTTATTGCGCACGGTCAGGTTGACCGTACGGAAGCATTTCATCCCCGCCGCCTCAAAGTTCGGATCGTGGTGGTCAGTGTTGTTGTAGGCGATCTCGTTTCCTTCGATGGTGATGTTCGGACCGCCGCAAAACAGGCCGGCGTAGCGATTGTGGTGGAGGTAGTTGTTAGAAACCCTCCACCCGGTGTTGGCATAGACCGCAGCTCCATTGTTCTCCGTGATCTCGTTGTTCCTGACGATCCAGTCGGTGGCTCCCCCCGAAGTCCGGAGCACACCAGTCTGGAGCGGGTTGGCATAGTGCCGAATCACCAAACCCTCAATGATCACGCCCTTGCCACCGCCCTGAAAAGCGAACTCGGCCACATTCCCACCATCGAGAATCGCACCCGGCTCGCCCACAAAACGTTGATGGTCCTTGGCGCTAACCGTCTGCCGGACATGAACACCCTGACCGATCACAAAGACCGTCCCAGCCGGATTGGAATCGACCGCCGACTGGATCGACTGGCCAGGAGCGACTCGAACCGCACCGGCTGGCAGATCCGGTGGTGGGGTCGGCGCCGACTTGACCTGAGATGTCGTGTTGACCTGAGATGTCGTGTTGACCTGAGATGTCTTGGGTGAGTCGGGGCCCGACATCGTCGAAGTGACCTCAGTGCCTGCGGTATCGTCATCAATCTGTTGACCGGGTTCGAGGTTTGGCTCGTTGTCGACACTCCGATCGGCGACCCCGGAAGTGTCCGGCGGTCCCTGGAATTCTCGATCGACAGGATCAGCGCTCTTTACCTGCTCTTCGTCCTCGGCTGCCGAGAGCAGATCGTCTCTGGCAGGGTCGACGGGCACTGTGGAATCCGTTGTCACATCCAGGTTCGATGAACCGATCGCCAACTGAGCGAGTAGGGCGGCGCCCACGATGGTGAGGGCAAGACCGATCCGGGCTAGGCGAGAAGACAACATCGTGCATCTTTCCGTCGGGCAGTCATGGTGAGAATCGGTGTCGATGCCCCACCCTTGACCAGAATCTCACTCTCCACCGACCACGTGGGCATGTGCTGCTTGTGGAAGGCGGGTCGGTGTTGTGGCCCAGCAAGGTTTCAGGAGCGCGCTGCGCTGACGACCGATTAGCCGGTGTGGCGCCCCCGGAAGGAACAAGGTTCAAAATTCTCCAACGAGGCTAGTCTCAACAGCCGTGGCAGTAGGAGGCGAGAGCTCCCCAGGACCAAACGTACTCGGTGCGATCGCCCGCCACCGGGTACTTGTAGCTGCGTCCATCGTCATCTCCATAGCTGTCACCATGACTCTAGGAGCCATGTTTCTGGGACCGCCGGGAGAGGTTGCGCAAGCGTCCTTAGTCCTCTCGGAAGGCGCCAGTCCGGGGGTCGGCGCTGCAGATCAGCCGGAGCGCTTCGTCGCCAATCAGGTTGAGGTGATCAGATCCATGCGGGTCACGGATAGGGCCGTGCAGGTCCTCCGCGCTGCTGGCATAGCTGACATCTCCATCACGGACCTCCAGAACAATCTCGCAGTCGTAGATCAGCCAAACAGCGACCGGATCGTGGTCAGCTACACCGATCCTGAAGGCCCGGTGGCCATCGCCGTCGTCAATGCTGTCCTCGAGGCATACCGTGACATCAGAGGAGAACAGTCGGCCGTCGTTGCCGATGAGGCCGTCGATCGGATTGACGCTGAACTGGAGTTGGTCGACCAACGGCTTGCGACGATCTCTGGCGACATCGAAGAACTCGAGTCGTCCAACCCACTCGCCCAGAACCTGTCGAGTCAAGCTCTTGATGCTGTAACGCGGATTGGTGTGCTACAGGCCGAGTTGGACGGTACGAATGACCCGATACGCCGCGATCAAATCATCGCCGAGCTCGCCGATCTCAGAGCGCGGGTGGACTTGTTCCTAAGCATGGAGTCGGTCTCCCTAAGCGGGCCCGAGCTGCAGTCGTTGTTGGCTTCCCAGGAACGCGCCATCGAGCGGAGAGCGGCGCTGGTGTTGAGCCGCGACCAGATCCTGATCGACAGTTCTCTCACGCCCTCCGTCGTGACTTTCGAAGATCCTGCCGTCCTCACAACCCTCGGGGCAGGCCTCACCGGTTGGCGGGCGCTGGCTGTGGGGCTCATCGCCGGGCTCATCGTTGGCACCTCCATCGCCGTTGCAAAATCGAGTCGGCACGCCTTGATCGAGGACCGCAACGAGGTGGTGGAGATCCTCAAGGCTCCCCTATTGGCGGCGATTCCAGACTTCAGAGCCGCACGATTGGCCACACCCCTCCCAGTGCGAGATGCTCCAGACTCTGACGCGGCCGAGGCCTACAGATTCGCTCTCAGCTCTCTGGAGACGGCCTTCAGGGGAACAGTCGGCCACATCGCGTTGGTGGCATCGTCGAGGGTGGGCCAGGGGAAGACGACATCCGCGGCAAACTTGGCACTGGCCGCCGCGTCACTCGGCTACCAGGTCCTGGCCATCGACGCCGACTTCGGAGACCAAGAACTCACCAGGCTCTTCGACGCTTCGTCATTTGCGGATAATGGCTTAGGCCTTACCGACTTTCTAGATGGCCGTGCTGACGTAGCTTCAACCCTCTGGAAGGTCCCCTTGGCTGATCCTTTGGACCTTCAACTGATGGTCCGCGGGAGTCCGGTCAGCGCGCCATCGGAGACGCTGCAGAGTGAATCGGCACGAGAAGCTATCTCTCATCTCCGACTTCAGTTCGATCTCATACTGATCGACGGTCCCCCCCTCCTCAAGGTTGCCTACGCCACCAGCCTCCTTCGCCTGGTCGACAGCGTGATTGCGGTAGTCCCCAGAGGTTCCGACATTCGAGATGTCAGTGATTTCCGGAAGCGTTGCGATCTCCTCGATAAAGAGATCTCGGGGTTCCTCTTCACACACGACACCCTGGATGCGAAATCAAACCGCTCCACAGGATCAGCACGCGGTATCTTCGAAGAGGCTACAGAGGGACCCGCCCCCATCTCCCGACTGCGTCACTGACGTCAACCACCATCGGATGCTTCGCCGACGGGCTAGGACGAGAGCCGCCAAGGAACAGATATGGGGATTTGTTTCTCAAGGCGCCTCATCCGCAACGAACCTCCTGCTCTCCATCGCCTCGGCCCGCCTGTTAGGTCCCTCTGGATTGGGGGTCGTATTCATCGGGTTTGCCTTCTATCTCGGAGCGCTCGGTCTTCAACGCGCCCTTGTCACCGAGCCGCTTGTGGTGCTCGACTCATCACGGTCTGATGACCGCATCGAGAGCGGATCGAACGCGAGCGCACTTACATCAGTCCTCACACTGGCGATCGGGTTCTCTGCGCTGTCTGTCGTGTTAGGCGTAGCTATCCCCGGCGAGGCCGGTCGCGGGATTCTGTTGTTCGCTCCTGTGCTGGTTCCTGCGCTGCTCCACGATTTCTGGCGATGGACTCTGTTCAAGGACCGACGGGGCATGGCGGCTGCTTTCATCGATGCCGCAGCGTTTGTCGTCATGGCCATCGGGATCTTGTTGGCCTCCACACAGTGGCCAACACCCCAGGCAGTAGTTCTCGCGTGGGGCCTCGGCGTTCTGACCGGAGCTCTTCTCGGCTTTCTCCTCACAAGGACACGACCGTCATCGATCCGGACTTCGTTCAGATGGTTGCGGCTGGAAGCCTGGGTGTTGAGCCGGTGGCTGGTGCTGGAGAGTGTCGTTTCTCTCGCGGTCACCCAAACGGTGATCATCGCACTTGCTGGGATCGTCGGAGCCGCGGCGCTCGGCGGTCTACGCGCCGTCCAAACCGTGTTCGCCCCGATGACCCTCCTTGCGCCAGCGATCGCGCTCGCGGCCCTACCCGAGCTGTCGCGACAATGGAGAACGGACCCATCGCGGGCGAGTCGATATGCGGTTCGATTGGGAGCGCTCGCCACGGTCCTCACACTCGGATACCTGGTGGTGCTGCTCGTCGGCTCCGACTCCATCCTGGTTTTCGCCTTTGGCGACGAATTCAGCTCGTATAGCGAGCTCTTGATGCCGATCGGGGTTGGACAACTCACGGCAGCCATGTTCATTGCTTACCCCGACCTGTTGAAAGCGCAGCGTCGGACAAGGACGCTCTTCCTCATCGCCGCAGCAAGTGTCCCTTTGCTGCTCGTTGTCACGCCGATCCTGGGTCTCGTCTACGGAATAATCGGCGCGGCGTGGGGTCTAACCATTGCGTCGACATGGCGAGGCGGCCTGGCGGCCTTTGCGTCGTCCAGGACTGGCAATGATTCCATGAGTGCGGGTGGCAACCGAGGCCCGAATCAGGACTTGTCAAAATGATGCATTGCAGCCGGGCTATTGACCGGGCCCCGACGACGATTCACAGTATGTGTTTGACGCAGCGGGCCCGGGGACCGGTTTGGGAGCCTCGAACATGAAAGTCACACTTATACAAGATTCCTTGATTCCCGAGCAGTCGGCCCATTGGGAACAGATTCAAGGCCTTGGTGTCGACCTCCACCTTATCGGGACGTTGCGATCGCCGAAGCAAGATTGGTGGCAGACAGGCAGCCCAAACTTGAGGACCACCATTGTCAAACCAGCCGGTATCACATCGCGCTCGAACAGCTGGTGGCTCTACCGGGGACTCTTGAAAATGATCGAAGCCGATGACCCCGACGTGATCCACGTCGCGCTGGAACCGTGGTCCCTCATCGTCGCCCAAGCCCTGCGAGCCGGACGTCCGGCCGTTGCCCACGCCGCCGACAACATCTGGACATTTGGAGACCGGGCCCAAAAGTCTCTTCGTCTCAACCGGGCTCGGTCACACCTCGAGAAACTCGCCGGGATGGCGTCGTGGAACCAGGCCGGTCTAAGACTGTCGCGGGAATTCGGCCTGTCTCCGACAGCGCCGACAGCAGTCTTCCCATCGCGATCCATCGACCCTGAGGTGTTTCGCTTCGATGCCGACAGTCGAGACACTGCCCGGCAACAGTTCGGCATTGCTGGGAAAGAAGCCATTGGTTATGTCGGGAGGCTTGCAGCGCAAAAGGGTGTGGACTGGCTAATAGACGCCGTCAAGTCATGCACCAGGCCCGACGTCGCACTGTTCATCGCCGGGAGCGGGCCAGAAATGGAGTCGCTGCGCCGGCAGGCTTCGAGCCTGGCCGATCGCGTCACGTTCCTTGGCTCGCTCCCGACAGCCGATGTTCCCCGGTTTATGGCAGCTCTGGACGTTCTGGCGGTCCCATCACTGACGACCCAGACATGGATGGAGCAGTTTGGCCGTGTGGTGGTCGAGGGAATGTTCGTCGGCACGCCGGTTGTGGTTTCGGACAGCGGGGCGCTACCGGAAGTCGTCGGGCCCGGAGGCCTGGTCGTCGAAGAAGGGAACGTCGAAGGGCTGGCCGTTGCTCTGGAAGAGGCCCTGGCCAACCGGAAATCGTGGTCGGAACGGGCTCTGCAATGGGGACTCGAGCAATACCACCCGTCGGTGCTTGCCAGGAAGGCAGTCGGTCTCTGGAAATCCGTCGTACGAAACGGGAATTGAGAAGATGGCCACTCTGCTCTGGGTAGCTCTTCTCTGGCTTCCCGTCTTCCTCCTGGACCGACGACTCGTCACTGATCCGCACGAGAGACGCTTGCATCTAGCTCTGATCCTGGTGCTATTTGCCACCCAATGGTCAGGATCTGTTGTCGAGACCGACGCGATACTCCAGGATCCGATCGCAATGGAGCGGGTGGTAAGAGGCATCCTGACAGGCGTGGCCCTCATCGTCGTCACGTCGGTGCTCGCCCGGCAGAGGCCCGCCCTCTTCAGCAGGCGTCTGCCCTTGGTGACGCTACTGGGCCTGTATGTCTTGATCAACGGGATATCGACGATCTACTCGGTAGCCCCGATCGTCACTGCTGCGAAGGCGTTCGAGCTGCTGACCGGATTCCTCATAATCCTTGGCATCACCACCCTCGAAATGCCGGTGCCCGCCCTGAAGCGATCCATCGTCCTGCTGATCACATTGGAGGGGGTGCTGATGGCTGTATCAGTGATCGGCTTCTTCGCCTTGCCGGGTATCTTCTCGACGCTCGAGGCCAGGCAGGGCTTCATCACGGAGAGAACCCTGACCGGCATATTCATGTCGCCCAACGCTCTTTCCGTGACCGGAGCCGTTGTGGCGGTATTCGCCCTGGCCCGACTCCTCAAGATCCCTCGCGCTCCGCACAGGGCTTTGCTCTGGAGTGGCCTCGTTATCGGTCTCACCGCCGTCGTTCTCGCCTCAGGTCGTCAAGGTCTGATCATCCTCATTTTGTCTGTCGCGATCGTGCAGCTCACACTCAGGCCGTTTCAGGCCGTGTTCTGGGTCCTCCCCGCGGTGATCGTCTCCAGTGTCCTCTACGCGAATGAGTTGGCGACTGCGTTCACTCGTGGCCAGCAGGTTCAACTCCTGATCTCGTTGTCCGGGCGCACCGAGTGGTGGGGCGTGGCCATGAAAGCCTGGCTGGAGCATCCCTGGCTGGGATATGGGTTCGGCGCCGGAGGACGATTCGTTGCGCTCGAGAGGATCGGGTTCGGAAACGTCTCGAGCCTTCATTCCGGGTACCTCGAAGTGCTGACCGGTGTCGGGATCCTTGGGTTCGTCCCTCTCATTCTCGTCCTGTTCGGGGTCGGAAGATTCTGTTTGAGGGTGATCCGGGTCGAGACTGAATACGCGATTCTCTTTATCCCCCTGGTCCTCCACACATTCATCTCTCTGGGCTTCGGGGGTTGGCTCAACACCGACTTCCTGATACTTGGCCTTCTCGCCGGCCTCGCCGACACCTGGTCGCCTGACGAGGAGACGATCCCCTACGCCGATGCGACGCTCCCCGAGCGGAGCCGACTGACTCCTCGGCGAAGATATTCGACTACCTGAGGATCGGGGACATCCTCAGGGCGCTTGACCGTCTCCACCTCTTCGAGCCAGAAGGCGTAGGACTCCAGAGTGTGTTTTGCACCGCTCAAGGGCATTCGCAGCCCATGCAAGGCGATGGCGACGTCGTACCAGAGGAGATCGGCACCTGGCGGTCCCCAACCAGGCGACTCCCAGTCGTAGAGGAGCACCTGTTCTCCTATCAGCCGAAGGTTCCAAGGGGTGAGATCGCCATGTATCGGAACCCAACCAAGGGTTCGCCGCCGCCCTAACTCTCCCCACGAAGGACCGAGGCTCTGGATCTCCTCCACGACGGATCGCAGGGAATCAGAACTCCTCACCACGGTGTGAATGTGCGGTGGCAGCGGCGAAAGCATCAGGTACTCCCAACCGTCGACGCTGCCCTTGTCCAACGGCTCAGGTGCAAGGAACACCGGATTGGATCGACTGCGAAGGGCCTCGAGGGCAGCCAGCTCTCTCCGCAGCTCCTCACTCGGAGACCGCCTGATCTTCACGAACGCCTTTGGCTCGCCCGATTCGATCAGTAGGACTGAGAACCCATCGCGACCAAGTGGTCTCCTCAGATGGACACCGAACGAGTCGAATGGTGTGCTCCTCCGCCACGCAGACGCCAGGAGCTCCCACACCTCCTCACCGCATGGCGGGCTCCACTCCTTTCCTGCTCCGGGAAGCACCCTGGGCCCCAACACCAGCACGCCAAACAGCGCCAGACGCTGAGCCACCCGCCCCCGCCATTTGCAGGCCGGGTACAGGGAAAGAGCCGCAGTCGCATCGGCTCTCGACGACATGGGCACCATCAGGTTTCCCGCCGCACGCAGCGTCTTCAGCCTCAAGGTCATACGCCGAGGAGCCCGTAGATGGCAACAGCAGTTTTGGACGCGTCGCCAGCCGTCTCAAAGTCGACAAGCCCCCCAACGGGCAAGTCCTTCCACTTTCCGAGTTCCTCGATCAGCTGAGCCCTGGTCAGCTCCTGTTTGCGAGCCAGAATTGTGTCGGGAGTGGCGACGAGATTTGCCACCAGGTCCGGTCCAGGTAGGGCCTTGACGAAAAGCCGGGCGAGCCAGTCAGGACCATGGAAACGCAACGCCGTCGGCTGGGCGAAGTATCCATAACCCCATCTGTCGGCTACGACCAGTCGCCCGGAACGGACCGCAGGCCGGACTCGTAACACGTAGCCGGCCCAGAAGACGACGAAGGACCAGGACAGCCGTGCCCAACCGGCGACGCGTGAACCAGCCCCGAGGTTCTTCGGCATCGGCATAGTGTCAGGGCCACCGGAGTCCAGTTCAAGACGTGACCAGATTTCCGGTCTGAAATGGATGTAGGCCGATCCTCCGCGATGCATCGACACCAGGACGTCGGCCACCGAGGTCTTTCCCACACCATCAGGCCCAACCAAGACCACGAAGGCTCCTCGGGGCGACCAACTGAACCCCTCACCCTCCGCCGTGGACGAATGCATGCAGTGGACGGTAGATAAACCGAGAACCGGTTGCTAGCCACGAAACCCGCCACGCACGCTTCCTCTTCGCGTGCCATCCCAGGTGCGGGCAAGCGACGAGGCGCTGGCACCAACCAGCACCGTGGAAGTTTCCTCGTATCACCAACGCCCCACCTGATGCCAACTCGCAGGGCAGACCGGTTCCGACCTATTTCACGGTCCTAGCGCCATCGAATATGCCTTATTCAAAACGGCCTCCATGCGTGTCGTTGCCTCGAGTCGAACAGTCGGGTGAACGGCCCGGTTGGCGAGAAAAAGCTCCACATGTTTGGCAAGAAGCCGCGCAGTCGCATCCGGTTTTCCCGGTGGAATTGCAGCAGCCGGCGCTTGAGGCCATAGCCTCACGACCGCTCCCGGACCGCCGTGATCAAGACAAACCACAGGAAGCCCCAGTGACAAAGCCTCTGCGATCGCGAATGACGCCTCGTCATGAAAGGACGGGAGCAGGAGGCAAGAGACCTCGGTCATCAAACGAAGGACCTCATCACGAGGAAGATGACCGCGTAGCTCGATCCGATCCTCGATTCCGAGCTCTCGCGCACGTCGTTCGATGCGGGCCCGTGCAGGTCCTTCGCCGACGTAGAGGAGTCGAGACCCTGGATAGGAGACGTGCCTGAACGCCTCCAACGCAAGAAGAACACCCTTGTATTCGACGAGCTTGCCCACGAACAGTGCCACCGGCTCGCGCACGCCTCCGAGAGTGAAGAGGTTGAGCGGTGGATCGGAGGCGTTCGGGTGCGTGATGATTCGCCGTGCGTCGACCGACAACCACCGGACGAGCACTCTGGTCATTTGAGGATTCTGAGATATCACGACCTCGGCTGTCCTCAGGTTGCGTCGCCGAAGCAAGCTGAACATGCGATTCGCGACAAATCGAACTCCGTCGTAAAGGAGTGGGACAACAGACATCGTCCGGAGCAGTGGTCGGGGCGTCGATGTCCCACCACCTACTGGCCCCACAACCAATCCACCTTCCACGGCAGCCACGCCGATCGGCTGCCAGTACGGAGACATGGTGGCGTGATGAACAACGTCGAAACGTCCATTTTCTGCGATCAGTTCTCGCGCACGTCTCCGCACCAGCCGCTGCCAATACACGTAGTAGAGCCTGTGCAGACGGAGGTTCCTCTTGACTGCGAGGCTCCACGACGGCCCGTCCAAGCCGATCAGGGTCACTTCGTGCGGCAGGGAGTCGCGGTCCAATGCTTCTGCCACGGCAGCGACATTGTTCTGTTGCGCGTGATCACCCAGCATCGGCCGATCGAGGCCGCCGCCAGAAGCATGGAGTAACCAGCACCCGGCTCAGAACCGGCATCGGGTTCACAGCTGTATGCCGACATCAGAATTCTCATGACGTGTTACTCGACCGCCCTGAAGGGGCCCATCAGCTCAGATGTCTCTACCGTCGTCAGCCGTCGCTATCTGACCGCGAGGAACGGCGAACCCAGAGGAGTGTCGGGACCGTTCGGGTGATCTCGCGCGGTTGAGCCAGAACTCTCGCAAATGGCCAGAGTCCGTGACACACGATGTGGGCTGTCCGAGGCCAAGAGCGCAAGTGACCAAGTTACGCCATCCTAGATCGGAGCCCTCCGGCGCCCAACCGGCCTCTTCTTCCCTCCCAACTCGCGGGCCAAGGAAGCGGACCCGAGGTCTACATCATGCCGATACGGGTCGTAAGTCTCCGCGTCATCGATTCGATCAGCTCAGATGCTGCCTGCTCGACGTCGTCCGACCGAATCTCCACATCGGGGCGTCGAACGAGTGCGCCGTTACCGAAACTGATGAAGGCACCTGCCCGGTAGCGAACAGGGGCGACCTTTGCTGCATACCAAGGAATCTGACGCCACGACCCTGGAAGGCCTGACGACCGCACGATGACGAGATACCGCGCGAGACGTCGGGTCAGCTCTCCACCGACCTGCCCATGGACCACATGGGCCCAAACGCCGATCGGGCTCTTGACTCGGCTTGCCACGTGCGAAATTCTGGGCCGAAGCTCCAGTCCACGCTCCAACCCCCGTGGAACCTCGGTCCCGGCCAGGCCACGAGCAGCGTCGAGCGATCCGGTGACGAGCAGAGACACGCCAGCGAGTTGTTCATAATCCACAGCGGCAGCCTCTCGTCGAAGGGCGAGCAGTCGGTCATCCTGGCCCTTGGCCATGCCCTTCTGCCACAGATAGATGAGTCGGGCCTCGTCACCCACCGTGGGTGCAAGTGGTCTTTCCTCACCAAAGGAGAGCAACGCTTCGCTTCGGAGGCGGCATCGCCCTCTCCCCTCGGGGTCGTAGAGGATATCCAGTTGCACGCCGTCACGGGCGTCTTCGGTTGCAAGGAACACGGTCAGGGTCCCTCCGATGTCATACGGCCAAGTGAGAATGGGGACAAGGCCTCGCTGCTTCCAGAAGGGCATGCTCGTTCGCACGACTTTTCTCGGGTCCTGGCCTACAACAAGGTCTACATCGGACAAATTCAGGCTCTGAAGCCGCTCGTAACCGTGCAGGACCGCGAACGACACACCTGCTTCCCTGAACCCCTCCAGGGCCGAGCGGGCCAACTCTGCGCTAGTGGTAGCCATGCTCCATCGGAAGGTCTCGGTGGCTTGGCTGAGTCGCCAACTGCGTCACGCGCGGCCCTCTGCCCATGCGCGCAGGGTAGTCCCATGAGAACCTCTTTCCAGGCTGCTGTGTTTCTGCCGCATGTCAGCCACTTATCGCCGAGGACTAGGGGACCGACCGAACAGCCGGCCCACCGTCGTTGGGCAGTCCTGCCGGAACCAAACACCAACGACCAAGTGAAAGGACACCACTCAGAACCCCTGGAGCCGGCCGAAAGGCACCTTGACACGACCCTTGTTTTGCTCATCATGTGGCTGATCAGTAAAAGACGATCGGAATGGAGGGCGGAAATGCATGCGCACTGGGAAGCCTTCATGCATGTCCAAGAGGGTTCCGGCTACGGATGCCCTACCGACCACATCGGGACCCACCAGAACTTCCAGAGCTCCGCCTCTTGACGCATCTCGGTCGCAAACTGGACGAAGTCCTGGCTGATCACCAATGCTCTCCGCTAGCCACGAAATACCATCCGAGGCCCACCGTCCATCGATTCTCGCAGAGTTCCGGGACCTTATGAGGCTGCTACAGATCCACAACCGCTACCGGCAACCCGGCGGGGAAGACACCGTCGTGGAAGCGGAGCGAGAGATCCTCCGAGAAGCAGGCCATTCCATCGAGCTCTTCCGCGTTTCCAACTCCGATCGCCCAATCCGGAGTGCCGCCCAGCTACTCGCCTCCCCTTGGAACCCCGCTGTCCGCGGCTCGGGTCAAAGCAGCCGTGGAAAGGTTCGAACCCGATGTTGTTCATGTGCATAACACCTGGTTTGCATTGTCACCTTCCGTTGTGCCGGCGATAGCAAACCGGAACGTCCCCATTGTGATGACACTCCACAACTACCGAATGACCTGCATCAACGCCCATCTTCTCCGAAACGGCGCGCCCTGTGAGCTGTGTGTCGGTAACTCACCGTGGCAAGGCGTGCGTTTCAAGTGCTACAGGGGCTCATTGCCCGGATCTCTTGTTGCCGCCTTGACCAACTCAGTGAGACAGGCGTCCAGGAGTTGGGACGGGATCACGCGGTTCCTCGCGCTGACAGCATTTGCCCGCGATACATACATGCGCGCTGGTTTGGATCCCGAGCGCATAACCGTAAAGCCAAACTTCGTCGCCGATCCGGGTCTCAGGCCGAGTCCTCCGTCGGAAAGCGAGGTCGTTGTCTTCGTAGGAAGGATCTCCGAGGAAAAGGGGGCCGACGTGATCGCCGCGGCCTGGGATCGTGCCGCGCTCAAGGGACTCCGACTCCAGATGATCGGGGATGGGCCTTTGGTAGAGGCCCTCCGTGCCCGCCATCCTCGTGTTGAGTTCCTCGGATGGCTCGATCGAGGCGAAGTGCGCCGCAGGATGATGGGTGCCCGCGCCCTGGTCTTCCCATCCCGTTCTTACGAGGGGCAAAGCATTGTTCTCCTCGAAGCCATGGCAGCAGGTCTTCCGGTGATGGCATCGGACTCTCCACCGATCCGGGAGACAATCCAGCCACTCCAGGGACAGTGGATCAGAAAGCCCGGGGACACTGATTCCTGGGCCCAAGGCCTTGAGATCATCATTGACGGTTCGGCTGTTGACGCTGGAGGGGTAACAGCACGAAGCACATACGATGGTTCGTTCACACCGTCTCAAGGCCTTCGGAATCTGGAATCGATTTATCGGTCTGCGATGGCTGCCACAGACGATGGTGACTCTGGTCCCGCGGTGCAAGACTTCTCGGATCGCAATGAGGCTTGAGGGCTCCGAGACGAGAGGTCGACGGCTCATAGGTCTCTTATTGGTCGTCGTCGCGGGCTCAGTTATCTATCTCGCCACGTCCCCCGACAACCGGTTTGAGGCTGACGACGCCTACTCGTTCGCCGCAGCCGTGGAGTTTGGAGACTTTGGGAGCGTGATCACCCCATATCACCTCGCCTACATACCACTCGTCAAAGCCCTGTATGAGCCGATTCGATCGGTGGCACCCGAACAGCGCGCTCTCCCTTTCATGGCCCTTCTGGGAGCTGTCGCCGGCGCGGTCACGGTTGTCCTGTTCTACCTGCTGATGATCCATTGGCTTCAGGCTTCCAGGGCTCAGGCGGCGTTCGGTGCCATTGCACTCGGGGTTTCATACGGTTTCTGGCGCTACACCGCTGAGGCAGAGGTTTACGCTCTCGCATCTCTTGCTGCCGTGCTGCTCCTCCTAGTAGCCGTGCGGATCCGGCCAAGCTGGCCCGCAGTCGCGGTCATCGCAGCGCTGGCCTGCATTTCCATCTTGGCCCACGCCCTGAATCTTGCGCTGGTCGTTGCCCTCCCCCTTCTTCTGACTCAGAGGGGTTGGCCGCGGCTCAAGGTGCTCGCGTCAGCCCTCTTGTTTGGCACGACGCTATTCGCGATTACTTTCGGCGCCTACTCCCTTGCACGTGCCAATGGAATTGAAGCTGCGGTGGGAGCGACCTACATGGAGTTCTATGCCGGTGCAGAGTCGGGAAACAGCCTGTCTCCAAGCGATCTGATCCCGGCGGTTGGGATCATCGGCTCAACGGTCGTCGCCGCGAACTCCGTCTTTGTTTACGAGCAGGTGAGGGACTTTCTGACCACGTCCTACCCAGGCAACGCCATAGCCGATGAAGTGACGATGGGTTCCACATCACCGGAATGGCTTCGGTACCTGGCGCCTGTTGTCTTGCTGGCCACGTTGATTGCTCTTACGACTCTTCTGTGGAAGCTTCGTAAGTCCCGTTTCGCCTCGTGGAAGACCGGCTACACCCTCTACGTCTGGCTAGGGGCTTACTTGGTGATCGTCCTGATTGGTCGTGGCGTCATCCAGCCGGAGCTCTGGCTCCTCGCACTTGTACCGTTCTGGGCCATCATCGTGGGCGCCATGGAGCGTGTGGGATTGAGTGGGGCGCTCCCCTGGCTGGTAGTAGGCACACTTGCTGCCAACAGCCTCATCAACGGATTCATGCCGGTCTACCTCGGCGACAACAGGCTCGAGGCCTTCTCTCAGTGGCCCAGCAGCCACGTCAGTCAGGGAGACCTCATCCTCACCGCGGACAGCGCCGGCACGGCGCGCTACCTCGCATACCAAACCCCAGCGCACACGGCACAGATCGGAGTCGGCCCCCCTGAGAGGGCAGTGGAAAACATCCAGCTTCTGGGCGACATGATCGCGGCAGGCCTGACGACAGCACAGATCGTGGAGGCGCTGGACTCAAGGGGTTTGATTGAGGGTTACAAGCCGATCTCGCACGCGACAGCCAATCTCTACATCACCCGCGACCTGTTCGACCCACCTGAGTGGCTGGAGACGGCCAGACCGGAATCTGCAGATGCCTTACGTAAACTCGGTGAGCGGATTGGAAATCGCTTCGTTGAAGTCGACGACACCGACTTGTACCTAGTTAGGGTCGACGGCTGACCGGTCCGGCAACACCAGGGGTTTTCTCCGCAGGATCTGCATTATGAATCTCGGATTCGAGTAGAGATAGCGACGCCAAAGTCTCTTTGGCTCCATTGCAAGCCTGTATGCCCATTCCAGTCCGGAGCGCTGCATCCACCGTGGCGCCTGTGAAAGCCGACCGGCGTGGATGTCGAACGCAGCCCCGACGCCAACAAGCACTGGGGCAGCCAGTAGGGGCCTCAACCGGGCCATCCATCTCTCCTGCTTGGGCGTGGAGAGCCCTATCCAGACGATATCGGGGCGGGCAGTGTTGATCATTTCCACTATGGCCTGAGTTTCCTCCTCCGTCAGCTCTCGAAACGGTGGGGTGTGCATTCCGGCCACATTGAGTCCAGGAAACCGATCGGTCAAGGCTGCTGCGAGTTCGTCGGCCACTCCGGGACCGGCTCCATAGAAGAAGTGCGACCAGCCATTCTTCACCGATTCGGCACACACCCTGAGCATGAGATCAGGGCCATAGACACGCTCCATCCAGAAGGCGCCGGCATATCGCCCACACCAGACCAAGGGCATGCCGTCGGGTGTGGTCATCCCCGACTCGTTGTGAATGCGGAGCAGCTCTGGGTCGGATTGGGACTCCATGACACCATGGACACCGGTGACACAGACATACTCCCTGGCGTCGTCGCGGATCCATCCGCCAATGCCAACCACCGCCATGTCGAGGTTGATGGCGCTGACCGCCACGCCCAGGATGTCGACTCGGTGGCTCAGCCTCGAGCCGCTACTTGTTTCTCGATCCATCGGTAGGTCTCGGCCATCCCGTCCTCGAGCGTGGTTGAAGGCTCCCAGTCAAGGACCTCCCTGAGGAGGGTGTTATCGGAGTTCCGCCCCCTAACTCCCTGGGGCCCGTCGACATGGCTGAGGCTCAGACCGGATTTGCCGGACAACGAGATCACCATTTCGGCGAGTTCGTTGATCGAGACCATCCGGTCAGTGCCGAGATTGATTGGGTCGGAAAACCCCGACAGCATCAATCTGTAAATCCCCTCGACACAGTCTTCTATGTAGCAGAACGACCTGGTCTGCTCACCGTCGCCCCATATCTCGACGACGCCGCCCTCGGGAGCCATCGCAACCTTCCGACAGATGGCGGCCGGGGCCTTCTCGCGCCCACCGTCGTATGTCCCGTACGGGCCGTAGACATTGTGGAAACGGACCACTCGGACATCGATCCCGTAGTCGTTTCTGTAGTACTCGGCGAGCTTCTCCGAGATCAGCTTCTCCCAGCCGTAAGAGTCCTGAGGCTGGGCTGGGTAGGCATCGTCCTCCTTGAGCGGAGCCACCTGGGCTTCGGTCTGGAGATACTCGGGGTAAATGCACGCGGACGAGGAGTAGAGGTACTTGGTCACTCCATTGGCTCGCGCCGCCTCCATCGTGTTCAAGTTGATCAGAGCGTTGTTCCTCAGGATCGTGGCCTGGTTCTGAGAGATGAATCCCATGCCCCCCATGTCGGCGGCCAGCGCATAGACCTGGTCAACTTCGAACGTCGACCGCAGCGCTGCCTCCGGGTCTCGTAGGTCGAGCAGCTCAAACTCATCCGCATCAACATCGGTGTACTCAGCCTGTTTGATATCGACACCTCGCACCCAATGGCCCTTTCCCTTGAGAAAGGAAACTAGGTGGTGTCCGATAAAGCCACCGGCGCCCGTAACCAGAACTCGTTCCACTTTCGCTCTCCCATAGCCTCTTTCACCCATGTACACGATGGCTCGTCCGCGTTACCGCGACCACAAGCAGCGGTTGCGAATACGCACATTTCAGCAGAAATTAGCTATCGCTTCGCAATTTTCATATTGCTTCGCCACTGTGGGTGGTGGTAGCTTCATGGTGCGAATAGGGAGATTCGCAGGGCTATCAACACGGTGGGGGCTGGGTTCATGGACACGCATGGTGGCGGACCACCATCATTCATGGCATTCAATGGGGCTACGAGTCCTGAGAAGGGCCCACGTCCCACGGGTCTCTACGTTCGGTTAGTCAAGCCAGCCTTGGACAGAGTGCTCGGGCTCTTCTTCCTCGTCCTGTTCAGTCCGGTGATCCTCCTCGCCAGCCTCTGCGTCCTGATGACGCTTGGACGACCGGTCTTCTACTCTCAGGAACGGATCGGGCTGGATGGGACCCCCTTCCGTTTCTACAAGCTGCGAACTATGACTCCCGACCGCCGGGGCGAACAGATCGACCACCACAGTGTCGAAAGACGCTTAACCCACAAGTCGCCCAATGATCCACGCGTCAATCGGGTTGGAAGAGTCCTCCGGGCGATAAGGATCGACGAACTTCCTCAGTTCTGGAATGTGGTCAAGGGTGACATGAGCCTCGTTGGACCCCGACCTGAGCTCCCCGAGATCGTGAGTCGCTACGAACCTTGGCAGCACCAACGTCACATGGTCAAGCCGGGGATCACCGGCCCTTGGCAGATCTCGCCGCGCAACGGCCAACTCATGCACGAATGCACCCAGATCGACCTCGAATACCTGGCTCGGGTCAGCCTCGTGCAGGATCTGGGGATCCTCGCCCGAACGCCGATGTCGATGCTCGGAAACCGCAAAGGGTTCTAATGCGTGCTTCCCATCGACAGCCGGACTGGTCGACGATCGCCATCACTGCGCAGATAGACCCCTCGGTGGATATCGGCAAGCGCACCACGGTATGGGACTTCACTCAGATTCGAGAGAACTCGAAGATCGGTGCAGACACTGTCATCGGTCGCAACGTCTACGTCGACCACGACGTGGTCATCGGTGCAGCCTGCAAGATCCAGAACAATGCCCTCCTTTACTGGCCCGCCATCATCGGAGACGGGGTGTTCATCGGACCAGGTGTAATCCTCACCAACGACCGAAATCCACGGGCGGTGAACGTCGACGGGACACCGAAGGGGCCTGACGACTGGGCCCCGGCTGGTGTCCATGTCGAATCAGGAGCGAGTATCGGGGCGGGGGCGGTGGTCCTGGGAGGTGTGCACGTGGGAGGCTGGGCGCTGGTCGGGGCCGGCGCAGTAGTAACCCGGGACGTGACGCCCCAAGCACTCGTCACGGGCAGTCCGGCATTCCGGATTGGATGGGTCGGGAAGAGCGGACACCGCCTTGCCGAAGATGGTGACCAGCTCATAGACCCGGTGGATGGCACGAGATATCGACCTGACGGCGAGGTCCTGGCGGTGGTGGGATGATCGAGCACTCACACCCTGTCCTCGGTGAGAAGGAAGTAGCTGCAGCCGAGAGGGTGCTGAGGAGCGGACAGCTTGCGCAGGGCGCCGAGGTCGCAGCCTTCGAAGACGAGTTCTCCAACGCCGTCGGATCCAAGCACGCCATTGCGGTGGCCAATGGGACGGTGGCGATCGAGATCGGGCTTCAAGCCTTGGGTATCGGTCCTGGCGACGAGGTTGTCGTTCCCTCCTTTACCTTCATCGCCACGGCGAATGCGGTGAGAAGGGTCGGCGCCGTTCCTGTCTTTGCTGACATCGAACCTAAGACATATTGCATCAGCGCGGCCACCGTCGAGCCCCGACTCGGAAGTCGCACCAGGGCGGTCATTGCAGTTCACCTCTTCGGGCACCCGGCCGAAATGGATGCGCTGGCAATGCTTTGCGACGAGACAGGCCTGCATCTCCTGGAAGACGCCGCACAGGGCATCGGAGCGACCTGGCGGGAAAGGAGCGTTGGCACGTTTGGCACATTCGCCACCTTCTCCCTCTACGCCACCAAGAACGTGACCACAGGTGAAGGCGGCATGATCACCACTTCCGACGATGGGGTCGCTGATGTCGCCCGGTCGCTCAGGGCGCATGAGAGCAGGACGGTCGCCAAGAGGCTCCAGGTCGCTTCGAATGCCCGGATGACAGACATTGAGGCAGCCATCGGGCGGGTGCAGCTCTCCCGGATCAATGAGCTCCAACAACGCCGCCACCAACTGGCCGACAGCTATGAGCAGCGATTGGATAGTCGGATCGAAACTCCCTACGTGGCGCCCGAGGCCATACACGGGTACCACCAATACACCGTCCGAACCTCGCAGCGCAGAGACATCACAGGGTCGCTCGAAGACCAACAAGTGGGCTATGGGATCTACTACCCGATTCCGATTCACCTCACCGAGACCTACCGCGACCCGCCAGTCAACCTGCCCGACACTGAAGCCGCTGCCAACGAGGTGATGTCACTGCCAATACGACCAGACCTCACCGACGCCGAACAGGAGGCCGTCATCGCCGCGGTAAACGGAGCGTTGGAACCATGATCAAAGAGCTACGGGTCGGAATTGTCGGTCTGGGGCACATGGGCCGGCACCACGCCAGAGTCTTGACCCGTCTCGATGGAATCCGCTTCATTGGTGGCGCCGACCCGGCAGGCGACGTGCATAAGGCCCTCGCAGGACATCCGCTTTTCCCCTCCCTCGACGACCTCATCGAAGCAGGGCCGGACGCCGTGGTGCTGGTAACGCCGGCAGCCGAGCACGAAAAGGGTGCGATCCGCTTGGCCGAGGCCGGAATACACGCTCTCATCGAGAAGCCAATCGCAAACGATCTAGAAGCAGCGCTCGCAATACGCGATGTCTTCGCCGACCGCGGGCTGATAGGCGCGGTCGGCCACATCGAGCGGTTCAACCCAGCACTCCAGGACATGAAGCGACGGCTTGAAGGGCGGTGCCTGGGCAAGATCTTTTCGATATCGACGAAACGGGCCGGCCCGTTTCCTTTGAGGGTTTACGAGACAGGCGTGGTGCGTGACTTGGCCATCCACGACATCGACATTGTTCATTGGCTCATAGGGCGGTTCGCCAGTCTCGATGCTCAGATCGGCCGTCAGATCGGAACCGAGCGTGAGGACTTGGTAGAGGCGATCGGAAGACTGGAGGACAACACCATCGTCTCGATGTCGGTCAACTGGTTGACACCCTCTAAGCAGAGGACGGTCACGGTGCTCGGTGAGAAGGGTGCCCTTGTGGCCGACCTCCTCACATCCGACCTGACCTACTACTCCAACGCCGCGATCCCGATCGAGTGGGACGAGATGGCGCGTCTCAAGGGTGTCTCGGAAGGGGACATGACTCGCTATGCCTTCCCCAAGCCGGAGCCGCTCCAGCTCGAGCACGAAGGATTCAGGGACGCAATCCTCGAGGTGCCCGAGGCGCAAATCGTCTCTCTCGAAGAGGGTATCGAGGTCATGGAGATCGCCGAGGCGATGCTCAGCGGTCGATTGAGCCGGTGACCATGCGACTAGTCACCGTGGTTGGGGCTCGTCCGGAGTTCGTCCAGGTCGGGACCATAGCCCGCGCCATCGAGGCTAACTACGCCCCGAGCGGGGCGATCGAGCATCTTCTGGTCCATACTGGGCAGCACTACGACCGGGGTCTGTCGCAGAGCTTCTTTGACCAGCTCGGGCTCCCTCAGCCGGCTCATCAGCTAGGCGTCGGGTCGGGCTCTCACGGAGGACAGACTGGGAAGATGCTGAGTCGGCTCGATCCCCTCCTCCAGGAGCTGGCGCCAGACGTTGTGATGGTATTCGGGGACACCAACAGCACCCTCGCCGGAGCCCTGGTCGCAGCAAAATTCCACATCACGTTGGCTCATGTCGAGTCGGGTCTACGTTCTTTCAATCTGGCCATGCCCGAAGAAGTCAACCGCCGCGTGGCCGACCACGTGGCCAACATCCTGTTCTGCCCCTCCGAAACAGCGGTGACCAACCTCGCAGCTGAAGGCGTCACCAAGGGTGTCCACCTCACTGGTGACGTTATGTACGAGGCGATGCTCTACACACTCTCCCTTGTCCCCGCCGAGTCCGACATTCTGACCCGTCTCGCCGTGACCCCTGGTCAGTATGTCTTCGCAACTACACATCGCTCTGAGAACACCGACGACCCTGAGCGATTGAGCCAAATCCTCCTCGGTATCTCCGACGTGGCCCAGCAGGGAACCGAGGTCATCTTCCCTGTGCACCCGAGGACTCGCTCCCGGATGGAGCCCCTACTTCTCCACGCCGGCGTTCGGCTGATCGAACCCCTGGCGCACCTCGAGACATTGACCCTGGTGAGGAACGCTTCATTGGTGATGACCGACTCTGGTGGACTCCAAAAGGAGGCCTACTGGCTCAATACTCCCTGTTTGACAATGCGCGACGAGACCGAATGGGTCGAGACCGTCGACATGGGATGGAACCTGCTCACCGGAGCGGACCGGTCTCGGATCCTCCAGGGAGCCTCGAGCATGATGTCCGGTTCGCTACCGGAACGCCAACCGCTATATGGCGAAGGAACCGGAGTGTCGTCAGCGATCCTCGATCGCCTGGTCGCCGACCAGGGAATCCTGGCCGACGCCCAAGCATCATGAGCTCTCAACGTTGGGGGGTTGTCGGTGGCGGCATGCTGGGCATGACGCTGGCGCTCTGGCTCCGTGACCATGGCCATGAGGTCACCATCATCGAGGCAGCCGACAACCTCGGCGGGCTGGCCTCGGCGTGGCAGATCGGCGACCTGACCTGGGATAGGCACTACCACGTCATCCTCAACAGCGACCTCCACCTCCTGGCTCTACTCGATCGCCTGGGGCTCACCGATGACCTGCGTTGGGTCGAGACCCGGACCGGAGTCCTGGCCGGCGGCCAGCTCTATTCGGTCTCCAATGCCATCGAATACCTCAGATTCCCCCCGCTACGTATGACTGACAAGATGAGAATGGCGTGGACGATTCTTTACGGTTCCCGGGTCAAGGACTGGAGGAGCCTTGAACGAATCCCGGTCGAGGTATGGCTGCGCAGGCATTCAGGCGACCGGGCGTTCGAGAACTTCTGGCTGCCCCTCCTTCGCTCCAAGCTCGGAGACAACTACGAGAGGACTTCTGCTGCCTTCATCTGGACGACTATCCAACGCCTCTATGCGGCTCGTCGTAGCGGGCTCAAGAAGGAGATGTTCGGCTACGTCACAGGAGGCTACGACCGGATCATTGATCGTTTCACGGGCGAGCTGAGCGGGCGAGGAGTCGAGCAAATGCTCGGGACCAGGGTCTCGGCGATCAGAGCTACGGAGACAGGGATCGCGGTTGAGGTCGGCGACGGAGTCTTGGACTTCGATCGGGTTGTGGTCACTGCCGCCTCCCCCCTGGCTGCTCGGCTCATCGTGGGACTAGAGACTTCGGAGGAAGAAGCGATGAACGGGGTCGAGTACCAGGGCATTGTCTGCGCCTCGATGCTCACCGACCGGGGGCTGGGTGGCTTCTACGTCACAAACATCACCGACGAAGCGCCCTTCACCGGTGTCATCGAAATGTCGGCACTAGTCGACCGCGCCGAGTTCGGGGGCCTCCACCTCACCTATCTCCCCAGTTACACCACTCCCGAGGACGAAATCCTCACGCTCTCCGACGAACAGGTTCAGAAACGGTTCGTTCAAGCCCTGCGCAACATGTATCCCGGCTTCGAGGAAGCCAACGTCAAGGCATTCCGGGTCTCGCGGGTCCCACATGTCTTTCCTATCCCGACCATCGGCTACTCAGGCCGCGTCCCCCCGATGCAAACGTCGGTGCCTGGCGTCTACCTGGTGAGTTCGGCGCAGATTCTCAACGGCACGCTCAATGTGAACGAAACCCTGCAACTAGCAGCGAGAGCTTTGCCGGTTCTGACCGGTGACGTCACCTACGACCGGACGCTCCTCGAAGCAGAGGTCCGGCCGATCCTCCTTCAGGCATCGCCGTGAGCCGCCCTATCGCACCGATTTCATTGGACCTCGACGACAAGTGGTCGTACCTGATGACCCACGGCGACCCATCTTGGACGAGCTATCCAAGCTACCTCCCAAAACTAGTCCCACGAGTGCTCGACTTCCTCAAGGAGCGCAACCTCAAGATCACCTTTTTCATCGTGGGGCGAGACGCGACGGTCGAGGCGCACCGTGACCTTCTAGCTGAGGTCGTGAGGCAGGGTCACCGCGTAGCCAACCACAGCTTTGACCACAAACCATGGCTCCATCGTTTCAATGACATCGAAATCGCTGACGAGCTCAAGCGCTCCGAAACTGCGATCGAGGAGGCGACCGGGGTTCTTCCCAGGGGGTTCCGTGGTCCGGGATTCTCGTTCACAGACGAAGTGCTCCGCCAGCTCTCCAGTCGGAGCTACTTGTATGACGCGACCACCTTCCCCAATATTCTCAATCCGCTGAGCCGCGCCTACTACTTCAGGACTACGAACCTGAGCAGGGAGGAGCGGGAGGAGCGAGCGGAGTTGTTTGGGACACTGCGGGCCGCCTTCCGCCCCAACAAGCCCTTCACCTGGAAGATGGAATCTGGGGCCGAGTTGACCGAGGTCCCGGTCACCACCTTTCCAGGACTCCGAACACCGATCCATCTGAGTTACCTCGCCTACCTCGGGGCAAAAGCGTTACCGGTGGCCTCGGCCTACTTCCGCACCGCCCTGACGCTGTGCAGGTTGGCTGGCAACCCCCCGTCGATGCTTCTACATCCCCTCGACTTCCTAGGCTCCGACGACGACAAGGACCTCGGGTTCTTTCCGGGAATGAACCAGGTCAGCGGCAGGAAGCTGGAGTTAGCCCATCATTTCATCGACCAGCTCCAGAACGCTTTCACCCTCGGCCCTATTGAGGACTATGTAACAGGGCTTCATACCATCAGGGGGCGGGTGCGGGACTACTCGGCCTGACGCGAATTCGCGGGATCGAACGACGCCACCGGCTTTTCAGTCTGGTCTCGTAACGGCTCCCTTTGGGGACCAAGTCCGAGCTCCTCACGGTAGACGGTGGTCCCGAGATGGAACATCTCGTCGAAGTACCTCTTGTTCTGGGCGGAGAGAATCCCGAGACTGACCAGCTGGATCCCCACTATCAAGCTGATTCCACCGACGACGAACCCGTGAGGCGAAAGCCGGAAGGCCGCCAGCACAGCGTCGGAGAACTCATCGATTTCGGGAGTCGCCCAGAACCGGAGAGTGTGATAGGTGATCCACCCCAGCGAGATCAGAGACAAGGCCAGGATGATCATCCCCGGGATGACGAAGTACATGAAAGGTCGGAAGAGGAAACTGGAGAAGGCTTGGGAGGCGACCGCCCTCCGCACTCTGATGCTTGAGCGCCTTCTGTCTCCTACCGCCTGTTGACGACTCCAGTCGAGATGGGCCGGCACCTCCACGATCAGGGCCCTGAGCAACTGAGCCTTGTAGATGATCTCGGTGTTGATCTCGAAGTCCCAGGCCTTCAAGTCGAGGCTCTGCAGAAACCGGCGGTCATAGGCGCGCACCATCCCGGTCACTGTGGTCAGACTTCCCTTGGCGGTGATCGCCAGCAGGCGGTTGGCGGCCCTGCTCAGGAACTCGCGGCTTCGTGGCACCGCACTGACCCGACCTCCCTTGATGTATGGCGAAGCGATTACGATTTTGGCCCGGGTCTCCACAATGGTGTCGGCGAGAAGTTCTATGTGCTCTGGCCCATAGCTGAGATCGGAGTCGAGGGTTATCACGTAGTCGCCCTTTGCCCGGTTAAAAGCGAAGCGAAGGGCTTGGCCGAGGTTGAAGTTGGTGACATGCCGAAGCAGACGAACACGTGCCTCAGATGCAGAGAAGGCCTCCACGATCGAGGCGGTCGCGTCTCGAGAACCGTCGTCGACGACCAGCACTTCCCATTCGAAACGCGACTCAATCGACTCGAGATGCTCGCTAACCAGCTTCAAGGTCTCGGCGATCAACGCCTCCTCGTTGTAGGCAGGCAGAACTACCGAGATCATTGGGCGATCACTCATCGCGTAGATTCCCCTCCACGGACACCCTGATTTCCCCTAATTCTATTCGCTTGTTCTTCCGGCCCCAAGGGGCTGAGCAGAAATTGGCGAAATCTCACACGGCATGCCCTGGTGATGCCAGTCCGTGGTCAACTAACTCCCTCAGCCATCTGTTGGAGGCGGAAGATCCGCTCCTCGGTGGGAGGATGGGTGCTGAGCAACCTCATCATCCCGCCCCCGCCACGAAGGCCCTTCATCGGGTTCTCGATAAACAGCTGGGCAGTGGCCGGGTTGACGTTCATCGGGATGCGGTCGGCACCCATTGAGATCTTCTCCAACGCTCCGGCGAGCTTCATCGGCCGACCCGTGATCTCGGCGCCTGTCTCGTCCGCCTGAAACTCCCTGGTCCGAGAAATAGCCATCCGAATCAACATGGCCGCGATTGGCGCAACGATCAGGGAAAGCACAGCACCGATCGCCCCCAGCGGGCTCTCCCGATTGTTGCCGCCACCAAACCAGAAGGCCATGCGGGCCAGCATGGTCAGGGCCGCGGCGATCATCGCCGCAATCGAGCTGATAAGGATGTCCCGGTTCTGGACATGAGCCAACTCATGGGCGAGCACACCTTCGAGCTCGTCGAAATCGAGGACCTGAAGGATCCCCGAGGTGACGGCCACCGCGGCCTTCTTCGGGGACCGGCCGGTGGCGAAGGCATTGGGCTGCGCCGAGTCGATCAAATAGATGCTGGGCATCGGCATCCGGGTCTGCTCTGCGAGCCGGCGGACGATGGCATATACCTGAGGCTGTTCCGCCTCGGTCACTGGACGGGCCCGGCTCGCAGCTAGGGCCATCTTGTCCGAGAAGAAGTAGGCGAGGAAGTTGAATCCAACGGCGATGACGAGCCCAATCATGAATCCGCCGTCGGGAAACAGGGCAACGCAGACCAACCACAGCAAGGTGGTCATGAAGGCGAGAAGGCCCACCGTCTTCAGGTTGTTCATGCTTCAAGGGTATCCGGCGTGGGCGCCTAATCAGATCACGCCCGCCTCATCTCAGGCTTCACCGCGCCCACTCTTGGTGGTGTATGGTCCCCGCGCGGTGCGGGGGAAACGCCTTCCGAGGCTGTCCGGGCGAAGGATGACAAACCAAGGAGGACAGACATGAGAAGGAAGCTTCTCGTAACTGCTGCAGCCCTGGCCACGGCTCTGGCAACATCGATCCCGGCCGGCGCCGGACCCACGGCCATCAATGCCGCGGTCAGCGCGTCCGAGGCGCCCTACATCGTCGTCATGGACTCCGCTCCGGTCCTCGGAAACGAAGCTCTTGCCCCGGACGAGGGCGACCGGCCCGACCCGGAGAGCGCCCCAGTCGAGGCGTATTCAGAGGAGCTCCAGGTCGAGAAGGTGGATGCCCTCGAGAGTGCCGGCATCGCCCAGACGGCGATGGTCGCCTCATTCGACTACGCCGCCAACGGCTTCAGTGCAGTCCTGACCAAAGCCGAGGCCGAGTCGCTCGCCACACAAAAGGGCGTGACCACCGTCGTGCGCGATGAGCTCCATCAGCTGCAAACCGACAATTCACCCCACTTCCTCGGTCTCGACGATCGGGGCGGGGCATACGCCAGTGGCTACACCGGCAAGGGCGTTGTGGTCGGTGTCATCGACACCGGCATCTGGCCCGAGCACCCATCCTTCGACGATCGGGGAAACTTGGATCCGTCCCCCATCGTGTTCGACACCATCGACCTCGATCCGGATCCAGCCACAGAATTCGAGAGTACGGGTTGCGACTTCGGGAATACCGCCTACAACCCCGATGACGCCCCATTTGCCTGCAACGACAAGCTGATCGGCGCCCGCAACATGCGGATGCTCTACGACACGTTGATCACCCCGCTCGAGCTGTACCACTCGGCTCGTGACTACGACGGGCACGGCACACACACCGCCAGCACCGCCGCCGGGAATGCTGGCGTCGAGGCCTCGATCTTCGGCCGGGACTTTGGCAAGATCTCCGGGATCGCCCCGGACGCCTGGGTGGTCATGTATTCGGCATGTGGCGACCAAGGCTGCTTTGGTGGCGACCTCGCTGGAGCGATCGATCAGGCCGTCGCCGACGGAGTCGACGTGATCAACTACTCGATCGGCAGTGACAACCCGGGGCTCGACGGGATCGATGACATCGCTTTCCTGTTCGCCGACTATGCGGGCGTGTTCGTTTCAGTATCTGCGGGTAACGCCGGGCCGGACGCGAGCACTGTTGGCAGTCCCGCGACTACCCCCTGGGTCATCTCCGTGGGGGCCAGTGAGCAGAACCGGGCCTTCGTCGGCGAAGTGAAGATCAGCAATGGGAGCCACAGCCGTTGGTCCCACTTCTACAAGAGAGACTCGGGAATTTTCGAAGGAGCTTCCGTCACCCGAGGCACCAACGGATCGTTCCCGTTCGTCGATTCCGCCGATTACGGCAATGAGGCGTGCGACCCCGACGTCGATTTCAACCCGGATATCACCGGAATGGTCGTGCTTTGCCCCCGGAGCCCGGGTCGGGTTGAGAAGAGCCGAGCAGTCTTTGAGCAAGGTGGAGTCGGCATGGTGATGTACAACGCCGATGACGACCAATCGCTGCTCACCGACAACCACTTCGTCCCGTCGGTCCTGGTGAACCACAGCGACGGTCTCGCCCTCAAGGCCTATATCGCTGACAAGGGGTCTTCGGCTCGGGTGCGTCTGGGCGCAGGTGAGAAGGAGCGCACTCGAGGCAACGAGATGTCTGAGTTCTCATCACGGGGCCCGGTTGGCGCCCCGGCTTCGGCCGACATCATCAAGCCGGATGTGACCGCGCCCGGGGTGCAGATCCTGGCGGGCAATTCTCCGACGCCGTCGACGAGTGCGCCAGGTGAGTTGTTCCAAGCGATCTCAGGTACTTCGATGTCGAGTCCCCATGTCGCCGGCCTACTCGCACTCATCAAGCAGGCTCACCCTGAATGGACGCCGGCGATGGCCAAGTCCGCGTTGATGACAACGGCCCGCCAAGATGTCCGGGCAGAGGACGGCGAGAGTCGCCCCGATCCCTTTGACTTCGGAGCCGGACATGTCGACCCCGGCGGGCGGACGACTGCAGAGGGCTCCCTGTTCAACCCCGGCCTGGTCTACGACGCAGGGGTCTTCGATTACCTCGGGTTCCTGTGCGACACCACAGCCAGCTACCTGACTCCGGCGGTCACCGGGCTCAGTTGTGATGAACTTGGTGGTTTCGGCATCCAAACCCAGTCAGAAGACCTCAACTATCCCTCCATCGGGGTGAGCGAGGTGCCCGGATCCAAAACCGTGGTCCGAACCGTGACCAATGTCTCCAACAAGACCACCACGTACAAGGCCAAGGTGAAGGAACCTCGGGGGTTCGATGTGGAGGTGAGCCCGGATCGGATCAGTCTGGCTCCTGGGGAGTCGGCCACGTTTGAGATCACGTTTACCAATGGGAACGCCCCCGTCGGCACGTGGCGCTTCGGATCGTTGACCTGGGATTCGGGGAAGAACGAGGTCAGAAGCCCGATCGCGGTCAAGGCCGCGGCCATCGAGTTCCCGCACTCCGTCAGCGGGTCCGGAGTCAGCGGTAGCGCCACCATCCCAGTGGCATTCGGCTACACCGGCCCCTATACGGCGACGGCCCATGGTCTGGCCGCGGATGCGCCGCAGTCAGGCGTCGTGTTGCACGATGGTCCGGATCAGGAGTTCGATCCTGTGGAGGATGTGCCTCAGGGCGACGTGGTGGCCCATCCGTTCACCCTGTCCGGGTCTGCGTTCCTTCGCATAACCATGGGCGAGAATGACCTGACCAGTGTCGACCCGGCGGCGACGGACATCGATCTCTATCTGTACTTCAACGGAGAACTGATCGCACAGTCCACGGCCGGAGGCACCGATGAGCTGATCGACCTCGAGGCACCTGCCGACGGCAACTACGTGCTCTACGTGCACGGGTGGCAGGTGGTCGATCCTCCTCCTGGTGTTGGCTACACATTCCATCTCTGGGATGTCCCGCTGGCTGCGTCGAGCCTGTCGATCAACGCCGCCACTCCGACCACCGCCACCATCGGCACGGTCGGCAATGTGGTGGTGGATTGGACAGGGCTCGCTCCGGGCGGCTCCTACCTGGGAGCCGTGTCCCACTCCGATGGGACGACCAACTTCGGCCTTACCCTGGTGGAGGTAGTCGCCTCGTAACGGTCGTCTGCAGACCGATGTGAAGTGGGGCGCCTTTGGCGCCCCACTTCGCTAGTCGTTGAAACCGGGTGGGGGAATCAACTCCAGCGCACCCGAGTCATTGGTCGACACCGTGTAGCTGCCGTCCACGGGGTGCTCGCACAGGAAGAGCTCACCACCACCCTGGTGATAGCTATAGGTCGTGTCGCCATGGGTCAAGGTCACCCTCGCGCCATCGACCAGAGCCTGGGTGTAGGACATATCAGACTGCGGGCAGCCCATGGAGCCGTCGTTCCAGGTGACCGCGGATGCGCCGGTGACGGATATCTCGTCCTCGGGGACGCCCAAGTGCGTCGCGAGATCAGCACGGGCAGCGCGAGCCAGAAGGAGAAGGTCAGCTTCTGATCGAGGCACTGTCTGCAAGGTGAACACCTCCGTCGTCGTGGACCCGTTGGCGGCAGATGTGGTCGTGGTCGCCGGCTGGGCAAGCGGCTCCTCGACTGAGCCACAGGCAGTCAAGCCGACCAGGAATCCAAGTATGAGCAATCTCCTCATCATCACCTCTAAAGGTAAGACGCTGGCTCCGGTACCGAGGTTCCCATGTCAGATCGTCGCTATCAAGACCCTGAAGTCCCCAAGTCCCCTCGGATGAAGCAGAGTCTCGGCCTCCGTCTTCAGGGACCTCAGTTGGAGACGGGTCATCTCGTCACCGGTGCGTGCTGCCTCCAGTTCGGCATATCTCAACTCGGAGAGACGGTCCCGCAGCCCGAGGCTGGACAGCCATTCGTCCTGACGGAGGAGGGTGACTGTCGCACCTGCCCTCTCTGCCGCACTCATCAAGGCGCTGAAGTTCACGTCGGCGGTGATGTCGGTCTCCCCCGGCTCATCGAGCGGATGCGGCCCGAGATGATGGGCGCGATAGGTTCGGAGGGTGCCGTCCTGGCGTCGGGGGAGGAGATCCTCCGCGGTGTCCCCGTAATCGATGAGGACGACTGAGCCTTCGTCGAGTCGCACGAGAGCATCGGTGAGCCAGGCAGTTGCCCTCAGTTGCACTTCGACCCAGCCCCCATCGGCCACCGGCCCGGCGTGAGCCTCTAGCCATTCCACGACCTCCGGTCTGGGATCGGCGTCGACGAAGACCAGCCCTTCGACGTCCGATCCCACCCAGCGCTCCCGCCACTCCTCTCCAACCCGCTGGGCGAGTGCCATCGGCAAATTGTCGATCAGCTCATTGGCGAGGATCACCCCTCGTGTTCGATCGGGAAGCGCCTCCCGTATCGACGGACCGGGGAGCAGATCCTCGAGTGCTGCTCGGGCGGCAGGAGAGGTCTCAACCGCGACGACGTCGACCGCGATCGTCGAGAGCAGCGCCCGTATCAGCGACCCGGATCCGGCGCCCGCCTCGACCAGTTGGAACGGCTCACCGAGCCGATCCCTCTCTCGAGAAACGAACACGGAGAGCGTCTTCCCGAACAGAGCACTGACCTCAGGGGAGGTGAGAAAGTCGCCTGCCTTCTCGGAGCGAAGGCGGTCCGAGGAGAAGTAGCCCGACTTCGGGTCATAGAGGGCCATATCCATGAACACTTCAAACGGAAGCGGCCCCTCCTCGGAGATGCGGTTCTGGATCAGGTCCTTCAGTGAGATCGGTACGGTCTGCTCCATGGAATTCGGAGTTTTCATGTTCGCGACCGATACATCAATTCGCCCCGACACCCTGGCTCGGGAAGTCGAGGCCCGCGGGTTCGATTCGCTGTGGTTCCCCGAGCACTCGCACATTCCGGTGGCGCGGAAGACACCCTGGGGTGGCCGGGAGGGAGCACCTCCCCTCCCGGAGCACTACTGGCACTCTCTCGACCAATTCGTTGCCCTCTCTTATGCCGCCATGGCGACCTCTACTTTGAAACTGGGCACCGGGATCACCCTGGTGGCACAACGCGACCCACTTTGGACCGCCAAAGAAGTAGCCACTCTCGACCACCTCTCAGGAGGCCGGATCCTGTTCGGCGTCGGCTATGGCTGGAACAAAGAGGAGATGGCGCAACACGGGACTCCCTACCCCCGAAGGAGAGAACTCCTGCGGGAGAAGGTCCTGTTGATGAAGACACTGTGGACCGAAGCGGAGGCGTCGTTCCAAGGAGAGCACCTCACGCTGGAGCCCTCGTGGGCATGGCCCAAGCCGGTGCAGAAGCCGCACCCGCCGATCATCATGGGCGCCGACGCCGGACCGCGCACCATCGCCGACATCGTGGAGTTCTGTGACGGATGGATGCCGCTTGCCACCCGCATGAACGTTGTGGATCGGGCAGCCGATGTGCGCCACGCTTTGGAGGACGCGGGCCGGGACCCGGCATCGTTCGAGATCACCGCCTACGCAGCGAAGACGGAAGATCTCGACCTGCTGGCCGAGGCGGGGGTAGACCGAGCGGTGTTCTCGATTCCACCCGCCGGCCCAGACGCGATCCTCCCCCGCCTCGACGGGTTGGCGGAGGCCGTCGGGCTTACCTGAGGTACGTTGCGCCAGATATGGCGTGAAACCGACAAGGAACGCCCAGGTCTTCCAAAACGGTCAGCCGCAAGGCATCTTCCCCAACATGGGGAAGTCGACACAAGCGGTCATCGCCCACGCCGCAGACCACGACGGGGTCGTAACACGGCGAGAGGCCTTGGCGCTGGGGATGACTTCACGGACGTTGGACCGTCGAGTTGAAGACGGCGTATTGATCCGGATGGCGACCTCGGTCTTCGCGCTCCCAGGCGTCTTCCGGGCAGAAGAGTCCACAATGGCAGCCGCTACGCGCGCATTGGGCGGGGTCGTTTCTCACCAGTCCGCCGCCCGATTCCATGGCGTGGACGTACCTGGGCCCCGAATGGTCATTTCGGTGCCTCATCGACGAACGCACTTATTCGCCGATGTCGTCGTCCACCAGCTAACCGACATTCGCCGAGCGGACATCGTGACGGTGGGATCCGTCCCGACAACCTCGGCGGCCCGCACGACTTTGGACCTCGCTGCGGTCTTGTCGCAGAAGCAACTCGGCAGAACGATTGACCGATTTGCCTCAAAGGGACTGGCGACGTTCGAGGAAATGGAACATGTTCTCGAGGATCTCGCGAGGAAGGGGAAGCCGGGAGTGATCCGCATGCGGCGTGCCTTAGAGCCTCGCCTGGGGTCGGGTGGCACATCGGAGAGCGATCTTGAATCCCGTCTCTTGGAAGTGATTCGTATCAGCGGGCTCCCGGAGCCAGAGGTCCAGCATCGCCCGGCGTGGCTCAAGCATGTGAACGGACGCGTGGACTTGGCGTACCCCAATGACCTGCTCGTCATTGAAGGTGACAGCCGGGCGTGGCACGGGGACGAGCACACTTTCCAAGCCGATCGAGAACGGGACAACTTGGCGCAGCTTGCGGGTTGGCGGATCCTTCGCTTCACCTGGCATGACATCACGCGCCGCCCTGATTACGTCGTCCTCACAATACGGCGGGCACTTGGAGGTTCTCTGCACGTCTAGCGCCATATATGGCGAGATGTACCTCAGGTAAGCGAAAGGGCCCCGCAGGGCCCTTTCGCACTCAAATTGGAGAACGGGCTTCCTAGAAGTCCATTCCTCCGCCGCCGTCGTGGCCGTGGCCGCCACCCATGGAGGGGGCGTCTTCCTTCTCCTCGGCCACCAGGGCCTCGGTGGTCAGAAGCAGGGCCGCAATCGAAGCCGCGTTCTGCAGCGTCGACCGGGTCACTTTGGCCGGGTCGATGACGCCGGACTTGACCAGGTCCTCGTACTCGCCAGAGGCAGCATTGAAGCCGGTGTTGCCCTCAGCATTCCGCACCCGCTCGACGACGACGCCGCCCTCGAAACCGGCGTTGACTGCGATCTGGCGCAACGGCTCTTCGATTGCCTTGCGCACAATGGCGCGCCCGGTCTTCTCGTCGTCGCCACCGCCACGCATCTTGTCGATCGTGGTCTGTGCCCGGAGCAAAGCCACACCGCCGCCAGGGACAATCCCCTCTTCGACGGCAGCACGAGTCGCCGACACGGCGTCCTCGATGCGGTGCTTCTTCTCCTTGAGCTCGACCTCGGTGGCCGCGCCGACCTTGATCACCACTACACCGCCGGAGAGCTTGGCGAGACGCTCCTGGAGCTTCTCCTTATCCCAGTCGGAATCAGTGTTGTCGATCTCACGCTCGATTTGCTTGATGCGAGCCTTGACGTCCGCCTCGGACCCGGCACCATCGATGATGGTGGTGTTGTCCTTGGTTGTCACGATCTTGCGGGCCCGGCCCAGCATGTCGAGGGTGACGTTCTCCAGCTTGAGCCCGACCTCCTCGGAGATGACCGTGCCGCCCGTCAAGGTGGCGATGTCCTGGAGCATGGCCTTGCGGCGCTCTCCAAAACCCGGAGCCTTGACAGCGATCGACGAGAACGTGCCGCGGATCTTGTTGACCACCAGGGTGGCCAGGGCCTCGCCCTCGACGTCCTCGGCGATGACCAGCACGCCTTTACCGGACGTCATGACCTTCTCGAGAACCGGGACCAAATCGTTGACCGAGCTGATCTTCTGGTTGGCGATGAGGATGTAGGGGTCCTCGAGCACCGCTTCCTGCCGATCGGGATCTGTCACGAAGTAGAAGTTGAGATAGCCCTTGTCGAACTGCATGCCCTCGGTGAACTCGAGTTCCAGACCGAAGGTCTGACCCTCCTCCACCGTGATCACGCCGTCCTTGCCGACCTTGTCCATCGCCTCGGCGATGACCTTGCCAATGGTCGGATCGTTGTTGGCCGAAATCGAGGCCACATTTGCGATCTCGTCGCTGGTCTCGATGTCTCTCGCCATTTCGCCGATCGCCTCGACCACCTTCTCGACGGCGGCTTCGATGCCGCGCTTCAGGTCCATCGGGTTGGCACCTGCCGCAACGTTGCGAAGGCCTTCCCGGACCATTGCCTGGGCGAGGACCGTCGCGGTAGTGGTTCCGTCACCGGCAACGTCGTTGGTCTTGGTGGCTACTTCCTTGGCGAGCTGGGCACCCATGTTCTCGTACGGGTCGTCGAGCTCGATCTCCTTGGCGATCGTCACCCCGTCATTGGTGATGGTGGGTGCGCCCCACTTCTTCTCCAGGACGACGTTGCGACCCTTGGGGCCGAGTGTCACCTTTACCGTGTCGGCGAGCTTGTTTACGCCCGCCTCGAGGCCACGTCGGGCCTCCTCGTTGAAGCGAAGTTCCTTCGCTGCCATTTCTCATCAACTCCTAATTGACGACGGCGAGAAGGTCACGCTCAGAGAGGACGAGGTATTCGTCCGAGTCGAGCTTCACCTCCGTGCCGGCGAACTTCGAATAGAGGACCTTGTCGCCGACCGAGACATCCATTGGGATCCGGTCGCCGTCCTCATCGCGGGCCCCTGGGCCGACAGCGATGACCTCGCCAATCTGGGGCTTCTCCTTGGCGGTGTCGGGGATGACCAACCCTGAGGGGGTGCGGGATTCCGCTTCCTCTGTGGGCTTGACCACCACTCGGTCACCGAGCGGCTGAAGCTTCATTCTTCTGCTCCTCCTTGAAGCGCCTGCGTTTCCTTGCCTCAGGCTTCACACTGCGACCCCGAAACAAACCGGGGGCCAACGTGTGAGGTCCTGTGGATTAGCACTCGGATAACTCGAGTGCCAGCCAAATTTAGCACTCGGCCGCTGAGACTGCTAATTGAGATCTGAGTCGACGAGACTCAACCCAGGACCCGCCCCGGGTCTACATTCTCGGCCCAATCGGTGATGCGACCCTCGCCGAGCCAATGTGCTCCGGCAACTCCGATCATCGCAGCGTTATCGGTGCAGAGAAGCGGGCTGGGCAGGGCGAGACGCACCCCTCGCTTGTCCGCCTCCTCGGCGAAACGCTCCCGCAGTCGCCGGTTGGCGAGCACACCACCACCACCGCCCACCACCCCCGCCCCGGTCTGATCGACCGCGTTGAAGCGTCTTGGTGACGAGAACCTCGACGATCGCCTCCTGCACCGAAGCCGCCACGTCGGCCAGCGGCGGAAGCTCGGACGCAGCCTGGGCCTTTGCGATGAAATTGACCACCGAGGTTTTGAGTCCGGAGAATGGAGAGCGAATGGCCGATCGGGCAAGGCACGGGGAAACTCGACTGCGGCTCGGTCCCCGCCTTCAGAGGCAAGATCGATTGCCGGGCCACCGGGGAAGCCGAGACCCATCACCCGGGCCAGTTTGTCGAACGCCTCGCCGGCAGCATCGTCGATGGTCTGGCCCACGGTCTCGTAGTCGCCCCATCCACGGACATGGACGATCTGAGAATGGCCACCTGAGGCGAGCAGGGCAACGCAGGGTGGCTCGAAGTCGCCGAACTCAATACGGGGAGCCATCAAGTGCCCCTCCATGTGGTCGATTCCCACGAATGGCAGCTGTCGTGCCCACGCAGTCGCTTTGGCAAAGGAGTGGCCGACCAACAAGGCCCCCACCAACCCGGGACCGGCCGTTGCGGCGACACCGTCGAGGTCCGCGGGATGGACCCCTGCTTCCTGGAGGGCACGATGGGTCAGTGATCGAATCGCCTCGACGTGGGCTCGGGCAGCCAACTCAGGGACGACGCCTCCAAACCGGGCGTGTAGATCGACCTGGGACGACACCACGTTGGACAGCGGCTCAGTCCCCCTCACCACGGCCACAGCGGTCTCGTCACAACTGGTCTCGAAGGCAAGGACCAGAGGCGTCATCGCAGACTCTCCAGGCGCTCGCGGTATTCGTCGCCGTCGATGTCGTGAACCCAGAGGATGAGGGCGTCGTCGTCCCGTAGTAGCCCTTCCTCAGCCCGACCGGAGCGAGACCGAAAGCTGCATACAGCGATCTGGCCGGATGGTTGCGGGAGCGAACCTCGAGCGTGAGATGGCGGGCACCCCTATCAATGGCGGCATGATCAGCGCCGTCAGCAGACGGCTTCCGACTCTCTGTCTCCTCGAGTCGGGAGCCACCAGCAGGTTGGTGACGTGGGCATCATCGCCCACCACCATGATCCCGCCGAAACCCGACCAGCATCTCGTCCTCGGCTCACCAGATACGTGCGGTTGTCAGCAGCCAGCTCGTCGCGAAACACGCGGGCACTCCAAGGCTGGGGACGATCGATGGCCTCGAGCTCCACTGCGGCCTCGACATCGGAATCGGCAAAGCTCCTGATCGTCACAGCTTTCATTCCGACCCCCATGGCCCCTCCTGACGCAGCTTGGCCCAGTTGATGGTGACATCGGGCTCACGGAGATAGAGGGGCCTGATCTCATCGGGCGCCGGGAATTCACCCCGTTCGTACTTCGCCCGGGCGGCTTCGGCCAGCGTCACGGCATACGGATAGCGAGGCCGCCCGGTCTTGACCCGGTGCAACCCCAGCAGCAAGCCTTCCGGCAGAGCTCCAACATCACCCACTACCAGGCTCTCATCCGGGCTCGAATCCAGCTGGGCGGCCAACACCTCAGGTCTCATCAGCTCCAATGGGCCTTCCTTGACCACTCCTCCAGGCACCGGCCGATAGCGGGCGACGGCCAGCTCGCCGCGGCGCACGTCGACCACTGCCCAGATCAGCCGGTGCCCGGTGCGGGCCTCGAGGGCGATCGCGTCCAAGGAGATGGCAGGGATCACGGGGATCCCGAAGGCGGCTGCCAGACCTTGAGCCGTCGCAACACCTACCCGGATCCCTGTGTAGAGGCCGGGACCGATGTCCACCACCACTGCGTCGAGTGCCGACGGTGACCAGCCCACCTGGTCGAAGCAGAAGTCGATGGCGGGGACCAGGAAGGTGGCATGACCCATCCGGTCGATTCTTGACGCGGCGGCGAGTGTGGATGCGTCCTCGACGAGTGCCACCGAGGATCCCGGGGTGGACGTCTCGATGGCCAGAATCTTCACGTGACGGTCTCCAGGTCACGATCGAGCCAATCCCCGCTGGGCACAAGACGCAACAGCCTGGTTTCGTCGCCGTTGACGACGAACTCGATGCGGAGGTGATCCTCTGGAAGCGCTGATTCGACGGCGTCCCCCCACTCGATGACCAGCACACCCTCGGCCGCCAATTCGAACACATCGAGATCCTCGAACTCGTGCAGTGAGCCAAGCCGGTAGACATCGACATGGACGACCGGCATGAAGCCAGAGCCGTACTGGCGCACCAGGACAAAGGACGGGCTGACAACCAACTCCTCGACCCCGAGCCCCTCGCAGAGGCCACCGGTGAAGAGAGTCTTCCCGGCTCCGAGACCGCCCGCTAGCTCGACCACATCACCTGGCCTCAGGGCTGCAGCCAATCGTCGACCTGCGGCTCTCGTGTCGTCGGCGGTCGGGCAGAAGACCTCGATCATCCGAACAGCTCCATCTGGGAGGACTCTTCCTTCATGATCTCGCTCGTGACCGCCTCCGGCTGGCTGGGGCGATCGAGGATCGACCGGACCAGGAGAAAGTCCTCTCGCATCTGGTCGGTCACGCGGTCCCCTCCTCGCAAGGCGGCGGCCGGGTGAAAAGTCGGCACCAACGACGACCCGAGCCACCATGGATGAATCCTCCCACGGAGTCTGGTGATACCGATTTCGGTGCCGAGGAGGAGCTTGGTGGCGAAGTTGCCCAGGGTGAGCACAACCTCAGGGCTGATCAAACGGATCTGCTCGCGAAGGTAGCCCTTGCAAGAGTCGATTTCGTCGGGACGCGGATCCCGATTACCCGGTGGGCGACATTTGAGGACATTGGCGATGTAGACCTCGGCTCGCTGAAGTCCGATCTCCCCAAGCAAGGTGTCGAGCAGTTTGCCGGCAGCCCCGACAAAAGGCTCTCCTTGCAGGTCCTCGTTCTTGCCGGGCGCCTCACCGATGAGCATCAGCCTCGCCTCGTAGCTACCGACCCCGAACACGACGTTGGTGCGAGTCTGGGACAGACCGCAATCAGTGCAGACGAGGGCGCGGGCTCGGAGCTCTTCGAGAACGGGGATGTGGTCGCTCACCGGTTTGGCCATTGTGCCAAACCCGATCACCTCATGGATGCGCGCACCGAAAGTTCCACGGCTTCGGCCGTGGCGCCAAAAGCCGCCTCGGCCGCCGCCTCGACATCGCAGGGGATCGCTCCGCAGGACACCACGAAGGCAATGTCACCATCAAAACTGGTGTGCACCGGGCGGATACAGACAGCCAGAGCGTCGTGTGAGCGAATCGCCAATCGCGCCAACTCGTTGCGTGTCATCATGAAATCGGTTGCTATGACAACCAAGGTGGTGTTGGTCATTGGGCTTTCCGGGATCACCGGTGGGCCAGGCTCGTGCGGACCACCTGTCAAAGGCTCTCCGCTGAGAGTGAACAAATCGCCAACAGCGTTGACCACCACCAACACGCCAACTGTCGCATCACCGACGCGGCGGACCGCGGATCCGAGTCCACCTGGCTGCACGTACTCAAACCCACGCCACTTCGCAACCGTCGCGCCCGTGCCTGCGCCGATTGTTCCGTTTTGCACCGGGTCACTCGACGCGGCCAAATAAGCAGCCTCCCCCTGATCAGGCCCTGGACGCAGGCTCGTGCCTTCGGGCTTCAGATCGAAGATGACTGCCGCCGGAACGATTGGCACTCTGGCGAAGGGAGTCTCATGGCCCCTCCCGTCGACTTCGAGCGCCCTGACCACCCCATCGGCAGCAGCCAGGCCGAATGCGCTGCCGCCGGTAAGAAGGATCGCCTGGGCCTGCTCGACACGCATTCCAGGTTGGAGGAGGGCGGTCTCGCGGGAGCCGGGCGCCGCACCACGAACGTCGACAGCGACCACATTGGGCTCGGGCAGAATCACGACCGTGCAGCCGGTGCCGGCCGACGGATCGGACCAGTGACCGACCTCGATGCCGGGGACGGCGGTGATGGTGTCGTTCACGGCAGATATCTCCGCGGGACGCGGGGGCCGATTTCGCACACCACCTCGTAGGAAATGGTGCCGAGGATTTGGGCCCAGCGATCGGCGTCAATCGCAGCCTCGCCTTGCTCGCCCAGGACCACCACCTCATCCCCGGGCCGGACGTCGGAATCGCCAACATCGATCACGATCTGATCCATGGTCACCGTGCCGGCCAGAGGGAATGCGCGGCCGCCAATCAAGGCCGAACCGGTCTCCGACAGCCTCCGAGGAAACCCGTCGGCGTAGCCGATCGGAGCGGTCGCCACTGTCGAATCCACCATAAGGGGCCGGATCCTTCCATAGCTCGGCCTGGCGCCCGCCTCGAGGCGTTGGACGTGTGAGACGTGGGTCACGATCCGCATCGCCGGCCTGAGGGGGACCAGGTCTCGCGTTGCCTGGCAAGGATGAAGGCCGTACATGCCGAGCCCGATCCGTGAAAAGCTCCGTCGAGCCTCGGGAAACAGGACGGCACCCGCGGTGTTGGCGAGATGGGTGAGAGGGGTATCGTAGCGAGAGACCGCCTCATCGAACACGTCTATCTGGTTGCGGGTGAAGGCAGGGTCCTCGTCCGCAACCGAAAAGTGGGTCCAGATGGCTTCGACAGCGAGCCCGGCCACTCGAACCGCCGTCATTAGATCATGAAGAAGACGAGGTGAGGCACCCACGCGATGCATGCCGGTGTCCAGCTTGATCTGAATCGTGATGCCGGGCGAGATCGACGCCAGTGCCTCGACGCATGAGATCGAGTAGACGGTCGGGGTTAGGCCCCATGTCGCGATGTCAGCCACGGAGCTGGGATCCGGCTCGGAGAGCACCAGGATCGGGGCCTCGATCCCAGCCTCACGCAGCCGGACTCCCTCTTCCACCAAGGCCACCGCCAGCCTGGTCACCCCGGCCTCCAGGGCGGCTTCGGCAACCGGCGCATCGCCATGGCCGTACGCATCGGCCTTGACCACTGCACAAACCTCTGACGGGGCGATCACTGCCGCGATCGCGGACACGTTGTGTCTTATCGCCCCGAGGTCGATCTCGGCGTAGGTCGGCCTCAATCTCGACCTCTGTTTTCGGGTCGCTCATGAGCCCCCCTCCGTGCTTCGCCGGCTCTCCCCCCACCGCTTGCTTCGCTCGCTGGGGGGAGAAATGCAAACTTCCCGACGTGGGTGCTGAGACGGTCTGCAGTGACCGTGCCGTCGAGCGCCAGGTCGGCCCCGGCGATGCCGTGCCAGTAGGCGGCCGAGACCAGAGCGGTTCGAACATCCAGGCCCCGGGCCCAAAGTGCCCCGGCCATACCGGAGAGGACGTCTCCGCTCCCGATCGTGGCCAGCTCAGGCCCGCCGCTGCGCACGACAATCGGGGCACCGCCATCACAGACCAGCGTCGGATTCCCCTTGAGGAGGACGGTTATCCCCTTCTGCTGAGCCAAGGCGCGGACCGCGTATTCACCGCCACCTACGCCGGCGATCCTCTTGAATTCGCCGTGATGGGGGGTAACCGCCACCTCGCCGCCGCCATCCAACGCGGCATCGAGCAACTCCGGGGTGAGCCCGCCGGCGTCCAATAGGACCTTGCCCGCCTTGCCGAGGAGGTGGAGCACTCCTGGATAGTCGGTCTCGGCCAACCCGGGACCGGCCACAACCACATCGAAGCGGTCCAGCTGGTCCTCGATCTCGTCAATGGGCCTGGTCAGCAAGTCAGGGGCGATCCCGGCGATTGCGTCGGGATGGGGTGAGCCAACCACCACAGAGCCGGCGCCGAAATGGAGGGCGCTGCGGCCGGCGAACACGGCCGCGCCAATCATCCCTGTCGATCCACCGAGGACCAGCACCGCTCCCGCCGTCCACTTGTGGGTGCGGCGCTCACGAGCCGGTCTGGGGGCGTCCTCCTCGCCGGCCAGCCACATCGAAGGCTCGCCGCCTTCAATCCCAAGATCGACCACGGTGATCGACCCGCACACATCAGGACCGTCATCCTTGACGTGCCCGGTCTTCATGTATTGGAAAGTGACGGTCTCGACCGCGTGGAACACCGTCCCTTTTGCCTCGCCGGTGTCCGGATCGAGACCGGTCGGGAAGTCGACCGCCACCACAGGGGCGTCGGTCTTGGCCCACTCGTCGACTGCGGGCGGAAGGTCGCTTCGACCACCGCCACCGAAAACCGCGTCAATGACGAGATCCACAGGCACCCGAGGACCCATCTCGACAACTCTCACTCCGGCTGACCTGGCGAGGCGAGCGGCACGAACCGCCTGTGGGGTCTTCGGCTCGCCCAGTGCCTGGACATCAACCGCGGCTCCTCGTCGCGCCAGGTAGCGGGCGGCGACGTAGCCATCGCCGCCGTTGTTCCCGGGACCGGCGAGAACCACGACTCGCTTGCCGTAACCGGCCCCATGTCGAACCGCGGCAAGGGCAACTGCCAAACCAGCCTGATCCATGGCGGCATCGAGATCACCGGCATAGGCCTGATCGACCCGCCGGTACTCCTCGGCGGTCAGGATCGGCTTCACGAACCGAACGTCTCCCGCACCCCGGCTACAACCCGCTCCCGGTCCAGGTCGCTGAGGTTGGAGCCACTGGGAAGGCACAGGCCATGGTCGAAGAGGTCGGCCGATACTTCGCCGCCGAAGACCGAGAATTCGGAGAACACCGGCTGCAGATGCATTGGCTTCCATACCGGGCGAGCCTCGATGTCGAGTGATTCCAGATGGAGCCTCACCTGCTCACGGTCGGTCCCCGCCGCCGACGGATCGATGGTGACGCAGGTGAGCCAGAAAGTCGATCGACAGGCCTCTCCCTCGGGCATGAAAGCCACTCCGGGTAGGTCTCCGAAAGCCGCGCGGTAGAACGCGTTGTGGTCGCGGCGTTTATCCACCCGTCGTTCCAGGTCGGCCAACTGGGACCGACCCAGTGCGGCGAGAAGGTTGGAAAGCCGGTAGTTGTAGCCGATGGTCGTGTGCTCGTAGTGGGGAGCCGGGTCCCGTGCCTGGGTCGCCAGCCAGCGAGCTTGACGGGCCCAGTCCTCCCGGTCGGTGACCAGGGCGCCACCTCCGCTCGTAGTGATGATCTTGTTTCCGTTGAACGAGAGCGTGGCCATCACCCCGAAGTTGCCGGCGCTGCGCCCCCGATAGGTCGATCCCAAAGCCTCAGCGGCATCCTCGATCAGCGGGACCTCGTGCTCGGCGCATAACGCCTCGATACGGTCGTACTCAGCGCATTGGCCGTAGATGTCGACCGGCACGCAAGCCGCGAAGCGGCCCCCGCTGGCCAGAGCTTCGCCCAACAGATCGGGGTCCATGTTCCAGGTGGCCCGATCACTGTCGACAAAGACCGGCTCGGCTCCGGTGTATCTGATCGCGTTGACGGTTGCCGCGAAAGTCAGGGACGATACGAGCACCCGATCCCCGGGACCCACCTCGAGGGCAAGCAGGCCAAGATGAAGGGCGGCGGTGCCGCTGGATAAGGCAACACCGTGGTCTCTCCCGGTCGCCTCGGCGAGCTCGCCTTCCAGACCGTCGACTTCAGGCCCGAGAGGGGCAATCCAGCCCGACTCGACAGCGCGTTGGATGGCAGAGCGGTCCTCGGCTCCCACATCCGGGGGTGACAGATAGATCCTGGCCATGTGAGGTTGAGGCTACCGAGCATCCGCAGGGGCGGAAGATGCCGCTGCGGCGGCGAGGAGAGCCTCGACCTGTCCAGCGATGCGGTCCAGGTCATGGTGGTCTGCAACCCAGTCCCGAGCCTCGATGTCGATCCGCTTCTCCCGGGACAGGTGCTCCACCAAAGCGGCGGCGAGACCGGCGACATCTCCGACCGGAACCAGAGTGGCGAGATGACCCTCGGCCGTGGCCTCTCTGACCGGGGGAATATCAAAGGCGACAACGGGAACCCCGACGGCCATCGCTTCCAATACCGCGGTCCCGAGACCTTCCATGAGAGATGAAAAGACGAATACGTGGGCAGCAGCGAGGTAGTCGGGCACCTCCGACGTGTGCCCCACCAGGGTGACCGATCGATCCAAACCGAATCGCTCGATCGCCTCGGAAACTTGCTGACCCGCTTCCCCGTCGCGCCCGATGATGGCCAGCTGAGCGTCCGGGACTTGCTTGACCACCTCGGCGAAGGCCTCGACGAGAAGGCTCTGGCCCTTTTGTGGCGCCAATCGGCCGACGTTGACCGCCAGTGGGCCTTCGGGAAGTCGCAGTTCGGCACGTGACTGCTGGGAGGCCTCCGGCGGGTGGGGGACACCTCTCGGGATCACCGTGACCACGGACGGATCGACGCCGAGCAGGGCCGCGTTGCTCATCTTGACCTCCCCGGTCAGGGCACGAAAGCGAACCAGCTCACTCCGCGCGGCCCAACCGGCGATGGAGCGAAGCAGCCCGGCCCGCCGGGTCGAGGCACCAGGTTGGTAGCTGCGCAACGACTCGACGTCACCGGATAGCACGAGATTGGATACCACCGGGATCCGAAGACTTCGCCCCGCCAACTGTCCGACGATGTTGCCCAGAAATAGGCTGGTCTGAATCACGTCTGGCTTGAAGTCTCGACCAATCCGCCGCACGGCGGTCACGGCGCGGGGCCACGATCGCGAGCCAGTCCCCTCCTGGAGACCGATGGTCTGCACCGATATCTCCCTTTCTGCGAGCTTGTCGGCCAACTCCATTCGGTCATAGAGAGTGACGACGCGTTGCTCGGTGCCGGGTGAGAACCGGGTCACTTCACGAACCAGTCCCTGCTCGGCACCACCGGACGCCGCAAGGCTGTCGATGACGTGCAAGACCCTCATATGGCCCTTCGAAAGGGGATTTATCGAATGACCGAGGCTAGTGGGACCCCTGGCCTGGCCCTGTGACGTAGGGACGAATAGATCCGGTAGAGGGCCTGCAGGTCTTACGATCCCTCCCCATGTCGGACTCCCTCTCGACGCTCCTCGACCTTCTGACGCGCCCCGAGTTCTTCATAGGGGGCTTCTTCGGACTCGCCGGGCTGGTCCTGATCTACTTGGCCAGGACGGACGAGGGCCCGGTGCTCGAGTGGGGGCTGACTCTCACCGGCGCAGCGTTCATTGCCGTGAGTCTGGCTGTGGGGTCGAGACTTTCCCTATTGGCTTCCCTGGCGACATTAATGATCGGTGGATGGATGGCCCGCCCCCCAAGCGGGAGCGCCCGAGCACCGTTCGGTTGGATCCTCATCGTCGTCGGAGCAGTGGCGATGGTGCTTCGGGGCGGTTTCGCCGACGTTGGGTGGCTCGCGGTTCTGGCCCCAATCGCGACAATCGCTATCGGAGCGGTTCTCGCCGCCTGGGCCAACCGACTGCCCCAGGACGTCCTTGGGATCATGATTGCGATAAGCGCCTTCGGTATCTGGGTCACGGTGCCCGAGACCGAGACTGCGAGAGCCCTGCTCGGGGCATCAATTCCGATGGCTGCGGCCACGCTGCCATTAATCCGCGCCAGGCTCGGCTCATCAGGCGCCTTTGCCCTCGCCGGGCTCCTGGTCTGGGTGGTCGCCACCGGGGGCGAGGCACGCTCGGCCTCCGTAGTGGGTGGGTGGGCGTGCATCGGAGCGATCGCCATACTCCCCCTCTACCACCCGCCGGTCACTGCCCTGGTTGGGCGGAGGAGAGTCGTTGTGGTCGTGATCCACACCGTGATCGTGGTAGTCGCTTCAAGGGTGATCGGCCTTTGGGAGTCTGGCGGCCTGGCGCTGCTCGCTGCTGTTGCACTGTTTGTGGTGTCCTACCTGGTACTCGGGCTCCTGCCGTCGATTCGCACCCGTAAGACCGCGGTGACCAAGGCGTAGTAGTCCGATTCGAGGGCACAATGAGCAACGCAACGTCACCTTCCGGGAGATGACCGGCTGACACGATCCTCAGGGGCCGGTGTAACCCTTCACCCGGCGCCGGATGATCTCCTCCAGGCGTAGGCCTCCCCGCAGTCGAGCACGGAAGAAGCGAAACCCATCGGAGAGCTGAACCGGGTAACGACGCAAGAGATGTGGATCCAGATCCTTCGCAGGGCGACGAGAGCCTGCCAGGGCAGCCGACGAGTAGCGGTCCTTCACCGGACGATCCGCACTCGGGGACCAGTAGCCCCAGGGGTAGGCAAAATGGGTTGGGCGAACGCCCAACCTCTTCTCGATCAGGTCATCGCTGATCCCCAGCTCCTCCTCGATCGCTTCTGTCGAGAGCTTTCGTAGGTCGGAATGACGGTGGGTGTGCCCTCCAACGGTCATCAACCCTGACTCCAACATCACCCCGATCTCATCCCAGGTCAATGGGTCCGCCCTCCCGGCTGGCCCGAGGGGCGTCCCCGTCTCAATCGACTCGGTAGCGAGATAGACAGTGAACGGAAGGCCGAATTCATTGAGGAGGGGGAAAGCGGTCTCGAAGGTGTCCCGATACCCATCGTCGAAAGTAAGCACCACAAGCATCTCGGCGCCCGGCGCCCCCCAACCGACAAGGGCTTCACCGAGATCGACAACCTGGCGATTGGCCGATAGCCATTCGATTTGACGGCGAAAGTCCGCAAGGCTCACCTCCATCTGTCGACCCAATCCGGCCTCCACCTGGTGATAGATCAGGAGGCGGGGCCCGGAAGGAGAGGGCAGCAGGGCGTCGGTGACAGTCGATGCGACCTTGACCGCAGTTCGGGTCAGGGACACGCCTAGCCGGTGGCGAGGAGAGAATTCATCTCATCCTCGGTGAGAACCGGGAAGAGCAGAAGCCCCAGTCGCTGGAGTGGGGCAAGGTTGGCTCGATATCCGGCGGACCAATCGGGATTCCATTCCCACGCTCCACCTTTGACTCGCTTGCGCGAAACCTTGGTCTCTTCGTCGACTGTGATACCGAGCAGCAAGCCCAGCGAGGTCTCCATGCGCCGCACCTCGCGGATGCGGGCCTCCAGAAGCGCCGCTTGCTCGCCGTCGCCCTTGATGTTGGCGGACTTCGAGTTCCTCTCCAGCTCATCGATCACCCGGCTGGTGACCTGGGTCATGAGATTCTCGATCTTTTGGCGGTCGAAACGATGCGCAGGAACCAGTACCTGGACCGCCCCCTCCTCGCTGGTCAGATGCCAGACCGGGGGATCGCCGTTGGTGCGCTTCAAGTGGCGGAGGAAGAATTCGCTGGCAAGCCACTCGTCGACAGTGACCACCTCACGACCGGTGCCGACCGCGAGTATCTCTTCCATCTCGGCGACGATGGCGTCGGCGGTGTGCGGCGCGACTTCGCGATGTAGCTCGTCCATGAGCCATCGCCCTACGGACGGATGCTCGGTGAGGGACCGGAATGGGAGAAAACCGCTCAACGCCACCTCGTCAACCACGTCGTCGGAGAAGTCCCCTTCCCCGTAACTGGCAGTCATCATGTCTTCGACCCTCGAGACGAGGTAGTCGGCGACTGCTTCGAAGGCGACTTCGGGCGATGCGCCGTCCAGGGCAGTCAACAATTCCCGACCGAATTCGCTCGCCTCAGCGGCCTCCTGCAGCGTGCTCACCCGTTCCACCAAGTCGTGCAGCGAGTCAGGGGGCCCAATCGGCCCCCGATGGCTCGGGCTCGGATAATGACTCAATCTCGAAACTGGAGAAGAAGCCGGCACCACGTGGGTTTCCGGAGCGACATGCTCGACGGCGCCATCACCCATGCCCCACAACGCCCGCTCGGAGCGCTGGAGGAAGACGGCGCCCATAATCGAGACTTGCCTTTGCACCACGTCGAACATGAGGTTGTTGATCTGTGGAATCGTCGACCTTCCGGGTGTCAGCACCACGACACTGCGACGGAGCCGTTGCATGGCCACCTGGGCCGCAGGAGTCCCGATGTCCCCGACGGCCACCACGACCATGTCGAAGTGCTTGCTCGCCTCGTCGATGAAGGCTCTGAATTGTCGTCCGGCAAGCGCGTCACCTGGAGATGGTGGTGGTGGTCCCGAAGGAACAACGGCCAGGTCGGGCGGATGAACAGAGAGTTCGATACCGCCGCTGCGACGGCTCGCTCGAATCCCATCGACTCCGGATTCAGCGTCAAGACGCCTGATAGCGATGAGCCACCCACCTTGTACTCGGCACACCGCCGAGTCGCTGGCAAAGTCGGCATCGACCAACAGCACTGACGACCCTGCGCTGGCCATGGAGACTGCGAGATCGGTGGCCAGGGCATGAACCCCTGGAGCCGAAACGTTATGAGCGGTTATCGCCAGGGTGGCACCGGTCGAGGGGAGTTGGGCCTCGACCACCGAGCGCAACGCCTGAATTGCCGGCTTTCTGGCCCCACCCTCGGTCGTGTCGTACCAGGCCTCCCCGACACCCGCGCCGACACGTCGAGCGGGAACCTCGCCGAGGAAGGCGATTTCGAGATCCTCAGGCAGCCAGACCGGCTTCTTGGCTCGAGTGATGAACACCAGGCCGAGCAGTGCCAGGGCGATACCTCCAAGTAATCCGATGAGCCCGTTGATCAAGGGCTTGGCCGGATTTCCGGTGAGATTGGCGAAGAGCGCGGGGTCGATAGATGCCGCTGTCGATGATGCCCAGGTCGCTCGAAGCAATTGCTCGTACTCGGTAGCGAGCTGAGTGAGACCATTTTGGAGAGAAGTGAGCTTGAACTGATCGGCCACGCTCAGCTGGTTGAGGAGCCGGGCGGAAGCCCAGCCTTCTCGGATTGGAGGTCTGCCAGTGCCTGTTCAAGTTTCTGTCGTCGCGCGTTGCGGCCGGAAGGTCGTCGGTGCAGCGACGTCCTCGTCGATCAGCGCTTGGTCCAATTCGTCTGTTGTCGGCAACGATCTGTTGGTCGAGGAAGGCGTGCCGATTCGACCAGCTTCTGCTGTTCCGAAGTGAGGGCGATTGCAGCTCATCGATCTGGGCCTGGATGAGGTTCGCTCTGTCGACTACTTCGGCAATCCAGGTGCCACCGATCCACCCGCCGCAGGATCGACCGTCCAAGTAGGCTGTCACCAAGGCCTTCGCCTTGGCGTTGGCCTCCTCTTTGGTTTCTCCGTGGCACGGAAGGCGAGCCGACCTGTGACGTCATCGATCTCGATCGACAGACGTCTGGTCCGCAACAAGCAGGTCGCCGGTCGCCAGATGGGCCCTCTCGAGTGTGGTGTCACGCACTGTTTGCAGGGAGTCGGCGGTCTGACCCTCCTTGGCTTCGAAGCGAATGAAGATGGTCGCCTGAATCTGTTGCTGGCGATTCTCGTTGGCGAGGATTGGTGAAGTACCAACCGGCAATCAGTCCGAGCAACCCGACGCCAAGAATGACGTACCATCGGTCCCGGAGGACCCGAAGCAGTCGTCTCAGCTCCATTGTGGTTCGAACTCGGCGGTGTCGACTTGGGCCTCGACGCTGATGGCGGCATTGGCCAGATGAGCGAGCAACCGTCTCACTTCGTCCTGGTTTCCCTCACGGGCAGCGTCCTCGAGGTCGGCGACGCTATCCAAGACGACGTATGCAGTTGGGTGACCAAGTTGAGCCTCGAAAATCTGCGGGTTCCGTGTGAGAGCCATCGGATCAGTCGAAAGTCTCTCGGTGAGCTTCTCCCCGGGCCGACGGCCAGTGTACTCGATTGCAATATCTGTACCAGGGGTGAGACCGGCGAGTCGAATCAAACTTCGGGCCAGATCGACGATACGCACCGGCTCGCCCATGTCGAGAACGAAACACTTCGGATCCGTCTGAGCAAGGGCAGATGCCTGGAGCACCAGCTGGACGGCCTCATCGACAGTCATGAAGTAGCGAGTCATCTCGGCGTCGGTGACAGTGACCGGCCCACCGATCTTGATCTGCTCGACAAAGGTCGGAATCACGCTTCCCCGACTTCCGAGTACGTTTCCGAATCTGACGGCTGTATACACACACCCATCGTTCCGGTGCTGGCCCAACTGGACCATCAACTCTGCAATTCGTTTGGTGGCTCCCATCACAGATGCCGGATCGACGGCCTTGTCGGTGGAGATCAGGACGAAATGGCTCATACCGGCGCGCGACCCGGCCTCGATGACGTTCCGAGTGCCGACGACATTGGTCAACACCGCCTCGTCGGGGAACTCCTCGAGCACCGGGACATGCTTCAAAGCGGCGGCGTGGAAAACAACATCGGGGCGAATCCGCTCGAACGTGCGCAGTGTCTTGTCGGCATCGCGAACGTCGGCGAGCACGATGTGCGCCTCGCCCTTCCAGCCGAGCGATGCGTCATGAAGCAAGGTCTCATCACGATCCAGGGCCCACACGCCTGCTGGCTCAAACCCAAGGACCTGCCCGACGATTTCCCCACCGATCGATCCGCCGGCGCCCGTGATCAAGACCCTCTTGTCCTTGAGAAGCGTGGCCACCTCTTCGAGATCGGTGGCCACCCGGGGACGGGCGAGAAGGTCTTCGACACTTATGTCGCGGATATCGACTGCCCCTGAACGATCCTCCATGACATCCTCGGCAGCGGGAAGGATTCGCAGCCGAACATCGACTTCGAGACAGCGGTCCACGACTTCCCGGGTTCGCACCGGATCGGTTCCAACGACCACCACCTCGTCGATTTCATATTCACGCACGACATCGGCGAGCTCTCCGAGATGGCCGAGTATGCGCAGACCCGCCAGTCGTCGAACCGACTCGGATTCGGTCGGGCCTTCGGAGATGAATCCCACTGCCAACGCCTCGTCGGCAAGGGTGGGGATCTGACGGGCAAAAACGGCCGCTTCCCGCCCGGTGCCGACTATCAGGATCCGGCTTCCCCCGCCGGTCTTTCGAAAGGAAAACAATCGTGAGCGAAATCGAACCAACCCCATGCCGGCGAGAGTCAGGAACGAGCCGATGACCACGACTGCTACCGGGACAATGATGGAGTTGGACAGGTTCTTGAGGATCAAGGACATGCCGAGCACCAGGGCACCCGCAACGACATTTGCCCGGACGACTTTCATCGCCTCATCTGTGGACGCGTGCTCCCAGACGTGGCCGTAGGCGCCGGAAATCACATTCGCCAGGATGTGGATGAGGATGATCAGGGGAAGGGCTATCGCCAGATCGAGGAAGTAGCGGCGTGGATCTGACGACTCCGGAATCCAGCATCCTGATCACAAGGGCCACGGAATAGGCCGAAATGATGATCATGACATCAATGAATGCGAACACGATGTCGGCCCGGAAACTGGCTGCCGCTACTGACATGGCTCGCCGCACCCGCGCCAGCCAGGACTCCCCACTGATAGCTCCGCCCAACAACTTCAACGCCTCCCAAATAAAGCCCTGCGTGATTGGGCAGGGCCTCCCAGAACGAGAAAGCTATCACAGATCAGTTGTTGCCGAAAGTGGCAATTGAACGCTGCCCGTGGTCATGGGAGTATGTAGGGACAGGTTGGGGAAGACACCGGGTCGCAATACGATCAATCACGCCCGGTTCAAACAATGGATTTCTGGGAGGATTCGAATGAGGGTCGTGGTCACAGGTGCTGCCGGCTTCCTAGGCGGGCACATTGCACGAAATTTTCGCGATGTCGGTTGGGAGGTCACCGCGTTCGACGTGGCCCCGTTCAATGAGACCGGCATTCAGTTTGCCCAGGGTGACTTGACCGACGGCAACTCGGTAGATCAGGCAATCGCCGGGGCGGATGTCGTGGCCCATGTCGGTGCCATCGGCGATGTCTATCTCGCAGGGGAGCAGCCGACGCTCGCAGCTGAAGTCAACGTGCTCGGCACCGCCAACGTCATCGAAGCCGCAGTTCGTCACGGAGCCCGAATGGTTTACGCCTCGACCTGGGAGGTCTACGGCGAGCCTCGATATGAACCGCTCGACGAAGACCACCCGACCATGCCCGACCACCCCTACAGCATCACCAAGCTCGGCGGAGAGTCATTGGTCCTGGCCGCGACCCATCTTCGATCACTATCCGCCATCGCCCTCCGTCTGGGGACTGCCTACGGATCCGGTCTGCGCCCCAATTCGGTGTTCCGGATCTTCATCGACCGCGCCCGACGCGGGGAACCGATCACCATCCAGGGAGACGGTTCGCAGGGGCGCCAGTTCACCCATTCGTCCGACATCGCGCGCGCCTTTCACATCGCCGCCGGCTCGGACGTGTCCGGGATAGCGATCAACACTGTGGCTTCCGAGACTGTCACGATCCGAGAGCTTGCTGAGAAGATCGTGAAACGTTTCCCGACCGAGCTCACCTTCGGTGAGCCGCGACCCGGGAGATGTTCCTCCAGCGGCGGTCTCTGCGAAACGGGCCGAGGAGGTGCTGGGCTGGCACTCGGAGATGCCTTTCGACCAGGGCCTCACAGAATTGATCGATGGCCTCGTCGACGCCGGGTGAACGGCGCCGGATTCTGGTCCTTATCAAGGGATTGGGAATTGGGGGCGCGGAGCGACTGATCGCCGAGGGTGCGACGTATTGGAACCGCGACCAGTTCGACTATCGCGTGGCCTACTTCCTCCCCTGGAAGGACCAACTGGTCGCCGAGATCGAGGGACATGGGGTGAGTGTGGATTGCGTTGGATCCGAACGAGGCTTGGGGCTGACTGCTTATCGCAATCTTCGCTCCCTGATCTCTGAATGGGATCCCGATCTGATTCATGCCCATCTCCCGAGCGCCGGGATCCTGGCTCGTCTCGCCGGCAGACGCCCGGTGGTCTACACCGAGCACAACATCGCGAGCTCCTATCGGCAGCCGACCAGATCGGTCAACCGCCTCAGCTATGGCAGAAATACTTCGGTGATTGCCGTGTCCGACGCAGTGGCTGAAGGTCTGACCGGGTATCCCGGGCCCACACCAAAAGTGATCCCCAATGGAGTCTCGGTCTCGGTCAGCCCCGCGGAGGTCGAAGCGGTGCGGACCGAGCTCGGCATCCGGCCCGACCAGTCGCTCGTGGTCCATGTAGGCAACATCCGTCCCCACAAAGGCCACGAGAACCTGATTGCGGCGACTGCGCTCCTGGTGCGTGACGATCCCGATGTTCTGGTGGTATCGGTAGGAGCCGAGAAGCACGCTGGCGACCTGGACCGGGTACGGGCGTCCGCGGAATCTGCGGGTGTTTCAGCTCAAATTCGATTCATGGGCAGACGTGAGGATGCCAGGAGCTTCCTTGCTGCGGCCGATGTGGTGGTCAACCCGGCCGACGTCGAGGGCTTGCCCCTTGCCATCCTCGAAGCGCTGGCGTTGAGTCGGCCGGTGGTGGCCACCGCGGTGGGAGGGGTGCCGACAGTGGTGGTCGACAATGTGACCGGTCTTCTCGTGCCTGCGGGTGACCCCGATGCCCTTGCGGCCGCGCTGAGGACCGCGCTCGACTCCCCCGACGCCAAGAGTTGGGGGCAGGCAGGCGCAGAGCTCGTTTCAACCCAGTACGGAATCGCCCGCATGATCGCCGACTACGAGAGCCTGTACCGGGAAGTGCTCGATGCCTGAAATGGAAATCAGACCCGCTCGACCCGAGGACGTTGCCGGCATTTTGGAGGTTCTCGGCGCGGCACTGGGTGAAACGGTGCTTCTGAAGAGGACACCCGAGCAGTGGGCCTGGAAGCACGAACGCAACCCATTCGGGCGATCGCATCGTCCTGCTCGCGTGGTTTGGAGACCGCATCGCCGGAGTGCGCGCTCTGATGCGCTGGGACCTCCTGACGGCACATGGCCACCAGGTGAGATGCCTGCGACCGGTGGACACTGCCACTCATCCCGATTTCGAGCGACGCGGCGTGTTCAAGGCACTGACTCTCGAGGCAGTCGACATGGCCAAGGACTCCGGAATCAACCTCATCTTCAACACACCAAATCCTCGTTCCGGCGCCGGATACCTTTCGATGGGTTGGCGCGAGGTGGGGGCGATTGGAGGCCTGGTTCGCCCGAGATTCGGCGCCTCGGTGCCGGGCGATGCGGATGAAGCCCCCGCCCTTCACATAGTGGCCCCGGGAGTGAACGGATTTCGGCCCGTCGAGAAGCCGGACCGCCCGCCTCGCGGGTTGAGGACCCCGAGGACGGAGGAGTATCAACGCTGGCGTTTCGGATCGCATCCGACTGTTCACTATGGGACCATCCCTGAGAGCCACGGAGCGGCGCTGGTGCGGGTGGGTGTCCGCGACGGGCGTACCGAACTTGTTCTGTCCGATCTTCTCGGTGGAGCGGGGCGTCGGGCCGTCGCGAGGGCCGGGGCCATCAATCGCGGCGCCTACCTCGCCGGCTACTTTTCGAAGGGCTCGCCGGAGAGAGCGTCCGCGGTCAAAGGAGGGATGTTCCCGGTGCCGGGCCTGAAGACATTGCAGCTCGTCGCGCTTCCTCTCACCGACCTCGATATGGATCCCTTCGATCTACGCTCCTGGGACATCGCCACAAGTGATTTGGAGTTGTTGTGAGTAGCGAAGGCTGGTTCTGGGCTGTGACCGGCGCGTCCGCGGTATTCCTTGGCTTGGCCATCGCACTCGGCGCCTCGGGCGTCGGGGTGGTGCTCATGGCCATCCTGGGAACGGTGCTGATGGCAGGACTTGGTTCGTTCATCCGGCGGCCCGTCGACGCAGCTTGGATCGCGAGATGGGTGACACTCGGCTTCGTTGCCAAGGTTCTTGGATCGTTCGCCCGCTGGTACATGGTGCAGCACATCTATGAGGCGGGCGACTCTCTCGCCTATTACAAGGCCGGCACACTATTGGCCGATATCTGGAGATCAGGCTCCGTTCCGGCCCTCTCGGCGGGCGGAGGCGGCGGATTCGGGACACAGGTGGTCGAGTCCTTTACCGGCGGCCTGTTCGCAATCTTCACCCCGGATCTGCTCGGCGGGTTCGTGATTTTCAGCATGCTTTCGTTCCTCGGCCAACTCGGCCTCTACGCAGCATTCCGGCGCTGGGCCAAACCCCATCAACTCAAGCCCTACGCATTTCTTGTCCTGTTCCTCCCCACCTACGCATTCTGGCCATCGAGCATCGGCAAGGACGCCCTGGTCATCCTCTGTCTGGGAATGGGGGCCTATTTCATCTCCCGGCTTCTGGACAGTTTCGAGTTGCGTTGGATCCTTCCCCTCGGCCTGGCGTTGATCGGTCTCGGATTGATCCGGATCCATGTTGCTGCGCTGGTTGCCCTCTCCCTCGTCGTGGCGCTCCTTGTCTCAAAGTTGAGGATCGGCTCCGGGTTCCTGGCCAGAAGTAGAAAACTTCTGACCTTTGCTGGAGCGGCCGTGGCAGTCGTGGTAGCGGTGACACTGATTCCGGACATCGTCGGTCTGAGGCTCTCTGATTTCGGCGATCTGACCCCATTCACGGCGGAGATAACGCGCCGCACCTCTGAGAGTGGAACGGTGGCCGCCGGCAACCCTGTGAGCTCAATCGTCGATCTGCCAGGCGCAGTCGCTCTGGTGTTGTTCCGACCCTTCATATTCGAGGCGACCGAGCTCCAACACTTCCTCGCCGCCGCCGAAACGACTTTGATCCTTCTACTTACCGTCTGGAAGCTGCCCGCAATGTTCCGTAACTGGCGGGAGTGGCGGAAGAACGCCTACCTGGTTTTTTGCACCATCTATACATTCTCGTTCGCTGTCATGTTCTCCGTCGTCCGCAACCTGGGGATCATCGCTCGCCAGCGTGGCCAGGTCCTTGCCTTCTTCCTGGCCGTGGTGATCGGGCTCGGCTGGAACGAGGCCAAAAAGGTCACTCGCGCCCGTATCCCGGTGCCCCCACTCGAGCCGGAGCCCGATCTCACCGGGACGGCTGTCCATCGGTGAAACGGGCCTTGGACTTCACGGTCTCTGCGTTCGGGCTATTGATCCTGTCGCCCGTCCTGGCTGTCATCGCCGTCATGGTGTGGTGGAGATTGGGCCGGCCCATTTTCTTCAAACAGGAGCGACCCGGCCTTCGCGGCACCCCTTTCACCCTCGTCAAGTTCCGCACCATGCTCCTCGCCCCGGTTGACCCCCAGAACGGATCCACCGACCGTGATCGTCTCGATCCATTCGGGCAGAAGTTGAGAAGCACCAGCCTGGACGAGCTTCCCGAGCTCTGGAACGTCCTGAGAGGAGACATGAGCCTGGTCGGCCCACGACCTCTCCTCATGCAGTATCTGCCGCTCTACTCAGAGCGCCAGGCCCGTCGCCATGAGGTCAAACCCGGAGTCACCGGGTGGGCTCAGATCAACGGTCGCAACTCCACACCCTGGCCGGAGCGGCTCGAAATGGATGTCTGGTACGTGGACAACCACACGTTGTGGCTGGACCTGAAGATCCTGGCCATGACCATCCCCAGCGCCCTCCGCCGTAGCGGTGTCACCCAGGAAGGCCAGGCGACCGTCGAATACTTCACAGGCTCCGGGTCTTGACCAGGTTCGCCTTCGCCGGTGACCGCCAGTCGGCCGTGCATTGTCTTTCGATCCTTCTCGAAGCCGACGCGCCGCCCGATGCGCTCCTGGTTTCGGGGCCGGATCGAGCGACCCATGACCAGGTGCTCCGTGAGATGAGCGGGCTGTCCTCCGGTCGCGTTCTTGTCGGTAAGCAGTTCCGTGAATCGGATGGCATGGAACTGTTGAAGTCCCTGGACCTGGATTACATCATCGGGGTGCATTTCCCCTACATCGTCCCCGACGAGGTGCTCGAGATCCCTCGCATCGGAGTCCTCAACCTTCATCCGGCTCTGCTCCCCTACAACCGAGGATGGCACACCCCGAGTTGGGCCATCCTCGATGGCACGCCGATTGGAGCCACGCTTCATTTCATGGACAGTGGGCTCGATACCGGGGACATCGTTACCCAGATCGAGGTCGAGGCCTGGCCAGAGGACACCGCTGACACGCTATACCGGCGTCTTGTCGACCTCGAGGTCGAGTTGTTCCGCCAGGCGTGGCCTTTGCTCGCCTCCGGCAGCCCGCCCCGGCAACCCCAGTCGATCAATGAGGGATCCGGCCATAACAAGGCGGACCTCGCCTCTGACTCAATTCGGCGGCTTGATCTGGATGCGGTGAAGCCGGTGAAGGAGGTCCTGCAAACCATCCGCGCGCTGACCACCAACAACGTGTCCGAAGCTGCGTACTTCGACGTTGGAGGCCGGCGTTACATGGTGCAGGTCAGCATCACACCTGAAGACGCAACCTCCGACTAACCGCCCCAACGCTCGACGAGCGCCGGATAGAGGCCCTTGCGGCTGGCCACTTCGGCGTAGGCCCCCATCACCCGGTTGACTATGTCCCGTTCGTCGAACAAGGAGTGCGCACGCTCGAACGATGACCGGGACATGGCTGCCCTCAGCTCCGAATCGTCGCCCACCCTGGTGATCGCCTCGGTCAAGGCATCGACATCCCTCACGGGAAAGAGAAGGCCGTTCACCCCGTGATCCACCACCTGACGGCATCCTCGGATGTCGGTGGCGATCACGGGCAGACCAGACGCCGCAGCCTCCATCGCCGCTCGCGGGAAGCCCTCGCGATGGCTAGGAAGGACGAACAAGTCCAACGCCTGGTAGAGCCGCTCGACATCCTTCCGCATGCCGAGGAATCTGACCCCATGGGCCTCGGCGTCGGCAAGAAGCTCCTCGGACACAGCATCTGACTTCTCGTGATCTTTCGGTCCGACTACAAGGACCACGTAGCGACCGTCCAGGCGTTTGGCGGCCTCGATCAACTCGGGCACGCCTTTCTCCTCGACAAGTCGGGCAACCAGGCCCACCGCGATCTGTTCATCATCCAGGCCCAACTCCTTCCGTACCTGTGTCCTCAGCTCGGGATTGGGGTGGAACCTCTCGAGATCGACGCCGTTGCCCAACAGGTGAAGCTTGGAGCGGGGCATGATCTTTCGCTGCCAGAGCAGCTCGAAGTCCTCCGGGCTCTGGATCAACTCGGCGTCGGAGAACCTCGACGCGACCCATTCCAGCGTGTAGACGATGGCTCGCTTTGGGAAGGACGATTCGGGAGTCGCATAGAGGCCATGAATCGTGTTCACCACTATGGGCACGCCGGCGAACCGGCCCACGATCCGGCCGTAAACGCCCGGCTTGGGGTTGTGGGTATGGAGGATGTCCGGCCGTTCCCGTCGCAAGATCGTCCAGAACTGCACGATGGCCCGCAGGTCAGCCCACAGATTCATCCCCCGAGTCGAGGAAGTGAGCGCGATATGGCGGATGCCTCTGGCCTCGAGGTCGGGTACCGAATCACCGGCGGCGCTGATCCCGATCGACTCGCCCATCTCGCGCGCTGCTTCGAGTTGAGGCAGAACCAGGTAACGCAGGCTCATGTCGATTGTCGTCAAATGGGCGATCTTCATGTGAGCGCCTCGGCCAGCCGTTCGGCGTATCCGGAGATGACGTGGCTCATCGCAAAACGACTGCGAACGTGGGCTTGGGCGGCAAGGCCCAACCGGTGGGTCAGGTCGTGATCGGCTGCAAGTGAAGTGAGGGCCTTGGTCAGCCCATCCCCGCTGTCCCGGCCAACCACGAATCCGGTCTCGCCGTCGAGTACCGCCTCCCGGACACCACCGACGTCAACAGCCACGGCCGGCACCGAAGATGCACCAGCCTCGAGGATCGCCGCCGGCAGGCCCTCCGTGCGCGAGGTCAAGAGCAACACGTCTGCCCACTCGAAATGGGGCGAGACATCGTCGACCGCACCCGTCATCTCGATCCTGTTCACTATTCCCATCAACCTGGCCTCGTTTCGCACCTGATCCATCAGCGGCCCGGACCCGACAAACCGGGCAACAGCATCGGGAACCGAGGCGACGCTACGCAGAGCAAGCAATGGGTCCTTCTCGTCCGAGAGACTCCCCACCACCACTGCCCGCAGCGGCCCGACGTCACGGCCCGACCGCGACCGGAACATCTCCTCGGGAACCCCTGTGTAAGTCACATCGACCTTGCCCGCGAGCGAAGGCTCCAAGTCCAGAAGTTGACGGGAGGTGGCCTCGCAGACTGCAAACACCCTGATGGCTCTGCGGAGCATCCAACGATTTGCCACCCGCGCCGGGCCCGAACGTATCCAATAGTCGGGCTCGCCGATGGCGATGTAGACCATAGGAGGCGTCGTCCTCAACGTGGCCAGAGCCGCATAACGCAGGGTCGAGCCACCGTTGGCCAGGACCAGATCAGGTTGGAAGTCTTTGATCCGTTGCGTCAGGGCCTGGGCGATATGGCGGTTGAGGCGCCCGGGACGGGATGATTCGACCCCGGTGAGACACTCGATGGCCACGCGGCGGGCATCGCCGGACGTTGTGAGGCTCACGGCGTCGACCACCCATCCGTGGGCGGGGAGACCCGTTGCGAGACGCTCAGTGAATACCTCGGCCCCGCGTCGCCGATCGGTCGCCGTGACGATCAGAACCCGCGGCCCTTCTTCCCCGGCCCTCTGCGACATTGACATGGTCAGTGCTGCTCGGACACCGCGACCGCCATCACCAGCGCCGACGTGTTGGTGTGGGTGATGGTCACGAGGACTTCGGTTACTCCGAGTTGGTGGGCGCGCCTGGCCGCGGTGCCTGTCATCCGGACAGTCGGCTTGCCGCCCCCAGTGATTTCGATGTCTTGCCAACGGACACGCCGCCACCCGGTGCCGAGTGACTTCATGACCGCCTCCTTGCCCGCAAAGCGGGCAGCAAGGCGACGCGCCGGGTTTGAGAATCGAAAGGCGTATTCGCGCTCGTGATCGGTGAAGCACCGCTCTGCAAATCTCGGATACCGGTCCAGCACCCTTTCGACGCGATCGATGTCGGCGAGATCTACTCCCAGACCGAGGATGCGCACGTTGTCAGGCTACCGACGAAGATCGATGAGAATCGCACCATGGTCCAGAAAGCCATCGTCCCTAAAGTCGGAACCTGGCACATCGATCGGTCCCACAGTGACCTACGCATCACTGCACGGCACCTCATGGTTGCCAAGGTTCGTGGCACCTTCACCGAATTCGAAGGGACCATCATCGTGACCGAAAACCCTGCAGAGTCCAGTGTCGAGTTTGAAGCCAAAGCTGCCTCGGTCACGACGGGGACCTCGGACCGTGACAACCACCTGCGCTCCTCCGACTTCCTGGACGCGGAGCAATATCCGCTTGTCACCTTCGTCTCAACCGGCCTCGTCCCTCGTGGCAAGAATTGGGACCTCACCGGTGACCTGACCATTCGAGACACCACTCGATCAGTTACCTTCCACATGACCTTTGAGGGCGGTGCGATCGACCCCTATGGCAACTCGAAGGCCGCCTTTTCAGCGGTCGGAGAGATCGAGCGCAAGGAATGGGGGCTCACCTGGAATGTGCCCCTCGAGGGAGACGGCGTCCTCGTCTCCGAGAAGCTCAGGCTCGAGTTCGACGTCGAGGCCACGCTGGAGGCTTGATTGCCGGCCGGAGCAGTTTGTCCCCCTGCGAAGCGGGGGGACCGATGCCAACGAGCGCAGCGAGCGCGTCGAGGGGGGCCAACCGCCCTCGCTTCGCTTTGTTCATTCAACCGTGACTGTCTTGGCCAGGTTCCTCGGCTTGTCAACGTCCATCCCGCGCGCCGTCGCCAGGTGATAAGCCAGGAGTTGGAGTGGGATGACGGCAGTGACGGTGCACAGGAGATCGGGCCCCGCGGGCACCCGTATCACGTGGTCGGCCACGAGGCCGACCTCGTCACCGTCCTCGGCCACGAGCACGATCGTCGCCCCGCGGGCCTTCATCTCCTCCATGTTGGAGAGGGTCTTGGTCCTGACGTGGCTGTCGGTGGCCACGCCTACCACGACGACACCCGGCTCGATCAGAGCGATCGGCCCGTGTTTCATCTCGCCGGCCGCATATCCCTCAGCGCGCACGTAGGCGATCTCCTTCAACTTCAAGGCACCCTCCATGGCCACCGGGAAGTCACCGGATCGCCCGAGGAAGAAGAAGTCCCTGGTCTCCTTCCACAGCGCGGCGAGATCCGCGATGTCCCCATCGCGGGCCAGCACCTTCTCAACTTGCTCGGGCAGCCGCAGCATCTCCTTCACTTGGATCTCGATTGCTCCCGGATCCAGAGTCCCCCTCACTTGCGCCAAATAGAGGCCCAGGAGTTGCATGGCAACCAGCTGGGTGGTGAAGGTCTTGGTCGCTGCCACTCCGATCTCGGGCCCCGCCCGGGTATAGAGAACGGCGTCGGCCTCCCGAGCGAGTGCTGACTCGAGAACGTTGGACACACCGATCACGGTCGAACCCTGAGCACGGGCGTAGCGAATGGCGGCGAGTGTGTCGATCGTCTCGCCGGACTGGCTTATCCCGATGACGAGCGAGTTGCTGCCCAGCACAGGGTCTCGGTACCGAAATTCCGAGGCGATGTCGATCTCGACGGGGAGTCGGGTCCAACGCTCTATGGCGTACTTCGCCATCATGGCCGCGTGGTACGAGGTCCCACAGGCGACCACGAAGACCTTGTCGATCTCACGAAGTATCCGGTTGTCGATCGTCAGCTCGTCGAGCACGATCCGCCCCGGCGCGACCACCCGCCCGGCGAGGGTGTCGATGATCGCGTGAGGCTGTTCGAAGATCTCCTTGAGCATGAACGTCTCGAACCCGCCCTTTTCGGCGGCCTCGAGATCCCATTCGACGGTCCTTTGATCCAACTCCAGTTGATTGCCCTCGAGGTCGGACAAGAAGATCGCGTCGGGCCGGATCTCGACGATCCGATCGTCGTCTATCACGACCATCTCCCGCGTGTGCTCCAGGAATGCAGGGATGTCAGACGCAAGAAAGTTCTCGCCAACTCCGCGCCCTACAACAAGCGGTGATCCCCTCCTAGCCCCGACCAGGACACCTGGCTCGGAGCGGCGCATCACCACCAGCGCGAGGGCGCCGTCGGCCTCCTTCATCACTTGGCGAACCGCATCGGCTAACGACATGGCCGACATGTCTTCGATCATGTGGGCAACGACTTCGGTGTCGGTGTCACTTTCGAAAACGTGGCCGGACTCGACCAGTTTCGCCTTCAGGTCCATCCAGTTCTCGATGATCCCGTTGTGAACCACCACTACCTCACGTCGGCAATCGAGATGAGGGTGGGCATTGCCTGTGTTCGGAGCGCCGTGGGTGGCCCACCTCGTGTGCCCGATCCCGGTGTGGGCCTCAGCTGGGGGCTCCCGATCGACGAGATGCTGAAGATCCGCAATCCTCCCCGCCTGCTTGAGAACGGTGATCGAGTCTCCGTAGTTGAGGGCAACTCCTGCCGAGTCGTAGCCCCGATACTCGAGGCGGGCGAGACCAGGCATCAGGACATCGAGCACGGGCCGTGGCCCGACATATCCGACAATTCCGCACATAGACAGTTCCTTCATTCGTCGAAATTGAGACGGTCAGGTATCAAATACGGACCTGGTCAACCCAATTTCGGGTGGTGGTGGACGGCGTGCGGGGGAGCCGATGACCGGCGCTCATGGGTGAGTCTCTGTTCCGGGATCTCTCCCGGGTTTTCTCCTCATCCTTACGACCTGAGCTGGCCGGGAAGGCATCCGCCGAATCTTTCGATGACCTTCCTCCTCGTCACCTCGCGACTGCGAGGCCTGGCGCTTGTCTGTTCGCACGCTTCTGATTGATGTTGGGCCGGGCCTACTCCTTTCCGAACGAGCTCTCGGTCATTTCCAGTAGACGGTCAGCGTAATGCCTGGCTTCATCTTCGGAAGGGGCTTCCACCATTATCCGGATCACCGGCTCGGTTCCCGAAGCCCTGACCAGGACCCGGCCCTCACTCCCCAACTCATCTTCCACGATCCGAACCTGCTCCCAATACCCGGTTGCGGACTCGAGGTCCACTGTCCGTTCGATCCTGACACTGGTCAGGATCTGCGGGTACTCGACGATCGCCTCCGCCCGGAGCTCGCGCAACTCCTTCCCCGTGCCGGCTACGACATCGAGCAGACGCACCCCCGTCAGCAACCCGTCGCCGGTCTGACCATGGTCCAGAAAGATCACGTGCCCGGACTGCTCTCCACCCAAGAGCCCTTCGCTCTCGATCAAGGCCTCCATGACATAGCGGTCGCCGACCTTGGTTTCGATGATCTCGATCTCGGCTTCGGCCATCGACTTCCGAAACCCAAGATTCGACATCACGGTCGCCACGACGAGATTCTTTGTGAGCTTGCCCTGAGCCTTCAAGTGACGGGCGACGATCGCCATGATCACGTCGCCGTTGGCGATCCGACCGTCCTCGTCGACAGCGATCAGACGATCGGCGTCGCCATCGAAGGAAAGGCCGATCCGGCCCCCGGCATGCTCGGCCAAGAACTCCGGATGAGTGGCACCGCACCCCTGATTGATGTTGTTCCCGTCGGGGGTGTCGCCGACAACACGGACCTCCGCACCCAACCTCTCGAACAGCATCGGAGCTGCCTTGAATGCAGCCCCATTGGCGCAATCGAGGGCCAGGCCCATCCCGGCCAACTTGTAGCGGGAGACACCTTGGAGGTGGGCGACGTATGACTCGAGAGCATCGGAGTCAGGGAAGCGGGTGCCGATCCCGGCGCCGAGAGCTGACCGAAATCCGGAGGATCTGAGACGGTCCTCGAGCTCCCGCTCCACCTCGTCGGGCAATTTGGTGCCTCGCGCCGCCAACAGCTTGATCCCGTTGTCCTCGGCGGGGTTGTGGGAGGCAGACACGACCGCCCCCATGGTTGCCCCCGACGTCGCAGTGAGATAGCTGATCCCTCCGCTGGGGAGCACTCCAACGTCAACGGTGTCGATGCCTACTGCGTGAAAGCCTGACTGGAGCGCCGAAGAGAGCATCTCGCCCGATCGACGGGTGTCTCTGCCGACGACAACCGGACCACCACGGAGATACGACCCGGCGGCACGGCCGATGGCCATGGCCAACTCAGGCGTGAGCTCGGAGCCGGCGACACCACGAACACCATCGGTTCCGAAGATGGGCTTCCCATCGTCGAGCAGACGACGGAGATCCGCCAACGTCAGCGCTTCGTGTACTGAGGGGCCCGGCGCGCTTTGCGAAGGCCGTACTTCTTGCGCTCGACCACCCGTGCGTCACGGGTCAGCATGCCGGCTTTCTTCAGCATCGGCCGGAGCTCGGGGTCGAGAACGATCAGAGCTCGGGAGATGCCCAAGCGAAGTGCGTCCACCTGACCCGAAATGCCACCGCCCTCGAGGGTGGCGTCGACGTCGTAGCGACCTTGAGTAGTCGTGATCTGCAAGGGCTCCATCACCCGCATCCGGGCAGCCATGGTCGGGAAATAGTCCTCGAGTTGACGGCCATTGAGGGTCACCTGGCCGGATCCATCGCGGAGTCGCACTCTGGCGACAGAAGATTTGCGACGACCGGTCGCCTGGACGAGTGGCTTGGACATCAGAGTTCCACCTTTCGGATGTCCAACTCCAGAGCCTGCGGGCTCTGAGCGACATGGGGATGATCGGGCCCGGCATAGACCTTGAGCTTGCGAGCCATCTGGCGTCCAAGCTTGTTCTTGGGAAGCATTCCGGTCACCGCCCGTTCGATTATGGCCTCGGGCCGGCGCTCACGGAGACTCTCAAAGGTCTCTGCCTTGATGCCGCCCGGGAAGCCCGAATGCCGGTAGTAGATCTTGGTCTGGCTCTTGTTGGAGGTCACCGCGACCTTCTCGGCATTGACCACGATCACGAAGTCGCCGCCATCCATGTGTGGCGCATAAGTCGGCTTGTGCTTGCCCCGAAGGATGGTGGCGACCTCAGAGGCGAGACGGCCGAGAGGGAGATCGGAGGCATCGACGACATGCCAAACACGATTGATGTCACCAGGCTTGGGCGAATATGTCTTGTTCATGGTCATCTGATTGGCGGCCCGGCAGGTCGAAAAATACCGGGACGTTGGGAAACGGCTCCCGCTTGGGGAGCGGGCATATGCTACGCCGGAGCTGGAGACTAGGCCAATCGCGATGATCACGCTCGAGGACATACAAGAAGCCCGTTCCCGGTTCGAGGGACGGGTGACCGAGACCCCTCTGGTCTGGTCGCAATCCTTCAGTCGTCTCACGGGTCGCGATGTGTATCTGAAGGCCGAGTGCATGCAGCGCGCCGGATCGTTCAAGATTCGCGGCGCACTCAACGTGCTGACCAGACTCGGTGGGCAGGCGGTGGTAGCGGCCTCGGCCGGCAACCACGCCCAGGGTGTCGCCCTTGCCGCCGCCTTTTCCGGCTCGAAGTGCACCGTCTTCATGCCCGAAGGGGCGGCTATACCCAAGATCAAAGCCACCCAGGATTATGGGGCGACCGTCGAGTTGGCGGGGAACTCGCTGGCAGACGCCATCGAGGTCGCCACCGAGTACGCGGCGACTACGGGCGCCCGACTGGTGCACCCCTATGACGACCCGCTGATCATCGCCGGCCAGGGCACTTTGGGCGTCGAGATCTTCGAACAGCTGCCCGAAGTGGGCACGGTCGTGGTCCCGACCGGTGGTGGCGGGTTGCTCTCCGGCAGCGCTGTCGGGCTCCGATCGTTGAAACCGACGGTCAAAGTGATCGGAGTCGAAATCGAGGCCGCGGCGGTGTATGCAGAGAGTCGTCGCAGAGGCGGCGTGGTGCGCGACTTCCCTCGGGGACAGCCGACCGTGGCGGACGGGATCGCGGTGTCTGTCGCCTCTGACCTGGTCTGGGAGATCTCTCAGCAATATGTCGACGACATCCTGGTGGTGAACGACGCCCAGACAACCTCGGCTCTGACCCTGATCCTGGAGAGATCCAAACTCATGGTCGAGGCGGCGGGGGCGGTCGGGGTCGCAGCCCTCATGGAGAAGCTGATACCCGACGATGCCCCTGACCCCATCTGCATCGTGCTTTCCGGGGGAAACATCGACCTGATGTTCCTGGGCAAGGCCGTCCGACATGGCCTCGAAGCCTCGGGCAGGTTCGCCAAGTTCAAGGTCCTGGTGCCCGATCAGCCAGGCAACCTGTTCCGGATTCTCGGCGTGATTGCCGAGAATGGGGGCAATCTGGTCCATGTCGAGCACCACCGGGAGGGATTCCGCCTCCCGTTCGGCACCGTCGAGATCGAGCTCTCGGTCGAGACCAGAGACGCCGACCACGCTGCGCGCATCGGCAGCGCACTCATGGCCGCCACCAGCTGAGGCTGCATGGGGGTATTCCCCCAGGGGAGAGATCCCCATAGTCACTCTGCTCGCGACGTTGTCCTATTGCTCCTACGGCCGCCACCGGCCGATGAGCAGGAGGACCAAAGTGATGCAGAGAGTCGTAATGCGATCGTTCGGAAAGCCGAAACCATCGAAGTTCGCCGTCGAGCGTGCCCGTCTCCGTCAACCGGCGATCGACGCCGAGCCGCCACGCAACCCGGTTTTCGACGCCATCGGCAGAGGGCTGATGACCCTCGGCCAGCGAGCCACGTCGCGTGGGCTCGACCCGGGCCGGATGTGACTCAGTAGCCGACCTCCCACAGGGTCAACCCGTGAGGAGGGGCCACAGTCACGACCCGGCTCCGATCGCCTGACTCGACGATCTCGGCGATCGAATCTGCCTTGGTGAAACCTCGACCGACGTCGTAGGCGAGCCCGACAACCGACCGGACCATCTGGTGACAGAAAGCGTTGGCTTGGATCCAGAAGGTGAGCAGATCGTCATCCTCATCCCATCGTGCCTCGTCGACGCGACGGACGTTGCTCTTTCCTTCCACATTCCTACAGAAGGCGCTGAAGTCGTGTTCCCCAAGGACCGCCGCCGCGACATCCTGCACCGCGGCAATATCCAGCTGACGTCCGACCTGCCATTGGTGGTGGCGGTCTAGAGGGTCGGCGGCCGAGGCCAGGGATATCTGGTACCGATAACGCCGGAAGGTCGCCGAGAAGCGGGCACTGAAACCGTCTTCCACGCGGGCCACCGACGCGACCGCCACCTCCGGGCCCAGGATTCCATTGAGCGACCGAGCGACCTGGCGGCCATCGAGCTCCTGTTCGGTCTCGAATGACACCACCTGACCTCGGGCGTGGACTCCGGCGTCCGTCCTGCCTGCCACCGCGGTCGGTGGCAGCGCACCGAGCAATGACAGCAAGGCCGCCTCGAGCTCGCCCTGGACAGTCCGCTGGCCCTCTTGTCGAGCGTATCCGTGGAACCCGGTGCCGTCGTAGGCGAGGTCGAGTCGATACGAGGGCATTAGAAGAGGGCGCTGAGCACCGCGTACGGCACGCCCAGCAAGGCCCTGATCAGCACTGCGACGGCGAACCCGATCAGGACCGAGACCGCCGCATTGCGGGTGCTGAGGTCGGTCGCCTCGCGGGTGCCTACCACCAGGATCACCAGATACCACACCAGTCCGATTCCCCCGGCGACTGACCCGAAGGCCTCCAAGACGAGGGGCAGGACCGCCAGACCTTGGATCCCGATCATGGTTTGGGGACGGGAAGAGGCCCCGAACAGGCGATTGGCCACAAACCACGTGGCAAAGCCGAGCACGAGCCAGGAGACGACCCCGGCGAGCACTATCTGGAACAGGTCTACGACGGAGAAAGCGCTAAGGATCCCAAGCCACAACAGGGTGCCCACGTAACCCACGGCGGCGACGATCGAAACGAGGATGGCCGCATCCGCGGGAGAGTCGCCGTCAAAAAAGGCCTCGGTGAACGGTTTGCGGTCGAGGAGAGTGGCTCGGCCGGCGCGGGAAAACATCTTGATCACGGCGGGAAGAGGGTACCGCTCCTCGGCGCTACCGCCCGATCAGCGGCGGAGCCGGACCATTTGCACGGAGTGGTCTGCGGCCTTCTCCAGAATCAGCGAGGCCCGCTCCCGGGTGGGGAGAATGTTCTCAACGAGGTTGACTTCGTTGATTCGCTCCCAGATATCGACGGCGATCCCGGCCGCCTCCTCGTCGGATAGCCCGGCGTACCGTCGGAAATAGGCGTCGCTTTGGGTAAATGCAGTGTCGCGAAGCGTCAGGAAGCGCTCGACATACCACTTGCGGATATGGGCTGTGTCGGCATCCACGAAGATCGAGAAATCGAAGTAGTCGGAGACGAAGGCGCCACCATCTCCTGCCTGCAGAACGTTGAGCCCCTCAACGATGAGGATGTCGGGCCTCATCACCACTCGCATCTCGCCAGGAACGATGTCGTAGGCGATATGCGAATAGACCGGCGTCTCCAGATGATCATCCCCGGACTTGGCTCGGGCCACGAAATCGACGAGTGCCCTTCGATCGAAGCTCTCGGGGAAACCCTTTCTCTCCATGAGGCCGCGCTCCTCTAGGACCCGGTTGGGAAAGAGAAACCCGTCAGTCGTCACCAGTTCGACCCTGGGATGCTGGGGCCAGCGTGCGAGAAGCTCCTGGAGCACACGCGAGGTGGTCGACTTACCCACCGCAACCGAGCCGGCGACCCCGATGACGAATGGAACCGGCGTGGGTGGCGCCCCCAGGAAGGTATCGGTCACCGAGGCCAGCTGGCGGCTGCCCTGCACATGGAGATTGAGCAACCTGGACAGCGGCAGATACGTGGCTTCGACCATTTCCATGTCGAGAAGCACGTTGATTCCGCGGATCTTCTCGATGTCGTCCTCGGTGAGGGTGAGCGGTGTGTTGGCCCGCAAAGCCGACCACTCGGGACGATGGAAGTCGAGATATCGCGGCTGGGTCACGAAGGTCAGGCTACCGCCGCCATTGGTTTCGCCAGCACCGGCTCAACGCAGCGTGCGATAATCGAAACATGACTCAGCAGGGCCCATACCCAGAACAAAGCCAGGCAACCACGGCATTGGTGCTCGGAATCCTCGGACTGGTCATCTGCCAGATCCTCGGACCATTCGCGTGGTCCATGGGCAACAAGGAAATGCAAGCGATCGACGCCGGCCTGCGGCCGCCCGAGAACCGGGGAACGGCCAACGCGGCCAAGATCCTCGGGATCGTGAGCACGGTATTGCTCGCCATCGGGGTCGTCGTCATCATCCTCCTTGTGATCGGTACGATCTCCTTCGCAGTCTTCTCAGACACCCAATGACCAGATCATGACTCAGCAGGGCCCATACCCAGAACAAAGCCAGGCAACCACGGCATTGGTGCTCGGAATCCTCGGACTGGTCATCTGCCAGATCCTCGGACCATTCGCGTGGTCCATGGGCAACAAGGAAATGCAAGCGATCGACGCCGGCCTGCGGCCGCCCGAGAACCGGGGAACGGCCAACGCGGCCAAGATCCTCGGGATCGTGGGAACAGTCCTCCTCGGCATTGCCATCATCGGCGTCATACTTTTCTTCGCCGTTTTCTCTGTCGCCACCGTCACTTCTTCCTGAGGTTTTCCGCGCAAGTCGGGGCAAAACCTGCCGATAACTGGGCCTATGGGCCAATTCAGTGCTTCCCTGAAAGTCCCGGGTGACACCAATTCGCTTCCAGCCACCGTCGACATCGACGATGGCCGCTTGCGGGTGGCATCCGGCGATCACGAAATCGGTAATTGGGCGCTGGACGACATCGACCTCACCCCGGGGCCGGAAGGCGTCCGTGTATCCGCAGAAGGCGAGGAGTTGATCCTCCAGTTCAGCGAGAGCGAGGCGTTCGAGGCAGCGGCTGGCATCAACGGCAAACAGTCCGTCGTGTCGATGCCCAAGCCCTTCAAGCTGCCCACCCTCTCAAGATCCCCGAAGCCCGCTTCGACCAATGGCTCGCCCACCCGCCCTGAGAGCTCACCAGCACCCGCCGTGGCGCCGGCCGCGGCTACCGCGTCGACTGCTGCCGCTACCCAGGTCGAGCAGGCAGCGCCCGTCGAGAAGGGAGCGCCCAAGGAGCCCAAGCAGCCCAAGCAGCCAGGCGCGTTCGATCGAGGCCTCGAAAAGGCTGAAAAGATGTTCGGCGGCAAGTTGCCGAGCTGGATGTTCACCCGAGGCGGATCGCTGGTGGTCCTGGCCGCACTGGTGGTTGCCATCCTCGCTCCCGCCCTGGTATCGACGCTTCTCTTGGTCGCCGGGCTGGTCCTGTTGGTGCTCGGTGGCGTGACGATGCTGGACGTGGTCCTCTCCGCCCGCCTGCTCAAGGCCAAGGTCACGCCGGTTCAGGTTCTGATCGTCGGAGGCGTCCTGGTGGTGTTGGGCATCCTCTTCGGGATGCTCGCCCGGTAGTTGATGCCGGGCGACTTCGCCCGAGACCAACCCTCAGTTCTCCAAAGCCCTAGAAATGTCTGCGCCAGCGCAGTCTCGGGCGAACAGACGCCGGTCGCCCGGAGCTACCGCTTCGTCTGGAGCCAATCGGGCAAAGTCGGCCCGCACTTACACGAGCTCGATTATGGCCTCTTCGGCGCCGTCTCCACGACGGGGGCCGATCTTGGTGATCCGGGTGTAGCCACCGGCCCGGTCCGCATAACGAGGAGCGACGTCGTCGAACAATCTCGACACCGCTTCGCGGCTTCGGATGGTTCGCAACACAGTTCGCTTGGAGTGCAGATCGCCCTTTCGAGCAGTGGTGATCAGCTTCTCAGCGAGTGGCCTGACCGCCTTGGCCCTGGGCAGGGTGGTGGTCACCTTCTCGTGCATGAACAGATCCGTCGCCAGGTTGGCGAGGAGTTTGCGCTCATGGGAGGGCGAACCTCCGAGCCGGGCACCCTTGCGGGGACGGGGCATCAGGAACCGCCGGTGGCGTCTGCCAGGCTGAGCCCGAGCTCGTCGAGCTTGGCGGTGACTTCCTCGAGACTCTTCTGACCGAAGTTGGTGATGTTCAACAGGTCATCGGACGTCCGCTCGATGAGCTCGCCAACGGTCTTGATCTGGGCGCGACGCAGACAGTTGCGGGGCCTCTCGGAGAGATCGAGTGCCTCGATCGGCAGTTCCTTCTCCGGGAACCCGGCATGCTCGGTCTGAACGTCGCCCAATTCGAGGCCCTGGCCCTCACCGATGTCGGCGAAGAGGCCCATCAGCTCACGGAGCGTTTTGCCTGCGGAAGAGACGGCCTCACCGGGATCAACGGCTCCATTGGTCTCGACGTCGAGCACCAGCCGGTCGAAGTTGGTCATCTGCCCCACCTGGGTGTTCTCCACCCGATAGGAGACCTTGCGGACCGGAGAGAAGATCGAATCGACCGGGATGACACCGATGGTGGAGACTGAGCCCTTGTTCGAATCGGCAGTGCGGTATCCAACTCCCGGGGCAACGGTCAGCTCCATCTCGAGACGGCCGCTCGCGCTCATGGTTGCAATGTGCATGTCGGGGTTAACGATTTCCACTCCCGCCGGGAGCCGAATGTCACCGGCCTTGACCTCACCAGCACCTTTGGCGGTGAGATGAATCACCTCGGTGTCGGTGCCGGCCATCCGGACCACCATTCGCTTGATGTTGAGGATGATGTCGACGACATCCTCCACAACTCCAGGGATGGTGGAGAACTCGTGCTCGATTCCTTCGATCCGGATCGAAGTGACCGCGGCGCCCGGGATGCGAGAGAGCAAGGTACGACGAAGGGTGTTGCCCAGCGTGTAGCCGAAGCCCGGCTCCAACGGCTCGACCACGATCTTGGATCTTGTGTCTGAGATCGATTCCTCTTCGATCTGGGGGCGCTGAACGATCAACAAAGGATTACCTCACTTCGAGTAGAGCTCGACGATCAACTGTTCATTTATGTCCGTGTCGATCTGGTCCCGTCGGGGCTGATCCATCACGGCCACCTTCCGCTCGCCGAGGTCGACAGAGAGCCAGGCCGGAGCCTCGCGGCCCTGGGTGTCCACGGCGTGTTGGATGACGATGCTGTCCCGGCTCCCATCCTTGATGGTGACGACGTCACCGGGCCGGACTTGATAGGACGCGATATCCACCTTCCTCCCATTGACCCGGAAATGCCCGTGATTCACGAGCTGGCGGGCCTGGGGACGAGTTGCAGCGAGACCGGAGCGCCAGACGACGTTGTCGAGACGCTGTTCCAACAGACGAAGCAGGTTTTCTCCGGTGATGCCGGGGCGACGAGCAGCCTCCTCGTAGTAACGCCGGAACTGACGCTCTAGAACTCCGTACATCGAGCGCAGCTTCTGCTTTTCGCGGAGCTGGATGAGATAGTCGCTCTCACGGATGCGGCCACGACCATGCTCACCCGGCGGATAGGGCCGACGGTCGACCGGGCAGCGCTTCGACTGACAGAGCTGCGTGCGCGCTCTGCGGCATGCCTTGTGGCGGGGACCTGTGTAGCGACCCATTAGCCGCGTCTCCGCTTCTTGGGGCGACAGCCGTTGTGAGGGATCGGAGTGACGTCACGAATCCAGGTGACCTCCATGCCCATGTTCTGCAGTGTCCGCACGGCAGTGTCACGACCGGAGCCAGTGCCGCTGACGATCACATCGAGCTTGCGTATCCCGTGCTCCCCGGCGCGCCGAGCCGCTTCTTCAGCAGCGACCTGGGCCGCGTACGGGGTCGATTTCCTCGACCCTTTGAAACCCACCGAACCGCCAGAGGTCCACGCGACCGACGCCCCGGTCTGATCGGTGATGTTGATGATCGTGTTGTTGAAGCTGGCCTTGATGTGGGCCTGTCCGTGCGAAATGTTCTTTCGCTCTCGCCTCCGGACTCGCTTCGCTCCCTGCTGCTTCGCCACCTAAAGACTCCTACTTCGTCACTTTTTTCTTGCCTGCAATGGCGACCCGACGGCCCTTGCGGCTCCTGGCATTGGTGTGTGTCCGCTGACCGCGCACCGGCAAGCCGCGACGATGGCGGATTCCCTGATAGCTGCCGATCTCGATCTTTCTCTTGATGTTCTGTTGGACTTCACGGCGCAAGTCACCTTCGACCTGGAAGGTCGCCTCGATGTAACGCCTGATCCGGGTCACCTCGTCGTCAGTCAGCTGACGGATCCGAGTGTCAGGATCGACCTCGGTGTCGGCGCAGATCTTCTGGGCCCGGGTGAGGCCGATCCCATAGATATAGGTCAAACCAATCTCGAGACGCTTGTCTCTGGGGAGGTCGACTCCTGCAATACGTGCCACTCAGATCATCCTTGACGTTGCTTGTGACGTGGATTGGGGCAGATGACCCAGACGCGACCACGGCGCCGGATAACCCGGCACTTCTCGCACATCTTCTTGGTGGAAGGTCGAACCTTCATCATCAGCTCCAAAACTTCGGTGTCGCGCGTTGGGGATCCGTGGGACCGGCCCCAGGCCCGGGTTTGAGCCCCGGGACGTGCGCGAGTATTTCCCAGTCCACAAACCAGCCCTTGCCCTGCGGATCGGGAAAGAGGGACTGTGTGTCCTGGGCGTCTCCGAACCCGTTACAAACGGGTCGGGTAGACGACGTAATGCTAACCAAGGGTGGCACTCTGCTCAAATTCGACCATCAGAGGCTCTTCGGCCGCCGTGAACACCTGAACTCCGTCCGGAGTCACACAAATCGTGTGCTCGAAATGAGCGGAGAGAGAGCCGTCCTCGGTGCGAACGGTCCAACCGTCGAGGTCGACTTTGGTCAGCCGGGTGCCGGCGTTGAACATGGGCTCGATGCACAAGGCCATTCCGGTGCGAAGTTTCAGCCCGCGGCCGGGGGTTCCGTAGTTCGGAACCTGGGGTTCTTCGTGCATCTGGCGGCCGATCCCGTGGCCGACGTATTCCTCGACGATCCCGTAGCCATGCGCCTCGCCGACCGCGGCCACTGCGGCCCCGATGTCCCCGAGGTGCTTGCCTTTGTGCACAGTCGAGATCCCCGCCCACAGCGCCCGCTCGGTTACCTCGATGAGGCTCTCTGCGGCGGGTCCGATGGCTCCAATCGGCATGGTGAAGGCCGCGTCACCGTGAAAGCCCTCAAAAATGGCGCCGGCATCCACCGAGAGGATGTCCCCGTCCTTGAGGCGATAGTCGGTCGGGATCCCATGGACGATCACGTCGTTGGGAGAAAGACATAGGTTTTTGGGGTAGCCGTTGTATCCCAGGAATGATGGGGTGCAACCCCGATCCGAGATGATCCGAGCGCCGATATCGTCGAGTTCGAGGAGGCTGACCCCGGGGACCGCGGCATCCCTGACGGCTGCGAGGACGGCAGCCACTGCGGCGCCCGCCACCTGCATCTTGGCGAACTCCCGCCGGCTCTTGATGGTGATCATCGTCTCAATCCAGGTCTTCGAGCGCAGACAGGATTCGCGACGCCACCTCGTCGATCTCACCCATCCCGTCGATGGGAACCAACAGGCCCCGGCCGCCATAGATCTCGAGAAGTGGGGCTGTCTGGTCGTGGAACACCTGAAACCGATTTCTGATCGTCTCCTCGGTGTCGTCGCCCCGACCCCTGGCGAGAAGACGGCGCATGAGCTCCTCGTCGTCGACCTCGAAGACCACTACACCCTCCAGCCCATCCTCTCCGATCAGGGCATCGAGGGCGGCCACCTGTCCGGCGGTTCGGGGAAAGCCGTCGAGGATGAAACCGGCTGCGGCGTCAGCTTCGGCCAAACGTCCTTCCAGCATGGCAACGGTCAGCTCGTCGGGCACATATTCACCGGAAGCCATGATCGCCTTGGCCTTCAAGCCGAGTTCGGTTCCAGCTGCGGCCTGTTGGCGGAACATCTCACCGGTCGAGATATGAGGCACGCCGAGCGTCGCTGCCGCCCGACTGGCCTGGGTCCCCTTGCCGGCACCAGGAGGACCAATGAACAAGAGCTTCACGCGTTTCTCCCCCCAGCGAACGAAGTGAGCGGTGGGGGGAGTACCGGCGCAGCCGGGGAGGGGGGCATGCCCTTATGCGTCAACGGTGCCCCCTCCGGCCCTCCGGGCCACCTCCCCCAACGTCGCTTCGCTCCTGGGGGAGGAAACGGTGGCTCACGTCAATATCCCTTCGTAGTTTCTCATGGTGAGCTGGGATTCGATCTGCTTCATGGTCTCCAGGGCAACACCGACCACGATCAGGATCGACACCCCGGAGAAGGCGATCGAGATGTTCCAAACTGCCCCGGCGATGGCGGGGAGGATCGCAATTGTCGCCAGGAAGATCGAACCGGGCAGGGTGATCCTGTTGAGTATGAAGGCAAGGTGCTTGGAGGTCTGGCGCCCCGGGCGGACTCCAGGAACGAATCCTCCCTGACGCTGAATCATCTCAGCCTGTTTCTCAGGGTCGAACTGGATCGCCGTGTAGAAGTAGGTGAAGAAGATGATCAGGCAGAACAAGATCAGGATGTACCACCAACTGACGCCACTGCCCCCTCCGCCGCCGAGGTTGCCGTTGATCCAGTTGTAAATCGACTGAACCCACGAAGCGTCCGACGGGATGGCCGTGATGATCAACGACGGGATCAGCAGGACCGAGGTGGCGAAGATCACGGGGATCACACCCGCCGTGTTGACCTTCAGAGGTATGTAGGTCGACTGTCCGCCCATCACCCGACGACCCCGCACCCGCTTCGCGAACTGAATCGGTATCCGACGTTGTGCCTGGTCGACATAGATGATCGCGGCGATCATCACCAGGAACACAAGGATCACAATTGCGAACCGGATGTACTGACCGCCGGGGATGGTCTGGCCCCAAATCTGGGCGAACTCGAAGGGGAACTGGCTGAGGATCGAGACAAAGATGATCAGGGACATCCCGTTGCCAACCCCACGCTGGGTGATCAATTCGCCGAGCCACATGACCATCGCCGTCCCCGCAGTCATGGTTAGCACCACGAGGATCACCCGACCGGTCGAGTAGTTCGGGATCAGGTCGATGCCGTTGGTGAACCGCCCTACATGGAACAGGTAGGTGAAGCTCGTCGACTGGATCAGGGCGAGAATCACCGTGAGATAGCGGGTCCATTGGGTGATCACCTTGCGCCCCGACTCTCCTTCATCCTGGAGAGCCTGCAACTTGGGTATCACCACCGTCAGTAGCTGGAGGATGATGGACGCCGTGATGTAGGGAATGATCCCGAGGGAGAACACGGAGAAGGAACTGAGGGCCCCACCCGAGAACAGGTTGAGAAGACCGTAGATCCCACCGGCCTCCTGCTGCTGCTGGAAGAGCTCGACGGCTTGCAGGTCGATGCCGGGAACCGGGATGGTGCATCCCAGCCGATAGACACCGAACATCGCCAGTGTGAACAGGATCTTGGCCCGGAGATCCGGGACCTTGAACATGTTGCGGTAGATAGTGAGCATTGGTCTCAGGTCTCAGGTCATAAGTCTCAGGCTGAAGCACAAGAGGTCAGATCGCGTGCCATAGCTTGCCCTGTTTTCTGGCTTATGACTTGCGACTTGCGACTTGCGACTCATCACGAAATGACCTCCACCGTGCCACCGGCTTCCTCGATCTTCTTCTTGGCTGCCGCGCTGAAGGCGTGGGCCTTGACGGTGAGCGCTTTGTCGAGGTCGCCCTGAGCCAGGACCTTGACCCGGCCCTTGTGCCGGATCATGCCCCGGTTGCGAAGTTCCTCAGGATTCACCTCGCTACCGGCGTCGAAGGTGTCGAGCGCGGCCAGGTTCACGATCGCAAATTCCTCCTTGTTCGGGTTCTTGAACCCGGGAAGCTTGGGGAGGCGCATGGCAAGGGCGGTCTGACCGCCTTCGAAACCGGGACGCAAGGTGTTGCGAGCCTTGAGTCCTTTGGTTCCCCGTCCTGCCGTCTTGCCCCGTCGCCCGCCTTCACCACGGCCAACCCGAATCCGCTCCTTCTTCGAGCCCGGCGCCGGCTTCAGGTCGTGAAGCTTCAGTTGTTTCTTCTCGTCAGTCATCCTCAGCCCTCTTCCACTTCCACCAGATGGCGAACTTTGTGAAGCATCCCCCGCAACACCGGAGTGTCGGTGTGCTGGCGAGTCTGATTGAGCTTGCGAAGACCGAGAGACTCAACTGTCGCCCTGGTCTTCGGCTTCTCTCCGATCACGGACCGCCTCAAAGTCACTTTCACTGTCTTGGTCGCCATTGCGGAACTCACTTGGTGTGGGCACGGAGCGACTCCGTGCCTCGATAGGCCGCCAGCAGCCCCGGAGGCACGATGTCCTCCGCCTGCTTTCCGCGGAGCCGGGCAACGTCATCGGGACGACGCTGATTGGTGAGAGCATTCATCGCCGCTTTCGCCACATTGAGGTGGGTCGGGGAGCCAAGAGACTTGGCCAGGGCGTCCTTGACGCCGGCCGCCTCGAGAATCTGGCGGACCGCTCCGCCGGCGATGACGCCGGTCCCAGGTGCGGCCGGCTTGACCAGCACCTTGGACGCTCCGTGCTCGCCGGTCGTGATGTGGACCACCGTCTGCCCGGCCATCGCGATGCTGACCATCGCCCGTCGAGCACTCTCCATCCCCTTCTGGATGGCAGCCGGGACCTCTTTGGCCTTGCCGTATCCGATTCCAACCTTGCCATTGCCGTCACCAACGACCACCAAAGCGGTGAAGCTGAAACGGCGACCACCCTTGACCACCTTGGCGACGCGGTTGATCTGGATCACCCGCTCGTCGTACTGGTTTTGCTCCTGGGCCATTTCAGAACTCCAATCCTGATTCGCGGGCGGCGTCGGCGAGAGCCTTGACCTTGCCGTGGTACTTGTATCCGCCGCGGTCGAAGACAACGGTGCTGACACCGGCGTCCTTGGCCCGTCCCGCCAACAACTCGCCCACCTTGGCCGCGGTCGACATGTTCAACGTCGAGTCCTTGAGGTCGGTCTCGTGTGAGGAGGCCGAAGCCAGAGTCTTGCCGACGGTGTCGTCGATGACCTGGGCATATATGTAGCGATTGCTGCGGAATACCGCGAGACGGGGGCGCTCTCCAGTGCCCCGTACCCGCTTTCTCACCCGCGTATGGCGTCGGGACCGAGCATCCTTTCGAGAGCCGTTCATCACTTACCTGCCTTCCCGGCCTTGCGACGCACGTGCTCGCCGGCATAACGAATTCCCTTGCCCTTGTAGGGCTCGGGGGGACGAATCTTGCGAATGTTGGCAGCGACCAGGCCGACCTGTTCCTTGTCGATCCCGGAAACCACGATGCGAGTCGGCTCGGGGACCTCGAAGGTGATCCCCTTCGGTGCGGGGACGTCGACCGAGTGGCTGAACCCCACCAGTAGCTCGATGTCTTCGCCCTTGAGTGAGGCGCGATAGCCGACACCCTGGATCTCGAGGACCTTGCTGAAACCTTCCGAGACCCCGACCACCATGTTGGAGAGAAGGGCGCGCGACAGACCGTGTAAAGCCCTCGACTCGCGGGTGTCGTCCTCGCGACCGACGGTGACCACACCATCGTCCATCTGGAAGCTCACGCGATCGGTGAACTCGCGGGACAACTCGCCCCGACTGCCTTTGACGATCACCTTGGTCCCTTTGATGTCGATATCGACACCAGAGGGCACGGTGACCGGCATCTTGCCTACACGACTCATTTCACCAAACCTCGCAAACGATCTCGCCGCCCAACCGACGGCGACGGGCTTCACGGTCAGGAAGCAAGCCCTGGCTCGTCGAGACCACGGCAACGCCGAGCCCGCCGAGAACCCTCGGGATCTCGCTGGCACCCCGGTAGATACGGTGTCCCGGCTTGGAGATGCGCTTGATACCGCCGATGGCGGGCTGGCGTCGGGCGCCGTAGCGGAGAACGAGCTCCAACTCGGGCACGGGACCGCTGTCCTTGACGTCGAAGCGATCGATGAAGCCCTCATCCTGGAGGATCCGGGCAATACCCACTTTCATCTTCGAGGCGGGCATCGCAACCCGCTCGTGGCCAACCGCAACGGCGTTGCGGATCCGGGTAAGCATGTCTGCGATTGGATCGTTGACCATTACCAGGACGCCTTTCTGACACCGGGCAGCTCGCCCTGCGAGGCCAGCTGGCGAACACAGATGCGACACATCCCGAAGTCACGCAAGTACGCACGCGACCGACCACACCGCTGACAGCGGTTGTAGCCACGCACCTTGAACTTGGGCTCGCGGTTGGCTTTGGCGATTAGAGATTTCTTAGCCATTCATTTCTCCTTCAGACCCCCGTGGTTGCCTTGCGGAACGGGAATCCGTAGGCATCGAGCAACGCCTTGGCGTGCTCGTCGTTGGTGGCGGTGGTGCAGATGGTGATGTCCATCCCCCGTGTCGATGAAACCTGGTCGAAGTCGATCTCAGGGAAGATCAACTGCTCGGTGACTCCGAAGCTGTAGTTGCCCCGACCGTCGAAGGAAGTGGCGTTGAGGCCGCGGAAGTCACGGATCCGGGGTATGGCCACCGCAAGCAGTCGGTCGAAGAATTCCCACATGCGGGCGCCGCGGAGCGTGACCGAGGCGCCAATGGGCATCCCCTCCCTGACCTTGAACCCGGCGATCGACTTGCGCGAGCGGTTCATCCGGGCCTTTTGGCCGGTGATGAGACTCAGTTCGTCCATCGCAGAGTCGATGGCTTTCTTGTCCTGGACCGCCTCGCCGACCCCCATGTTCACCACGATCTTTGCGAGACGCGGAACCTCCATGACATTGGCGAGCCCGAGTTGCTCTTTGAGCATCGGGCCGATCTCCTCGGCATAACGGGTTTTGAGACGCGGGATCTCGCTCACAGCTCACCTTCACATTTCACGCAGATCCGGTGCTTTTGGCCCTTTTCGTCGAATCGATGGGCAATCCGGGTCGGGCCGCACTTCTCGCAGATGATCATCACGTTGGAGACAGCGATAGGCATGTCCTTGTCGATGATCCCGCCCTGCATCGTCTGGCCCCTGGGCTTGGTGTGACGCTTGGCGGTGTTGACTCCTTCGACGAGGATCTTGTCGTCCTTGGGGAACACCCGGCTGATGCGCGACTCCTTGCCGGCGTCCTTGCCGGCGATCACCATCACCTTGTCCCCTTGCTTGAGTTTCATCACAACACCTCCGGGGCGAGTGAGACGATGCGCATGAATTTGCGGTCACGGAGCTCCCGCGCCACCGGGCCGAAAATGCGGGTTCCCCGTGGCTGAGAGTTGTTGTCGATGATCACGCAGGCGTTGTCATCGAAGCGGATGTAGGTGCCATCGGAGCGTCGTGACTCCTTCTTGGTGCGCACCACGACGGCCTTGACGACCTCGCCCTTCTTCACCGACCCGCCAGGGTTGGCGTCCTTGACGGTCCCCACAATGATGTCGCCGATCCCGGCGTACCGACGCGACGAACCGCCGAGGACGCGGATACAGAGAAGTTCGCGGGCACCGGTGTTGTCGGCCACTTTGAGACGGGATTCCTGTTGGATCATCTGGCCCGCTCCACGACCTCGACCACACGCCATCTCTTCTGCTTCGAGAGGGGTCTCGTCTCCATGATGCGGACTGTGTCGCCAACCTTGGCGTCGTTGGCCTCGTCATGGGCATGGAACTTGGTGCTACGACGGACGACTTTGTCATAACGCGGATGGCTCATCTGAGTAGGAACCTCCACGGTCACGGTCTTGTCGCGCGAGTCGGATACGACCACGCCGACACGGACCTTGCGACGTCCTCTCGTGCTGTTTTCTGTCATCAGGCACGCTCCTCGGCCGCTGTCAGCGACTCCTGGGACTCTCGCTCACGCATCACGGTGAGGATTCGGGCGATGTCCCTCTTGACCTCACGGATACGGGAGTTGTTGTCGAGTTGATTGGTTGCGAGTTGGAATCGCAGGTTGAAATGCTCCATCTTGGCCTCGCCCAGAGCATCCACCAGCTCTGCGTCAGACATGTCACGGATCTCGGTGGGGCTCATAGCTCCTCCCGGGAAACAAATCGAGTCCTGATGGGCAGCTTGTTGCCGGCCTTCCTCATCGCCTCGCGGGCAAGATCCTCGGGAACGCCGGCCAATTCGAACATCACCCGCCCGGGCTTCACGACGGAGACCCAGAACTCTGGATTGCCCTTGCCGGATCCCATACGGGTCTCGGCAGGCTTCTGCGTGACCGGCTTGTCCGGGAAAATGGTGATCCAAACCTTGCCACCACGCTTAACCGCCCTGGTGATGGCGACACGGGCCGCCTCGATCTGACGGGCGGTGATCCACCCGGCTTCGAGCGCCTGCAATCCGTACTCCCCGAAGTTCACCTGGGTTCCACCCTTGGCGACGCCGGACCGGCGGCCGCGATGCATCTTGCGATGTTTTGTCCTCTTGGGCATCAACATCGGCTACTCCTCCTCACCGTTGTCCCCCTGCTCTGCGGGGAGACCGTCCGAGCTCTGCTCGGACGAGGCGGATGGGTTGTCCCCCTGCTCCTCGGGGGACGAAGGAGGTGCGGTATCGACAGCGTCAACCTCAGCGTCGGCGACTTCCACCGTCTCGGATGAGGGGGGTGCGATGTCAACCGCATCGACCTCGGCCTCCGGAGCCGCAACCTGACCCTCCGGCAAGACCACGTCTTCGCGGGCGGAGTCGTACTCCACCTGCGCCTCTGCGGCGGTGGGGCGACGCCCACCACCGGCCTCGATGATGCGACGGCCACCTTCCTTCTTGCCACCGCCGGCTTCGATGAGGCGCTTGCCGCCACCAGCTTCGATCAACCTTGGCCTGGCGTCGGAGCCGGCAGCCTCTTCGGCACGGGACTTGATGCTCTTGCGAGTCCGGCGCGCCGGCCCGCCGACAGCGAGATCGGCCTCGGCAGCAATTCGATCGCCGGAGACCTGGCCCCGGGAAACGACCTCGCCCCGATAGACCCAGACCTTGACACCGATAGTGCCCACCGTGGTGTGAGCGGTGGCGGTGCCGTAGTCGATGTCGGCTCGGAAGGTGTGGAGCGGAACGCGACCCTCGCGGTACCACTCGCGACGACCCATCTCAGCGCCGCCCAAGCGGCCCTTGCACTCCACGCGAACGCCCTCGGCTCCAGCCTTGAGGGCAGACGCGATGGCACGCTTCATGGCGCGTCGGAAAGCGATCCGGTTTTCGATTTGATCCGCGATCCCCCGGGCGAGGAGAGCGGCGTCGAGATCGGGATCCTTCACCTCATTGATATTCAGCTTCACCGGGCGATCGGCCATGGCCTCCAGGGCACCCCGAAGCCGTTCGGCCTCGGCACCCTTGCGGCCGATGACCACTCCGGGGCGAGCGGTGTGGATGTCCACGATGAGCCGGTCCCGAGTCCGCTCGATATCCACGCGCGAAACCGCGCCTCTGAGCAATTCATCCGTCAGGTACTTTCGAATTCTCCAGTCCTCGTTGACGAATGCGACGTAGTCCTTTTGGGAGAACCACTTCGACTTCCAGTCAGTGGAAACACCTAGCCGGAACGAATAGGGGTGAACCTTCTGACCCATCAGTTCACCTCCTCATTCCTGTCCGACACCACGATCGTGATGTGGCTCGTTCGCTTTCTGATCTTGGCCGCCCGCCCCCGGGCCCTTGGCCGGTAACGCTTGAGGGTCGGGCCTTCGTCGGCAAAGGCCTCAGCGACCACCAGATCCTCGGCGTCGAGCGCATGGTTGTGCTCGGCGTTGGCCACAGCTGAGTGCAGCACCTTCGCCACCGGCTCGGTGGCACCGCGCGGTGTCAGACGCAGCACGTCTTCGGCCTCGAGGACGGGGAGCCCGCGCACCAGGTCGAGAACGAGCCGCACCTTGTATGGCGACTGCCTTATGTACTTGGCTTGAGCCCTGACCTTCATCGCTTTCTCGCTGACTTATCGGCGTGACCACGGAAGGTCCGAGTGGGGGCGAATTCTCCGAGTTTGTGCCCAACCATCGACTCGGTGACGTAGACCGGCACATGCTTCCGGCCATCGTGAACTGCGATGGTGTGCCCGATCATCTCGGGAATGATGGTTGAGCGACGGGACCAGGTCCTGATAACGCGTTTGCCACCGGTTCGATTGAGCTCGTCGACCTTTGCTGCGAGATGGTCATCGACGAAGGGCCCCTTCTTGAGACTCCGTGCCATGGCTTACCTCCGACCCTTCTTCGCACGGCGTCGCACGATGTACTTGCTGGATGCTTTCTTTCTGCTGCGCGTGCGCCCTTCGGGCTGTCCCCAAGGGCTGACCGGATGACGGCCACCTGACGACTTGCCCTCGCCACCACCCAGCGGATGGTCGACGGGGTTCATAGCCACACCTCTGGTTTGGGGGCGGACGCCTTTCCAACGTTTGCGACCTGCCTTGCCCAGCTTGATGAGCTCGGCTTCGGTGTTCCCAACCTGGCCCACGGTGGCTCGACTGTCGAGCGGCACCTGTCTCATCTCCCCAGATGGAAGCCGGAGCAGGGCGAGGTCATTCTCTTTTGACATCAGCTGCACGGCAGAGCCTGCCGAACGGCCGAGCTTGGCTCCGCCACCGGGACGCATCTCGATTGCATGGACGATCGTTCCTGCGGGGATGTTGCGAAGTGGGAGCGCATTGCCGGGCCGGATCTCGGCTTTCGATCCGGACTCGAGCCGATCGTCGACCTTGACCCCGAGCGGGGCAAGGATGTAGCGCTTCTCGCCGTCGGCGTAATTGAGCAGTGCGATCCGGGCATTCCGATTCGGGTCGTACTCGATGGTCGCGACGCGGGCGGGGATGCCGTCCTTGTTGCGCCGGAAGTCGATGACCCGGTAGCGCTGTTTGTGGCCACCACCGCGATGACGGGAGGTGACCCGACCGTAGGTGTTGCGCCCGCCAGTCTTGCTCTTCTTGGCGATCAGCGACTTCTCGGGCGTGTCGGTTGTTATCTCGGCGAAGTCCGAAACTGTTTGGAACCGGCGCCCTGGAGAAGTTGGTTTTCGTTTCTTGACTGCCATCTCAGACTCCGAACAAATCGATCGAATTACCGGCGGCGAGAGTGACCAGAGCTCGTTTGGTGTCCTTGCGCCGGCCCATCTTCCAGCCCTGCCGCTTCAGCTTCCCCTTGCGGTTCATGGTGTTGACACGCACGACCCGCACCCCAAAGACCTGCTCGACTGCGTTCTTGATCTCGCTCTTGTTGGAGTGAGTGTCGACCAGGAACGTGTACGTGTTGTTGTGCTCGATGAGGTCGTATGACTTCTCGGAGACCACCGGGGCAAGGATGATGTCGCGTAGGTCTCTCATGCGGCGTCACCTCCCTCTTCCTCTCCCTTTGCGACCTCGGCTTCCTTGACGAAGTCGCTGTCGCTGACCTCGTAGGAGCTGGATCGGCCCACTGAGCCGACCGTGTGACTCGTGAACACGACCTGATCCGCCCAGAGGACGTCATAGGGCGTGAGGTGCCCGGGCTCGGCAAGAATCACGTCGGGAAGGTTGCGGAACGAACGCCCGGCGACTCCATCGAGCTGGCTGAGCACGACTAGGGCCTTGCCCCCGGCTCCGATCGCCTCGAGCAGCGCGACTGCCTGCTTCGTCTTGGGAGCTGCCCAGTCGAAATCGTCGATGACCTTGACCGCCTCCTCCGAGGCGCGGGCAGAGAGTGCGCTTCGCAGAGCGAGCCGCTTCATCTTCTTGGGAGTCCGCTGGCTGTAATCGCGGGGCTTGGGGCCATGGGCCACACCACCACCAACCCAGTGCGGCGCCCTAATGGATCCTTGGCGGGCACGTCCGAGGCCTTTCTGGCGCCATGGCTTGCGCCCACCACCACGAACCTGGCCGCGGGTCTTGGTCGATGCGGTGCCCGATCGGGCACCTGCGAGCTGAGCCGTGATCACTTGATGGAGCACGGCCAGGTTGGGCTCGATGCCGAAGACCTCGGCGTCGAGCTTCACTTCGCCCTTGGACGTGCCGTCGGCAGTGAACAGCGGTGCCTTTACGTCAGCCACGAGCTTTCACCGCCTCGCGAACCAGGACCATTGAGCCCTTCGGACCGGGGACTGCCCCACCGAGCAGCAGGAGATCCCGCTCGGCGTCGACGCTGACTACCTCGAGGCTGAGAGTGGTCACTCTCTCGCCGCCCAGTCGCCCGGCCATCTTCATTCCCTTGAACACCCGAGCCGGGGTGGCGCAAGCACCGATCGAACCCGGGGCACGGTGCTTCTTGTGAGTGCCGTGAGAAGCGCCTTGACCTTTGAAATTGTGCCGCTCCATAACACCGGCGAAGCCCTTGCCCTTGGAGACCCCGGCGACATCCGCCTTGACCCCGGGCTTGAGGACATCTGCGATCCGGATCTCCTGACCCAGGGTGTAGGAAGCGGGGTCGGAGACACGAACCTCGACGAGGTGCTTGGCCGGGGCAACCCCGGCTTTGGCGAGATGCCCTGCCTCCGGCTTGTTGATCCGGCCCGGCTTGACCTCGCCATATGAGATCTGGATCGCGTTGTAGCCATCGCTCTCCATGGTCTTGATCTGGGTGACATGACAGGGCCCGGCTTTGATAACCGTCACCGGGATCGCCCGAGCCTGGTCATCGAAGACCTGGGTCATCCCCAGCTTTTGCCCGAGGATGGCGTTCATGTCCCGTTCTCCGTTGACCGTCCGACGCGTCGTCCGAGGAGACGTCGTTTGCGACGCAGGATCGGTTTGCGGCCAACAACCCGAAGGCAATTGCGGTGAACGCTGAACGCTGCAACGCGGTGAACGAGCTCACAGCTTGATCTCCACTTCAACCCCGGCAGGGAGCTCGAGCCGCATCAGGGAGTCGACCGTCTTGGGAGTCGGTTCCAGGATGTCGATCAGACGCTTGTGGATTCTCATTTCGAAATGCTCACGTGAGTCCTTGTCAACATGCGGGCCACGGATGACGCAATAGCGATGGATCTCCGTAGGCAGAGGAACCGGGCCCTTGATCTTGGCCTGAGTCCGCAACACGGTCTCGGTGATCTTCTTCGAGGACTCATCGACCACGTTGTGGTCGTAGGCCTTGAGGCGGATCCGGATCTTCTGCTGGTCGCTCATTTGAGGATCTTGATGACTCGGCCGGCGCCGACGGTGCGGCCGCCTTCACGGATCGCGAAACGGAGACCCTCATCCATGGCGATGGGAGCTATCAGCTCCACGTTCATCTCCGTGTTATCACCAGGCATCACCATCTGAGTCCCCTCCGGCAACTGAACCGACCCCGTCACATCAGTAGTCCGAAAATAGAACTGAGGCCGATACCCAGGAAAAAACGGGTTATGACGGCCCCCCTCCTCCTTAGTCAACACATACACCTGAGCCTCAAAATCAGTATGCGGAGTAATCGACCCCGGCTTCGCCAGAACCTGACCCCGCTCCACCTCATCCTTACCCACACCTCTCAGCAACACCCCGACGTTGTCCCCAGCCCGACCCTCATCCAAAAGCTTGCGGAACATTTCAATCCCAGTAGCCACCGTCTTATGAGTCGGCCGGATCCCCACGATCTCAACCTCCTCATTCACCTTCAAAATCCCCTGCTCCACCCGACCCGTAACCACCGTCCCCCGACCAGTAATACTGAACACGTCCTCAATCGACATCAGAAACGGCTTATCCGTATCCCGATCCGGCTCCGGAATATAAGAATCCACCGAATCCATCAACTCCATGATCTGATCCGACGCCGCCTCATCACCATCCAACGCCCTCAACGCCGAACCCCGCACCACCGGAACCTCATCCCCCGGAAACTCATACTCCGTCAACAAATCCCGGACTTCGAGCTCCACCAGGTCCAACAGCTCAGAATCATCAACCATGTCAACCTTGTTCAAAAACACGACAATCGAAGGCACCCCCACCTGACGAGCCAACAACACATGCTCCCGAGTCTGAGGCATCGGACCATCAGCCGCCGACACCACCAGAATCGCACCATCCACCTGAGCCGCACCCGTAATCATGTTCTTGATGTAATCCGCATGACCCGGCATATCCACATGCGCATAATGACGAGCCTGGGTCTCATACTCCACATGAGCGATCTGAATCGTGATCCCCCGCTCCCGCTCCTCAGGCGCCTTATCAATCTGATCAAACGACGTCAACTGATTCGAACCACCAACCCGCTCCGCCAACACCCGCGTAATCGCAGCCGTCAACGTCGTCTTCCCATGATCAATATGACCCATCGTCCCCACATTCACATGCGGCTTCGAACGCTCAAACTTCGCCTTCGCCATGATTCTTTGGCTCCTCTATCTCTTTCCTAGATCTCTATTGCTTCGAACTCAATGCCGCGCCACGCCGGGTCGCCACGATGTCGTCGGCGATCGAGTCAGGTACGTCTTGATATGAATGGAATTGCATGGAATATGTGGCCCGCCCTTGGGTCTTTGACCGCAAGTCCGTGGCGTAGCCGAACATCTCCGACATCGGCACCTGGGCCCTGATCACCTGGCTGTTTCCCCGCTGGGACATGCCTTCGACCTTGCCCCGCCGGCTATTCAGGTCTCCAATCACATCACCCATGTACTCGTCAGGGGTGGTGACTTCGACTTCCATGATCGGCTCGAGGATCTTCACTCCGGCCTTGCGTGCTGCCTCCTGGAGTGCCATGGACCCTGCAATCTTGAAGGCCATCTCCGAGGAGTCGACATCGTGGAATGACCCGTCAACCAGGATCGCCCTGACGTCTACAAGCGGATAGCCGGCGATGATCCCCTGGTCCAACGCCTCCTCGATGCCCGAGTCGACCGATGGGATGTACTCGCGGGGGATCTTGCCACCCTTGATGAGGTCGACGAACTCATAACCGCCACCGGGACCGGTCGGCTCGAGGTTGATGACCACGTGGGCAAATTGGCCCTTGCCACCGGTCTGCTTGACGTGCCGATACACGACCTTCTCAACCGCCCTGCGGATGGTCTCCCGATAGGCGACCTGCGGCTTGCCGACAGTGGCGTCGACCTTGAATTCCCGCAGCAGGCGATCGACGAGGATCTCCAGGTGGAGCTCGCCCATGCCCGAGATGATGGTCTGCCCGGTCTCCTCGTCGGTCCGAACCAGGAAGGTGGGGTCCTCTTCGGTAAGCCGGTGCAGCGACTCGGAGAGCTTCTCGTCATCGGACTTGGTCTTGGGCTCTATGGCGACCGAGATCACCGGAGCCGGGAATTCCATCGACTCGAGTTGGATCGGTGACCGCTCCGAGGACAGAGTGTCTCCCGTCGTGGTGTTCTTGAAGCCAATGCCAGCGACGATGTCGCCGGCAAACACCTCTTCGACATCCTCACGTGAGTTGGCGTGCATTCGCAGGATGCGCCCGAAACGCTCCTTCTTCCCGGTCGAGGTGTTCAGGACCGAGTCGCCCTTCGCGGCGTGCCCTGAATAGACCCGGAAGTAGGTGAGCTTGCCGACATGGGGGTCGGACATGATCTTGAAGGCGAGAGCTGCGAACGGCTCGGTGTCTTCGAGTTTGCGCTCGACCACGACCTCCTCGTCACCGGGCTTGAACCCCTTGATCGGGGGGAGGTCGGCCGGGCTGGGCAGGTAGTCGACAACTGCGTCGAGCAGCAACTGCACACCCTTGTTCTTGAATGCTGATCCGCAGAACACCGGGTTGAAATCTCCCTGGAGAGTCCCGTGGCGAACCCCGGACTTGATCTGCTCGACGGTGAGGGTTCCGTGCTCCAAATAGGCCTCGAGGAGGTCCTCGGAGGTCTCGGCCACCTTCTCGATGAGATCGTGACGGTACTTTGCGGCGAGGGCAGCAAGATCTTCAGGGATGTCGGTGGTGTCCCACTGCTTCCCGTCATCTCCACGCCAGAGATGGGCCCGTTCCTCAACCAGATCGACGACGCCCATGAAATTGGCTTCGGTGCCAATGGGCAGCTGCATCACGAGGGGATAGGCACCGAGACGATTGGAGATGGAGTCGATATCGGCGTAGAAGTCGGCGCCTGTCCGGTCCAACTTGTTGATGAAACAGATCCTTGGGACGTGGTAGCGGTCAGCCTGACGCCACACCGTCTCCGACTGAGGCTCGACGCCGGCAACGCCGTCGAAAACTGCGACTGCGCCGTCGAGAACCCTCAACGAGCGCTCGACCTCGACGGTGAAATCGACGTGGCCGGGGGTATCGATGATGTTGATCAGGTGCTCGTGCCAGACACACGTGGTGGCGGCGGAGGTGATGGTGATGCCCCGCTCCTGCTCCTGCTCCATCCAGTCCATGGTGGCTGCGCCCTCATGGACCTCACCGATCTTGTAGTTGCGGCCGGTGTAATAGAGGATGCGCTCGGTGAGGGTGGTCTTGCCCGCGTCGATATGAGCCATGATCCCGATATTCCGGGTTCGGCTCAGCGGTACTTCCCGCAAATGTTCAAGCGCAGCGTTTCCGCTCATCTCTTCCTACTACTCCGACTCGCTATGAGGTTGTGAACGTCCCACGTCCTGCGGTTCGGGCTGGTTCGGTGGCCGGCCCGCCTGCTGGAACGTTCGGGTAAATCTCTTGCAGTTTCTCCGTTGGGACCGGTGGCTGTTACCAGCGGTAATGGGCGAAGGCCTTGTTGGACTCCGCCATCTTGTGGACATCTTCTTTGCGCTTCACCGCCGCCCCCGTGTAGTTGGAGGCGTCGAGAATCTCATTCGCCAAGCGCATGGCCATGGTGGGCTCTCGCCGTTGACGGGCGAAATTGACCAACCACCGGATGGCCAGGCTCTCCTGGCGACGGGGCGAGACTTCGACCGGCACCTGGTAGGAGCTGCCGCCGACACGGCGGGAGCGGACCTCGACCTGGGGGCGGATGTTGTCGATGGCTCGCTTGAGGACGATTCCGGGATCCTGGCTGGTGCGCTGCTCCACAGTCTCCAGGGCGCTGTAGACGATGTCACGTGCGGTGTTCTTCTTGCCCTTGAGCAGGACCTTGTTGATCACCTTGCTGACGAGGACGCTGCGGAATACCGGGTCGGGCTCGATCTTTCGCTTTTGGGCTGGAGCGCGACGCATCAGGAGTCCTTCTTGGTCCCGTATCGGCTTCGGGCCTGCTTGCGGGTGCTCACACCTGAAGCGTCGAGGGTGCCCCGGATCACCTTGTAACGGACGCCGGGAAGGTCACGGACACGGCCGCCGCGTATGAGAACGATGCTGTGCTCCTGGAGGTTGTGACCCTCGCCAGGGATGTAGGCGGTCACTTCGACACCTGTGGAGAGACGCACCCGGCACACCTTGCGCAACGCCGAGTTCGGCTTCTTGGGAGTCACTGTGTAGACGCGGGTACAGACCCCGCGTCGTTGCGGGGCCCCGGCCAGACCGGCGGTCTTCGCCTTCTTGGTCTTTGGCTTCCTGCCCTCGCGGACAAGCTGCTCAATCGTCGGCATTTTGCTCCTAAACGGAAGGAAGCGGCATGGGCGCAGCCCAAGCTGCCGATCCTCTTGTGAAATCTTGCGTACCGGGCACGCGGGGTGCCCGGCTCGCTTGATCGGCTCTCACCCGAGGGAGAGCCGTCGAACGCATTCGGATTCTATGTATCTGTCTGCGCGCGTACCAAATCGGCCGGGATTTCCCGGCTCGGCAGGTAATACGGTACCAGTTGTCGAAATCGACGCTCAACGGGACCGGATCGCCTCGTAATTGCGTGCCACAGGTCTCGACGATGGTCGGACCTCATGGGTCCCAATTGACGGCTGAGTCGTGTCCGTCGAACTAGTAGTCGTCGGCTGAGTCGTGGTAGTGGTAGTCTTCAGTCGTGGTGGTCGTCGGCTCCGTCGTGGTGAGTGGAGTCTTCGTCGTGGTGGTCGTCGGCTACGTCGTGGGAGTGGTGTCTTCAGTCGTGGTGGTCGTCGGCTAGTCGTGGGAGTGGTGGTCTGATCGGGACGGGTGGTCGTGGTCACCCCAGGATGGGTGGTGGTGGTTGTGGTCGTACCCGGGCTCGGCGAGTTCGATGTCTCGGCGGACTCCGCGTCTGGGGGTTGGAGCGCCGGTGGTGGTGGTCTCGCCAGGAATTGTCGTCGTCGGAATGGTCGGCAACGGTGGTGGTGCTCTCCCCGGGGGGAATCGTTTGTCCCGCCGCAATCGGCTGTCCATCTGTCGGCTGGCACTCGCGTGACGAAAACAGCGTCAGATCGCCATCCACCCTGATCGCGGACTGCAACACATATACCCGATTCCCGGGGCCCCGGGCATCGCGCAAGATCAGCCAAGTCTGGTCCGGGCTCCGCCCGACAACTGTGATCGCCTCGCCCTCGAAAACCTCCCCGAGCTGGGGCCCGCCCGGGCAGGCGTAAACAGGCGAGCTCTCGATGACGCTTCCCGGCGCCTCATATCCGGACAGACCGCTCAGCCAGGTGAATCCTGCGATTAGAGCGGCGCCCAGCAGCAGCGCGCCCAGGCCCATGACGAGGCGGCCGGCGTTGAGCAGGTCGAAGTGCGGCAGGAACCGTCGCTCAGCGACATGTGAGCCGCCAGACACTTTGAGGCGATTGGCGATATCCCGCGCCAGTTCGTCTGGAGCGAGCCGTCTCCCCTTCTTGGGGCCTGACGGGCCTTCATCAGAAGTCATCGGTAATTCTTCGGCACGAAAACGGCACCAGCAAAGCGCGGTTTGTAACGATATCTACGGTCGACTGCGCCGCCATTGTCGAAAAGACCGCCTTTCGGCGGCCTTTTCGAGGAGTTATGGCAATCGGGAGCGCCTATTCCTCTTCGTCGTCCGAGCGAATGGAGCCTCCGAGGCTAGCCAGCCACTCGGCCGGGTCGTCGGGGAGGCCATCATCGCCGCCGCCAGTTGACATCGGCCCACCCTCGAGGAATCCGAGGCTGGCGACCGTGGTCGCACCTGGCAGCGACGGCTGCAGCATTTGATACTGCTGGGCGCCGGTGCCAGCGGGGATCAGCTTGCCGATGATGACGTTCTCCTTGAGACCGCGCATGAAGTCAGATCGTCCCTGGATGGCAGCGTCGGTCAGGACCCGGGTCGTCTCCTGGAAGGAGGCGGCAGATAGCCAGGAATCGGTGGCCAGAGAGGCCTTGGTGATTCCCATGAGCTCTGGCCTGCCCTCGGCGGGGCGCTTGCCCTCGGCAACCAGTTCCCGGTTGGTATCCCGGAAGGACTGATCGTCGACAAGGGCGGCGGGTAGGAAGTCGGACTCGTTTGGCGAGACCACTCGAACCCGTCGCAGCATCTGACGCACGATCATCTCGATGTGCTTGTCATGGATCTCGACGCCCTGTGACTTGTAGACCTCCTGAACCTGATCGACCAGGTACTGCTGGGTGGCGCGCACTCCCTTTGATCTCGAGGACCTCCTTGGGGTCCAATGGGCCCTCGGTGAGCTGGGTGCCTGCGTCGATGGTCGCACCACTCGCGACTCCCGGCCTGAGCTTGGCGTAACGCGAGATCGGGTAGATGAGCTCGTCGTCTCCGACCTCGAGGAGGATGCGACGACCCTGCTCGTCTTCGACGACGGTGACCACGCCCTTCTCCTCGGCCATGACCGCTTTCCCCTTGGGAGCGCGAGCCTCGAAGAGCTCGACTACGCGGGGTAGGCCGTGGGTAATGTCTTCACCAGCCACGCCTCCTGTGTGGAAGGTCCTCATCGTGAGCTGTGTGCCCGGCTCGCCGATCGACTGGGCGGCCATGATGCCAACCGCTTCACCGATCTCGACGGTCTTGCCGGTGGCGAGTGACAACCCGTAGCACGCCTGACATACGCCACCTCTGGTGTCGCAGGTGAGTGGTGAGCGAACCCGGACCGATTCGATAACGGCTTCCTCGACTGCGTGGAGCTCCTTGGTGCCGATAACGACACCGGCCCGCAACTTGTTGCCGTCCTCAGTGGCCACCATGGTCCGGCCTTCTTTGACGTCGTCCGCAAGGACACGGCCGTAGACCCGGGCCCTGAGGTTTCGGATCTTGGTGCCCCTCTCGTCGATGACAGGGATGACGATCCCACGGTCGGTCCCGCAGTCCTCATCGAGCACGATCATCTCCTGGGAGACGTCGACCAGACGCCGGGTCAGGTAGCCGGAGTCAGCTGTGCGAAGGGCGGTGTCGGCCAACCCTTTGCGGGCGCCGTGGGTCGAGATGAAGTACTCGAGAACCGACAGTCCTTCGCGGAAGTTCGAGATGATGGGACGGGGAATGATGTCACCCTTCGGGTTGGCCACCAGACCGCGCATTCCGGCGATCTGACGAACCTGCATCATGTTCCCGCGCGCTCCCGAGCCGACCATCATGTCGAGTGAGTTGAAGCGCTGCGATTTGAGGCTGATCTTGGTGGCCTCGGTCACCTTCTCGGTGGCCTCCGTCCAGATCTCGATCAGTTCCTGACGCCGCTCCTCGTCGGTTACGACTCCTTTTTGGAACAGGCTCTGCACTTTGTCGGCGCGCTCCTCATAGGCCTCGAGGATCTGGGCCTTGTCCGCAGGAGTGCGCACGTCGTCCAATGCGATGCTGAGACCGGCCTTGGTGGCGTAGTGGAACCCGACTTCTTTGATCCCATCGAGAGTCTCTGCGACAGCCGACCTCGGGTAGCGCTCGATGATGGTCTCGATGAGCTTCCTCACGTCAGCCTTGATCACCACCGAATCCACGAAGGGGAAACCCTCCGGGAGGGCCTGGTTGAAGATGACCCGCCCCAAGGTGGTCTCCGACAGCCCGTCCCTGCTCATCGGCTGCTCGGGGAGGAGGCTCCCCAAGGTGAGCTTGAGATCGGAATAGAGCTCCGGTTCACCGGCCAGGGCGCCGAGACGGATCTTGATCGGCGCATGGAGCGACAACTCGCCGATCTCGTAGGCCATCATCGCCTCGTCGAGGTCGGCAAAGCGCCGACCTGCGCCCTTTGCGTTCTCGACGTACTCGGACAGGTAATAGACCCCGATGACCATGTCCTGCGACGGAGTGACGATCGGGCGACCCGACGCCGGCGACAATACGTTGTTCGACGACAGCATCAGCACCCGGGCCTCGGCCTGCGCCTCGGCGGACAAGGGGAGATGAACCGCCATCTGGTCGCCGTCGAAATCGGCGTTGAAAGCCTCACACACGAGCGGGTGGATCTGGATCGCCTTTCCTTCGACCAGGACCGGCTCGAAGGCCTGGATCCCGAGACGGTGGAGGGTCGGCGCCCGGTTGAGGAGCACCGGGTGCTCCTGGATGACGTCGGAGAGGACGTTCCACACCTGCGGGCGCTGGCGCTCGACCATGCGCTTAGCAGCCTTGATGTTCTGGGCCAGGTCGAGGTCGACCAGTCGCTTCATGACGAAGGGCTTGAACAACTCGAGAGCCATGATCTTGGGCAGACCGCACTGATGGAGTTTCAGTTGGGGACCGACCACGATCACAGACCGCCCCGAGTAGTCGACTCGCTTGCCGAGCAGGTTCTGGCGGAACCGGCCTTGCTTGCCCTTGAGCATGTCTGACAATGACTTGAGGGCCCGGTTCCCCGGCCCGGTCACCGCGCGTCCGCGCCGCCCGTTGTCGAACAGGGCGTCAACCGCTTCCTGGAGCATGCGCTTTTCGTTGTTCACGATGATCTCGGGGGCACCGAGATCGAGCAGCCTCTTCAGCCGGTTGTTGCGGTTGATGACCCGTCGATAGAGATCGTTGAGGTCGGAAGTGGCGAACCGGCCACCATCGAGCTGAACCATCGGGCGCAGATCCGGCGGGATCACCGGGACCGTCTCGAGGATCATGTCTTCGGCACGGTTTTGACCCTCCCAGAACGGCTTGACGACCTTCATCCGCTGCGTCGCCCGCTGTCTCTTCTGCGCGGACCCGGACTCCAGGTGCTCGTTCAGCGTTGCCATCTCGACATCGAGATCGAGACGGTGCAGCAAAGCCTTCACGGCCTCGGCGCCCATTCCGCCCTCGAAATACTCGTCGTAGCGGAAGAAGATCTCACGCCACAGCTGCTCTGACTCCACCAGGTCCTTGGGCTTGAACTTGCGGAAGGTGTCGTAGGCGTCCTCGATCAGCTCGACCTCACGGTCGGTCCGATCCTGACGGTCCTTGATCTCACGCTCGACTTCCTTCTTGCGTGCGTTGATCTCCTGGCTCTTGGCCCCGCCTTCTTCCATGCGGCCCAGTTCGTCTTCCAGTGCCTCGAGACGGACCTCATGCCACTCGGAGAACTCGGTGCGAACCACCTCGATCTCGTCGCGCATCGCTGCCTCGAGCTCGGGAAGGTCCTTCTGACGCCTCTCGTCATCGACCGAGGTGATGATGTAACTGGCGAAGTAGATGACCTTCTCCAGCTCCTTGGGAGACATGTCGAGCAGATAGCCGAGGCGGCTGGGGACGCCCTTGAAGAACCAGATATGGGTGACCGGGGCTGCGAGCTCGATGTGGCCCATGCGCTCACGGCGCACCTTGGACCTGGTGACCTCTACACCGCAACGCTCGCAGATGATCCCCTTGTATCGGATCCGCTTGTACTTGCCGCAGTAGCACTCCCAGTCCCGCTGCGGGCCGAAGATGCGCTCGTCGAAGAGCCCCTCTTTCTCGGGTCGCAGTGTCCGGTAGTTGATCGTCTCCGGCTTCTTGACCTCTCCATATGACCAGGCACGAATCTGATCACTCGAGGCGAGGCCGATCTTCAGTTCATCGAATAGCTGGGCAACCATCTCTCTCCATGTCGTTCAATCTCAAAACCGGATAACCAAAACCTGAAAACTGATCACTCGCTATCGGGGCGCTCGGGCCTGCTCAAGTCGATCCCCAAGGTCTCGACTGAGCGGTAACTCTCTTCCTCGAGCTCACGAAGTTCGACTTCCTCACCGGCGGCCAACATCTCGACGTTCAGACAGAGGCTCTGCATCTCCTTGACGAGGACCCGGAACGATTCCGGGATCCCGGGCTCGGGGATGTTGTCGCCCTTGACGATCGCCTCGTAGACCTTCACCCGGCCCTGCACGTCGTCGGACTTGATGGTGAGCAGCTCCTGAAGTGCGTAGGCAGCGCCATAGGCCTCGAGGGCCCAGACCTCCATCTCTCCAAAGCGCTGGCCCCCAAACTGGGCCTTACCGCCCAAAGGCTGCTGGGTGATCATGCTGTAGGGGCCTGTCGACCTTGCGTGGATCTTCTCGTCGACCAGGTGGACCAGCTTCAGCATGTAGATGAAGCCGACGGTGATCGGAGTGTCGAAGGGCTCACCGCTGCGGCCGTCATACAGAATCGCCTTGCCGTCGTCGGCAACGAGGCGCTCACCGTCCCGATTGGTCCGGGCACTGCTGATGACCTGCATGATCTCGTCTTCACGGGCACCGTCGAAGACCGGTGTCGCCACCTTGGTCCACGGTTTGGCCCCGATGAACGCCGGGCTCTCGCCCTTGAACGGCTCCCAACCTTGGGCCGCGGCCCACCCGAGGTGGGTCTCGAGGACCTGGCCCAGGTTCATGCGTGAAGGCACACCGAGCGGAGAGAGGATGATGTCGACGGGGGTCCCGTCTGCCATGAATGGCATCTCCTCCTCGGCCAGAACCTTGGAGATCACGCCTTTGTTCCCGTGGCGGCCGGCGAGCTTGTCGCCCTCGGAGATCTTGCGCTGCTGGGCGACGTAGATGCGCACCAACTCGTTGACACCCGGCGGAAGGTCATAGCCCTCGGCTCGCTTGAAGACCTTGACTGCGATGACCTTTCCGGTCTCACCATGTGGGACCTTCAGGGAGGTGTCACGAACCTCACGCGCCTTCTCACCGAAGATCGCACGAAGCAGGCGCTCCTCGGGGGTCAATTCCGTCTCGCCCTTAGGAGTGACCTTGCCGACGAGATAGTCGCCGGGACCGACTTCGGCGCCGACACGGATGATCCCCTCTTCGTCGAGGTTGGCGAGGACTTCCTCGGGGACATTCGGGATGTCCCTGGTGATCTCCTCCGCCCCGAGCTTGGTGTCCCGGGCGTCGATCTCGTGCTCTTCGATGTGAATCGAGGTGAGGACGTCGTCCTTGACAAGGCGCTCGGAGATGATGATTGCGTCCTCGAAGTTGTGGCCCTGCCACGGCATGAATGCGACCAGGAGGTTGCGGCCCAAAGCCAGTTCCCCCGCCTCGGTCGACGGGCCGTCGGCCAGGACGTCACTCACCTTCACCTGGTCGCCTTCGCGGACCAGGGGCTTGTGATTCATGCATGTGCCCTGGTTCGACCTCTTGAACTTGTCGAGGGGGAAGGTGAACTTCTTGTTGGTGCCCTTCTCCTTGACCACGATCTCGTCACCGGTCACCTCGACGACTTCGCCGTCGACGGTCGAGGTAATCATGTCGCCCGAGTCCTGAGCGGCGCGGCGCTCGACTCCGGTGCCAACCAGTGGCGCATCGGCGGTGAGCAGAGGAACAGCCTGACGCTGCATGTTCGAGCCCATCAGGGCACGGTTGGCATCGTCATGCTCCAGGAACGGGATCAACGATGTGGACACCGACACGATCTGCTTCGGCGAGACATCCATGTAATCGACCTCCGAGGGAGGCACGTACTCGACCTCGCCGCCGGCCTTGCGCACCAACACCCGTGGGTTCTTGAAGGCGCCGTCGTCCTTGAGCGGGGCGTTGGCCTGAGCGATGACGTAACGCTCTTCCTCGATCGCCGTCAGGTACTCCACCTGGGCGGTCACCTTCCCGCTGATCACCTTGCGATATGGGGTCTCGATGAAGCCGAACTGGTTGACCCGCGCATATGAGGCGAGGGATCCGATGAGGCCGATGTTGGGCCCCTCAGGGGTTTCGATCGGGCACATCCGGCCGTAGTGGGACGGGTGGACGTCACGAACCTCGAACCCTGCCCGCTCCCTGGACAGCCCGCCCGGGCCGAGCGCCGAGAGGCGGCGGCGATGGGTGAGCCCGGCGAGGGGATTGGGCTGGTCCATGAATTGACTGAGCTGGCTGGTCCCGAAGAACTCCTTGATCGCTGCGGTGACCGGGCGAATGTTGATCAAACTCTGCGGGGTGATTGCGTCGGGGTCCTGAGTTGTCATCCGCTCCCGGACGACGCGCTCGAGACGGGTCAGCCCGACACGGACCTGATTCTGGACCAACTCTCCGACGGTGCGAATGCGGCGGTTCCCGAAGTGGTCGATGTCGTCGGTGAGCACCGCGACCTCGTTTCCCTTGTGGGTGACCATGGTCTTCTCGCCCGCATGAAGCGCGACGAGATACTTGATGGCATCGATGATGTCCTCGTCCCGCAACAACTGGAGGCCTTCGGCCCGGTAATCGGAGGGTGACTCCTCGCGGTACTTCTGGCTGATCTTGTAACGGCCGACACGGGTCAGGTCGTAACGCTTTGGGTTGCGGAACAGAGTCTGGATGAGACCACGCGCCGATTCGACGGTCGTGGGCTCTCCCGGGCGCAGCTTGCGATAGAGATCGAGAAGAGCGTCTTCCTTGTCTGCCGCAGTGTCTTTCTCAATTGTGTTTCGAATCGACTGAGCGCCGCCGAATATCTCGAGGATCTCCTCGTCGGTCTCGGCGATGCCGAGTGCCTTGAGGAAGGCCGACACGTACTGGCGCCGCTTGCGATCGACGCGGACACCGATGGTGTCCTTCTTGTCGGTGTCGAATTCGAGCCAGGCGCCCCGCCCCGGGATGATTTTGCCGGAGTGGATCAGCTTGTCCGAGGTCTTGTCGGCGGTGACGTCGAAGTAGATGCCAGGTGAACGGACCAACTGGGACACGATGACCCGCTCGGTCCCATTGATGATGAACACGCCCTTCTCGGTCATGATCGGGAAGTCGCCGAGGAACACCTGCTGCTCCTTGATCTCGCCGGTGGAGCGGTTCATGAACCTCGCCGTGACGAACAGAGGCTGGGCGTAATTGGCGTCGCGCTCCTTGGCGTCCTCGAGACTCATCTGAGGCTCGCCGAAGCGATGATCCGTCAGCTCGAGGGCGAGGGAACCGGTGAAATCCTCGATCGGACTGATCTCTTCGAAGATCTCGCGGAAGCCCTCATCGAGGAACCAGCGGAAGGATTCATGTTGAACTGCAAGCAGATCGGGTAGGGGGAGAACTTCGGGAATCTTCCCGAATGAGAAGCGCTCAGCCACGCGCGAAGCCAAGAGGGGCCTCCTTGGAGATACGAATTAGGGCGAGATAGGGGTGACGCAGACAAGGCATGCTAACAGACGCGTCAGCATGCCTCCAATTGGACATCTTAACTTTTCGAGCCGGACCGGTGAGGCCTGACTCGGACCTTTGGGGTCAAGAGTCATCATATCGCAGGGTTTCAAAACGCGTCAAGGTCTTGCGCCCTCGGTGCCAGGTAAAGCATTGAGTTCGCCGTACCATCCCGCCGTCTTGGCCAAGCACTCCTCTCCCCGGTCGGCGGTGGTGTGGGTGACGATCGTCGTCGCTCTTGCGGCCTTCGCCGCCGTTGGGCTCGGATGGTCCGAGCACGTGGCTGCGGCCGGGACCGTGGTCGCAGCGAACGTGCGGTACGCCGGAATGCCTGTGGAGGGGATGCCGGCCGACGAGGTCGAGTCTCTGGTCGCCGACCGGGCGATCGACCTCCTCAGCCGCAACTTGACCCTGGTCGTTGATGGTCAGGAGGTCTCGGTTCCTATCAGCGAGCTTGGTTTCAAATACGACAGCGAAGACACCACCGAGGCCATCGTCGCCGCCCGACACAGCGGGCAACCCTGGGATCAGTTCGCAGCGTGGGTTGCTGGCCCACTAGTCGAACAGAGCGTCGGCGAGACGTGGTCCTTCGACCCCGAGTTGGCAACCGCGACCCTCGCCTCGCTTCAGGGGCTCCGACCCAAGCCGGCAGTGGAGCCCCGCCTCTCCAGCGAGGGAAGCGAGGCGGTGGAGGTGGTCCCCGGCCAGATGGGCACCATCGTCGACATCGAGTCATTGGTGCGCGCTCTCGGACGGATGAACCTGCTCGACCCTCCACAGGAGTTGGAGACCGAGTTGATAGACGAGCCGCCCACGATCCCGGACGACAACGCTCAGGGGACGGCCGACGAGGTGAACGAAATGACCAGGGCCGGCGCGTTGGTCTCGATCCAAGGGCACAGCCGGCTTATCAGTGCCAAGGAGCTGAGAGACCGGTTGATAGTGACCGCAAACGGTGAAGGATTCGAGACGGTCTTCAACCAGGTGAGCCTTCAGGCACTGCTCGAGGACAAGTTCCCGCAGCCGGTGAGCGACTTCAAAGATCCTGTCTTCGATGTCGACGACGGTCAGGTACAAGTGGTGACCCCCGGCGTGCCATATCAGATCTGCTGCGAGGCTGACGCAGCTCAGCAAGTTGCTCAGGGCGTGCTGGGAGGCTCGGCCGGCCCCTTCGAGTTGACTGCCAAGACCGACGATGACCCAATGATCGAGGCTTGGGCAAACGGGTCGATGATCGTCGAGCCCGTTGGCACATTCACCACCAAGCACAGCTGCTGTGAGGCGAGAGTTAACAACATCCACCGCATGGCGGATCTGGTGCGTGGCGTCTATCTCCTGCCCGGAGAGACCTTCTCGATGAACGAGTTCGTCGGACCGCGCACGAAGGCAAATGGTTTCGTGTTTGCGCACGCGATCCGACAGGGCCATTTGGTGGATGAGGTGGGAGGTGGGGTTTCCCAGTTCGTCACAACGACGTTCAACGCTGCCTACTTCGCGGGTCTCGACTTCGACGAATACCGGAGCCACACTCTCTATTTCTCCCGCTACCCCTTCGGGCGGGAGGCAACGCTCGGCATCCCCCATCCCGACCTGATCCTCCGCAACACCACCGGCTACCCGATCCTGATGTGGAACAGCTACAGCGGCACAACACTCACCGTGACCATCTACTCGACCAAACACATCGAAGTCGAAGAGTTGGGTCAGCGGACGTCGAAGGCCGGGGCGTGCACCCATGTCGAGACCGACCGGCAACGGACCTACCCCGATGGGAAGGTGGTGGTCGACACGATCGTCGCCGACTACCGGCCTGGAGAGGGGCTCGACTGCGCTGGTCAGCCCACTCCCGATCCATCCGCCGACTGAGGTCGGCCGACTCCCTCACCTGATCGAGATCAGGCCACCTACCACCGGATCGTCGCCGAGCCCGAGGACATTTGCGACCAACAGGGCGATAGCAAAGACAGCCACAGCGAGGACCAGCCCAAGCAGCCACGGGGGCATCCTCCGATTCAGGGGTCTTCCGCTGGACTTGTCGTCATCCACGCCTGACATTGTGGCCTGGCCGAGCGTGAAGCGGGCCTTCATAGGATCTCCGGGATGAGCGCACTCTCCTGGGACCTCCTCCCCGACACCGCGGGAGTCGATGAGAACGGCCATCTCATGCTCGGCGGGTGTGACCTCGTTCAGCTTGCGGTGGAGTACGGCACTCCCCTCTTTGTCTACGACGAAGCCCACATCAGGAACCGATGTCGGGAGACAGTGGCAGCGTTCGGCAGCGGTGCCGTCTATGCCTCCAAGGCATTCCTGTGCCGCGCCATGGCCCGCCTGGCCCACGAGGAGGGCATGGCCATCGATGTCTCCACTGCCGGAGAGCTCCATATCTGCCTGGAGGCCGGCGTGCCTGCAGATCGTCTCGTTTTCCACGGCAACAACAAGTCGCGCAACGAATTGCGACGGGCCCTCGAGGTCGGCGTCGGCCGAATCGTCGTGGACAGCTTTGATGAGTTGGACCGCCTGCAGTCCCTCCACGAGGTGGGCCGGACTCCACCCCGTATCCAGCTCCGAGTCACACCGGGGGTCGAGGCTCACACCCACGATTTCGTCTCGACGGGCCAGGATGATTCAAAATTCGGCTTCACGGTCTCGTCTGGTGCAGCCTCCCGGGCAGTCGCCGAGGCCATGGGATCGACGACGGTCGACCTCGTCGGGATCCACGCCCACATCGGATCCCAGGTCTTTCGAGTCGAGTCCTTCGCCGAAGCCTTGGGCGTGGTCGCCGGCTTCGCCCGCGACCTGGACCTTCCGGAGTTGTCGATCGGCGGTGGCCTGGGCGTCGCATATGTCGAGGGCGAGGTCGCGCCGACCATCACCGAATGGGCGAATGCGATCAAGGGTGCTGCCGCCGACCTCGGGGTCACGTCGCAGCTGTTTGTCGAGCCGGGAAGAGCGATTGTGGCCAAGGCTGCCGTCACGCTCTACACGGTGGGCACGATCAAGGACCTGCCAGGCGTCCGCACCTACGTCGCGGTCGACGGCGGGATGAGTGACAACCCGCGCCCGATCCTCTACGGGTCTGGCTATGAGACATTTGTGCCGGCCAAGGTGAACGACGACAGGAAGTCCAGGATCCGCCTCGTCGGCAAACACTGCGAATCAGGGGATGTGCTGGTGCTCGACGGGATGATCCCCGAAGGGTTGGGAGTTGGTGATTTCATAGCCACCCCGGTCACCGGTGCCTACGGGCATTCCATGGGGTCCAACTACAACAAGATCCTTCGGCCGGCCGTGGTGTTCGTCTCCGAAGGCAATGCCCGCGTCGTCGTGCGACGGGAGACACTCGACGATCTGCTGCTCACCGATCTCGGATGATCACCGGGATCAGTGCATACCTACGATCTGATTGCCAATGAAGCGCCCCGTGATCGGCTGGAGAGAATGGGTCCAATTGCCAGACCTCGGAGTGTTCGTCGTGAAGGCGAAGGTGGACACCGGTGCCGTCACCTCGTCACTTCACGCATTCCGCCTGGAACGGTTCGAAAGGGACGGGCTCCCCTATGTCCGATTCGAAGTCCATCCACGTCAGCGCTCGAAGCGGCCGTCGATCGAATGCGAGGCTTTGGTGGTGAGGGACACTGCCGTTCGCAACCCCGGAGGACGGACCGAGCTCAGGCCTGTTATCGCCTCAACACTCGTGATCGCGGGCCAGCCGATCGAGGCCCTGATCAATCTGACTGGAAGGGATGAGATGGGATTTCGAATGCTGCTAGGCCGGCGCACCCTGAGAAACCGCTTTGTGGTAGACCCCGGCAAGAGTTACCTGGGCCCGCGCCCCGTACGCAACGAGGAGACCGCGTGAAGATCGCCATCCTCTCCCGGCGAGCAAGCCTGTATTCGACCGCCCGGCTCCGTGAGGCCGCGGTCGAACGCGGCCACGAGGTCAGCATCGTCGACTACCTCCGTTGCTACATGGACATCACCGCGCGCCGCCCCAAGGTCCTCTATCGCGGTGAGACACTCAACCCTGAGGCGGTGGTCCCTCGCATCGGCGCCACCTACACCTATTACGGGGCAGCTGTGGTTCGCCAATTCGAGATGGCGGGCATCTATTCGGTGAACGAGTCCCAGGCGATCAGCCGCTCGCGGGACAAGCTCCGGTCTCTCCAGTTGCTCTCCCGGGCCGGTGTCGGCCTGCCCACAACCGGATTCGCCCATGCGACCCAGGACATAGGCGGGCTGCTCAAGGTCGCCGGGGGGCCACCGGTGGTGGTCAAGCTCCTCGAGGGGACTCAGGGCCTCGGAGTTGTGCTCGCCGAGACCACCAAGGCCGCCGAATCCGTGATCGGGGCGTTCCGCCAGCTCGACGCCAACATCCTGGTCCAGGAGTTCATCAAGGAAGCCGGCGGTGCCGACATCAGGGCATTCGTCGTGGGTGGGAGGGTGGTTGCCGCCATGAAACGGCAGGCACCCCCCGGAGAGTTCCGCAGCAACCTCCACCGGGGAGGCAGCGCCGAGGCGATCAAGCTGAGCCCGATCGAGCGCTCGATGGCGATTCGTGCCGCCAAGACAATGGAATTGAATGTGGCTGGCGTGGACCTGATCCAGTCGTCGGAGGGGCCCCTGGTCATCGAGGTCAACTCTTCTCCCGGGCTGGAGGGGATCGAGGGGGCGAGCGGTGTCGACGTCGCCGGCGAGATCATCGAGTTCATCGAAAACAACGCCGGAATGGAACCACCGCGTGGTCGCTCGCGGGCCTGAGATTCGAAACGACCCGATCACCGTCGGTGGCCAGGTCGTAGCGCCGGGAAGAAGGGGTCGGATCGATCTCCCCTTCGCCAAGGTCCCGACCGGCGCACAAGAGGTCTTGCCTGTAGCGGTGATCAATGGCCGCAGACCCGGCCCGCATGTCTGGCTCTCGGGCGCCATCCACGGAGACGAGCTCAACGGGGTCGAGATCGTGCGCAAGGTGATGAGGCTCCTCGACGCCAAGACGCTTCGCGGTGCGGTGATTGCGGTCCCCATCGTCAACCCCCTCGGGTTCATCATCGAGTCGCGCTATCTCCCGGACCGGCGGGACCTGAATCGCGCCTTTCCCGGATCTCCTAGAGGCTCAACGGCCTCGCGGCTAGCCCACCTGTTCATGCAGGAGGTGGTCAGCCAGTGTTCGATCGGCATCGATCTGCATACTGCTTCCAACCATCGGATCAACATCCCTCAGATCCGCGCCGACACCCACCATGCGGCCACGCTTCACCTGGCCCGGGCGTTCGGGGCCCCATTCATCATCCATGCCCGGGTCCGTGATGGCTCCCTCCGTCAAGCGGCCACCGAGATCGGCGCGACGGTCCTGGTCTATGAGGCTGGCGAATCCCACCGTTTCGATGACGACGCCATCGAGGCGGGGGTGGTCGGCGTCATGCGCACCTTGAGATCGCTGCGGATGGTCGACATCAAGCTTCCCCGCGTCGGCACCACCAGAGTCATGCGACGGACCAGATGGGTCCGGGCCAGGCGCGGCGGCTTGGCCAACATCACTGTCGAACTTGGCGACGAGGTGATAAAGGGACAGGTGGTGGCGACCATCTCCGATGCCTTCTCGACACGGCCGGCGACCGCCACGGCTCTTACCAGCGGGTTCGTCGTGGCCCGCACCCTTCGCCCTCTGGTCAACTCAGGTGATGCCCTGGTCCATATCGCTTCCCAACAGGGGCCCTACGTGGACGAGCCGGCCGAAAGGAGAAGGTGAGGAGAGTTCGAGACGCGGCGGCAGCTGCGTCCGCCCTGGGTCAGCTTGCTTTCTCGATCTCCTCGAGCCAGCGACGACGCACCGAGCGTCGCTCCTTCGGGGTGTGGCCACCCCAGATACCTTCGCTCTGATTGGTCTCGATCGCCCAGGTGAGACACTCGTCAGCCACCGGACAGCCGGCGCAGACCGCCTTGGCCCGAGCAATCCCGACGAGGTCCTCCGGGTCGGGGAAGAAGTTCACCTCATCGACAACGTCGATACAGGCGGCTCCTTCCCTCCAGGGAGAGAACTTCACATCGAACATTGGTAGATCCATCTCTTTGCTGAATCGCGTCAACGCTTTGTCCGCCCTATTCGTTCCCAAACCGGCGACGGATGACACTTCCCACGACGATCCGAACCTTACGGTGTAATACCGGTCGCGCCAAAAGGCCCTAATCCGGTGCGGGCCCATTTCCAGCTCGACCCAGCTCGGCTCTGGCCACCGACCGCCGGTGCACTTCATCGGGACCATCGGCGATCTGCAGCCAACGACCCATGGTGTAGAGGCCGGCGATAGGGAAGTCCTCGGTGAAGCCTGCCGCGCCGAAGAGCTGGATGGCTCGGTCCGCGACATAGGTGAGGACCGCTGGGGCAACCACCTTGATGGCGGCGATCTCAGTGCGGGCCGACTTCGCCCCCACGGTGTCGATCATCCAGGCAGCCTTGAGGACGAGTAGACGTGCTTGCTCGATCCGGATTCGTGCCTCGGCCACCCACTCCTGGATCACTCCCTGCTCCCCGAGGGGCTTGCCAAAGGCGGTGCGGGACCGTGCTCGGTCGACCATCAAATCGAGACAGCGCTCTGCAGCGCCAACCGCCCTCATGCAGTGGTGAATGCGGCCCGGCCCGAGGCGGGCCTGAGCGATGGCGAACCCTCCACCCCGCTCGCCGAGAAGGTTGGTTGTCGGAACTCTCACTTGATCAAAGAGGATCTGGGGGTGGCCGCCCCGATCCTGGTAGCCGAACAAGGATGGCTCCCGCTCGATTGTGATGCCCGGGTTGGCCAGCGGGACGATCACCATCGACTGCCGCTGATATGAGTCGGCATCTGGATCGGTGACTCCCATCACGATCGAGAACTTGCAACGCGGAGAGGCTGCTCCGGAGCTGAACCATTTGCGACCGGTGATGACAAATTCATCACCATCAGCTTCTATTCGGGTTCGGATGTTGGTCGCATCCGAACTGGCAACGTCCGGCTCGGTCATCGAGAAGCAGGATCGGATCTCACCATCCAGCAAGGGTCCGAGCCAGGTCTCCTTCTGCTCGTCGGTGCCGAACACGTGGAGCACCTCCATATTCCCCGTGTCGGGCGCCGAGCAGTTGATCGACTCGGGGGCAATCTGAGGGCTGCGGCCGGTGATCTCGGCCAGCGGGGCATATTCGAGATTGGAGAGCCCACCACCGAGATCGGGATCGGGAAGAAACAGGTTCCACAGCCCGCGGCTGCGCGCTTCCTGTTTGAGGGCCTCGATGACCTCGGGGTGATGGTGTGGGTGGCCGGCAGCCGCCATCTGCTCCCGATACACCCTCTCTGAGGGATAGATGTGCTGCTCCATGAAGTCGCCGAGCAGGGTCTGCAACTCCTGGACCTTCGGAGAATGAGAGAAGTCCATCAGGGACCGAACCTAGCCGTCGACCTCTTCCGGCTCGGCCTCTGACTCCGGCTCAGTTGGAGGGCGATCGAAGCTCATCGGCGGGATCGGAACCTGAGGCTGGCGGGCACGTCCTCGAGTCAGCTCCGCAAACAGCAGGTATCCGGCGAGGAGGGCAACGAATGTGAGCTGGAAGTAGAGGGCGGCGGCCAAGCCGGCGGCCGCGGTGACCATGAACACCACGTTTGCGATGACCTCACCGCGTTTTGGTGCCACCTTCTCCAGGAGCGAGGTGAACAGGTGGCCGCCATCGAGCGGTCTGATCGGAAGCCAATTGAGCAGGCCCCAGAAAACGTTGACGTAGATGAGGTTGCTGACGATGAACCCGGCCACCCCATTGAAAGGGCCGGTGGCCGAAGCCACCAGCCAAACCAGGCCGCCAAAGACGACCCCAACACCCGAGCCTGCGGCGGCAACGGTGGCACGCCTCCCCGGCCCGAAATCAGCTTCAGGGAGCGTCCATGATGTCAGGCCACCAAGGGTGTTCAACTCGATCTCCACGTCCGAGCCAAAGCTGCGGGCCGTGAGGGCGTGACCCATCTCGTGGAGGAGTATCGAGACGAACACGACGGCGATCCAAGCAAATACCAACTCCACACTGCCTGCCTGGAGGCCGAGGACGGCCGCCACCAAGAGGAACGTCGGCCGCACCGTGACCGGGATCCCTAGAAGTCGAAACGAAATCACCGGCCCATATTGGCCCACCACGGCCCTGCTGCCCAACGAGCAGTTAGCCTCGGCTGATGAACGATGACCTCCGGGCGGCCGTCGCCGACGACATGCCACGTATCAAAGAGATGCTTGCCGACCTGGTTCGGCTCCCCTCGGTTAGTGCCGCCGGACACGATCAGGACCATGTTCGCGATGCCGCGCACAGGATCGTCGCCATCCTCGAGGACTCTGGCTTCCAGAACTCTCAACTGCTCGAGGTCGAAGGCGGCAACCCTGCGGTGTTTGGTGAAATGCAGGCACCGGCCGGGGCGCCCACTGTCCTCCTCTATGCGCATTACGACGTCCAGCCGAGCGGTCCGGTCAGCGAATGGCGGACTGATCCCTTTGTTCCCATCGAGCAGGACGGGCGCCTCTACGGTCGTGGCTCGGCCGACGACAAATCAGGTGTCGTGATGCACCTCGGCGCCGTCGCCGCCTTCGCCGGACAACTTCCTGTGGGGGTTCAGGTGTTCTTCGAGGGCGAGGAGGAGGCAGGCTCGCTCAGTCTCAAGGGCATCCTCGAGAAATACTCCGCTCTCCTGCGGCCGGACGTGATCGTGATCGGCGATGGCGGGATGTGGGAAGTGGATGTTCCCGCTTTCCTCACCTCATTGCGCGGCATCGTCGCAACCACGATCGAACTGAGGACTCTCAAGGCTGCGGTCCACTCCGGTGAGTACGGCGGCGTGTTCCCCGATGCGTTGACCGCAATGGCACGTTTGCTGGCGACTCTGCACGACGACGACGGGAACGTGGCGATCCCAGGTTTGTTGAGCGAGGAGCCCGACGGTCCCAGCATTCCAGAGGAGAGGGCTCGGGCGCTCATCGGAGTCGTCGACGGGGTGAGCGAGATCGGAACCGGTTCAATCGCCTCTCGTGTCTGGACCCGCCCCTCGGTCTCGGTGCTGGCGCTGGATGCCCCACCGGTCAGTGAAGCGATCAACCAGCTGGTGCCCGTGAGTCGGGCCAAGGTGAGCTTGCGGGTCGCCCCCAACCAGGACACCGCCGCTGCATTGGCTGCGCTCAAGGAACACCTCAGAAGCCACGCACCTTGGGGAACGACGGTGGAGTTTCTCCACGAAGAAGCCGGACATGGGTCGGTCATCGACGTGGGAAGCCGCGCTGCCGACGCCTGGAGGGCAGGGTTCCGGGAGGCATACGGCACCGAAGCGGTGGCGATGGGCGCCGGCGGGTCGATTCCATTCATTGACACCTTTGCCGCGCTCTATCCCGACTCGCCGATCCTGGTCATCGGTTGCGCAGACCACTCCAGCGCCTATCACGCTCCCAACGAGAGTGTGGACCTCGGGGTGATCGAGAAGTCGACTTTCGCCGAAGCGGTGGCTTTCAGGATCTTGGCCTCAGACACCGACTGAGCTGAGAATCCGTACCTGGTACCAAGTACTTGGTACGGCTTCACGGGTGCGATGCACCCGGGAAGCCAAGCTGTCGCCAGGCCTCGTACACCACCACGGCAGCAGCGTTGGCGACGTTCAATGAGCGGACCCCGGCGACCATCGGGATCCTCAAGCGCTCCGTGATCCAGGGGAGAGCCTTGACTTCACCGGGGAGGCCAACCGACTCAGGCCCGAACAGGAAGGCGTCCCCCTCCTCGTAGGCCACATCAGTGTGCAGTTGGCGACCGTCGACGGTGAGGGCGAATACCCGAGATGGGGCAGACGTCGCCCGCCACGAATCGAGGTCCGGATGGACGGTGACCGAGGCGCGATCCCGATAGTCCATCCCCGCCCGTCTCAATTTGGCGTCGTCCATCGTGAACCCGAGGGGCTCGATGAGATGGAGACGACAGCCGGTGACCGCAGCCAACCTCATTGCGTTGCCCGTATTGGGCGGGATCTCCGGGTGAAAGAAGACGATCTCGAACACGATCAGCGCACGTCGAAAAGGCGCAAGGCCGTGTCTTCGGCGTCGCGCAGCCCGTCGTAGTCCACCTCGATGGCCCCGATGCCTCGCGCGTCGGCCAACACTCGGGCCTGAGGCGAGATCACTTGCGCGGCAAGGATCCCCCGCACCGGCGACAGGCGCGGATCGTTCTCCAAACGCTCCAGGTAGCGGGCGAGTTGCTCGACGCCATCGATCTCGCCCCTTCGCTTGACCTCGACCGCAACGGTCGAACCCGTCAGGTCGACGCAGAGGAGGTCGACCGGACCGATGTCGGTTGGGAAACTCGCGCCGGATCAGGGTGAGACCGTCCTCGAGCACCCACGGCCGATCGGCGAGTAAAGCCTGCAGATGAGCCTCGACGCCGTCTTTCTGTAGGCCTGGATCCTCTCCCAGTGAGTGGGTGACGTCCTCTAGAACTTCGTGAATCACGATCGTCAGCATCTCTCCTTTGCTGTTGCTGACCTCCCAGCGATCCTCGAAGGTCTCGAGCCGATTTGGGGCGACCATCCAATTGAGCGGCTTGGAGGCGTTGCCGTCGGAGTGGATGGCCAGAGTCCCGTCGGCCTTGACCATGATCAGGCGCACCGCCTCGGGGAGATGAGCGGTGAGGCGACCCGAATAGTCGACGGTACAACGGGCGATGACCAGCCTCACGAGACCAGCAGGGTACCGGGCACCGTGAACCGCCCGTTCCGGCCCACTAACTTTCCGTGGCCATGACGAAGATCGCAGTCGGTACTCACAAAGGGGCCTACGTCGTCGAGGGCAGCGACAACGACTGGTCAGTCAAAGGACCGCTCTTTCCCGGCTGGAAAGCCACCACGTTTGGCACCACGCCTGACGGAACCCACATCACCGCGGTCGGGAGCAATTGGTTCGGCGTCGGAATCCAAACCAGTTCCGACTTCAACGAATGGGAGCAGACCGATAGCCCTCCGGGGTGGCCCGACGGTGGGGACCGGAAGATGGAACAGATCTGGACCATTCACAACGACGGCCCCCGGCTCTGGGCCGGTGTCTCCGAAGCGGGCCTCTTCATCTCCGACGACCAGGGACTGACCTGGAATCCGGTGACGGGTCTCAACGAGCACCAGACCCGCCCCGATTGGGAGCCCGGATTCGGCGGCCTGTGCGCCCATCGAATCCTCACCTCCGGAGACCAGGTTTGGGTTGGGATCTCCGCGGTCGGGGTCTTCAGATCGGATGACAAAGGCGCCACCTGGCACCTGAAGAACGACGGGGTGCCACCGGCCGGCCGGCCCGACGATGCGCCGCGCACCGAGGTCGGATACTGCGTCCACGGCCTGGCTCACGATCCCGCCAATCCGCAGCGGATCTGGCGGCAAGACCACTCCGGCATGTTCCGCACCCAAGACGGCGGGGACAACTGGGAGCGGATCGAAAACGGCCTCCCTTCCGGGTTTGGGTTCGTGATCTGGCGCGACGCTGCCAGTGGCCGGCTGTTCGACAATCCCACTGACTTCAGATCAGAATCGGGTTCCGGTCGAGGGCGACCTTCGCGCCTACTCGTCCGACGACGGGGGCGACAGCTGGAGCATCGCTGGTTCGGGATGGGGGGAGGCCCCTCAGTTCACCGGAGTGCTCAGGGGGGCGTTTCACGGTGATGACCATGGGGGATTCTGCTTTGGCACGACCGGTGGCAAGCTCTGGCTCACCACCGACAACGGTGACAGCTGGCAGCAGTTGGCTCCGAGCTTTCCCAGGATCGAAGCAATTCGCTTGCTCTCATGACCGCCGAGGTTCGGCTGCCCCGGGTACTGACCCAGGCGGTCAAGACTGGGTTGCGTCACGAAGTGTCAGGGGACGACGTCGATCAGGTCTTGCGAGGGTTGTTCCAGCTGGAGCCCGGGCTCCGCAACCATCTCATCGACGAAAGCGGCCATATCCGCACCCATGTCCTGGTTTTTGTGAATGGCGAACGAGCCGACCTCTCCACTGTCGTTCCCGATGGGGCTGTGGTCCAGGTCCTACAGGCCGTCAGCGGCGGGTAACTGGACGACCGGCTGCGGCCTGGTGGGGCGGCTGAAGACGAACCAGAGCGCAAACACCCACACCGCGGCGAGTATGACCCGGAGGATCGTGCCGTCGATCAGGAAGAAGACCGAGAGCCCGATGGAGAGCGTGATGGCGACCGCCGCCAGCCATTTCATACGGACGGTGAGCCCGCCGGATCGATAGCCCTTGATCATCTTCCCGTAGACGGGGTGGTTGACCATCCAGCCGTGGAGCTTGTCCGAGGACAGCGAAAAGAAGAATGCGGCCAGGATCACGAAATCGAATGTGGGAATCCCCGGCAGAAAGCTGATGGCAACGAATCCGAGACAGATGAATCCGAGAACCAGATAGACCCCGCGAAGCACTCGGCTTCGTGATTTTCGAGACGCGACAGGTTGATCGGCGCTTGGCGTCACCCGGTGAACCTATTGCCCACGTTTGCTGACGGCGAGTCGGAAAAGGTACTGGTATTTGCTACCTGGTACCTGGTGCTTGGTACCTTCCCTGAAACTATCAATGAGGACCAATGCCAATCGTTTCCCCTGAGAAGTACCGGAAGATGTTCGAGGCGGGCCGTGACGGCGGCTATGCCTTCCCCGCCATCAACGTGGCCGCCTCCACGACCCTGATCGCCGCCTTGGAGGGTTTCAGTGAGGCCAAATCCGACGGCATCGTCCAGGTCTCGTACGGCGCAGCGGAATTCGCCTCTGGCCAATCGAACAAGGATATGCCAACCGGTGCTCGGGCCCTCGCCGAGTACGCCCATGTAGTTGCCGAGAGCTACCCGGTCAACATCGCACTCCACACCGACCACTGCCCCGCCGATCGGGTCGACGGCTTCATCCGCCCCCTTCTCGAAGTCAGCAGGCAGCGAAAGGAGGCCGGGCTAGGCCCGTTGTTCCAGTCGCACATGCTCGACGCCTCGGAGCTTCCCATGGAGGAGAACCTGGCGCTCGCCGCCGAGTTGCTGACTCTTTGCTCCGAGGTGGACGTGGTCCTCGAATTGGAGATCGGGATCGTCGGTGGCGTCGAGGATGCCAGTGACAATGAGAACATCGACCGCGGGAAGATGTACACATCGCCTGAGGACATGGTCCGGGTGGCCGAGGTCCTGGGCACATCGGGAGGTCGCTATCTCCTCGCCGCAGTTTTCGGGAATGTCCATGGCGTCTACAAGCCGGGGTCGGTGAAGCTCACCCCGGTGATCCTGCGCGATGGGCAAGCGGCTGTGGAAGCGAGGTTCGGCGAGGGCGGCCGTCATTTCCTGGTGTTCCACGGTGGCAGCGGCTCGACCCTGGAGGAGATCCGGGAAACCCTTGGCTATGGGGTGGTCAAGATGAACATCGACACCGATTGCCAGTACGCCTACACCCGGCCCATCGTGGAGCACGTCATGACCAACTACGCAGGAGTCCTCAAGGTCGATGGCAATGTCGGTGACAAGAAGGCCTACGACCCCCGGGCCTACATGAAGAAGGCCGAGACCGGGATGGCGGCCAGAGTCGTGGAGGCCTGCGAGCAACTCCAATCGGCGGGCAAGACGATCGGCTGACTTGGGCACCCCACCAGAGTCGATCACCTGTGTGGAGTGTGGCGGGACCGCCCACCTGATCTCCTTCGTCCCACCCGACGAGGACCTGGAGCCGGGAACTGCGCTTGCCTACCGCTGCTCAGATTGCATGGACCGTTTCGATGTTGTCTGGGAGGAGGGTGATGGCGATGCCACGCCCGAGTGACGACGAACTGGCCCGACATCGGACGATCGACCTCACCACCATCGGCCGCCATTCGGGGCGACCGAGCCGGATCGAGATCTGGTGGTTCCACATCGATGGCAGCTTCTTCATCACCGGAACTCCAGGTCCCAGGGACTGGTACGCCAACGTCCTCGCCGATCCAAATGTGACCATCCACGCCGCAGGGCACGACCTGCCAGCGACCGCCAACATCGTCACGGATGTCGAGACTCGGTCCAAGGTCTTCGACTCAGATTTGACCCGCTGGTACTCCAGCCAATCGCAACGGCAACGGCTCATCGATGAGTCACCCATGGTGGAGGTGGTGTTCTAGCCCTCTCGACTTGTGAGTGAGTACTCACTCAGTTACACTGCCGGGCGTGATCTCCAGATCCACCCGCGCCGAGCCGCTGGCCCCCGACGATCGACGTCGGGCAATCATCGCCGCAGTCATCCCCCTGCTCACAGAGCACGGGTCGGCGGTGACCACTAAACAGATGGCCGAGGCGGCGGGGATCGCCGAGGGCACCATCTTCCGGGTCTTCCCCGACAAGCACGCCCTCATCCACGAGGCGGTCCGGTTCAGCATGGACCCGGCCCCGGTGGTTCAGGCCCTCTCCGAAATCGACCCTGCCACCCCATTCGAAGCGCAGCTGACGGCGGCGGCTCGCATCATCTTCGAGCGGTTCCAGGGGGTCATCGCGTTGATCACCGCCCTTCGAACCTCCCCCTCTCCTGATGCCGCTCCGCCCGCCGGGCCGCCTCCCTTCGTGGCCGAGGCAAATGCGGCAATCAACGGCGCCCTCACCGAGTTGTTCGAGCGACACCGCGATCGGCTCCGAATCGAGCCCGCACGGGCGACGGCTGCCTTCCGCGGCCTGATCCTCGCCAGTGGCCACCCAATGATGGGCCACGGGGAGAAGCTCACCGTCGATGAGATCGTCGACGTGCTCCTCATGGGCATCGCTGAGCCAGTCTCAGAGGTGCTCCTCTAATGCTTCTCAAGATCGTCAGGGAGTACTTGAAGCCTTACAAGAAGTGGCTGACCATCGTCGTCGTCCTCCAACTGATCGCGACCATCGCATCCCTCTTTCTGCCCACCTTGAACGCCGACATCATCGACAACGGGGTCGTCACCGGGGACACCGCCTACATCCTCCGGATCGGGGCACTCATGCTGGTCGTTTCTCTCGTCCAGGTGGTGTGCTCGATCATCGCCGTCTACTTCGGGGCGCGCACCGCAATGAGTTTCGGACGTGACCTGAGGTCATCGATCTTCCATCGAGTGGCCGACTTCTCGAGCCGCGAGGTTGCGAGCTTCGGGGCACCGTCGTTGATCACCCGGAACACCAACGACGTCCAGCAGGTGCAGATGCTGGTCTTGATGACCCTCACCATGATGGTGATGGCCCCGATCATGATGGTAGGGGGCGTCATCATGGCGCTCCGTCAGGACGTAGGTCTTGCCTGGCTGGTGTTGGTTGCCGTCCCTCTGTTGGGGATCATCGTCGGCTTCATCATCTCCCGAATGGTCCCTGCCTATCGAGCGATGCAGACTCGCATCGACACCGTCAACCGGGTACTGCGAGAGCAGACGACCGGGATCCGGGTGCTCCGTGCCTTCGTTCGCGAGCCTTTCGAGACCGAGCGATTTGGAAGGGCCAACCAGGAGCTGACAGACGTTTCGCTGACCGTCGGGCGCTGGATGGCGGCGATCTTCCCCGCTGTGGTCCTGGTCCTGAACCTGGCCAGCGTTGCAGTCCTCTGGTTTGGTGGCCACAGAGTCGAAGCCGGGGTCATGGAAATCGGATCGCTTACGGCGTTCCTGGCCTATCTGATCCAGATCTTGATGTCGGTGATGATGGCGACCTTCATGTTCATGATGGTCCCCAGGGCTGCCGTCTCCTCCGATCGCATCGGTGAGGTCCTCGATACCGACTCCTCCGTGGTCCCGCCGACTTCTGGTGTCACTCAAGTGACGAGTCGGGGCGAGCTGGAGTTGCGCGGGGTCGAATTCAGCTATCCCGGAGCCTCGCATCCTGTCCTGAGCAACGTGAGCTTCACTGCCCATCCCGGCCAGACCACGGCCATCGTCGGGTCCACCGGCGCCGGCAAGACCACCTTGATGAGCCTCATCCCCCGCCTGTTCGACTCCACGGGCGGGAGCGTGCTCGTCGACGGTGTGGATGTGCGCGATCTCGACCCCGACACGCTCTGGTCGAAGGTCGGCCTGGTCCCCCAGAAGCCCTATCTGTTCTCGGGAACGGTGGCCTCGAACTTGCGTTACGGCAAGCCCGACGCCACCGAAGGGGAAATGTGGGAAGCCCTCGAGATCGCCCAAGCACGCGACTTCGTGGAAGAGATGCCGGAGGGCCTGGAGTCGCCGATCGCACAGGGGGGCACCAACGTCTCTGGCGGCCAACGACAGAGGCTGGCCATCGCACGGGCGCTCATCCGCAAGCCTGAGCTGTACCTCTTCGACGACTCTTTCTCTGCTCTAGACCTGGCCACTGATGCACGGCTCCGACGAGCACTCAAGCCGACGACTGCGAACGCCACCGTCGTGATCGTTGCCCAGCGAGTGTCCACGATCGCCGATGCCGACCAGATCCTGGTCCTCGAGGACGGGGAACTTGTTGGGCTGGGCACCCACAACTCGTTGCTTGCGACCTGCCCGACCTATGTCGAGATCGTCGAATCGCAACTGAGGGCGGAGGTGGCTTCATGAGCGACCGGACCATGAAGACCACAGAACGGATCCAGGGACAACCCGGGCCGGGCCGAGGCCCGTTTGCCGGCGGCATGATCGGTCAGAAATCGGCGACCTTCGGGCCCTCGGCGAAACGGCTGATGGGCCGACTGCGCCCTCAACTTCCCAAGGTGATTGCAGTCTTCGTGACGGCGATTGCCAGTGTCGCCTTGGCTGCCGTGGGCCCCAAGGTTCTGGGCAAGGCGACGGATCTCATCTTTGCCGGCGCGATCGGGAAGCAGCTTCCAGCCGGCATGTCCAAGGCAGAAGTGATTGCGGCCGCCCAAGCACAGGGCCAGACCCAATTCGCCAAGATGCTCTCCAACATGGACGTCGTCCCCGGTCAGGGGATCGACTTCGCTGCGGTGGGACGGGTTCTCCTCATCGTCCTCGCCCTCTACGCCGGATCTGCTCTGCTCGGGTACCTCCAGGGATACCTCCTCAACGACGTGGTGCAGAGCACCGTGTTCCGGCTGCGCTCCGAAGTCGAGGAGAAGCTGAATCGGCTCCCGCTGCGCTACTTCGACCGCCAGCCTCGAGGCGAGCTGCTGAGTCGGGTCACCAACGACATCGACAACGTGTCCCAGAGCCTGCAACAGACCATGAGCCAGCTGCTCACTTCGCTGCTCACCATCATCTTCGTGGTCGGGATGATGTTCTGGATCTCACCGACCCTGGCGCTGATTGCGCTGGTGACGATTCCCATCACGATGGTTGTCGCCGGCCTGGTCATGAAACGGTCGCAAGGTCAGTTCGTGACCCAATGGCGTCGCACCGGAACCCTCAACGCTCAAATCGAGGAGGCGTTCACCGGCCATTCGCTGGTGAAGGTCTTCGGGCGGCAGAAGGAGGTGCAGGCCACCTTCGAAGTGGAGAACGACGGACTGTATGAGGCGAGCTTCAAGGCCCAGTTCCTCTCCGGCCTGATCATGCCGATCATGATGTTCATCGGGAACCTGAATTACGTGATCATCGCTGTGGTCGGCGGGCTTCGGGTCGCTAGCGGCACCATGAGCCTCGGCGATGTGCAGGCCTTCATCCAGTACTCCCGCCAATTCACGCAACCTGTGACCCAGGTCGCCTCAATGGTCAACCTCTTGCAGTCAGGAGTTGCTTCTGCGGAGCGGGTGTTCGAACTGCTCGATGCCGACGAAGAGGTGCCCGATGACAGTCAGCCGCAGATGGCCGCACAAAGCCACGGACGCGTCGTCTTCGAAGATGTGTCGTTCCGGTACGACGAGGATCGCCCCCTCATCGAGGACCTCACCCTCTCGGTGGAGCCGGGGCAAACGGTTGCCATCGTTGGACCCACCGGTGCGGGCAAGACAACCTTGGTGAATCTGATCATGAGGTTCTACGAGCTGGACCAGGGTCGCATCAACCTCGACGGAGTCGACATTGCCCATCTCCGTCGGTCCGATCTTCGCTCCCAGATCGGCATGGTCCTTCAGGACACGTGGCTGTTCCACGGGACGATTCGAGAGAACATCGCCTACGGGCGGCCCGATGCCACCGAGGACGAGTTGCTCGAAGCGGCGCGGGCAACGTTCGTCGACCGGTTCGTTCACAGCCTGCCCGACGGGTACGACACGATCATCGATGACGAGGGAGCCAACGTCAGCAGCGGTGAGAAGCAGCTGATCACGATCGCACGTGCTTTCCTCGCCGATCCGGCGCTGCTGATACTCGACGAGGCGACGAGCTCGGTCGACACCCGGACCGAGCTCCTGCTCCAGCATGCGATGGCGGCGCTCCGGACTGATCGCACCAGCTTCGTGATCGCCCATCGCCTGTCCACGATTCGCGACGCCGACCTGATCCTGGTCATGGAGGAGGGCAGGATCGTCGAGCAGGGAAACCACGCCGAGCTGATTGCGCTCGATGGCTCGTATGCCGCCCTCTACAACTCTCAGTTCATGGGCACCGACCAGCCACCTGAGCCGGAGCCTGCGATGAAGGTCGCGTAAGAACTCCTACCTGAGGTACGTAGCGCCATATGTGGCGCTACGGGAACACAGAACGGCCATGTGCTGAACCAGGCGCTTTCTCTGCCCGGTTTGCGCCACATATGGCGCAATAAACCTCAGGTAAGCCTCACTCCCTCCATCTGTCCACCCGGATCGCGTCCGGGTCCAGGCCCACCCTGCTGCAGAACCCCTCGAAGGTCTCCCGGGGCACACCTTGCCATTCCAGGTCCTCGAGACTCTCTGTGATCGGCACATCCAGGCGCAGCGTGGTGAGCTCCCGAAAGAGGAACACCTCTTCCTGGTGGTCGCGGAGTGTCGCCGCGAGCTTGTCTGCGCTACGGACCGTTACCTCCCAGTCGCCGGCGCTGGCCGGGATCAACTCGAGACGCGGATACCGGAAGAGGACTGTTGAAGCCGACTTGGCTCCCCAACCGGGGAGACCCGGGACCCCGTCGGCGGTGTCACCCACCAGGGCCAGATAATCGGGAATTGACTCGGGATGAACCCCGAATTTCTCGACGACCGCGGCCTCGTCGAGGATCTTCTGCTCGCGGCGGTTATAGGTGACGATCCGGTCGCCGATCACGAGCTGACACAGATCCTTGTCCGGAGTGGCGATCACGACCTGATCGACGTCCTCCACCCATCGGATGGCAGCGGTGGCTATCGCATCGTCGGCCTCGTGCTCGATGTTCCCCCACACCACTACCCCGATGGCCCGGATTGCCTCTTCGGCCAGGGGAAACTGCGCAAGCAACTCGGGCTCCATGCCGGCCGAGGTCTTGTAACCGGCGAACATCTCGTTCCGGAACGACTCGATGACCGTGTCGAAGCTGGCGGCGAGGTGGGTGACTCCGGGCTCGCGAAGAAGGGACAGGGTCGACATCATGATCCCGAGGGTCGCTTTGAGCTCCATGCCGTCGGCACCCGGCACCGAATCCCGGTTGGGGGCGAAGTGAGCCCTGAACAACTCATAGGTACCATCGAGCAGGTGGAGACGCACGAGTCAGATCCTAAGCCGGAGCCAGACCAGGATCCCTGGGACACCGTCAGCTCGGAATTCGGTTCGTTGGGGGATCGGCTCAAGGACACCTACCGCCGGGTGGCAGCTGATCGCGGGCCATCAGAAGACGACATCAAGGGGGCCTTCGCCACTTTGGTCGGCGCCTGGGATCAGGTGGCAGAGTCGGTGACTAGCGCATTGCGTGATCCCGTGGCCAGAGAGCACCTCAAGAAGGCCGCAAGCTCGTTCGCGACCGCACTCGGCTCCACCATCAGCGATCTTGGCGACGAGTTCAAGGGTCGAACCGACGAAGAGGAATAGGGGTCGGTGGCAGGCCCCCTGATCTCCGTCGAAGAGTTGGCCAACCGTCTGGACGACGTCGTCGTCTTCGACCTCCGATGGTCCTTGACCGACCCCAACCAGGGGAGGGTCGCTTACGACCAAGGGCACATTCCCGGGGCGGCGTTCGTCGACCTCGACACCGACCTGTCTGCTCCGTTTGGTGACGGGCGCCACCCACTACCCACCGCCGGTGAGTTCACCCGGACGCTGGGCCTGCTGGGTGCCGGTCCCGAAAGCGAGATCGTCGTGTACGACGAGCTCGGCGGCTCGATTGCGGCTCGCATGTGGTGGATGTTGCGCTCTATCGGTCACGAAGAATCACGTCTGCTCGATGGGGGGATCGGAGCCTGGATCACAGCCGGCTTCCCGGTCACCCCCGAGCTGCAAAAGCGCCCTTCGACCTCCTACCCGGAAGCTTCGAGTTTCAGCGGCGTCGCCGCCATCGACGACCTGGCCGGGCGCCTTCTCATCGACGCCAGGGCCTCCGACCGCTATCGCGGAGAAGTGGAGCCGGTAGACCCCAAAGCGGGCCACATCCCGGGAGCGATCAACATGCCAACCAGCGGGAATCTCAGTCCGGCGGGCCACTTCTTGACCCCCGGTGAGCTTGCCAAGTTCTACCGCGAGATACCGGACGACGCGATCGTGTCATGTGGAAGCGGGGTCACCGCCTGCCATTCCGCCCTGGCGATGGTCCTTGCCGGGCATCCGATGCCCGATGTGTACATCGGGTCGTTCTCGGATTGGTCACGGCGCGACCTGCCGGTGGTGACGGGCGATCTTCCTTGATCAGCCAAAGGGCTCTCGAAGCCATCGAGTCGTCGGATGCCGACGAATTGCTCCGGGTGATTGACGGTTTGTGCTCGACCCAGGCCTGGGACGACCTGGTGGAGCTTCGATCCAGATGCCGGGAGGCGGTGGGGAGGGCCAAACAGATTTGGGGAGTAGAGGAGCACATCCGATATCGGCTGGCGTTGGAAGCCCCACCTGCCTTCGCCGGGCCTGTCGTCTCGGAGGGTCAGTCACGGTTCGCTCTCGGACCGCTCGCCGAGGTGGCCGCCAGCACCAAGAGCTGGACGGAGCTCGATCCGCATCTGGCTATGGGGCCGGAGCGGCGTACGTTCGCCGCCGAAAGGGTTGTGCGCGGCGAGGAAGTTTCAGAAGGAGGTCTCGATTTGCCTGGCTCCCTTCAGGATTGGGAGCCCGGATATCAACTCGCCGCCTACAAGCGCGACAAGGTCGAGGCGCCATCACCAGCGCCCCCCGCCGTCACTGAGACGCAGCTTCCGAACGAATTCGACTTGCTCGATGACTCCCAGTCGGAAGAGGCACTGGCTGACCTGGTCCAGCCTTGGACCGACGAATCGAACGGGCGCTGTCAGACCACGGTCGTCACGGGCGACCATCTCGCGGCGATCCGGTCCCTCGGCGCCACGATGTGCCGGGATGCGGACATCGGGCCCCAAACCGGTCTGGCGTGGATGGCCTGGGCGGCGGCATCCGGCGGCGCCCACGGCCGGCGCCGGGGAGCCGCGGCCGGCCGCCACCTGGCCTGGTGGGCGATCTCGGTGATGGCCGACCTTCCCTGGCCCTGCCCACCGGATGACTTGGGTGCCGCCGTCTCCCGATTTGGATGGTTTTGGTTCGACGCTGGAAGCCCGGGCAGCGGCTGGGCCCTGCGTCTCGCGATCGAGGACCCGCAAGGCGAGCTTTCCTGGGCAGTCTCTGCCGTGGATCTGCTGTGACACTCCTAATTGGGTTCCACAGGTCCGCATATGACCCCTGAACGTCACAATTATGAGGACGGGTCAGGCGACGGTGATCTCGATGGTGTGCCAGCCGGTGGCGCCGTCGGGAGCCGGGGGGACGATCGCTTCGGTCTGGACCTCTCCCTCCCCGTCGGTGGCTCGGACCCGAATCTGGTGGGCGCCCGCTGGGGCGTCCCATTGAATTGACCACTGACGCCAGCTGTTGTCGGAGAGCGGCTCGGAGAGTTCAGCGTCCAACCATGGTGAGTCTTCCCCGATTTGCACCTCCACCCTGGCAATCCCCCGGTTCGGCGCCCATGCGACGCCCGCCACCTGGCGAGGGCCTTGGGGGACCTCCGCCCCTGATGGCGGAGTGTCGATGCGGCTCTGGGTCTTGACTGGTGCCTCCTTGGCCCACCCTCGCGGCACCCAATAGGCGTCGAAGGCGTCCCAACGGGTGAGCTCGATCTCCGAAATCCATTTAGTCGCCGACACGTACCCGTAAAGCCCGGCCACGACGAGCCGGGCCGGGAACCCGTGCTCGAAGGGGAGGGGCTCGTCGTTCATTCCGACGGCCAGCAGGGCATCACGGCCGTCGTATGCCACCTCGACCGGAAAGCCGACCGTGAAATCGTCCACCGATCGGCCGACGATTTGCTCCGCGCCTGTCTGGACGACGGCCCGATCGAGGATCTCGGTCAGAGGCACACCCAGCCACTTGGCGTTGCCGACCAGATCGCCTCCGACCTGGTTCGAGACGCAGGACAGGGTCACGTAACGCTCCACCATGGGCATGTCGAGGATGTCTTCGTAGGTGATCGAGTAGGGCTGATCCACCATGCCTTTGATCGACAGGTTCCATTCCGGCAGATCGACTCTCGGCACCGAGAAGGCGGCGTCGATCCGATAGAACGAGGCGTTAGGCGTGACCACCGGGCTCAAGCCTGAGATCCCGGAGAATTCCGCGGCGGCCGGCACCGGCCCTATCGCTTCAACTGCGTCGGGCAGCACCACCTGGGCCCGCCCCGCCACCACCACCTTCCCACGTTCGAGGAGAACGCGGCCAATGCCTGCGGAGAGGGCGGCCAGGCCCAGGATCGCGCCGAAACCGAAGATGAAGGTACGGCGGGACGGATCTGTGGAGTCCTCGACCCCGTCTATCTCGGCCTCCGGTGCGCCGAGCCCGAGCAGCCACTGCAGCGAGACGAGCCCGGTGAGCGCCGCCAAGCCACCTGAGATCATCGCAGTGCCGAGGCTCACGGCCGGGTCGCGACTCGCCGCCAGAGCCCCGAGCACTCCGAATCCGATGAAGGCGCCCATGGCCACTCCGAAATGCCTCCGAGCGGTCATGCCAACCAATGCACCGAGGAGGATCACGACGAGCGTCATTCCTACGAGAAGCGCCAGCTTGTCGTTGGTGTTGAAGACCGAAATCGCCCAGTGCTTGATCGACTCGGGCACGATGTCGATCACCCAGTTTCCGACCCCTTCGACCAACGAGGGGAGGCTGGAGAAGATCCCCGCTGCCAACTCGGACACCCCGAGCGCGAGGGCGGCAGCAGCGGCCCCGGACAGGGCATCCCTCGTTCGAGTGGAGCTCAATTGACACCTCAGAGTAGGAAGACCCCTGGCAAACAGAGCTAAAGGCAAATTCGTTCCTGGTAGAACCAAACGGATGATGGATCTGATCGCAGGCGACGACGGTGTGGCCCGCTGCTGGTGGGGCGCGGAGCCTGAGATCTATCGCGGGTACCACGACACCGAGTGGGGCTATCCAGTGACCGATGACCGGAGGCTGTTCGAGAAGATCTGCCTCGAAGGCTTCCAGGCGGGACTGTCGTGGCTGACCATCCTTCGCAAACGCCCGAACTTCCGCGCCGCCTTCGCCAACTTCGAGATCGGAGAGGTGGCGGGATTTGGAGAAGCGGACGTGGCGCGCCTCCTCGGTGACGAGGGGATCGTCCGCCATCAGGGAAAGATCCGCTCGGCGATCAACAACGCGCAACGCGCTCTGGACCTGGTCGCGGAGAAGGGGAGCCTGGCCGCCTACTTCTGGGAGTGGGCCGATCCTGCCGATATCGCGCCATCGAACATCGCGCCCACCACTTCCACGTCGACCGCTCTCTCAAAGGACCTGAAGAAGCGCGGCTGGACCTTTGTCGGCCCAACCACCGTCTATGCGTTCATGCAAGCCATGGGACTGGTGAACGATCATCTCGACGGCTGCCATGTTCGGCCCAGGTGCGCCGGAGAACGGCAGCGGTTGCTGACCTCAGGTCTATAGATTCGAAGTCATGCTCGATCGCCCGGCGTTCACCATCGGCATCGAAGAGGAGTACCTCGTCGTGGACCGAGAGTCACGGGACCTCATCAAGAGCCCTCCACCCGAGATGTGGGACTCCTTGCGAGAGGTGCTCGGCCCCCAGGTCACCCCCGAGTTTCTCAGGGCCCAGATCGAGGTTGGAACCAAGGTGTGCACCAAGGTCCAGGAGGCCCGCGAGGACCTGGCCAATCTCCGTCGCGACCTTTCCAACGTGGTGAACGAGTACGGGGCGGCGATCATCGCCGCCTCCACCCACCCCTTTGCCAACTGGTCGGAGCAGATGACGACCGAGCAGCCGCGTTATCAGCGACTGGCTGCCGACCATCAACAGGTGGCACGACAGCTCGTGATTTGCGGGATGCACGTTCACGTGGGGATCGAGGACGAGCACCTCCGGATCGACCTGATGAATCAGGTGCGTTACATGCTCCCCCACCTCCTCGCACTCAGCACATCCTCGCCTTTCTGGGCGGGGACTGATACCGGGCTCCTCGCCTACCGGCTCATCATCTTCCGCAACCTCCCCCGCACCGGCCCACCAGAGGAGTTCGAGTCTTGGGGTGAGTATCAGAGGACGATGCAGATCCTCATCGATGCCGGGATCATCGAGGACGCCTCCAAGGTGTGGTGGGACATCCGCCCCTCATCGCGCTACCCGACCCTCGAGATGCGGGTCAGCGATGTCTGCACCAGGCTCGACGACGCGATGTCGGTGGCCGCGCTCTATCTCTGCCTGCTCGGCCTCATGTTCCGGCTACGCCGCCGCAACCAGCGATGGAGGGTCTACTCGCCATTCTTGATCTCTGAGAACATGTGGCGGGCCCAGCGTTATGGGGTCGACGGCTCACTGATCGACTTCGGACGAGGAGAGCTGATCCCATTCTCGGAACTTGTCGAGGAGGCGATCGAGATGACCGCCCAGGATGCTGTGGAGTTCGACGTCGTCGAGCAGATGAGGCATATGAGGACGATCGTCCGAGAAGGGACGAGTGCCCACCGCCAACTGGCGGTCTACCGGGCAGCTCTCGATGGCGGAGCGGAGGAGGCGGAGGCCCTCCAGGCAGTCGTCGACCATCTCATCGAGGACACCCTCTACGGTATCTGATCCCTATGAGCCCAATTCGCATCGCCGTCCAACTCCAGCCGCAGCACGCCGAATACTCCGAGATCCGGGCTGCGGTGGTGCGAGCCGAGGAGATGGGCGCCGATCTCGTCTTCAACTGGGATCACTTCTACCCACTGAGCGGCGAGCCTGACGGCAAGCACTTCGAATGCTGGACCATGCTCGCCTCATGGGCCGAGTTCACCGAGCGCGTCGAGATCGGCGCACTCGTCACCTGCAACAGCTACCGCAACCCCGACCTGTTGGCCGATATGGCCCGAACCGTCGACCACATCTCAGATGGGCGTCTCATCCTCGGGATTGGTGCCGGTTGGTTCGAGCGGGATTACGACGAATACGGATACGAGTTCGGCACCGCCGGCTCCAGACTGGCCGACTTGAGGACTGCCTTGCCGAGGATCGAGGCCCGATGGAGCAAGCTCAATCCGGCTCCCACCCGCAAAATCCCGGTGATGATCGGAGGCGGGGGTGAGAAAAAGACCCTGCGTTACACGGCCCAACATGCCGACATCTGGCATGGCTTCGGACAGGCAGAGATCATCCGGCACAAGAACGCAGTTCTCGACGACTGGTGCCGTCAGTTGGGTAGAGATCCGTTGGAGATCGAGAGGTCCTGTGGGGCGAATCCGCGTAAGCCAGAGTCTGGGGACGACTTCGTCGAGGCCGGGGCCAACCTGATCACACTCGGCTTCGATGGACGCTCGGGATACGACCTGGAACCGGTGGCGGACTGGCTGGCCTGGCGTGACGAGAAGAACCGCGCCTGAGATTCAGGTAGAGGCCCCGATCAACTGACGGTCGTTCTCCGGGGTAGCGAACTCCTGGCTGCGATCGAGCCACCAGATCATCACGACACCGCCGAGGCCTGCAGCAAAACCGCTCAACTGGTTCCAGGTGAAGCCTCCGACGACTGCGTCACCCATCCCGTAACGGAGGCCATCCAAGAGGAACCGCTGGAATCCGTACCAGGCCACCCATATGAAGAAGAGCTGGCCGTAGTGCAACCGCCAGTGGCGGTAGACGTAGAAGAGCACCCAGAGGAGCACAGCGGCCCCGATCATGTCGTAGAGAGCCACGTGGTGATAGATGCCGCAGAACCCGTTCGGCCCCACGGTGGCCTCGGTGCATTCCAGAGCGTCGTGTTGGGGAGCAACGTCATAACCGGGCCGGATCCCATATCCCCACCACGCGGTAGTGGCCCTGCCCAGATGCTCGACGATGGCGAGGTCGCCGATTCTCCCCACGACGGTTCCCAGCGCAAGCCCGAACGCCGACATGTCGAGCGTCGGCAGGATCGGCATCTTCAAGCTATGAGCCCGCCAGCCACCGGCGAGGATGCCGCCGAGAAAGCCGCCCATGATCGAGAAGTTCCCCGCGATCGGGTTGAGGGCCTCCAGGAACGGTGTCCCGCTCATGATCTGAGCCGGTGAAGTGAAGTAGCGGGCACCGAGAAGCGCCCCGATCAAGCCCCAAGTCAGACAGGACTGGTATTTGACGGTGTCGAAGCCGCGCTTCTTCATCTCCCGGGTGGCGATCCAAGCCCCGGCCACGAACCCCAGGGCAGCGAATAACCCGTGCAGCGAGAACTTGATCGGTCCGAAGTCCCAGATCGGGATCGGCGGGTAGGTGAACACGGCGAGCATCGGCGTGAGGGTACTTGGTAGCCGGGACTTCATTTCCTCCCCCAGGAGCGGAGCGACGTTGGGGGAGGTGGCCCGAAGGGCCGGAGGGGGCGCCCTTTGACGCGCCGGGCAAGCCCCCCTCCCGGCTTCGCCGGCTCTCCCCCCAACACTCACTCCGTTCGCTGGGGGGAGAAACAGAGGCATTAGTCTCCGTCTTGTGAGCGACCTGCTGCCGACTGTGGCTGCCGCCATGAACACACCCGAGGCCCTCATCAAGCGGTCCGCCGCCGCCCGTGCTGCTGCAAATGGCACCACTATCGATGACGTTTTGGCCGCCTGGGCCGGCGGGGCCCCGATCGTCGCTGCCGCCCCCAGTGCCGCTCCCGAGCCGACCGCCGCCACGACGGCAACCGATCCCGACCCCGCACCCGAGCCCACTGCCACCCCGGTCGCGGCCGTTATCCCTCCACCGGTGGCGGTCATGGTCGAAGCAGAGCCGGAGCCGGCTGTTCTCCTGGAGCCGGTCCCTATCAGCAAGCGGATCCGTAGCGCTACCAGGGTCGGTGCCTGGACCGGGGCCGTCCTGGGGCTGACGGGATTCCTGGTCGCAACCACGTGGTGGGCTCGGAACGCAACTGTGACCGGAGAGGGCCCGTTCACACCTGTGATCCAGACCACCTCACGGACGGTGATCATCGGTGCCGCGCTGGTCAGCATCCTTTTCGGAGCCATCACCGCGGGCATGTCCCGTGCTTCGGCGGCTTGGGCCAGCCCTGGGATGCAACTGAGGAATTCCTCCTCGTCGACGGGTTGGCTGGGGGCGGTGATCGGCCTGGTTCTGGGCATCGGCGCCGCCGCCCTACTCACCGGCGGGTTCGGGACTCCGGTGGAGGGGGCCGAAGGGATGGTGCAGCTTCCGGTTCTCCCCACCCTGGCCGTGATGCTCCTCGGGGGAGCAGTTCTCGGCGCGATCACAGCCGCCATCACCCAGACGGTCGCCGTGCCGGTCGCCGTGGAGGCAGGCGAGGTCGCCGACGTCCGAAGCCGCCTTGGCGGGGCTTTAACCATCCCCGCAGTTGCGCTCCTCACCCTGGTCTTGTTGGTGCTCCCATTTGCCTGGGGCCTGATCCAGTCGGCCGAAATCACCGAGGAAGCCGCGGCTCTGGTTGCGATCATCACCGCCATCGGCATCCTGGGTTTCGCATCCCTGGCCGGGACCAGGCCCAATGTCAAGATCAGCTTCGGTGAGGCGATGGTCGCCTTGCTCGGGATCGTCACCGTCCTGATCATCGTTTTCGCCGTCCTGTTTGCCCGTAACCCTGGCGAGGAGCCTGAGGAGGCGGGCCAGGAGGCCAGTGGTCGCGACCACACTCGCCTAGATACCGACCGCTGCCGTGGGGCGTCTAGTTGGTCACGGAGCCCGAAAGATCCCCCAGGGCAAGGGCGTCTCGCACCGACTCTGCGATTTCCCTGGCCACCAGCTCTTGAGCTTCGACGGTCGAAGCACCCAGATGTGGGGTCAGCACCACGTTTGGCAATGCGATAAGCGGGCTCTCCGGTGACAACGGCTCGGATTCGAAGACGTCGAGCGCCGCTCCGGCGAGGTGCCCGTCGATGAGGGCAAGGGCCAGCGCCTCCTCGTCTATCACCCCGCCTCGAGAGACATTGACCACAAAGGCACCTGTCTTCATCTTCGAAATGGCATCCCCGTCGATCAGGTGATGGGTCTCATCGGTAAGGGGGACGTGGAGGGAGATGATGTCCCCATGTCTCAGCACCTCATCGAGGTCGACCAGAGCAAGGCCGAGATCTTCGGCGCGCCCAGCTGTGAGGTAGGGGTCATAGACGATCACCTTCATCCCAAACGCCCGACATCGCACGGCAACCTCGCCGCCGATCCGCCCTGCACCCACCAGCCCCAAGGTTCGATCCTTGAGCTGGACACCTCTCAGCTGGGCGCGTTCCCATTTCCCGGCCCGCATCGACCGGTCGGCCTCCGCAACGCGTCGCACCACGGAGAGGATCAATGCCATCGTGAGCTCGGCCGCGGCCACGGTGTTGCCGGCCGGAGAGTTCAGCACCGCGACGCCGTGCTCGGTCGCCGCGGCGAGGTCGATATTGTCGACGCCCACGCCGGCCCGTCCCACCACCTTGAGCCGGGGACTTCCCGACAACATGTCTCGAGAAACTTTGGTCGCGCTCCTGACTACCAGGCAGTCTGCATCTGCCAAAGCGATGCGAAACCCATCAGAAGAGGAGTCGTCGATCCGAATCACCTCGAACCGGGGATCGTTCAGAAGCGGTGCGAGGCCCGACTCGGAGACGTTGTCGGTGACCACGACCCTGAACTGTTCGGTCATCGAATCACATCCCCCAAATCCTGGAGGAGGAGGTCCAATTCGTCGAGGGTCCGATCGCCCATGTGCCCGATTCGAATGGTGGAATCCTTGAGTTTCCCGTAGCCGGACCCGATCACCCAGTTCCGCTCCTTCATGCGCTTCACGACCTCGGGCCCGTTGATCCGCTCGGGAAGGCTGATGCAGGTGATGGTCGGTGACCGATGGCCCTCCGGGGCATACGGCGCCAAGCCCGAGCCCGACACCTCATCGATCCACTCGATCGTCCGCTCCCGCATCGCTGTATGACGCTTCCACCGGGCTTCGATGCCCTCGGCCAGGATCCTCTCCAGTTGCAAGCGCAGCGCATACATGAGCGAGATCGCCGGGGTGGCCGGGGTCTGATCAGCCTCGAGGCTCTGAGTCATTGCAAGCAGGTCGAAGTAGACCCCTTTGCCGGTAAGAGTCGCGGATCTTTCGAGTAGTGCCTCGGACGCCGCCCCGAACGCGAGGCCCGGCGGCAGGGCCATTGCCTTCTGCGAGCCGGTCAGCACCCAGTCGAGCTGCCAATCGTCGGTGCGGACCTCTGCGCCACAGACGCCCGTAACCGAGTCGACCAGAAGCAGGGTGTTTTCGCTTCGGGCGACGACGCGGGCCATCGCTTCGAGATCCTGGAGGACGCCGGTGGATGTCTCGGAATGGGTGACGGTGACTGCGTCATAGTCCGCCGACGCCAACCGTTCGGCCAGCTCATCAGTCTCGTGGTATCCCCCCCACGGAACTTCCCAGGTCTCCACCTCCCGCTCGCAGGCGGCAGCGATATCGGCGAATCGCTTGGAGAAGGCCCCGTTGACCAGGGCGAGCACCTTCCCTCGGCCGACCCCGTTGCGAATTCCGGCCTCCATCAGCCCCGTGGCCGACGAGGTTGAGATCAACACGGGGCGATCAGTGACAAAGACCTGTTTCAGGCCGACCTCGAGTTCGGCGATCAGCTCCTGGATCGCCGAACCTCGGTGACCGATCATCGGATGGGTTTGGGCGGCGAGAACCTCTGGGTCCACCTCGGTGGGCCCGGGGAGAAAGAAGCGACCGATCGACGTGTTTGCCTGCTGGCTCAAGAGTGCGCTCCGTTGGTTCCGAGCCCGCTACCCGTCGGCCAGGCTCAATGCGTACCTGACGTTATCCGCCAACTCCCAACCAACCAATATCGGCTGTCCGGAGAGGCGATGCTCACGCAGGTGCGGCAGAGCAAATTCGTAGTCGCCGTCCGGGACCGGGATCATCCTCCACTCTTCTCCCTCGACCAGGACGGTGAAAGCAGTCACCTCCTGCAACGTGCCTTCGACCGAAGTCACCACCCCGCGCGCGGTGCCGGAGGTCTGGGTGCAGGCGATGACCAGGGCGAGGGCCACGACTCCGCCCCACCGGGTCGGGGTCAACCGGATCGAAGCGACGCTTCCAGTCGCTCCCACTCCCGCTCCTGTCTCGTCCAACGAAACCAAATCACAGCGATGGTCGACCAGAGCAGGATCCCGCCGGCGATCTTCATGATTACGCCTGCGATCGTCTGATCTGCGACCGGGGTGAGGCCATAGGCGAGGGCGGCATTTCCGTAGATGGGGTAGAGCGGGATCGACGAAAATGTGAGGAACGAGCCGGGAATCGTTGGGAGCAGGGACTGGAGAAAGAGGTAGAGCATCTGAGCAGGTGGAGCCAGACGCGGTATGGCCTTGGTTGGGGAGAAGATCGGCAGCCACATCAGCATCGAGGCTCCGAACAGCCAAGCATGCACCAAGGCATGGGTCGTCTGGCTGGTTGCCATCCATCCGACCATCTCCGGCCAATGGATCAGAAGAAATGTCGCGTTGAAGATCACAAAGGCAGGCACTGGCCTGGCCAGGGGCCGGACCACCCGGGCCACCATCGGATTTCCCAGGGTGACATCACCCAGCCAGCGCGGGCAACCCCGGAGCAGCAACGGCGGCACCACCAGCGCGATGACCATGTGCTCGACCATGTGCAAACTGAAAAGGGCCGTCTCTCCGATGTCGTGGAACGGCCAGCCTGTCACCACGAAGAGAAGGGCCAGAGCCCCGTACCACTGCCAGCTTTGCCCCTTGGTTGGCGGTGGGGCATCGGGGGCGATGTAGGGGCGGAGACGCTTGTTGGCGTACCAATAGCCAAAGCCGAGGATCCAGATCAGCAGCCACATGTCGAGATGCGGATGCCATGGAGGCAACGGCATCAGGATCCCCTGATGATCAGGGCGCCCAAGGCTGCGAGCACCACGGTGTAGAGACTCGCGGCCAGGACGAAGCCGCCGATAAAGAAGCGATTCAAGACCGTCTTCTCGTATCGAAGATGCATGAAGAAGGCGACCACGATCACGAATTTGAGGGTGGCCAGGACGATGAGGCTTATGGTGTTCAAGTTCCCCAGGTCGAGCTCGAGGTGGATGTAGTAGATCGCCACTTCGATCGCGGTGAGGACGCCGAGCAACGCCGCGATCTTCCAGTACTGCCCCGTGCTGGGGTGGTGCGGCTCAGAGGTCATGTTGGAGGCACCGAGAGCAGATAGACGACGGTGAAGATCACGATCCAAATGATGTCGACGAAGTGCCAATAGAGGCCGACCAGCTCGAGATTCATGCCGTGCTTCTCGCTCAAGCCACCTGGGCGCCTTGAGATCCCCCACAGCGACAGGAGCATGATCACCCCGATTGCGACGTGGGTCCCATGGAACCCGGTCAGCACGTAGAAGGCGGAGGCGGCCGGGTTGGTCGACAACGTCATACCGTCGTGCACGATGAATGTGGCGAACTCGAAGACCTGTCCGCCGAGGAACACCGAACCCAGGGCCGCAGTGGCGAAAAGCCAGGTCCTGGTCCCATTCATGTCCTGACGGGTCATGGCGTTGTGGGCGAGAACCATGGTCAGCGAGCTCATCAGAAGCACGAACGAGCTGACCGATGTGAATGGGATGTCATAGATCTGCGATGGATAAGGGTCGACGAAGCCGGGCCGGTTCGAATAGAGCAGGTAATTCGAGATCAAGGCCCCGAAGAACAGGAATTCCGAGCTGAGGAACAGCCACATCCCCAGCTTGCGGTTGTCGACTCCCGTCGACTCGTGCTCGGGATGATCCATCGGTGCCTCATGGAGGATGTCAGTCATACGCACCTGCCGCCTCGGTGGAATGCTCCTCGTCGTCGTGCTCGAGGTGAGGCTCCTCCAGAGGCTCGATGGCCCAACCAATCACCGCGACCAATCCGATCAAGACCCCAATGAAAATCAGCGCCTTGCCCCACATCGCCGTGTGGTAGATGACCCCGTAGAAGATGGTTGGAAAGGCCATCGCCATGAAGAAGGGGAAGTAGGACGGATTCGGGAGATGGATCGGAGAGGCCGGATTGCGTTGATCATGCTCGATCTTGGCCAGGATCTGATCCGCGTCGGGCTTGCGGACCGCCCGCCCGTCCGGTCCCTGGTCGTACTTGAGCCGCCAGAAATGGTCGAGACTGGTCACCACCGGGGGAACCGCGAAGTTGTACTCCGGCGAGGGGTTGGGGACCATCCACTCGATCGTCCTCGCATCCCAGGGGTCGAGGCCCGAAGGCTCACCGTGTCGCTTGCTGGTCCACCAGTTGAAGATGAAGATTGCGATCGAGGCGGCGATGATGAAAGCGCCGATCGTCACCACCAGGTTCCAGGGCTGGAGACCGGTTTCCGGAGCGTATTTCCAGGTTCGACGCACCATGCCCTGCAGGCCGAGCCAGTGCATCGGCCCGAAAGTCAGGTTGAACCCGATGAACTGAAGCCAGAAATGGGTCTTGCCCAGTCTTTCGTTCATCACCCGGCCGGTGAGCTTGGGGAACCAGTAATAGAGCCCGCCGAACAGCCCGAAGATGGCGCCACCGAACAACACGTAGTGGAAGTGGGCAACGATGTAATAGGTGTCGGTTTGCTGCCAGTCCGACGGAACCACGGCGTGGGTCACCCCGGAAAGCCCGCCAATGGTGAACATCGCGACGAAGCCGATGGCGAAGAGCATCGAGGTGGTCATCCGTATTCGACCCTGCCACATCGTCCCCAACCAGTTGAAGATCTTGATCCCGGTGGGGATGGCGATGGTCATGGTCGATAGCCCGAATGCGGCCTGAGCTACGGGTGTGATCCCTGAGGCGAACATGTGGTGGGCCCACACCCCGAAGCCGAGGAAACCGATCGCGGCGCCGGCGAATACCACCGCCGAGTACCCGAACAATGGCTTGCGAGAGAAGGTGGGAAGAATCTCGGAAACCATGCCCATCGCTGGCAGCACGAGGATGTAGACCTCGGGATGGCCGAACAGCCAGAACAGGTGTTGCCACAGGATCGGGTCTCCCCCGCCGACGGGCGCGTAGAACAGAGATCCGAACTGTCTGTCGAATGTGACCATGAAAAGGGCGACCGCGATGATCGGGAGCGAGAAGAGCAGCAGGAATGCGACCACCATCGACATCCATACGAACACCGGCATGCGGAGCAGGCGCATCCCCTTGGCCCGCATGTTGAGGATGGTCACGATGAAGTTGACCGAAGACACGAGCGAGGCGAGGCCGAGGATCTGCAATCCGAGCGCCCAATAGTCCATGGCGGTGCCCGTGGAGTAGAGCGGCCCGGCGTTCGGTTGGTAGCCAAACCAGCCCCCGCCCGGTGAGTCGGCGAGGAAGTTGAGACTCCCGGGCCCACCCCCTATAGGCAGGTTCCCGCTGACCCCGGTGGATCCGACCGGGGCCAAAGAGGTCCCGAAAATAAAGGTCGAGTAGAGGAAGATCCCACCAAAGAAGAAGATCCACCAGGAGAGGGCGTTCAGCCGGGGGAAAGCCACGTCCCGGGCACCGATCATCAGGGGGAGCAGATAGTTCATGAACGCGGCCGAAGCCGGCATCACAAACAGGAAGATCATCGTGGTGCCATGCATCGTGAACAGAGCGTTGTAGGCACCCGCAGTCAGGAACTCGTTGTTGGCCTGAGCTAGCTGAATCCGAAGCAGCAGGGCCTCGCAGCCCCCGATGATGAAGAAGATGAAGGCCGCGTAGCCGTACATGATCCCGATCCGCTTGTGATCGACGGTCGTTATCCACGACCAGATCCCCGTCTTGGACGAGGGGCGGCGGAAGATCGTGGTTTGGGGTCTGGCGGCTGTGGCGGTCATTTGTTGCTCTCCAGCCATACGATCAGGTCGTCGATCTCCTGCTCGGTCAAGGCCAGGTTGGGCATATAACTACCCGGTTTGTAATTGGGGGGATCCACGAGCCATTCGTGGAGGGCCGCTTCCCGGGTCTGACCTTCTCCGGGAAGGGTTGCACCCGCAAACACATCCCGCGATGCGAAGTGGGTCAAGTCCGGACCCGAGAATTGGTCGTCGGGAACGATGTTCGGGTTGCTGTCGAACCGGACGGTGTGACATTGGACACAGCCCTTCGCGGTGTACACCTGGTACCCGGCGTACTCGGGGCTCCCTTCAGCCGGGAGCGGCGTGGTCGCGGCCTGGGCCACCAACCACTGCTCGTACTCGGCCGGCGGTAGGGCCTGCACCCGGGCCCGCATCATGGAGTGTGAGAGACCGCAGAACTCGGCGCATTGACCCCAGAACTCCCCTGGCTCATCGGCTTGGAGCCGGAGCTCAGTGGTTTGGCCCGGGATCAGATAGCGCTTCCCGTTGAGGGCGGGGATCCAGAAGTTGTGGATGACATCCTCGGAGGTCATCTGGGCACAGACCTCCTGGCCGGCGGGTATGACCATTACGTTGGCAGTCGCCACGCCGGCGTCCGGATACCGGTACTCGAACCACCACTGGTGCCCGATGATGTCGACCTCCATCGCACCTGACCCACACTCGGTGAGATCGAAGACGGCGGCCGTGGTTGGCACTGCGATCCCAGCAAGGATCAGCGCCGGGATCACGGTCCAGAGCACCTCGAGCTTCGGACTTCCGTGAAGCTGCTTCGCCTCCTTGGCTCCTTCTCGGTCCCGAAACAGGAAGACGATGACCAGGATCGCCCCCTCGACCAGGACGAAAACACCCGTGGCAATCCAAAACACCGGCCAGAAAAGGTCGTTTTCACGTCTCGAGAAGGGCCCCTTCGGATCGAAGATGGTCATTGGGGCGTTGTCGATCTCGATGAACGAGCAGGCGGTGAGAACGAGGGCTGACCCGACCAGTGCGCCGAGGCGTGCAAGACGTTGACGGGACCGGGCCATCGGTTCGGCATCATACGGACCTTGCCAACCGGCGACCAACTTCCCCTCAAGGAGGGCGCCGGCACTGCCCTCGCAGGGGATAACCCCTAGCCCGCCACCGCGGCGATCGCCGAGTTGAGCTCGGTGTCGAGAGCAGCCCCTTCGAAGCTGGCGGTCACGATCCCCGAGTCGTCGACGACGAACACCCAGGGCTCAGAGGGGAGACCCCACTCGGTGACCGCCGGGACGGTCGTCAGCTGGCTCTGATCGGTCACCTTCAGGTCCTCGTAGATCTCGACGTGGACGAAGTCAACGTTCGGATAGATCGCTCGCAACGCCTTGACCTGATCCAGGAGAGGCCCACAGGTGGCGCTCACACAGAATCCGGGCGTGGCGAAGACGATCACCGACGGAACGCCCGAGGTGACGGCATCGGCTACCGATAGCTGGTACAGCGCAGGATCGGGTTCGGGATCCGAGCTGATGACCGAGAGATCCGGGAAGTCGGCGGCGACTCGGGTCTCCGAAGCCGGAGCAGGGTCGCCGGCCTCAACCACGCTCGGGTCTTCTACCGCCACCAGACCCATCGGGCCCGCGGTGGAAAAGCCCTCGGCGTCGAGGGTCACCTGATAGGTGCCGGCGGCCGGGATCTCCATCCGGGCCACATAGAGGCCACGAACCTCCTCGGCGGTCCACATGAATTCGGTCTCATAGGTCTCGATGGGGGCGCCGTCCTCGTTGCGCAAAGTCACCGTGGCCGGGCGGTCCGGCGAAGCCAGGTACTCATTCGTGTCCTGGTCGATCAGGCCGAGCATCACACGTTGCTCGCCAATACCTACCGGCTGGGAGGAGGCGACGATGCCAAAGGGAGCCACGGATTCGGACGAGCATGCACCCAGCACCAGCAGCGCCACCGCGATCAGGGCAAGCCGCCTCATCGGATCAACACGTCGAGCATCACCGAGGCGAAAAGAGCCGCTAGATAGACCGTGGAGGTGGTGAAGAGGCGCATCGCCTGGTCAGGGTGGAGATAGACCTTCCACGAATCCCATAGGAACCAGGCACCAAGCCCGATCGCAGCCACCAGGTAGATCCAGCTCATTCCGGCCACCGGCACCAACAGCAGGGTGATGCCGACCATCGAGCGCGGTGTAGAGGAGCATTTTGCGAGTCGTCGCCTCGACACCGACCACCACCGGGAGCATCGGGACTCCGGCCCGTGCGTAATCATCCTTGTAACGGATGGCCAGCGCCCAGAAATGGGGAGGGGTCCAGTAGAAGACAACGAAGAAGAGCACCCAGGCCGGGAGGGCGATCCCACCCGTGATCGCCGCCCATCCGACGAGAACCGGTGCCGCCCCGGCGGCGCCTCCGATGACGATGTTCTGTGTCGTCGAGCGTTTCAACGCCATCGTGTAGACGAAGACATAGAAAAGAAGGGCGGCGGTGGCGATCGACGCCGCGAGGAGGTTGGTCGTCGCCCAGAGCCAGGCGAAGCCGGCCACACCAAGGCAAATGCCGAAAACCAGGGCGTTGCGAGGGGGGACTTCGTGTCTGGCCAGAGGACGACCCTTGGTGCGCCGCATCACCTCGTCGATGTCGCGGTCGACGTAACAGTTGAGGGCATTGGCACCGGCCGCCGAAAGGGTGCCTCCGATCAGGGTGGTCACCAGGATCCATGCACCTGGCCACTCTCCGGCGGCGAGCACCATCGCCGGTACGGTTGTTATCAGAAGCAGTTCGATGATCCGTGGCTTGGTCAGAGCGACATACGCCGCGAGCTTCGAGCGGTGTTGGTTGCTCGGAATCGATACTTCCACATCAGGAGTGACCGGCGAGCCGTGACTCTCAGTCGACATCAGTTGGCTCCTCAGCAGCCTCTTCCTCCAGCCTTTTCGCCTCGGCACTTCTACGTGCCCGGCGCTCCGCCCATCGCAACGACCAGATGGCAGCAAGGGCCGGGATCACGAAGACCCCGATCTCATCGATCCCCCCATAGTGGGCAAATATGAATCTCATCCGGCCAGAATCAACAATCCGAGTGTGGTGAGAGCCACCATAAGGAGAAGCATCGCGTATTGGGAACGCACTGCATCCGGGCCGAAGTCTCCGAGAGCCCTGTCATGGGCGAGGACCACGCCCGTCACATGACCGGTCACGATCACAGCGAGCTGCAAGTACCAGATCGGCTCGCTCCTGGTGATGAAGAAATTCACCTTGCGGCCGGCGGTCCCGAACAGGTCCCAGCCCAGGGCAAACGGATCGGACACCGCTGCGATCAATTGCTGCCCCTCGAAGATGATCAGCGTCAAATAGTGAGCGACCGCGTAGGCGAGAGCGATTGGAACCAGAGTGTGGGCGAATCGGGAGGCGACCCGATTGGCGGTCCAGTCCCCTCCCACCATTCGTGCCGCGGCCCAGGAGGCCAACCAGTAAGCCCCGGCGATCATCGCCACCGAGCCCAGCAGGAGCAGGGTGCCTCCCGGCACCGATTCCGCCATCGTCCCGAAGGCTGCCTTGAACCATGAAGTGCCGGAGGCCCCATCGTAGGTGACCGTGCCGATCGCAACACACACCAGAAGCGCAAGGCCACGCCATTCAGGCAGGACTGTCAGCGCCCGCAGCCAGCCTCGCCAGACCAGTCTCCCGTCCGCCCGCCGACCCAGGGGTGAGAGCGCGGAGATCATCCGGTTGTAGGGCGTGAAGGCGTCGAACACCGTCAGCCCGGTCTCTAATCCGGCGTATGCCATGGCCCCCAGCATGACCACGGTGTAGGCCAGCGCCGCCCAACCCAAGGCGACTGCGGAGCCCGACTCGTGGTTGACCAACTCCAGCCAGGTGAACGACAACAGGAATGCGGCTGCAGGGAGAACGCCGACGGCATCGCGCAGCCACACCCGCTCGCCGCGCCCGATCCTGAAGGTTCGCCCGATGGTGCGCCACGGGTTGACGTCGGTGTACCAGTCACCAACCAGCGCCCCGGTGAAGGGAACGATCAGCCAGAAGACGACCCAAATCAGCACCGGGGCAATCGAGGGGCGGGTGGGGTCAGTGGTCAGGCCAAGAGCCGCCACAACGGGTTGCCCAAGGACCAATAAGAGGCCAATCACACCCAACACCGGGAGCAGCCCCCGACGGGGGATGGAGAGCCGGCCCGGCTCCTGGAGGGGGCCACCTTGCAGCCTCGGCTCGGGCCAGAGAAGGGCAAGGGCCACGAAGCTGATCACGATGACAACACCTGCGGCCGCGATGAAATAGGTCACCGGAACCGGCAGATCGAGGCGACCCCCGATTCCATGTGCCAGGGCCGTCCCCGGGATGAGAAGGACTAGGACCAGAGCCCCGCCGACGACGCCGGCGCGACGCCTCATCAGGGGGTTACTTTGATCTCGAACAGCTTGAGAGCGCTGCCTTCCAGCTCGACCTCGAAAATGCCCTGGGCATCGGCCACGAATGAGATCTCGACCGGAACCCCGGGCTCGGCCTCGAACATGATGTCGTAACCGTGAACGTGGATTTCATCGGCCACATTGGTGAGCACGACGATGTCGACCTGGTCGCCGAGAGCAAAGTCGAACGTATCCGGGCCGTCGACCACGCCTCCGGTGACCGTGACATCGGCCGCGCGGATGGTTGTCGTGGTCTCCGAGACGGTGGTGGTGGACCCCACCGGGGCGGTGGTCGCCTCTGACGGTGTCGTGGTCGTCGTAGTGGCGGGCGGAGATGTGGTGGTCGTCGTGGTGGAGGTGTCACCGCAGGCGATAACCAGGACCGCAACCATCGCCGCCAGGAGTAAACGTCGCATACGGCAAAAGGTACGCCGATCCGGGCGGAATGCCGATTCGACCAATAGGCTCCGCCGTCATGCGTTGGGTCCGCCGCATATTGGTCGTGTTGCTCATCCTGGTGGTCGGATTCGGGGTCTCTGGCTTCTTCATGGTCCGCCGCTCGTTCCCCAAGGTCAACGGGGAGGTCGACGTCCCCGGGCTCGGATCATCGGTCGAAGTGTTTCGCGACCCCCAAGGGGTTCCCCACATCTACGCCTCCACCACCCACGACCTCTTCTTCGCCCAGGGCTACGTCCATGCCCAGGACCGTTTCTGGCAGATGGATTTCTGGAGGCACATCGGGGCGGGGCGCCTCTCAGAGATGTTCGGAGACGGTCAGGTCGACACCGACATGTTCCTCCGATCCCTCGATTTCACCGGGCTAGCCGAGCAGGAGTTCGCCGCCCTGGGTGACGAGGACCGTGAGGTACTCCAGGCATATGCGGATGGGGTCAACGCCTATCTCGCCGATCATCAAGGCTCCCGACTGAGCCTTGAATACGCCATCCTCTCGCTCCAGAACTCGGAGTACGAAGTCGAGCCGTGGACTCCGGTCAACTCCCTGACCTGGGCCAAAGTCATGTCCTGGGACTTGAGCTGGAACATGCTCCAGGAGATCGACCGGGCACGGTTGAGCGTGGACTTTCCAATCGATCGCATCGAACAGCTCTATCCCGACTACCCAGAGGACCATCCGGTGATCGTCCCCTCCGACCAGGCGCCGAGCGCCGAGGGACCGGTGATGACGATGTCACGAGGGATCCTCGCCGCCCTCGCCGACGCCGGCGACCGGGCTCGCACGGTGTGGGACCTGACGGGTGGCGGCTTTGCCGGGATTGGCTCCAACAACTGGGTTGTCGGCGGATCTCGCACCGAATCAGGTATGCCGATCCTCGCCAATGACCCTCACCTGGCGATCCAGATGCCCTCGATTTGGTATGTCAACGGGCTCCACTGTGTCGAGACCTCACCGGACTGCCCATTTCAAGTGGCCGGTTTCTCCTTTGCCGGCATCCCCGGTGTCGTGATCGGGCACAACGAGCACATCGCCTGGGGAGTGACCAATGAGTCTGCGGATACCCAGGACTTGTTCATCGAGAAGATGAATCCCGATGACCTCGGCCAATATGAGTACCAGGGGCAATGGGTGGACGCCGAGAGTCGGAGCGAGACCATCATCGTCGCCGGTGGTGACGACATCGATTACGAGGTCCTGGTCACCAGACATGGCCCGATCATCTCCGACACCTACTTCGACGACGACCCATTCCAGGGCTCGACGCTGGAGCTGCCCGCCCAGTACGCCGTGTCCCTCGCCTGGCAGTCACTGCAGCCATCGACCCTCGTCCAGGCGTTGATTGGAATCAACCGTGCTGCCAACTACGACGAGTTCCGTGCTGCCGCGGCCAAGTGGGATATCGCCGCTCAGAACCTGGTCTATGCCGACGTCGAGGGGAGCATCGCCTACCAGTCCACGGGCGAAGTTCCGATTCGCGCCAAGGGAGATGGGGCGTGGCCGGCGCCCGGCTGGACCGGGGAGTACGAATGGACCGGGTTGGTTTCATTCGACGAACTGCCCCGGATGTTCAACCCGCCCCGGGACTATGTGGCAACCGCCAACAACAAGGTGATCGACGGCGACGAGCCCTTCTTCTCAGTCGACTCAGATCTCGGGTACCGAGCAGCGCGGATCGAGCAGATGATCGAGCGCTCTTCGGGGTACACGGTCGATTCGGCGCAGGCGATGCAGCGAGACAACCGCGATGGCGGTGCCGCCAACCTCGTCCCCTATTTACTGGAAGTTGCGTCGGACGACCCTGGCGTGATTGTCATCCAGGACCTGCTCGCTTCGTGGTCCGAAGGTGAGGGTGCCTTCCAGTCAGCCGGCGACTCTGCGGCTGCCGCTGCCTATCAGGCAACCTGGACGCATCTCCTCGAGCTCACATTCCACGATGAATTGCCAGAAGACTCCTGGCCGGAGGGGGGCAGTCGCTGGTTCGAGGTGGTGAGAAGGCTGCTCGAGACTCCCGACGACCCCTGGTGGGACGATGTTTCCAACTCCGAGGTCCAGAACCGAGACGCCATCTTGGAGGCAGCAATGGCCGAAGCTCACACCGAGCTGACCGAGGCCATGGGAAGCCCGAGCGGATGGAAGTGGAGCCGCATTCACACCGCCACATTCGAGAACCAGACTCTGGGTCAATCCGGTATCGGTCCCATCGAATGGGTCTTCAACCGCAACGCTCCGAAGCGGCTCGGTGGTGGCGCCGACATTGTCAACGCCGTGGGGTACTTCCCGCCCGATGGCTACGTCGTCGACTGGATCCCCTCGATGCGAATGGTCATCGATCTCTCCGACTTCGCTGCATCTACCGCGGGCAATGCCACCGGGCAGTCAGGGCACGCCTTCAACGCGCATTACGACGATCAAATCGGTGACTGGGCCGACGGCCAGCAGCAGCCGTTGCGATGGACCAGGGAGCAGGTCGAGGCGGACGCGAAGAGCACCTTGGTTCTGACGCCCTAACCCCTACCCCACCGCCCGACTGGAGGACTTGGCGAACGTTGGTACCCGGCCTTCGTTACAACGTCAGTCAGCCAAGAGCGCGGCCCGCTATATAGCCGAGCAGGGCTGCGAATAGGCCGCCGATCAGCGAGAGGCCGAGGTAGGTGACGGCCCGGCTGACCTCACCAGCCTGGGTCATCGTGAAGCCCTCCCAAGCGAACGTCGAGAAGGTGGTGAAGCCACCGATCAGCCCGACAGCGAGACCGGTGGTCACGGTGGTCGACCATCGACCAAGGGCATAGGTGAAAAGGATGCCGAGAGCGAACGAGCCGACAACATTGACCGACAGAGTCGCCCAGGGAAATCGGGTGCTACCGAACCAGAGGCCGACTCCATACCTCAGCATCGACCCGACAGCACCCCCGACACCGATGAAGATGAATCTCATCGCACACTCCTACTCGTTCTAGTAGGAGCTATCAGCAGACTGTCTGCGGTTGGGTCAGGCGAGCCCCATCACCCGAAAGCCAAGCTAGCTGTCCCGTCGTCGGGCATCGAAATTTCCACCATGACCTAACCCACAAACTGCGCGATCTCGTCCACCAATCGCTCCGCATGGGTCCACGGTGCCTCGTGACGGACACCGACCAACTCCACGATTTTCGGGCCGCGTAGGGCAGCTCCCAATTGGTACTGCCAGGCGGGTGGCACCAGCTGGTCTTTAGTCGGTATCACCACCAGTGTCTCGGCCTCGATGCGGCCTATCCAGGGTCGTGAGTCAAAACGCAGCAAGGCCATGCTGGCCTGGGCTCCGGCATCGGTATCCCGACGATGGGTCTCCTCCCAGAGCCAGCGAGCATGCCGTTGCTCTACCGCCCCGGTCGCCAATAGATATCCGGTTCGGACTTCTGGCGTGCCGAGGCCGGTGAGCCGCTCCCATCCCCTGGCGATGATGGCGCCGAACAAACGGAGGGTTCGAATCGGCTCGGGATGATGAGTGAAGGTGGCGATGAGGACGAGCCGCTGCACCCGGGCCGGGTAACGATGGGCAAGGGATTGCGCGATCGTGCCCCCCATCGAGTAGCCGACCACTGACACCACGCCGATGCCCAGTGCATCGAGGACGCCCGCCATATCGTCGGCTATCTCTTCGACTTCGAAGCGAGCCCTCGCGATGGGGGCGAGGCCGTGGCTCCGATGATCGACCATGATCACCCGGTACTTCTCCGCCAGTGCGGGTGCGATCCGATACCACTCGGCGAGCGACGAACCGGCAAGGCCGTGAATGAGAAGAAGTGGCGGCGCACGGTCGGGGCCGAGGTCTCTCACCAGAAACTCCTGGTCACCTACGAACACGGTGTGCCCCACGTGTCTCCAGGGATGCTCCTGGGGAGAGCGGAATCGTGGGCTCAGCACCGGCCCGAACAACCGCCAGAGCACGAAACCGAAAAAGAGACGGCGAAGCAGCTTCATTGCCCGAGATCCCCTGTGGCGAACACGAGCTCCTCAACCGGTCTCCCGCCAACCAAATGCTCGTCGATGATCCGGTCGAGCTTGGCGATGTCAAGCCCCGCGTACCAGGTGCCTTCGGGGTACACGACACAGATAGCGCCCTGCTCACAGACCCTCAAGCAATCGACCTTGTTCCTCAGAACTCGACCCACTCCCGGCTCGACGGGGGTTGCCTCTGCCTCTGGCTTCCCGGACCAGGCTGGTGGCGCCGAGGTCAGGCCTTCTGCCTTGAGCCGATTCTTGAGATGGGCCCATAGGAGGTTGGTCTCCTCCCGAGGTGCGCACTTTGGAGTGGTCTGGTCTGCACACAGGAGGATGTGGCGCTCAGCACGAGGAATCGAGAGAGCGTCGGCAATGGCTTCGAGACGTTGTCGATCGTCCACATCAGGAAGTTAGATCACGGCGGCTGCTTTGTCGGATGCGAAGGGTCTCCTGTCTTGATTTGCCGAATGCGTGGTTAGCCTCTCTGCCTCGATGGCTGATCAACCGACCTTTCTCACCCCGGCTGCCCGCGACAAGATCCTGGAAGAGCTGGAAACGCTCAAAACGGATGGCCGCAAGGAGATAGAAGAGCGGATTGCCGAAGCACGCTCCCACGGCGACATCCGTGAGAACGCCGACTACGACGCAGCCAAGAACGACCAGGGCATGATGGAGGCCCGGATCCGCAAGTTGGAGCATCTCCTGAACACCGCCGAAGTGCGGGCTGTCGAAGACACCGGAAAGGTCGAGGTCGGGAGCGTGGTCACCGTCGTCGATCGCGATGGCGACGAATTCGAATGCTTCGTTGCCCCCCAGGAGAACAAGGTGGCAGGAATGATGGTGGCCTCGCCCACCAGCCCGCTGGGAGGTGCCCTACTCGGAGCGTCTGTGGGTGACGAGGTCTCCTACGAAGCGCCCGGCGGGGCTTTCAAGGTCGTCATCAAAGCAGTGCGCCCCTTCGCTGGCTGACTCCGCGGAGAGGCACTCTCGCCTATGGCCTGGAACCGCATCGCAACTATGATGGTGAGCAGCCGCGTTTCCGGACGCGTCATTTCTGATCTGTCTACAAGGAGGTTGCGGTCCGTGACCGCTGACAGTCCGAGACCTTTGGGTGCTGTCTCCCTCCGAAGTCGGGCCCTCGACATCACGGCCTGATCTTCTCGGTGGGGTGCAGCGCCCCTGTTCGCCGAGGAGTATCCGATGACGATCCGCTGGTTTCAAGCGCGAGAGAGCGCCCGCGGTTCTGTAGAGAGCCGATCATGACCGAGCACCAGACGACCACGTCCACCGGATGGGTGAGGCGGGCCGTCCGCACGCCGCGCGACCTGGCGAGGTGGCTGCGGTCACTCGCCATCAAAGAGCCTCGTAGGGCCGAGGAATACATCGCTGACCACGCCACCGATTGGTCGACCGTCGCCGAAGCGAGCCCTGAGGACGCCGCCGACATCCTGGAGGCGCTCGGCGAAGAGGCCGCCGGAGGGTTGATCGCCGACCTCGACGCCGGCAACGCAGCCGACCTGTTCGAGGAACTGCGCGACGACCTCGCCGCCAGCCTGCTGGGTGTCCTGCCGGAATCTGAAGCGGTCGACGTGCTCGAAGAGATGGCGCCCGACCAGGCCGCAGACCTCATCGCCGCCTTCGATCCGGAGGTGATCGAACGGCTCCTCGCCGCGGCAGATCCTGTGTTCGCCAGCGAAGTACGCGATCTCCTCGGTCATCATCCCGAATCAGCCGGCGGACTGATGACCACCGACATCGCAGCGCTCCCCATCGGGCTCACGGTGGGTGAGGCGATGGAGCGGATCCGGAATCTCCACGAAGAGTTCGAAGACCTGTCCTACGTCTACGTGGTTGACGACGACATGAGGCTGCTCGGAGTTGTCTCCTTCCGCGACCTCGTCTTCTTCCGACCAGGAGACGGCCTCGATAAGGCGATGGTTGACCAGCCGGTCGTCGTGTCCGCCACCACCGACCGCGCAGAGGTCGCCGGCCTCGTACAGCGCTACCACCTTTTCGGAATCCCGGTGGTGGACGACAACAACCGCCTACTGGGGATGGTCACCACCGAGGCCGTTCTGGAGGCGGTCCAAGAGGAGGCTTCGGAGGACTTCGCCATCGCCGTCGGGACCACCGCCGAGGACTCGGTCTATCTCCCGATTCGTCGGTCCATCCGACACCGCCTTCCCTGGATCGCCTTCGACGTCCTCATCTCATCGACCGTCGTGTTCGCCATCTCCCAGTTCAACGACATCATCGGTGCCTTTGTGGTCCTCGCGGCCCTCATGCCGCTGGTGGCCAGGATCGGCGGAGATGCCGGTGCCCAAACCCTCGCGGTCGTCATCCGGGGCCTGGCAACGGATGACATCCAGAGTGGCGACGTGCGCCGCGTTCTCACCAGGGAGACCACCGTCGGGCTGTTCAACGGATTGGTGATCGGTTTCCTGGCAGGGCTGTTGGGGTTCGTCCTTCAGTCGATGCAGGGAGGTCCCGACCCGCTCAAAGTCGGACTGGCGATGATGCTTGCCTCATTTGCGAACTTGATCCTGGCCGGTCTGTCCGGTGCCGCCATCCCGTTGACCCTGCGAAGACTCGGGTTCGATCCGGCACTGGGATCGAACCTCTTTCTCACAACCTTCACCGACCTGGTCGGATTCGCCGGCTTCCTCGCAGTCGCAACAGCCATCCTCTGAGGCCCAGCTGCCCGCCTCCTCAGCTGCCGAGGACGTACTCACCTGCGTCGGCGAATGGGCCCTGGAAACGAATGGTCGTCCCCCCGATGAGGCTCGCGAGGTGATGCTGTTCGATCAGCTCGACCTCCTCAGGCGTCCGCTCGGCCTCGGCCTTCAGGTAGGCGCCTGCCGCAGCGGCGTCATCAAAGATCTCTGCTCCATAAGTGGCGGTGCCGGAGTCATAGAGCTCGCCGATGAAGTTCTCGATATCGACGTTGGTGTAGGTGCCGGCTGGTATGACCACATAGACCGTCTCTCCATCCGCCCCCGGCTCACGGGCAACGATCTCGTAGCTCGCGACCACCTGGCCAACGAGAGTGGTATTCGTCTGATCCTGGGGAACGGTCACCGTCGTCGTCGGCGAACCGTCGCCAGAGCCGGTAATCAGCGAAGAGGTTGTGGTCAGAGCCGCTTCGCCGCCGTCGCAGGCCACAGCGAGAACTGCCAGCACCGCCAGCGGGATCAGAGTCAGCATCTTCTTTCGGAGATTCATGCCCGATGAACGTTACCGCGGATCACACGGTTCCCCGCAGGGGTCACGCTGGTTAGCCTGCACCCCCATGACACCTGGCCGGTTCGGGACTGCCATCGTGGCCGTCCTGGCCATGACCGCGGCCTTGATCGTGGTGGGAGGATCTCCCGCTCCGGTTGAGGCAGCCGTGATGTGCCCGCCGGTAACCATCAACGACCTCTTTCCTCCTGACAAGCCCGCCCAGCTACCCACCACACCATCGACGGTCCCTGGTTCGACCACTACCACTTCGACATCAACGACGACCTCGACGACGATCCCGGATTCGACCTCGACGACAATCGAGAGCGAGTCGACGACCACGATCGCCGCTGGCTCCAGCACTTCTACGCCGAGCCCCCCGAAACCCGGCAAGTGCACACCTTTCGCATATCAACTGGTTTGGCCGATCCTGGACCGGAGCTCGGTCAACGACACATTCGGTGAGGATCGAGATCACGGTGTCCGCCACCACGAGGGGACCGATATCCATGCCCCCAAGCTGACTCCGGTGGTTGCGGTCGCTGATGGCACGGTCACAAAGGTGACTCAAGAGGTCGGGACCGAGAATTGCTGCTCCCTCGTAATCCGCCATAACGACGGCTGGCAGTCGGTCTACATCCATCTCAACAACGACCAATACGGCACCGACGACGGCCTCGGAGCGGGGGTGCGGCCCGACCTCGTCGTTGGCACCAAAGTGGTGGCAGGCGAGATCATCGGCTGGGTCGGCGACTCTGGCAATGCCGAGGAGACGGTCGATCATCTTCACTTCGAGTTGCGGACCCCCTCGGGAGTTGCCGTCGATCCAGCAACCAGCTTGCGACGGGCTCAGATGAAGGCCGAGTTCCCGGATGACGATCCGGTGTGGCCCTATCTGGACAACACCGGTCGCCCAGGTCAATGGATAGCCGGGACAATGTTGACCGAAGGGCTGTACCTGCCCTGTGACGAGTCCGGGATCTATTTCTGCCCGGACGATGTGGCCGACCCGGAATTCGTTCGCGACATCGCCCGCCACCTCGGCGGTGGCGAGCCGCCACTACTCGAAGGTCGCTCCCAGGAGGTGCAGGTTTTCGAGCCCCTTGGCGATGAGCAACGGGTAATCAATGAGCTCATGGGGTGCGCGCCGCAGGAGCCATGCCTGGAGATCGGAGTGACTGAGACCGACCTGGCGAAGGTCGCCGCCTGGGCGTCGAATCGGGTCCCCGACGCCGCGATCCAGAATCCTGAAGTCGTGACCGGGCTGGATCAACTCGAGACCTACCCGACGGCCGCGGACGCAGAGGCACAGCTCAGAGCGACCGGGTTCATCGAAGAGTGCCGGCCGCCTCTCGACGACCAGGATCTGGTCACCAGAGAGTCCGCCTTGATCAGCCTCGTGCGATGGGTGGTCGGACCGCCGCTCGATTGCGCTGTGATGAATCAGCTCAGGCGCTGAGCAAAGACCCGGGCCAAATCGGCGGTGATCGGGCCTTCGCCAAAGGCCAAGTCCCCGACCTTAGAAATCGGCTGGATCTCCCGGATCGTGGACAACGCCATCACCTCCGATGCCTCCTCGAGGCGTCGCAACGGCCATCGCCCTTCGACAATTGGAATCCCGAGATGGGCCGCGTCCTCCAGAACCACCCGGCGGGTGATCGAGTCCAGGATCCCGAGGTCCAAGGATGGAGTCTCCAGGACTCCCCCAACGACCCAGGCCACGCAAAACGTTGGGCCCTCAAGCATCAGACCGTCGACCGTGAGCAATAGGGCATCGTCAAAGCCTTCACCGGAGGCCCGCCGGGTCGCCGCGAGATTCGGCGCATAGGAGAGGACCTTCGCTCCGGCTAGATCCCAGGACACCCCTGCGGCGTGCCACGGCGCCACCACCGGCAAGAGGCGCGCCGGGCCACGGCTCCCCGACCAGGGGTGCGCGAACACTATGACCAGGGGAGCGCCGGGCTCATTGGGAAGCGCCGACCCCCGGGTCACGATCACCCGGACCGCGCACTCCGGGCATTCGGCTGCCACCGTCTCGATCCACGATGCGATTTCAGCGCGAGGGGGGAGGTCGATGGCAAGGGCAGAGGCGCTCCGCTCCAACCGGTCGAGATGGGCGTCCAGCGCGAATGACACGCCCTTGTATGCCTTGAGAACCTCGAAACATCCATCGCCCCGCAACACCGACGAATCGGTCACCGGGACTCCGTCGGACGAGGCCACGCCATTGATCAGGATCGTCGAGGTCATGGCGGTGGTTGGTAGGCGTTGGTAATGGGAAGGCGCCGATCCTTGCCAAAGGCCTTAGTTGTGATCTTGACCCCGGGGGCAGCCTGTCGACGCTTGTACTCATTGCGATCGACCATGCGACATACCCTCGCCACCAGAGCCGGGTCGTAGCCCTCGGCGACAATGTCGCCGACGCTCCAGTCGTCTTCGATGTACCTCTCGAGAATCGCATCCAGCGCCTCGTACGGAGGCAGCGAGTCAGAGTCTTTCTGATCAGGTCTCAGCTCAGCCGAGGGCGCCTTGTCGATGCTGCTCTGAGGGATCACGTTCCCATCCTTATTGCGCCAGCGGGCAAGTTCATAAACCAGGGTCTTGAAAACGTCCTTGAGAACCGCGTAACCCCCGACCATGTCGCCGTAGAGGGTGGCGTAGCCAGCGGCCATCTCCGACTTGTTCCCCGTTGCGACCACCATCGGGCCATGTTTGTTTGAGATGGCCATCAGGATCGCCCCTCTAGCCCGCGCCTGGAGGTTCTCTTCTGCAACGCCAAAGCCTGTCCCCGCAAAGAGGGGGTCGAGAATTGCCAGGAACGAGGTGTAGACATCGTCAATCGGCACCTGGTCTATGCGGATGCCGAGGTTGGCAGCCAGTTCGACGGCATCGTCCACCGAGTGCTGTGACGAGAAGCGCGAGGGCATCGCGACTCCCCACACCCCGTCAACGCCGATTGCGTCAGCTGCGATCACCGCCGTGAGCGCCGAATCGATTCCGCCCGAGAGGCCGATGACCACCGATCGGAATCCGTTCTTACGGACGTAGTCACCGAGGCCGGTAGTCAATGCCCGATACACCTCCTCGATAGGGTCGAGCAGCGGGGTCAGCGAAGTCACGGCAGCATCCTCGCCGGCAAGGGGGACGTCCACGACAAAGAGATCCTCCTCGAACTGTGGTGATCGATGAATCACCGTGCCCTCGGAAGAGACAACCAACGAGGCCCCGTCGAAGACCAGCTCGTCCTGGCCTCCAACCAGGTTCAGATACACGACCGGTGTCGAGCTCGCCTGCGCCCTTTCGACGATCATTCGCTCCCGGTCGAAGGCCTTGCCCCGATGAAATGGAGAGGCGTTGATGTTGAGCAGGATTCGGGCCCCGGAAGCTGCCTGCTGCGCCGGCGGCCCTTCGGCCACCCAAATGTCCTCACAAATCGAGACCCCGGCCTCGAGACCGTCCAGATCCCAAGTCGCGTTCGGGATGGTGCCAACGGAGAAGTACCGATCTTCATCGAACACCCCGTAGTTGGGCAACAGGACCTTGTGATAGACACCGACCACTCTTCCGTGCTGGAGCATGGCTGCGGCATTGGCCACGGATCGCTCCTGGGCGTCGGGGGCCCCCCTCACCACCGGGGCGGCGAAATCGACAAACCCGACCACCACAGCCATCCGGCCCGACATCTCGGCGAGCCGATCCCGGGCTTCGATCCCCATCCTGACGAAGTCACGACGGAGCACCAGATCCTCAGGGGGATAGCCGTTGATAGCCAATTCAGGGAGCAAAAGGATGTCCGCACCCTGGTCCTCGGCCCACGTCATGACCTCCGCGATTCGCGTCTCATTCCCACGAAGATCGCCGACTGTCAGATTGAGTTGTCCACCGGCGACCCGAACTGGCATACCGCCACGATACGCCTCCCCTTAGCCTGAGCCCCGTGACCGATCCGAGGAATGCGACGCCGGCAGCCCTGGCCGAAGAGCGATTGCGACTGGCGGTGCCCGACCCCGCTATCCGACGACAGCTGGCGATCGATATCTCCTCAGGGCCGGACCCCTCGGGCGCCCTCGAGCGGGTGCTCCCCATCCTCGAGGCCGCCCCCGACCTGGTCGAGGACCCCGAAGCGCGGCGGCGTCTCAGCGCCATGGTCGGTTCGAGTCAGGCTCTAAGCCGCAGTCTCGCCAGGAACCCGTGGTTGCTCCTCACCGACGACCGCGAGCCGAACGTAACCCTCGAGTTGCATCACGCCCTGGTGACAATCGCAGGCGACGATCTGTCCGGGGCGATCGACATGATCGAAGCCGTCGCCCGTTATTCAGATGCGATCGATCGGGTCGTCGCGCACGCACTCGACCAGGCCAGGCTCGACATCGCAGAAAGGCACCCGATGGCCCCTGACCTGCCCCTCGCCGTCATCGCAATGGGGAAGTGGGGGGCGCGGGAGCTCAACTACTCATCAGACGTCGATTTCGTGCTCGTACACGACAACGTCGAAGGCTCTGAGACGGCGAGCCGATCTGCGGCTTTGGCCCTGGCGAGCCGACTGGTGACCATCCTGTCGACTCCCACTGGGGACGGGGAAGCGCTCGAGGTCGACCTCGATCTGCGACCGGAAGGCTCGATCGGGCCTCTCTCCCGCACACTGGAGAGTTACTCCCGCTACTACGAGCAATGGGGTGAGGCGTGGGAGTTGCAGGCCCTGCTCAAGGCACGGTGGGCGTGCGGTGATGCTGACCTGGGCGCTCGATTCCTGACCCTCACCAAGCAGGTCATCTGGGATCGCGGCCTCGACGTCGAGTCCCTGCGAAGCATTCGCCGGATCAAGGAGCAGGCCGAGCAAGGCGCCGACCAAGCCGACATCAAGAGATCCCGAGGCGGGATCCGGGATATCGAGTTCTCGGTCCAACTCCTGCAGCTGGTTCATGGGCGCTTCGATCCGGAGCTGAGGGCACCAGCCACTCTGGACGCATTGGACAGCCTCGCCAGCCACGGCTTCGTTTCGGAGGAAGACCATCAGGGGCTGGCCGATGCCTACCGGTTCCTCAGAGATCTCGAGCACCGGATCCAACTCTGGGACCTTCGCCAGACTCATGAGGTTCCCACCGACCCCATGGCCCGCGCCCGAATCGCACGATCCCTTGGCTTCCACCACGACCCGCAGCGGGAGCTGGAGGAACGTCTGCGTGCAGTCCGGTCAGTGGTTCGGGATGCCCATGAGCGGCTCTACTTCCGGCCGATTCTCGATGCACTGGTCGGTTCGCCAAGTGCCCGGCTTGGGGTCGAGCAAGCCGCGCTGCGACTCGAGGCCCTCGGATTCTCGGATGTCGAAGCGGCACGGAGGGCCCTCGAAGAGCTCACCGCAGGGCTCAGCCGGCGGTCGCGGGCCATGCATCAGATGCTCCCGCTGTTTCTCGACTGGCTCTCGATCTCGCCGAACCCGGACCTTGGCCTCTCTCAGTTGCGCGTCCTGCTCGCCAACGCGACTGACCACTCGGCGTTGATCACGATGCTGGACAACAACCCGCTGGCCGGCGAACGGCTCAGTCTCCTACTGGGAACCAGCCGACTCATCGGACAACTCATCGACCGGATCCCGGAGTTCGTCCCTCGTCTCGCCGACGCTGCCTTGCTGGGTGACATCCGGCCCCGGCAGGGCGAGATCGAAAGGCTGCTCGGCCTCCTCGATTCGCGACCTGACTTCGACGCCAAGCTGGGAACGGTCAGGCGTTTCACCCGCCGGCGCAAACTTCGAATCGCGGCTCGCGACATCCTCGGTGAGGGATCGACCCCGGAGACCCTGACTGCGCTCACCGACAGCGCCGATGCCGCTGTCGCCGGGGCACTGCACATCGTCACCCAAGGCGACCCCACAGGGTTTGCTGTGATCGCGATGGGCAAATGGGGAGGAGGCGAGCTCTCCTACGGATCGGACCTCGACGTCATGTATGTCTTCGATCCGGAGCCGGAGCGTGACGAGGGCCTCCGCATCGCCACCGACCTTGCGAGGGTGCTCACCGAGCCGAATCGACATGGCGATGCCTATGTGCTGGATGCCGAGATCCGCCCGGAGGGTCGACGCGGGCCTCTCGCCCGGTCAGTCGACAGCTATCGCCGCTATTACGAGGAGTGGGCGGAGCCCTGGGAGGTTCTGGCCCTGGTCCGGGCACGCCCGGCAGTGGGAGACGAAGCGGTCGCTGCCGCCTTTGTCTCGGTGATAGAGCCAGTCGTCTGGCGCGACAAGGTCTCCGAATCCTTCATCCGCTCGATCCGCGATATCAAGGCCCGGGTCGAGAAGGAGCGGATCCCACCTGGGGAGGATCCCGATTTCCACCTGAAACTGGGACAGGGGAGCCTGAGCGACATCGAATTCCTCACCCAGATCCTTCAAATCCGGCATGGGTTCGATCTTCCCGCGCTTCGGGTTACGGGAACCCTCGATGCCCTGGAAAGACTCCGCGGCCATGAGGTGCTCACCCACATCGAGGAAGAGACCTTGCGGGACGCGTACATCTTCTGCACCAGAGTCCGCCTCCGCCTCCATCTTCAGGCGGGTCGCGCCTCGGACTCGCTGCCCACTGACCCCGATGAGCTGATTCGGCTCGCCAGCTCGCTTGGCTACACGAGAGCCGCCGAGCTGCGAGAGCAATACCGTCGAGTGACGAGGCGGGCGCGCAGCGTGTTTGAGAAGAGGTTCTACGAGTGACCGGTAACCTCGAAGAATGACCGATCCCGAGCGGGTCGCCGGGCTGTGCGGCGAGATCACACCCTTGGCTCTCGATCTTCGACGCATGCTCCACCGCCACCCCGAAGGCGCCCACGAGGAGCATGAGACGACCGCGCTGATCGCGACCGCCCTGGACGAGAACGGGATCACCCACCGTCTGCGAGCTCCTCGCACCGGACTCTGGGTCGACATCGGGGACCGCCCCACGATCGGTTTCCGTGCGGATCTGGATGCACTCCCCATCAACGAGCCCGAGGGAAACGATCCGATCTCCGAGCGACCCGGCTGGATGCACGCCTGCGGGCACGATGCCCATGCTGCGATCGCGTTCGGAATCGCAGCAGTCCTTGATCGGATGGACCTGACCTCGAGCGTCCGGATCCTCTTCCAGCCAGCGGAAGAGTCTTTCCCAGGCGGTGCGATCGAGCTGGTCGAGGAGGGTCTGGTCGACGGGCTCAGAGGGCTCATTACCTTTCACATCGACCCCACCCTGGACACAGGTCGCATAGGCAGCCGGCCGGGGCCGATCACCGCAAGCGCCGACAAGTTCACCATCGTTCTCGAAGGGCCCGGAGGTCACACCGCTAGGCCTCATCGGACGGTCGACCTCATCGCCGACGCTGCCCGGCTGGTACACGAGCTTCCGGGCTGGATGCGTCGAACCATCGATGCCCGGAGCCCGATGACGATCGCTTTCGGATCGATCCATGGAGGGGAAGTGGGCAACGTGATACCAACCCGAGTCGAGCTCGAGGGAACGGTTCGCACCCTCGACGGGGCATTGTGGGGGATGCTCCCCGGGCTGTTCGACAAGGCAGTGGGCTCGCTGCTCGCGGTCTCGGATGCGACGTATGCCCTCACCTACTCCCAGGCCATCCCGCCGGTCGTCAACGACACTGCGGTGGTGGAGTCAGCAGTTTCGGGGATCGTCGGGATGCTCGGCCCTGATGCAGTGGTCCCCACGGAGGCGAGCATGGGGGGAGAAGACTTCGCCCACTATCTGACTCGGGTGCCCGGAGCCCTATTCCGGCTCGGCGGCGGTGGCTCAGGTGGAGACCTCCACTCGCCGTCGTTCCACCTCGACGAGGCCGCGATCGGGTTCGGGATCCAGTCCGGCGTTGCCGCCCTGTTGGGGATGCAAAGTGACATCTGACAACGAGCCGCTGCTCTACGAACCCCACATCGGGGAGTCGAGGCAGTACTGGCGGGACATCATCCTCGGAGTCAATGACGGGCTGGTCTCGATCTATCTCCTGGTGGTTGGTGTCGTGGGAGGTGGCCTCGACACCAGTCAGGTGCTGTTGACGGCTGTGGCTGGAGCACTTGCAGGAGCCGTCTCGATGGCCGCCGGCGAGTATCTGGCGACCAAGTCTCAGGACGAGGTGCTCGAAGCGGAACTCGCTCTGGAACGGGTTCACATCAAGGACCACCGGGGCATGGAGGTGGATCAACTCCGGGACATGTTCTCGGACATGGGGATCGCCGATGCCGACCTCGACGGGGTAGTAGCTGCCTTCGCCAGCTCCGACGAAGCGATGCTCAACGCGATGAAGGCGCTCGAGTTCGGATTCGTCGAATCGGAGCGCCGCTCACCGTATCGAGCGATGCTCGCCTCCGGGGGTCTCTTCCTGGTCGGCTCGCTGTCCTCGATCGTCCCTTTCATGACCTTCGACACGAACCCGCCCGCCCTGGTCTGGGCCTCCGTCCTTTCCCTGGGAGGTCTGTTCGCGGTGGGAGTCGTCAAGGCCCGGGTGACTCGCAACAACTGGATTCGCTCCGGTCTCGAGAACATGGTCATTGCGGGGATCGGAGGGCTGATGGCGTGGCTCATCGGCACCGCGATCGGGCAAGCTCTCGCCTAATCCGGCTTACCTGAGGTAGGTTGCGTCATATATGGCGCAATCGGGGCGCAGAAGCTGCGAGTTTCTGTCCGAGGCCCAGCCGAGAATCATTCTCGGCTGGGATTACGCCACATTTGGCGTCATGTACCTCAGGTAAGCAAACCAGCACGCGTCGCGCTTGCAATAGTTAGCAGTTAGCTGTATGCTTACGTTAGGTGAACGAGAGCAAGCAGTCTGATCTGGGTGATTTCATCCGGCAACAGCGGGAAAGGGCCAACCTCTCCCTGCGTCGCCTGGCCGACTCGGCTGGGATCTCGAACCCCTACTTGAGCCAAATTGAGCGAGGCATCCGCAAGCCTTCGGCCGAAATCCTCAGCCGACTGTCCCGGGCCCTCGAAATCTCAGCCAATTCCTTGTATTTCAAGGCCGGTCTCATGGATGGGGAAATCCAGTCGCCGACGGTCTTCGACGCAATCGAAGCCGACGAGCTTCTGAGCTCGAGTCACAAGAAAGTCCTACTCGACATGTACCGGGCGTTGGTGAAAACCAACGGGTCGGCACCCGAACTAGAAAGCAATCAGGAGTAAGCAATGCAGGCGAAGAACGTTTTGTACGCCACCGTTGGAGCCCCCGTCGTTGCCGCCCGCAAGGTCGGCTCGAGCGTGATCGTGCTCCGCGACAAGATCACCGAAGGTACCTCTGGCTACGGCCAGGCCGCCGAGAAGGCGATCGACAGCTGGGCTGTCGAGGGCGAGAAAGTCGTGGCTCGGATCACCGACGGCAAGGTCGTCGACGAGATCACCGCGAAGGTCGACCTCGATCAGGCCAAGGAGCAGGTCAGCAAGTTGCGTGATCAGCTCGAGGACATGCTCGCCACCTGGCGTTCGTCCTTCCGGCCTGAGAAGGCCGACTCCACCGAGGTGAAAGAGGCCAAGGCCACCGCTGCCAAGGCTCCTTCCGCCAAGAAGCCGGCCTCAAAGCCCGGCACACCCAAGGCTTCTGCTGCCAAGACCGCCGGGTCAACGGCCGCGAAGACGAGCCCTGCGAAGACCGAGTCGGCCAAGGCCGACAAGGCTTCCTGAGCTCACTCCTCCTCACAACGAGAGAAGGGCCCTTCGGGGCCCTTCTCTTAATTTGCGTCAGCGGCCTAATTGGGACAAGCAGGGGTCACATTCGGACCTGCACAACCTAACTACGGCCGATTACAAGGACGGCTTCAGGTCCTTGGCGGCTTCGATCCAACCTTCGACCATTGCCTCGGTGGGAAGTCGCCGCACCACCTTGGACTGCCCGTTGAGCCCGATGATCTTTGCCAGCAATGCAGTCGGGTTGCGACGCCGCAGGTCGCGCAGAGTGTCGACGCCGGCCGCCACGAGGAGCTCCGCATACTCGGCCCCGACACCTTTGACCCGCAAGAGATCGGAGTGGTTTACCCACTGCTGGACGTCTTTCGTATCGAACCCGAGAGAGGTGGTGAGGTCACTTCGCTCCTTGCGATTAGCTGCAACTTCGATGAGACCCTTGCTGGTGCGAATCCCCGCTTTGCGAAGCTTCGTGGCGTCTTTGACACTGATCCCCGCCACCTGATCGATCCGAGCCATCAAACCCTTCTCTCCGCTCGACTGGAACAGTCGCCACGACTCTATACGCCGTCTCCGACCCTCAGCCTGGGTGCTTGGGTCTCATTTCTGTCACGTCCCGCTCGGTATCCACGTCACGCGGCGAGCCCTCCGAAAACCAAACTTCGTTGACCCATTCGGGGTGGGCTTGCCACAACCTGGCCGCCCCTTGGTCCCCTTCGAGCGACATCAATCGGGGCCACAACAGTCGATCGACCAGCACCGGGTTGCCCGATGTGTACCGGTATTTCGGGACGCTGACCGGCCGGTCAGATCTGGCATGAGACGCCAAGAGCTGTTCCACCACTTCGACTGGCACGGTTGGCTGGTCCCCGATCACGATCAGGGCCTGCACACATTTGGAGAGGCGTGTCAGCGTGTCGAGACCCACCCTTATCGACGAGGCGATGCCCTCCTCCCACTCCGGGTTCTCGATGACTCCTGCCCCTCCAAGCTCCGTCTCCTCGAGGATGCGGTCAGCCTCATGACCGACGACCACCCATACCTCCTCGACGGGGAACTCATTGGTGCGAGCCACCACGTGTCCCAGGAGGTTGGTGTCACCCCATGGTTCGAGTTGCTTGGGACGGCCCAGACGACGTGACCCACCGGCGGCAAGGATCACAGCGGCAACAGGCATGGTCGATCAACCTACCGTCAGGCCCGCAAGGGTTGACCTGTCAAATGGGCCGGCTCGTCGTGCAGGTAGCGCACGCTGATCATCTCGGCCAGGATCGCAATCGCAGTCTCGCCGGCCGTCTGCGACCCGATGTCGATTCCTATGGGACCGTGGATGCGATCCACCTGTTCGTCGGTGAAGCCCGACTCCAGAAGGCGGCGTCGGCGGGCCGCTGTGGTCTTTGACGAGCCCATCGCCCCCAGGTACCGGGCTGGCGAAGGCAGGACGATCGGCCAGAGAGGGTCTTCGAACCGGCGATCGTGGGTGAGGACGACGACGAAGGTTCGCTCATCGAACGAGGCAGGGTCACACACCTCACCGGGCCAGCCGACAAGCAACTCGTCGGCATCCGGGAACCGCTCCTTGGTTACGAACGCGGGCCTGGGATCGGCCACCACGGTCCTGAAACCAAGCAAACCGGCATGTTGGACCAGCTCTTGGGCGATATGGACCGCCCCGAAGACAAACAGCAGAGGTCGGGGGGAGAGCACCTCGAAGAACACCTCGGAAGCGGCGTAGCCCAGGGTGACACTCTGCTCTCGCGCCATTAGCGCAACGGCATCGTTGGTCACCGATGAAGCCATCGACGGAGGGATCGCTCCCCCGATCATGCTCCCATCGCCGTCGATGACGGCCTTGCTCCCCTGACCCTCGCCGGCGATGACTGTCACCACTGCGCCACGTTTGTCGGCTTCTGTCAGTCGAACTACGGCGTCGAGAATCGGATCGCTCACCACGGCTCGATATAGACCTGAATCGTACCCCCACATGCCAGGCCGACGGCAAAAGCCTCATCGTCGGCGATGCCATATGTGACCAGCTCCGGCTCACCCGTCTCCAGCACCCCGAGGGCGCGGACCACAACATCGTTCTCCACGCAGCCGCCTGAAACCGAGCCCTCCATCTCCCCAGAAGACGAGATCAGCATCGAGGAGCCAGGCCCGCGTGGCGCCGACCCATACGCCTTGACCACTGTGGCCCTAGCCAGCCTCTTTCCCTGCTCGGACCAGATCCGACGAGTTTCGAGATTGTCCCGCATGACCCGCGAGGCTACCGCTGCCTCCAGGTCAGAGCGCTGCTGACAGCGCCACTGTCATCTCCTCGAGGGTCCAGCCCAGATAGTCCATGATCTGACGCTGCTCTTCCGGGAGCTGGTCGTGATCCGCTTCGACCTCGAGGCCGAAGCGAGCTCCAAGAGCAAGCCGCCCTTCATTGAGCACCCGGAGGAATGCGTCGGCCTCCTCCGTGGTCAAGGTGACCTTCCCCTCGCCCTCTGTGACCCGCCGGTAGACGTCCCGATCGGCGGCACGCGCAATCGAAAGCTCCTCACCCATGAAGAGCCACCACTCGTCGTTCGCTTCCGGATCATCCAGGTAGACGGGGACCTGAAGACGACGGGTCGCCGGATCGTCGCCTCTTGGCGGAATCGAAGCCAGTAGCTCGAGCACGTCGGAGAGGAACTCTCTCTCCTCTTTGGAGAGCTCGACGACGATGTTGCCTCCCTTGTAGCGGAAGCGCCCGCGACTCATTGCTCCATGGTCGCCCACAACCCGTGCCCATGAAGGCGAAAGCAGTCGATCTCGGCCTTCTCCCGGGGACCATCAGACACCCGGGAGCGGCCCTCGAAATGGACCTCCAACATCAATTTGGTCGCCTTCTCCACGTCATACCCGAACAGCTTGCGGAAGACATAGACAACGTAGGCCATCGTGTTCACAGGGTCGTTCCAGACGATGACCTGCCAGGGCCGATCGACATCGGTCGCCTGACCGGTTTCTGGCGTGATGACAGGGCTGGGGCGGGTCGTCACGACCCAATCGTACGCCGGTCAGGATCCGTCCAACCCGGGGAGACCTCCGAGTACCGCTGCCCGGCAAGCGGCCGACGCGGTGGCCAGCTCGGGGTCCCCGTAGGGGATCTCCGCCACCGCGAACGGGGCGCCGACTCCTGCGAACCCGGGCACCGGGTCTGGAAAGTCCTCGACCCCGTTGGCTCGCATGCACTTGCTGAATTCCACCAACTCGTCGTTGACCTCGCGACGCAACTGCTCGTCGTCACCGAGGTCCAGCGCCCCGGTGTTGAGACTCGCTGAGCAGACCGCAAGGGCATCGGCAACTTCAGGGTCGCCGAAATCGACACTCAGAATCACCAGGTCGAGACGGGGACGGCCGGTCGCGTCGAGAGGCACCTCCTCGATGTCCACATCATGCTCAGCGAGACACGACCTGAACTCCTCAAGGGCGACTCCGGTGATCGTTGTAGTCGAAGTGGTAGTCGGCGTCGTGGTCGACGTCGACTGGAAGTTGGTGCCAGTAGGTCCCCCTATTTCAGGGCTGCATGCGGCGAGCAGCGCAAGCACAGCGAGCAGTGGGGCAAGGCGTCGAATGAGATGGCTCCGGGCTAGGGCCCAACCCCGTCGGCGAGGATCATCGCCAGGTCCCTCACCCGGACGTCGTCACGGCCCAGCTCCTTGATCCCGTCATCGAGCATGACGTAACAAAACGGGCAGGCCACTGCGATCTCGTCGGCGTCGGTGGCAAGAGCCTCCTCCGCCCTCTCGATGTTGACCTTCTTCCCGGTCTGCTCCTCCATCCAGAAACGGGCTCCGCCCGCGCCGCAGCACAATGCCCGGGTTCCGTGACGGGGCATCTCGACCAATTCGATGTCGCCGGAGGCTCCGATGACGTTCCTCGGCGCCAGATAGATGTCGTTGTGCCTCCCCAAATAGCAGGGATCGTGATAGGCGATCTTCTTCGGCTGACCGTCAGCCTTGAGCGGGACGGTGATCCGGCCCTGGCCCAGGAGCTCGGCGAGAAGCTGGCTGTGGTGCACCACCTCATAATGCCCCCCAAACTGCGGATACTCGTTCGAGATCGTGTTGAAGCAATGGGCGCACTGGGTGATCACCTTCTTCACGCCGATCTCATCGAAGTTGGCGATGTTCTGCAAAGCCAGCTGTTGGAACACGAACTCGTTGCCGGCACGACGAGCAGGGTCGCCATTGCACAGCTCGGCGCGGCCGAGGATGGCGAAATCGATCCCCGCCTTGTTGAGCAGCCGGGCAAGAGCCACTGAGACCGCCGTGTTCCGGTCGTCGAATGACCCGGCGCATCCGACGAACCAGAGGTAATCGGCGGTCGTCTTCCCGTTCTCCCCGAACACCGGCACCTCGAAGTCGAGCTCCTCGGTCCAAGCTGCCCGATTCTGCTGGCTCATGCCCCACGGGTTGGACTGGTTCTCCATGGCGACGAACGCCTTGCCCAATTCACTTGGGAAATCGGAATCCATCAGGGTCAGATAGCGGCGCATGTCCAGGATTCGATCGACGATTTCGATGTTCACCGGGCATATCTCGTCGCACGCCCGGCAGGTGGTACAGGCAAACACCTCCTCAGGTCGAACTCGCTCGAAGAGCGAGGGCTCGCCGTCGAGCACGAAGATCGAAGAGCCGGCAGGGCTGACTCCGGCGGCCGCAGCCGCAACCTCTCCCGTCTTGAGGACGATCTCCCTTGGATCGAGGGGCTTACCGGTGATGTTCGCCGGGCAGACCGAGGTACATCTGCCACAGATGGTGCAGGCATCGGTGTCGAAGATCTGCTTCCAGGTGAGGTCGGCCGCGAGCGAAACGCCGATCGTGTCGAGATCCTCGGCCTCCAGGAGATTGGGCATCTCCCTCATCGCCCCCTTGGGCCGGGGTCGCGCAGACAGGAAGAGGTTGGCGGGAGAGGTCACCATGTGTCGGAGCTTGGTAACCGGGAGAATCACGAGGAAGGCGACGAAGCAGACCACATGGCCGATCCACAACGCCTGATGGAGGCCTCCCGCGCTGGCGGTCGGGATCAATGCCGAAAGCGGATACCCGACGAACGACCACACCTCGAAGTCGGGTCGTCCCACCAGTGAGATCCGGGCTGCTTCGGTAATCAGGCCGCTGACACCCAGTAAGACCAAGAGCCCCAGGATCACTGCGTCTTCCGGCTTGGTCTTGGTTCGGAGACGAGGGCTGCGCAGCAGGTAACGGTTGGCGATCGCCAGAGCCAGTCCGCCGAGATATGCCAGAGCCGCCAGATCGAGGATCGCCGAGTAACCCTGATAGACCACCCCATGGAGAAACTTGAGATTGGCAGGGAGGAGGTGGTCGATCTCGAGGGTGACCGTCCCCAGGAAGAGGACGATGAATCCGTAGTAGATCAGCGAATGCATCACCCCCGCCCGCGGGTCACGCATCAGGGTCTTCATCCGGAGACCGGCGTCCAGATCCTTGAAACGACGCCCCCACAGACCCACCCGTGACTCAGGCCGGCCCTGTTGCCAGGAGGTCGCCCGGCGGGCGAGGAGATGGGCCGAAACCCAGATGAATACGGAGACGGTCACATAGAAGACGAATTGGACCGCATCCGGGATATTGCCGAACACCGCCCGCCCGACATCGACCTCAGGCTCCTCAGGAATAGTGCCGAGGAGGCCCAACGCCAGCGTGGCCAGAGCGCCGACCACCCCAAGGCCTTCGATCACATAGGAAATGGGCGGGCGCTTGGAGGTCGTGGCCTCGTCCTGACGCTCCTGGGTGAGGGCCATGGCGGCGAGTCTAGAAGTGCCCGCCCCTGTGCCCGGTGTCCCCCAACCGGACCGATCAGGCCTTGCCCCCGAGTTCGGTCGAGCGCCTCGCTGCGGCGGCGACGGCATCCTCCACCAGGGCGCGGAACCCCCGTTCCTCGAGGACGTGCATGGCAGCCGCGGTGGTGCCGCCGGGCGAGGTGACCTGGGAACGAAGCTCGGCAGGCGTCTTCCCGGTGTTGGTCAGCAGATGACCGGCACCCCGGATCGTCTGGTGGACGAAGTTCTCTGCGATGTCCCTCGGGAGCCCCTCCCTCACCGCGGCTTCGGTCAGTGCCTCGGCGAGGAGGAAAACGTAGGCGGGACCGGTGCCCGAGACCGCCGTCACCGCGTCGAGAAGGCTCTCATCCATGATCCGAATCGATCCGACCGCGCCCAGGATCTCACCAGCCAGTTCGAGATGATCCGATCCGGCATTGGCGCCGGCCGCGATCCCGGTGACACCCTCGCCGACCAGGGCCGGAGTGTTCGGCATTGCCCTCACTACCGGAATGGCCCCGAGCCGCGACTCATAGGTCCCCGTGGTGACTCCAGCGGCGAGGGAGAGCACCATCTGCTCTGGACCGACGTGACCTGAAAGATGATCGAGAAGGGCGGGGACGTCCCGAGGCTTGACAGCAACCACCACGACGTCGCGGTCGCGGATGGCCTCGATTGGATCTGGCGACACCGATGCGCCAGACACCTCGGACAGGCTTTGGGCCCGATCGGGGCGCCGTACACAGAGCGAGACGTCGGCGGGCTCCCACCCGGCGCGGAACAAACCGGACATCAGGGCCTCGCCCATTGCCCCGACCCCAATGATCGCTACTGATGTGCGCCCGGACATCGGGCGAGTATATGGAGAGGGTGGTTGGTCAGCCTCGTTGACGCGGCGACCGCGCAACGGAAGTGTCACGACGTCGGACACGCCCGGTTATGACCAGTCCCAAGACACAGAGCATCGCTGCCAGGATCGCGAGTTGGCCCGAGGCGAACCCGGTGAAAGGCAGGTCGCCAACAAAGACACTGGCAATCGAAGAGTTGTTGCTGGGATCGAGGTCGCCCGATCCGAGAAGCTGGAGGGCCGCCGAGTTGGCGACGGCCGAGCCGTTTACCGCTGCCGCGGTCGAAGAAACCAGAATCGATGTGGAGGCGCCTGCAGGAAGGCCTTCGATCCTTGTACACGTTGCTCCAGTGCCGAGCATTACACAGGTCCAACCGGAACCCGTGGCCGAATCGAGTTCGAGGCCGAGACCTGGACTATCCACAAGCGTTATCGGACCAGGTGCCATTCCAGGTCCGTCGTTGGTGACTGTGACTATCCATTGGATTGCGGAGCCGTCCGGGTCGGTCAACGCACCGGTTTTTGTCACGTGGAGGTCGTACAGGTTCGGCACGGTCACTGTGGTTGGGCCAGAGTTGTTCGTCGGATCCCCGTCGCCATCGGGATCGGGCTCGATGCCGTCAATCGAGTTGTCTGCGACGTCAACGCCACCTGGGGAGGTTCCGACCACGCCTGCGATGTTGTCGACCCTTGCTTCCATGGACGCAGTTATCGAGAACGAGGCGAGGACCTGCTTTACCTGACCAGGAGCCAGGCTCTGGCCCGGGGCGAGGAGATTCGAACTGGCAGATCCGTCCCACAGGTCCGACCCGATCAGCGTCCCGTCCGTTGTCGCAAAGGACCTGGGAGACAACCCGGCGAAGATCGTGAGCACGTCATCGGTCACGGCCAAATCGGCCAGCGTGACGTTCCCGAAGTTCTGGACCGTGTATCGGAAAGTGATTCCGATCGTGCCGTCAGGATTGACGACCGCCCGCTCGAGGTGCTTCGCGATCCCTATCAGAGGTCGGACTGTGAGGTCCAATGTCTCCGCGCCGGAGGATGTCACGTCGTCGCCAATGTCCCCCGGATCTGCATCAGGCGGATTTCCCGTTGCCGTGACAGTGTTGGTCAGCGAGCCGGCGTTAATGACGATTTGGTCCAAAGTGACCGAAGCGGTGCAACTCATGGTCCCACCCGGAGTAAGCACGTCGGTCGGACAGGTGACCGGGGCTGCCAACGGGTCGGTGACAGCCACAGGGTCGAGGGTGACATTGCCGGTGTTGGTCACAGTGATGATGTAGTTCGCCACGTCCCCTGCGTCCGCTCGGCCGATCGGGCCGACGACGGAGTCATCGATGGTGCCCACTTTGGCCACGCTGATGCCGGGTTCTGCGTCCAACACAACATTTGCGCTAGCCCCGTCTGAGACAACCGCGGCGCCGAAACTGCCGTCCACACTCGCCGTGTTGGACACAGAACCAGCATCGATGTCTCCCTGAGAGAGCACCAGCGTCGCGGTGCAGACCATGACCTCGTCCGAGGCGAGCGCGGTCCCCGGACATGTGACCGAGCCCGCGGTATCGTCGATGACTGCGACAGAATCAAGCGTCACGTTGCCGGTATTGGTGACCATCAACGTGTAGTCGATGGCGTCGCCGGCGTCCACGCGGCCCGAGGGCGCAACCAGGGAGTCGTTCAGAGCGGCCGATTTGTCGAGAGTGATCGCCGGCTCCGCAGTAATGGGTTCCGTCAGCGAGTCGGTGTCACTCACCCCAATACCTGCTGCGTCCTGCGCAGTCGCAGTGGCGACGCTTGTCACCGCGCCGCTGTCAACTTCCGCCGCCGTGAGCACATAGGTGCCAGTGCAGATCGTCGATTCATCCGGCATCAGCGTGGTCAGCGGACAGGCTGTCAGGAACCCGGGCGAGTCGCCTATACCCAGGTTCTCGACCGTTGCTGTGCCCAGGTTCTCCACCAGGTACTCAAAGGCGGCGGTGTCACCGGGGTTGGTGTGTCCTGAGAAGTCGATATCGGCGAAGCCGGCAAACGTCGTGGTTACCGAAATGTCGCACTCGAGTTCTAATTCGATCCCGTCGAGGAAGTTCCCAATAGAACCGGGATTCTGCGATGCGAACGAGATCTGGGTAGTGGTTTGCCCCGTGGGGACCACGTAGGTACCCGAATAGGTGCTCCATAAGCCGATGGGGCTGGCCATGATCTGGACAACAGTCGGTGATCCCGGAGGGCCAAACCGGACGTGTGCCGTGTCAGTGCCATTTCGCCCTCGATGCGCAACAACCCAATCGATCGAATCGCCGCCGAGCGTTGCGAAATCCTGGCTGAGGGTGCTCTGTAGGTTCGCATTCATTTCGGCGTGCTGACCGCCGGTATAGGAAGGGACAGTCAAGAACGTCGATTCCCAAAGCTCTATCTGATTGTCGCTTGCGGATGTATCCCAACCCGGAACCAATGCTTCGTTGAACAGGGCCCAGTTGGGGAAAGGACCCATCGGATTGCTTCGAACCAGCGGCGTCTCGAATCCGAGGTTGACCCCGCGGGAGCAATCGACCGGTGCTGCTTGTGCAGGCTGTTGCGGGATCACCAAAAGACCGGCCGCCAGAGTCGCCGTCAAGGCTATTGCAAGCGCACGCCTGAGCCTGTTTGCCGATGTTCGCAATTGCCTGCCCACGTCGCGGAATCCCGCTGGACGGGAGGGTAGACATGCGCCGCCCTAGATCTTGGTCTTGAATTTCGGCTCGCTGGAGCCTCAGCCGAGACGGGATCTGATCAACTCGACGACGGTGGCCACAGCCCTTGGGTTGTAGCCCTCCGGGATGATCAGGTCGGCATAGCGCTTGGATGTCTCGACGTACTCGATGTGCATCGGCCGCACGGTCTCGAAGTACTGGCTCACCACCGAATCCACGGTCCGCCCTCGCTCCTCGATGTCACGCTGGAGACGACGGGCCAGCCTGATATCAGAATCGGTGTCGACGAAGATCTTGAGGTCGAGCTCGGACCGAAGCTCCGGCTCGGCAAGCACCAGGATCCCCTCGACCACCACGACCGGCGCCGGTTCCACCCGCACCGTCTCGTCCGAGCGGAGATGGACAGCGAAGTCATAGACCGGCCGCTCGACAGCGACGCCCGCCCGCAGGGCCATAAGGTGCTCCACCAACAACTCGGTCTCCAGCGAGGCTGGATGGTCGTAATTGACCTTGGTTCTCTCCCCGTAGCTCAACTCGGGAGCGTGCCGGTAGTAGGCGTCATGGTGGACCAGGGCCACCTGACCGTCGAGACGATCGAGAACCGATTCGGCGATCGTTGTCTTGCCCGACCCCGACCCTCCAGCCAGGCCAATGAACAGCGGGCGATCTGGCTTCCAGGGGCTGCGCTCGGGCATGCCCTCCGACGTTACTTGTCGGCTACCCGGCTCCGGAGGCGGCGGATCTCGTCGTAGACGCCGTCGGTGAGAGTGGTGGAGGCAGGCGCCGACACGCCTTTGACCTCCACGGCGACCTTGCCAGAGTTGGAGCGGGCCTCGGCGGCCTTGGAGACAAGCACGCGCTCGGCCTCGGGCTCCTCGGCGGGGGCGGGTGCGGGCTCGACTACCACCTCGGTGGGGGCCGGCTCGGCTTCGGGTTCGCTTTCCAGCCACGCTGGGGTGCTGGTGCCAGGGGCCACATCCTCGGCTAGGCGATCGAGCCAATTCGATTCGCCATCTTCGGCTACTACCGCCTCGGCCATCCCGAGCCGCTGCAGGGTGTGAAAGATGCGGACTGCGGTTCCCCGGCCGAACTTCACCTCGAGGTGGTTGAAGGTGAAAGGCTGCACCAGCGTGACGAGGGCATGCCAGTCGGTGGGCTCGATCGTGATCGGGCCTTGGATCTCATGAATGAGGCGAACGCCGCTGGCTTCGAAAAGACCGGCGTCGATGACTTCGCCCTCGAGAGACCTGAGAGCCTCGACGTCCAAGAGAATCTCTTCGACCGTCCAGCCCTTGATCTCAGGGCCATCGGCCGGGCCAACGGAGAAGGTCCCGGTCTCGATCCCGGAAAGAACGTACAGAATGTCGGCGATACTGCTGCGGTCGCCGCCCAGGTAGCTGCCCTTGGGACCGGTGAGCTCGGCGCCGGTAACCCTTCCCTCGCCGAAGAACACACGAGCTCTGCGCTCACCATCGATGTCCAGGGAACCGGTCTTCTTGGTGACCTGCATGATCTGAAGCAGATCGTTGACGCTCCAGTCAACCAATTGCCCCGAAAGCTGCATCTGTGATTCCATAGCGAAGTCCCTGTCCCTTTAGGGCACTATCGGCATTCGGAGCCGATTGGTTGAGCCTGTTCATCCCCCTTTTTCGGCCTTCAGGGCACGTTTTTTCTCACGAAGCGTGGCCACGTCATCAAAGGTCGCAACGTCCGCGATGCTCGCCCAGTCCGCAGCCTTCTCTTCCCAGCCTTCAGGGCGAACCCCGAGTCGCTTTCCAAGGACGCCGACAAAGATCCGCGACTTGGCAACGCCAAATCCCGGCAAGGCCTGAAGCCGCCCCAGGAGCTCAGTCCCGTCGCCGGCCGTCTCCCAGAGATTCTCAGCCCGTCCCCCATAATCGGCCACGATCACCCGGCACATCTCCTGGGTCCGGCTCGCCATCGAGCCCGGGTAGCGATGGATCGCCGGCGGGCCCTTGAAAATGCTCTCCAGCTCTTCGGGATTCCATTCGGCGAGGCGTGCCGCGTCGAGATCCTCCCCGAGACGGTCCTTGAGGAGTTGAGGGCCGTAAAAGGCGCGCTCCATGGGGAACTGCTGATCGAGGAGCATGCCGATGAGCAAGGCAAGCCCGTCGGACGCAAGGAGACGGTTGGCCTGGTCGGACTCGGTGAAGGGGAGGCTGTCGGGTCGGTCCATGACCGAACCGTAGTTATCAGAACAGGATGCGAATCAGGACGTAGAGCACCAGCAAGCCGGCCGGGGTGTAGGCGGCGATAGAGCCGGAATGTCTGTTCTGCCCGTTCATACTCATATCTGAGTCACCGTATGGTGAAAAGGTTTCATCGGATATGGGGGTTGTCCCCCATTCGACCCTCTTGGTTCGGCAAGAATGAGAATCGACGGAATATGAAAGACGACGTCTACATAGTCGACGGATGCCGGACACCCATGGGCAAGCTCGGGGGCCAACTGTCCCATGTCAGGCCCGACGATCTTGCCGCACATGCCATAGGTCGGCTTTTGGCTCGCAATCCCGATGTCGACCCGATATCCATCGAGGACATTCAATGGGGCGCCGCCAACCAGGCGGGCGAGGACAACCGGAACGTGGCCCGGATGGCGGGCCTGCTTGCCGGGCTGCCGATAGAGGTTCCCGGGGTCACGGTGAACCGACTCTGCGGGTCAGGGATGCAGGCCGTCATCTCGGCCTCCCATGCCCTTGCCGGTGGCTGGGGAGATTTGATGGTTGCCGGCGGGTCCGAGTCGATGAGTAGGGCACCCTTTGTGATCACCAAGAGCGATCGGGCCTTTCCGACAGGATTCCCCGAAGCAGCAGACACTGTCATCGGATGGCGTTTGGTGAATCCAAGGATGACCGAGCTCTATCCCCCGATCACCCTGGGGATGACCGCCGAGGCGGTTGCTGAGAAGTACGACATCAGCAGAGAGGACCAGGACGCCTTTGCCCTCCGCAGTCATCAACTCGCACTCGCCGCGATCGGTGCCGGGCGGTTCGATCAGGAGATCGAGCCGTTGCAGGCTCCCGTCGACCACCGTCGTCGCGAGATGACGACGATCACCGCCGACGAGGGCCCCCGCGCTGATACCTCACTGGAGCGTCTGGCAGCCCTTGCCCCGGCGTTCAAAGAGGGCGGCACCGTCACCGCAGGCAATTCCTCTCCCATGAACGATGGCGCAGCGGCCCTGCTCCTGGCCACCGGCTCAGGCTTGGAGTCTCACGGCCTCAAACCTTTGGCCCGGATCGTGTCTTCGGCCACCGCCGGGGTCCACCCCGACATCATGGGAATCGGCCCGGTGCCGGCCTCGGAGAAGGCGCTGGCACGAGCCGGGCTCGCGGTGGGTGACCTGGACCTGATCGAGGTCAACGAGGCATTTGCCTCACAGGCTCTGGCGAGCATCCGATTGCTCGAGCTCGAAGAGGACAAGGTGAACGTCAACGGCGGCGCAATCGCCGTGGGCCACCCGCTTGGGGCCTCCGGGGCCCGCATCCTGGTCACACTCGTGCACGAACTGGCCCGCCGACAGGGACGCTACGGCCTCGCCACCATGTGCATCGGGGTCGGGCAAGGGATCGCCGTGGTCGTCGAGCGTGTCTGAGGGCCCGCTTCACGGCACTCTCGTCGTTGAATTCGGCAATCTGATCGCGGCTCCGTATGCGGCGATGCTTCTCGGCGACCTGGGCGCAAGGGTGATCAAGGTCGAGCCCCCCGACGGCGATCTGGGGCGCCATTTCGGCCCTTTCCAGAATGGTGAATCGGCCTTCTTCATGGCCATCAACCGCGGCAAGGAGTCGTTCGCCCTCGACACCAAAGACTGGCTCTCCAAGCGGATCCTCGACAACCTGGTCAAGAAGGCAGATGTGGTCATCAGCAACCTCCGGTTCGGGGCCATGGACCGTCTCGGACTGGGGGAGGCGCGGGCCCGGGACCTCAATCCGAAGCTGATCTACGCCGTTATCTCCGCCTTCGGCGCCGACGGCCCGTACGCCCGCCGGGCCGGGATCGATGTCGTCTTCCAAGGGGAGTCAGGGATGATCTCGATCACCGGCGAGCCCAAGGATGGGCCGCACAAGACGACGACGTCGATAGGCGACTACGTCGCGGGGACCAACCTGGCTTTGGCCGTGTCCGCAGCCCTCGTCGACAAGCGGTCGCGGGGATGCCGGATCGATGTCTCGCTCCGTGACGGGGTGATGGCCGTCCAATCAGGTTGGAACGCACTCGCCTTCACTTCTGGAGAGCAGCCCGCCCGAACCGGGACCGCCAGCCCATTCATTGCCCCCAACCAGGTGTTCGCGGCGGCGGACGGCCCTTTCACCCTGGCGATCGTGTCCGAGCGCCACTTCGAACTGCTCGCCGACGCCCTGGAGCGCCCCGACCTGGTCAAGGACTATCCGACCAACCAGTCGCGGATGGCGAATCGGGCCCAGCTGGCGCGGAGACTCGGCAATGTGTTCAAGACCGAGCCTGCCGAGTACTGGGTCGACCTCTTGGAACAGGTGGGCCTTCCTGCGGGAAGGGTGCTTACGCTCACCGAGGCCTTCGCCGATCCGCAAGCGCGATACAACGACATGGCGGTCGAAATGGAGCATCCGATCGCCGGTGTCATCAAGGTCACCGGTTCACCGATCCGTGTCGACGGCTCACCGGCGAGAAGCGACATCCCGCCGGCAACGTTGGGACAGCACACCGCTGCGATCCTGGGCGAGCTCGGTGTCGACAGCAGCACCATCGAGCAGATGGTGGAGGCCGGGACCGCCGTCGTATCGTGACCTGGTGATCCACTGGGCACCAGAAGTCGGCGACGAATGGAGTGCAGTCCACGCCGCCCTCACCCGAGCATTCGAAGCCAGCCGTGCGGCCGCCCAGGCCGGTGAGTCATTCGTATACGTCGTGCACAACGACGACCTGCTCGGCCGCCGCGGGCCCGGGAAGGCCATGCTCGCCGCCGGTCTTCTCTCCGCTGCAAGAACTGCGGCATTGGAGGGAGTCAGGGACGGTTGGACGGCCAACGTCATCGCCGTCTCAAACGGTGCGGATCCGGAGCATGTCACCGACTGGGCCGACCGGTTGATGGAGTCCGGCGACGTGACGGGCGAAGTGTTGAGGATCGGGCCCGACCACATCGGAAAGGCACTGCCATGAATGGGGTCATCGTGGTCACCGGCGCCGCCCGCGGGATCGGGCGGGTCATCGCCGAGAAGATGGCGAGCACCGGGTCACTCACTGTGATCGGCGTCGATCTCGCCCCCGAGCTCGCCTTGGCCGAGCAAATCACGTCGGTTCAGGTCGACCTCACCTCGCCCGAAGGCCCGGAGATGGTTCGGAACGGCCGTCGAAGACTCGGAGCTTCCATTGCTGGGATTGGTGAACAACGCTGGAATCACCCGAGACTCCCGCCTCATCAACATGACCGACGACGAGTTCCACTCGGTGCTCGACGTGAACCTTGGCGCCGCATTCCGACTGTGCACCGAATTGGCCCCGCTGATGAGCGACGGGACGGCCATCGTCAACATCGCGTCACGGGCCTATCTGGGAAACTTCGGCCAGTTCAACTATTCGATGTCCAAGGGCGGGGTCGTCGGGCTGACCCGGGCCCTGGCCGTGTCCCTCGCTCCGGCGATTCGGGTCAATGCGGTCGCACCGGGCTTGATCTCGTCGGAGATGACCATGGGGATCCCGGAGGATGTGAGAGACAAGATGGTGGCGGCGATCCCCCTGGAGAGAATGGGAACGCCGGACGAGGTGGCCAGTCTGGTGTGGTTCCTGCTCACCCCGCTCTCTTCCTACATCACGGGCGAGGTGATCGTGGTCGGCGGGGGACGAAGCTTGTCGTAGGTCGCGTGCCCCCTCCCCGCCTCCGGCGGTACTCCCCCCAACGCTCACTTCGTTCACTGGGGGGAGAAATGTGTCCTCCCCCAGGAGCGAAGCGACGTTGGGGGAGGTGGCCCGAAGGGCCGGAGGGGGCCCTCGCTTGAGTTGCCCCCCTCCCCGCCTCCGGCGGTACTCCCCCCAACGCTCACTTCGTTCACTGGGGGGAGAAACTCAGTAGTAGTACCTGCTCACCGTCTCCGCCACCATCGCCGGCTTCTCGCTCTCCTCGACTTCGATCGTCACCTGTCGATTGACCTGGATCCCACCCGCGACCTCGGAAACGGCCAACAGCTTCACCCGGGCCCGGATTCGTGACCCGACCGGCACCGGCGCCGGGAAACGCACTTTCTCCAACCCGTAGTTGATCGCCATGGTTGGCTCCCCCACATCGAGTTCCACCTGACTCGCCAGCGGCACGCTGAGAGCCAACGTCAGAAACCCATGTGCGATGGTCCCGCCAAAGGGGCCATCGGCTGCCCGCACCGGATCGACGTGGATCCACTGGTGGTCATCTGTCGCGTCGGCGAAGTTGTCCACTCGCTCCTGCGTGATCTCCATCCAGTCGGTGACACCGACCTCCTGTCCCTCCAGCGCGCTGAGTCGGTCGACCACATCCATGGCGTGGATTCTGACACAAGCGCCCGAATCGCCTAGTTTGGTGGCATGGCCAAAGAGACCAAGCTCATGGTCTGGATCGACCAGGACCTGTGCACGGGAGACGGGATCTGTGAAGAGATCACTCCCGATGTGTTTGTCGGTCGCGATGACGGGCTGTGGGTTGTGAAAGAAGAATCGAAGTACTTCGATCGGACGATCGTCTTCGACGGTGAGCAGGCCCCCGATGGTGCTCGCGGATTGGCCCGCATTCCCGATGCCCTCATCCAGGACGCATTGGAGTCGGCAGAGGAATGCCCGGGCGAGTGCATCATGATCGAGCCGTACAACACCGAGGCGGTCCATAACGGCTGAGCTCGAAGCTCGCTGAGAACTAGCCTCCTCCGAACCAGATGCAGGTACTGACCACCAAGGTCGACCCCCGTTCCGAGGAGTACCAGGCCAACCGCGCCGCGATGGAGGCGAAGCTGGCCGAATTCGAGGCCCTCATGGAGCAGGCTCGTCAGGGTGGTGGCGAGAAGTACGTGACCCGCCATCGTGAGCGGGGCAAGCTGCTGGCACGGGAGCGCATCGAGCTCCTCCTCGACGTCGACGCCCCATTTCTCGAGCTGTCCACCTTGGCGGCATGGGGCACCGACAAGAACCTGGGGGCCAACGTCGTAACCGGGATCGGAGTGGTGGAGGGCGTGGAGTGCGCCATCCTCGCCCACGACCCGACCAGCCAGGCCGGGTCGATGAATCGCTACTCGGTGGCCAAGACCCTTCGCATAATGGACATCGCCCGCGAGAACCGGCTGCCGTTGATCAACCTCGTCGAATCCGGTGGCGCCGACCTGCCCGACCAGGCCGAGGTGTTCATCGTCGGCGGCAAGTGGTTCCGCAACCTCACCCGCCTCTCCAAGCAGGGCGTTCCCACAATCGCCATCGTCTTCGGCAGTTCCACCGCGGGGGGCGCTTACTTCCCGGCAATGTGCGACTACTCGGTCATGGTGAAGGACCAGGCCAAGGTGTTCCTCGGAGGGCCGCCGCTGGTCAAGATGGCGACCGGCGAAGAGTCAACCGATGAGGAGCTCGGCGGCGCTGAGATGCACTCCAAGGTCTCGGGTCTTTCCGACTACTTCGCACAGGACGAGCAAGAGGCGATCCGGATGGGTAGGGACATCATCTCCCACCTCAACTGGCGCAAGCAGGGCTACGGGCCGACCAGGCCGGCCGACGAGCCGGTGCATGACATCGACGACATGCTCGGAGTCATCTCCCACGACCTCCGGGTCCCCTTCGACATGCGGGAGATCCTGGCCCGAAGCGTCGATGGCTCACGATTCGAGGAGTACAAGACGGCTTACGGGACGTCGATCCTCACCGGTTGGGGCTCGATCCACGGTTTTGCGGTCGGTGTGGTCGCCAATCAGCAGGGTGTGATCTTCTCGGAGGAGGCGCAGAAGGCCACCGAGTTCATCCAACTCTGCAACCGCTATGACACGCCCATCGTCTTTATCCACAACACCACCGGGTACATGGTGGGCAAGGACTATGAGCAGCGGGGCATCATCAAAGACGGGGCGAAGATGGTCAATGTCGTCGCCAACTCCGAGGTGCCCCACATCACGATCATGGCCGGTGTCTCCTACGGGGCGGGGAACTACGGGATGTCGGGCCGTGCCTACGAGCCCCGTTTCGTCTTCGGCTACCCAGGCCACAAAGTGGCGGTCATGGGCCCGAAGCAACTTGCAGGCGTGATGTCGATCATCGCCCGACAGGCGGCTGAGTCACGGGGCGAGCCGTTCGACGAGGACGAGGATCAGAGGCGCCGACTCGAGGTCGAAAACCAGATCGAGCACGAAGAACAGGCCTATTACTCGACGGCGCGGGTGCGAGACGACGGTCTCCTCGACCCCCGGGACACCCGCACCGTGCTCGGAATCGCCCTATCCGCCACCCATTCCGGGCCGGTGGTCGGAACCGACCGATTTGGCGTATTCCGGATGTGATCAGCCGTCGATGAACGACAGCCCGGTGGCGTCGTGCCTATCCCCTCATCACCTGGGACAGGGCGGCGTGTGCCTCCATCTCGGCTCGGTGAGCGGTCTCGACCGCCCCGGCCAGCGATTCGAACAGCCCGTCGATCTCCCGGTCCGTCAGCTGTAACCCCGGCTCGAACTCGGCGGCCATGGCGTTGAGAGAAGCGGCCGAATCGGCCGCGGCGCCGTCGCCATCATCCCCTCGGCGCACCGCTTCCCGTCGACGGCGGGAGAGCTCCACCGCCTGTTCCAGCGGCTCGAATCCGTCCGGCAGGGTGGCGTCGCCAACGTCGTCCCAGGCATCGCCTGCGTGACGGTAGTGCTCGGCCACCTCGGTGAGGCCGGGACGCCCGAGCAATGCGGTTGCCTCGTCGAGGAACTCGGCGTAGAGGGGGCGCAACGAGCCACCAGCGATCCCGACGTCCGAGACTGCTTCGTGGGTGCTGCGCAACGCACCCCAGAGCCCGACTCGGTCTGCAAAGACCCTCTTCCAGCCCTTCCCGGTATCGGAGGTCATCATCCTGGCCCACTTCGAGAAGGCCGGCAGCGAGAACGAGTCCGATTTCGAAGCCAGATGCTCCACGGCATCGGCCAGACCAGCTTCGACGGCTCCCGACAGCCGGTCGGCAGTGAGGGCGTCCCCTGGCTCGACCACGACCATGCGGTTCTTGTAGGAGGGGATTCGGCCCCGCGGAGTCGCCATCGCCTCAACAGGAACGGTCAGGCGGGCTGAGTTCCGGTCGTCGACTTCATAGCGATCAGAGTCGACTCCCACGACGGCGATCGGATAGCCCCACTCTCCCGCCTCCTCCGGGGGAAGATGCCAGTAAGGCAGATCGGCGACGGATACGTCGACCATCACCGAATGACCCGTTTCTAACGCATCCTCGAGTTGGTGTCTCGCCTTGACCAAGCCCGAGGTCTGATCTCGCCGGAACTCGACCCCGACCCGATCGAGCAACGTGTCCAGCCAGCGGTCGGGGTATTGCCAGCGGTTGCGAAAACCGATGGTGACGATGCGACGACCGCCCGGGGCATGGGGAGAAGGCCTGTGGTCGCTCTCTGGCGCGAACTCCCACAGTATGTAACCGGCGCCGAGCCCACCTCCGATCCCGAGCAGGAGAGCCTCGGACAATCGACCGTCGGGGCCGCCTATCCCGGTATCACCGAGCACCCGAGCCAGGGCCGAGGTGTCGGGATGGACCCCGACATCGGGGATATGCCCCTCCCCGCCCACCACTTGGCGGCGGGCGGTCATGTAGCTCTCGCCGGTCTTGGCCATGCGGGCGCGGATGAGCTCTTTGAGTTTCTTGTGCGCAGTCATCATCGATCTCCACGGACTGCCGCCCCAGACCCACACCCTGTCCGGCGGCCGTCACGGGGTCGACGACACTCGGTATCGCTCCGATGACAGAGGCCACCTTTCCCTGCGCTTTGCCAGACGGTGTGGGCGCCCGGTCTGCAGGTGAGGCGTAGGAGCACGCCTGAACCTGAGGCTAGCGCGCTGACCGGAATCGATCACCCAATGTCGGACCATTTGATGCCTGACCGGTGCCCGGCCGCGTCAATCTCAGCCGGTGAATTCGACGATCACGTCGCGGTAGCCGAGACCCATCAGGAAGTCGGTGAGCACCTGGCGGGCGTTGGCCTCGGCCTTGGTAAGAATCCCGTCGTCGAGAGCGCTCTGAACCAGGACATCCTCGGCGACCTGACGGGCGTCGGTCTCCAGACGGGGATCACCCTTGGTGAAGATCCCGGTGTCACGGTCGAGGATCTGCGTCGCCTCGTTGTCAACCGAGACATACTGGATCTCCGCGGCAGGCACGGTGATCTCGACCACGCCCGTGTCGTCTAGAGACACATTCCGGACTGAGATCCCGCTCAGGTCGATGCCGGCGCCGATCTTGGCGACCGCAAACAGCTGGAGGCTGTCTCCGCGGGCCCATGACAACCATCCCTTGTCGGTCCCCTTGTCGACAATCGTGTACTGCACGGTCTCAACCGTTGTCAGGTTGGACATATCACGGATCGAGCTGATGATCACCGGGCCGATCTGCTGATACGGCTCCGGCTCGAAGACTGCGGCCAGATCAGAGGGTGTGGGCACCGAGTCGACCAGGTTGCGAATACTCGAAATCACGAACGTCCCAATGACAACGAGCAATGCGATGACAGCGAGCCCGATGGTGATCGGGATGAATCCATACCTCCGCCGTGGCGCGGGTGCCGGAGCCGGTTGTGAGACCGCCTCGGTCTCTCTTTCCATGACCTGTGTTTCGCTCATTTCGACGCGTTTCCTCAATAGCTAGTCGGGATGACAGTGATACGACGTCGTGAGCCCGGGATAAGTTCCACCAGTAGCCTCGTTCCACCGATGATCCGGAGAGTCCTGGTAGCCAACCGCGGGGAGATCGCCCGGCGAGTGTTTCGCACCTGTCGGCTGATGAGGATAGAAACAGTTGCGGTTTACTCACACCCCGACGCCGGCGAACCGCACGCCAATGAAGCGGGGCAGGCCATCCTCCTCCCCGGAGCTACCGCCTCCGAGACCTATCTAAATCGCAAGGCGGTCCTCGCCGCGGCCAGAGAGTCCGGTGCCGACGCCATCCACCCGGGATACGGCTTTCTCTCCGAGAACGCCGAATTCGCCCGGGAAGTGATCGAGTCCGGTCTTACCTGGATCGGGCCCTCACCTGATGCCATCGAAGTCATGGGCTCCAAGCTGGCGTCGAAACAGCTCGTGGAAGAGGTTGGAGTGCCCACCCTTCCCGCGGTTGACCTGACCGGGCTCGACCAGAGGTCGGTCATGGATGCCGCCGGAGCCATCGGCTATCCGGTCCTGGTGAAGGCCAGCGCCGGCGGTGGTGGCAAAGGCATGCGGGTCGTCGAGTCACCAGAAAGCCTGATTGAAGCCGTCGCCGGGGCGCAGAGGGAGGCCGCGGCCTCATTTGGGGATGACACGGTGTTTCTGGAGAAGTATCTAGCTGGCCCACGGCATATCGAGATCCAGGTGATCGGAGACAAACACGGAAACCTGGTGTCCCTCTTCGAACGAGAGTGCTCGATTCAGCGACGCCACCAGAAGATCATCGAGGAGGCACCTTCGGTGGCCATCGACGCGACCCTCCGCGACCGGATGGGCACGGCGGCGATCCTGGTGGCCGGAGCGGCTGGTTATGTGGGAGTTGGAACCGTCGAGTTCCTGGTCGAGGGCGGAGAGTTCTGGTTTCTGGAGATGAACACCCGGCTTCAGGTGGAGCATCCGGTGACGGAGCTGACCACCGGTCTCGATCTGGTTCAACTTCAGATCGAAGTCGCCGACGGCCGGCCGCTGCCATCCCAGGCCCTGCGCCCAACGACCCACGGCCACGCCATCGAGGCCCGGCTCTACGCCGAGGACCCTGCTCACGACTTTCTACCCGTAACCGGTCAGATCCATCGGTTCTCGTTTGGCGACGCTCTCGGGCTTCGGCTCGACTCCGGAGTGGAGGCTGGATCGACGATCTCGGTCCACTACGACCCGATGCTGGCCAAGGTGATCACCCACGCCCCGACCAGGGAGGAAGCTGCGTCGGCACTGGCCGACATCCTGCGTCACGCTGCGATCCACGGCCCAATCACCAACCGGGAGCTGCTGGTGCGAATTCTCGAGCACGAGGACTTCCGGCGAGGAGCGATCGATACTCATTTTCTGGAGAGCCACGACCTGCACGATCTTGCCTCCCCACTTGTCGGCGAGGACGAAGCCCACCTGGGAGCAGTTGCAGTTGCGATTGCGGATCGGCTCCATCGCCAACAACAGGCACCTGTGTTGAGCACTATCAAACCTGCATGGCGGAACTCACCGAGTCAAGCCCAGACGGCCACCTATCGATGGGGCGACTCGGAAATCGATGTCGACCTCGGCGACATAGTCGTCGTGGTCTCCGAGAGCCCGAACCTGGTGGTTTTCGATGTCGACGGCGATCGCTTTGAGTTCGCCATCGATCGATCCGGGCCGACCCGCTTTGTCGACGGCCCTTCAGGGCCATCGCTGCTCGAAGAGGTGCCTCGATTCACAAATGCCGCCGTCGAGGAAAGCCCCGGCTCGCTCCACGCCCCGATGCCCGGTCGGGTGATCCGTGTCGAAGTCGCGGTGGGAGACACAGTTCAGGTGGGCCAGACCCTGATGGTTCTGGAGGCGATGAAGATGGAGCACACGCTGCGCTCTCCTTTGGCCGGGACCGTGGTCACGGTCAATGCTGCCCCAGGGGAGCAGACTGCGTCCGGCGACGTCCTGGTGGTTGTGGAGACGTTCTAGCGAGCGCCGGCCAGAGTCCCCAGCACCAATTCGATGTCGCCTTCGGTGTGGTCGGCGTTGACCTGGAACCTGATCTCCTCTGCCCCCTTCGGCACCACGGGAAAGTTGAGACCGGTGGCCAGGATTCCGTGGTCGTACAGGTGCTTGACCAGTGACGAGGTCCGCTCGGTGTCCCTCACCATCAAGGGGACCACCGGGTGCGGCCCGGGAATGGTCTCGAAGCCAAGGTCGACCAAGCCCGACTCGAACTTCGCGGTCATCGCAGCCAGGTGGGCCAGCGCGGCGAAACCCTCTTCGGACTCGACCAAATCCAGTGCCGCGATCGAGGCGGCCGCCTCTCCCACCGTGATCGGATTGGAGTAGATGTACATCGGAGCCTTCTCCCGCAAATAGGAGACAAGGGGCTCGCTGCCCGTCACGTATCCGCCGTTGACCCCAAAACCCTTGCCCAGCGTTCCGATCAAGACATCCGCTGGCCCTGATCCGGTCACCTCCTCGGTGCCCCGCCCGGTTGGGCCGTAGGCGGCCACACCGTGCGAATCATCGACAACGACAACGACGTTCTCCGGAAAGTCGGCGTCGTGGGCTCGGGCAATCCGTTGGAGCGCCGCCAGGTCAACGTGGTCACCACGCATCGAAAAGACGCCATCGGTGACAACCACAACTCGGGTCGCGGTCCCGACCGCACGCCCCAATTGCCGATCCAGCTCTTCGAGATCGAGATGGGGATACACCTCTCTTGCAGCTGGTCGGGTCATTCGAAGCCCGGTGATGATGCAGTTGTGGTTCAGCTCGTCGGAAAGGACGACCGTTTCGGATGTGATGAGAGAGGTCAAAGTCGAGACCACCGCGGCATACGCGGACGAGAAGATCATTGCCCGCTCCCGGCCATGGAAGCGTGCGAGCCTCAGCTCGAGGTCGACATGGGGCCGAAAGGTGCCTGATATGAATCTCACCGCCCCCGGGCCCGCGCCGAATTCCCGCGTGGCGGTCTCCTCTGCGGTCGATCACGGCCGGGTGTCGGGCCAGGCCCAGATACCCATTCGAGTTCATCCGCAGAAACTCTTGGTCGGACCCTGCCAGACGGAATCGGGGACCTCGCCCTTGGTCAGCAGGTATCACCCCGATGATCACCGACTCCAGGCCTTTGCTGGTGCCGGCCGCGGCCATGACTTCGACTTCTCCACTGAGAACGGCATCGAGTCGATCGTGAGCCATGACACCACGGGTTTAGCAGAGTCCTAGTGTCACTGGCATGACACGGCTGGGCTTCATCGGGCTGGGAATCATGGGCCACGGGATGGCGTCCAACCTGCTCTTCTCGGGGAACCCGGCAATGGTGTGGAATCGGACTCCCGAGAAGGCCGTCGACCTCGTCTGCGACGTCGCAACCAGTCCTCGGGAGCTCGGCGAGCAGAGCGACATCGTGATGATCTCGGTGTCCAACACTTCTGCCGTGGAGGAAGTCGTGTTTGGCGAGTCGGGTGCAATTCACGAAATGCGTGAAGGGACCGTCATCGTCGATCACTCGACGATCTCACCAAGTGCAACCAAGGATTTCGCATCACGTGCCCAGCAGAAGGGAGTGGTGTGGCTCGACGCTCCGGTGTCCGGCGGGTCCGAGGGTGCGGTCAATGGCACCCTGGCCATCATGGTCGGCGGACCGCCGGAGGCTCTGGAAACGGTGCGGCCCTACCTCGAGACCTACTCGAAGTCGATCGTGCATGTCGGAGCTCAGCCCGGTGCCGGTCAGATGGTGAAACTGATGAACCAGATCCTGGTGGTCTTGAACGAGCTCGCGGTCTCGGAGGCTCTGCTGCTCGGGCAGGCCGCCGGCATCGACCTGGCGACCGCGATTTCGGCGGTGGAAGGCGGAGCCGCGGGATCGTGGATGCTCACCAATCGCGGACCACAGATGGTCGCTCGGGACTGGCGGCCTGGCTTCACCATCGACCTCCAGCAGAAGGACCTGCGACTCGTTCTCGATACCGCCGACGAACTGGGTGTCCCCTTGCCGGGCGCCGCCCTCGTCTTCCAGCTCTACAGGGCGCTACAGACCCGTGGCCTGGGACAGGAAGGCAACCATGCCCTGGTCAAGGCGCTCGAGGAGATGGCCGGAATCGAAATCGGGACTTGAAGGCCGGGTTAGCCGAGGAGGTCCTCTTTCACCCTTGCGACGTGACCGGTCGCCTTGATGTTGCGGTAGGCCTTCTCGATTGACCCGTCGGGGCCGAGGACAAAGGTGGAGCGGATCAAGCCCTCACTGGTCCTACCATACAACGTCTTCTCACCCCAGGCACCCAGCTCGTCGGCAAGAGCGTGGTCCTCGTCGGAGAGAAGATCGAAGTTGAGGCCTTCCTTCTCCCGGAACTTCGCATTCCGTGACGGCTTGTCGGGGCTGACCCCGACGATGTCGTAACCGGCGGTAGTGAACTCCTGATAACTGTCCCTGAAGTCACACGATTCGAGGGTGCATCCCGGCGTCATCGCTGCCGGGTAGAAGAACATCACGAGACGACGGCCCGCAAAATCGGCGGACGACACACGCTCGCCGTCCTGATTCAAGAGATCGAAAGTAACTGTGTCGGCCATGCGGCGAGGCTACCCGATCGCTCAAGTTGCTTCGGCAGCCGCCTCTTTCGCCTCTGGGGATTGGAGGAAGATCGAACCGCCTGCAAGCAGGCTGAGCCCGGCCGGAAGCCAGTAGGACACGAGCCTGAACACCAATACCGGGGCCAAAGTGGTCGAGGCCGGAAATCCGTAGGCAGTGAGTATGAACACCAGGCTGCCCTCGGTGATCACCAGGCCGCCGGGGGTGCCAGGGAGCCCACCGGCAAGTGAGGAGATACCGAAGGCGGCGGCCACCTGGAAGACGCCAACATCGATCCCGAAGGCATGCATCACAAGACCGAACGCCGCAGCCTCGAGGATTATCCGCGCCCAGATGTACAGCTGGGATTCCAGATCGGGGAGGTGGTCGATCATTGAGGCGTCGAGCCGCTTGCGGATTGCCTGGGGGAAGAAGCGCTTGAGGGATCCCAGCTTCCCAGACCCGAACATCAGCAAAAGACCGGCGACCAGAACGAACGGCGCCAGGACCACGAGGCTGAACGACAGGATCTGCGCGCTCTCTCTTGGGCGAGCAACCAGCAGGCCAACTCCGGTCATCACCAGAAGGGCGGCATAGTTGAGGAGAACGGTCCTGATGGCTGCGCCGGTGGTGCCCTTCTCCTCATCACGGACGGTCCAGGCCATGGCGACCGGGGTTATCGCCCCGCCCGCCGGGATGAGGCGGGCAACGCCCGCACCGACCAGCGCACCCTTGAACGCGCTGAAGGGGCGCAGCGAGCCACCGGCTTCCTCGACCGACTCTTTGAAGAGCAGGCCGAAGAACCATTTGGCGCTGATCTGGGCCAGAGCCGCCACTGAAACCAGGCCCCAGGCGTAAGTGCTCATCGGAGGCAACTCGAAGTTGTTGAAGACGAAAACGGCAGCACCGATGTAAACAACCGCCGAGATTCCGGCGATGATGGCGACCCGCTTCGGGCTCACGGGGTCAGCGGTTCGTCAACCGTGTGTGGGAAGTCGTGATCGCCCGGGTCAGAATCAAAGACAGCCCTCCGCAACGAAGGCCTCACCCCGCGCTCGCTCTCGGGGTTGCCCTGGATCCGTCGACCCATGAGCACACCTGAAAGCAGGAGAAGGAACAGATACTCAGTCGGTGGCCGGCCCATGGCGATGGCAACGACCGGGAGCAGACCCCAGCCGAGAAACCCGGCTACACCTCCGCCGATCTTCCAGCCGGCAACTGCCCAACCTGTGGTCCAAACGAGGAGCACCGGGTCGAGGCCCATGACCACGCCGACCGAGGTGGCGAGGCCACGCCCCGAGCGACCCCTGATGAATATCGACCAGTTGTGCCCGATGACCGCAGCCAGGCCCGCCAAGCCTGCGGCGCCCGGACCGAGGCCCATCTCCTTAGCAATGAGAACGGGGATTAGGCCCTTGAATCCATCGAGGAGGCCAGCAGCAAGTCCCCACCACTTCCCGACGCTCTTGGTGAGGTTGCCGGCGCCGATGTTCCCGCTGCCTACCTCACGCAGGTCGACCCCGTTGATCCGCGCCAGCACCTGGGCGAATGGAATCGACCCCAACAGGTAGGCCGCCACCAAGAGGAGCGGCCAATACACGAGGGAAATAGACCCTGGCATCCGGCACGAGACACTAGTGGCCGATGGCCTCTTTGTTACCCCAGGACTGGCCGTGGGGGCTCAGACAGTTGATATCGTCGGTTCGCTGCAGACTCACGACGGAGGCCGCCGATGACACTGAAGATCACCTACGCAACGATGTCCGCCGACAACGAGGAACTCAACAGCTCGTTCGATGACGCAGTGGGCAGTGCCCCCGAACGCCTCGGGGCCACCCACCCACTTTTCATCAACGGAGAGAGACGGACGACCGAGGCAACCGCAGACGAGTACTCACCCATCGACTCCTCGATCCTCATCGGGCACTACTCGCTCGCCACCAATGACGATGTTGATGATGCCATTGCCGCCGCCAAGGCTTTCGCCCCGGAATGGGAGGAGTGGGGTTGGGAAAAGCGCCGTGACCTTATGGTGAGAGCGGCCGACATCATGGAAGGTCGGGCTTTTGAGATGGCTGCTGACATGGCGTACGAGGTGGGGAAGAACCGTCTCGAGGCGTTGGGCGACATCGCGGAGACCGTGGAGTTCTTCCGCTACTACGCCCGTCAGATGACCGAGCACGACGGCTTCGTTACACCGCTCAGTTCGCTGAGCCCACAGGAGACCAACACCTCTGTCCTCCGCCCCTGGGGAGTCTGGGTCGTCATCTCACCTTTCAACTTCCCGATGGCCCTAGCCGCCGGCCCCTCGATCGGAGCCCTGATCACGGGGAACACCGTCGTGGTCAAGCCGTCGAGGCAAGGTGCCCTGATGACGATCGAGTTCTACTCGGTGATGGAGGAAGCAGGTCTGCCCCGGGGCGCACTGCACGTGCTCACCGGGGACGCCAAAGCCGGCGACTACCTGGCACATCACCCCGACGTCGACGGGCTCACCTTCACCGGCTCATATCCGGTCGGGATGCATCTCTACAGAACCGTCAACGAGAACCGGCCCAAGCCCGTGATTTGCGAGATGGGGGGCAAGAACCCGGTGCTGGTCACCCACACCGCCGATCTCGACAAGGCCGCCACCGGCGTGGTGCGCAGCGCCTTCGGTTTGAGTGGTCAGAAGTGCTCGGCAGCCTCGAGGGTCTATGTCGAGCGGGCTGTCTACGACGACTTCGTCGAGAAACTGGTAGAGAAGACGGGGAAGCTCGCGGTCGGCAATCCATTGCAGCGTGAGATCTACATGGGCCCGGTCATCGACAAGAGCGTGGTGGAGAAGTTCCGGCGCGCCGTAGCCGAGGCCGAATCGTCGGGTGGTGAGGTGCTGGCCGGCGGTGACGTGATCGAAGGCGACGGCCTTGACCGAGGGAACTTCGTGCAGCCGACCGTGGCCACGGCTCCGTACGACTCCTGGATCTGGAAGGAGGAGCTGTTCATGCCGTTCCTCGCCGTGGGCCCTGTCGATTCGCTCGCTGAGGGCCTGGAGAGATCCAATGACACCGAATTCGGGCTCACCGCTGGGCTCTTTTCCAGCGACGAAGACGAAATCGAACGCTGGTTCCAGGGGATCCAGGCCGGAGTGACCTACGTCAACCGCGAGGCCGGGGCGACAACCGGTGCCTGGCCCGACATCCAGTCGTTTGGAGGTTGGAAGGGCTCGGGGACGTCCGGTGCCGGGGGTGGCGGGCCCTGGTATCTCCGTCAGTATCTGCGCGAACAGTCCCGGACCCGAATCAAGTCCTGACCGGCCTTAGGGAGCCCGTTCGAACCGAACGGTCCGCCCGTCGGGGTCCGCAAGCTCGATGTAGTCGTCGGTTGCCTTCAGTTCGAGCCCGACGCTTTCTAAGTGGTCTCCCCAACGCGCCAGGTCGTCGACTACGAACGTGAGGAAGCCTGGCTCGATCTCTGCCCCTTCCACCAGTTCGATGTGCTGGCCACGGGAGGGCTCGAGAATCGCCCCGGCGACGCCGGCCTGGGTCCGCTGATGGGCAAAGCCCAGCTGATCCTCATAGAACGAGAGCGAAGTCGACAGTGAGGTCACCCCCACCCGAACCCGTGTTGCCTCGATGCCGCCCGGCGCGCGCAACGGGCCGACCCCGGCGATCACCGACTTAGCCTCCTCGAGGGTGAAACGGCCCACCGTCACCTCGCGCCCCACCACGATCCCCTCGAGATGCCTGCCTGCGGCCTCGAGACGGACCAAGGTTCGGAGGTCTTCGAGGTCCCGGACCCCGCCGGCAGCGATAACGGGTTGCTCGACGGTGGCCAGTGCCTCGGCCATGATCTGAAAGTTCGGGGGGTCTTCGAGGGCATCGCGCCCTGCCTCGGAAACCATGAACGAGACCACCCCGGCCGATGACATCTCGATCAGGACCTCCTCGAGATAGCGCCCGCTGTTTTGGGTCCAGCCCTTGGTCACGACCTCCTCGTCCTTGTGGACATCCACGGAGACGGCGATCTTGCCCGGGTTGTCCCGGCACAGGTCCCAAACCATGTTCTGATTCTCGATTGCGGCGGTGCCCATCACGATGCGCCAGGCTCCACTCTCGATGAGCCGGACTGCCTCACCCTCGGAGCGGACCCCACCGGCCACCTGCACAGGCACGCTCACCTCGCGCACCAGGCGATCGATCAGGTTCCGGTTTCGGTAGTCGCCGTAGGCGGCGGCATCGAGGTCGACGATGTGGAGAATCTCCGCCCCCTGCTCCACCCAGCTCTTGGCGCGCCCGATCGGATCGTTGTCCAATGCGATGGCCTCATCGAGACGCCCCCGGGGCAACCGCACTGACAACCCGCCCAAAATGTTGATGCGGGCGTACAAATCCATCCTGGCAAGCTAGCGATCCAAGATGTCCGGTGGGTTACCGCTTACCTGAGGTACGTGGCGCCATATATGGCGTCAACTGCACATAGAAACGGCTTAACCCTCCTCGGTTGGTGAGATCCCAAGCGCATTCTCGGCTTCGTCAAGGGTCTGGCCGCCGGACAGGGCCGGAGCGAACAGATCGCCATACCTCTGCAGTCGATCCCAAAGGTTGGCGATGGTGATCTCGCCGTTTCGAACGGTTCCGACCTCCTCCCAGGTGAGCGGCGCCGACACCGGCGCCCCGGGGCGGGGCCGGACCGAATAGACGGACGCCACGGTTTGCCCGAAGGCGTTGCGGTTGTGGTCGACGAAGACCTTTCCCTTTCGCTTGGGCTTGTCCCATTCCATCGTGACGTCGTCCGGATTGGCCGCCGCGAGATAGACGCCGACCTCGCCGACGAACCTCCGAACCCGGGTGTAGGTATGCACCGGCTCCAGCGGCACATAGACGTGCAGACCGCGCGATCCCGACAACTTGGGATACCCAACGAGTCCCAGTTGACCGAGAGCCACCTCGAGAAGTCGGGCCCCTGCCACCACTTGCTCCCAGTTGGACCCTTCCGAAGGATCGAAATCGAAGATCGCGTAATCCGGTTGATCGAGCCGGTCGAATCTGGAATGAAATGGGTGGACCTCGACACATCCCATGTTGGCGAACCACATCAGCGCTTCACGGGAGTCGGCAAGCAGGAACTCAATGATCCCTCCCTGGGAGTCTGACGGGACAGGCACCGTCCTCATCCACTCGGGCTGGTGCCCGGGGGCCCGCTTCTCGTAGAACGAAGGGCCCTCGATGCCGTCCGGGTATCGACTCATCGAGATCGGCCGGCCCGCGAGATGAGGGAGCAACAACGGCGCCACAGATGCGTAGTACTGAATCAGATCGCCCTTGGTGTAGCCGTCCGCAGGGAAGAAAGGCTTGTCGATGTTGGAGAGGCGAACCGGGCGATCCAGTCCGACCGGTTGAAAGTGCTGACCTTCGACGCGCACCGCGACCGGGTCGGGAAACACGATTTCAGAAACACTGATCGAGCGGCCGGTACCAGGCTCGGATGCCCGTTCGATGACCGTTTTCGCCTCGGCCCAGATCGCCTCGTGGCTCTCGGTCTCCCTGGCCTCCGAGATGAGATTCATCGAGACCCTGGCCTCGATAGCGGCCTCGAGCAGCGGGGTGACACGCAGCGAGCCCTGACCGTAGGGGATGTGCCGGATCTCGCCCGCGTTGCCGAACTCGTTGTCGGTGAATTGGGCGTGGAGCGGTTGGATCATCCACCCAGGAAACGAGTCCTTGAGGAAAGCGAATACCGACAGAAACGCTTCCTTTGAGGTCAGTCCGCCCCCGGTGATGGCGTGGACGTGGGCCCAGTCGATCACCGGGCGGACGAAGTTGAACTCAGAAGCCAGCTGGGCGATGTCTCCCAGACTGCCGAAGGAGCGCTCGCTTCCGGCCGTCTCCAGGCCAAGGCCAACACCCATGGCTCCGGCTTTGGGCTCGACCGTGGCGAGTCGCTCCCGGACTCGGTCCATGAGGACGGCTGGCTCTTCCCCGTGGGTATTCCCGAGATGGGCCACGATGACCGCGGCCCCCATCCAGCGGCCCAGCTTCATCGTGTGCTCGAGAGCAGCCAGACACTGCGCCCCTTTGTCCTCCTCCTGAACAGTCAGTACTGCGAAATATGGGGCATGGATCGAGAGCCGAACATCGCGTTGCGCTGCCAATTCCCCGAACTCACGACAGCGCTTCTCCTTCCACGGAAACCCAGTTACGAAAGGCAGCTCGAGCGAGCGGTGTCCCCTGACGACAAGGTCGTCCAGAAAGCCGGCGTCGTTCCCGTCAGGGGGAAGAGTCGAAACACCAAATCGGAGAAGGGTCACGGGTGAAGGGTACGTGCGAGCACGCACCCCGAGGCTCAGGCCTCGTTGCCGTCTCGGGCCACTCGCAGCGCGACCAGGCCGCCGACAATCAGCCCGGCGCCGACCAAGGCCGGGGCGAGAGCTGAGACTCCTGTGAATGGAAGCGAGCTGACGACTCCGTCGGCGCCGACGTCGTCCGGATCGGCGGGACACTCGGAGCCCATATCATCAGGAGAAAGGGCATGCACCAACCGCGCCTCGCCATCGGGCAGAGCAGCGACACTCCGGATGTCGAAGATGTGAACCGATTTGTCGAGCCATGGGTTGTGCCAGACGTACGACGCCTCGTCCCAGAGACTCATGAACGCCTCGCTGCACACCTCGGTCATGGCGGCTGGGGCCCACGAACACAGGTGGAGGTTCATGTCCAGAGCGTCGGCTTCGGTCAGCGCATAACGGTGCTGGGCAGCCCGTCGGGATGCACGCGAGACGAGACGTGTCTTGTCGTGAGGGCCGCGCGCCTGGGCCCAGTCGGTCTCGAGGTGCCAGACCGTCATCCTGGGACAGGGACCGCAGGTGGCCGCCTGGGCGCGTCCAGAATTGAGCCCCACCACGGCCAGCCCGGCCATGGCTGCGCCCGCCTGAATCAGGTGTCGTCGCGTCATAGGAGCACGGGGCTCGAGATGGGCGCCCCGAGGTCGGATTGTGGACATGCCGAAGTAAGGATCGGCAGTCGCAATCGGCTACTGAATGGGCATGAAGCGCCATTTCCCAATGGGAACGGGCTCAAGTGACCGACGACCGGTACCGAAAACCAATCACGGCACTCCGCTTCGGATGCCACATTGAAATCTGGATACCTGCCGCTGTTGGTGTGCGATGAAAGGTGTTCGCGGGCTCGAAAGGGCTCGCACGCCGTCGTTTCGCTAAGCGGGGTGATCGAAACCGTTGGCTAGCGGTCGCAAGGCCGTGATGCCAGCGTAAGTAGGTCGTGTCCCCGTGACCCGAGACGGCGTCGGTAAGGCCCCTGGAGTACACGGGCAGCTTTGGTCGATCGCATCGACGGTCGGCTTTGGGTCCAGGTGACGGTGTGGCTCCCGAAGCGGAGCACCACTCGAGAAAGGTCGAAATGCACTTCTCCACCCCAGAGTTTCTGATCCTGCTCGCCATCGGCCTTGTGCTGTTTGGGAGCCGGTTTCTGCCCAAGCTGGCGCGCTCAATCGGTGACGCACGGCGCGAGCTAAAGCGCTCACTGCACGACTGACCCCGGAGTTACTCTGGCCATGTGTCAGCAATCCGGCAGGTCATCCCACATGCTCTCGCCTTCTCGCTGCTGCTCGGCGCCTGCACACCGGGCACCCCTGCCACCACGACCACCCTCGCTCCGACGACGACCGAGACCGCCGCTCTGACCACCACCACGGTCCCCGTCATGGCCGACGAGACCCAAGAAGTGCTGTTGGCGCCATTCAGCGAGCTCAATGCCAGCTGGACGGAGCTGCTTCTGCCCTACGGCGAAACCGAAGCCCAGATCGGAACTTCGCCGGGTGGAGATGGCTTGATGCTGGGACCCGAGTTCGGAACCCAAACCGCTGACGGGAACTTCTGGATCATGGACGCCGCCAAGCAACGGGCTGCCGTGTTCGACTCGTCGGGTGACTACCTCGACCAGGTCCTCTTCCCCGAAGATGTCCTGGTCGACGGTCTCTACTTCCAGTATCAGATGCCCCAAGCACTCGATGATGGCTCGATCGCGGTTGGAGGGCTGCGCGGGCTCGACTCGGCCGCGCTGCTCCGCATCGTCGACGGGTCCGTCTCCAGCAGCACCTTCGAAGGAGCCATCCCCTGGGCGACCACGGACGGAACCTATCTGTACGGGCTCAGCTTCGAAGACTCCGCTCCCTATCAGCTGGACCCCGACCAACCCCCTGGAAATCGTGTCAATTGGCTGATGACCAGGGCAGGTACCCGCTTCTCGATATTGGTTCAGGGCGACGAGGTTGTGATCGAACTTCCAGACGCGATTATCCCAATGACACGGACCCTGCAGCTCCGCTTCTCCGAGGACCCCTCAGTGATCGCCCACGCCGGGATCGAATTGGAGACTGGAGTCGACGGAACCATCTTCCTCCTGCTCTACGGCGCGCCTGAATCGGATGAAAGCCTGGGCATCGGCGGTTATCTGAGTATCTCCTCCCAAGGAGAGGTCAGTGATGTCGAGCCGATCCGGGATCCGTTCAGCCCTGCCGATCCGGGGAGCCCGGCGCACCTCGGTGTGACTCCGAAAACCTCGGATCCTTGGCTGATGATGGTTGATGTGGACGGGGTCCGGCTCTACCGACGGAGTTCCTAGCGGAATCGCTCGCAGACCACGACCGTTAGCCTTTCGGCACCAGGGTCTCTAGCTCAATTGGTAGAGCAGCGGGCTTTTAACCCGTTGGTTGTGGGTTCGAGTCCCACGGGACCCACCGACCCCGACCTGGTGGCGCTTGGTTTTCAGCGGAGGCCCGGAAGCGTTGTCTGGCAAACGTCTCATGGCGAGCTCGTCGATCTGGGTGGCTGGCTCAAAGCGCCAGGGTGCCGGCGAAGACCTGCCATGCGAGCAGGGACTTGGCGACCAGGCTGAGCAGGATGTACGTCGATTCGCCGAACACGTAGTTCGACCACCTCCCGATCTTCTTGTACTGCAGCACCATGACGATGGCGAAGACGTTGAAGAACAGGAACAGAGAGAAGAAGATCCAATACACGAAGCCGGGTGGTGACGCCTCGAACCCCGGGCTGAACAAATAGATGGCGATGGCAATCCAGGGAATCGCCCCTGCGAGCACCCCGAACAAATACGAGAGCCAGCTGACCGATTTCCCGGGCGTCTCGTACCTCTCCTGGAGCAGACCGAACAGGATCATCGAGGCGTTGACCCCGGCGATTGCGATCAGAGCTGCAATGTCGGCGATCCCGACCAGCATCGCGATCAGCACCACCATCACCGAGGACGAGAATGAGTACTCGATCCATCTGGCGTAGTTCCTCTGGCTCTCCAGATTCCTCAAGTACCAGGGGAACACCCCGGGCAGAGTGATGGTGAGGTGGGCAAAAGCGGACATGAACAGGAAGATCGCCACCCCCCAGGCGATGCTCACGTCGAAGAGCGGCTCGATCGAAGGATCGGAGGCGCCCGGGATGCCGGTCATGTAGGTCGCCATCACCGGGAGCGTGAAGTCGTTGGCAAGGATGAGGACTATCACGCCCTGGATGGCGTGGAGAACTCCCATCCCAAGGTTGTAGCCACGGAGTCTGGCCCGTGAAATCGATGTCACAGTTGTCATATCGACCATTCGTACCCCCCAGCCTGGACGGATGACGGGGAAGAGGTCATCAGCGATGGACCCATTGGCAAAGGTCCGGGTCAAGCGCCGACGGCATGGTTGACCCAGTCGGCTGCCTCCGGCGCGAGTGCGTCAAGAGCGCCGACGAGAGACGCTATGGGGCCGTTCCCTTTCGCAAAGCCGTGCGCATCGAGGGTCTGTCGCTGCCACTCCAAGAAATGGGAGAGGAGAGTCGGATCGTCGACGAGGATCGACGCCTCGGCGGCCTCCAGGGCAATCGCCAGCTCAGAGCGCAGTCGGGCGCTCACCGGCTGACCGAGTGAGTCGGCCAGGCGACGCTCGGCTTCAGCCAGGACCGCGTTGTGCTGATCGATGACACGTTCCAGCAACTTGCCGGGGTTCTTGGCGCCGGCTTCGGCAGCCGAGGGATCCGGCGACCATGTCTCGAGAAGGGCGGCGACTTCCCGGGGCGTTGCCACCCAGGCATCGGCCCCGACCCTTGCCGCCCAGATTCCATTCTCGCCAAAGGCTCTTCCCCCCACCAAGACCGGGACTCCAACAGCGTGACTCGCCTTCACGGAATCCCGCGCTCCGAGAAGATGGTTGGCCATCGCACAGGACAACACGACTGCGTCGGGTGGCTCCAACTCCAGGTACTCGCCCAAATCGGAGGCGAGGACGTCGGCGCCAAGGAAGGTGGTTCGATAGCCGAGGTAGAGGAGGTGCGCCGCCACCGCCCGCGCCGGTAACGAGTGGTTGTCACCCTGCGCCGCAGCCACGACGACAGAGGTTGCATTTCGGGGTTGCTCGAACGAACCCACCAGCAACGCGATCACAGTCTCCAGCGAGGCGGTTGCCGCGTGCTCCTCCGACACGAGGTAGTCCCCTGCCTGCCAACGGAGGCCGACGTCCCGCTCGACCCGTAGAAGAACATCGAAGAGGACCGTTTCGAACGGCACGCCATGATCGAGCAGGTCGGCTACGAGCCGATAAAGGGATGCAGAATCTCCGCCGATGGCGGCGGCAGTGATCCCCAACTGAGCTTCCGAGAATCGAGACTGCTCCATTGCTGGATTCTACGAAGCTTCGTCGCAGGCTAGGCAACGGCCCCTACCGATCCGATTGAGACGCCGGCCCTCGGCGAGCGGCCGGGCATACACAACGACGTTGCTGTCGTATCGGGAGGTGCTCGAGTCGAATCCGCCACCACAAGTCACCAGGGTCAAGACGGGCGGTCCGTCCCGGCTGAAGATGACATCGGTGGGCAGATCGTCCTTCATGTAGACGGCGCGGGCCTGAACGGAGAACAAAGCTTCTGTGCCGTCGTCGAATTCGATTGCGATCAGGTCGCCTGGCTGGACCCGGTCGAGATCGAAGAACACGCCGGCACCGCGCCCAGCCAAGTCGACGTGTGCCGCCAGCACGGCCGACCCAGCCTCACCCGGGGACGGGCCGTACCTGTACCAGGCGACATCGACCACGTTCTCGGGAACTTCCATCTGACCGGTGTCTCGGTCAACGCCATAGGGACGGATGTCCGCCTCGACCCCAATTGTCTCGATATGCAGGCCGGTGGGCGCCGGGCCCGAGTCGATCGGTTTGCCCGGTGCCGGGCTCTCGTTCACCTTCCACAGGGGAGCGGGAGGTTCACTAGTCACGCCGGGTTCAGACGTGGTGGCTGGGGGCGAGGCGGTATTCAAGGTTGGCCCGCCCGACCGCAACGACCGCTCCATCCCCGCGATGTCGCCAACGGAGGGGTTCTCAACCCGGGTCAAGGCCTGGGTGGCGGCAATGACGAGGCCGATCCCAAGGAGACCCATCACGCGCCAGGCCGTCGATCCGTTCTTCTTCATGGCGTATACCACGAGGGGGCCCTAGTCAGGCCCCCCTCGCGATTGTGACTCAACTGCACGGCCCTAACGATCGGTCCTGGCCAGGGCGAACAAGCCCCCGCCGAGGACAATCACTGCGAGGCCCGCCAGAGTGACACCAAGCCACGGCACCTGCTCGGTGACCAGCCCGGCGGTGCCGGTGGGAACACCGGTTGGTGACTCGGCCAGCCCGGTTATCGCCGCTGTGACGACCTGGAAGCTCCCGCCTTCTACCGAACCGATCGCATAGGCAATGCTGTTGGTGCCCTCGGCGAGGTCGAGGTCGGCCTCGAAGGCCACGGTCGCCGGGTCGCCGGCGGGTGTCACCTTGATGTTGTAGGTATCGGCCGGAACGTCGGCGTCCCCACCCTCCCCGTTGGTGACACCGGCGAACACGGCTGCATCGTTGGCCAGGATGTCCACAGCACCGAAGTCAGCCAGATGCCTGGCCGTCACCCGGGTCTTGCCGGCGTCGATGGTCGAATTGTCCTCGACGAAGACACCAAGAGTTGGCGCTCCACCCTCCTCCAGATAGGCGGCGATGGTCACGGCCGCCGCGGCCGCAAGGTCTGCAGAGCCACTCAGGGCCGGATCGTCCGTTGCGGGATCGGCGCCTGCGGCGAAGATCTCCACTTCGTAGGACCCGGCGGGCAAGTCGAGAGGCCCGGCAACATCGCCGAACTGGAACCCCTCGAGGGTCAGATCGCCATTGACATAGACATCGACATCGAGATCGGGTACACCGTGAACAACGATGACCTGACCTTCGCTCGATTGGGCCATCGCAGCGGTGGCCGGGAAAACGGCCAGCGCCATGACGGCGGCGAGAAGCATCAGCTTTCTCATTGGATCTCCTTACGTTCCACGACAGCTTTTGCTGGTCGCTGGTTTCAGACGTGCTTCGGATCAGACCGGTGAAACGGATGAGTTCGCTGCTGACTTTCTCAGCGAGCGAACACCCAGTGCTCGACGTTGATGCGGCCGATCCGGAAGCCGGCCTCGCACAGGGCCAGATACAGCTCCCACATCCGTCGGAACCTCTCGTCGAGGCCTTCTCTAGTCGAGAGCTCGGGCCAGGCCGCTTGAAAACGCAGACGCCAGGTGGCAAGCGTGCGGGCGTAGTCGAGCCCAAACGTCTCGATCTTCTCGACGTCGAGGTCGGCGTCGGCAGCCAACCGCCGCAGCACCTTGGGCGCGGGGATCTGGCCGCCCGGGAAGATGTATTGCTGTATGAAGTCCGCCTGGGAGCGGTAGCGCTCCCACTCGGAGTCGTCGATGGTGATGATCTGCATCGCAGCCTTCGATCCCGGGCCGAGACTGCGTGAGATACTGGCGAACAGAGCCGGCCAGTGGGTCTCGTCGACGGACTCGATCATCTCTATCGAGACGATGGCGTCGAACTCCCCCTCCACGTCGCGAAAGTCTTGGACCCGAATTTCGACGCGATCTGAGAGCCCGCGCTCGGCGATGCGCTTCCTGGCGTATTCGGCTTGCTCGGTGGAAAGGGTGATGCCAACCACGCGGCAGCCTCTTTCCGACGCCGCGTACTCGGCGAAGCCACCCCATCCACAACCGATCTCCAGAACACGCATCCCCGGCCTGATCCCGGCCTGATCAGCGATCGTGTGATATTTGTGTCTCTGCGCCTCATCGAGCGACTGGTCGGGGCGCTGGAATCGAGCCGAGGAGTAGGTCATGGTCTCGTCCAGCCAGTGCTCGTAGAAGTCGTTGCCCAGGTTGTAGTGGTCGTTCATGGTCCGGACCCGTGGGTGTCTGCGGCTCGGGCGTATCCGCTGCCACATCTTGCGTAGGGGACGGGTGGCCCTGGCGACACGGTGCTCGAACCACGCACTTTGGTTGGCGGCTCCCCATTCGACGAGGGCCGGGAGATCTGGTGTCTCGATGCGCCCGTCCATATGTGCTTCGGCGAAGCCAGTGACACCGGAGCGAGCAATGTCGATCATCGCCGAATTGCTTGCGATGGTCAGCTCCGCTGATGGCGATCCGGCCCCGATGTGTCGGATCTCGCCATCAGGCAGAGTCAGCGTCAGGCGACCGGTGCGCGCGAGACGGGAGAGGATCCAGGTCCCGATGCGGACGGAGAAGCTCACGCCGACAGACCCACGTTGCCAATGATGGTCACGTCAGGGAGCGATGGCGCCGGCGGCTTCTGGTAGGTGGCGCCCTTCAGCCAGAGGCGGAGGGCCTGCCAGTGGATGCCCGCGATGACATGCAGCGTCACGAAGGGGTGGGCCAGGAAAAGCTTCAAGAGGTTGGAGTCGGTGATCGGGAGCCGCGTCAGGCGAAGGCTGGCCCGAAACAGCTTTCCGTCGCGGTTGGTGAGTTCGATCGCAAGCGCCAGATGACTATCGGGCCGGTTCATGCTGAAGTGATAAGTCTGATCCATGCTGTTGAACGGCGAGACATGGAGTCTCTTCTCGACGTCATGGCGCAGGTCGGCAGGGTCGTCGATAGGAACCACGTAGACATGTCGGCCTCCAAAGGTGTTCCTCACTTCGTGTAGCACCGCTCGGAGCTCGCCATCCGGACCGAAGCAATACCACAGGCTGATTGGGTTGAACACGTAGCCCAGCACCCGAGGAAAGGTGAGAAGGGTTACCCGTCCTCCGTCGAGTTCGACCCCGGCGAGGGCGAGGGTGGACTCCACCATGGGTCTGAGATCTTCGACTCGTTCCACGCCGTGGTCAGCCGGGTCGAACCCATAGAGGTTGAAGCGTCCGATCGAGAAGAGCTTCAACTCACCCGCGAGTGCCTCGAGCTCGCCCAGATCGAACATCGCGTAATAGACCCTGTATTCGAAGTCGTGGTGGAAAGGGCGGAGGCGAGTGTGTCTGACCCTGCCTCGATACAACGCCGACCGGTGTCTGCTCATGCCGCTTCTTCCACGTCCACAGCCGCCGAGCTGACCTGGTCGAAAGTGCCGTGCCATGGTGCGGGGCAACCAAGCGCTGCAGCAACGTTCAGCCCGGACTGAAGACCGTCCTCGTGGAAGCCGTAGCCCAGATAGGCCCCGGCGAACCACGTGTTGTTGCGGCCCTGGATCCCAGCAAGCGCCCTCTGGGCCCTCAACGCATCGATATCGAACTGGGGATGGGCATATCGGAAGGTGCCATGGGTCAAGACCGGGTCCGGGTCGCGCAGGGGGTTGAGCGAGAGAAAGAGCGGCATGTCGGTCTTCAGGCTCTGCAGACGGTTCATCCAGTAGGTGACCGAGGCTGGTCCCACCATCGGCTCGCTCTGAGACGTCATCGCGTTCCAGCTCGACCAGACCCGTCGATTGCCGGGCATGAGTCGAGGATCGCTGTGGAGGACAGCGAGATTGGGCTGGTAACGGATCGCGCCTAGCGCCGAGCGCTCCCTTCGAGTCGCATCCTCGCCGAGTATCTGGAGGGCCTGATCGGAGTGTGTGGCCAGGACCACCTGGTCGAACGTCTTGCGCTCGCCCCTCGACTCAACGATGACCCTGTCCCCGGCGCGGGTGACCTTCGTGACCGCGGACTTCAATCTGACGTCATCCGCGAACCCGGTGCTGAGTTGTCTCAGGTACTCCCGGCTACCTCCCGTCACCGTTCTCCACCGCGGTCGACCGGCGATTTCGATCAAACCGTGGTTGTGGAGGAATCTGAGGATCGGCACGGCTGGGAACTGGCCGATCTCATCGAAGCTCGTCGACCAGATAGCCCCGGTCATCGGGTACAGGTAGTCGCTCAAGAACCCGGTGGAGTAGCCGTTCCGTCTCAAGAGCTCGTCGATGGTCTCGTCACCCCGAGCGATGAGCCGCGCCCCGGTTCGACGGAATCGGTCGATGTCGAGAAGCATCCTCGTGAACCGCGTCTTCAGGAGATTGCGCGGGGCGGCCAGCGCACCGGCCAAGCTGGCCGCATACTCGAGCCCATGGTCGACCGAAAACGCAAATGACATGTCACTCGCCTGAGTGGGGACGTTCAATGTCTGGAAGAGGCGGGTCAGATTTGGATAGGTCACCTCGTTGTAGACGATGAAACCCGTGTCGACCGGGACCGGCCCCTGTGGTGTGTCCACTTCAACGGTATTGGAATGCCCGCCAATCCTGTCGGCGGACTCGTAGACGGTCAGACTGTGCTCGGCCGACAAAGCCCAGGCTGCTCCGAGCCCGGATATGCCGGTACCGACGATGGCGATCTCTATTCCCATGCTCTAGGTTCGGAGCCGGGGCCGTCGCCGGATTTCGTGAGTTGGGAATCGCCCGGAGACAGCTCAACACTTGGAGGGTGGGCGCTGACCACCAAACGAGTGTTCGCGGCTCCAATACCATCAGTGACCAATGCAAGCCGTCCGACGTCATTTCTCATGGTGACGCCCGACGCCGAACTGGCTGCCCGGGTGGTCGAACGTGACCGGTCGGCCATCGAGACGATGTTCAACGAGTTCGGCGGGGCGATCAAGACGCTGGCGATGCGGGTACTTCGTGACGAGACGCTGGCCGAGGATGTCGTCCAGGACACGTTCCTCGGCTACTGGAACTCGCCTGAAAGGTTCAACGCCGAGCTTGGCTCTTTGCGCACCTTTCTGCTGACCATCGCCCACCGCAGGGCAGTGGACATCGTGCGATCAGAAGTGGCGAGGTCCCGCCGTGAAGAGAGACCCCCCGACCCCGACTACTACGACGTTGCCGAACAAGTGTGGTCGCGGGATCTCTCCGAGACTGTGCGACGAGCCCTCGACGACCTCCCCGACGGCGAGCGCGAAGCTATTGCCCTCGCCTATCTGGGAGGGCTCAGCTATGTCGAGGTCGCCAAGCGACTCGGCCAACCGGAAGGTACCGTGAAGAGCCGGATCCGAAGCGGTATGAAGAAATTGGCGGTCTCGCTGGCGGAGGTGTCGACATGAGCTCGCATGCCCCGACACCTGAGATCTCGGTCGTCTTGTGACAACCGAAGGTCAGCTCACCATGACGTCGCTGCCGGTCAGGGCGACCAAGGCATCCCAAAGCCGAGTTCGGTCGTCTGGTGTCTCCTTGGTGGAATCCATCAGGTGCGTCGGTGCGATGCGCCGGTCGAACCAGAAGTGGCCGGTGCCGGCTGCTGCCTCATGAGCGGTGGCGAGCCAGGCGATGGTATCAGCCCCCTGCCGCGGCGTCCTCAGGAGCGGCTTCATCACCTTGTCGAATGTAGGCATCGACTGGGCGACTCCGGCGGTCGCCGCCCAGCCCGGGTGCATCGAGTGGAAAACGAGTCTTGGATCCGGAAAGCGCTCGGCCCACATCTCGGTCAGAATCACTTGACCCCTCTTCGAGCGTGCGTAGGCCGCGGTCCCTCTGTATTCCTTCTCCGAAAACTGGAGATCGTCAGGATCGATCCGCTCTGAGTACATCCCCCCCGAACTGACGTTGATCACGCGGGCAGGGGCGGATTCGAGGAGTCTCGGGGTTAAGAGGTTGGTGAGCAGGAAATGGCCGGCGAGGTTGGTCGCCAGCGTCTTCTCCATTCCCTCGCTCGTCAGTTCCCGCTCGGGAAGCAGGACACCCACGTTGTTCACCAGGACGTCGATACGTGGTTCCGCTCTCGAGATGCGCTCGCCGACATCCCGGACTTCGGCCATGAGACTCAAATCCGCCACCTCTATCGAAGCCGTGCCATCCACGGTGTCCCGGGCCTCCCGGAGCTTCCCCTCGTTCCTCCCCACCATGATCACCTGGGCGCCCAGCGCTCCGAGTTGCCGACTCGTCTCCAGACCCAGCCCGGCATTGGCTCCGGTGACGACCACGGTCTTGCCAGTCATGTCGGCGGCGATTGGGTCGAAATCCCGGGCGTGGAGGAGAAAACCGAGATTGGTGAACGATGCGATGCGGAGCTTGCTCATCCGTCGAGTGACTTCGCCAGCCCATCGAGTGCGGCTCTGCCGACCTTGTCGAGCCTCGCCCGCAGCAGGGGGCCGAGGAATCTGTAGAAGTTCCGGAAGCTGAGATCCGCGGTGTAGTCGATGACAGTCATCTTGTCGTGAGATGCGAAACGAATCTCATCCGTTGCGTGCAGTTTCTCGCCGCTGCCAACGAGGACGACTCTGCGATAGGGCTCATAGACCGCTATCTCGTAGATCATCTGGGTTATGCCCGAGCCGAACTTGACTTCCAAGTCGAAACGGGTCCCTACCCCTACTGGCCCGCTGGTGATCTTCCTCGAGCTCACCACCCCGGGATCCCAATCCTGGATGTTGGAGAAGTCGGCGGTATAGGCGAAAGCCTCGTCCTGTGGCCTGGCGACCCACCGTTGCTCGATCAGCCGGGTTGCCGATCCGGCCGTTGTGTTGTCGTTGATCAGCTGACTCATGCCCACTATTCGTGGCCCACGTCGATCCCGGATGAGTCAACCGTTCGCGTCCACCTCGTGATCGTTGACCGCCTCGCCGATCGTGGGGAAGAAGTTCGGCTCCCCGATCCTGTCGTAGAGGCCGTAAGCCTTGAGACGGTCCTTCACCGGGCCCTTTAGCCCAGCAAATGCGAACGACAGGCCTCGCTGATCGAGATCGTCGAGCAAACCCTCCAGCACTTCCGCTCCCGTGGTGTCGATATCGGTGATGGCCGCACCGGCCACCAGGACACGGTCGATCGGCCGCGACGCCGCCTCCAGCAGATCATGAAGCAGACGGCCAAAGGTCGGCGCATTGGCGAAGAAGAGTGGTGAGTCGAATCGAAGGATCAGCAACCCCGGGATCGTCATTCCCTCAGGGTGACGCTCCCGATCGTGATATCCCTTCAGCCCGGTCACCCGCACCAACTCGGCGCTGTGGGGGTGCCAGGCCCGTCGTATGAAGTTGGCCAGGGAGAGGGCAATGGCGATCAGGATCCCTTCCAGCACTCCGATGAGGACCACGCCGAGGAAGGAACCAAGGGCAAGCAGGAATTCGGAGCGCCGGACCGACCACAGCCAGCTGAACGCGGTTCCGTCAAAAATGACGAAGGAGGCCGAGATGACGATGGCCGCAAGAGTCGCCGATGGCAGATTGGCGAGCAGGCCGGGTGCCCACACCAGCATGGCGAGCACGCCAACGGCGGCCACCACGCCCGTGAGCTGCGTTCTCGAGCCGACGGAGACCGCCACCGCAGTCCTCGATGAGCTGGCACTGGTCGGGAACCCTTGGATCAGACCAGAGAAGATGTTGGCTGCCCCGAGCGCTTTGGCCTCCGAGTTGGGTGTCGAGCGGCCGCCCGACCGGAGCGCCATTGCACTGGAAAGCGCACTGGTATCGGCAAAAGAAATCAGCGCAACCCCGAGGGCGCCAATGGTCAGTGCCTGCAATTGATCGATATCCACTCCCGGGAACGCGAATGTCGGGGCGCCCTGGGGCAGGGCACCGACCGTCTCCACCACCCCCGCAAGGTCGAAAATGGCCATCCCGGCGAGGGAGCAGATCACCGCGACTAAAACCCCCGGAGCGCCCGGCCACAGACGTCTTGAAACTTGGATCAAGCCGATGGTGAGAATCGAAAACGCCATCGCGGCGAGGACGACCTCGCCATCCACCACGGCCTTGACCGTGGCGACCAAGGTTGAAATGGTTGTCTCGGCGTCTACAGAGAAGCCCAGCGCCTTTGGCAACTGGGAGATGAGGACCACCACTGCGATCCCGTTGAGATAGCCGATCCGGACCGGCTTGGAGAGAAGCTCGGTGACCACCCCAAGCCGGGCGTATCCGGCGAGGAGACAAATCAGCCCGGTGATGAGGCTGAGAGCGGAGGCGAGAACTACCGCAGTAGCGGGATCGCCCGCAGCCAACGGAAGGACGATGGCGGCGACGATCGGGGCGAGCGATGAATCCGGACCGAGAACCAGCACGCGGTTGGACCCAAACGCGGCGTAGGCGAGGAGCGCAGCCACCGTTGTATACAGGCCGGTTTCCGGCGGGAGGCCGGTCAGTTCGGCATAGGCCATTCCCTGGGGCACCAGCATCGTCGCCAGCACCACCCCGGCAGTCAGATCACGTGGAAGGTCCTTCTTGCGGTAGGAGCGCGCCAGAACCACCCCGGGGATCCGGCGCAGGAGCCCGTCGCCTCTTTCCATCTTTGCTCCCGGGGAGACTGCTGCTCGAAACGGTAAACGCCCCTCAACCAACTCGCAGCAGGAGGGCCCCACACCAGAATCGGACACAAACACTCAGGTGCTCGGCGGTTTCAATTCTGGGGAATCGCGCCAAACCCAAGGAGGACCGTCGCCAAAAGCCCGAAGATCGTGGCCGCGATTACCACGACAGAGTGATCCTTGTATTTCAGCCAGCTCATCAAGCCGGTAACGAGCGAACCAAGAGTGGAGAACGCAGTCACCACCCACAGGGCAAGACCCCCAACAGTCCGTTGGGCGAACACGTCGCCCAAAGCCTCGGTGTTGTAGGCGACGATCAGCGTCGTCAGCAGAACGACGGCCATGACGAACAACCAACCCGCCCACTTCCCCAGTTTCGTCCTCGGCATGCTTGAGCCCTTTCCCATCCCACGATGTCAGGAGACCGAGGGAAAGAACCAGAGGCCTAGTGCCCATTCGGAGCGAACACCCTCCGGCTGGGGGGTGAATGGATCGGGTAAGTCCTGACTTCCTGGGCGAAGTCCGGGTCGGCCGTACCCGGATTCGCCTTCGCAACCCCCGTTGCTCGGTGTAGGTATGTCTGGACAAGAGCTCCGGTGACATAGAACTTTCGGAACAGCGATGTCACCGGACAGCCGTGCCGGACACATAAGGGTCCAACGAGAGCGAGGCATAGGAGTTGAACCGCCCACACGATGCGAGATTTGCTGGCATCTACGACCGTCATCGGTCTGCCGTGTGGCTCTATTGCCGCCGCCGCGTCGGCGCCGACAAGGCCGATGACGTAATGGGCGAAGTATTCCTCACCGTTTGGCGTCGTATCGACCAAGCCCCATCGGGGTCTGAGGCACTTCCCTGGCTCTACCGAATCTGCCACTTGACGGTCGCCAACCATTGGAGGGGTGCGGCCCGCAGATGGCGTCTGGACTCGAAGGTCAGCGCCATCAGGGTGACCCCACCCACTGCGGTCGCCGACCAGGTCGTTGTCCGCGAGGAAGTCCGGGCCGTGGTCCGCCTGCTCGATGAAATGAGAGCAACTGACGCCGAGGTCCTCAGGTTATCCGCATGGGAAGGGCTCGACATCGCTGAGATCGCAACAGTGCTCGACATCACAAGCGAGGCAGCCAAACAGCGACTCAGTCGCGCCCGGAAACGGCTCAGCGAAATGTATGACGCCTACGAGAAGAAGCGTCTCATCCGTACCCCCGCTGCTCAGGAAGGAGGTTTGTGGTGAGCGACGAACGTCACGTGATGACATTGCTCGTAGAGGGCAACCCGGCGACCGAGCTCGGGGATGATGCATGGACTGAACTGAACGCTGCCACCTACCTCGCCATGCTCGAGCGAAGGAGCAGCGAGATGACACAGATGGAAACGAAGAAGAGCCCACAGGGGACCCAACGACGTTCGACGACGCCCTGGCTGGTTGCCGCCATTGTCGTGGCCGTTCTCGGTGTGGCCGCAGTGGTGATGAGTCGGGGTGGCGAACCGACGATTCCCCTAACGGGAGCCGATGGAGACGCACAAGCTGTGGAGGCTTTCAAGGCGGTGGAGTCGGCCTACCTCTTGTTCAACACCGGTGACCCGGCGTGGGTCGAGGTACGACTGAGGGGATCGTTCTTCGAAACGGAGGATGAAGCGGACCTAGCCCTCTCGGAAATCACTGCTAGCTGGTCGGACGAGCAGGCATGGGACCTTCAGATCGAAGTCTCTGGATGTACGTCACAAGGGCACGGCCAATGGCCCGAAGTTGTCGATGAAGGAGTTCCGGCGCCCTCCGGCTACTACTTCATCTGCGAAACCACCCAGACCGATTCCGTGTACGAGGTGGCCGGGGTGGGCATTCCAGGGACCTACCATTGGGTGGTGGAGAACGGCGCGGTCATTGCCGTGAAATCCGATGGCGCCACCAGCCAGGCCGACGCATTCGGCAATGCCTTTACGGCGTGGTTGCGCGAGATCCATCCCGAGGTCGCCGCCGACATAACCCCCCTCTTTGGTGACCCAGACGATGTTCCCGTTACCGTCGAGTACGCCAAAGAGTTCGTGGCCCAGTCGCCCGACTACCCGATCGAGACCGGCGGCTCCTGATAACACAAGAACCAGGGGAGGGCGGTCATCGTCCTCCCCTGTTCTCCGGTCGACGTCCTACATCTCTGTGATCCAATCCTCCAATGGAACCCCGAGGCCGTTGGCTATCCGATTGGCGTAGGCGAAGTAGGCCACCACCTCGGCGATATGAAGGATGTCCAGGTCGGTGAAACCGACTTTCCGCAGCGCCTCGACGTCCTCGCCGAAGATCTGCGCAGGCTCCTTGGTCAGTTTGACCGCGTAGCGAAGCATGGCAACACGCTGGGGGGAGAGACCAGCACTTTCATAGTCGACCTCGATGCGCCGAAGAAGCTCGTCATCCTTCAGCAGTCGCTGCAATCCGCGCCGATGGTGGGTCGTGCAGTAGTGACAGTCATTCACCCGTGAGACGACGAAGGCGATCATCTCCCGCTCGACCTTGCGCAAGGAGGCTGTCCCTTTCATTGCCTGCCGGTAGAGCACGTGGTGGGCATTCATGCTCCCCGAATCGAGAGCGTGACTCCTGATGATCCAATCCACGCGATGCCAAACCGGGTCGGTCACTTCGGCCCGCAGGGAGCCGAGTTCCTCTTCCCACTCATCCTCGTGGGGCGCTTCGATGAAAGGCGTGAGGCGAAGGTAGCGGAGCCCCTCAAACAGACGGGATGCGCCCAGGCTTCGCGGCGTCACTTGACTTTTATATCGTTGGCCGATATATCTACAGACGACACAATCGTGGCCCACGGTTGTCTCAGAAGGAAATCGACTTCATATGACTGACCCAGTGATCGACCCGAAGGAGTTGTTGCCGCTCTCCACGGCGGAGATGCACATTCTTCTGGCGTTGGCGGACGGCCAGAAGCACGGCTACGCGGTCATCGCGCGAAGTCGAACGGATCACCGACGGCGAGGTCACTATGGGGCCGGGGACGTTGTACGGGGCGATCAAACGTATGTTGAGCGCAGGTCTCGTCGCTGAGGCCGACGAACGACCCGACCCCACCGTAGATGATGAGCGACGCCGCTACTACCAGGCCACGGGGCTAGGAGTGCGGGTGCTGACGGCCGAGGCGATGCGGTTGGAGCGACTGGTGCATGCTGCACATGCCAAACAGACCCAACGCAGGCTTGAACCCGGAGCTCAGGGAGCATGACGTGAATGCCCACGAACGGATCTACCGGTCACTCCTCATCTTGTACCCAGAAGCTCATCGCCACGAGTACGGCGAGCCAATGGTCCAACTGATGAGGGATCGCCTACGGGACGAAGGCAGCGGCGTTCACATCGTGAAGTTGTGGTGTCAGATCGCAGGCGACCTGGCGAGGACCGCGCTCCTCGAAAGAACGGAGATGACCATGAATGGCCTGAAAGAGGGATGGTGGCGCCTCGCCGCCGTACTCATCAGCGTTTCGGTTGCCGCTCTCGCGGTCGCCAATTTGTTCGCAGAATGGACTGATGACAACCAGGCCGGCAACTGGGCCCTGGCAACCGCAGCGATCGTAGGAGCTGCTCTCGTGTTGGGTGGACTCGTCACCCGCAGGGGGAACAAATCACGTGGCAGTGTGATGATCGGGATCGGCCTTCTGCCCACGGTGATGCTCATGAGCGTGTTCTGGTCTGCACCGCTCGCTGCTACCGGGACCCTGGCCCTCGTCATCGCCCTCTTCGCATTCGTGAACGCGATGATCGAGCGACCGGCCAAACCGTCGCCTGAGCCAGCTCAACGCCCTTGAGGTCTGACACAGCGTCGATCTTTTAGGTCTCCTGAACAGAGCGGTGCGTAGACCGTGCGTTGATGAGTCGGTCGGAACACTTGTCTTCGAAAGCCTCGATCTTCTGGCATGCCAGGTCGGGCGTCCGTTTTGTCACTGTCATTGGCCATGTCGACGTTTCCAATGCCGAAGCTCTGGCGGCCGCGCTGAATGCCCCGAAGCTCAACATTGACATGAGCCGACTGGAATCCATTGACAACGAGGGCCTGACGACACTCCTCCTCGCCAGGCTATGTGCTTCGAAAGTCAGGCTGAGGGCGAGTAGGAATATCCGAGAGCGCCTCGACCAGAGCGGGATCCTCCCAATGTTTGAGTCATCGGACGGAGATACGTCGAACGACCAGCCCTGGTAGGTGCTCGGTCAGTCCCGTCGCCGGTTGCCCGATCGGGAACGCCGGCCGCTGAATCCGCCATGGCAGGCGTGGGGCGGTCACCGCCCCACGCCCACCAGCCATCACATGATGTCGAGGGTCTCTGCTACCTCGATGCTCCCGCCTGCCGCCAGCTGCGGGCTGGTCTTGGCAATCACAAGGGCTGCTTCGAGGCTGTCGGCGGTGAAGATCGAGTAGCCGTTGACCGGGTTGGCACCGCCACCATCGCTGGTTGCGCCATCGGACGCGACCGTCGCTGACCGGCCAGTCGGCTGTCCCATGTCCACCACTGCCGAGCCCAGACCTTCGAACCACTGGTTCCAGGTCTCCATTACCGCCGCGCCCTCGGATTCGGACTCCGGGGCCTTGCCACCGTGATAGAGGAATACGTACTTGGCCATCGTCTCTCCTTTGCACGAGATGCCCTTGCCTTACACCCATACGACGAGATCACCGTCGCAAAGCTCGCGCTCACGCTGAGATCAGTCGACGAGCAGCGGGCTCGAGCCGACACTTTCCCCTGTCGGTGGCACCAACCGCTGGGCCACCAGGGCGAAGACAACGATGGCCGACCCCGCGTAGAGCCCCAGCATCAGGGGACTGCCGGTGTCGGTCCCCGCGAGCATCCCATGGAGCAGCGCCGAGATGAACAATCCGAACGAGGCGAAGTGAATCGAGCGCCAGGTCTTCTGACCGATGAACCGTTTGAGGTAGAAGCTGCCGATGACCACTGCCAGGACGTAAAGCGACACCACTCCAAAGGCAACCGGCAACGGGCGCCAATCGGAGGCTCCGGGCACGAGGATTTCAGCCCAGGTGAAGTCGAGAAAGTCGTGGACCGAGAGAACGACGATGTGGACCACTGTGGCCAGCATCGCGCCGATCGCCAGCGATTCGTGAAACCACGTCAGGGGCTTTGCCTTGACAAGACGGCCGAGCAACTTGGAGCTCACCAAGAGCCCCCAGATAGTGGCTCCGGACACAAGCGCGAATGCCGCGATTCCGGAGCCCCGTATGAGAAGCCACTCGAGGTTCATGCCGCCACCACTGTCCCTGGAGTCGCGTACACGGACCCGTCATGCCAAACAACGACGGCCGAGTCGATCCAGTCGGTTTCGGCTGCCCAGGCAAGGCCGTCCTCACCGTGCATCACCACGGCTTTCGCTCCAACCTCGGCCTCGGTCGCAGTCCGTGCAAGAACGCTGGCACTGAGAATCGGGGTCCGGACCGGTTCCATGGTCCGCGGATCGACGAGATGGCACACCTCGCGAGCACCAACCGTCCACCGGCGCCTCGCGGTCGAACTCGTGGCGAGGCCACCGTTACCCAAAGGGACGCGGGCGGCGACGACGCCCCACGGGTCGATGATCGGGACCACGGTGCGGCTGTCGATGCTGCGGATGTCTCCTCCCGCCGAGACCACGGTTGCCATGCCCTCCTCGACAGATCGATCGCAGGCCCAGCCCTTGGCCACCCCTCCAAGATCGAGATGGGTTCCTGGCGACCGAGTCAACGTCCTCGATTCAATCCTCCACGCGGGCCGCGTGTGACTCTCAGGAGCCCGGTCAAGTGAGGTCACCAGCTCGAAGCTCCGGTCGTACCCCCACGAGACAACGCTCGCACCGACTCCGATGTCGACCAGTCCGGTCGTGATGGCCCGGGCCCTGTCACCCGCCTCCAACACCGAGGCGAGTATCTCTGAGACTTCGACCGAGGAGCGAGGAAACCGGTTGACCTGAGTCAATTCGCTGTCATCGCGAAACCGGCTGCATACCTGCTCCACTTCTTCGAACCAGTTACGCAGGGCCGCGCCCGCCATTTCATCCGGGCACCAGGCCTCGACGCGGGTCCCCATCGCCCCGAACTCGACGTGGATCATGAGCCGCTACTTGCTGGTTGTGGCGCTGACTGAGCGGGCTGTGACACGGCTCTGGTCGGGGCCTGCTCAACCCGTACAGTTTGGACGACGGCTGGAGGCGCATCGACCGGAGTGAACCTCAGGATCACCAGTCCCAAAGGTGCCGGATTGGGCATGGTCGCATGATGTGATGACTCGGCTGCCTGCGCGGACGGCGGTTCGAGGGCTGTGGCTGCCACCCGTGCCGGCTCCAGCTGGGCAACGACCACAGCCGTGCCCCAAGCCAGGGCAGCCCCGGTCCAGATCAGAATGCGATCCCAGCGTGCAGCATCAAAGCGGCTCATCCACCACCGCCTTGATTCATCGGAACGGTGAGGGTGGCTCCATAGGTGGCGAGGACTCGAGCAATCTCCGGCGCAAGTTCCGACAGGTCCTCGGCCCGAACTGCTTGAGCCTTACCGCTCGCATACAAGACCCTTTGCACCGCGGGACCGACTCCATCGAGTCCCGGCGGTGGTACCGCGATCGTCACAGCGGCCGCGGGCACGACGGACTTCCTCTGGACTGGCGAATCGGTGCCTGGAGCAACTGCAACGGCATACACAACTGCGAGGCCGGCAAGAAGCACGAACAGGCCCGATGTTGTCTGAAGCGAAAGGCGGCTCAATCGTCGTCCTCGGATTCATGCTCGACTTCTTGGTGCTCGTCCTCGTGCTCATCCTCATGCTCGACCTCGCTCTGGTCATCCGAAGAGCCCGGGGAGGCGCTGACAGATGGTGCAGCATTGACCACCACCGTTCGAGTCACCGGATCCGGAGCAGGCCTACCGGGAAGAGGCCGGTTCTCCTGTGCGCAGATCTCCCGAAGAGCATCTAATGCCGCCTGCTGGACCCCGCTGATCGAATGGTTCGCCTCGGCATCGACAAGGCGCAGGCCTTCGACTCCGCAAGCTGCCTCGATATCCGCGGCTGTTGCCGCCTGGGTTACGAACACAGATTCGACCTGTGGCGCTGACCTGGAGGGCACCGATGTTGTCGGCTCCGTCGGCGCCGCCTCCGGGACGAGCACTGACGCCGCGAAAGCGCTCAATGGAATCAGCAAGGTGCCCAATGCGATGGAAGCAGACAGCTTCTTGTTGGCTGCCATCTCAGACCTCCACGAAGATGCATTCGGCAGGGCACTCTTCGGCGGCCTCCAACACGAGTTGCAGGAGCGGCTCGGGGACGCGTGCCTGTCCTTGTTGGCCATCCGGGCCATGGCCGTCGCCGGACAGCCCATCGAATACGACGGTCCGCTCGAAATGGGCTGGGTCCTCTTTAACCGCCCAGATTCCGTCGTGTCGCTGATGAAAGACAGTCGGTGCGACTTGGGCACAAGTGCCGGCGCCCATGCAGGCGTCCGAGTTGATCCATACCGTGGCCATCGTGGAAAGGTCCTTTCGTCAGTGGGTCCACGATGCCGTGACGATTTCCTAAGGACGTCTCAACATCGGTTCAAGGAGTCCCCAACGATTCGGCGGGGTACTGTCGAGTGATGCGACTTCAAGACCAGAGTGACACCCGATGACCGACCTGTTGCGAGGCCCCGGCCCGATCCTCGGCCTCTGGTCGGTGACGGCTGACCCCAAGCTGCTCGAGGTCTCGGCCGCCCTCCAGCCCGATTTCCTGGTGATCGACGCCCAACACGGTCCTTCGATCGCCAACCTCACGACTGAGACCTTCGGCGCGATCGCCTTCTACGAAGTGCCAACCCTGGTGCGAGTGTCGAGTGTCGACCCGGCCGAGATCGGGAGGGCCCTCGATCTCGGAGCGGGCGGGATCATGGCTCCGCAGGTCGACGACGCAGATGACGCCAGGCTTGCGGCTCTCTCCTGTCACTACGCCCCGGACGGGATTCGCTCCTATGGGATGCAGACCCCTCGGATCGACCCATTCGCCGACGGGTACCGACCGCTGTGTGCCGTCCAGATCGAAACCACCGATGCAGTCGACAACGTCGATGAGATCGCAGCCGTGGATGGGGTGGACTGGCTGTATGTCGGTCCCGCCGATCTCGGCCTGTCGATCGGCGGAGTGCCGGCGCCCGACGTGATCTCGATCTTCGATGGGTCGCACCCGCTGTCGGCGTCGCTGCAGACCGCATTCACCGCTGTCGTCGAGGCTGCGGAGAGGCACGGCAAGTTGGCCGGGCTGCACTGCGGGAGCGGGGAGGCAGCCCTCTATCTGCTGGCGCATGGTTTCCAGGTCTCGGCAGTGGCCACCGACCTCGTCTCCGCTTTGAGAGGGATGGCCCACGAGTTGGAGGCCGTGCGCGGCCTGTCCGGTGGATCCGCTATCCCCGACCTGAAAGCCTGAGCCCACAAAACGGAAGCGGCCCCGAAGGGCCGCCTCCGTGGCTCCATATGGGTAGGAGCGCCTTTTCTTCCTGCCCTAGGCGGAGAGAGTTGATCCCCCTGCCCAGGACGCGGAAGAAGCCTGACGGAGAGCGATGCTCTCGGGGTTGCTCGACTGGGAAGAGTCGTCACTCGCAGTGGTCGTCAGGGCGATCGTCACCGCCGCCAGCACCACCAGGACGATTGCCATAACGAAGACCAGCGCCTTTCGTCTTTCCATCTCTCCCACGTCAACAGCCTCCCGACCGCATGTCCCGTGGTCATTATCCACGCGCGGAGAGTGGTCGAGTATGGGTTGAGCGACCTATCAGACGGCTGCGAGCGCCCGTTCCAGGTCGGCGATGATGTCGTCGGCGTCCTCGATTCCGATCGAGAAGCGGATCATGGCCTCGGTGACCCCCATCCGGTCTCGGGTAACCGGGTCAACATTGGAATGACTGGTGGTGGCCGGGTGGGATGCAATCGACTCGGTGCCGCCGAGCGAGGTCGCCAGCCCTATCAGCTTCATCGAGTCGAGGAACCTGAAGGCTTCCTCCCGTCCACCCTTGACTTCGAAGGTGATCATCGCCCCCGTCGAGGTGCACTGTCTATCGAAGATCGCCCGTCTCGGGTCGTCCTCTCCGATCAGCCCCAGATAGCCGACGCGGTCCACCTTGGGATGGCCGGCCAAGAAAGTGGCGACACGTGAGGCGTTCTCCACCTGGCGCTGAGAACGAAGGGCGTACGTCTCGAGACTTCGTCCGAGCAACCAGGCAGTGTGAGGGTCGGCATGGGTGCCGATTCGGTATCTCATCGTCTTGATCGGCCGGATCAAGGCGTCAGACCCGGTCACTACCCCGGCGATCAAGTCGCTGTGCCCCCCGTAATACTTGGTCGCCGAATAGATGACGAGGTCGGCCCCGTGGGCATGAGGTTGCTGGCCGATCGGGCCGAGATATGTGTTGTCGACCATGGTCCGAGCCGAGTGCTTGCGTGCGACCGACGAGGCCATCTCGATGTCGAAGATGTCATTGGTCGGGTTAGCCGGTGACTCGACGTAGACCAACGCGAGGTGTCGACCGCCGACCAGCGCTTCGAGCTCGTCCTCGGTGGCTTCGGGCGCGAAGGACGCGGCTTCGATGCCCATTGGGGCCAGGACGTGCTCGAACAGAGAATTGGTCCCGCCATAGAGGGGTGAACTGTGAAGGATCAGGTCGCCGGGCCGAACCAGGGTCAAGAGCGTGGTGAAGATGGCGGACATGCCGCTCGAGAACAGCAGCGCTCGCTCGGCCTGGTCCCAGACGGCAAGCCGGGATTCGACCACCACGAGGTTGGGGTGATCGAGCCTGGTGTATATGTATCCGACGTCCTCGCCAGGGCCAGCCACGGCTCCGCCGTAGGTGATATCGAATGACCGCTTCGACGCCTCTGCAGTCTCAAACGCGAAAGTGGAAGTCTGGAACAGAGGGGTCTTGAGTGAGCCCATACCGTCAGTTGGGTCCCAGCCGAGGGTCATCATCTCGGTCTCCGGTCGTGATTCTCCGTTTCCTTGCTGCTCGCTCATCGGATGGAGACTAAAGCGAAGCGGTAGTCGGCAAGTCAGCCGATAATCCCCGCGTGAGCGACCTCACCGAAGCGATCGACGCCCTCCGCCCAGCGGGGCAGATCCTGGTGTTCACCGGTGCGGGGATTTCGACCGAATCCGGCATCCCCGACTTCCGGGGTCCTGACGGGCTTTGGACGAAAGTGGATCCCGAGGACTTTCACATCGACCGCTTCCGGGCCAGCTCCGAATTGCGAAAGCGCGGCTGGCGGATGCACATCGACGGCGAGCTGTGGGGTGCCAGGTCACAGGTAGAGCCGAATCCGGGTCATCTCGCCATAAAGCGACTGGCGGATGCGGGGCGTCTCGCCGGTGTGGTGACCCAGAACGTCGACGGCCTACACCACCGATCGGGGTTGGATGACGACCTGGTTGCAGAACTGCACGGCAACGTCAGGGAGTGCCAATGCCTCGACTGCGACCGCACCTGGCCCACAGAAGAGGTGCTCGGCTGGGTGGAAGCCGGCAATGAAGACCCGGTCTGTCCCGACTGCGGAGGGATGGTCAAAACGCTCACGGTCATGTTCGGAGAGTTGCTCCCCGACGAGGAGATGCGCAAGGCAATGATCTTTCTGGCGGTCGCCGACGCCCTCCTCGTCGTGGGCTCGACGGTGGCCGTCTGGCCGGCTTCAGACGTCGTATTCCGGGCGGCGCACCGGTCGTTGCCGATCGTCATCATCAACCGCGGAGAGACAGAAGCCGACGCGTTGGCAACAGCCAAGATCGACGGTGGCATCGGCGACGTGCTGCCCGATCTCGTCGATGCGCTGCTAGCGGTCACACCCTCTCCGTAATTGGGACGTACAGGGGTCATATACGGACCTCCTGGTCCCAATTTGGCAGGGGCGGTTTAGCCTTTGGAAATGGCCGAGTACGCACCTCGCCTTGACGATGTCAACTTCGCCTTGAACCACGTGGCGGATCTCGAGGCAGTCTCGAAACTGAACAGCTACCAGCATGCGGATCCCGAGACCGTGGCCGGCATACTCGAGGAGGCCGGGCGCTTCTTCTCCGAGGTAATCGCCCCTCTCAACCAGATCGGTGATCAGCAGGGCTCGGTTCTGACCGAAGACGGGTCGGTGCGGACCCCCGACGGCTTCAAGGAGGCGTACCGGAAGTATGTGGGAGCCGGATGGGCTTCGACCCACATTCCCGAAGAGTTGGGAGGTGGCGGGCTGCCGTACCTGGTCGGCGTGGCTATCGGGGAGATGTTCAAGTCGGCGAACATCGCCTTCAGCCTCTGCCCGACTCTGACCCATGCGGCGGTGGAGGCCCTCCGCGTCCATGGCTCAGACGAGCTGCGCAGCATCTACATGGAGAAGATGGTGAGCGGGGCGTGGAGCGGCACCATGAACCTCACCGAGCCCGAGGCAGGGTCAGATCTCGGCGGACTTCGCACCAAAGCCGTCCCTCAGCCCGACGGGACCTACCGCCTTTTCGGAACCAAGATCTTCATCACCTGGGGAGATCAGGACCTGACCGAGAACATCGTCCACTTCGTGTTGGCCCGTCTCCCCGATTCTGCCCCCGGCACCAGCGGCATTTCGATGTTCGTGGTGCCCAAGTTCATCCCTGACGGCAACGGGGCGCCGGGAAGACGTAACGATTACAAGATCGTCTCGCTGGAGCACAAACTCGGGATCCACGCCTCGCCCACGTGTGTGATCTCCTTCGGTGACGCAGGGGAGGGCGCGGTCGGGCATGTGCTGGGAGAGCCGAACGCCGGCATGCGCAACATGTTCACGATGATGAACGCGGCCCGGATCGGGGTGGGCATGGAGGGAGTCTCGATCGGAGAGCGTGCCTATCAGCGGGCACTCCAATACGCCAGAGATCGGGTCCAAGGTCGAGCGGTGGGAACAACCGAGGCTGCTCAGGTCCCCATCATCGAGCACCCCGACGTTCGGCGGATGCTGCTGACGATGAAGGCATACGTCGAAGCGACACGCTCGCTTCTCTACGTCACGGCCGCCGAGGCCGACCATCAACTCCACGGCGAGACCGAGGAACGCCGCGAGGAAGCCGGGAAGCGACTTGCCCTCCTCACTCCGATCGTCAAAGCATGGTCCACGGACATCGGAGTGGAGGTCGCCTCACTGGGCATCCAGGTCCATGGGGGCGCCGGCTATATCGAGGAGACGGGCGCCGCCCAATACCTACGTGACGCGAGGATCGCACCGATCTACGAAGGCACCAACGGGATCCAGGCCATCGACCTCGTGCTACGCAAACTGCCGTTGGAGAACGGTGCGGTGGTCACCGCGCTGGTGACCGAGATGACCGATGTGGTCATCGCCATGAACAGCCACGACGAGTTGGCGACCTTCGGCGACGAGCTATCACGGGCCATCCGAGGGCTTGCAGAGTCGTCGGCCTGGCTTGGAGAGCGGCTGGCTGCTGGGGACATCCAGTCTGCGCTGGCCGGGGCCACCCCTTATCTCCGCCAGTTCGGCACAGTCGTCGGTGGTTGGCTGATGGCAAAGGCGGCGCTTGCAGCACTCGATGGACCTTCGGACGTGACGCCCGAGTTCCTCGTCGAGAAGGTCACAACAGCCCGCTTCTACGGCGAACAGCTCCTTCCGATCGCCAATGGCCTGATCCCTGCGATCAAGGGCGGGGCGGACATCTTGGAGAACGCTGTCTTCTGACACCCACGTAGCCTCCAACACCATGGAGCTTCGGGACAAGGTCATCGTGATCACCGGTGCGGGCAGTGGGATCGGCGCTGCTCTCGCCCGCCGTTTCTCCAACGAGCGGCCCCGTGCCATCGTCCTCGCCGATCTCAATTTCGAAACAGCAAACAGGGTGGCGACCGAAATTGGGGCCGTCGCCATCGAGGTCGACGTCTCCCGACCCGAGGACAACAATCGCCTCGTTGACGAAGTCGAGGAGTTGTTCGGCCCGATCGACCTCTTTTGCGCCAACGCTGGAATCGGTTTCGCCGGAGACGAGCAGACGCCGCCTGACGAGTGGGATCGGATGTGGCAGGTAAACGTCATGTCCCACATCCATGCGGCACGGCGGTTGATCCCAGCCTGGACCGAACGTGGGGGCGGGTACTTCCTTGCCACCGCCTCAGCGGCCGGCCTTCTCACCAACCTCAAGGCGGCGCAGTATTCGGTCACCAAGCATGCTGCGCTCGCCTTCGCCGAATGGCTCGCCATCACCTACGGGGACCAAGGAGTCAAGGTCAGCGCTCTGTGCCCGATGGGCGTTAAGACCCCATTCCTCGACTCAGCCGACGAATTCCGGGACCTGCTAATGCCCGATGCCATCGATCCCGAGGTGCTAGCCGAGGCCGTGGTGGTCGGGTTAGAGGCCGAGCGATTTCTGATTCTCCCCCACCCTGAGGTGGCCCGCTTCTTCCAGAACAAGGCGAACGACTACGACCGATGGTTGGATGGAATGCGCAGACTGCAGCGTTCTGCGTTTCCAACTCCGCGAATCGGGCAGAATTGACGGTCATGAACAGACGGCGAGTGGTGGTAACCGGCACTGGAGCCGTCGCCGCCCCGGGAACAGGCACCGACGACCTCTGGAAGGGGCTGCAGCAGGCGCCGGACGGGCCCGGCCCCTTCTTGGTGAAGAATTGGGATCCGGAGCCGTGGATCCCGCTTCGAGAGCACCGTCGGCTGGATCGCTTCACCCAATTCGCGATGATGGCTGCCCACGAGGCTTTCGAGCAGTCAGGCGAGCTCGCTGTCGATTCCAACCGGGTCGCCGTCTCGCTGGCCACAGGGATCGGTGGCCTGGAGTCACTGGAGGCGCTGGTTCACCATTCAGACGCAGACGACCCCCGTGTCTCTCCCTTCCTGATCCCGATGATGATGGCCAATGCCGCCGCCGCGGCGATTTCGATCAGGTACGGCTTTGGTGGGCAGGTAACCACGCCGGTGGTCGCATGCGCGGCGGGAGCGCAATCGGTTCTCGACGGCCTCCGTCAGATCCAATGGGGCTACGCCGACGCAGCGGTGGCCGGCGGCACCGAGGCGGCGGCCCGAAAGTCGGCGGCCGCAGGATTTGGCGCGGCTCGCGCCCTTTCGCCATCAGGCAGATCCCGGCCATTCGATGTCGATCGGGATGGGTTCGTGATGGGTGAGGGGGCGGCGATCCTCATCCTCGAGGCTGAGGAAGCCGCGAAGGAGCGAGGCGCGAACATCCTCGCCGAGGTTCTCGGCGGCGCTTCTACGGCGGATCACCACCACATCACCGCTCCCCATCCCGGCGGTGACGGAGCGGAGCGGGCTATCCGCCTTGCGCTCGCCGACGCCGAGCTCGAGCCGAGCGACGTCACGTACATCAATGCTCACGGCACCGGGACCGACCTCAACGACAAGACCGAGGGGCTGGTGATCGACAGGATCTTTGGCGACACCCAGCCCGCGGTTTCCTCGATCAAGGGCACCACCGGCCACGGGCTGGGTGCTTCGGGATCCATCGAAGCGGTAGCGGTCGTCGAGGCGATCCGCCGCGGTGAGCTTCCACCCAACATCGGCCTCACCAACCAAGATCCCGAGATCCACCTCGTCGACATCATCCGCGAGCCGCGGGGGTGGGAGCCAGGCCCGGTCCTCTCCAACTCATTTGGGTTCGGGGGCCACAACACGGTTCTGGCCTTCGGGCCCTATCGCGGCTGACCATTTCTCCCCCCAGTGAGCGAAGCGAAGCGCGTCGGAGTAGCCCCCCTCCCGGCTTCGCCGGTTCTCCCCCCAACGCTCACTCCGTTCGCTGGGGGGAGAAATGGGGAGAAACAGGGTCTTTCGGATGTATGGCCAATCCCCAAAGGGGTATACAGTGGGGGCTGAGAGTCGCCATGCGACACACGCCTGTAACGCGGAGTTCACAAGAACTCGCATCTCCGCTGATTGAGTGGCTTCTATGCCATCAACGGAACGGCGCTCCGGCAAACGTTCCTGAAGCGGAGGCCTTATGACAATTAGAACAGCGCATCCCAGCATTGGGTTTGTAAGTACCTACCCGCCAACCTCATGCGGCCTGGCCACGTTCACCCACGCCCTGCGCAGCGCGATCGCCAAGGATCGCGACTCCAGCAGCGGCCTCGGGGTTGTCAGCCTTGTTGACGACCCTCAAGGCGACGCACCGGATGAAGTGATACTCGAGCACCTCAACGGGGACCGTGGCTCTCTCCGCAAGGTCATCAGCGCTCTCAACAATTTTGATGTGGTGATGTTTCAACATGAGTACGGGATCTACGGCGGCCACAACGGCGCCGAAGTGCTCGACATCCTGAAGGGTCTCGACGTTCCTTCAGTGGTGACACTTCACACGGTGCTCTCCCGACCCTCCCCGAGTCAGCAATCCATTCTGGAGGGGGTCGTCGGCATGGCGGACGAGACGATTGTGATGAGCGAAACCGCCCGACAGCGCCTGATTGACAACTACGACGTCGACCAGTCGAAGATCACGATGATCCCGCACGGTGCCAGGATCGCCCTGAGCGGACCGTCTCTGGCTGATGGGCACCGACCGGTTTTCCTGACCTGGGGCCTGATCGGCCCCGGCAAGGGTTTGGAGACCGCGATCGACGCTTTCGCAGACCTCAAGGATCTCACTCCCCTTCCCCGTTACATCATCCTGGGCAAGACACACCCCAAAGTGCAGACCAACTCAGGGGATGACTATCTCAACGGCCTGAAGGCCCGAGTCGAATATCTAGGCCTCCAGGACGTGGTCGAGTTCGACGGCCGGTATCTCGACATCGACGCACTCACCCTTGCGGTACGCAGCGCCGACGTCGTGGTCCTTCCCTATGAATCCACCGAGCAGGTCACTTCCGGGGTGTTGGTGGAGGCCATGGGTGCTGGCAAACCGGTCATCGCCACCGCGTTTCCCCACGCCAAGGAGCTCCTGTCGGCCGGTGCCGGGATCGTGGTCCCTCATAACGACTCGGCCGCGCTCGGAGCGGCCATACGAAAAGTCTTCGAGATCCCGGTGTCGACGGCGCGGATGGCGAGCAAGGCTCGTGTCATCGGGTCGACGATGTACTGGCCCGTGGTCGCCCGCCAATATCAGGCGCTAGCCACTTCGCTCGCGTCCCAAGGCGATGCTGCCCGCACCTCTCTAGCGAAGGTGGGCTGAAAGCCGGTTTGGGGCTGATGTCCCATCTGGAGCTCGATGCGGATTCGGCGGTCGCCGATCCTCTACCCGCGCCGTGCTTCGATCATCTGAAGCGGATGACTGATGATCGTGGAGTCTGGGAGCACGCCCGTTACGCCTCACCACGAATCGAACACGGCTATTGCACCGACGACAACGCCCGCGCCTTGATCGTGGTCTGTCGGGAGCCCGACCCTTCCCCCGAGCTGGTCGACCTGGCCTCGATTTATCTGGCCTTTCTCAAAGACGCCGAGCTCAACTCCGCCGGCTTTCACAACCGTCGGGACAAGGATGGGTCCTGGACCGACGGGATCGGGCCGGACGACTCGCAGGGGCGGGCACTCTGGGGTCTTGGCACCGCCGCCAATCACGGACCGACAACGACAATCCGCTGGGAAGCCCTCGAGCTGTTCGAGCGCCATGCATCATTCGAATCCGCTTCTCCACGGCCTAATGCCTTCGCGATGCTGGGTGCGGGGCAGGTCAACGAAGCCTCGCCCGGCCATCCACTCGCCCGCCAGCTACTCCAGCAGGGATCCGAATGGATCAGTCCCCGAAACGACCCGGAATGGCCGTGGCCTGAGGATCGGCTCGCCTACGACAATGCCCGGCTGCCCGAGGGTCTGATTTCGGCCGGTGCACATCTTCCTGATGATCGGCTGCTTCAGGAGGGTCTTGGCCTTCTCGAGTGGCTGGCCGGAGTCGAAACCCGTGAAGGCCACTTCAGCTTCACGCCGGTCGGTGGTTGGGCGCCGGGTGAAAATCGGCCGGGCTTCGACCAGCAGCCCGTGGAGGCCGGAGCCATGAGCGATGCCTGTGCCACGGCGTGGTCGGTCACAGGTGACCCGATATGGAGAGATCGAGTCGAACTGGCTGCGCGATGGTTTCTGGGAGAGAACGACACGGGCGTAGCTCTCTACGAAGTCGCCACCGGTGGTGGCCGGGACGGCCTCACCCGTGAAGGAGCCAATCAGAACCAGGGGGCGGAGTCGACACTTGCTGCCCTCAGTTCTCTGCAGAGGGCAAGGCTGGTCCGCTGACGCTGGAAGCTCTCAAGGTCCATGGACACGGGCGCTTCTGCCTCTACCCTCTCCCAAGCGCCTTGATTCGCGGTCATCAACAGGCGACCCACCGTATGAATCCAATCCCCATCACTCATGCGAGCGCTCGATTCGCCCCCGACCCAAGTCGCGTGATAGCCAAGCCGTTCCTTCCGGGAGAGCAGATCTTCCCCGATGGATACTCACGAACCCACCGGGTTGTGAATCGGGTGTTGGCGATGTCCGACTCCGAGGTGGCGAAGGCACTCGTCGGAGTGGTTGACGACTTCGGGGACCGCCACCTCGACCTGAATGGCGTACTCGAGCGGCATTACAACGCAGTGGTTGACCATGTCCCTGATCCCGACAACCTCGAACGCGATCGTAGGTTGCTGATCGGTGCTTACTTCACCCACGAGTACTCGATCGAAGGTGCATCTCTCGGCAATCCCTCGATGGTCCCAGCACCAGATCAATCCGGGCTCGGCGCCGGCGACCGACGCTTCATCATCAGTCTGCGAGCGATCGGAGAAGGCCATTTGTCGTCCATTGAGTTCCGAACCGGAGTGATCGACGCAGGGGCCAACATCACTATCGAGGAACCGAGCGGGTTTGCCACCACTGGAAGCCGCCGCTCCGCCGTCTACGAGAAGCATCTCTTTCTGTCGAAGTTGGCCGAGATGGGAGTCCTCAATGAGATAGCGGCTCTGATGCTCGATCCCTTGCCTGAGCGCTTCTCGCTCGACGAGATCAATGCTGCCATTGCCGCGCTAAGCCAGGGAATCGACCGTCCGATCGCTTTCGAGACCGCCAAGACGATCCACTGGCTTGCTTCATCCAACTATGCCCTCACCTTCGAGGAGGCATCCCCCATCTCTGAGCGGGTGATCTTTCCAGCGGGCCCGACCGAGAGCCGGGGCATGGAGGACGCGCGCTTCGTTCGTTTCACGGCAGACGATGGCTCGATCATCTACTACGCCACCTATACCGCCTTCGACGGCCATCAGATCCTCCCGCAATTGATCGAAACCCCCGATTTCGTCACGTTCAACATCGCCACGCTCCAGGGAAGCGGCGCCCGGAACAAGGGGATCGCTTTGTTCCCTCGGATGATCGACGGCCGGTTCGCCGCGCTTTCCCGCCAAGACAACGAGAACAACTACCTGATGCTTTCCGACGACATCCGAGTGTGGGAGGAGGCGGAGAAGATCCAAGTACCAAACCGCCCCTGGGAGTTGATGCAACTCGGCAATTGTGGGTCACCAATGGAGATAGAGGCTGGGTGGCTGGTCATTACCCACGGGGTAGGGCCCCTTCGTCGCTACTCCCTGGGCGCAATCCTTCTCGACGCCGACGATCCGCAACGGGTAATCGGTCACCTCGCTGATCCCTTACTGGTGCCGGACGATGCGGACCGCAACGGGTACGTGCCCAACGTCGTCTACTCGTGCGGAAGCATGATCCACGGAGACAAGCTGATCCTGCCCTACGGGTACTCCGACTTCGGCGCACGAATCGCGGTGGTCTCCCTGAACGACCTTCTGGCGAGGCTCACCGAACACTGAGCACCTGTCGATAGGCATCCAGGTACTCGTCGACCATGCGCTCGACGTCGAACCGGGCCTCGACCGCGGCGCGAACACGGACCCGATCGAAGTCGGCGGCCGAGTGGACAGCTGCCACCGCATCATCGATCGACTCCACGAGGAAGCCTCCCACCCCATCGACGATGATCTCGGGCATCGACCCCCGCGGGTAGGCAATCACCGGGGTCCCGCAGGCCATTGCCTCGACGACGCTGAACCCGAAGGGCTCGTCGAAGCTGATGAGATGGAGCAGGGCCCGGGCGCCGCCAAGGAGCCCGCCTCGCTCGTCGGGGCCCACCGGGCCCAAGTAGGTGACCCGATCACCATCGATCCGTGGTTTCACCAGTTGGTCGAAATAAGCCTGGTCCTGGACGATCCCGGCGATTACCAGCGGAAGGCCGCTGCCTTCCGCCACGTCGATGGCCTCCGCCGTGCCCTTCTCGGGATGGATCCGCCCGAAGAAGAGGAGATAGTCGCCAGGTTCGGGGCTCACATCGAAGGCGGCCATGTCGATCCCGTGGTGGATCGTTGCCAGGTAGTCCAGACTCGGGTGGCGGTCCGAATCACTGATCGCCACGTAGTGCGAGTTCTTGTTGTACTTCTGATATACCGGCACGATCCGCTCGGACGAGAACCCGTGGATCGTGGTCACCATCGGGGTCTCGACCAGCCTGCTGTATGTCAACGGCAGAAAGTCGAAGCTGTTGTGGATCAGGTCGAACTCTGCGGCCCGCTCGAACACCGTTGCGATGTGAAGCGCCTCCCACACCTTCGGATCGAGATCGGGATCTTCGGAGTAGCCCGTCGGCACCGTGCCGACCAAGCGGCCACTGGTGATCGAATCGGCGGTGGCGAATAGGGTGACATCCACCCCGCGACGCACCAATCCCTCGGTCAACAGGAAAACGAACTGCTCCCACGGCCCGTAGTGGCGTGGGGGAACTCGCCATGAAATCGGAGCCAACATGGCGACTTTCAACATCATCAGAGGGTACCGGCCAGGTTTCTCCCCCCAGTGAGCGAAGCGAACGTTGGGCGGAGTACCGGCGAGGCCGGGGAGGGGGGCACGTCCAGCTAGCCCCCCTCGCCCGACCTTCGGTCGGACGGTCCCCCCGCTTCGCAGGGGGACAACCATGGGGCCTATCATTGGCAGCACAACGGGAGCTCGGTGAGACCGGGCTGAGAGGGGGTCTGCAGAGGCCCCGACCGGAAGAACCTGACCCGGATAATGCCGGCGTAGGGAGATACCGCACTCATCGCTCCCGCCTCAAAAGGAGTCGGTGCGTTGCGAAGGTTTCTGCTCTCCATCACGCTGCTGATGCTCGTCACGGCTTGTGCCGAGCAGCCGGAGGTGCTCAGCCCCGAGTCTTTGACTCTCATCGCCCATGACTCGTTTGTGGACGGAGTCAGTCCGGACACGTTCGCCGCATTCACCGCCAACACCGGCATCAAGGTCAACGTGATCGCGGGCGGAGACGCCGGGGCGATGGTGAATCAGCTGGTCCTCACTAAGGACAACCCCTTGGCCGACGTCGCCTTCGGCGTCGATGACACATTTCTTTCCCGGGCCGTCGACGCGGACGTGTTCATCGAACACGACACCCCCCTTCTGGAGAACACCGTGGACAACGTGGGGTCGACGACCCCGTTGGTGACCAGCATCGACTTCGGCGACGTCTGCATCAACTACGACAAGGACTGGTTTACCCAGAGCGGGCTGGCGGTGCCCACCACCCTGAACCAGCTGCGGGAGCCGACTTACGCCTCTCTGCTGACAGTCGAGCACCCGGCCACCTCCTCACCGGGGCTGGCGTTCATGCTGGCCACCATCTCGGAGTACGAGCTCAATGGCTGGCTCGACTTCTGGAAGGACCTCCGCGATGGAGGGGTACGGGTGGCCCCCGACTGGGACACCGCCTACTACGGCGACTTCACCCGGTACGGGGGCGACTCGCCGATGGTCCTTTCCTACGCCTCGTCACCGCCTGCCGAGGTGGTGTTCGCCGAGGATCCGATAGACGAGGCGCCAACCGGGGTGATCGAGGCCGGGTGCTACCGCCAGATCGAATACGCCGGGGTCCTCAACGGGACCCTGTACCCGGAAGCTGCTGGACGTCTGATCGACTACATGCTGTCTGTCGAGTTCCAGGAAAGGATCCCGCTCACCTGGTTTGTGTTCCCGGCCAATCGCGACGCGAAGCTCCCCGAGGTGTTCACCGAGAACACGACTGTCCCCAAGACGCCGGTCCGGTTCACCTACGAGAGCATGGTCGACCGTGAGATGTGGATCGATCAATGGGTCGAGGTGATGGAAGGCTGATGCCTCGCATCCGATGGGGATGGGTCCTGGTGGCCGTGATCCCCACCTTCTTCATCGGCTACTTCTTCGTCTATCCGCTGGTCCGAATCCTGAGTCTCGGCCTTTCCGAGCTCGATATCGGGGCCACCTCGGTTGAGGCTCGGCTGTTCAAGGTCGGTTGGTTCACGCTTTGGCAGGCGAGCCTGTCCACGATCCTGACCTTCCTGGTCGCGGCCCCGATGACCTGGGCAGTGTCCAACTTCGAGTTCCGGGGGAGGCGCCTCGCCACCGCGCTGGTCACCGTTCCATTCGTGTTGCCCACTGTGGTGGTCGGATCCGCCTTTGTGGCCTTGGGGTGGCGCGACTCGATCGCCGCCATCCTCGCCGCGCACGTTTTCTTCAACGCGGCAGTGGTCGTCCGAACCGTTGGCACCCTGTGGAGCCGACTCGACCCAGACCTCCACGACGCGGCTCGGGTGCTCGGCGCCAGCGAATGGAGGGTCTTTCGGACGGTCACGCTCCCGCTGCTTCGCCCGGCGATCGCCGCCGCGGCATCGATAGTCTTCCTGTTCACCTTCACTTCCTTCGGAGTGGTGCTGATCCTCGGCGGGTATCAGTACGCCACACTCGAAGTCGAGATATACCGCCAGGCAGTCGATCTCTTCGACCTCCCCTTGGCCGCCGCTCTCGCGGTGGTGCAGTTGGTTGGAGTGAGCGGTGCCCTGTACGCCTATTCGCGTTTTCAGGAACGACACGCCGCCTCATGGGCATTGCGCTCGGAGAGCGACCGGGTCCGCCCGGTGGGAAACACCAGGCTCTTGGTGTTCGCATCGGTATTCGCCACCTTGATGGCGATGGCAGTGCCCCTCGCAGTCCTGATTGGGCGCTCTCTCGGGAGCTCGTCCTACCAACGCCTCTTCGAACCCGACCGGGTGGTCGGGACACCGATTGCGGCCTTCGGCAACAGCATCCGCTTTGCGGTCATCGCGGTGTTCTTGGCCACCACGATTGGTCTGATGGCGGCGGCGTTGATCACGCGACGGCAGGGTGGTCTTTCACGTTGGTTTGATCTGACACTGATGCTCCCCCTCGGGACTTCGGCGGTGACCATCGGGTTCGGATTCATCGTGGCACTGGGCTGGCCTGTCGACCTCAGAGCGAGCTTCTGGTTGATCCCGATCGCCCACGCGCTGGTGGCTATTCCGTTTGTTGTCAGATCGACGGTTCCGACGCTGCGCTCGATACCCCACGAATTACGAGACGCCGCCGCAGTGCTCGGAGCTTCTCCGGGGCGGGTGTGGCGTGAGATCGATCTGCCGGTCGTCGCCCGAGCTGCCATGGTCGGCGCCGGTTTCGCATTCGTCATTTCGCTCGGTGAATTCGGGGCGACATCGTTCATCGCCAGGCCGAACACTGCGACCGTCCCCATCATGATCTATCGGCTGCTCTCCCGCCCCGGCCCGGCCTCGTTCGCCATGGCCATGGCGCTGGCAGTGGCTCTGGGAACGGTGACCGTCGGAGTTGTGATGTTGATGGACCGGGCCCGGGTGGGCGAGATCGGTCGCTTCTGATGCTTTCGATCTCACAACTCAACGTGATCCTGGATGACAAGCCGATCCTGTCGAACACCAACCTCATCGTTGCTGACCAGGAGATCCTGGCCGTCCTCGGACCCTCGGGTGCCGGCAAAACGACTCTCCTGCGTGCAATCGCCGGTCTGGTCCCTGTGGCATCCGGAAGCATCGGGTGGGACGGGATGTCGGTGACCGGCACACCGGTCCACGAGCGGGGGTTTGGCCTGATGTTTCAAGGATTCGCCCTGTTCCCCCATCTCGACGTAGCCGGCAATGTGGGTTTCGGGCTGAGGATGGCCGGGGTTCCACCCGAGGCGGCAGCCGATGAGGTCAGGACAGCCTTGGATTGGGTCGGGCTAAACGGTTTCGAGAACCGAGCCGTCGCCGATCTGTCGGGAGGAGAGAGACAACGCGTGGCCCTGGCCCGCACTCTCGCTCCCAAGCCGAAGCTGGTGATGCTCGACGAGCCCATGGGCTCTCTGGACCGCAACCTGCGGGAGCGGTTGGTCCTAGAGACGCGAGCGCTCCTGACCGGGCGCAAGGTCACGGGGCTGGTGGTGACTCATGATCGTGACGAGGCAACCCTGATCTCGGACCGGATCGCGCTGATGCGGGAGGGAACGATCGTGCAAACCGGGACCGTCGAGGAGATCCTGGCCAATCCGGCGGATCGATGGGTGGTGGAATTCTTGGGGTAATCGCACCTCAGCGCGCCCCCTCCGGCCCTCCGGGCCACCTCCCCCAACGTCGCTCCGCTCCTGGGGGAGGAAACGTGAGCGTTGGGGGGAGTACCGCCGCAGGCGGGGAGGGGGGCTACTCCGACGCAGTGCTCTACTCCCCTTGCAGCTTGCGCATCCCCTCCACGAACACCTCCGGGATCCGTCGCGGCTTGCCCTGGAGATCGGTGAAGGCGGCGTCCACGGTGAGCCGGGCAACCTCCTGCTCCCCCCGATACATCGTCTGGCGCCACTTCGACCTGACTCGCCCCGCGTCTTCGATCCAGGTGTGAATGGTCAGCTCCTCCCCGTAGCGGGCAGCGGCCAGGAAACGGGCGTGCAACTCGACCACGACCAATTGCCAACCCTGAGCCTTCAGATAGTCGAGACCCCAGCCCAGGTCGGTGAGGTATTCGATGCGGGCAGTCTCGAAGTATGAGAAGTAGTTGGTGTGGTTGACGTGGTCGTAGGGATCGAGCTCGTAGAAGCGCACCTTCAATGAAGTGGTGTGCACCTGGCGGTCATTGGGCATCGGCGAAGCCAACTCGCTCTCCTCTACTCAAAGCGGCGCGAGGCTACCCTCGACCAGATGAAGGCCTGGCAGCTGACGGATACAAAAGGACCCGAGTCCTATCAGCTGAACGAGGTCGATGACCCCAAACCTGGCCCAGGAGAGGTCAGGATCGAGATCAAGTACTCGGCCCTGAACCATCTAGATCTCTGGCTGTCGCAAGGCCTGCCCGCCCCCAAGAAGCTGCCTCACACCGGTGGCGCCGATGCTGCGGGGGTCGTCGATGAAGTGGGCGAGGGCACAGCCGGCTTCGAGCTCGGGGACGAGATCATCATCGACCCTTCGTACTCCTGCGGGCAATGTGTTCATTGTCGGAACGACGACATCGTCTACTGCGAATCCTTCCAGATCCAGGGCGAGCACCGAACGGGCACCTTCACCGAGAAGATCGTCATTCCAACGATCAACGCCATCCGCAAGCCAGAGGCGATGCCCTGGGAGGTGGCGGGATCCTTCGGACTGGTTTCGGCCACCGCCCTTCGGATGTTGGAGCGGGCTCGCCTTCGACGCGGTGAGACGGTGTTGGTGGTCGGTGTCGGTGGAGGAGTCTCAGCGGCCGCCATGCATCTGGCTCTCGGCATGGAGGCAAAGGTCTACGTCACCTCCCGTTCACCCGAGAAGATCGCCTGGGCGGTGGAGCAAGGGGCAGTGGAAGGGTTCGACTCGGCAGGGGACTTCGGCACACTGATGGCCGAGCAGGGCGGTGCCGACATCGTGATCGAGAGTGTGGGTCCGGCGACCATGCGCCAGTCGATGCGGGCCGCCAAGCGGGGCGGCCGGATCGCCATATGCGGCGCCACGAGCGGGGCCAAGATGGAGCTGACCATCCCCCACCTCTTCTTTCGCCAGTTGGAGATGATCGGCTCCTCGATGGGCACCCACAGCCAGTTCGCACGTGCCACCGAGTGGGTCGGATCCGGAGAGGCCAAATCACCTGTGGCCAAGATCTTCGAATTCGAGGAGCTGCCCCAGGCTCTGGCCTATCTCGACTCCGGCGAGCAGACAGGGAAAGTCGTCCTCCACCACCCGGACTGAGCGGTGCGTCTCTCCAACATCCTGATCCTTATCGGAGCTTCGATCCTTCTCGTCGGGGTGACCCTCCGCTACTTCCCCTCGGCGTTCTCCTGGTTCGGCCATCTCCCCGGCGACATCCACATCGAGGGCGAGAACAGCCAGGTGTTCATCCCGATCACCTCGATGCTGGTAGTGAGCGTCGCTGCGACGCTGATATTCAATCTCGCCAGTCGGTTCTTCGGCCAGCGGTAAACCCCCGGTCAGCCCTCGACGAGATCATCGACCCGGCCCTTCATCATGATTCGATCCGAGGCTTCTGGCCCAGCGCCCTCGTCTTGAAGGGTCACCCAGATCGCCGGGTACTCCGCCACATCGACGCCTGACCACAACACAACGGGCTCGGGGCCGCCGCGAAGGTGGAAGGTGCCGATGCTCACTCCTTCGTCCTCACTCCATACCCAACCTTCGTAATAGCTGCCCTCGGGTGCTGCGGGAAGCCCGCCCAGGTCGAGACGGATGTACCAACCCGATGCCGTGGGCCGGAGCGTGGCGATTCCCGTGGCAGTAGGAGCAAGGTCGGTTCCGTTGATCGCCACCACCGTCTCGAGGTCGGGTTGGTCGAATATCGCAACCGCCCCAACGACGAGCAGGCTGATGACCGCAACTGCGGCGGCCGCGACCAGCCAGGGGCGACGCCACGATCCTTTCGCTTGCTTTGACTCCTGAGCCGAAACCGGACCTTCTCTGCCGATGATGGCGAGCATTTCCTCGACCACGCTGCCCGGCGGCTCAGCCCAGGTGGAAGGGCCCGAGAGGACGCCACGAATCAGGTCGAGCTGCTCATCGTCAGCCGGCTTCTCTCCTGACCCTGTGGCCAGGTATTCGGAACGCGTCTCGTCAGATCCCATCACACACAACCTCTACGTCCTCGATTAGGTCCACGGTTCGCGCACCTTCACATCTCCTCCAGGTGCCGGAGGAGCCCGAGAAGCCTCTGGTGCGCCCGATGTGACCTCGACTTGACCGTTCCCACAGGGATCCCGAGTCGGTCCGCGATCTCGGCGTGAGTGAACCCGTCGAAGTGGGAGAGTTTGACCACCTGGCGCTCCTCATCGGGAAGTTGATCGAGCGCTGCGCGGACTTCGAACACCTCCCAAACGGTCTCCAAACCCGGGGAAATCGTCACCGCGTCGACCTGATCACTTACGACACTGCGGGCCCGCTTGCGGTAGATGTCGATGGCGGTTCGCCGGGCAATCGCATAGATCCAGGGGCTGAAGCTTCGTTCGGCGTCATATGTGGAAGCCGCCCGCCATGCCTTGATGAAAGTCTGCTGGGTGGCGTCCGCGGCGAGACCGGCGTCGCGGAGAATGCTCATCGAAAGAGCGAACACAGGACCACCGAAGCGGTCATAGACCGCCTTGACCGCCGACTCGTCCCCGATTCGGAACCGTTGCAGTACCTCAGGGTCCACCTCGGAATTGTGCCAGGTCGCGAACCATGAGCCGCCCTGGTGCGTATTGGGCACACAACGATTTGGAGGAATCAGATGAAACGACAGCTCTTCCCGCTCTTACTTGCCGGCGTCCTCATCCTCGCCGCCTGTGGAGACAACGGTGGTGATGGGAATGGAGGGACCGATGCAGGCGGTGACAGCATGTCCACGGCCTCCACCGATCTCGGCACCGTCCTCGTCGATCCCGAAGGATTCACCGTCTACGTCTTCCTCAACGACACCAACGGTGAGAGCACCTGTTACGACTCGTGCGCTGCAACGTGGCCAGCGGTCCCCGGTGACACTGCGATCAGTTCTGATCTCGACAGCTCGTTGTTCGGCACCACGACCCGAACCGACGGAGCCGAGCAACTGACCGTGGCCGGCCAGCCCCTCTACCGCTATGCACCGGATGCCAATCCAGGCGACACGGGCGGACAGGGAGTCGGCGATGTCTGGTTCGTGGTTGGAACGGACGGGGCCACGATCGGCGGACCCGAAGCGGCGGCGACAACCAGCGGCGGCAGGTACGGCTCAGGCGGCGACTGAACGCCAGGTCTGCCTGAAAGGGGCGTCTCCAGGACCACAGACCTGGGGACGCCCCTTTCAATGGGCCACCATGTTCGACGTAAGGTTGTCGAAATGCCTCGCCTCCAGTACAAGAGTTTCGCGACGCCGGACGAGCTTCGAAATTTCCCCAACGGACAAGCCGAAGTCATCGGCCTCGACGAGTCATCCGTTGGCCGGGCCGTGTTCGAGCCCGGTTGGCGCTGGTCGACGGACATGTCCCCGATTGTGGGCACCGAAAGCTGCCAGTTGCGGCACTTCGGCTACCAGTTGACAGGGACCATGCGAGTCCTCTTGGACGATGGCCAGACCCTCGATATCCCGGCGGAGACGGTCTTCGAGATCCCGCCCGGCCACGATGCATGGGTGGTTGGTGACGTCTCGGTGAAGATGGTTGAGTGGACCAGTCTGCGCACCTTCGGAGTGGCTGCCGAGGGGCAGATCGACGGTGTCCTGCTCACGGTCCTGTTCACCGACATCGTCGACTCCACGGCCACCTTGAAAACCATAGGAGACGCGGCGTGGCGCGACCTCCTGTTGGTCCACAACACCCGTCTCCGTGAGGACCTGAACGCCTTTCGCGGGCGCGAGGTGAAGACGACAGGCGACGGCTTCATCGCGGTGTTCGACAGCGCGAGTCGTGCAGTTCGATGCGCCAGCTCGATGACGCGTTCCGCGAGGGAGATAGGGCTCCCGATTCGTGCCGGTGTGCACACGGGTGACGTCGAGCTCTCCGGGACCGACGCCCGCGGTCTGGCAGTCCACACCGCAGCACGAGTGATGGGATTGGCCGAGGCCGATGAGGTGCTGGTGTCGACCACCACAGCCGCACTCCTCGAGGGATCCGGGTTGATGCTGGAAGACGCCGGCACTCATGAGATGAAGGGCCTTGCTGGGGCCCGGCAGGTGCTCCGGCTCGTTCGATCGGCTTAAGCCTCGACCACCGATCTAGCGCACGCCGACGGGGTCGGAGTCTCTTCCGTTGACCTCGAGAACGAGTATCGCCCCGATTAGGAAGCAGACGGCGCCGATGAAGGTCCCGGCGTTGACGATGGCGAGATTCAGCGGCTCACCAGTTGTCGGCAGAATCACTGCCCCCAGTGCGGACAGCCCAAAGGCGACGGACCCAGCGAGGTTCACCGCTCCCTCCCACCAAACCTTCCCTCGACTTCCCTGGCGGCCGACCTGCCGACTCGCCAGGCGAAACGCAATCACGCTGGATATGAGAAAGGCGATCGATCCAAAGAGATCGGGAGCCCAGATCAGACGGTTCTCCTGAGGCACGCTCAGATTGGCGAGAAGGGCGGCGAACGTGCTGATGTTGAAAAAGATGGTTCCCAAGAGCTGGATGCCCGAGGCCACGCCGTCGGGGGTGAGGCCTTGGATCACGAACAGCCGCCGACCTTCACCGCCGGTGTTGATCGAGAGGTAGTACTGGATGTAACCCGCCGAGGTGAAGAACAACGATCCCACGAAGAAGGTCGTCGCCGCCGCCGATGCCCCGACATTGTTGAAATACAGAGGCAGGGCACCGAGGGCGAAGCAGGTGGATCCGATGGCGAAGAGCCAGCCCATCGTCGACGTGAGCCGGCGAGTCATCCGATCAGTTGTGGCTGAAGCCGGGCGTGGTCGGCTCAGCAGTCGGGTGCTCGCGCAGGAATTCAACTGCCAACCCGATGTCCTTGACGAGATCGTTCGCCAGATCCCGGTTCAGACCCTCACGCACCACGATCCGAAGCACTGCGATGTCGGTTGCATTCTCCGGCATCGTGTACGCAGGCACCTGCCACCCGTTCATCCGCAACCGCGCCGAGATATCGAACACGTTGAAAGGCTCATCGCCCACAAGTCGGAAGGAGACCACCGGGATGGCGCTGCCGTCACTTATCACCTCGAAGACCCCGAGTTGTGCGATGCCGGCGGCGATCTCCTGAGCCGTGTTGGACAGCACCTCCATGACCCGGGTGTAGCCGTCGCGACCGAGCCGCAGGAAGTTGTAGTACTGGCCAACTATTTGGTTGCCAGGTCTCGAAAAGTTGAGGGTGAAGGTGGGCATGTCGCCGCCCAGATAGTTCACATGGAACACGAGGTCTTCGGGAAGATCCGATGCCGATCTCCAGATGACGAACCCCACCCCCGGGATAGGTGAGCCCGTATTTATGCCCTGAGACGTTGATCGATTTCACCTGGGGCAATCGGAAGTCCCACATCAGGTTGGGATGGAGGAAGGGGGCAACAAAGCCACCACTGGCGGCATCGACATGGATCGCCACATCCCAACCGGTCTCCTCGTTCCGCGCCACCACCGCATCGTGGACTTCCTGGATCGGCTCGAACTCGCCGGTGAACGTTGTGCCCAGGATCGGCACCACTCCGATGGTTGACTCGTCGACGAGCTTCATCACCTCTTCGGGCGTGATCACGTACCGGCCTTCCTCCATCGGCACATAGCGAGGCTCGACATCCCAGTAGCGGCAGAACTTCTCCCACACCACCTGGACGTTGCTCCCCATCACCAGGTTCGGCTTGTCGATCGACTTGCCCTCCGCCTCGCGACGCTGGCGCCATTTCCACTTCATGGCGAGCCCGGCGAGCATCACCGCCTCGCTCGACCCGATCGTGGAGACACCGACGCTGTCTCCGTCTCCAGGGGCATTGAAGAGACGGGCGACCATGTTCACGCAGCGCTGCTCGATCTCGGCCGTCTTCGGGTACTCGTCCTTGTCGATCATGTTCTTGTCGAACGCCTCGGCCATCAGCATTTCGGCCTCGGGCTCCATCCAGGTGGTAACGAAAGTCGCCAGATTCAAACGCGAGTTCCCATCGAGGAGCATGTCGTCGTGGATGTAGCGGTACGCCACCTCGGGCCTGGTGCCGTGCTCAGGAAGGGAATGGTGTGAGACCGGGTCGATGTCGAGGGCCCGGGTGTAGGGGGCGGAGACCGCGGTGTCGTCGTGGTTGATCTTGTGCATGATGTGTCCTAAAGGTCGTGTCGACTTGTTGGCTCGAAGGCAGTCAGAAGTTCGAAGAGAGGATTCCCAGCCACGAAGGAGCCGTGGTCGACTCTATCCCGAACACTTATCCTGCCGATCCGGGAGCTCTCACTGGAGGTAGACAATGGCCATCACTCTCGACCACACCATCGTTCCGTCCCACGACAAGGTGGAGGGGGCGCGATTCATTGCCCGGATCTTCGACCTGCCGTTCGCAGATACCGGTGGCTATTTCGCCCCGGTGAGAGTCAACGAACAGCTGACACTCGACTTCGCCTCTGCCGACGACGTCATCGAACTCCACTACGCCTTCCTGGTGAGTGAGGAGGACTTCGACGCCATCTACGCCCGTATTCAGGTCGACGGGGTCAGCTTTGGCAGTGGGCCGAGTTCACCCGACGACGGGGCTATCAACCACAGAAGAAGCGGGCGCGGTCTCTACTTCTTCGGCGGCCCGGATCCTCATTTGTGGGAGATCATGACCCGCCCCGAAACCGGGTCCTGACCTTCATTCCTCCTGGCGAGAGGCTGCCACCTCGGCCTCCAGGGCGTCGAGATCGCCCGCTACCGGAGCGTGGGTCAGCACCTTCAGACCTTTGACCAGATTCGGATACTTCTCGGCTTGGCCAGGGCGCAGTACCACTCGGATCGGCACGTCACCGCGGAGGGACTCCTTGTACTGGGCGAGGATGGCTTGATGCTGGTCGCTGTCGAGATCCAGCTCGAACACGATCCCCTGGGCCCCTTCAGCTAGCTCGCATCCCTCACCCTTCAGGATGGGACACACTGTTCCGGGGGCGGGTCCCGGACAGACCATCACCCGGTGGCCCAATTGCTCGAGAAACTTCCGATCGGGGGGATCCGACCCTTCCGGGATATCGAAGAGGATGTAGTCGTCCATCTCGGCCTCCGTTCTCCTCGAGCATTGGCTGAAAGCGCCAGCGCCTGCCAGGGGAGAAAGGCCCTTCGTGGACACACCAGTTCCTGAGCCTCTCGGAACCGTGATTCAACGAGCCAGGTCCATGCTCAACATGAAGGATGGAAGGGAGACTGCTGAACCGCTATTGGACCTTCTGGGACAGCCGGTCCGCAGCCTGGCGCAATGTCTGGAGATGGACGCGTCGGTCCGACTCGGCCGCCTCCCGGTTGGCGACTGTGTTCAGCGCTCCCGAAGCAAGGCCTTCGACTTCAATCTCACTGGATGTGGCAAGGACGCGAAGGGCGTCGGATATGGCTGCAGCTTGTTGGGCAAGAGCCTGATCCGAGGCACTGGCAGCCAGCTGCTCGAAGGAAACAGACTGATCTCGGGCACTGGCGACACTCCGACGCATGGCTTCGTGGTCCGAGGGGTCAAGAGTCGCAGGTCGCCCCAGAGTTGCCTCGATGGCGGCAACGCCCAAGAGGGCAGAGCGGGCCCGTTCCTTCCAGGAGGCTTCGGCAGAGCGGGCTCGACCTCGCGCTGCCAGCGCCCCGATCAGAAGTGCGATGACCAGCCCGGCTAGGACGATCCACAACCACGGGGAGGTCTCACCTTCCTCGGGAGGCGCCGCCGCCTCGCTCGGTTCAGTCGAGTTCGGTGTCGTCGCCTCCGGCTCGGTTACTTCAGGCTCGGTCACTTCGGGCACGGTCTCCTCGGGTGTCGTCGCCTCCGGCTCAGTGACGTCGGGTGTGGTGACTTCGGGCAGGGTCACGTCGGGGGTGGTGACCTCAGGAAGGCTGATGTCGGGCAAACTGCCGCCGGGCGGCGGCTGCAACTCACATGCGCCGAGGAGTGCAATCAAGACCACGCAGCAGAGAAGCCTTCGAACCAGAATCCCCTCGCGGTTCCGGTTCATATCTGGATCTCGGGTTCTTGACGTGAGGAGTTCATGCGGCGCAGAACTTACCCATCTCAGGGAATAGGTATTCAGCTGTTCCTAGCTCGAGGGGGCTCCAGCGGCTACACCGTATAGGTGCCAGGTGCCTGGCACCCCTTTGAGCTCGTACTCCGACCGGTCTACGAAGGCGATCTCGGAGCCGGCGAGCAGGTCCTTGACGGTGCTCGACACCATCACCTGCCCATCCCCGGCGTTGCCCATGATCCTGGCAGCGATGTGGACCGCCAGCCCGCCCAAATCGGCGCCCCGAACTTCGACCTCGCCGGTGTGTATGCCGGCCCGAATCTGAATCCCTAGCGAGGGCATGGCCTCGACCAGGGCGAGAGCACAACGCACTCCGGAAATGGGACGATCGAAGGTGGCGAAGAACCCGTCGCCCGTGGTGGATACCTCCCGACCGCCAAAGCGGCTCAGCTCGCTGCGGGTCAACTCGTGGTGACGGTCGAGCAGGTCATGCCATTTGCGGTCACCGACCTCGGCGGCCTTGTCGGTCGATCCCACGATGTCGGTGAACAGAAGAGTGGTCAGGAGGCGATCCGGATCCGCCCCGGAGCGGGAGCCGGTGAGGAACTCCTCCACCTCATCCAGTAGCAAATCCACCCCCTCGGAGAAAGCGACATGGTCGGTCCCAGGCAGCTCCACGAACTTCGCCCCCACGATCGAATCAGCTGCGTCACGCGATTGCTCTACGGGCACGATCAGATTGCCAGTGCGGTTCAACACCAGAGTCGGGCACCGGATCGCCGGCAAGAGGTCGGTGATGTCGGCCTCCATGGTCTGCCTGTAGAAATGTCCATAGACTCCGGGGCGTATCGACAAGCGTTGAAGGCGAGCCAGGCCGCGGTCGAATTCGACGTCGCCGATCCGGCTCGGAGCCAGGAACTCCACGCCGCTGTCGTCATCCAAAGCGCTGGCTTCGATCAGAGCTATCACCTCGTCAATCGAGTCCAGGGGCAGGTCGGGGGCCAGAACCGGGTGAGGGGTGAATGCGTGCAAGACAAGTGACCCGCACAGCTCCGGGTACTCGACGGCGAGCATGACGGCAATGAAGTTCCCGTCATTGAGGCCGATCACAGCGGCCCTCTCTGATCCCACCGCCCGCAAGACTGCCACCGCATCGTTCACCTGGGTGTGCAGGTCAGGAAGTTCGTCGAGAGACACTGGATCGGATAGTCCGGTGCCGCGGTGATCGAAGTGGATCAAGCGCCCAAAGGAGGCGAGACGTCTCAGGAATCGGGCCAAGTCGGGGAAGTCCCAGACCGCCTCGACGTGGTGGGCCCAGGTATCGATGAGGAGTAGGTCGAGGTCGCCGTCGCCGACGACCTGATATGCGATGTGGACATCTCCGCTGGTCGCATATTTGGTCCGCCCATGCTCTTCCACGCAGCCGATCGTAATTGGCGGTGTCATGCTGCTTCCGGGACAAGCCCAGGTCCGCCCCATTGCCGTGTCTTTCATGGCCAGGCGATTGCTGGGTGGCGAAAGCTTCTCGAAGCGCAGCGAATCCTCCGTTGTAGATTCTGGTTGTGGCCGATGCGCATTTTCGGTTAGGGCAGATCGCCTCCCCAACGCCGACGGCCCTGGACGATCCAAGGGCCGGTCGAGCCCGACCTCCTTCGCTGACACCCTGGGTTTGGGCTCTGGTCTTGATCGTCATTTTCGGTCGCGGATCCTTACGATTCTCCTTCGGACCGGCGCTCGAGAACTGGTCCACCATTTTCCTCTCCATTTCATTGCAGGCCCTCCCGTTTCTGGTGCTCGGCGTTGTCATCTCGGCAGGGGTTGGGGTCATGGTCCCGGCAGAGTGGTTCATGAGGGCGCTTCCCAGCTCCCAATACTTGGCGGTCCCGGTTGCGGGCGCTGCCGGAGTGATGCTTCCGGGTTGTGAATGCAGTTCGGTGCCGATCGCAGGAAGGTTGATGTCGAAAGGTGTCCCAGCCGCGGCGGCGTTGACTTTCCTTTTGGCCGCGCCCGCCATCAATCCGGTAGTCCTCGTCTCCACCGCGATCGCGTTTCCAGGTCAACCGGAGATGGTCATCGGTCGGTTTCTCGCATCATTCGTCACCGCCGTGGTGGTCGGCTTTGTCTGGGCTCGATTCGCCGGCAGGGACTGGATCGAGGAACGCCTGCGCCTATCAGCGGCCAAATCACACGGCCACGCCTTCGTGGATACTGCCCTCACCGACTTGTCGCAGGCGGGCGGTTTCCTGGTCCTAGGAGCCGCCCTTGTCGCGACCATGCACACCATCGTGCCCCAGTCGGTCACGGACAGCTTCGCTGGCGACGGGTTACTTGCGGTGTTGTCTCTAGCCGCGTTGGCCGTCCTGCTCTCGATCTGCTCGGAAGCAGACGCCTTCGTGGCTGCTGGGCTCACCCAATTCTCACTTACCGCTCGACTCGCCTTCCTGGTTGTCGGGCCGATGGTCGACCTCAAACTGATAGCGCTCCAGACGGGCGCATTCGGCCGACGTTTCTCCGTTAGATTCGCGCCACTGACCTTTACCATCGCCGTGCTTATCAGCCTTGTCGTCGGAACGGCCTTGCTGTGAGACGGGATGACTCCGCCGCGGTGATCACCGTCCTTGGGCTGACGGCGGTCGGCATTGGTTTGAGTGACGTGCTGGTTCGTTACCTCCGACCAACCATGGCCCGATGGCTAGTGATCTCGGGAGCTGTCATGGTCGTCCTGGGCGTCACCTACTTGGGGAGGCGCTGGCTCGCATCCCGCTCAGATCCGGGTGTCGCCGACGCCGAAGAAGCGCCCCACCGCCTGAGTCGCGTCGGCTGGTTGTTGATCTTGCCCGCGCTGGTTGCGATCGTTGTCGACCCCGGCGCTTTGGGCAGCTACGCCGTCAGCCAACAAGCAACATTGCAGGAGCCTGCCGCCGGAGACTTCGACCTAGCGGCCCATCTCCGGTCCGGCTCGTTCGCAGGCCAAGCCGTGGACATATCGGTTCTCCAACTTTGGCGTGCAGTGGACGACGACGAGGACACTGCCCTATTGGCTAAGACTCCGCTCAGCCTCGTCGGCTTCGTCGTCCATGACGACGACGTGAAAGATGGGTTCCTGCTGGCTCGAATGGTCATGGCATGTTGTGCGGGTGACGCGCTCGCCGTCACCGTCGAGGTCCGAGGAGAATCGATTCCCGACCTCGCCGACGACACGTGGGTTCGCGCCGAGGTCACCCTCGACACCGCAGCCACCGACGCGATCACCGAGACCTCTGACACCACTTCGCTCGCAGCCGTTGTCGATCTTGTCGGCCTCGAAGAGATCGACTTTCCTGCCGAGCCCTACCTCTACCCCTGGTAACCCACAACGCCAGAACCTGACCTCGCGGACGATCTTCGCCGAAACCATCTCACCGACAGCCCTCGCCGACGCCGTCGCCGCCGAGATCGATGCCGAGATCGAGGTTGTAGAGCTCTACACCGACTCGCTCGGACCAGCTGGCTCCGGCGCTGAAACACTCCTCGGGATGCTCCGTCTTGATGCGGAATGGATCGCGGGGGCTTTGACGTGAAGGTTGGGGCAAACCCACCCTGAGAATGCTCACTGGGGTTGGAGGCAACATGGTTCCGTCGACTGAACGGCTAGTCGACCTACGATCTCATTGTGTCGAACGAGCCGTCTGACTTCGAACGGCTGATCGGCCCCGACCAGCGTCGGATGGCAGGACCGCGGGGCCTGGCGGCAGTGGTGGCTGTGATTGCAGTCGGCGTGGTGATCGGGCTCGTGGTCCTCTATCCCAGAGCTAATCCCGAGATCGACCTCACCAACTTTGGGTTCGCTACCGATGTCGTCCCGGTGACGGTCACATCGGTGCAGATCGGCGAATGCGCCGACCTCCCGGATTTGGATTGCACGATTGTCGATTTCTCCGACTCCGAAGGTGAGGTCATCCACAGTCAGGCTTTCCCCAATGATGGGTCGGCTCAACCCCAACTCGAAGTGGGTGATGAAGTCTTTCTGGCGGCGATCGATGCCGGAGACGGCACCTTCCTCTACAACTATGCGGACCGCGACCGGACCTTGCTCCTGTGGGTTTTGGCTCTGCTTTTTGCCGGGTCGGTAGTGGCCTTGGGCCGGATGCGGGGCGCGGCCGCCCTACTTGGTCTTGGCATCAGTCTGCTGATCCTGCTCGGTTTCATCGTGCCTGCGATCATCGCCGGCGAGGACGCAGTATTTGTTGCGCTGGTCGGGGGAAGTGCCATCGTCTTAGTGGCTCTCTATCTCGCCCACGGATACACGCCTCTCACCCATGTTGCCGCTGTCGGCGCATTCGCAGCACTAGCACTCACCACATTCCTCTCCTGGGGTGTAGTGGAACTCGCTCATTTCACTGGTCTCGCGGACGAGACTTCGTACTACCTACTCCTTATACCCGGCTTCGATGTATCCGGTCTTCTCCTCGCAGGGATTGTGCTCGGAGCAATCGGAGCCCTCGACGATGTCACAGTCACCCAGGCATCCGCCGTGTGGGAAGTTCAACAGGCCAACCCCACCCTCGGCTCCGACGAACTATTTGCGTCCGGACTCAGAGTGGGTAGAGATCACATCGCCTCCACCGTCAACACTCTTCTTCTGGCCTACGCCGGAGCCGCCATGCCACTAATCATCCTTTACACCCTCTCCGGCCAGCCAATAGCGTCGATCTCAAGCTCCGAACTAGTCGCCGTCGAGATAGTGCGAACCCTCGTCGGATCAATCGGCCTCGTGGCCGCGGTGCCCATCACCACCTGGCTGGCCGCGCGACACGCCGCGGAGAATTCAACAAATCACCCGCTACCACCTGGCGTGACCACCACCGAGCCCGGCCGTAAGGATTGACCTAGGTCACTTAGAGGCCGATCTGGTCGATTAGGTTCGGAGATAAGGGTCCTTTGTCCCCACTAGGGCCCGTACGGAAGGGATCGCGAACCCCAAACGGCATGGCCCCCCATTGTCGCAACCCCAATTGGGGCTCCGATCCTAAAACGTGAACGCATAGAAACATCCGCCGAGTTGATGCTTACTTGCGGCCGTTGGCGATCAGAGTGGGGTGGGGGCTCGTCGTCGGCAGCATGTGAAGGCTGGAGACATGGCTCAGGGCGGCGGCGCCCTTCGAATAAGGGTGTATCGGGGCAAAGAAAAATCTTGTCCGGGTTGGGGCGTCCCCTATATCCCGGGCCCATGTTGAGCAGGAAAGCCCGACCTCTATACTTCTTTGGTCGCAGCCAGACCCGGTTTGGATTCGCGACGTCCCCGGGGGCGTAGAACAGCCTGGAGTGTTCGTCGGCCTGTCAAGCCGAAGGTCGCGGGTTCAAATCCCGTCGCTCCCGCCAGCCAGATCCTCGCCGAGGGTCTGGTCTGGGAGGTCAGGTAGCTCAGTCGGTAGAGCGCCGGTCTGAAAAACCGGAGGTCGACGGATCGACGCCGTCCCTGACCACTTCTCTTCAGATGGGCCTTTCGGCCCTGGCTGGTTCTGCCAAACCGACGGACGATCACACCATTGTGACGGTCGCCCTCGTGCCGACGCCAGATACAGCCCGGCTTCCCAACTCGGTCGCCGCAGTCCGAGACAGGACAACCGAAGGCAAGATCACGGCGAGACGGGTATGGGCCATGCTCCCAGCCCGCATCGTCCTCGCTATCGCCTTCCAGCTGCTATTCGCCATCGGGTACCTGCTGGCGGGCGACAACTCGCCATGGCAGTCCGCGGCCGAGATGTGGCTCGCCTCATTCGCCCTCGCCGAGTTCGTCAACCTCTGGCTTCTGGCGCGTCTCGCCCGAGCCGAGGGGATCCGCCTCGTCGACCTGTACAACCCGAGCCGTGCCACTAGGTCGACCGACCTCAAGTGGACCGGTCTCGCCGTCCTCGTGGCGGCGCCTCTCGCCTTGCTCCCCTCGGTTCTCCTGGCACAGGCGTTGTGGTCGGATCCTGAGATCGGTCAGGAGATGCTGTTCCATCCGGTGTGGGTGCCGGCCGCCTGGGCAATGCTCATCGTGTTCCCGGTTATCCATGCGCTCACAGAACTGCCGACTTATTACGGATACGTCCTGCCCCGTCTCCAGGCACTGACATCCCGGTTGGTGCTGCCACTGGTGCTGACCGCCTCGACGCTCTCACTGCAGCACGCCGCACTTCCGTTGCTGTTCGACACCAGATACCTCATGTGGCGTGCCCTCATGTTTCTCCCGCTCGCCCTCTGGTTCGGGTGGATCATCCAGCATCGCCCCACGACACTGCCCTACATGGCGGTTGCTCATGGGCTTCTCGACATATCGCTGCCCATCTTCGTGTTGACCGCCTCCATCGCCCTCTGACGGGGACTTCGGTCGCACCCGGGCATCCTGCTCTCCCCGGCGCACTGAGCCATTGCCGCATCTTTACCCGACTGCTTCCCCGTCTTTACCGGCATAGCCGACTCTCTCCTCAACAGCACGAATCCGAGGGCCAACCAGACCCGAGGACAGAGAAGGAGACAAAGATGTCACAGCGAGAAATCAAGTCATTCGATCCCAGGTGGGCCGTCATCGGTCTGATCGGGGCGGTGGCAATAGTGGCCGCGTTCTTCGCAGCCAACGCACTGGACCAGGCAGTGACTCCACAGGTCACCGGCAGAGTCAACAGCACTTCGTTTGCGACCGCCCTGTCGCAAGGCCCGGTGTCGGGGATGCCGGAAGGTACGTTCAGGGCCCTGACCGAAGCCCCCGTTGTGGTCCCCAACCTGGCCAAGGGACCGATCTCCGGGATGCCGGAAGGGACCTTCAGGGCCTTGACCCAAGCCCCCGCCGCTCCCGAACTCGCCGATGGACCAATCTCCGGGATGCCGGAAGGGACCTTCAGGGCCCTGACCCACACCCCCGTGGTACCCGGCCCGACCGACGGCCCGATCCCCGGGATGCCGAACGAAACCTATGAGCTAGTTCGCTCCCTGAGCGCCCGTTGAACCGTCGAATCACCACACACCCGCCGACATGCTCTTTCCGTCATGTCGGCGGGTGTTCTCTATGTGGCACCATTCGAGTGTGGACGGCATGGCTCAGCTCGTAGTGAAGGTCCTGGGCCCGGTCGTCGCCGAGCGGGCGGGCACGAGTCTCCCCCTGGGCGGCGCCAAGCCACGACTGACGTTGGCATTGCTCGCCTCCTCTGCCGGGAAGACGGTCTCCGTGGACCAACTGATCGACGGGCTATGGGGTGAGGAGCCACCTCCAACAGCCCGAAAGAGCCTTCAAGTCCACATCTCAGCTCTCCGGAAGTCACTCGATGAGTCCGCGATCATCACGACCGATGGTGGCTACGAGCTGGAGGCGGCCCTGGACTCCTTTCAACTCGAGAGCTTCGTCGCAGATGCCTCACGTCTTCTTCCACTCGATCCCCACGCGGCTCTCGCCCCGACCGAACGCGCCATCGCACTATGGCGGGGTGACCCCTATGCCGATCTCGCAGACGAGGAAGCCCTTCGCGGGGAGAGGGCCCGTCTCGAGGAACTCCGACTTCAGGCCTTTGTGCTCCGCTTTCGAGCCTTGCTCGACCTGGGCCGACATGAGGAAGCGCTGGGCGACCTCGATGCCCTGACCAGGGCAAATCCCTACCGGGAAGAGTTGCGCTCATTGCAGATGCTCGTCCTCTATCGATCGGGGCGACAGGTCGACGCCCTCCGCGCCTTCCAGGAGACTCGGCGAATCCTCGGAGAAGACCTCGGTGTGGACCCGTCAGCGGAACTGCGCGACCTCGAGCAGCGGATACTCGATCACGACCCAACTTTGCAAGGCCCCTCATCCAAGCCCGAAGTCCCGTCGACCCTCCCCGTGCGGCCCGTCGAGTTGGTCGGGCGCACCACGGACGTCGAGGTCGTCCGGGAACTCCTGGGAACCTCCCGCCTGGTCACCATCACCGGCGTGGGAGGAGCCGGCAAGACCAGTCTCGCCATCGAGACGGCCCACGGCGTCGTCTCCTCGCATCGCGGCGGGGTGTTCTTTGTCGACCTGACCTCCATCGGTGATGACGACGACGTGCTCGGGACCACCATGGACGGGATGGGCCTGCCGGTCGTGGGAATCGAGCCGACCCTGGACCGGATCGTCGACTTCCTCCGTCCGAGGTCGTGCCTTCTCGTGATGGACAACTGCGAGCACGTGCTCGACGGCACGGCCCGTCTTATCAGCTATCTCCTCAATCGGTGCTCCGAACTGACCGTGATGGCGACCAGCCGCGAGGCTCTATCCGTCCCCGGAGAGCAGGTCTACCGCATCCCTCTGCTCGGCTCGGAGGATGTGAACGCCCCCGCCGTCGAGCTGTTTCTGAGACGAGCTCGAGAAGCCGATTTCGATTTCGCTCTCGAGGACGGCGACCGCGACCTCGTGGTGGAGATATGCAACAGCCTCGATGGGATCCCACTCGCCATCGAGCTCGCAGCGTCGCAAACCCGGTCGATGGCCCTCGCCGAAATCAAAGAGCGCCTCGACGACAGATTCAGCCTCCTCGCAGGGAGCAGCCGCAACCCAATCCTGCATCATCAGACCCTGCTGGCAACGGTCGAGTGGAGCTACTCGCTGCTCACCGACATGGAACAGACGATGCTCCGACGGCTCTCGGTCTTTCACGGCGGATTCGATATCTCGGATGTGGCTGCCGTCACGGGGGTCGAGGATCCCGAGGCGGCGCTCCTGGTCGACGCGCTCGTCGCCAAATCACTCGTCCATGCCGGCCGTGGCACCTCCGGGATCCGTCTCGGGCTTCTCGAAACCATCCGACTGTTCGCCCAAGAGAAGCTCCGAGAGGACGATGACGCCTCGGGGGCCGGATTGCGCCACCACGCCCGGTTCATCGGATCGATGCAAGGCACCTCATTCAACTTCAACAACCACCACGTCCAGACCTATCACAGAAACGAACGGGAGTTGTCCAACCTCATCACGGCAATGGAGTGGGGCCTGGACCATGGCCACGAGGCGGAGTCGGCACTGACCGTCGCCCGCGTCTTCTGGCCAATGGTGAACCGGGGAATAGTCCACAAATACCAGCGCCTTCTCGAGAATGACTACGACCTCTCGCCCGATGATCTGGCCCTGCTCCTGACCGGACGGATGATGGTCGCCTTCGACACGATCGACTCCAGCGCGGCGCGGTCGATTGCGGAGATCGCCTGTGCCCTCGATCCGGAGGGCCTCTTGGACGACGGATTCACCCCTCGGATCGGCGAATTCGGCTTTGCACCTGTGGAAGGGGCCGAAGAGCGGCTGGCATTCCTCGAAGAGGTCTTGCCCCAGGCGGAGCGCTCGGCCACTCCTAGCGCCAATATCGGCATGGTGGAAATGCACCGCGCCGGGCAGTTCTACAGCCTGGCCCGGCTCGACGACGCTCTGGCCGCGGCCCACCGGGCCTCCCAGATGGCAAGGGCCGGGGGTCATGTGTTCTGGGACGAAGTGCTCGCTGAGCTCGCCCTGCTCGTTCTCTTGGGGCGGAGGGGCGAGGCTCAGTCCCTCCTTTCCGAGCTCGAAGGCCTGCTGGAGGGTGGTGCAATCGAGATCGGCCGCGGGGTCTCCGCGGTCGGATCGGGCGATCCCCTAGCGGCGGGGAAAGCGTTGGCCGAATCGGCATACCGGAACGTCACCGGTCGGCAGTATCTCCAGGAGGGCGACTATCTGTGCCTGTTCGCCGCCTATCGGTTCGAGCTCGGAGACCGAGAGCGGGCCTACGATCTCTTGAAGTCAATCCAGCCCCGATATGGGGTCATCCAGTGGCTGGTTTGGCCCTATGTCTGGGAATGGACCCCGGAGACGTTTGTCGCCGGCAATGCAGAAGCACGTGGTCGCGAGCTCGCCCGAATGTCCCAACCCAGGTGGGACTCGATGGTGATGGCCAGGCTTCTCGCCGAGGAGCTCGACTTCTGGCAGTCCTAGCCGGCAGGCGGTGCCGGTGGCGGAGTCGAGGGCGGTCCCCCGAGGGCCTCGTTGGCCTCCAGGAACTCCTGGGTGGTCATCTCACCCTGGGCGTAGCGCATCCGAACCGTGACCAGCGCCTGATCCATGGGCGGCATGGCACTTGCTGATGGGTTTCGGCGAAAAAGAAGCACGACTCCAAGCACGAGCAGCGCGATGAAGGCCAGGAACATCATGATCGCGACCCAACGGAATGCCATACCGTGCCAGCCCATGCCAAAACCACGTCCGAGACGAAGGATCAAGTGCGTCGACATGCGGTCAGATTACGACGCCGGGAAAGATGTACGAGAGACGGATTTCCTCAAGGCAGCGTGCTGACAGTGACATTGCTGCCGCTACTGGCCGAAACCCAATCGGCACCGTTCCAACTGAATGGAAAAAGTTCGGTGAAGACGTCGTCCGGCCCAACTGCACTCACCTCCACCCTGACCATGCCGTTGCCGTCCTCATGGATAGGTCCGACCACGAAAATGAACGTGCCCTCGTCGTGGGCAGCCTGGGCCACCTCATCGGTCACGAACTCGACATCGGCGAACTGACGGGTGATAGCAGTCTCTTGAACGTCGGACAGAGGGTCCCCCGGAACGGGAGGGCTCACGGTCTCGTACTCGTGGTCACTGATGAAGAGCTCCTCGCCGATGCAGTGTTGATCACACAACAGGGCCAGGCCCCGCGCCGAGAGCTCCGCCTCGGATTCGGGAGTGAGAGCCGGAGCCTCACTGCCCGACGAGCATGCGGCCACGATGGCCACCAGGACAAGCAGAGCGATATTCCGGAGACGAACAATCATCTCCCCATTCTGGTCTTGACTCGGCCGTCGACACCGGCAACACTTGCGCCACTTAACAGCGCTCATCCAGAGCGGTGGAGGGACAGGCCCTGTGAAACCGCGGCAACCGATTAGTTCGGTGCCAATGCCTGATCGATGAGATGCCTAGTGGCGGTCCTCCGCCTCGGGCGCTCGCATGAGCGCGTTGAGACGACATAGGAGGAAATAGCCATGAGACAAGAGACCGATCGAACCGCCGGATCCTTCCGGTGCATGTGTTGTCGACGCTCTCGGGTGGCATGCCCGAGCGTTCGACGCTCGTAGATCACCGCCCCCACCCGAGAGCCACCCGTCACTCAGGCGGTGCTTCCACGTACCCACATTTGCACAGAAAAGGAAAGATGATCAATGACTACCGCATATCTCAACGAAGTCGACCTTCCCACGGTCGGCGCCCTGGTTCAGTCAATCCAGGACGATCCGAACAACGCACAGACCATTTGGAAGTCCGAAGTCACCTGGGACGGAGCCTTCCGCACGTCGGCTCGCTCACGTGACTTCGATCCGATCGCATTCGATGAGCCACCCGGGCTCGGCGGCACCAACACCGCTCCGAATCCGGTGGAACAGCTCCTCGGGGCCCTCGGCTCCTGCTTGGTGATCGGCTACGCGGCCAATGCCAGCGTGGCCGGCATCGAGTTGAAGGACCTGCGCATCGAGCTCGAAGGCGATCTCGACCTGAAGACCTTCCTCGGTCTCGGAGACGGCAACGCCGGGTTCTCCACGATTGGGGCCACGGTCCACATCGAGGCCGACGCCGACGAAGCGGCGATCGAGGCACTACATCAAAAGGTGGTTTCGACCTCCCCGGTCGGACACTGCTTGTCGCGATCGATTCCCCTCGACGTCAGCCTCGCCTGAGACCTCTTCCACGACAAAGGAGCAAACATCCATGAGTGACTATCGGTTCGAAACCCTGCAGGTTCATGCAGGGCAGGAACCTGCTCCGGGCACGAATGCCCGGGCGGTCCCGATCTATCAGACCACCAGCTACACGTTCAACGATGCGGCTCATGCCGCACGTCTATTCGGCCTGGAGGAATTCGGGAACATCTACACCCGGATCATGAATCCGACCACGGACGTGTTCGAGAAGCGAGTGGCGGCGTTGGAGGGTGGGTTAGCTGCGGTGGCGACGTCTTCGGGGCAGGCGGCGCAATTGCTCGCCTTCACCACTCTGTTGGAGACCGGCGACCACTTCGTGTCCACCTCCTATCTCTACGGAGGGACCTACAACCAGTTCAAGGTTGCGTTCCCCCGCCTCGGGTTCGATGTCAGCTTCGTCGACGGCGACGATCCGGCCGACTTCGAGAAGGCGATCACGGACAAGACCAAGGCCCTCTACGTGGAGACCATCGGCAACCCGAAGTACAACATCCCCGATTTCGAAGCCCTCGCCGAGATCGCCCATCGCAACGGGATCCCGTTGGTGGTGGACAACACCTTCGGCGCCGCGGGCTACATCTCGAGGCCGATCGACTTCGGTGCGGACATCGTGGTCCATTCGGCGACCAAGTGGATCGGTGGTCACGGGACCTCGATCGGCGGGGTCATCGTCGACGCCGGGAACTTCGACTGGCGCAGCGGGAAGTTCCCGATCTTCACCGAGCCGGCTCCTGGGTACCACGGTCTGGTCTTCACCGACGTGTTCAACCCCGACGGGCCATTCGGCAACATTGGGTTCGCGATCAGGGCAAGGGTGGAAGGCCTCCGGGACTTCGGCGCGGCGCTGTCGCCGTTCAACTCGTTCCTGTTCCTCCAGGGGTTGGAGACCCTGTCACTGCGTGTGCAGCGTCAGGTCGACAACGCACTCGAACTGGCGAAGTGGCTCGAGTCACATGCCCTGGTCGACTGGGTGAGCTACCCCGGTCTGCCCTCACATCCCTACCACGAGGCCGCGAAGAAGTATCTCCGCAACGGTTTCGGCGGGGTGTTGTCCTTCGGCATCGCCGGTGGATTTGAGGCCGGGAAGCGGTTCATCGACGCCACCAAGCTGGCCAGTCATCTGGCCAATGTCGGCGACGCCAAGACCCTCGTGATCCATCCCGCATCGACAACCCACCAGCAGCTCTCCGAGGAAGAGCAGATCTCCACTGGCGTGGTGCCAGAGTTGGTGAGGATCTCGGTGGGGATCGAGCACATCGAAGACATCAAAGAGGACGTCGACCAGGCGCTGGAGGCGGTGTCCTGAGGAGAGAGGTATGAGCAAGTCGGGCTCGGGCGAGCAGGTCGTGGAGACTCGCTTCTTCGACCTGCCGCCAGATTCGCTGCCATTCAAGATGCGCAGTGGGGACCTGTTGCCCGCGGTCCGGCTTGCCTACGAGCTCCAGGGAGAGATCTCCCCGGAGCGGGACAACGTCATCCTGTTGTTCCACGCCTTGACCGGCAGTCAGCACTTCGCCGGGTTCACCCCCTCAGTGGAGGGAGTGGGCCGGTGGGTGGAGGAGAACCAAACAGGCTGGTGGGAAGGTTTCGTTGGTCCCGGGCTCGGGATCGACACCGACAGGTTCGCCGTCCTGTGTGTCAATTATCTGGGTGGCTGCTACGGAACGACCGGACCGGAGTCGATCGACCCCCGGACCGGGAAGCGATATGGGCCTGACTTTCCGCCTCTTCATCTCGCGGACATCCTCGAGTCCCAGCTGCCGCTGCTCGAGCATCTCGGGATCACGCGATTGAAGGCCGTGGCCGGGGCTTCGGTGGGAGCCCTGTTGTCCCTGTCACTGGCAGCCCACTACCCGGAACTCGTCGAAAACGTGATCATCCTCGCCGGAGGACTTGCCGGCACCACCTTGCACCGGATGTACAACTTCGAGCAGAAGCTGGCGATCTTCAACGATCCCAACTTCAACGGTGGCAACTATTACGACGGCCAGTTCCCTGCCGACGGGCTGGCCCTGGCCCGGATCATCAGCCACAAGGCGTTCGTGTCCTTGGGGGCGATCGAAGAGAGAGCCCGCAACGAGATCATCGACCACCCATACGTAACCCACCCGGTCGAGTCCTACTTCTGGAATCAGGGTCAGAAGCTGGTGATCCGCTTCGACCCAAACAGCTATCTGCGGATCATCGATTCCTGGTCCAACTACGACCTCGTCGAGGACACCGGCGCGGTCAGCTACGTCGACGCTCTCATCCCGTGCCGAGACCAGAACTGGTACGTCTTCACCATCGACACCGATGCATGTTTCTACCCTGAGCAGCAGGCCGGTCTGGTGGCGGCCCTGGAGGAGGCGGGAGTGCCCGTGGAGTGGATTCGGGTCACGTCACCCAAAGGACACGACTCGTTCCTCACCGAGCCCCACCTGTTCGAGGACTCGCTACGAAAGGCGCTGGCCTAGACCTTGGAAGCCCCGACCAGGGATACCCCGGCAGCGACTAGGAATCCGATGCCGATCGTCAGCAAGCTGACGACGCACGAGGCTCACTTCAGCCATAGGACCAGGCCACCCATTCCCCATTGAAGACCAGAGATGGGTCTGACCCGTCGGCCGGGATTACCCAAACGCCGGATTCGTCCCCGATGGTCCCCGACAGTGCCACCTGAGAGGAGTCGGGCGACCACAGCTGGAGCGACTGCGCGTACTGGTTGAAGTACTGGAGCACGTCACGGAAGAACGAGATCGGCGGCACCATGGTGGTGAGAAGCTTGGTCTCGCCGTCCTTCCACACCGAGACCTCGACCACGCCGGTGTGACCGGTCAACTGAAGGAGCAGTAGGGACTCCCCGTCCGGGCTCCAGAAGTAGCCGACTGAGGTGTCCTCCGAAGCGATGTCGACTTCGCCGGTGGCCACGTCCAACACCGAAACGGAGTTTGCCTCGATCTGAGCGGTCGGCACAAGCGCCACGGTCGACCCGTCGGCCTGCTGGTCGGTGAACGATTCGACCGCAACCTTGGTGCCCTGTGGGTTGGCCACAAAGAACACCGGCTCCCCGGGCAAGGTGGCCAGGAGACGGCTCTCGCCTTCGGGATCCACCAACTCGAGGCCGGCGTCAGCAAAATGGATGATCCCTGCCGGTATCCAGAAGGGCGCCTGATAAGTCGCCGCAGTGCCACCCAAGTCCACCAGCGGCTCACCCAGCACGATCGTCCCGAGGTTGTTGGCCCCGACATGGACCGCGAAACCAGTGCTGTCTGGATTCCAGGAGAAATAGAAGGGTGAGCCGGAGCCTACGGCCGACGCGGTGAACTTCTCCATGTCGACGACCTCGAGAATCACGCCTTGCACGCCTCCATACAGGATCCCGACCTGTGACCCATCGGGTGACCAGTTCAGATAGAACGGCATCGAGGAGGTCGGCACCACTTGGAGATCGCTTCCGTCACCGGTGCTGGAGCCGACCCCGAACCCGGCCTGGTTCGCCTGGCCCCAAACGAGACGGTCGGCCACGGGCGACCACGTGGGTTGGAAGTACTGGGCCGCTGCCCCGTCCTCGGTGACCTGGATCGGGTTCGAGCCGTCGGGATCGATGGTGAAGATGTTGCCCTCACGATCGAGGACCGCTAGACGATCAGCCGTGCCGTTCGGGATGATCGCCTGCGTGGTCGGCACCTCGGTGACTGCGACCGGCGTGGTGGTGGTCGTTCCCAGATCGATCGAGGCTGCCGGGCTCGGGTTACGGGCGCCATCGCTGGTACAGGCCGCGAGGATCAAGACCACCACGGAGGCCATCTGAAGCGTTCGCCTCGACATCCTGGGTCGAAGGGTACTGGGTGCTGTACTCGCGTTGTGAGGTGCCCCCCTCCCCAATCATCAATTCGCACCTCTGAACGTCCGATAACCAAGCAATGACCTCACCGCCGGGCATCGGTGGCAACGCACGCGACCGAAAAGCCGCCCTGTGGACTGGTCTCGCAGGTGGCGTGATCGGCTTCTTCGTCGCACTCGGCCCGCTTCTCAGCGGGGATCCGGCCGGGACCTTCCGAGCAGTTGCTTCAGCATTGATTGCGGCGGTCTCGTTGTACGAGTTGAAGCACAAGCAACGCACCGAGGTGGTGGCCGCGTTGGCTGCCTTCATCTTTGCTCTACTCAGCCTGATCGGCGCTTCGGGCGATATGGATGTCGTCGGATTCGACACCGGGACCACCCTCTCCTTCATGATCCTGGCCTCGATCGTCTACGTCACAACCCGTCGGTCGAGGGCCACAACTCCGCTGATCGTTGGCTCGACTCTCATCGCTCTCTACTCCCTGGCATCGGTTGCAATCCTACGACCCGAGCTCTCGACGGCGATCAGTTGGCTTCTGATCGGGATCCCCGGTCAAATCCTCGTGATCTGGCTCACCTGGCGGCTCATCGACTCTCTGGCGGTCGCCTCCGAACTCGAGGCCACACACTCCCGAATCCAACAGGCACTGGCAAGATGCTCTCAGGTCCTCCTCACCCGTCGTGACGACGAGCCGCTGGTCGCGGCCCTCCAGGCCCTTCTCGGATCCACAGAGGCCGACTACGTCTACGTCGACATGAACCGCATCGATCGCAACGGACATGTCACCTGGGAGATCGTCGCCGAGGCGTATGGGCCGAATGTGCCGCCAGGGGACAGCCTCTTCGACAGCGGGGATTACGAACAGCTCCAGGACGTGGAGAAGGCGCTCGCGGCAGGCGAGCCCGCATATGTGATCGTCTCGGAGATGCCGAGGCCGATCCGGGACCGCTACGAAGGCGAGGGAATCATGGCCGAGCTCATGGCCCCGATCTTCATCCGCGACCAGTGGGTAGGAACCATCGGATACTCGGACTTCTGGCGCGAAGGGACCTGGCTTCCTGCAGAGGTCGAAGGCCTGACCCGAGCCGCGGACATGGTTGGCGCCTACTGGGAGCGCGAGCATGCCCGTGAGGGCCTCGAGGAGCTTGCACAGGCGAAAGATCGATTCATAGCCACGGTCAGCCATGAACTTCGAACGCCACTGGCCGCAGTGGTGGGCTTCGCCGGCGAGCTCGCCGAAGGGGTGGAGAACTACTCCACCGAGGAGATCGCCGAGATGGTCCAACTGATCGCTGGTCAAAGCGTCGAGATGGCCCAGCTCGTTGACGATCTTCTCACCGCGGAGCGGGCGGCCTCTGGCAACCTGACGATCAAGCCAACGGAGATCGACTTGCTCGATGTGACGAAGTCGGTGGTCGACTCGATGAGAGTCGGCGAGAACGTAGTGGTCAACGGTGACCCCACACCCGCTTGGGCCGACACCCTCCGCACCCGACAGATCGTGCGCAACCTGTTGACCAACGCATCCCGTTATGGCGGGAGTCTGGTGAAGATCAGCGTCTCCTCACTGGGCGACACTGCAGTCATAGTCGTGAGCGACGACGGCCCTGGCATCAACGTTGTGGACTCCGAACGGATCTTCGACCCTTACTACCGGGTCCAGAACGACGATGCGCGGCCTGACTCGGTGGGACTCGGTCTCGCCGTGGCGCGTCAGCTGGCACGGATCATGGGGGGCGATCTGGTCTATCGGCGACGGGCAGGGTGGACCAGGTTCGAGCTCTCCCTTCCCACCACGTCCGAGAACGCTCCGGCGCTGGCCTACCCGGCCTGAGCGGCTAGCACCTCCACCAGAAGTGCCTCGTCGACACTCCCCCCACTGACGACGCACACACTCACCCCTCGTTGCTCGATGGGGACGGAAAGGGCGGCGGCGAGAGCGGCAGCGCCGGCGCCCTCCGTGACCAGCTTGTCTCGCAGCGCCAACTGTCGCATCGCCTGTTTCACCTGATTCTCAGAGACCAGGACCACCTCGTCGACCAGCGATCGCAGCAGGGGATACATCTCGTCGGTGATCACTGGTGTCGAGGCACCTTCGACCACCGTGTCCTGCCACTCGATCCAGGTCGGACCGCCCGCAGCGAATGCAGCCGATAGCGCCGAGTTCACTGCGGCTTGGACTGCGAAGACGCGCACCGAGGGTTTGAGGGCCTTGAGCGCAGACCCCACTCCCGACAACAGCGCACCGCCGCCGACGGGGACAAACACCGACTCGACCTCGGGCAGGTCTTCGAAGATCTCGGCTCCGATCGTGGCGTGCCCCGCAATCATCAACGGCTCACCCCAAGGATTGAGGTAGCTGTAGGGCTCGTCGCGCCACCGCTCCTCGAACATGTAGCCCATCAGGTCTTCCATGCTCACGTGGACCAGCTCGACACCGTATGACGCCAGCATGCGCCGCTTGGTGGCATGAAGGGTGTCAGGAACCATCGATCTCGCCGGGACTCCCAATCGCCGCGCCATATAGCCCAGTGCCGCTGCGGTATTGCCGGCACTGGTCGTCGAGATCCCACGACCCCGTTCTTCCTCGCTGAGGCTCAGCGCCCAGTTCCCGACCCCTCGGACCTTGAAAGAGCCGACTGGTTGCAGGACCTCCGGCTTGAGGAAGATGTCAGCCTTGGCGTCGTAGCTGTGGAGCGGGACGATCGGGGTTCTCACCGCGGTCCCTTGGAGCCGGGTCGCGGCGAGCTCGATCTGGTCCATGCCCGGCGCCACCACTGGTTCACCGCCCCAACCGGTGCGACGTCGATCAGCCACTACCTTGACCCTCGGCTCACCGAGCCGACTCTATTTGCCAGGAGGTCTCAAATGGAAAAGGTCATAGCTCCGGGCCTGGCCCGGCTTCCCATGTTCAGCCATGCGGTAGTGGCCGGCGACTTCATCCACGTCTCGGGTTCCCTGGGGACAGCCGAAGGCACGATGGAGCTGGTGCCCGGCGGCACCGGGCCGGAGACCACCCAGGTGCTGGCCAACATCCGGACCATTCTCGAGGCCAGCGGCGCCGGCCTCGATGACGTGGTCAAGGCCAACATCTACCTCCACGACATGTCCACCTTCAACGAGATGAACGACGCCTATACGGCCGTGTTCATCGACTCCCCACCGGCGCGCATCACGGTCGGCGGGGTCGACCTGGCCCTGGGCGCCGCAGTCGAGATCGATTGTGTCGCTTACCGGCCAGTCAATTCCTAGATGAACAGCTGGATGTCGGCCTCGGCGGCGTAGTCGAGGAAAGCTGCCGCACCGGCGATCTCCGCTCCCTTGATCAGGTCGCTCTCCTCGACACCGAGGACGCCCATGGTCGTGGAGCAGGCGAAGAACCTGACTCCCAGCCCCTGGGACATGTCGATGAAGTCGGGGACCGATGGCATGTTTGCCCGCTCCATCCATTTCTTCATCATCGCGGTCGCCGCCGCGGTGGCTCCGGGCATGGCGCCGAGGATGTTGGGCAGCTGGACCGGGCCGGCCGGATTGGCCAGTGACGCCACCTTCAGCTTGTCGAACCGGTCCTGGTGGAGGATGTCGAGCCCGAAGAAGGTGAAGAAGACGCCGACCTCCCAACCCAGACTCGCTGCAGTAGTGGCCAGGATGAGCGGCGGGTAGGCCTGGTCGAGGGTCCCCTTGGACGCGATCAGCGCAATCCGCTTTGGCTTGGCCCGCTCGGTCTGCTCGACCGGAGTCACACTGTGCAGGGTCGCAGTCATGGCCGGTCTCCCTTCTCGATCCAGAACAATTGGTTGCTCTCGGTCCGCTCGACCCCGAGCAGGGTGTCCCCGAGTTGACGGGCCAACGCCGGGATGTCCTCGAGCGATCCGGGGTCGGTGCTGATCAAGTGGAGCACCTGCCCTTTGGAAAGCTGGCCGAGGGCGATCGACGCCTTGTAGACCGGCAAGGGGCAGAGAAGCCCTGAGGTGTCGAGCTCGGCGTCGACCTTCAGGTCTTCGATTGGTACTTCGTATTGGGTTGTCACTTGTTCCTCCTTGTTGTCAGACACGTGGCCGACCCTCGTCACCGAGGATCTCCGCGAAATAGCTCGTGTACTTGAAGCCGGAATCCGCAGAGATCGCCACCACGACGTCGCTCTCCGTGGTCTCGAGTTGCTGGACGGCGGAGACCACTGCCCCCGTCGAAGGACCGACGGTCAACGCCTCCTGGCGCCACAGGCGCTTCGTGGTCTCATAGGCAGGCCCGTCATCGACCCTGATCACGTCGTCGATGACGTCCCAGTCGAGGATCTCGGGCTCTTTCGCCTCCTGGAAGCTCTTGAGGCCGGGGAGGCGATGACCCGGCTGCGGCTCGACGCCGACGATTCGGATCGACGGATCCCGCTCCTTCAGGTAGCGCCCCACTCCGGTGATCGTCCCACCGGTGCCGAGGCCGGCGACGAACCAGCCGACCCGCCCGTCGCTCTGCCGCCATATCTCGGGGCCGGTGGTCTCGTAGTGGGCGGTGACGTTGTCCGGGTTGGAGTACTGGTCGGTCGTGACGTACCGGTCGCCCTGCTCGGAGGCGGCGAGGGAGCGGGCCAGGGCGATGGCTCCGTCCTTGGGATGATCCACCGGGCACAGGTCGTCTGGTGTCTCCCACACCTCGGCGCCGAGCATGCGGAGGATGATCTTCTTCTCCTCGGGAACCCCGTCGGGGATGGTCACCGTGACCCCGAATCCGCTGACCGCAGCCAGGGCAGCCAGGGCGATCCCGGTGTTGCCGGAGGTGGCTTCCACCACATCACGCTCTCCGAGCAAGCCACGCTCGACGAGGCCGGCCAACAGATAGCTGGCGGCCCGATCCTTGATCGACCCGAAGGGGTTGAGCCACTCCAGCTTCAGATAGATCTCACCCTGGTCGGGGCGCACCACGTGGTTGAGCCGCACCAGACGGGGTGGGGTTGTCCACTCCCGGAAGCAGTTCCCGCACATCCCGATATCGCCGGACCTCTCGGTCGGTGCCGAGGGAGGTGGCGATCGTTGTCGTTGTCATCGTCATTTCCTCAATTTGGGCAACAAAAAACCCGCATCCTGTGCCGGTGCGGGTCTGGTGTCTGTCTGGTTACTTGTTCAGGACATCACTACCCAACCGGCTCGGCGGCACACATACATGCGCAGGCGCAAACGCGGTGGGTGGAGTGATAGGTCATTGCCAGAGGATGGTAGGCGGGTTTGGTGGTTCGTCAAGACGCCATACCGTAATTGGGATCTGTAGGGGTCATATACGGACCTGTGCGTCCCAATTACGAGGGCCGGAAGTCAGTTGGAGAAGGTCACCGAGAAGGCGGGGGCCCACCTGGAGACCACTCGGCCGTAGTTCTCGCCGGCGGTGAGCATGTCTCCCTCTGCCAGGGCGTTCACCGACTGCTGCACCAGATCCACCGACTCGTCGAAGACCAGGTCTTGTGGGTCGAAGAGCTCCGACACGTCTGAGTAGTCCAACTCGAGCATCGATTCGTCGGGAAATAGTTCCAGCCACTCCGAGAGTTGGCCCAGCTCTTCAGCCGGGCCCTGGAAGATCTGCAAACCACGCAACACCTCGAGTGCGTGCTCCACCCGCTCCCGGGCCAACACGAGATCGACCCGATACCGGAGACGAGCGAGGCCGTCGATCTGATAGAGCTCCTTGTCATCGGAGACGAAGGCGGTGAACCAGCGGACCGGGACATGCCAGGTCGAGGTGAGAACGTGTGAACGATGGGATGGATACTCCTCGCGATACCGACGAAGCTCCTGATCGGCCGAGCGAGCCGCTTCCTCGGGGATCAGCCCGGCTCCCATGCCCCGAAACGCGTTGGCGAAGGCAACCGTCGATTCGAGTACCCGTAGCCGCAGGTTCCGGGGGCAGACCAGACGTCGGCCGTCCCAGTCGACGGCCCAATCCCCATCACCCTCGGTCTCAGACAGAAGCCCGTAGGACCGCACGAAGCCGGGAACCGGGTCATCCCCACCAGCGACCTCGGGGGTGTAGACCCTCAGATAGGCGGTCTTGATCACGCCCTCATCCTCGCAGAGGTCGATGGGTAGTATCGAAGGACGGTGGTATTCGACGAGGTCTCTCGGGAAGGTCACGAACAGATCGTCTACGGATACGACCCGGTATCCGGCCTTCGAACCATCATCGCCATCCACTCCACGGCTCTCGGGCCCGCCCTCGGCGGGACGCGCTTCTATCCCATACGAGACCGAGGAAGCCGCCCTCACCGACGTGCTTCGCCTTTCCAAGGGCATGACCTACAAGGCGGCGGCCGCCGGTGTCGACGTCGGAGGCGGGAAGGCCGTGATCATCGGCGACCCGAGAACCGACAAGAGCGAACGCCTGCTCCGGGCCTACGGGCGGATCGTCGACAGCCTGCGGGGTCGCTACATCACCGCCGAGGACGTCGGCACCACTACCACCGATATCGATGTCATCCGTCGTGAGACAAAGTGGGCCCTCGGGACTTCGGTGGCGGAAGGCGGAGCCGGTGACCCCTCTCCGGTGACCGCTCGGGGTCTGTTCAACGCGGCGCGGGCAGTGGCCGAGTTCATCTGGGGCGACGTAGATCTCGCCGGACGTCGGTTTGCGGTCCAGGGCGTGGGCAAGGTCGGCGCCGCCTTCGTACAGCTCTTGGTCGAGGCGCGCGCCGAGGTCATCGTCTCTGATGCTTTCGAGAGCGCCACCAAGACAGTTGTGGAGAGCTTCGGCGTGAAGAACGTCGACCCCGACGAGATCCATGCGGGTCGACTGTGACATCTACTCCCCTTGTGCCCTCGGAGCCGGGCTCAACGAGATGACCATCCCCCAGCTCAATTGCCAGGCAATCGTGGGCAGCGCCAACAACCAACTTGCCACCGACGCCGATGGCGATCGGATTGCCGAACGCGGAATCGTCTATGCCCCCGACTTCGTCGTAAACGCCGGCGGGCTGATCAATGTCTATGACGAGCTGCTCGGATACTCCAAGATGCGGGCCCTGCATCGGGTTGATGGGATATTCGAGGCAACCAAGACCATCCTCGAAATGTCCAAACGCGAGGCGATCACTCCCAATGCGGCGGCGGTGAAGGTGGCCGAGGCAAGACTCAAAGACATCGGCGATCTGCGGCGGTTCAGGAGAAGCGGGGACGATCGCAATTGACGCAGACCCATCGCTCGTACGGCATGGATTTCGACAGGAACCTGCACCACGGAGAGCTCGGACTGACCGACGAGCAGATGATCGAGGTCTATCGCCTCATGCTCATGTCGCGGCGGGTCGACGACCGCATGTTCGCTTTGCAACGTCAGGGCCGGGCGCCGTTCGTGGTCGGCTCCTCGGGCCACGAGGCGGTTCAAGTGGCTTCGGTGTTCGCACTCGACCGCTCCAAGGATTGGATTCTCCCTTACTACCGGGATATGGGGGTGGCGCTTTCGTGGGGTTTCACCCCTGAGGACATCTTCCTCGGGGCGTTCGCCAAGAAGTCCGATCCGATGTCGGGCGGCCGCCAGCTCCCCGGCCACTGGTCGAGCCCCGAGCTCCGGGTCCTCACCCAGTCCTCGGTGATCGGCACCCAGTACCCGCACGCGGTCGGGATCGCCCAGGCCATCGTGAACCGGGGTGAGGATGCGGTGGTGGCTGTCTATGGCGGCGAGGGCTCGACCTCGGAAGGGGACTGGCACGAAGCCATGAACTGGGCCGGCATCCGCAAGCTTCCCATCATCTTCGTGATCGAGAACAACAACTACGCGATCTCCGTGCCCAGTGAGGAGCAGGTGGCAGGGAGTATCGCCACCCGGGCTAAGGGATACGGGTTTCCCGGAGTCGAGGTCGACGGCAATCGCACCCTGCGGGTGCTCAAGGTGATGCAGGAGGCGGTGGCGAGGGCCCGCGCCGGCGAAGGTCCGACCCTCATCGAAGCCGAGACCTATCGCTACTACGCCCATACCTCGGACGACAACGACACCCTCTACCGGAGTCGCGAGGAGGTCGAGACCTGGCGCAAACGCGACCCGGTGGCCCGGGTTCGCCAGTACTTGATCGAGAACCGGCTACTGACCGAGGCCGAGGAGGATGCCCTCGATGAGGCTGTGGTGAAGGTCCTGGCCGAGGCGGTGGAAGTCGCCGAGGCTGCTCCTCCACCGGACGAGCCAACATCTCGGGTTTACGCCAAGGTCATCGAGCCCGGGCCGGCGGTCACAGAGCCTGAGCCGGCCCCGACCGGGGAGATCGTCAACCTGATCACCGCGATCAACCGGGCCCTCCACGAGGTGTTCGAGGCTCACGATGACGTGGTGCTCTTCGGGGAGGATGTTGCCCGACGCAAGGGAGGGGTCTTCAAGGCCACCCAAGACCTCACCGACCGCTTCGGAGCCGACCGCTGCTTCAACACCCCGATCGCCGAATCCTCGATCATCGGCGCCGCCATCGGAATGTCCGCCGCCGGTTTCAAGGTGATCCCCGAGATCCAGTTCGCCGACTACATCCACCCCGCCTTCGACCAATTGGTCTCCGAGGCGGCGAGGATCAGCTTCCGCTCCGATGGCCGCTGGCACGTGCCGATCGTGGTTCGGACTCCTTACGGGGCGGGGATCCACGGAGCTCTTTATCACTCGCAGTCGATCGAATCGTTCTACGCACACGTGCCGGGTCTGAAGGTGGTGGTCCCGTCGACACCGGCCGACGTCAAAGGGCTTCTCTTCACCGCGGTCGAGGACCCCGACCCGGTGATCTTCCTCGAGCCGAAGAAGCTGTATCGGCTGGCCAAGGGCCCCTATCCCGAGGGAGAGCATCGGGTGCCTCTCGGGCGCGCTGCGATCCGCCACCTGGGAACGGATCTCACGATCATCGCCTACGGGGCGATGGCCCACTTCGCGATGGAGGCGGTTCCGGTGCTCGAAGAGTTGGGAATCAGCCCCGAGGTGATCGACCTCCGCAGCCTCAAGCCACTCGACTGGGCGACCATCGAGGAGTCGATCAAGAAGACGTCACGGGCGCTGATCGTCCACGAGGACAACGAGTTTGTCGGTTACGGAGCGGAGATTGCGGCCCAACTTGCCGACAAGGCCTTCGAATGGCTCGACGCCCCGGTCCGTCGCTACGCCATGCCCGATGTCCCGATCATGCCCTACGCCGGGTCGCTGGAGAACCAGCTCTACCCCACTCCTGAGGGGATCGTCCGCCACGCCCAGGACCTGGCGAAGTATTAGGCGCCCTGCGGGGCTGCAGCGGGCAAGATGCTGTTGTCCCCCCTTTCTGAAGGGGGGACCGCCTGAGCGCAGTGAAGGCGAGGGGGGTTTGCCCCTCTAACGTCACCTTGTATGTCCCTGCTCGCCCACCTCTCCGACCTGGCCGGCCAAGCCTTCTCCCAATTGGGATTTCCTGCCGCCCTCGGAGAGGTGGTGCCCTCGCAGCGACCGGAGCTGGCCCAGTTCCAATGCAACGGTGCGATGGCCGCCGCCAAGACCGCAGGGCGGCCACCGGCCGAGATCGCAGCCGATGTGGTCCAGATTCTCGCTGCCAATGAGGACATCGCACGGGTCGAAGTTGCTCCGCCCGGCTTCGTCAACATCAACCTGACCGACGAGGCCGTTGCCCGATGGGCGAATCTGACTGAGACTGACGACCATCTCGGCTACCCGCCGACCACCGACCCCGAGAATGTGGTCGTCGACTACGCCGGGCCCAACGTTTCCAAGGCGATGCACGTCGGCCACCTGAGGGCCACCATCATCGGTGACTCGCTGGCCCGTCTCTTCACGTTCGCCGGGCACCAGGTCACCCGCGACCCCCATTTCGGGGACTGGGGCTTCAACATGGGAGTAATGATCGCCGCCATCGCCGAAGAGCACCCCGACCTCCCCTACTTCAACCCTGGGTCCGACTTCCCCGAGGTTTCGCCGATAACCCTGGACGACCTGGAGCGGATCTACCCGGAAGCGGCGGCTCGTGCCCGTGCCGACACCACCTTTGCCGACACCGCCCGTGAGGCGACAGTCCGTCTCCAGCAAGGCGATCCGGGGTATCTGGCCTTGTGGCGCCACATGAAGAATGCCTCCGAGGTCGCCCAGCGAGAGGACTTCGCCGCTCTCGGAGTCAATTTCGATCTCTGGTACGGGGAGTCCGACGTCCGGGACCGGATCGCGCCCATGGTCGCCTCGTTGATCGAGTCCGGGGTGACCGAGGAGTCAGATGGGGCGGTCGTGATCCGGGTCGTCGAGGAGGAGGACAAGCGCGACGTCCCTCCCCTGATCCTGGAATCGTCGGCAGGAGGCGCCCTCTACGGGACCACCGACCTGGCAACCATCCAGATGCGCATCAAGGACCTGCACGCCGACCTTGTCCTCTACGTGGTCGACAAACGACAATCCGACCACTTCGTCCAGCTGTTCCGGGCCGCCCAAAAGGCGGGGATGATCCCCGACGGCACCCGGCTGGAGCACATCTGGTTCGGGACGATGAACGGCCCGGACGGCAAGCCGTTCAAGACCCGCGAGGGCGGCGTCGTCCGTCTCGCCGACGTGATCGAGATGCTCACCGACGCTGCCCGTCGCCGGCTCGACGAGGCCCATCTCGCCGAGGACTATCCGGCCGAAGAGCGGGAGCAGATCGCCTCGATGGTGGGGATCGCCGCTTTGAAGCTCGGTGACCTGATCAACAACCGTGTCTCGGACTACGTGTTCGACCTGGAGCGGTTCAGCTCCTTCGAGGGCAAGACCGGCCCATATCTCCAATACGCGGCGGTCCGGATCAAATCGATCCTTCGCAAGGCAGCCGAGGCAGGGTTGGAGGCGGGTGAGATCGCCCCACCGGAGGTGGATGCCGAACGAGACCTGATGGTCGACCTCCTCCGGCTGCCAGAGGTGATCCAGCGCGCCATCGACCTCCGCTCCCCCAACCATGTGGCTGAGTTCGCGTACGGGGTGGCAGGACGGTTCAACCGGTTCTACGACACCTGTCACATCCTCTCCGAGAGCGACCCGGTGAAACAGGCGTCATGGCTGGCAGTTTCGAAGTGGACCCTCAACGCTTTAGAGCGTCTGCTCGACCTGTTGGGGATCGAGATTCCCGACCGGATGTAGTCATGGCCATCACGATGCGTCCCGCCCGTCAGGACGATGTTCCCGAGATCGAGGCCTGGACCCGGGACACCTTCACCTGGGGCGACTATGTCGGCGAAAGCCTGCCGACCTGGATCGACGACCCGTCATCACTGGTGGTGGTCTGCGTCGATGGAGCCGACCGACCGATCGCCATGTCACGATCCGAGATGCTCGCCCCAACCGAAGGCTGGTTGAGCGCAGCGCGGGTCCATCCGGAGCATCGACGGGCTGGCCTCGGCGCGGCGATGAACGACTTCGGCGTGGAGTGGGCCCGGGAGCGGGGAGCCAAGATCGTGCGGCTGGTCATCGAGGATGGCAACACCGCCGCCCAGGCTCAGGTAGCCAAGCTCGGCTATCGGAACACATGCATCTGGGTCCGGGGCGAAGCGAAGACACCGCGCGGCCCGCTGCCACGGGAACGGGACCGTCTCCACCCAGCCTCGAGCGCAGATGCCGACGCCGGGTGGCTGCTCTGGCTCGGCAGCGAATTGGCCCGATCCGGACGGGAGCTCTACCCGGGGCATTGGCGTTGGCGTAGGGCGCTCCGCTCCGACCTCGACCAACCGGTGGCCGACGGCCACCTCTATCAGGGCGGAGCCGGATGGGTGGTGGCAGGTCCCGACGAGGACACGCTGGCGGTGGGGTGGATGGTCACCGACCCCGCCGATTGCCCGGCGCTATTGGAGGGGATCGCCGAGGTCGCCCGTCAGTTGGGGATGGCCGGGATTGAGATCTTCATCCCGGAGACACCATGGAGCAGTGAGGCCCTGGTTCGGGAAGGCTTCACAACCCGACGGGTATTGATCTACGCCAAAAGTCTCTGAGCTCAGGCGAAAATCACCATCGTGCCAATGGCCCAGACCACGAACAGGACCGGAACTTCGGCGTTGTCCAACCAGTCCGGTGCCTTCGGCGCCCAGCGAATGAGCAACGAAAGTGGTACCCCGATCAGCGGCATGACCACCATCCCGGCCACTCCCACCGCGCGCAGGCCCTCGGCGCCCTTGTGCAAGGGCTCGGGAAGGTCACCGATCACCTTGCTGATCACTCCGTAGAGGAGCAGGGCACCAAACCCTATGAGGAACACCGCCACGGTGCGACCGATGCCCACCTCCCAGAGTTGGAAGCCAACCAGTTTCCGACCCCGACCGAGTGGGCCCTCCGACGCGACTCCGAGGCAGAAGAGGCCGACGATGGCGAGGACCAGGGCCGAGGCGAGCATCCCTCCGGTGGAGAGCTCCTGGACCACATTGACGATTTCGAAGCCTGCCAGCAGCACTGCGATCGATAGGCCGACCAGCAGGCTTCCCAGGACCATGAGCCCTACGTCGAGCATCGTTCCGAAGGCCCCGTAGGCGAGGATCGCGTAATGCTTGACCATGGCGAGGGGATCGGTGCGGCTGGCGCTCTCGGTCAACGTGACTCCTCCAAGACGGCGACGATACCGCCCGGGTTTTCCCGTTTGATGGCTTCCAAGTACCACTCGATGGGATGGGCGATCTCAAAGCCGTCACCAAGCGCGCTCCGCAACTGCATCTCACATCCGGCATTGGCCGAAGCCACCCTTGTCACCCCAGCAGAACGCACCTGGGCAGCCTTTCGGTTTCCGAGTTCCTGAGAAGCCTCCGGCTGGAGGACGGTGTAGAGACCGGCGGCGCCACAGCACATCCCGTTGGGGTCGATCTCCACCACTTCGTATCCGGCTGCTTCCAGGATCAGGCGCGGCTCGGCGGTGACCTTCTGGGCGTGACGGAGATGGCAGGGATCCTGGACTCCGATCGGTCCCAACGAGACGGCTGCCCTGGGCAGCAAGCCCTTGTCGATGGCTCGGGCCACTGCCACCGTGACATCGACGGTGGTCGAGCCGACCACCTCACCGCCAGCCGCCCAGTGGTCGTAGTCCCGTAGGTGGGCCGAGCACCCGGCCACAGTCGCCACCACCATGTCGTACCCGCTCAATACCGGGGTGTTGCGTTCGGCGAGCCGGTGCGCCTCAGGCGCTTTTCCGTCGTGGGCTGCGAGGGCGCCACAACAGGTCTGGCCTGCCGGAACCTCGACCCGATATCCCGCCATCTCCAACAATTCGACCGCGGCGTGGTTCACCGGTTGGAACCATTGGTCCTGGATGCAGCCGGCCAGCAAAGCGACCCGGCCCGACCTCCCATCGCCCCCGTTGTGGCCGACAACAGATCCAGGCCGGGTCTGTAGTCGGCGCATCCCCGCCGCCAACCGACGCCAACGACGAGGGGCCACTTTGGCCGCCCCGACCCGCTGGCCGAGGCTGAGGGCCCCGGTTCCGAACTTGAGCGATCGTCGGGAGCCGAGCACCGAGCCGAGCAGAAAGGCCCGGAGACGATGAGATATCGAAGGCCGTTGGGCCACGATCTCGGCCCGGGTCCCCTCGAGGGTTCGCCCGTACGGAACGAGGCCAGGGCAGACCGGCTCACAGGCACGACAGCCGAGGCAGAAGTCCATGATCCCCTGGAAGGTGGCGTCGACCTCGACCACCCCTGCGTGGACCGCGCTCATCGCATGGAGCCTGCCACGAGGCGATGCGGTCTCCCGGCCGGTGAGACGGAAGGTGGGGCAATGCGGAAGACACAACCCGCACTGAACACAGGCGTTCAACTCATCGGTGGTCGGATGCTCATCTGTGACCCAACCCATCAGATGCCACCGGGAAGCCGGCCCGGGTTGAGCACCCGGGCGGGGTCGAACTCGCCGATCAGCCGACGTTGGATGTCGAGGCCTGGGGGCGGGGAGCCCCAGGGGTCGAAATCGGAGAGGGAGCCGGCGGGCGAATCGACAACCACCAGCCGTCCGTCGTTGGCCTCGGCCCATTCCCTGAGACCGACCATCCCTTCCGCGTCGTCGGAGCCGAGACGGATCTCTCCTGCACCGTGGATTGCCAGATATCGCCATCCGGGCGGCAATTCGGCAATGGCTCCCGCCACCAGCGCAGGTGGCACCCGCAACGACCATTGGAAGTCGCCGAGGGGATCGTTGGGCCAAACGTGACCGGGCGTAAGTTCGCCGCCAATCTGGCGAGCACTTGCTTCGACCTCCTGATCGATGCCCCAGAGGAAGACCGTGGTCACTCCATCGCTTTCGAGTACGGCCAAAGGCCGTGAAAGCAGATGAAGACGATCCGGGTCCGGGTCCGTGACCATCACCTTGGCTCTCGGCACCGGCCACAACTTGAGACAGACCGAAACCACAACGCCCAGGGCTCCGAAGGCGCCAACCACGAAACGAGACAGGTCGTAACCGGAGACGTTTTTCACCACCCGACCACCCGCCCGGACAATGCGCCCGTCGCCGGTAACCAGGGTCACTTCGAGGAGGCGCTCCCGGGTGCCGAGAAGACGTGCCCGCTTCAACGAGGAAACCCCGGCAGAAATCACCCCACCGATGGTCGCGGGCCCTGGATTCTCGGGCATCACCGCCGTTTGGCTCCTCCCCGCCAGCATCTCCTCGAACCTGGCCACCGGCGTACCCGACCCGAGCACCAGAGTCAGATCGTCCGGTTCCCAGGCCTCAATCGCATCGAGGCGGTCGGTCAGAAGCACCAAGTCGGGCTTCTCAGGTCGGCCATAGCCCTGATGAGAGCCACCACCCCAGACTTGAACCCTGAGCCGGTTCTCGGTGGCGAAACGGAGGACTGTGGAGACGTCTTCAGGGGAGGATGGGGCGAAACCGGTCGAGGCCACCGAGCCTGTCGGGATATCGGCTTCCATGCTCCGGAGCGCGGCCGGTATCGCGCCGGGGAGAACAGTCAAACCCAGGCTCCCTCGGGTATCTCTTTGCGGACTCCACCAAAGTCGAAGCACAGGGAGCCCTGGGGCAAGACCTTGGATGGGTTGAAGGTCGCGTCAGGATCGAACACCTTCTTGAGCCGGGCCTGGGCGTCGAGATCCAGCTCGCTGAAGTTCATCCGCATCAAATCCCGCTTCTCGATCCCGATCCCATGCTCCCCGGAGAGTGCGCCGCCGTTGCGAAGGCAAAGAGTCACGATCTCATCGCCGGCCTGGCGCACTTTGGCCGCAGCCACCGGGTCCGAGGAGTCGAAGGCGATCAAGGGATGGAGGTTGCCGTCTCCGGCATGAAAGACGTTGACCAGGAGAAGGCCGTGACGATCGGCGATCTCGTAGACCTCGCGCATGGTCTCCACCAGTCGGGTGCGGGGAACCACCGTGTCGTGGAGGTAGTAGTCCGGCGCCAACTGGGCGACCGCACCGAAGGCGGACTTGCGGCCCTTCCACAGGAGTTGGCGCTCGGCCTCGGTGGCAGCCACACGGATCGCCTGAGAATGACGGCGGTTGGCTATCTCCTGAACCAGAGCGGCTTCGGCCACGACGCCAGCGGTTTCGCCCACGACCTCGACGAGCAGGATCGCCGCCCGATTGGTGGGGAGGCCGGCCTGCAGCCAGTTCTCGACCGCCTGCATCATCCGCTGGTCCATCATCTCCAGAGCGGCGGGTACACACCCGGCGCCGATTATGTCCGAGACCGTGCCGCAAGCGTCTTCGACCCGGTCGAAGTCGATGAGCATCGTCCTCACGTCGGGGTCGACCGGGATGAGCCGAACCAGAGCCCTGGTGACGACGCCCAACGTGCCCTCGGAGCCCACGATCAGGCCCTTGAGATCGAGACCAGGGGTGTCAGGGGCAAGGCCGCCCAGGAGCATGACCTCGCCACCGGCGAGGACCACCTCGAGACCGAGAATGTGACTGGTGGTGCTCCCCTCGGCCAGGCAGTGGGGCCCACCGCTGTTGTTGGCCACATTGCCACCGACGGTGCACGCCGACTGCGACGACGGGTCGGGGGCGAACTGGAGGCCAAATGGCGCCGCGGCCCGGGTCAGATCCAGATTGATCACACCGGCGCCGACCCATGCCGCACTGTTCTCGACGTCGATGTCGATGGTGTTGAGGGAGGTCGTCGACACGACGACCCCACCCTCGGTGGGACTGGCTCCCGCGGTTAGCCCGGTGCCGGCGCCACGGGCTACCACCGGGGCCACGTTGGCCTCGGCGATCTTCACGATCTCGGCCACTTCTTGGGTAGTTCGAGGGAAGACCACGCAATTGGGATGGCCGCGGACCAGAGAAGAGGCGTCCTTGGAGTAGAGATAGAGCTCCACGGGCTCGTGTAGGACCCGATCGGCGCCGAGCAGTTGTTCGAGCTCAGAGATCAGCGACATCGGTTGAAACGATAGGGGCAAACCCCCAACGCGTCGGCCCGTCTCGCTAATCCGCTTCGGTCTTTGGCCTCCCACTACGACCAAGCTCCCTGACGAAGTTGGAGAAGATCCCGGCAGGGGAAGCCAACTCCAGGAGGAACCCCAGTTGGAGCAATCCGAGACTGGCCAGCGAAAGGTTCACCAGCTGGATGGCGGCGTAGATTCCGCTGAAGACCATGGCGATCGTCCAGCTCATTCGTGGTATCCAGATCGTGGGATCGGGATGTCGATTGATGTAGACATCGATCACTATCGAAATGACGATGGCGGCTGAACCGAACCTTATGGTCGCCTCGAGATCCTCGGTCATGTAGAAGACCGGGATCAGGAGCAAGGCCAGAAAGGCGACAGTGAACGCCTGGCGGACGATGGTCTTCACCCGCCACAGGTTGATCGGGTCCCAGGTAGTGGAGTCGTCTCGAAGCCATGCGATCAGGGCAGCAAACCCGGCGAGGCTGACTGACAACCCGGCAACCGTGGTGAAAAAGAACTGACCTTCCACTTACCCGTGATCGTACCGATGAGGCCTTCACCGTATGGGAACCCCCCAGCCGCCGCCTCCCGGAGTGAGGACAACCAGTCGGTCACCGGGCATTACCTCCAGAGTGGTCTTGCCGGGGAGACGGGCCCGGTCACCATCACGGATCAGCCAGTCCTCGCCCGCGGCTCCGGGCTCGCCCCCGGCGAGACCCCAGGGCCGGTTTCGTCTCCGCTCACCCATCAATGACAAAGTGGCGGCGGTGTTGAACACGAATCTCTCTCTCGATGCCCTCGCCCCCAGAAAATTGGCCCGCCCCGCCGCTGCCTCGCCGCAGCGTGTAGCGCTCGACGCGAAACGGATAGTGGGTGTCGAGTGATTCGATCGGCGTGTTCTCGGTATTTGTCATCCCGGTGTGGATACCGGACTGACCCGGTTTCCCCGGACGCCCGCCCTGACCGCCGCCCACCGTCTCGTAGTAGGCGAATTCGTCGTTCCCGACCAGGACGTTGTTCATCGTGCCCTGGGAGGCGGCGGGGACCCGATCCGGAGCTGCCTGCGCCAGTGCGCCGAGCAGCACATCGGCGATCCGTTGTGCGGTCTCGACGTTGCCCGCCGCCACCGCTGCCGGAAAGCGGGCGTTGACGATCGTGCCCTCGGGCGCGATCAGATCCAGAGGCCGATAACAGCCGGCGTTGGCCGGGATCGTGGGGTCGGTGGCCACCCGCACCGCGTAATAGAGACAGGATCTGGTCACCGCCTCCACCGCGTTGAAGTTGGCGGCGACCTGTGGGTCGCTCGCCGTGAAGTCTGCGGTCAAGCCCTCCCCCTCAATGGTGATTTGAGCCCGGATCGCCACGTCTCGGTCGCCGTGCTCCATGGAGTCCTCGAACTCGAAGACGCCGTCCGGAAGAGCGGACAGGGCTGCGATCATTCGACGCTCGCCGTAGTCGAGAAGGCCCGACGCCACCAGGCTGAACCGGTCTCTGCCCTCGTTCTCCACGAGCTCGGCGAAACGCCTCGCCCCCACCGCGTTGGCGCCGATCTGGGCCGCCAGGTCACCCCTCCGCTCCCAAGGCGTGCGCGATGCCGTGATGAAAGGCACGCTGAAGTCCTCAACCCACTCGTCGTCGGAAACGGCCAGGGTCGGCGGTACCCGATGGCCCTCCTGATCCACCGTCACCGCATGAGCCGGCATCGAACCCGGAGCCTCACCCCCGACATCGGCGTGATGGGCACGATTGGCCACCCAGCCCAAATGTTCACCGCCAACGAACACCGGTGCCACCAGGGTCAGGTCGTTGAGATGGGTCCCGCCGGCAAAGGGATCGTTGACCGCGTATTGCTCGCCGGGCTGCGGGTCGAAGTGCCGTAGACAGGCAGCAACCGACTCCGGCATCGAGCCGAGATGGACCGGGATGTGCTCGGCTTGGGCCAGCATCTCGCCATTGGCGTCGAAGACTGCGGCCGAACAGTCGGCTCGCTCCTTGATGTTCGGCGAAAGCGAGGTGTGACGGAGGACGATCCCCATCTCGTCGGCCACCGCCGCGAGTCGGTTGCGTGCGACCTCAAGGGTGATGGCGTCGACGGCCATCATCGAATCAGGTGCTGGATGTGCTTGGTCGCCTCCCGAAAGCTGAGACCTGAGAGGCGATCACGATGCTCCATGGCGAACCGGGCGACCGCTTCGGGTTCGGTCTTGGCGTACTCACGTAACGCCCACCCGATCGCCTTGCGGATGAAGAACTCCTTCTCGTCGATCCGGGCCTCGCAGAAAGAGAAGAGACGATTGGCGTCGGTCCGCTCTTTGGCCCCGACCTGACAGATGATGGCGCTGCGTCGCAACCACATGTCCGGATCGTCGATCCAGGTGTCGACCTCAGGCCAGTTCTCCAACGGGCCGTGAACAACAAGATGTCCGACAAGATGGGTGGCGACCTCATCCACGAAGTCCCACCAGGCGCCCTCCACGATCAATCGGCGGTAGAGCGGAAGCGACGCGGCGTCGACAAAGCTGCGGAAGTGTTCGGCAACCTCGAAGGCCAGGTACTTCTCCTCGCGGTGAGGCAGGTCCCATAACCCCAACACGAGGTCCACGTAATCCTCATGATTCGTGGGCGGAAACTCCCGAACCAACTGCCGAGCGATGGGAACCCGGGCCGGCTTCTGCACCCCGTAGAACGGCATTTCGGTCTTCATGTAGGCCTGCATCCCGACCGCTTTCTCCGGGTTGGCCACCGCGGCAAGTGCGGTGGAGGCGAAAGTGCGTGCCCTGGCGACGAGATCAGTCACAGGCTGATTTCCAGAGTGCCGTCGTCGTGCACGGCCAATCGATCGCCGGCGTCGAGGAGGGTCACCGAATCACGTTCCACGATCAGCGCGGGCCCGTCGATCTCGAATCCGGCCGGAAGCTGATCACGATCCCAAACCGTCCGACCCTCCGATGTGGTCCCTAGTGGCTCAGGCTTTGCAACGGCCGATCTGGGGGGCAGGTCGCCCCACGTCAGCGAAGGCACGCCCATCACCTCGGCGCGGACCTCGACCAGTTCGATCGGCTCTCCCCGCCGGTCGAAGCCGAAATGTGAGCGATGGGCCTCTTCGAATCTGGATCGGAGGCCTGCCCAGTCCGGATCGGCAACGACGGTGAGCTCATGGGACTGACCTTCGTATCGAACGGCCCCATGGATGACGGCTTCCGTCGTGCCAGAGACCTTCATCGCATCGAATGCCGACCGGGCCTGGCCCACAACCTCGTCGATCACCGGTCCGAGCGACACCGATCCTTCCTGGAGCAGCACGGTCCGGATGGCGTCCGTCCGCGGCCTTGCCAGAAGAAGCCCGAGGGCTGAGAAAACACCGGAGAATGACGGCACGAGGACAGTGCGCATCCCCAACCGTCTCGCGAGCCGGGAGGCGTGCAACCCGCCGGCACCACCGTAGGCGATGAGGGCGGCGTCGCGTGGATCGGCTCCCTCCTCGACCGAGACCGTTCGGATAGCTCGCTCCATGTGAGAGTCGACGATCTCGATGATGCCCCGTGCCGCCGCATCCGCTTCCAGCCCCACCACTCGACCCAATACAGCCAGGGCTCGTGCTGCCGCAACCACATCGAGTGGCACCGAGCCCGCCAGAGCCAAGCCTGGGGGCAGAAAGCCGAGCACGACGTTGGCGTCGGTGACGGTGGGCAGCGTGCCGCCCCGTCCGTAGGCCACCGGCCCCGGCACCGCCCCCGCGGAAACAGGCCCCACCCTGAGGGCACCGCCATCGTCGCGCCAGCCGATGCTTCCTCCGCCGGCCCCGATGGTGTTGACGGGAAGCGAAGGCACCCGGTTCACCCTTTCCGCAACCTTTCGCCCAATGCCGGCGACAACCTCCCCGTCGGTGATCCGGCACACGTCGGTAGAGGTCCCGCCCATGTCGAAGCTGATCGCCGAGCGATGGCCTTTGGCTCGCGCCAGTTCAGCTGCGGCGACCACCCCGGCTGCGGGACCGGAGAGCACTAGTCGCCCGGGGAGTTCCGCCGCCGTCTCGAACGGAAGAAGCCCACCGGACGAGGTCATCACCAGTCGACCCGGTGTCTCTATCCCTTCTCCGAGACGCTGGAGGTATCCCGACATCTCGGGTGACAAGTAGGCGTTGAGCACGGTGGTGGCGATCCGCTCGTACTCCCGGAATCCGGGCGATACGCCAGCGCCAGTCGACACCGGGACGCCGAGCCGGGCCTCGATGGCTGACGCCAGCTCGACCTCCATCGAAGAGTCGGCATACGACCTGACCAGGGCGACGGCCACCGCTTCCGGTCGGAGTTCGACCAGCTTCGCCAGGGTCTCGTCCCTGTCTCGAGCTCCGATCCGTGCCTTGCGTGAAACCAGAGGGAGGGGACGGTCAGCAAGAGGGTCGTAGAGCGAGGGCCGCGCCTGGCGCCCGATCTCGACCAGGTCTTCGAATCCTTCTGACGTGACCAGTGCGACCCGGGCTCCCCGCTCCTCGAGCAAGGCGTTGGTGCCGGCGGTGGTGCCATGCAGAAACAGCGTGATTGAGTCGACCACGAGATCGGCGAGGGCCCCAATCACCCCCACCGACTGATCGGGAGTGGTCGGCACCTTGCCCCCGATCAAAGTCTCCCCGTCAAAGGCAACGACGTCGGTGAATGTGCCCCCGACATCCACACCGACGGTGACCGCCACCCGATTAGCCTCGGTGACCTATGCCGGTGAGCGTCGCCCCCACCCCGAACCCCAATGCAGCGAAGTTCTCCGTGGGGCAGCCGGTCGGTGGCCCCGCAACTTTCGTCTCGGGTTCCAACCCGGATGACCCCCTGGCGGCCGGACTGCTGGACATACCGGGGGTCACCAGCATCTTCATGACCGCCGACTTCGTCACCATCTCCAAGGCTCCCGACTCCTCCTGGGAATCGATCATCCCTGAGGCGACGGCGATCCTAGAGACCCGATTCGGCGGTTGATCAGGGCACGTTGACCGTGGTGGGGCGGGTAACACCGTCGAGGCCCGGGGCCATGACCACCACCTGCCAGTCGCCTGCCGCCGTTTGGACACCACCTAGGACTTCGGTCGCTCCCGAGGAGGTCATCGCCGCCTGCTGGATCTCAGGGGGAACTTCGACGAGGGCCAAAGGCTCCGATTGAGGGGTTGGAAGCGGGGCCACAGTCGGTGGCATCACCACCCGGGCGCCATCCTCGGCAACGACGATTTCGACCGTCGCCAACAGCGGAGCCACCCGGCGATAGGCCTCCTCGCCCTGCGCTACCAGGGAACGGACGAGCACCCCCACTCGATAGTGCAGCGGCGCCACCTCATCCAACGAGACCGCTCGCACCCATTCCACGAAAACCCTGGTCGCCTCCGGCGCTACAGGAGGAGATATCCCCGCCGGGAGCAGCGCGGCCAGGGTGCCCTGACTCTCCTCGGAGCCGTCGACGCCGATGTACTCGGCAACGAACCATTCGGCGTGGGCGGTCGCCTGGTCGATGAGACGCTCGGGATCGACCGCATAGAGATCGGCCTCAGCCACCACTGTCGGGCTGCTCGGATCGGCGATCGGCGGTGCCGCCACGGTGGCCGTCGGTGCCACAGCCACGGTGGACGCCGTCGGCTCGACCGGCTGGGTCGGCACTGTTATGGGCCGGTTGCTCACGAATGAATAGGCGAGGGCTCCCAGCACGATCGCCCCTGCCAAGGCGATCATCCACCATTGCCGATCCCCACCTTTTTGCTCGAGCGTCTCCCACGGGATCCGCTCGTAGACCTCGTTTCTCTCCCTCTCCATGCCCTCGAACCTATGGAGGCCCCAAGAGCCATTCAAGAGGGTTGTGTTTCGAGGCGATCCGAGCCAACCCGGGAACCCACCGGGTTGGAGCTATCGTTTCGCCCGTAATGGCAGCCAACCCCGACCCGAAACCGGGCCGCTGGATCCTCCCGCTGGTGATTCTCGGGATGATCGCTTTCACCTATTTCTTCGTCAGTTCCCTCCCCGAGGGCTCGCCGACGACCACGCTCGCGTTGGGGAGCACGACCACGACGTTAGAGGGAACGGGTACCACTCAACCCGGCGCGGTTACCACGGTCCCCAACGATGCACAGGCCTATCTCGACGAATTGGACTCCATCAATGCCGAGCTCCAGACGTTGTCCACCGAGATGGTCACCGTCAACGAGGGCTTCGACGCTGACCCGAGAACAGTCGAATTCGATGATGCAGTCGCCAGGCTCGAAGCCGTGGTTACCAGCACTCAGGCGCTGGCGGACCGGGTGACGGCGCTGACACCACCTCCAGGGTTGGAGGCCAACCAAGAGGCACTGGTCTCGGCCATGAACTTCTGCGTCGGCGCGGCGCAAGACGCCCTCGACGGGCTCCACTCAACGGACAGTGGTGAACTCAGGGCTGCAGGGGTCGAGGCCTACACCACCTCGGCCGCCGGCTTCGACACCGAAGTCCAGAACGCCAAAAACGCTGCGGGCGCCACGCCCGACGCCTGATGGCGGTGGTATTTCGGGCCATCGGGTCTGACGAGTACCCCGATCTGATTCGGACCATGGGTATTGCCTTCAGCTTCGACCCACCTGGCGACGACAACTTCCGCCACAGCCTCCCCTTGGAGAGGACAGTCATCGGCTTCGACGGCCCAACGATGGTGAGCAGCTCCGCCGCTTTCTCCCTCGACATGACAGTCCCAGGGGGGACGATCAATTGCGGGGGCACGACCATCGTCTCGGTAGTCCCCACCCACCGCCGACGTGGTGTGCTCAACGACATGATGCGGGCCCACCTCGACGAGGTGCTGAGCCAGGGCGAGCCGATCGCCGCGCTCTGGGCGTCAGACAGCGCGATCTACGGCAGATACGGCTTTGGGCAGGCGTCGGTCCACTACGACGTGAAGGTGCGAAGGGACCATGTCGGTTTCCATCGCCTGGCACCGGGGCTCGCCCCGGTGCGTCTGGTGGAGGCGGATCAGGTTGGTGAGCTGCTCATGCCGTTCTACGAAGAGGTACGGAAGTCGACGCCGGGTCTCTACGCCCGGTCACCGGTGTGGTGGGAGCACCGCGCCCTCGCCGACCCCGAGCCGAGACGAGGCGGAGCGACGGCGTATCGATTCGGGGTTGTCGACGGTCTCGACGGCATCGCCGGCTACGTCCAGTATCGGGCCAAAAGTGATTGGGAAGACAGCCACGGAGCGGGAACGATCAGCGTCAAGGACCTGTTCGGCACAACCCCGGAATCGTGGGCGGGTCTGTGGAGCTACGTCCTCAACCACGACCTGATGGCCGAGGTCACCGCACAGCGACGATCGGGCCAGGACCCGCTGTTCGACTTCCTCGCCGGGCCCCGAAGGGTCAAGGCACAGAGGCTTGACAACCTTTGGGTGCGGATCATGGACGTCCCCCGGGCACTTGAAGGACGCTCGTACTCCGCTCCGGTTGATGTCGTCTTCGAGGTTCACGACCCGATGGGGGATACCGACGGCAGGTACCGGCTGGAGGCCTCGCCCCAAGGGGCCGAGTGCTCGCCAACCGACGCCGCAGCGTCGATCACCCTCGACGCAGAGGATCTGGGCGCGATCTACCTGGGCCGGTCACGGCTCAGGGCAATGTCACGAAGCGGCCGGGTTCAGGGCGATCCCGTGTCCCTCGCTGCCGCCGACGCCGCCTTCACCTGGTACCCCCAACCCTGGTGCCCGGAAGTCTTCTAAACGCTTACCTGAGGTACGTTGAGCCAAATGCGGCGTCAGAGACACCCAGAAGCAACGACTTCGCAGACCTCGCTTTTCTCTGCTCACGTAGCGCCATATATGGCGCTACGTACCTCAGGTAAGCGGACTCAAATGTCGTAGTAGAGGTGGAACTCGTAGGGGTGCGGACGGAGCCTCACCGGGTCGACCTCATGCTCGATCTTGTAGTCGATCCATGCCCGGATCAGATCCTCGCTGAACACCCCTCCTGCGAGCAGGAACTCGTGGTCCTCCTCCAGGGCCTTGAGCGCCTCGGGGAGGCTGCCCGGAACCGAAGGCAGACCGGCCAGCTCTGCAGGCGGAAGGTCATAGATGTCCTTGTCCACCGGGTCGTGGGGCTCGATCCGGTTCTGCACCCCGTCCAGGCCCGCCAGGAGCATCGCCGCAAACGACAGATAGGGGTTGCATGAAGGATCCGGGCATCGGAACTCGAGCCGCTTTGCACCAGGCGCCTGCGAGTACTGGGGGATACGGATCGCCGCCGAGCGATTCCGACTCGAATACACCAGGTTGACCGGTGCCTCATAACCAGGCACCAGACGGTGATAGGAGTTCGTCGTCGGCGCCGCGAAGGCGAGGATCGCCGCGGCATGCTTCAACAGGCCGCCGATGTACCAGCGCGCCATGTCGGACAGGCCGGCGTAGCCAGCTTCATCGAAAAAGAGCGGGGTATCGCCGTTCCACAACGACTGATGGGTGTGCATCCCGGAGCCGTTGTCCTCAAAGATCGGCTTTGGCATGAAAGTGACCGTCTTACCGGCCGCCCACGCGGTGTTCTTCACGATGTACTTGTAAAGAGTCACGTTGTCCGCAGTACGGAGCAGCGTGTCGTAACGCATGTCGATCTCGGCCTGCCCGGCCGTGCCGACCTCGTGATGCTGGACCTCGATCCGGATCCCGGCCGCCTCGAGGTTGGCCGTCATCTCCGAGCGCAGATCCTGGAAGTGATCGGTCGGAGGGACCGGGAAGTAGCCCTCCTTGTAGCGAGGCTTGTACCCGAGGTTGCCGCCCTCTTCGTACTCGCCTGAATTCCAGGCGCCCTCGACGGAGTCGACGTAGTAGAAGCCCGAGTACTGGTTCTGCCCGTAGCGGACGTCGTCGAAGATGTAGAACTCGGCCTCCGGGCCCCAGTAGGAGGTCTCTGCGATGCCGGTGCTCTTCAGGTACTCCTCCGCCTTCTTGGCCACGTAGCGCGGGTCGCGGTCATAGGGGGCACCCGTCACCGGGTCGTTCACGAAGCAATAGAGGATCAGCGTCTTGCGCTCGCGGAACACGTCATCCACGGCTGTGGTCGGGTCGGGGATGAGGAGCATGTCGGACTCCTGGATCTCCTGGAACCCTCGAATCGAAGAGCCGTCAAACCCGAAACCGTCCTGGAACGAGTCTTCGGTCAACTCGCGAGCCGGGACCGTGAAGTGCTGGACCTGGCCCGGAAGATCGCAGAATCTCAGATCAATGAACTCGTAACCCTCATCCTTGACGAGGGACAAGACGTCGGCTGGCGTCTTGGTCACAGTGCCTCCTTCGATTGTTTCAGTCGTGAACAGATGCGTTCTATCCGTGGGGGATTTCTCGGTGGTTGCGGAAATGTGAACACTGTGTTTCGGCCCGCCATTACCGGCCGGATTTGTTGCCGCGACACAGGCGCCCCCCTCCCCGGCTTCGCCGGTACTCCCCCCAACGTCGCTTCGCTCCTGGGGGGAGAAATGAGCCGCTACCGTCCCGCCACGTCATGCCAGCCACCGTAGTCCTAGGTGCTCAATGGGGTGACGAGGGGAAGGGTCGAGTTGTCGACTATTTCGCCGATAAGGCGGACTTCGTCGTTCGCTTTCAGGGCGGGAACAACGCGGGCCACACCATCGTCGTCGGCGACCAACGTCTGGCCCTCTCTCTGATCCCCTCCGGGATCCTCTACCCCCACTGCACTCCGGTCATCGCCTCGGGGACTGTCATCGACCCCAAGGTTCTCCTCGATGAGATGGAAATGGTGGCGGCACGAGGTCTCGACCCGTCGCGGGTCAGGATCTCCTCCAACGCCCATTTGGTCATGCCCTATCACCGCAAGCTAGACGCCATGATCGAGCGCTATCTGGGAAAGAACCAGATCGGCACCACCAAACGCGGGATCGGACCTGCCTACACCGACAAGTACGCGAGGGTGGGGATCAGGGTCCAGGACCTCTTCGACGCCAAGATCTTCAGGGCCAAGGTGGAAGCGGCCTTAGACGAGAAGAACCGGGTGCTGCCCCGGATCTACAACAGCCTCCCCATGGATCCGGGTGAGATCGTCGTCGAGTATCTCGAATACGCCGAGCGCTTGGCACCTCATGTGACCGACACCTCGCTGTTGATCTGGGAGGGACTGCAAGCGGGCAAGGAGGTCCTCTTCGAGGGGGCCCAAGGGACCTTGCTCGACATCGACCACGGCACCTATCCCTTTGTCACCTCGTCGAACCCGAGTGCCGGTGGCGCCGTCGTCGGCAGCGGGATCGGGCCCAAGGCAATCGGAGAGATCATCGGGGTGGCCAAGGCCTACATCTCACGGGTCGGCACCGGACCCTTCCCGACCGAGCTCGACGACGAAGTAGGCAACACGATGATCGAGCTTGGCGGCGAGTACGGGACCGTCACCGGGCGGCGGAGGCGGTGTGGGTGGCTCGACCTGGTGGCGCTTCGCTATTCGGCCCGGGTCAACACTTTCACCAATATTTTCCTGACGAAAATGGACATACTTTCGGCCTTCGACACCATCAAGGTCGCCACCGCCTATCAGAGCGGCGGCGAGCGCTACGACCATTTCCCGTCCCAGCAGAGCGTGCTCTATCACTGCGAGCCCGTCTACGAAGAACTGCCGGGATGGAAGGTGGACATCACTGGGGTCCGCTCATTCTCCGACCTGCCCCCTGCGGCACGGGACTACATCGACTACATCAAGGAGACCCTGGGCGTCCCCATCGGCTGGGTGTCGGTGGGCCCCGAGCGCAGCCAGCTGATCGAAGTCTCGTGAGAGTGCTCCTGATCGGGGGTGGCGGCCGCGAGCACGCCTTGGGGTGGAAGCTGGCCCAGTCGAACAGGGTGGACGAGTTGATATCGCTCCCCGGCAACCCCGGGCTCGCCGAACTCGGCCCGGTGGTAGAAGGCATCGCTGTCACCGACGTTGGCGCCATCGCCGCCATGGCCCGAGTCCAGAGAGTCGACCTGGTGGTCGTCGGCCCAGAGGCGCCTTTGGCGGCCGGGGTGGCCGACGCCGTCTCCCGACTCGGGGTCCCCGTCTTCGGGCCGACCAGGGCGGCGGCACGTCTCGAATCCTCCAAGGCGTTCGCCAAGGGGGTGATGCAGAAAGCCGGGGTGGTTACTGCGGCCTCGGAATCCTTCACCGACCCCGAGATGACCGGGCAGTACTTAGCCGGGCGCGACGGGCCCTTTGTGGTCAAGGCCGACGGCCTGGCCGGGGGAAAAGGGGTGCTGGTGACCGATTCTCGCTCCGAAGCCCAAGCCTGGGCGGAGCGATGGCTGCCTTCGGGACCGGTGGTGGTCGAAGACTTTCTCGAAGGGCCTGAGGTCAGCGTGTTTGCGGTCTGCACCGAACGGGGGGCCATCCCGCTGGCCCCGGCCCGGGATTACAAGCGTCTCCGCGACGGGGATCAAGGCCCGAATACCGGGGGCATGGGTGCCTATTCGCCTGTCGATCTCCCGGCAGACCTCGTCGATGAGGTGATGGCCGGCGTGATCGATCCCACGCTGGCCCAAATGACCGAACAATGCGCTCCATTCCAGGGCTTCCTCTACGCCGGTCTGGTGCTGACCAATGAAGGGCCCAGTGTTCTGGAATTCAACGTCCGATTAGGCGATCCGGAGACCCAGGTCTTGCTCCCCCGACTCGAGTCGGATCTTGTCGAGGTACTGGAGGGAGCGGTCCCGGTCTGGTCGGATCAGGTGGCGGTCAACGTCGTCCTCGCTGCGGCCGGCTATCCGGAGGCGCCGGTGGGCGGCGACGTCATCAAAGGCCTGGATTCGGTCCCCGACGATGTCCTTGTGTTCCACAGCGGAACCAAGCGAGACGGCAAGAGGCTGGTGGTGGACGGGGGCCGTGTCATCAACCTGGTAGGGCTCGGCGCAAGCGTCCAACAAGCGGGTGACCGGGCCTATGAGGCCGTCCGGGCTATCACCTGGCCGGGAATGCAATACCGCACCGACATCGCCGGCGCGCCTCAGTCGTAGCTGTGGCGGAACATCAGGGCGATGCGAGGCGGTGCCGAAGCAACCTTGGGAACTGTGTGCTCCCACAAACGCTGACAGGCTCCCCCCATCACCAGTAGGTCGCCGCTGCCGAGATCGAAGGCCTTCGACTCGCCGCCCTCCTTGGGGCGGATCAGGAAACGTCTGGGACCACCCAGGGAGACCGTTGCCACGATGGAGTGGGGCAGCTCACGGGCAATCCGATCCCCATGCCAAGCCACCGAGTCGGCCCCGATGCGGTACCAACCAGCGCTGACCCGGTCCATGCTGATCCGATAGCGGTTCGATAGAAGTCCGACCATCTCCTCCAACACCGGGTGTGAGGCGGCGTCGACCTGGCCGACGAGTCGGGGCGTTCTCACCATCTTTTCGTACATCCGGACCTCGGGTTGCTGCCATTCCACGGTCATGGTGAGGAAATCGAACAGCCGGGTGTCACCGGCCAGCCACCCCGGGGCGAAGTCGAGCCAGCTCAAACGATCGAGATCGATTCGATCCAAACCACCGAATTCGGCGTCTGGGCTCGGCTCGACATCCCCGAACAACGATGGCTGCCAAAGATCCGTAGCGAACATATGTTCGATGATAGTCGGATTCTGTGATTGCGGCAGTCGGTTACCGTCCCGGTCATGCCACACAAAGTCGCCATAGTCATGGGCTCAGGATCGGACCGGCCGGTCATGGAAAAGGCCGGAGCCATGCTCGAGCAGTTCGGGATCGAACAGATGACTCGGGTTTTGTCAGCGCACAAGACACCTGACCAGGCGATCGAGTTCGCCGCCACCGCCGCCGACCAGGGTTTCGAGGTGATCATCGCCGGTGCCGGCAAGGCGGCCCACCTCGCAGGAGTGATGGCCGCCAAATCACTGCTCCCGGTGATCGGGGTGCCGCTCAACGCCTCGCTTGACGGCATGGATTCGTTGTTGGCGACCGTCCAGATGCCAACCGGAATCCCGGTGGCAACTGTCGCCATCGATGGCGCACAGAACGCGGCGCTCCTCGCGGTGGCCATCCTCGCCCTCAACGACGATGAGCTCCGACAGAAGCTCGCCGAATACCGGGTCGACCTCGCAAACAAGACCCTGTCCGGGTAGACGTCCGCGGTTGCGGATACCATTGGCCTCCAATGAGTGACATCGTCTTCGAAACCCCCGATCCGCGCGATTTCCTAGACCTCGACGCTCTGCTCTCCGACGAGGAGAAGCTGCTCCGGGACACGGTGCGGGACTACGTGCAGAAGGAGATCGTCCCCCACGTCGGAGACTGGTGGGACGAGGGAAAGCTCCCCCAGGCCGAACTTGCCAGAGCGTTCGGCGAAATCGGCCTCTTGGGCATGCATCTCGAGGGGTATGGATGCGCCGGTACCTCGGCTACCGCCTACGGCCTCGCCTGTCTCGAACTCGAAGCCGGTGATTCAGGAATCCGTTCTTTCGTCTCGGTCCAGGGCTCGCTGGCGATGTTCCCCATCTGGAAGTTCGGATCCGAGGAGCAGAAGCAGACCTGGCTGCCCCGAATGGCCAGCGGCGAGGTCATCGGCTGCTTCGGCCTCACCGAGCCCGACTCCGGCTCGGACCCGAGCTCGATGCGGACCAACGCCAAGCGTGACGGGTCCGATTGGGTTCTGAACGGGACCAAGATGTGGATCACCAACGGCTCGATCGCCGACGTTGCAGTCGTCTGGGCCCGAACCGACGATGGGGTGCGAGGGTTCATCGTCCCCACCGATACTCCCGGATTCTCTGCCCCAGAGATCAAGAAGAAGGCCTCACTGCGGGCTTCGGTCACCTCAGAGCTGATCCTCGACGACGTGAGACTCCCCGACGACTTCGTGCTTCCCGGGGTCGCCTCGATGCGGGGGCCGCTGTCATGTCTCAACGAGGCACGGTTTGGGATCGCCTTCGGCGCGATCGGAGCAGCGAGAGCCTGTTACGAAGCCGCTCTCGACTACTCGATCGAGCGTCATCAGTTCGACCAGCCGATTGCCTCGTTCCAGCTCACCCAGAAGAAGCTGGTGGAGATGATGGTTGCGGTGCAGCGGGGAACTCTCCTGGCGCTCCATCTGGGGCGACGCAAGGACGACGGCAAGCTGAGCCCGGAACAGGTCAGCTTCGGGAAGTTCGACAATGTCCGTAACGCGCTCGAAGTGGCCCGCACCGCCCGTTCCATCCTGGGGGCAAACGGGATCACCCTGGAGTACCCGGTGATACGACACATGGCCAACCTCGAGTCGGTGTTTACCTACGAGGGCACCAACGAGATCCACACCCTGGTGATGGGCCAGGCAATAACCGGGATCAGCGCGTTTAGCTAGGGCTCACGCGTCGAAGTTGCCCCCTCCGGCCCTCCGGGCCACCTCCCCCAACGTCGCTTCGCTCCTGGGGGAGGAAATGGGCCAAACAGACGCCGGTCGGCCGGGGCTTCCGCCCCACTTCGGTCAAAGTCAGCCGAGGAACCCCGCCAGAGTCCCCGTTCTTCGACACTTCCAACCGGCCCAGGCCCAACCAGGCGGCAACCGACTCCAACTCCGCCCGAAGCTCACGACCCACCCCGACCTTGTCCACCCCGGGCTCGGCGAAGGCGCCTCTCACCAAAAGGGCCCCCTCTTTGCGGTCGGTCTTGAGGTCCACTCTCGCCACCAGATCGCCATCGAGCAGGAACGGCAGCACGTAGTACCCGTGGACCCGCTTGTGCTCGGGGACATAGATCTCGATGCGGTAGTGGAAGTCCCACATCCGCTCCACACGGTCCCGGTACCAGATCAAGTTGTCGAACGGGGAGAGCAGTGCCCGCACAGGAACGGCCCGGGGAAGCCGCGCCTCGGGATGGAGGTAGCCAGGCTTGTCCCATCCCGCGACCTCGACCTCCTCGAGCCGCCCCGACGAAGCCAGCTTGGATATGAGTGGCCTGGCCACAGGCATGCGGAGCCGGTAGTAGTCGGCGATGTCGTCAGCCGTCCCCACGCCTAATGCCCGGGCGGAGCGCTCCAACAACTCCGATTGCGCCTCCTCGGTGGGAGGAGTCGGAGCCTCCAAGTGCTCGGGGGGGATCACTCGCTCGGCGATGTCGTACATCCGCACGAAGTTGCGCCGATCCGCAGCGGCCACCCGCCCCTGGACGAACAGCATCTCCAGGGCAACCTTCCCATCCGACCAGTTCCACATCGAGCCATTCGGGTCTTTGAGCCCGGGATCTTCGAGATCGGAGGTCTGCAGCGGCCCCCGCTCCCGGACTTCGTCGAAGATGGCATTCAGGTAGCCGGGCCGGGTCGCCAACACCTTCTCCGCCGAGGTCCAGATGTAACCCCGTTCCATGCGCCATCGAAACAATCGGTGGTCTCTCATCGGGAGTACCGACGCCATGTGGCCCCAGTACTCGAACATCTCCCCCGATCGCCATATCCAATCGTCGAGGGCGTCCCGGTCGTATGGGCCAAGGCGGGAGAAGAAGGGCAGGTAGTGGGTCCGGCTGAAGGCGTTCACCGAATCGAGTTGGATGACGAGTGACCGATCCAGCACCCGCCGGAAATGCCGGACGTCGATCCGGCCGGCAGGCTTAGGCTCGGTGAAGCCCTGCGCGGTGAGGGCGTAACGGCGAGCCTGATCGATGGTGAGGCGGCGCATGGGCGGGCGAGAGTAGCCGCAGCCCGTGACGTGCCTCCGAGGACTAATCCGACCGACCGGCGTGGCATCATCCGTGCTGTGATCGAGCGTTACACCCTTCCCGAGATGGGCCGCATCTGGTCCGACCAGCACCGGCTCGAGACCTGGATGGAGGTCGAGGTCCTGGCTTTGGAAGGCTGGGCCACGCTGGGGAAGTTCCCCGACTCGGTTGCCGAGGCGGTCCGCGGGGCCAAGTGCCCGACTCCAGAGGAGGTGTCCCTCCGCGAAGAGACCACCAATCATGACCTGGCAGCCTTCGTAGATCTCCTCGGCGAGGCTGCAGGCGGAGAGGCGAAGGCGTGGGTCCACTATGGGCTGACATCGTCCGACGTTCTCGACACCGCTCTTGGCTCCCAATTGATCGACTCGTCCGACCTACTCCTCAATGCACTGAGCTCCCTGTTTGAGGTCGTGAAGGCGAGGGCCGTGGAGCATCGGAGCACTTTCATGGTGGGGAGGACCCACGGCATCTGGGCCGAGCCCACGACCTTCGGGCTCAAACTTGCGGGATGGGCCTTCGAGTTGTCGCGGGATCATGCCCGTCTGACCGCGGCCCGGCGCGCCGTGGCCGTGGGCAAGATCTCGGGCGCGGTCGGCACTTACGCTCATCTCCCTTCGGAGATCGAAGGCCATGTTTGCAAGACTCTCGGGCTTGGATTCGAGCCCGCCTCCACCCAGGTGACGGCGAGGGACCGCCACGCTGAGTATCTGCAGGCGATCGCACTGACCGGAGCCTCCATCGAGCGGATGGCAACCGAGATCCGACACCTCCAGCGTTCGGAGGTCTCCGAGGTCCACGAGGCATTCCGCAAGGGGCAGAAAGGCTCGTCGGCCATGCCCCACAAACGGAATCCGATCCTCTCCGAGCGGCTCACCGGCATGGCACGGCTTCTCCGCGGCTATGCCCAGGTCGGCCTCGAGAATGTTGCGCTCTGGCACGAGAGGGACATATCCCACTCCTCGGCTGAGCGGGTGGCGCTACCCGACGCCTCAACCGTCCTGCATTACATGCTGGTCAAGTTCACCGGTCTCATCGATCGGCTGGAGGTGGATGTCGATCGCATGCGGGCCAACCTGGACGGAACCAGGGGCCTGGTGTACAGCCAGGCGGTCCTTCTGGCCCTGGTCGACGCCGGTATGACCCACGATGAGGCTTACCGGATGGTTCAGGCCCATGCCATGGCGGTCTGGGAAGGCGATGGTGGCCTGGAACAAAGGCTGCAGGAGGACCCCCAGGTCGGCCTCGATGCCGCGTCACTTGCATCGTGTTTCGACCCTGGTCGGGTTTCGCGGACTGCGGCCGTCGTGTTCGAGCGCCTGGAGGCGCTCGAACTCACCTGATTACGACTCAGCCCGCGAGCAGCTTCGCCTTCGCTGCAGCGAACTCCTCGTCGTTGAGGACCCCAGACGCCTTCAGCTCGCCGAGTTTCTGCAATTCTCCCGTGATATCGGTGGCGGGAGCTGCAGCAGCCTGTTGAGCATTGAGTTGTGCCTGCATGTCGGCCATCTGCGCCTGGCTCTCGACCGCGGCCTGTTGCGCTGCCTGGTCTTGAGCTGCCGCTCCCGCCTTGGCTTGTTGGTTGGCTTGCATGCTTCCCGACACCGCGGTGGCGGTTCCGACCACCACAGCTGTCGTTGCCATGGTCCCTACCAACCCGCGACGTCCCATTCTTCGTGGCATCTCCTACCTCCTATCAAGAAACTTCGGCGAGTTCGGCGAGGACTTCGTCCACCACCATCCCCGGGATCCGGACGTTGGCCACCAGGACCCCACCTGAATTGACGATCGCGTCCCGGAACGGCTTGGCCCAGGTGTGCTCGAAAACCAGAATCGCCGCAGAGTCGCCTGGCTCGAGCGCTTCTGCAAACGAGTAAGCATCTTCGTCGCTGAGCAACCCATTGGTCTCATTCACGAGCGCCGCCAGAAGCGCAACGTCGTCATTGGCGCCCGCATCCTCGAACTCGACGAACTCGACGTTTCCATCGAGATCCTTCGTGACCAGCAGACCGTCGACGATGCTCACGATGTCGCGATTCACGACGTCTCTCAAAGCCGGAATGATTTCCCCATTGAACTGGCTTTTGGGAAACCCCACCACCAGCACTTCGATTGGCCCTAAACCCATAGGACCTCCTTTCTCGAAGTGACCCTACGCACTGAGGAGGCGATTGAGTCAATCGAGTGGGTAGACCTCCTCCAACTGGTCTTTGAACGACGCCGTGGGAAGCAACACGGCCGCTCCGCCCGGTGCTCGGTAGTTCTGCACCTCGATTGAGAAACGATCCACCGAGTCCTTGCTGATCCCCCGATATCGCCAAGCTGCGGAAACCGCCTGACCGAATGTCCACGAATTGTCTAGGCGGACCGAGTCGGACACCGCCGACAGCTTGTTGGTTAGTGACACCGGCGAGGAGAACCCCGACGCCTTGCCGGCCAGTTGGAACAAGACGTCCTGCTGCCGGTTCTGTCGGGCGAAGTCCGACCCGGCCACACTCACCCAGGATCCGCCTATCAGCTGCTCGGTGTGCCGGGATCGGACCCAGGCCAGCGCGAGCTCACCATTGGCTCGCCGACAGCCCGAGTCGGCGATGTCGAGGTTGGCCTTGGGGTCCCGGGTGGGATGGTCGACACAAACGGTGACGCCTCCCATCGCATCGACGATCCGTGCAAAGCCTGCGAAGTTCACCCTTGCCACATGATCGACGGGGATACCGGTGTAGTCCTCGACCATGATCGCAAGGAGCTCCGAGCCCGAAGCCACGCCGGTACAGCCTCCCAACCCTTCATTGAGCCTGGTCAAAGTGCGCTTGCATAAGTTCCACACGAACAGATCGCGGGGCAGGCTCACCATGATCGGGTCGGAGCCATCTTCAGTTTGGAGAGCGAAGACGATCACGTCGGCAAGGAAGCCCGAGGCGTCCGCCCCCACCAGGAGATACGAGGTGAACAAATCGTCGTCGATGGGCTCACCAAACGAGTTGGGAGTGAGGACATTGGGATCGAAGGACTCGGTGAGATCGAACTCTCCCGCCAGCTCCAGCTGCTGTTCCGCCAACTCCTCGCCTTCGGCATATGGCGCCGGATCGACGAACACGATGTCGGGCGAGGTCGTGGGGGTCACGTCGATCGCAGCCCTGGCCGCCTGCGGGTTGAATTCCTCGCTGGCCACTGTGCCCAGGGCAGCCTGAACCTGGTAGGCGTAGAAGGAGCCCAACCCGAGAAGCATCCCAGCGACGACCGTGATCGCCACCCTCCAGGGGTGGAGGATCACATATTTCACGAGTCCCACTTCGCAATCGATCCTATATCTGGAGCACCACGACACGGGGCTGATGCTCTCCGCCCGGCCGGAACTTGGTCCACCCGCCCCGGCACTACGCTGCCGCCACATGGTGGCGCTACCTCATGTTGCATCGGGCAAGGTCAGAGAGATGTACGAGGTGGATACGAACCATCTTCTCATCGAAACCACCGATCGCATCTCCGCCTACGACGTAGTTCTCAACCAGGCGATCCCGGACAAGGGCAAGGTGCTCACCGGCCTCAGCCTTCACTTCTTCGATCTCCTCGACACGCCCAACCACCTCGTCACCACCGACCTCTCCGATATCGACGGGCTCACAGATGGTGACCGGCATGCACTGAGCGGCCGGGCAATGGTGGTTCGCCGGGCCGACGTCATCCAGGTCGAGTGCGTGGTGCGGGGCTATCTCTACGGTTCTTCATGGCGGGAGTACCGCGACGGGGGTGGACCGACCACCGAGCACCTCCCATCGGGTCTTCGACTCGCCGATCTTCTCCCCGAGCCGATCTTCACTCCTGCGACAAAGGCGACGACCGGTCATGACGAGAACATCACCGAGTCCGAAACCCGATCCCTGCTCGGTGACGACCTCTATGAGGAGCTACGGAAGCGGTCGGTCGACATCTACCTTCGCGCCTCCGACTACGCCGCGGCACGGGGAGTGATCCTGGCGGACACCAAGTTCGAGTTCGGTTTCGCCGATGGCGAATTGTTGTTGGTCGACGAGGTCCTCACCCCGGACTCATCGCGCTATTGGCCCGCCGATCGCTGGAACCCGGGAGAAGACGTGCCCTCGTTCGACAAGCAGCCACTGCGTGACTGGCTCGACGCCGCCGACTGGGACAAGACCCCTCCCGCCCCTGACCTCCCACCGGACGTCGTCGCCGAGACCAGTGCCCGCTATGTCGAGGCCTATGAGCGGGTGAGCGGCGAGAGTTTCGAGACCTATCTGAGTCGGAGCCAGCAGTGAGGGTCAGCGTCGAGATCACCCGACGCCCTGAGATCGCCGACCCCGAGGGAACCAACATCATGCGGGCCCTGACCGACCTCGGGCATCAAGGAGTCGAGTCGGTGAGGGTGGACCGGATCATCCACATGGACGTGACCGGAGACGACCCGGGCGAGATCAAGGTCAAGGTCGAGGAGATGTGCCGCCAGCTGCTGGCGAACCCGGTGCTGGAGGACTTTCGGGTCGAGGTCGGCGAATGAGGACCGCGGTTGTCGTGTTTCCGGGCACCAACTGCGAGCACGATGTTGTTCACGCCCTCCGCTCGCTGGGCGGTGAGGCCGAGCTCGTCTGGCACCGCGAGACCGATCTGTGCGACTTCGACGGGGTCATCATCCCCGGTGGCTTCGCCCACGGCGACTATCTCCGCACCGGCGCCATCGCACGGTTCTCGCCGGTGATGTCCGAGGTGGAGCGGATGGCCGGCCAGGGTGCCCCGGTCCTCGGGATCTGCAACGGGTTCCAGGTGCTCTGTGAGGCGGGAATGCTCCCCGGCGCGCTGATAGCCAACCGCGACCTGGCCTTCATCTGCCGTTTCATAGAGGTCGAGGTCACCGATACCTCCACCATCCTCACTAGCAGCACCGAGCTCGGGCAGAGGATCCGGATCCCGCTCAACTCGTATGAGGGCAACTGGGTGGATCCCGGCTCGGGGGCCCGGATGGTGCTCCGCTACGTCGACAATCCCAACGGCTCACAAGGCTCGGCGGCGGCGATATCCAACCCCGAGGGCAATGTGGTCGGGGTCATGCCCCACCCCGAGCGAGGCTCTGACCAATTGCTGGGTTCAGCCGACGGGCTGGTGCTGCTGGAGAGCTTCCTCCAGTCGCTGGTGCCCGCATGACCATCACCGGCCAGCCGGTCCACCGCCGGCTCGGCATGACCGACGAGGAATACGACTCCGTAGTCCGCATCCTCGGCCGGGGCCCTCGCCCCGCAGAACTGGCGATGTATTCGGTGATGTGGTCCGAGCATTGCTCCTACAAGTCCTCGAGGGCCCACCTGCGCCGTTTCCCGACCACGGCCCCATGGGTGGTAGTCGGCCCCGGCGAGAACGCCGGCGTGGTGGACCTCGGTGGTGGTTGGCTGGCCGCTCTTCGCATCGAGAGCCACAACCACCCTTCGTTCGTCGAGCCCTACCAGGGTGCGGCCACCGGAGTCGGGGGGATCCTGCGCGACGTCTTCACCATGGGCGCCCGGCCGATCGCCTTATGGGACCAGATCAGGTTCGGGCCTCTTGACGATCCCAAAAATCGCTACCTCTTCGGCGGAGTGGTGGCCGGGATCGCCGGATATGGCAATGCCGTGGGCGTGCCCACGGTTGGCGGCGAGATTGAGTTCGACCCCAGCTACTCGGGCAACCCGCTGGTGAACGTCATGTGTCTGGGGATCCTTCGCCAGGAACAACTGGTGCTGGGGACCGCCGGCGAGCCGGGCAATGTGGCAGTGCTCCTCGGCAAGGCGACCGGGCGGGACGGGATCGGGGGCGCCTCGGTGCTCGCCTCGGCCTCGTTCGACGACGGCTCCCAGGAGAAGCGCCCCAGTGTCCAGGTCGGTGACCCTTTCGAGGAGAAGAAGCTGATCGAAGCCTGCCTCGAGATCTTCGAGGCCGGGTTGGTGGCGGGGATCCAGGATCTGGGTGCGGCCGGGCTCGCCTGCGCCATCTCCGAGCCCGCGGGAAGGGCAGGGGTCGGCATGGATGTCGACCTCGATTCGGTGCATGTCCGCGAGCTGGGGATGACCGCGCCGGAGCTACTTATGTCCGAGTCGCAGGAGCGGATGATGGCCTTTGTGGACCCGGCCAACGTCGAAGCTGTTCTCGCTATCGCCGAGAAGTGGGAGATTGAGTCGGCCGTGGTCGGCACCGTGAAGACCGGCGGCAGCCTCACCGTTCGTCACGGCGGTGAGATCGTCGCCGAACTCCCCGCCGCGTCCCTCGTCGACGATGCCCCTCTCTACGACCGGCCCCACCGCCGCCCCGATTGGCTCGACGACCTCTGGGAATCGCCGGAGCCTCAAAAAGTCGAAGCGGGCGACTCCTTGCTTCAGCTCCTCGATGACCCGGCCATCGGGTCATCGGCGTGGGTCCACGAGCAGTACGACCACATGCTCTTTCTCAACACGCTGCGCGGACCGGGTGGCGACGGCTCGCTGCTCCGGATCAGGGGCACGACCAAGGGCCTGGCGGTGTCCACCGACGGCAACGGCCGGCTCTGCCTCCTCGACCCCAGACGGGGAGCGGCCCGCCTGGTGTACGAAGCGGCGCTGAATGTGGCGATGACCGGTGCCCGCCCGATGGCGGTCGTGGACAACCTGAACTTCGGAAATCCTGAGAAGCCGGAGGTGATGTGGCAGTTCCGCGAGAGCGTCGAGGGCATCTCCGAGGCCTGCGAGGCTCTGGGCATCCCGGTGGTCGGAGGCAACGTCTCGTTCTACAACGAGACCGAAGGAGCCGACATCCACCCCACCCCGGTGCTGGGGCTGCTCGGGCTGGCCGACCCGATTCCGGCCGATCTGCCCGGTCTGAATCGGGCCAAGACGGGAATGGAGATCTGGGAAGTTGGGCCCGAGGCGACGAGCAATCTGGCTGGGTCGGCGTTCCAGCGCGTCGTTGAAGGCGCGCACCGGGGCCGCCCCACGGCTCCCCAGCCCGAGGTAGCGAAGGAAGTGGTCGAGTTGGCTGCGACCCTCGCCCACCAGGTGCCGGTCCTCCATGACATCTCCACTGGAGGGCTCGCGGTGACGGTGGCCGAGATCTGCATTTCGTCCGGGATCGGTGCCGAGCTCTCGGTCGAAGCCGATGCCACCCTGTTCTCCGAGGACCCCCATCGTTTCGTGGTGGTCATGGAGCCGGGAGCCGTCACTATCCCCGACGGCCTGGCGAGACGCATCGGGACCGTGGGAGGCGACTCTCTAAAGATCGCCGGTCACGTGGTGGGGTTGGACCTCATGACCAACACCTACCGGGAGGCGATTCCCCGTCGCATGCGGGGGTGACCGCTTGCCCTGGTTGCAGTCCGCCATGACCTCCTGAACGCAATTTCGGGGGTGGGGGACCCGATACCATCGCCAGGTGACGCGAACCATCGGCATTCTCACCGCGGGCGGTGACAGCCCCGGGCTCAACGCCGCGATCCGGGCCATCGGCAAGGCGGCGCAGCGGGCCTATGGGATGGAGGTGATCGGCTTCAAGGACGGGTTCCAGGGCCTGATGCTGAACCGTTTCGTGCGTCTCGACTCTGATGCTCTCTCCGGGATCCTGACCAGGGGCGGCACGGTACTCGGCACCAGCCGGGCCCGGGTCGACAAGATGGAGCTGGAAGACGGGACCACCATGGACGGGCGCTCGGTGATGCGAGAAATCGTCGAGCACCACCAGATCGAGGCCCTTGTCTGCCTCGGCGGCGACGGGACGATGCGAAACGCACTGAGGCTCGAAGAAGCCGGCATCCGCACCCTCGGGGTGCCGAAGACGATCGACAACGACGTGACCGGGACCGACGTGACCTTCGGTTTCGACACCGCGATGAGCATCGCCACCGACGCGATCGACCGTCTCCACTCGACCGCCCACTCCCACCACCGAATCATCGTGGTCGAGATCATGGGGCACGACGTGGGCTGGCTGGCTCTCGGGGCCGGGCTCGCCGGGGGAGCAGACGTCATCCTCATCCCGGAGATCCCTCACGATGTGGAGGCGATTGCCTCCTCGATCCAGCAGCGCAAGGAGGCCGGCAGCGCCTTCTCCATCGTTGCCGTCGCCGAAGGCGCCTACTCACGAGAGCAGGCTGTGACCCAGGCGGCGATCATGGAGGAACTTGAGGACGCAATAGGCAGCGACCGGAGACGGCTCAGGAAATCCCTGAAAGACCTCCAGGAGAACCGGTCGAAACGGACCGAGCAGCTGGCGGCGACTCTTGAGACCCTTACTGGGCTGGAATCGCGGGTCACCATCCTCGGGCATGTGCAGCGGGGCGGGACCCCGTCGGCGGCCGACCGTCTGCTGGCCACTCGACTTGGAACGGCGTGTGCGGACTACATCGACCAAGGCTTGCGAAGCGTGATGGTCGCCGCCCGAGGCGAGGAGACCGAGCCGGTCCCGCTCAAAGACACCGCAGGCATCACCAAGTTCGTTCCCATCGATCACCCGTGGCTGAAGTCGGCTCGCAGTCTCGGAATCTCCGTGGGCGACTGAATCAGACGACGCGCTGACGGGCTCGTAGGGCCACGTAGGTCCAGAACGCTCCGAGTGCGTCGACCATCGCGAAGAACGCCAATTGCCAGGGCTCGCCGGTGAGTGCGAAGGCAAGGAATGCGGCGGCGCTGAACGAGCGGGCCAGGACGGAGGCGATGAAGAAGTGGCGGGCCTCGTTGATCGCCGCGTCGTAGAAATACAAGGCGAGGATCACCACCAGAACACCGACGACCCGGATCCAAATCTCTTCGGTGATCGGCATCCCGAGAATCTTGAGCAGAGTATTGGGCCCAACCACCAGCCAGGTCCCAAGGACCAACAGGTAGATGCTCCACACATAGACACTTCGAGCCGCAGGTGACATGGGCCTCCTTCCCTCACTCAACCTAGCCTGCGCCCGATGAGCACACTCGGTGCGATCCTCTCCGGCGGTCGGAGCTCCCGGATGGGGACAGACAAGGCCGAAGTCGAGGTCGACGGGCAAGCGATGCTTCGACGGGTCGCTTCGGCGCTGCAGGCCGTGCTCCCCCGGATCGTCCTGCTTGGCTCCGAACGGGAGGGAATGGAATGCTGGCCGGACGATCTCCCTGCCCGGGGCCCGCTGGGTGGGATCGCCAGCGCCCTTTCCCGAATGGAGGAAGACCATGTGCTGGTTGTCGCCGTCGACCAGCCATTTGTCCGCATCGAGACATTGGCTCGACTCGGCGAGTTGACATCAGACATGCCCGTGGTGCCGGTCGATGCACTCGGCGTGCGCCAGGTGACCTGCGCCATCTATCCGAAGACGATTGCCGCGGTGGCGATGGAGGAGGCAAAGGCCGATGGGTCGATGCAGACCCTTCTCGATCGGGTCTCGTTTCGGGCGGTGACTCCCGAGACATGGAGTTTGTGGGGGGAGGACGGGAGGAGTTGGTTCTCGGTCGACACCCCTGCGTCCCTGGAAGAGGGCATCCGCCGATTCCTATGACATGAAGACGGGGCCCTGACGGGCCCCGTCTTCCTCTGGCGGCAACTGGGATTCAGGGGCTCGTTGGGTAGTTATCCCGCCAGAGTTGTCGTGGATTCGGTACCGGCCGGCGCCGTGGTCGAAGACCCGCCGTCGTCCGGGTTGTCTGAGTTGCAGGCGACGAGCATCAGGCTCAAAGCGAGTGCCGAAGCCAGCAGACCCTTGGTCAACCGGTTGTTCATTTTGCCTCCAGAGCCGCTCGGAGCGGGCGGCTTGATGCTTCATTCCACATTCGGCCGGAATTCATACCTCGGTGTGCACTTGTCGGAAGAGCGCACGTGACTAGATTCGCCACAGGAAAGTTGAGGAAATAGATGCCCTGTCTGCTCGTCGTATTCCTGGTCGTAAGCCCCCGTTTGACGATGGTTGCCCTTTGGCTGCTGACCGACTGGGTGGATCGGGTCTACAACGGCTGGCTGGTGCCTGTCCTCGGCATCGTTTTTCTCCCCTGGACCACCGTGCTCTACACGATTGGCTTCATCATCTCGGGCGACACCGCCGCACCTTGGGGAATCCTCGGGCTGATCGTGGGGGTCTTCTGCGACATCATGAGCTACGCCGGTTCGTCGAAGCCGGTCCGCAACAGTTTCCAGGGCGCTAGCTGACCCTCGGGCCGTCGCCGGGGGCGCCTAGCCCGTTTCTTTGCCCGGTTGGCGCCATATGTGGCGACGTACCTCAGGTAAGTGATGCGGTCACGTCCGCCTACCATGGCCGACGTGCCCGAGCAGGCTGTCAACTCACCACTCGCGGGGCCCGGTGAGGCCTGCGGAGTCATAGCCGCCTACACCCCCAATGAGCTCGCGGCCAACCTCATCTACTTCGGCCTCTTCGCCCTCCAGCACCGGGGCCAGGAGTCGGCCGGGATCGCCACCTCCGATGGGGAGACGGTCACCGTCTTCAAGGACCTCGGCCTGGTGGCGCAGGTCTTCGACGAATCGACCCTGGCCGGTCTCGACGGCCATGTCGGGATCGGACACACCCGCTACTCGACCATGGGCTCCAACAATTGGGCCAACGCCCAACCGGTGCATCGCCAGGTAGGCAACACGAGCCTGGCCTTAGGCCACAACGGCAACCTGACCAATACCCGCGAGCTCGCCGAGGCGCTTGGCATCTCCGGCGCCACCACCGACTCCGACCTCATGGCCGAGGGCATCGCTCGAGAACTCGACGATGAGCGCTCAGATTCCCGCGGACTGGAACTGGCGATCATGAAGGTGGCACCGACCTGGAAGGGAGCCTTCTCCCTGGTGATCATGGACCAGGGCCGAGTGGTCGGGCTCCGCGACCCCAACGGCTTCCGCCCGCTGTCCCTCGGCTCCCTGCCCAATGGTGGTTGGGTCATCGCCTCCGAGACGGCCGCCCTCGACCTGATCGGCTCCCGGTTTGTGCGGGAGATCGCCGCCGGTGAGATGGTGGTCATCGATGCCGGCGGGGTCCACAGCTACAGCCCCTTCAAGCAGGTGACTCCCGGCCTTTGCCTCTTCGAGTTCGTCTACTTCGCCCGGCCCGACAGCCAGATGTACGGGCGGAGCATCCACGGGGCCCGCCACCAGATGGGCCAGGTCTTGGCCGCAGAGCATCCCGCCGATGCCGACGTGGTGGTCCCGGTGCCCGAGTCGGGCATCCCCGCTGCCCAGGGCTTCTCGGCCGCCAGTGGCATCCCGTACACCGACGGCTTGGTGAAGAACCGTTACATCGGGCGCACGTTCATCGAGCCCACCCAGACGATCCGGGATCGGGGGATCCGCCTGAAGCTCAACCCAATCGTGGAAAACCTCAGCGGGAAAAGGGTGATCCTGGTCGACGACTCGATCGTGAGAGGCTCGACCACCCGCAAGCTGGTGCAACTGGTTCGGGAGGCTGGAGCGGTCGAGGTCCACCTACGAGTCTCGTCGCCCCCGTACCGCTGGCCGTGCTTCTACGGGATGGACACCTCCGACCGGTCGACTCTGATCGCGTCCCGAATGGACGTCGAGGAGATCAGGGAGCACCTCGAGGCGGACTCCCTCGGCTACCTGTCACTCGAAGGCCTGCTCGGCGCCACCGGGGTAGCCGACGCCGGATTCTGCACCGCCTGTCTCTCCGGGGAGTACCCCACGGATATCCCCGAGGTGACGGACAAGTTCCAGCTCGAGCGTTCCTGAGGATGACCTCGTATCGGGAGGCCGGGGTAGACCTCGACGGCGCCGATCGCCACGTGGCCAACATCTCCTCAGTAGTGACCGCCACCTGGGCGGCCAACGTGATTGGCGGCTTCGGCGGTTTCGCCGCTGGTGTTGAGATCCCCAGCGGGTACACCCGGCCGGTGCTAATGATGTCGGTCGACGGGGTCGGCACCAAGCTGGAACTGGCAAGACGGTCCGGGCGATGGGAAGGCGTGGGGATCGACCTGGTCGCCATGTGTGTCGATGACCTCGCTGCCCTCGGCGCCCGGCCCATTGGGTTTGTCGACTACCTGGCGGTGGGCGCTCTCGCCGAGGAGCGCGACCTGGCCATCGTCGCCTCGATTGCTGCCGCGTGTGTTGTGGCCGGTTGCCCGCTGTTGGGCGGGGAGACGGCTGAGCACCCTGGAGTCATGGAGCCCGATGCCGTCGACCTGGCGGGGGCGGTGATGGGGGTCGTGGAGCACGGTGAGGAGCTGGGCCCAAGTCGGGTCGTGGCCGGCGACCGGATCGTTGGGCTCAGATCTCCCAACCTCCGTTCCAACGGCTTTTCACTGATCAGGTCCTTGTTCGCCGACAGCCTCGATGAGCATCTCGACGACTTCCTCGAACCATCGGTCATCTACACGCCCGCGGTCCTGGAAGCGATCGCCAGCGGGGCGGTCCACTCAGCGGCGCACATCACCGGCGGGGGGATCGTCGGCAACCTGCCCAGAGCGCTGCCACGAAGCATGGGAGCGAGAATCGACACCAGAACCTGGAAGACGCCGACTGTCTTCCAGATCGTGGCCGCCAAAGGAGTCAACCAGGACGACATGTTCCGCACCTTCAACATGGGGATCGGGTTCTGCCTGGTGGTGGATCCCGACGCTGTCGATTCGGTCCTTCAGGCAACTGGGGAGCACAACCCGGCCGTGATCGGCACTGTGACTTCGGGGGGAGGGCTGGAGATCAAATGAGCTTCGAGTCAGCGACGGCCGTGACAAGGGTGGACGACACCACCTGGAGCGGAGAGATCCAGCCGGGATGGGACATCTTCGACAACGCCAACGGCGGTTACATGATGGCGATCGCAGCTCGGGCGATGTCGGGAGCGGCGGATGGGCGGCTTCCGGTGAGCGTCACCGCCCACTTCACCCGGCCCGGCAAGGCGGGTCCGGTATCCGTCGGAACCGAGGTTGTGAAGACCGGTCGGACTTTCTCCACGGTTCGGGGCGACCTGGGCACCGACGCAGGCGTAGGTCTGGCGCTGATCGGCACCTTCGCCGAGCCAGCGCGGGATCCGGGCGAGCCAATCCTGGTCAATGCGGACATCCCCGACGTCCCGCCTCCGGACGAGTGCATTCGGGCGGTGCCCGCGGCCGAGGGGCCGTTGCCCCCACCGCTGATGGACAAGGTCGAAGAGCGGATCCATCCCGACGATGCGGTCACCCTTCTCGGAAGGCCGTCGGGCAACCCGCTGATGCGGGGCTGGTTCCGCCTGCTGGATGGCGAGCCGATCACCCCATTCACGATGCTGCTGGTGATGGACGCTTTCCCACCGGCAATCTTCAACACGAAGCTGCCGTTGGCCTGGACCCCGACCATGGAGATGACCACCCACATCCGCTCGTTTCTGGTCGAAGGCTGGCTCCGCTGCCAGTTCACCACCCGGTTCGTGACTGGTGGGTTCCTCGAAGAGGACGGTGAGGTCTGGGACGAGTCGGGCCGTCTGGTGGCGCAGTCCCGTCAGCTGGCCCTGCTGCCGCGGTAGGGCTTTCGCGCAGCCAGTAGCCCCCCTCCCCGCCTTCGGCGGTACTCCCCCCAACGCTCACTCCGTTCACTGGGGGGAGAAATGCTCCAGCTCGGCCAACAACTCCCCCTTGCGACTGGCGTCGAGGAACGAGGCCTCGATCGAGTTCCGAGCCAGCGCCACCAACTCAGCAGGCCCGAAACCGAGCCCGTCGGCCAGCGCTTGATAGTTGTCAGCGACGTATCCCCCGAAGTAGGCCGGGTCATCCGAGTTCACCGTGACCTTGACTCCGGCCTCGATCAGTTGAGGCAGGGGATGGTCCTCGATCCGATCCACCACCTTCAGGGCGACATTGGAGATCGGGCACATCGTCAGCGGGATCCCTTCGACAGCAAGGCGGCGGACCACCTCAGGATCGTCAACGGAATGCACCCCGTGGTCGATGCGCTCCGCCCCGAGCACATCGAGAGCGGCGGTGATGTTCTCCGAGGGGCCCTCCTCGCCAGCGTGGGCCACCGTCCGCAGCCCGAGCCCCCGCGCCCTATCGAAGGCCTCCTCGAACAACTCCGCCGGTCGCCCGATCTCGGTGGAATCGAGCCCAACCGCAATCACCCCTTCGAGATGCGACTCGGCCTCCCGAAGCGTGGCAACCGCCTCGTCCCCACTGAGGTGGCGTAGGAAGCACATGATCAAGTCGGCTGTCACCACCGACCGGGCATCGGCTATTGCCCCGCGGAAGCCCTCCATAAACACCGGGAAGCCGACTCCCCTCTGGGTGTGGGTCTGAGGATCGAAGAAGATCTCGGCGTGTCGAACCCCGTCCGCGGCTGCCCGGCGCAGATAGGCCGACATCAGTTCGTAGAAGTCCGCAGGTGTCTGCAGGACAGCCGCCCCCTGGTAGAGGAGGTCGAGGAAGGACTGCAGGTCGGAGAACTGATATGCGGCATGGGCGGCGTCGACGTCTTCGAAGGGAAGCTCGACACCGTTGCGAACCGCCGTCGACAACAGCAACTCCGGCTCGAGGGTCCCTTCGATGTGGACGTGGAGCTCGGCCTTTGGCAGCTCGTTGATCAATCGACGCAGGTCCATCAGTCCCCTTCCAGCGCGATGTCCTGGGGGCGAATCGGGACCCGGTTCAACTGCTTGCCCGTGGCCATCCGGATCGCAGCCGCCACCGCCGCGGTCGAGGAGATGGTGGGTGACTCACCTACCCCTTTCGCCCCGAACGGGCCCCAGGAGCCGTCCTCCTCGATCAGGACCGCCTCCACATCGGGCGCATCGAGGATCGTCGGCAGCAGGTAGTCGGTGAAGTTCGGATTGCGGATGACGCCGTTCTCCATCACGAGTTCCTCCATGATCGCCAGGCCGACACCCTGCATGATGCCTCCTTCGATCTGACCCCGGATCGAGCCCGGGTTCAGGGCCTTGCCCACATCCTGGACGGTGTCCACCCGCACCACTTTGATCATTCCCAACTCGGGGTCGACGTCGACCACCGCCCGATGCCCAGCAACAGCGAAGTCGGCATGCACATCACCTTGCCCGTCGGCGTCCGGGGGCTGGGTAGCCGGGTGGCGGAAGGTGGCAGTCTCCTCCCACACCTCCTCGGTCAGCTGGGCCATCGGCACCGCCAACTCTCCCGACCGCCACACCCCGTCGTCGTTGAGGTCGTCGCCGTGATGGGTCGCCAGGATCCGCTCCCGAAGCCTGCTCGCAGCCTCCAGGGTGGCCCCGCCCGAGACCTGGGTCTGGCGTGATGCAGAAGTCGACCCCGCCGACTCGATCCGCGAAGTGTCGACGTGGCGAACCTCCGCCTTCGAAACCCCAAGGGCGGCACGGGCGATCTGTGCCAGCACGGTGACCAGACCCTGGCCGACCTCGATGGCCGCGGTCTCCACGATCGCCCCTTCGGCAGTGAGTCGGACCCGAGCCTGGGCGTAGTCGTCGAATCCCTCCGAGAAGCCGAGGTTCTTGATCCCGATCGCGTAACCGATGCCGCGGACCACGTCCTTGGGCTCGGAGGTGAGCCCGCTGCCACCCGGGAGAACTGCATGTTCGACCTCGGGGAGGGGCATCGCCCGTAAGGTCTCGATCACCTCGGCGGTGGGGAGCGGTGTGGTGATCCGCTGACCCGTGGTCGACATTTCGTCACCGGTGGCCAGGACATTGCGCCGCCTCAGTTCGAGCGGGTCCATGTCCAGGGCTTCGGCAAGACGATCCATCTGCGCCTCGTAGGCGAAGCAAGACTGCACCGCCCCGAAACCCCGCATCGCCCCACATGGCGGGTTGTTGGTCCGGGCACCGACCCCGTCCACCGCAACCGAATCACATCGGTAGGGGCCGACCGCGAAAAAGCAAGCGTTGGCGAGAACAGCGGCCGTGGTCGAGGCATAGGCGCCCCCGTCGATGAGGATCCTGGCCTCGACTCGGAGGAGCCGACCCTCCTCGTCTGCCGTGTGCCGAAACCACATGTGGGCCGGATGACGGTGGACGTGACCGGTGAAGGACTCCGACCGGCGATAGACCATCTTCACCGGGCGGTTGGTGTGGAGGGCGAGCATGCAGAGGTGGATGTGGAGGTTGACGTCCTCCCTGGCCCCGAACGCCCCTCCGATCCCGGTGGGGTGCGACCGGATGGCTTCGGGGGGCAGGGCGAGACTGGCCACGATCTGCTCATGGTCGACGTGGACGTATTGACTGGTGGCGTAGAGGTCGACCCCGCCCTGGCCGTCGGGCACAGCGAGCCCGGCTTCAGGCCCCAGAGGTGCCTGATCCTGCATCCCCACCTCGTAATAACCCTCCACCACCACCGGGCCGGTCACCTCCTGATCACCACGACGGACCCGCATCCGGCGGAACACCTCGTCCCGAAGGTCGGCCTCCGCGGGATCGACCAGCGGCACCTGCTCCTGATAGGTGACGTCGACCGCGGCTGCCGCCATCCGCGCGGTGTCGGGGTCCTCGGCGGCCACGATCGCCACCGGCTCCCCCCAGAATCTGACAGTGTCGCCGGCGAGCACCGGCTGGTCGGGATGCTCCAGACCGAAGGTGGGCCGGCCCGGCACGTCGGAGGCGGTGAGCACCGCATGTACTCCGCCGATCGCAAGTGCCGGGGCGACATCGATCGACTCGATTAGGGCGCTGGCGTGCGGGCTGCGCACCGTGGCCGCCCAGAGCATCCCCTCTGATTCGAGATCCTGTGCGTACTCGAACTCCCCTTTCAGCTTGGCGATCCCGTCGGGCCGCAACGGGGACTGCCCGATGGTGCCCTCCACCTGGATCGCGCGACGATCGGTGCGGGTCGTCATCGGGCAGCCGCCCCCGAGAGCCCTTCGAGAGCACGCACGATGGCTCCGTAACCGGTGCAACGACAGATATTCCCCGCCAGCGCTTCCTTGATCTCCTCCCCTGTGGGCTGAGGATTGCGTTCGAACAGGTCAACCGCGGCGACCACGATCCCCGGGGTGCAGAAACCGCATTGCACCGCCCCGGCCTCTTGCATCGCCGCTTGAACCGGATGGACCTCGTCGCCGGCGACCCCCTCGACGGTGACCACCAGCGAGCCCTGGAGGTCGCCTGCCATCACCAGGCAGGAACAGACCACCACCCCGTCGAGCAGCACCGAGCACGACCCGCACTCGCCCTGCTCACAACCGCTCTTCGGCCCGAAAACCCCCAGCTCGTCTCGAAGGACATCGAGGGCACTTCCCGGGCTCATCACCCGCGCCGTGGCCGGGCTTCCGTTGAGGGTGAATTCGACGATCACCGCAGACACCGTTCGAGGAGACGTCGAGCGAGGACACCGGCGCCGTGGCGGCGATACTCCTCGGTGGAACGGTGATCGGTGATCGGCCTCACCTCTTTGGAGACGAGACGGCCGAACTCCACAAGATCCGCCTCGGTGGGCCGGGCGATGGAGGAAATCATCTCCTCAGCCCCTCTGGCCCGCATCGGGGTTGGAGCCACCGAGCCCAGTGCCACCGTGGTCGAACCAGTAGACGACCGGGTAACGACACAGCACACGGTGGCGATCACCATCGCGTTGCGAACCCCGATCTTCCCGAAGGATTGGCGCTCCGGCATGTCATCGGGGAGACGAACTGCGGTGATCAGCTCGCCAGCGAGACGTGCCGTCCGCTTCACCCCGACGAAGAACTCATGCCAAGGGAGGGATCGGGCGCCGGCAGGAGATTTCAACTCGATCGAGGCGTCGACCGCAGCGAGAAAGGGAAGACCGTCCCCCGCGGGGCTGGCGGTGGCGACATTGCCACCCAGGGTTCCGGCGTTCCTGATCTGTGGCGAGCCAACGGTTCTTGCCGCCTGGGCCAGGGCGAGCGGAGCGCCCTGCTCGAGACGGCTCCAGGTGACCCCGGCTCCGATGCGATTCGGCTCCCACTCGGCCAGTTCCTCGATCCGACGCAGGGCGACGACGTTTTCGGGGCGGGCGTGCCCGAAATTGATCTCGACCATGAGATCGGTGCCTCCGGCCAGGGCCAGCGCGCCCTCCGACATGGCAGCGACCGCCTCATCGACCGTCGTCGGGTGCTGAACCTCCATCAACCAAGGAAATTACCCGAGCAGGGTGCGAGAAAGACGGTTGTGCTCCTCGATCAGGGCTCCGACCTCGACCCCGACCAGTTGCCCGTCCTCGACTACTCGACGCCCTCCGACCCAGGAGTGGTCGACCCGGGTCGGGGCACACATCACCACCGCGGCCACCGGATCGTGTCCGGCACCGGCAAACTCGAGCCGTTCCAGGTCGATGGCAATGAAATCTGCGGCCATCCCCGGGGCCAGATGCCCGATGTCGTCCCTGCCCAATACTGAGGCGCCTCCAACTGTTGCCAGCATCAGCGCATCCCGTGCCGTCATCTGGGTGCCTGCGCCAACGCCGGGTGCGACCGCGAGACGGTTCAACAACAAGGTCTGACGAACCTCGGCCAGCATGTTCGACGAGTCGTTCGATGCCGAGCCGTCGACACCGAGGCCGACCCGGAGCCCGGCATCGAGGTATCCGGCCACCGGTGCCAACCCCGAGGCCAGTCTCATGTTCGAGGTGGGGCAGTGTGCCACCCCGGTGCCGTCTTCTCCCATGCGGATGATCTCGTCGGGTGCGACGTGCACGGCGTGGGCATACCAGACGTCGGGCCCGGCCCATCTCAGATCCTCCATATGCCCGACTGGGCGGCGGTCGAAGCGAGTGACGCAGAACTCCTCCTCGTCGGCCGTCTCGGCGAGATGGGTGTGCATCGTCACGTCGAGGTCACGGGCCAGGTCGGCGGTTTCCTTCATCAGGTCGGTGGTGACCGAGAACGGTGAGCAGGGAGCGAGCACCACCCGAGTCATCGCACCCCGCTCCGGCTGATGAAAGGAGCCAACCACCCGCTGACAGTCGTCGAGGATGGCCTGGGGCTTCTCGACTACTGAGTCCGGTGGCAAACCACCGTCGGACTCGCCGAGGCTCATCGAGCCGCGGGAGACGTGGAATCGGAGCCCGACTGGCTCTGCGCCTTCGATCTGGTCGTCGACCTTCGACCCGTTGGGCCAGAGATATTGGTGATCGAAGGCAGTGGTGCAGCCACTAAGAGCCAGCTCGGCGAGGCCGACCGTCGTGGCCACCCGAACGTGATCTGGGGTCATCCTGGCCCAGATCGGATACAGGGTGCGCAGCCACTGGAAGAGACCCGCGTCCTGGGCGCCAGGCACCACCCTGGTCAGGGTCTGATACAGATGATGATGGGTGTTGACCAGACCGGGGAGCACGACATGTCCAGAAAGGTCGACAACCTCGTCGGCAGCGTCGGGCAGTTCAGAGGTTGGTCCGAGAGCCTCGATCCACCCGTCACGGACAAAGAGACTCCCATCCTCGATCTCGGCCCCGTCCACGGTGACCAGGACGCGAGCGTGGCGAACCAGCAGTGTTCCCATCGGACGCCACGGTACCGGCAGCCATAGAGTCGACTCAGCATGACATTGCACGAAGACTCACTAGCCGATTGGACCGACCGGCTAAATCGGGCGTCAGGGCAGGTGAAGGCCGACTTTCCCGGCGAGCGGCCCGACCGCCAGCCCGTCCACACGGTCTACGGCGGTGCACATCTCTTCGCTTCGACCACCACGGGGAGGCTTGGAGAGTTGGCAAGAAGCGCGTTGGACCGGTGGCTGCCCGACCCAGACCACCTCGTCGAGGTGTTGGGAATTCATCACTCACTGAGCGAGAAGGTGCACACCAAAGTCGGTGAGAAGCTGGTCCGGGAGGCGGTGGAGGACTTCCGACTCGACTTCGAAGACGGCTACGGGCACCGACCCGACGAGGAAGAGGACGGTCACGCCCATTCCTCCGCCCAGGAGGTCGCCTTCGGGATCGCCAACAACTCACTGTCGCCGTTCATCGGGATCCGAATCAAGTCGCTTACCGGTGAACTCCAGCGAAGGGCACTACGCACCCTCGACCTTTTCGTGAGCACCCTCGCCGAGACCGCCGGCCGCCTGCCTGAAGGGTTTGCGGTCACCCTTCCCAAAATCCAGGGCGTGGAGCAGGTGACAGTCCTAACCGAGGCGCTGACGCAACTCGAGCAGGAACTGGGTCTGGCCGAGATCCCGATCGAGCTGATGATGGAGACCCCGCAGATGGTGATCGACCGGGACGGCACCGCCGGAGTGCGCAAATTCGTCGATGCCGGCGCCGGTCGGGTTCGGGGCGCCCATTTCGGGACCTACGACTACACCGCTTCGATGAACATCACCGCCGCCTATCAGACGATGACTCATCCGGCGTGTGACTTCGCCCGCCATGTGCTCCAGGTGGGTCTGGCCGGCACCGGGGTTTGGCTCTCCGATGGGGCCACCAATGTGATGCCGGTGCCGATCCACCGCGGCGACTCCCTCACCGACTCTGAGAGGCAGGTGAACGAGTCGACTGTCCACGAGGCGATGAAGCTCCACTACGACCACATCCGCCACTCGCTCTCCCACGCCTACTACCAGGGATGGGACCTTCATCCCGCCCAACTTCCCACCCGCTACGCCGCGGTGTACGCCTTCTTCCTCGAAGGTCTCGACCAGGCCGGCGAGCGTCTTTCCAACTTCGTCGAGTCGGCGGCGAAAGCCACCCTCGTAGGGGAGGTGTTCGACGACGCAGCCACCGGGCAGGGCCTGCTCAACTTCTTTCTGCGCGCCATCAATTGCGGAGCGATCACCGAGGACGACGCGATCGCGCGCACGGGGCTCACTGTCGACGAGCTCAGGACCAGGTCGTTCCTCAGGATCCTCGAGGGCCGCAGCTGACGATCAGATCTTTTTGATGCGGCGAACTTCGATCCTGGTGATCCGCCGCCCGCGGACACTCACTACCCGAAGCACGTGATGACCGAAGGTCACCTCGTCCCCAACGTGGGGCAGGCGGCCGAGCAGGCTCAGCACCAGACCCGCCGCGGTATTCCAGTCGGTGTCGTCGAGGTCCTCGTCGATGATCTCGGAGAGGTCCTCCACGGGTAACGAGCCATCGATCAGCCATTCGTCGTCGCCGACATGCACCACATCGGCCTGCTCCGGCCCTTCGCTGATCGAGCCCATGACCTCCTCGGCGATGTCCTCGATGGTGACCAAACCGGCGGTGCTCCCGTATTCGTCGACCACCACCGCGAGATGGGTTCCCGCCTCCTGCATCTCGTTGAGCAAACCCAGCACCCGCTTCGACTCGGGGACCACCAGCACCGGCTCGCTCAACCTCGAGACCGGGAGGGCCTCCCGGCGGTCCTCGGGCACCTGGATCAGATTGTGCAGTTTCACCACCCCGGTGATGTTGTCGATGCTTCCCTCGAAGATAGGCACCCGACGGTGACCGGCTTCGAGGGCAGCCTGGAGGGCGAAGGCGACCGACGAATCGCCGTCGACCGCCGTGATATCGGGGCGGGGAACCATGATGTCGTCCACCTGACGATCTCCGATTCGGAACGCTCGCTCGATCAGGTCCAGATCCTCTGAGGTGATCTCGCCCTCGATTGCGGCTCGGGAAGCCAGCATCCGCAACTCGTTCTCGGTAATGGTCGGCGAGGTCACTATGCCCTTGCCCGGCATCTGAATGTCCGCGATCCAGACCAGCACCGTCACGAAGGGCTTGAGGATGGTCACTACCGCGGCCAGCGGATACGCCAGGGTGAGGGCGACCCGATCGGGGTGACGCACCGCATAAGTCTTGGGGATGGCCTCGGCGTAGATGTAAAGGAGAAAGGTGAGCACCGCCGAGGCAATTGTCACCCCGAAGGCGGACCACCACTGGGAGGCGAGGATCCCGGCCACGGTGGCGGCGCCGATCTGGGAGAGCAGGGCAGCCAGGAGGATGGCGTTGAGCACCTCGGGAAGGCGGTCGGTGAGCTGGGCGAGCTTCTTGGCCGATCGACTCCCCTCCTCGGCGAGGGTGTGCACCCGGACCGCGGGGATGCGAAGGAAGGCGGTTTCCGCTGCCGAGATGAACACCGAGATGACGAAGAGAACGACCAAAAGCAGGATCAGGGCCAGATCCTGGGAGAGGTCCATCGGCGCCTACCGCTCGACGGTGAGGGCGATGTCACCGTAGGGCTCGGAAACTGGCTGGAGCACGACTCCCTTGTCGGTCATCCCGAAACGGGTGAGGTCGAAGGGGAGGTGATGCTGGTTGGGGAGATGGAACGTGATCTCGGAGATCTCGGGGACCGCGGCCAACGCAGCCTCGGCCATCAGCCAACCCTGATGCTGCAGCGACTTGGAATCGACGTCGAAGAAGGCGCCAGCGATGGCTCCCCGGGCAGCCTCCCATGACCCCGTGGTGTCTGCAGGAACCCGGTCGTAATGCCATTCGGCGCTGACCGAAGTCGCCAAGAGCCGATCCTCCGCCTCGGGCAGGATCGTGAACTCGTCGTGAGGGAAACCCGCGAAGGCAGAGCCCCTGGTCTTGAGCACGACCAGGCCCTCGATACCGGCCCAAACCGTGGTCCCGGCCTCATCGAACGTCATCCGGGCGGTCCTGCGCTCCGAGCCGCCACCGGTGAATCCGGTCCCGGTCACCCGGGTCCAAAGCCGCTCAGCGATAGCGATCTCCACCCGGTCCACATCCGGTCGGGCGATAAACCGCTCCCCAAGGACTGCAGCGAACGCCTCCAGATCCCGGGTGAGATGCTCCTGGGCCATCGCGTAGACCGTGTTCTTCATGGTGTCGGTGGGCAGGACCGTGGCGTTGTCCCCTTCGGTATGGGTGGCGACCACATCGTTGGAGAGCAGGATCCGCACGGTCAGATCGGAGAAGTCGTCGCCGTTCTCATCACGATGGATCTTGGAGACCCTGACGCCGGACTTGCCCCAGCGGCTCTCGCCAAGTTGGGCCACTCTCAGCTACCCCGATAGGTGGTGTACCCGTAAGGGCTGATCAAGAGCGGTATGTGATAGTGGTCCTGGTCTTCGTCGAGGTCGACCACCACGTGGACCTGGGGGATAGAAGGGGTTGCCCGCATCGCCGGTCTCGAAGACGAGCCGATAGACACCGCTGAACACGGCGCCGGCCAGCATCACGATTCGCCCGTTGACATCGGTCACCCCATCGGACATGTGCTGCCAATGGCCATCGAGAGAGCGCTCGATGGTCACGGTGACCCCCTCCACCGGCTCGCCGCTAGCGGTGTCGAGGACATGGGTGCTCACAGACGTCACTTCTGGTCTCCTTCACACAACATTCTGCGGAGTCTGGTCGTCGTGATCGACCGCTGCTCACGGGACGCGTTCTCGATCTCTTGCACCCTGTCGTTTTCGAGCCGCCTCTGGGCGAGCGCCAGCATTTCCTCCGCCGTCTTCCCGGTTGCATAGACGATATAGGTGAAACCGAACCGTTCTTCATAGCGACGATTCGCCTCGGCGATGGCGGCCAGGGTGTCGGTTCCGGCATCGGATGCACCGGACTGCTCCTGGTTGGCGGTTTGGTCCCCTCGTTCCCCGATCCGAGGATGCCCTTCGAAGCCCTCCAACCAGTCCGCCTCGGTGAGTTGGTCGAAGGCGGATTCGGCCGCGGCGTGCACTTCCAGCGAACCGGGATAAGGGCGCCCGGCCAACATCGAGCCGGCCCAGACGCCCGATGCGCAGGCGTGTCTGAAGAAACGCCTCGCCGCCTGGGCGGTGAGCGCATTGAGATAGGAGAGCCGTTTCTCGACCGCCGCCTGACTGTCGGGGTGGCCCAGGGCCTTGATCCGGGCCAGTCCACCGTCGGGGTGGATGTCCACCCGCAAGTAGGCGCTGTGGGTCGGCTCCGGAAGATCGAGGCCGGCTGCCTCATGTGGGTTGACGGCAACCCGATCCAGGATCATGGTCCAAGCCGAGGCGTCTTCGGACACCGAGATCGAGACCCAACCCGGTGCGTTGCCCTTGAAATGCCGGGTGTCGATCACCACCGTCTCCAAGAGCCCCGGCATCCCTAGACGCAGTTCCACCCAGTCGTTGCCCGGGCCGCGGCGACGCTTGGTCTCCCAGCCGTCCCACATCCCCGCCGGCTCAGTGGGCCGGAGCAGGTTGGAGGGAGGCGAATAATGGACATCCGAGGCATCGACCGGCTCACCGCCGACCAGCATCGAGGCCAGATCGACCGGTTCCCCATCAGGGCAGACCTGGGAGCGCGAAGGGATCGGGGTGCCCTCGACCCGCAACCGGGCGACGCCCCCATCGGGAAAGATGTTGAGCCGGAGATAGGTGAACCGGTGTGGGTCGGCCACCGTGAACGATGCCCGGGAGTCGCCCGAGAGGGCAGTTAGGGGCAGAAGTTCCTCCCATTCGGCGGTCTCTAGTTGGCCGTCGTCGCCTTCGCCGCACCCTTCCAACGAGAAGGACTCGGCGTAGTTGCCGGTGAAGAAGGAGGTGTCCACGGTTACCTGCTCGACTCGTCCCGGGACTCCGAGGGCGATGAGGCACCAATCGTGCCCGGGGTCTCGGCGCCGCCTGGTCTCCCAGCCGTCCATCCACTTCCCGCGATCGGTGTATTCGGAATTGGAGATCGGATCGGCCAGTGAGATCAGATTCGAGGCGGGTGCAAAGAACTCGTCGTTGCAGGCGACGATCCGCCCACCGACGGCACTCGAGATCAGGTCGACCATGTTCGCTCCAGCATCCTGCCACCCACCCCGATGACTCCGGTCGCCGGGGTGAACAGAGTCTGCCCGCCCAGGATCACCTTCTCCACTTTGCCCCGTAGCCGCATTCCCTCGTATGGGGTGAGGGGGTGGCGGTGCTCGAGCCCGGCCCCCACCACATCGGAGACGGCGTCGGGGTCCCAGATCACGAGGTCGGCGTCCTTTCCGACTTCGATGGCGCCTTTCCCGTCGAGCCCGGCGAGACGGGCTGGAGCGGTGGATAGCCATTCTGTGAGCCGATCGAAACCGAAGCCGCGACGACTGGCCTCAGTCCAGGTGGCCTGAAGCCGGATCTGCAGCGAGCTGATGCCTCCCCAGGCGGCGCCGAAGTCCCCGCTCTCGACCTGCTTCAGATCGGGCGGCGACGGTGAGTGGTCGGACACGATCATGGTCAGCGTTCCCTCGCCCAGGGCTTCCCACAGCGCTTCCCGGTGGGCAGTGCCCCGGATCGGTGGGGCACATTTGAACTCGGTGGCGCCGGTCCCGATCTGCTCGGCGGTGAAGGTGAGGTAGTGAGGACAAGTCTCGGCGCTGATGCCGGGTCCCGCCGATCGCAGCACGTCGGCGGCGTCGGCAGACGAAACGTGGAGGATGTGAATCTGACCACCGGCTTCCAGGCCCAGGGAAATGGCGACCTCGATCGCCTCCGCCTCGCACTCCGCCGGCCGCGATTCGAGGTACCGGCCGTAGTTTCGAGGATCGCCGGTCATCGGATGGAGCCGGGCTGGATCCTCGGCGTGGAGCAAGAGCGGGACTCTGAGCCGGGCCAGAGTGGAAAGGGCGGCCTCCAGCCCGTCAACCGTCATCGGGGGGAACTCGGGGACCCCGGAGTCGACGAGGAATGACTTGAAACCGCAGACACCGGCCTTGACCAGATCCTCGAGCCAGAACTCGGAGCCGGGGATCAGACCGCCCCAGAATGCGAGGTCGACGGCTATCGCTCCTTGGGCGGCCGTGCGTTTGACCGCAAGCGACTCGGGGTTCACCGTGGGCGGGATCGAGTTCAGAGGCATGTCGACGATCGTCGTCGTGCCTCCGGCCGCCGCGGCCCTGGTCGCAGTGGGGAAGCCCTCCCAATCCGAGCGCCCCGGGTCGTTCACATGGACATGGGAATCGACCAGGCCAGGCATGACTACCAGATCCCCGAAATCCTCATCAGCAGGGCCATTTCCGATCTCGACGATCACACCGCTCTCGTGGCGGATGGTGGCCGGGCGCACCCCATCCGGCAGAACGACACGCCGGCTGCGCAAGGAAGGCACTGCCCGAAGCTAATCGATCCACCGCGCCGAGCACCGCGCCAGGTATCTTTGACTCGCTCGCAACAGGCCTATAAGGAGTGTTGAAGATGGCTATGACGGCGTCCCCGGAACGAACGGTCAACTACGCGTTCCTCCTCGGCGGCATCACCGCCGCCATTTTCGGGATCATCCTCCTCATCCGTGGGGAAGAGGCCCTCACCTTGGTTGTGGTGATCCTCGGTCTGTGGTGGCTCATCCACGGCGCCTTCATGATGTTCTCGGTGTTCATCGACAGCAGCGACTGGGGTTGGAAGGTCGCCATCGGGCTCTTGGGGATGATCGCCGGGATCGCTGTCCTCATGAACCCCCAGGACGCCACCAACTTCCTGAAGGGAGCGTTCGGCGTCTTTCTGGGCGTGATGGGAATCCTGATCGGGATCGCCGCCTTCGTCGGCGCCTTCCGTGGAGGAGGCCTCGGCGCCGGTGTGTTCGGGGCGGTCAGCATCATCCTCGGGTTGCTGGTCTTGTTCAACGCCCAGTTCACCGTCGACCTGCTGATCACTCTCTTCGCCGTGATGCTCCTGGTCGACGCCGTCGCCGGGATCTACCTCGGGCTCAAATACCGGGACGCCTAGCCGCCCCCGATTTCACTGTAAGTACACTCTGACCGCGGAGAAGGGTGGCTAGCGCGCGCAGCGGTCGGGTGTTCCAGTTGGCGATCTTGATCTCGATGGGCTGTTTGCTGGCGTGCACTGGTGCCCCGGGCAGCAGTCCCGACCCCACAGTCGCCTCCGCCGGCGACCCGCTGACGGCGACCACCACAATCGCGAGCCAGCCAACCATCACCACTGCCGAGGGATGCGAACCCCCTTCAGACGGTGTCGACTGGCGTGACGACGGCACGGTCACCCTGGAGCAGATCTCCTCCGGGGACGGAGTCGAGGTCTACGCCGCCGGATACCCCCTTCCCGGGCCCACCGAAGGGTTGTGGACACAATGGGGTCAAGGAATATCCCTCAACGACGGTCGGCATCTTTCCGCCGTTGGCGACCATCTCGGGATCGACGCCAACTCCTACTTGTTCGTCTACGACGAGGAAGCGCGCACCCTGACCCGATTCGGGGATGTCCTCTCTGTGGTGCCCCATGAGCCAGGGACCTTCGGATACGGGAAGATCCACGCCCAGATGGTGAGAGACGCCTGTGGATCGGTCTGGGCCGCCACCTACTGGGGAACCCGCGATGGCCTGGTGTACGGCGACGGGTACGAAGGCGACCGTCTGCTCGAGATCGATCCCGCCGCGATGACGATCTCCGACCGGGGCGCCTTCGCCGGGGAGCATGGCAATCCAACTATGACGATGTCGGGCGACGGGCAGACCCTGGTTGCCGGCTCGGTCGATGTCGAATCGGAGGAGCCCGACCGTGGGCTGCTGACTGTTTACGACACCTCGACCAGGGAAACAGTCAACCAGATCGACGATCCGCGTCAGGAGGGTTTCCGTGCGCTCGGAATCGACCCGGTGAGCGGCAACGTCTTCTACTCGATCGGCGACAATTCGCTGGCGGCTCTCGACCCCGCCACCGGTGAGCTCTCCGACCTCGGCGTGACACTTCCCGGGTGGTGGTTGCGCTCGGTCACCCCGCCCGCACCCAATGGGACGGTGTACGGGGTCGCCGACGACGAGCCCGGCCTCTTCTCCATCTCCCCCGACGGCCGGTTGACCGATCTCGGTGATCCGGACGGGAGCGTCACGTCTATTGCGATGACACCTGATGGCTCACGCATCTTCTGGATGCCCGACGCCCACGGTGGGGCCTGGGAAATCGGGGCCCCAATCCGCTCCATGGACACCTCGACCGGGGAGATCGTCGAAGTGACCACACTGGTCGACGCTTTCGCCGACAAACTGGGGCTCCTGCCTGGTGGCAGCTACTCCCTGGTCTATGACGACGGCCGACTCATCCTCGGGGTGAACGCATCCCCGCTCGATGACGACTCGGGGTTTGGCGTCCCGGTGTTGGTGGTCATCGAGGGCGTATGAGCCGGAATCTGGCGACCTCACTCGTCGTCGTGCTCCTGGCTGCTTGCACCGCTTCGGGGTCCAGCGGAACTGCCACCAGCCGCCCTGGTGCCCCGACCACCACGACTATTGATGCTGGCTCAGGGACCTCGGTCGCTGAGACCCCAGGGGACCTCACCTGCTGGACCGGCCCCACCACCGGCACTCCAGGCCCGATCAGCTTCGCCGACGTCACCGAGGAGATGGGCCTGATCGATCCCCTGATCGGGATGTACGGGCACACCGGCGCCTTCGGAGATCCCAACGGCGACGGTTACCCCGACCTGGTGTTCGGCACCTTCGCCGACCGGGAGATCGAGGACTATCAGGTTCGGGGAGCGGACGGCCCCCGACCCGACCAGTTGCTGCTCAGCACACCCGGATTGACTCCCCTCGATGGGTGGAGCACTGAGCTGGGGCGCACCTCGGGGGCGGTGTTCGCCGACTTCGACGGGGACGGCGACGACGACCTTCTCCTCATCCGCCATGCCGGGCGCTCCGCCGACTCGGAGACCCCGAGCCGTCTCTTCGAGAACGTCGACGGCACACTCCAGCCCCACGGCGAGATCCTTCCTCCTGATTTCCGGGGAAGAACTCCGGCGGTTGCTGACTTCGACCGCGATGGTCTCCTCGATCTCTACGTATCCGAGGACAACTCCGGCGAGACCGGCGGACTGCTCCTTCACAATGAGGGCTCACTCGAGTTCACCGACGTGACCGGCGGTTCCGGGCTAGAAGGGGTATTGGCCCTGAGTGCCGCCGCCGGAGATCTCAACGGTGACGGCCTCCCCGACCTAGCCACCTCCACCGCGGTGTTCCTCAACCAGGGCAGTCTCGCCTTTGAGGACGTGACTCCGGCCGACTACGCGGCGATCCCCGTCGGAATCGAGGACGACGCAGCCGGGGTCGCAATCGGCGATCTCAACAAGGACGGGATGCCCGAGATCGTGGTCGGCCAGCATTATCGGGCGACGGTGGAATTCGACTCCGAGATCCCGGTGCGCGTATTCCTCAACCAGGAAAGTGGGTTCGAGGACGTCACCGAGGAGGCCGGGCTCACCCCTCTCCCCACTCTGGCACCCCATGTCGAAATCGCGGATATCGACAACGACGGCTGGCCGGACATCGTCACTTCGGCCTCGGCCAGTGATGGGAACGCCCCCGCCGTCTATCGCAATCTCGGCGGGGCAGCCATCTCCTTCGAAGTCTCCTCAGGGCTTGGGTCGGATCAGTACTGGGTAGGCGCCCCGGTAGTCGACGTGGACCGCGACGGACGACTCGATGTCTTCGGGGTCGAATGGGAGCCGGCGCTCCCCTCGATCATGTTCCGCAACACCGGTGACAGCGGTCATTGGCTCGAGGTGTCGATTGGTGGCCCGGGACGGGGCATCGGTGCCGTGGTCACGGTGTCCACCGAAGACGGCACTGTGATCGCGCGCCAGGAGATCAGCGCCGGGGGCGGCTACGCCTCGGGGCATCTCCCCGTGGCCCACTTCGGCCTGGGCGCTTCGACCGAGGCGGTTGTCAGGATCCAGATGCCCGACGGGACCGTCACCGAACTGCCCGGAATCCTCGCTGACCAGCACCTACGCTGGCCCCAGGGGTGTGGAGGGCAGTAGTCGGCCAACCGGCACGCGGGGCTCCTGCTGTCCGGCCGGTTGGGTAGCATCGCGACCTATGACCGACCTCGTCACCCGTCACAAGGACGTGATCTCGCCCGTGATCGCTTTCGACACGGATATCCACGCCGTGAAGGCGGAGGGGATCTGGGTCACCGACGTCAACGGCAGACGCTGGGCCGATTTCGCCTGCGGCACCGCGGTGGTCAACCTCGGTCACAACCACCCGGCGGTCGTCGAGGCCGCCCACCGCCAGATCGACAGCCTCATGCATTCGGGGTGCATCGTCCGCTACGACGCCATCGTCGAGGCCGCGGAGAGACTTCGGGAGATCACCCCGCCTGGCATCCAGAAGTTCGCCTTCGCCAACTCTGGCGCTGAGGCGGTCGAAGCCGCCGTGAAGCTCGCCAAATACTCGACCGGGCGTCAGGGAGTCATCGCCTTCCGCGGGGCGTTTCATGGGCGGACCATGGGGTCGATTAGCTACACCACCTCCAACGCCAGGTACCGGGATGGGTACCACCCGGTCCTGGGATCGGTGTTCGTGGCCCCCTTCCCCCACCCCTATCGCTGGGGGATGACCGAGGCCGAGGCCGTCGATCACGCCCTCAACGAGTTGCGGATGACCTTCAAGCACGTGGTCACCCCCAAAAACATCGCTTGCTTCTTGGTGGAACCGGTTCAGGGCGAGGGCGGTTACTACCCGGCGCCATCGGCATTCCTCGACGCTCTTAGGGAACTTGCGAACGAGCACGGGATCATGCTGGTCTACGACGAGGTCCAAACCGGCTTCGGCCGGACCGCCGAGTGGTTCGCAGCCGACCACTTCGACGCCAAGCCGGACATCATGGCCATGGGCAAGGGGATCGCCAATGGCTTGCCCCTCTCCGCCTATGGATCCTCGGTCGAGATCATGGACAACTGGCCGGTCGGCGCCCACGGCACCACCTTCGGGGGCAACCCCGTCTCGACCGCCGCCGCGGTGGCGGTGATGGACACCATGGAAGGGCTCCTCCCCCACGCCCGGGAGCTGTCGAAGCGGGTCTTTGAGCGCTTCCATGAGATGGCGGAGAGTCACCCCACGATCGGAGACGTGCGCGGCCTGGGGTTGATGACCGGTGTCGAGTTGGTCACTGACCGGGAGAGCCGGACTCCGGACAAGCCCGCCTTCCAGCACGTCGAAAAGCACGCCTACGACCGTGATCTGATTGTCATCAATTGTGGCCCCGACGGGAACGTCATCCGTTTCATCCCGCCACTGGTGGCCACCACCGAGGAGGTCGACTGGGCGATGGACCTGCTTGACGAAGGTCTGACCAGTTGGGAGAGCCGCTAGCGGCCAGCCCGACTTCGCCCTGACCGCGGCGATCGCCTGGTCGATGGTTGGATAGAGGGCCGGTCCGGACCCCCGCTCGCCAGTTGGGAGCAGGTCCTGCACCTGGCCTATGTCGTGTGCGATCACCAGATCGACCTCATTCGACCGCAATTCTTCGTTTACTTCGATGAGCATTCGCACCGCGGTGACGTCGATCGAGGGGATGGTCTCGGCATCGATGATCACTGCCTTCGTCCCCGGCCTTGCCGCGGCTGAGCGGATATGGGCACGCACGAACTCCGAGTTGGCAAAGAAGAGGCCGCTTTCGACCCGAACGATCTCTATGCCAGCAGGCTTGACCGCCTCCGGCCTGCGCTCGATGTCGGTGTAGACGTCTGTGCCCGGAACCACCCCGAGTTCGGCGATGTGCGGCCTGGAGGACCGATAGACGATGAGCAGGATCGACACGATGATGCCGATGAACAGACCGGGCAGGGTGTCGAAGATGAGAACCCCGAGCACCGCTGCCATCGCGGCGATGAAGTCCGGCCGGGCGGGGCTGGACGTGGGGCGGCTATTGGGATTCTCCCACCGACTTCCAGCACTTTTCGACAACAGGACATTGACCGGGAACCGACTCGTGGTGAAACGACATCTAATCCCCATGGGAAGGAAGACCATCGGACTGCTCGCCGCAGCCACCCTGCTCCTTGTCGCCTGTGGAACCGAGATCGCCACCCTCGAACCGCCAGACGATCCGGTCACCCCCGTCATGCGCATCCACTACGAGGGTGGATTCGTGCCCCTGGAGTGGAGCCTCGCCTCTGGCCCCTCTTATGAGCTCCTGAGCGATGGCCGCTTGATAATTCCCGGTGTCACAACCATGCAGTACCCCGGACCTCTTGTGGTTCCCTACCAGCAGGTTCAGTTGAGCGAGGCCGATGTCGACCGGGTGATGGCCCTGCTCCAGGACATGGGAATCGCGGAGATGACGGACGAGAGGGACGACTCTCAGGCTGCCCACATCGCCGACGCTCCCAACTATGTCATCACCTTTTGGGACGATCAAGGCGAGCACAAGTACTCGATCTACGCCCTTGGGATCGAGTCCGACGCCAACAACGCCGCCACCCAGGCGGCCGTCCAACTCGACGCTCTGATGCTCGAGCTGTCCTCGAACCCGACCGAGCCCTACGTGGCTGACGAGATCAAGGTGTTGGCCGGGGTGAGCACAGCTCAGCCCGAACCTGGCTTCGAAGACGTTCGCCCCTGGCCGTTGCCCGACGATCCTCAGGAATGGGGCGGGTTCTCCGGGATCGACTGGAAGTGCAACGTCTACCTGGGTGACACCATCGATCTGTTCGCTGATGCCACTCAGGTCACCACCTGGACTCCGCCATCCGGCGACGGAGACCCCTACACCCTGCTCGTGCGACAGTTGCTGCCCGGCGAGGAAGGCTGCCGGGAGCTCGCCTCGCCCTAGGCCCCCCTCGCCCGACCTGGAAGGTCGGGCGGTCCCCCCGCTTCGCAGGGGGACAAAAGCTCCTCAGGCGATGACCGGGACCTTCTCCATGGCGGCCGCGATCCGCTCCTCCGGGTACTCGTAGTCCTCCATCGAGCCATCGAAGTGAGACTGATATGCGCCCATGTCGAAATGCCCATGCCCCGATAGGTTGAAGACGATCACCTTTTCCTCACCGGACTCCTTGGCTTGCTCGGCCTGAGCAAGCGCCGAAGCTATGGCATGGCTCGACTCCGGGGCGGGAAGAATGCCTTCGGTGCGGGCGAACTTGACGGCAGCGGTGAAGGTCTCGGTTTGCTGCCTCGCCTCGGCTTCGATTACTCCCTGATCGTGGAGTAGCGACACCAGAGGCGCCATCCCGTGATACCGAAGCCCACCAGCATGGATCGGGTCGGGCACAAAGTCATGGCCCAGGGTGTGCATCTTGACGATGGGGGCCATCCCCACCGCGTCGCCGAAATCGAACTGGTAGCTGCCCCTGGTCAACGAGGGGGCGGCGGCCGGCTCGACAGCGATCACGGTCGGGTTGGTGGTCCCGGCCAACTTGTCTCGAAGAAAGGGGAAGGCGAACCCTGAGAAGTTCGAACCGCCACCAGCACAACCAATGAGGACATCTGGCGTCTCCCCCACCAGGGCCAACTGCTTCAGCGCTTCCTCGCCAATCACAGTCTGATGCATAAGCACGTGGTTAAGGACCGAGCCCAACGAGTACTTGGTGTCATCGTGGGTTGCCGCCACCTCGACCGCCTCGGAGATGGCAATGCCAAGACTCCCGGTTGAAGTTGGGTCGGCCTCGAGGATCGAGCGCCCGGCCCCGGTCCGGTCCGAGGGCGACGGGTAGACGGTGGCACCCCAGGCTTCGATCATCGCCCGACGATATGGCTTCTGGTCGTAGGAGGCCCGGACCATGTAGACCTCCAACTCGATGCCGAACAAGGCGCAGGCAAACGAGAGTGCCGATCCCCACTGGCCGGCTCCGGTCTCCGTGGACAGCTTTTTCACCCCGGCTTTGGCGTTGTAGTAGGCCTGAGCCACCGCAGTGTTCGGCTTGTGCGATCCGGCCGGACTAACTCCTTCGTACTTGTAATAGATCCGAGCCGGGCCGCCGATCGAGTTCTCCAGGTTCTTGGCCCGATATAGCGGCGTTGGGCGCCACATCCGGTAGACCTCGCGGACCTCTTCAGGGATCTCGATGAACCGGTCCTGACTTACTTCCTGGAGGATGAGATCCATCGGGAACAGAGGCGCCAGATCGTCGGGCCCCACCGGCTCGTGGGTGCCCGGATGGAGAACCGGCGGAGGCGGGACCGGAAGATCGGGGACGATGTTGTACCAGTGGGTCGGCAGCTCTGACTCCGGCAGGGTGATCTTGGTGTCCATAGTTTGAAGTTACACCGCTAGGTCGAGGGTATGTTGGGCCCGGGAAGAGCTAACCGGGAGCGATTCAATGACCGATGGCCCCTTGTTCAGCCGCCGAATGGCGATCGCCGAGATGGGCAAGGCCGGTCTGGCTGTAGCCGTCCTTGGAATTGCAGCCTGCTCCGACGAGGGAACCGGCGGCTCGAGCAGTCCGACCACGTCGGCACCACGGGCGGCAACCTCGAGCACCGTGGTCGTCGGGTCGTCCTACAGGCGCATCAATCTCGGATTCGTCAACGCCTACATCCTTTTCCGCGCCGGCGAGGTGGCGCTGGTCGATACCGGCACCTCGGGAAGCGAGGAGGCGATTGCGGCTGCCCTCGACGGAATCGGGGTGGGATGGGAGGCCGTGGGCCATGTGATCGTCACTCACAAGCATCCAGACCACCAGGGGAGCCTGGCCGCGGTGGTGGCACTGGCTCCGGCCGCGCATGTCTACGCCGGAGCCGAAGACATACCTGAGATGGAGACCGTCACCACACCCACCGCGGTGGGCGACGGGGAACAGGTGTTTGGCTTGGAGATCATCAAGACCCCGGGGCACACAGCCGGTCACATCTCGGTACTCGACGAGGTGGCGGGGGTCATGGTGACCGGTGACGCCCTCAATGGGCTCAATGGAGGGGTGACAGGACCCAACCCGTCGTTCTCCGAGGACATGACGGCGGCCAACGCATCCGTGGCCAAGCTGGCGGGGTTCACCTACCAGACTGCTCTGTTTGGCCACGGTGAGCCGGTGCTCACCGAGGCTTCGGAACGGGTCAACGAACTCGCATCGAGTCTCGGCTGAGAGCCCGGCAATCCTTACGATCCGGACATGAGCCCGCTTGGAGAGTTCGTGGTGGCACTGGCGATTCTCGCCGGCCTATTTGGGATCGTCCTCCCATTCCTACCGGGGCTGATCCTGATCGTTGCCGCGGTCCTGGTCTGGGCCTTCGCCGTCGGCACTCCGACCGCATGGGCGGTGGCATTGGTCAGCATCGCGCTCGGAGTTGGAGGCACGATCTTCAAGTACCTGGTGCCTGGCCGCCGGCTGAAAGAGGTGGGCCTGCCTACGTCGACCCTGGTCATTGCGATCGGAGTCGCCATCGTGGGCCTCTTCGTCATCCCGGTGGTCGGAGCCCCCATCGGATTCGTTGCCACGATCTACCTGGCCGAGCGGATCCGCGTCGGCGCCAAGGCGGCGTGGCCGACCACGAAGACGTCACTGGGGGCGGTGGCGGCCTCGATCGGGATCGAACTGGCGACCGGCCTCATCATCGCCGCCCTCTGGTTCGGCGCGGTGATCTTCGACTGATCTCCGTAGTTGGGTTGCACAGGTCCGTATTTGACCCCTGTTGATCCCAATTAGAGGTGGGTTCAGGCCTCGGTCGAGACCGCCGCCTTGTCGGCGATCTCCTGAACCACCGCCTCGTTGGCCAGGGTGGTGACATCGCCCAGATGGCGGTGCTCGGAGATGTCCTGGAGTAGACGACGCATGATCTTCCCGGAACGGGTCTTAGGCAGATCGTCGGTGAAAACGATTGACTTCGGCTTGGCGATCGGGCCCAGGACCACCGCGACATGCTCCCTAAGCTCGGTGATCAAGGCCTCGTCGCCTACGACATTGCCGCGGAGGGTGACAAAGGCTGCTATCGCCTGACCGGTCAACTCGTCCTTGCGACCGACCACCGCCGCTTCAGCAACTGCCGGGTGGGAGACCAGAGCAGACTCGACCTCGGTGGTCGAGATGTTGTGCCCGGAAACCAACATGATGTCGTCGACTCGCCCCAACAGCCAGAAATAGCCCTCGTCGTCCCGCTTCGCCCCGTCCCCGGGGAAGTAGCGACCAGGGAACCGGGACCAATAGGTGTCGGAAAAGCGCTGGTCATCTCCAAAGATGGTGCGCGCCATCGACGGCCAGGGCTTGGTGATCGTGAGGTACCCGCCACCACCGAGTGGAACCGACTCTCCGTTCTCGTCGACCACGTCGGCGAAGATTCCAGGAAAGGGGATGGTTGCCGAGCCGGGCTTGGTCGCCACCACGCCCGGAAGCGGAGTGATCATGATGGCCCCGGTCTCGGTCTGCCACCAGGTGTCGACGACCGGGCATTTTCCGCTCCCGATGTTGGCCTGATACCAGATCCAGGCTTCGGGGTTGATCGGCTCGCCGACCGTCCCGATCAGCCTCAGCGATGAGAGGTCGTGCTTGCTGACGTGGTGATCGCCCCATTTCATGAAGGTGCGGATCGCGGTCGGGGCCGTGTAGAAGATGGTGACCTTGTAGTCCTCGATGATCTGCCACAGACGGTCGAAGTCGGGGAAGTTGGGCGCCCCTTCGTACATCATCGAGGTGGTCCTGTTGGCGAGAGGGCCGTAAACGATGTAGCTATGGCCGGTCACCCACCCGATGTCGGCCCCACACCAGTAGACGTCGCTGTCTGGCTTGATGTCGAAGACGTAGGAGTGGGTGGTGACGATCCCGGTCAGATAGCCGCCCTGGGTGTGGACGATTCCCTTCGGCTTCCCGGTGGTCCCCGAGGTGTAGAGGATGTAGAGCGGATCTTCGGCGTTGAGGGTCACCGGATCGCACTGATCTGATTGGCCTCCCACCAATTCGTGCCACCAGATGTCACGACCCTCGGTCATGTCGACTGGTTGGCTGGTCCGCTGTACCACCACGACGTGCTCGACTCCGGGGGTCTGGCTCACGGCCAGATCGCTGTTCACCTTGAGCGGGACGATGTTGCCCGCACGCCAGGCTCCGTCCTGGGTGATGACCAGCCGAGCGTCGGCGTCGATGATTCGGCTGGAGAGTGCCTCAGCGGAAAAGCCGCCGAACACCACTGAGTGGACCAGCCCGAGCCGGGCACAGGCCAGCATCGCGATAGGCAGCTCGGGGACCATCCCCATGTAGATGGCCACCCGGTCTCCGGTTTCCAAACCCAGGCTCTTCAGGCCGTTGGCGAAGCGACAGACCTCGGCATGAAGATCGGAGTAGGTGAGGACTCGGGTGTCACCGGGCTCCCCTACCCAGTTGTAGGCGACCTGATCGCCGTGCTCGTCGAGATGCCGGTCGAGACAGTTGACCGAGAGATTGAGCTCGCCGTCGGAAAACCACTTGTAGAAAGGGTGATTCGAGTCGTCGAGCACCACCGTGGGCTCGCTGGCCCAGGTGATCCTGGAGAGCGCCTGCTCCTTCCAGAAGCCGAGGTAGTCGGCAGCTGCAGACGCATGGATCCCCGGCTGAGCGTTGGCCGCGGCGGTGAACTCGGGCGGTGGGGGGAACTTGCGGTCTTCGGAAAGCAGGTTCTCCAGGGCCTCGCTCATGCGCTCTCATCCTCCTCGGGGTCGGCGGAAGCTACCAGAGGCTTGCGGGCCCGCCACCAGGTGACAAGGCCGATAGCGGCGAAGGCGATCATCAGGACGTCACCGGTCCGGGCGTAAAGGGAGGGCTGGAGACCATCCACGCTTCCGTAGAGGATCTCCTGGGTGCCAAGCCCGGTGGTCGGCGACAAGCCACCACCTGCGCTGATGAACGCCGATTTCCCGGTGACCGCGGCATGGACCACGTCAAGGCCCAATTCGGCGGCCCGCATCCGGGTCATCCCGATGAACTGATCGGAACCGGGGGTGGTCCCATACGAGGCCTCGTTGGTGGCGACCACGATGAAGTTGGCGCCCTCCTTCACATGCTGTCTCGGGTAACGGGAGAAGCCGCCCTCGAAGGAGATCACCGAGCCCATCATCACCCCGTCGCCAAGGTCGAACACCACCGGGCCGTCGCCGGGGATCATGTCACGGGGCACCTGATCGAGGGCCGGGATCCATTCGAATAGGGGACGGATCGGGATGTACTCCCCGAACGGAACGGGGTGTTGTTTCTGGTATTCGCCGACGATCTCACCTTGAGGGTTGAACACGATGTTGACGTTCACCCACTGCGTGTCGCTGATCGGGCGATCCGAGCCGACCAGGAACCAGGCCCCGATGCGCCGGGCCTCGGCGGCGATCGCATCTCCGATCTCCGGGTTCTGCACCGGGTCGGCATTGAAACCGCCGGTCGAACCCTCGGCCCAGACCACCAAGGACACCGCTCCCGGCTCGATGGTCTTGGTCAATTCGAGATGTTGCTGGAAAGTGCGGAGTCGCTCGTCGGGCGGGCAGTGCTCGAAAGGACAGGGCGTGGATCCCTGGACAACGGCCACAGGGATTCCCTGACTCTGCGCGTTCCGGTTGTAGTGGGGATTGACTGAGCCACCCAGAAGGAGGATCGGCAGCGGGGTCAGGACCCACCAATTGCGTGGCTTCCTCCACAGCGCCACCACCGCGGCCACAGCCATCACGGCCAGCACGGTGACCCCGGTGTGTCCCGTACATCGGGGCGAAGTCCCGGGCCCAAACCTGATCGGACAGGCCGTAGCCCACGGCCCCCCACTCGAAAGAGAGGACTGGCATGTGATAACGGATCAACTCGGTGACGGCCCAGCCCCCGACTGCGAGCAGGAACCAGGTCCCGGAATCACGATCGTTGTACTTCGACAGCCACCATCCGTAGGCCGCCCAGAAAGTGGCCTGGTACACCACGAGGGGGATCACCGCCACCAGACCAAGCTCTACGAACCACCAGAGCAGGATGGCGTTGAACACCATCCCGTAGGCCGTGCCCAGCAACAGACCCTGCTTGCGGTTGGGCGCAGTGCGCAACCCGGCGAGGAAGAGGGCAACGCCAGGCAGGATCAGCCACCCGGGGCCGATTCGGGGAAAAGCGAGGCCGGAGAGGACAGCCCCACCGACAACCAGCAACAGGCCAGTCACCGGCGAGAGGGTAGGGATTCCCGTTCCGTAGAGTGCCGGCCATGTGGGAAGGTGACCTCTGGGTTGCGGTGCGAGCGGCACGGGCCGGAGCCGATGTGGTTCGCCGTGGCTTTGAGGAGTCCTTCGACACCGAGATGAAAGGCGTCGTCGACCCGGTGACCGACATCGACCGTGAGGCGGAGGCCGCGGTCACCGAGGTCATCTCCGACCATTTCCCGGACGACTCCATCCTCGCCGAGGAGGGCGGAGGCGGCGGACGATTGGCACGGTCCACGGGTTTGGATCATTGATCCACTCGACGGCACCGTGAACTTCGTCAACCGCGTCCCTCATGTTGCGGTCTCGGTCGCCCTCTGGGACAACGGCGAGCCCTTGGTTGGGGTAGTTATCGATGTCGGCCGAAATGAGGAGTTCGTAGCAGCTGTCGGTGAAGGGGCGCGCAGCAACGGGCAGGCGATCCACGTGTCCAACACCGACTCGCTGGAGGATTCACTGCTGGCAACGGGTTTTCCCTACGACCGTCAGGAACATGCCGGGGCCTATCTCGAGGCCATGGAACAAGTGATGACCCGGTGCCGGGACTCACGACGGATGGGTGCAGCTGCCCTCGACATGGCCTGGGTGGCCTGCGGCCGCTTCGATGGTTACTGGGAGCACGCAGGGACCCATGGTGTGAAGCCCTGGGACGCGGCGGCGGCCATGCTCCTCGTGACAGAGGCCGGTGGGACCGCCACGAACAGCAAGGGCGGGGTCAACGACCTCGAACCGTCCGCCTTTGTCGTCACCAACGGCAAGATCCACGAGGACCTGCGGATGGTCATCGACGAGCACATGCCGGCTCATCTCCAATGAAGCTTCACGACCACCACTTCCATCCGATGGGCTACGCCCAGATGAAGACCGGGCTCGACTTGATGGACTCGGCGGACCTCAACCAGGTGAAAGCTCGGGTCGCCGCCAGGGCCGAACAGACCTCGGGGGCGATCATCGGTCAACGACTGAACGATGAGGGCCTCGCCGAGCTTCAGCTCCCCACAAGGACCGATCTGGATGAAGCCCTGCCCGACCGCCCGGTGGTCCTCTATCGCTACTGCGGACATATCGCAATCGCCAACAGCGAGGCGCTACGACTCGCCGGGATCGACGCCAACACGCCGGACCCGCCCGGCGGGACCTTCGACCGGGACCGAACCGGTTTCCCAACCGGGGTCCTGCGGGAAACCGCCCTGCTTGTGATCGGGAACGCCATCGCCCCACTCGCCGAAGCCCCCTCCGATGCAGATGTCCTCGAAGCGCTGCGAGGGCTCCTCGACTACGGCCTCGGATCCGTAACCGGGATGGTCTCGGCAACGGATCCGATTTGGTGCGGGGTCGGTGACGAGTTGGAGACCCTTTGCCGCATGGCACCCGACCTTCCCCTCGACATCGACGTATACGTGATCACCGAAAGCCCGGCCGACCTGGTTTCCGCGGCCAAGCGCATTACTGAGGCAGACGGTCGTCTCAGTTTCTCCGGCTGGAAAGGTTTCGCCGACGGAAGTTTTGGCGGGCATACCGCTTCGATGTATGAGCCGTTCGCCGACAAGCCGAACGCCACCGGGACCCTCCGTCTCTACCCCGGCCAGGCGTTGACCATGGCCGAGGCCTCCCTGGAGATCGGGGGTGGAGTTGCCCTCCATGCGATCGGCGACCGTGCCAACGACGCCGTCCTCGATGTCTTCGAGAGCCTCACCCGTGACGGAACCGACCCGTCGTTGCTCCGAGTGGAGCATGCCTCCCTCCTCACCGAGTCCGCGATCGAGCGGATGGCCCGTCTCGGGGTCACTGCTTCGGTGCAGCCCGCCTTCCTCGGATCGGAGGCTTCCTGGCTCCACAAGCGGTTGGGCGAGGAGAGAATGCGACGGGCTTATCCGTTCCGCACCCTGGAGGAAGCCGGAGTGCATCTGATCGGCGGCAGCGACTCACCCGTGGAGTTGCCGGATCCACAGTGCGGGATCAGGGCGGCGGTCAACCGACCTGGTTTCAACGCTGACGAGGCATTGACCACTGACCAGGCGGCCGCGCTCTTTGCCCCTCCGGCCCGCTGACGGCTTGGAGTGCAGGGGGCCCACTTCCACTACCGTCGCGGCCCATGAGTGAACTGGATTTTGGCTTCGCGAGCGTTGACGTCGCCGCCGTTGAGAATGGCGTGGCCCGGACCCTCGACGAGGCACGCCAAATAGTCGACGAGGCTGTTGCACCCAAGGACGGCCGCACCTTCGAGAACACCCTGATGCCCCTGGATCGCATGTCCGACGTCATGGGAAGGGCGTTCACCCGCTATGTCTTCATGGGATATGTCCACCCCGACAAGGACGTCCGCGCTGCAGCCAAGGCCAGCGAGGAGGAGCTCAGCAATTTCGCGGTTGAGGTCATCTTCAGAGACGACCTCAACGCCGCGGTCAAGGAGTACGCGGCCACGGAAGAGGCCCAGAATCTCGAAGGGGAGCGAGCCCGTGGTCTCGAATTTGCCTTGCGTGACCTGCGTCTGGCGGGCCACGACCTACCGCCTGACGTCAGAGCCTCGGTCAAGGAGAAGACTCAGCGTCTGGTGGAGCTCGGAGTCCGATTCCAGAGCAACATCGACGAGTGGGACGACTGGATTCTCGTCGATCGGACGGATCTCGAAGGTCTGCCCGCCAGCTTTGCCGACGGGTTGGACAAGGACGAGGAGACCGGCAAGCTCAAAGTCACCCTCGCCTATCCCCACTTCATCCCGTTCGTGGAAAATGCCAAGCGGCGCGACCTGCGTGAGCAGCTCTCGTTCAAGTTCAACACTCAGGCCGTGGAAGCGAATCGGCCGATCCTCGAAGAGGCGCTGAGACTTCGTGACGAGATCGCCCAAGATTTCGACGTCAAGAGCTGGGCGCACTATCGGCTGGAAGACCGAATGGCGAAGAACCCTGAGCGGGTGGCGACCTTCTATGAGGAGCTGATCCCGCCCCTCACCGCTCAAGGTCGCAAGGACATCGCCGTGATGAGTGAGCTCCTCGAGGCCGAGACCGGGGAGACAAAGGTCCGGACGTGGGACTGGCGGTACTACGACACCCAACAGCGCAGGACCGATTACGGGGTCGATCCGTTCGAGGTGGCGAGCTACTTCCCGATGGACGCCGTGCTCACCGGCATGTTCGACATGGTTCAGGAAGTGTTCGGACTGGACTTCGTGGAGGTGGCCGACCCACAGGTATGGCATCCCGATGTCAGGCTTTACAGGATCCTCGACCACGACTCGGGTGAGGAACTGGCCCACTTCTACCTCGACCTCTTCCCGCGTGAGGGCAAATACTCACACGCGGCAGAGTTTCCCCTGATCACCAGCCGGCGCGTAGAGGACGGGAGCTATCAGAACCCGGTCTGCGCCATGGTCGCCAATTTCACCAAGCCCACCGCCGACACACCGGCGCTGCTCCAGCACGGCGAGGTGGAGACCCTGTTCCACGAGTTCGGCCATGTCCTCCACCAAAACCTGGGACGGACCGAGCTGGCTCGATTTTCAGGTACGAGTGTCGAGACCGACTTCGTGGAGGCGCCGAGTCAGATCATGCAGAACTGGGTCTGGAGGGCCGACGTTCTCAAGAAATTCGCCCGACATCACGAAACCGGTGAGCCGATCCCCGACACCTTGGTTGACCAGTTGGTGGCTGCCCGTCGTCTCAACATCGCAGTTCATCAGCTGCGCCAGCTCAAGTACGGCTGGTTGGACCAGGCGATCCACGCCCCCGGGCCGGATAAGGACCTCGACGAGATCTCACGGCTGGCCTCCGACCTGAGCCTGCTCCCGATCCACGAGGGGACGTTCGATCTGGCCTCATTCGGCCATCTCATGGGCGGCTACGACGCCGCCTACTACAGCTACATGTGGGCCGAGGTGTTCGGCGACGACATGTTCGGGCGTTTCGAGCTGGAGGGGGTCACCAATCCGATCGTGGGCATGGCCTATCGCCGCGAGGTGTTGGAGAAGGGCGGCTCCGTCGATGCCGATCAGATGTTGGTCGGGTTTCTTGGTAGGGAGCCTGACAACAGCGCCTTCTTGCGTAAACTGGGGATCACGGGAACCGACTGACCGGTCCGCAACGTCTTAATCACAGACAAACGGGGGAAACTGTTTACCTTCGTTTTAGGGCTGGGCAAGCAGAGTTGGGGACGACAAAGGGTCGTCGATGACCCGCTTTTCCGAGAACCACCAAAGACATCACAACGTATTAATTGGAGAACCGGCCCGCTACCAGGAGGGCCATGAACATGACAGACATCGTAAAAGGGGCAGCCATCAAGGGAGTGACCAGACCGTCACGGCGTTTCAGCACGGACCGCATCTGTTCCAAGCCCGGGTGCACCACCAAACTTTCGCAATACAACAAAGCCGAGTACTGCCACGCCCATGCGCCGGTCCGTTTCCCGCGGGTCCGGGGCAAGATCATGGACGAACAAGACGCCTGAACCACTCTGGCCGGGACAGGTCCTCTCCCCCTCCCAGTCCCAAGCCAGACAACCAGAGAGCCCCGGTTTCTACCGGGGCTCTCTTTTATTTGACTCGTGCTCGAACCTGGATCAGGTGCCGCCGTCGGTCTGCAGGCGGAGATCGATGTCGTCGATCGTGGCCTGTTGTTGGGCCATCAGTTCCTTGAGCTGGCTGATCTTGTCTCGGACATCGTCATCTGATGCCGATTCTTCCGACTCCGGAGCCGCCTTAGACGGGGAAAGAAACAGGTTCGCCAGGTAGCCGGTGAAGGTGCCGAAGATGCCCACCCCGATGATGATGATCACGGCGCCAAATAGCCGGCCTCCCCCTGTCACCGGAAACTGGTCGCCGTAGCCGACAGTCGAAATGGTGACGACGACATACCACAACGCATCGGAAGCCGAGGTGATGTTGGCTCCGGGCGCGTATTGCTCGAGGTAAAGGATCTCGAGACTCCCGAACTCGAGCACCAGGATGCCCATCAGCAGCAGGGTGAAGAGGGCGCTGCCGGCGCGGTCCTTGACCAGACCGCTGACGATCCTCCTGGTGCCATTGGCTCGTAGAAGCCGAATGACCCTGAACAGGCGGAATACCCGCAGAACTTTCGCCCCGTCGAATGGGAGGCTGGCGAGCAGGTCGGCCCAGCCGAACTGGCGAAAGAAATATTGGGACTTCGACTCCGCTGACAACAGTCGGTAGGTGAAATCACCCAAGAAGATGACGCTGAACAGCCCGTTCATGGTGTCCAGGACCGTGTCCAGGTTCGGGTCTTCAGCCAGGATCTTCAGAACGATGTTGACTATGGACAGGATCGAGAGGATGCCGACGAAGATCTCGTACCCGGTGTTCTTGAGTTCTTCGCCCTGCACCTTCACGTCGTCCATGTCCGTCCTCCTGTTTGGAGGATGGCGATTTCACGTCCGGATACCAAGGATCCGACGCAAGGAGCTCGTCGGGGCGGAATAAATCTCCCTTCGCCGCCGTACACTTCACCGAGATGAAACAAGCCCTCCTTCAGGCTCCCGAGATCCACTGTGATCACTGCAAGATGAGCATCGAGGGTGCCGTGGGCGCCCTGGAAGGGGTTTCGTCCGTCGAGGTGGCTATCGCCGATGCGACGGTCGACGTCACCTACGACGACAACACCACCGACCTCGATGCGATCAAACACACCATCGAGGAGCAGGGTTACGCCGTCTTCGGCTGACACCCACGACAGGCACGCGGAGACCGTTCTCTTCGACGTCGACGGCATGACCTGCGCCACCTGCGCGGTGAGGATCGAACGTGTCCTCGGCCGTCAAGATGGGGTCGAGAATGCCTCGGTGAGCCTCGCCGGCGCCTCGGCTTTGGTCCGTGTCAACGAGAACGCCGACATCGAATCTCTCGCCACCGCGGTTGACAAGATCGGCTATCGCATCTCGCCACATGAATCGGGTGAGCACGGCCGCGACCTGATGGACCACTACCACGACAGCGAGGATCTCCAGTGGAGACGGTTCTGGATCGCCGCAGCATTGACCCTTCCCGCCGTGTTGCTTGCGATGTTTGGCCCGGAGACCTTCTGGAGCCGAGCCCTGCAGGGGATCCTGGTCACGCCCGTGGTGACCTGGAGTGGCTGGCAGTTCCACAGGGTGGCGATCAAACAGGCGCGCAACTTCAGCGCCAACATGGACACCCTGATTTCGCTGGGCTCAATCACCGCCTACGTGTATTCGATTTGGGCCCTTTTCGCCGACCTCCCGGTCTTCTTTGAGATCTCCGGAGTCATCATCACGTTGATAACCCTCGGCCGGGCTTTCGAGGCGCGGGCCAAGGGACGCGCTTCGACGGCAGTCCATCAGTTGGTCGCGCTCGGTGCCAGGGAGGCACGGGTGATGGTCGATGGGGCGGAGCGGTCGGTGCCCATCGAGCAGGTGCTCCCCGGTGACCTGATGCTGGTCCTCCCCGGCGAGAAGATCCCGACCGACGGGGTCATCGAAACCGGCGCGTCATCGATCGACGAGTCGATGCTCACCGGAGAATCCCTCCCGCTTGACAAGCAAGCCGGCGACCTCGTGTTCGGCGCAACCGTCAACCAGGAGGGGATGATCCAGGTCCGGGCCACCGCAGTTGGGGCGGGCACTGCCCTGGCCGGGATAGTGCGCATGGTCGAAGAGGCCCAAAACTCGAAAGCCCCGATCCAGCGGATGGCGGACCGGGTCTCGTCGATCTTCGTGCCGGTGGTGATCCTGATCGCCATCGTCACGACCGGGGCCTGGCTCGCGTTGGGCAATGGCGTGCCCGAGTCGGTCCAGGCCGGAGTGGCGGTCCTGATCATTGCCTGCCCCTGCGCTCTGGGTCTGGCCACCCCGACCGCGATCATGGTCGGGAGCGGGCGGGGCGCCGAGCTCGGGATCCTGTTCAAGCAGGCGGACGTTTTTGAGCGGACCCGGGACATCGACACCGTCCTGTTCGACAAGACGGGGACTCTGACCACCGGAGTGATGGATCTCGCAGATGTGGTCACCGATGACGTCGAAGCAGAGTTTCTACGCCTGGTGGCTTCGGTGGAGGCCGCTTCCGGACATCCGATCGGCAAGGCGGTCGCCCTCGGTGCGGACGAGCGACACATCGAGCTCGATACCCCCGACCGGACAGAAAGCCTCGCCGGGCTCGGAGTGGTCGGGTCCATCGACGGCCATGAGGTCGTGGTGGGCAGGGAGAAGCTGGTGGTCGACCGTGGCCTTCACGTGGCAGACCGATGGCTTGACTCGCTGGCCCGCTTCGAGGAGGAAGGAAAGACTGCCTTTCTCGCCGGATGGGACGGCGAGGTCAGAGGCGTGATCGCGGTTGCAGACATGGTGCGAGACGAGTCACAAGCCGCCGTGGCACGACTCGAGGCGGCCGGGATCTCAATCCGCCTGGTGACCGGCGACAACCAGCGCACAGCAACCCGCATCGCCAAGCAGGTCGGGATCATGGATCTCGAGGCTGAGGTGATGCCCGGTGAGAAAGTCGAACTGGTCCGAAGAATCCAGGCTCGAGGCCGCCAGGTCGCATTTGTCGGAGATGGGATCAACGATGCCCCGGCCCTCACCCAGGCCGATCTGGGGATGGCGGTCGGGTCCGGCACTGAGGTCGCCCTGGAGGCGGGAGATGTCATCCTCCTCAATGGTGACCCCCGCCTGGTGCCCACGGCTATCGACCTGGCAAACGCCACGTTCCGGACCATTCGCCAGAACCTATTCTGGGCCTTCGGCTACAACGTCGCCGCAATACCCCTGGCCGCTGCCGGCCTGCTCGACCCCATGATCGCCGCGGCGGCGATGGCGTTCTCCTCGTTGTCAGTCGTCTTGAACGCCCTCCGTTTGAAGAGATTCGCTCCCGATTGGCCGTGACAAAACTATCCGGAGACGACGTGTAGGTTGTTCGGATGGCCTCGTTGCAATGGCTAGACAGACCGATCCTCCAGGACCCGGTCGCGCTCATTGCCTTCGAGGGTTGGGGTGACGCCGGCGAGTCGGCCAGCCATGCAGCGACCGAGTTCCTCACCAAACTCGACGCCCAGATCTTCGCCATCATCGACCCCGACGACCACTTCGACTTCCAGGTGCGGCGACCGATCGTCGAGCTTGACTCCACCGGGATCCGTTCGATCACCTGGCCCCGCAACGAGATGTATGCGGTGCGAGGAGGGGAGCGTGACCTTGTGATCGTGCTTGGTGAAGAGCCTCACTATCGCTGGAAGGCGTTCACCAATGACCTTGTTGATACTCTGCGCGCCGTCGGGGTCACGCGGGCGGTGACCATGGGAGCCTTCATCGGCCAGGTGGCCCACACTCTTCCAGTGCCACTGGTGGGCTCGGCCAACCGTCCGGATGACCTCACCTTCCACGGGCTACTCCCGTCGGGCTACGAAGGGCCGACCGGGATCCTGGGCGTCCTCAACCACGCCCTCGGCAATGCGGGCATCGATGTGATCTCGGTTTGGGCGGCGGTGCCTCACTACCTGTCGAATCAGGAGTACCCGCCTGCGGCCGAGGCTCTCGCGATCAAGGCATCGGAACTGGTAGGGGTCACCCTTGACATCGACGAGTTGGCAACCGCCTCGCGCACCTTCCTCTCCACGGTGGACGCCGCCATCGAAGGCAATACCGAATTGGAGGAGTATGTCGAGCGGCTGGAGCAAGAAGCCGACGACGACGAGGGCGACCACCTCGTCGACGAGATCGAGCGCTACCTGAAAGGCCAGTAGCGGCTTTCTCTGTTCGCCCGACGCCGTATATGGCGTCACGTACCTGAGGTACGTTGCGCCACATCTGGCGCAACCGCCGCAAAGAAAGGACCGGGCGCCGCCCGGTCCTTTCAAGAAGTCACTTCCGCTTGTGGCGATTGGCCTTCAGACGCTTGCGGTACTTGTGCTTCGACATCTTCTTACGACGCTTCTTTACCAACGATCCCATGCAAAAACCTCACGGAGAAGGGGACGACGGGTGAATGGTCGCGTGATACGGCAACTAGGTCAAACCGGAGTCGGCATTAAGGAAGCTCTCGAACTACCAGCTGGTGTGGCCCATAGCGACGGCTGCCACATCCCGGATCCGAAAATCCCGGGCCCGACGCTTCTCTGCCATCTCCAGGTTGCCTTCGGGCACATACATCCTGAGGCCGCGGGGGTGGGTCTCAAACTTCAAGGGTGTTGAAGCTTGAAGAGCCTCACCATCGACACCCACGAATGCGGAGCCGGAATGAGACCGCACCTCGAATTCGGCAGCTGTGAACTCATGCCAGTGGGGGCTGGTCTTCCGCAAGCCGATCGCGGACATGGTGAGGAGATGGGCAGCCTGTGCCGCCGTTCTGGTGGAGACTGCGAACACCCCGAGAACGCCCGCGTCCATCTGTCGGCGTTGCGCGACGTCACGTTTCATGCCGAGTACGTACTGGTTGTTCGAGACCATGATCAGAAAGGCGTCCTTGATGTCCAATCCATCAGGCGTCGAGTACTGGAGATCGAAGCCTTCTCCCTGGTGGCCGAGGAGCTCGGCTGCCATGGACATGCTCACCTCGCTCTTGTTGTCCCGGTAGTCCTCGGATTGGACGATCGTCGCGTAGATACCTAGTGAGACGTTGTTGACGAACAGCCGGTCGTTGACCGTGGCAAAGTCCACCCTCCGTTCCACCCTGTCTTGGAAGGCCCGCATGCTCGCCCGCGGATCGTCGCGATCGAGACCAAGGTCGAGCGCGAAGTGGTTGCGGGTCCCTGCTGACACACAAACGAAGGGCAAGTCGTGCTCAATGGCGATCGACGCGACCAGCGCCTGGGAGCCATCCCCACCGGCCATTCCCAAGCAGTCGGCGCCGCGGGCGACGGCGTCCAATGCAAGCTCCTCGAGGTCGAGACCGCGCTCCAGCATCACCGTCTCAACACCTAGCTCCTTGGCCAATCCGACCAATCCGAAGCTCTCTACCTTCCCCCCTCCCGACCACGGATTGCACAGAAGCACAGAATGATTCAGACCACGGGAATGATGTGGTGCCTGACCCTTGGCCGTCTTCGGCACCGACCGGGTCACCGAATAACGAGCCATCATCATGGTCAGCGAGAGACCCCCCAACACGACGACCAGTCGCAGGATGAACTGCTCAGGACGGTGGTAGGTGACCATGAAGGCAGCGACGATCAAGACGGCTCCCAGTGCGCTGCCCACTCCACCAAGAATCCGCCTCAGCCCGGTCTCGGTGATCATCCACCATGCTGCGCCAACCATGATTGCCAGACCGGGCAAGCCGAAGGCCATGCTCGGTAGATTCCGATACAGCGCCAGGACCAACACCGCAGTGACGACCAACAACAGCGGGAGAAAGGCAATGGCTGCTATTCGTTGCTTGGCGCCTGGCCGCTCCACAAAAATGGAGAATACGCGACTATCCGGATGCGGGGCGGGGCGACCTGACGGCGACGCTGCCATCATGCGTCGGATATGGGCCGCCAGCCGAAAGCCTTGGGCTTCCTTCACGAACTCGACGAGTCGGTCTTCAGACAGATTGCCGATTGGAAGTCGCCCATCCTCGATCGGACCCTCCCTGACCTATCCGAGACCGCCAGCTACTCCCGAATCTGGATCGTTGCCTCTCTGGGACTCGCCGCCTTCGGCGGGCCAAAGGGCAGGCGCAGTGCCGTCCTGGGTATGGCTGCGATAGGCGCGACGTCCGCCCTGACCAATATCGCGCTCAAGGGAGTGGCGAAGCGACGACGCCCGGTGAGTGAGGTTCCTGAGGCGCGACGTCTCGTCCACCCGGAATCCACGTCCTTTCCTTCCGGTCACACCGCCTCGGCCGCAGCATTCTCGGGAGTGGTCGGGCAGGAGATACCGGGTCTGTGGTTGCCCTTGAATGCATTGGCAGGCCTCGTCGGCTTCTCGCGGATCTACACCGGTGTTCACTATCCGGGCGACGTCCTGGCCGGGTGGCTCGTAGGCAAGTCAGTTGCCGGGATGGTCCGCTGGGTGGCCCAGCGGTTCAAGCGCCGCCAGCCCGCAACAAGCCAACAGTGATCCCCTCGCGGAGCGCTTGCCAGGAGGCCTCGATGATGTTCTGGTGGACTCCAACCGTTCCCCACGTTGAATCGCCGTCGGTGGTCTCGATCAGGACCCGCACCCGGGCCGCGGTCCCGTCCGATGAGTCGAGGTCGCGGACCTTGTAGTCGGTGAGGCGGAGACGTTTCACATCGGGGTAGGCGGCCTCCAACGCCTTGCGCAGCGCCTCGTCCATGGCGTTGACCGGGCCGTCGCCTTCGGTCGACACTTCGATCTCGTCTTCGTCCACCGCTACCACGAGATGGGCCCGGGCCGTCACCCTGCCCTCCTCGTTGGTCTGGATGCTCACCGACATCGACCGCACTTCGTAAAGCTCCTCGAAGTCCTCGGTAGCCCGCCGCATCAGCATCTCGAAAGAGCCGTCCGCCGCCTCGAACTGATAGCCGGCGTGTTCCAACTCCTTGACCTGATCAACCAACGCTTGGGCCTTCTCGGCGTCGAGGTCCCACCCCTTCTCTTCGGCAACGGCCAACACCGTCGAGCGCCCCATCAACTCGCTGAAAAGCATCCGGGCGGAGTTTCCTACTGCCCCCGGGTCGATGTGCTCGTAGGCCCCTTCGAGACGTGCCAAACCCGACGTGTGGAGCCCGGCCTTGTGGGCAAAGGCCGATGCGCCGACGTAAGGGCGACGGGAATCGATGGGGGCGCCCAGGATCTCGGCTATCTGCTGTGCGATCGGGTAGAGGCGAGCCATCGACTCCCATGGGATGGTCTCCACGCCCGACTTGAGGCTCAGGTTGGGGATGACCGAGCACAGGTCGGCGTTGCCGGTTCGCTCCCCGTAACCGTTCACGCATCCCTGGACCTGATGCACTCCATGGGCCAGCGCCGTCATCGAGTTGGCGACCGCACAGTCGGAGTCATTGTGGAAATGCACGCCGAGCGTGGTCTCGATTCGTGTTTTCACCGCGTCGAGAGCGGGGATGATGTGAGAGGGCAAGGCTCCCCCATTCGTGTCACAGAGCACCACTCGCTCCGCGCCGGCGGAGGCGGCGGTCTCCAACACAGACAGGGCGTAATCGGGGTTGGAGCGGAACCCGTCGAAGAAATGTTCGGCATCGAAGAAGACCTGTTTCCCCTGGCCTCGGAGAAACTCGATCGATTCGCCAACCATGGCCAGGCCTTCCTCCAACGATGCGTTGAGGGCATCCGTGACGTGACGATCCCAGGCCTTGCCGACGATGCACACGTAGTCGGTGTCGGCCGCGAGCAACGCCTGGAGCTGGGCGTCCCTCGCCACCTGCTCCCGTGGCCGGCGAGTGGACCCGAAAGCGACCAGGATCGACCGCTCCAGCGACAGCTCGCCCTTCGCCCTCTGAAAGAACTCGTCGTCCTTGGGGTTGGCCCCGGGCCAGCCCCCTTCGATGAAGTGGACTCCGAGCTCGTCGAGCAGGTGGACGACTCGCAACTTTTCCCCGACCGTTGGCGACAGGCCTTCGGCCTGGGTGCCATCACGCAGGGTGGTGTCGTAGATCTCGGCTGTCTGGTTCATGGATTCACACCTTGCCAAAGAAAAGACCCCCGCAGTCTGCGGAGGTCGTGAGGGGGCGGCGCCTCAGGTGAGGCGCGAACCCCTAGGGAATGATGATGTGCGCAGTTGCCTGGATTCTTCCTCGCATCGCAGGGCCAGTATGGGTGGAGCCAACTAAATCGTCAAGACGTGGTGGAGACGGTGGTTAGGGTCGCGCCGTCTCCATGGACCGTTACGCCCCGATCCCCACACCGGAGCAGTTAGAGAGCTTGGGCGATGACCTCGGCGCTTCGCTCTCCTATGACTATCGGATACTCGGTGGGCTCGGCGGCACAATGGATGTGCTTCGGACCGACCTCGACAGGGTCGTGCTCAAGCGGTACTGGCTTCCTGAGCCCGACGAAGGCATCAATCCGGCGGAGTCGGAGTATCGGGCTCTGGCCCTTGCCGCCGAGCATCGAATTCCGGCCCCCTCACCGCTCTGGATCGACAGGGCCGGGCTGTTCCCGGAACGGGCCGTGGTCATCTCATTCCTCGAAGGCATAGTGATACTCGAGCCAGCCGACCCGATGGACTGGGCGACCCAATTGGCAACGGTGCTGACCGAGATCCACGGGATGCGGCCTTCCGCTTCCGACTCCATCTTCCCCACTCTGGGCCACGACGACGGGCACACCTCGGAGGAAGCGGTGCTCGAGCATCCCCTGGGAGCGGAGCTTTGGAAGCGGCGGTCCGAGGCTGTCGCCACCCTGGTGCCAGACGAGATGGTGTACGTCCACCACGATTTCTGGCCGGGTAACACGCTGTGGGTGGATGAGCGCCTGGTAGCGGTCGTCGACTGGGAAGGCGGCTCCATTGCCGATCCCGCGCTCGACGTCGCCAACTGCGCGCTCGACATCAGGCTGCTGGGCAACGATGAAGTGGCGGATCACTTCGTCGCCGAGTACCGAAGGATCTCCGGGCGACCCCTGACGAATTTCGGTTATTGGGAGATCAATGCCGTCTGTCGGCCGATGCCAGATGTCGCCATGTGGTTGCCCGGGTGGCAGGCCGTGGGACTCGACGTCTCACCGGACGAAGTCCGCCGCCGTCACTGGGAGCTGATCGAGATCGTGATCAATCGCAACTGAGGTTGCTCTTCCTCAGGTGCTGGCGGCCCGCCACAGGTTGCCAGCGACCGAGTCGACGTCGTGGTCGGCGTTCGCCAGCACCACGACGACGACGCCTGGATTCTGAAAGCACAGCGCCACGGTCCTGTATCCCTCATCCACGATGCCCACGAGGCCCAAAGCCCCGGACTCGTAGCCGTATTCCGACCGCCTGTCCCAGATACCGAGCCCGTATTCGGGCCGTTCCTCGAAGTCGGTCATCTCGTCCACCGACTCAGGCGAGACGACCTGACCGGCGCACAATGCCCTCCACCATCGGGCGAGGCTCGGTGAGTCCGACGCCATGTTGGCCTCGGCGGTCTCGGCGGTCACGCGGGCGAGCGACGGGAGAGATCCGCCGTTCTCCCCGAATGTGTCGGCCGACGCACCGAGCGGCATCGCCATCGGATCGGTTGGCCGCTCGTCCGGCTGATAGATCAGACGCTCATACCCGTCGCCGTCGAGGACCTCGCTGCGCAGCACCTCGGCAACCGACCGACCGGTGACCTGTTCGACGATCAAGCCGAGCAGCACGGCGTTGGTTCCCACGAACTCCCAGTTCTGACCGACCGGGGTGCGTTCAGGTCCGACCGTCGCAATCACCTCTTCAGGCGTCCAGGCGTGCAGCGGGTCGGTAGTGAGGCTCTCCCACTGCACGGGATCGGGAAACGTATCTGGGAACCCGCTGCGGTGACTGAGGAGATCAGCAATGCTCGCGCCGTTGGTGTCGAACTCCAGGTCGGGCGGAAGGCGATCGGCGGCGAGATCGTCGAGACCGAGCCCGCCTGCTTCGACCAGCTGCATCACCTGGGCCGACACCACTGTCTGCGTGATATGAGCGATGGACATCTGATCTGTTGGGACCATCGCGCGATCCCCGGCAGCGAAGCCGGTTGCACCACTCCAGGTCCCTTGCGGTGTGATCAGCGTCGCCGTGAGCCCATCACCTTTAGCCGACCCGTCCAGTACCTCTTGAAGCTCGGCCGCCAACTCATCAGAGACGGGCTCGTCACCAAGGCCAGCGAACAGGGCAGTCGGGAACCCGTCCGACTCGGCGGACACCACGCTGGTCGAAGCACTGCTCGCGAATGTGGTCGTCGGCGCCTGCGTCGTCGTGGGCGCCTGCGGCATCGTCGGCGTCGTCGAATCTGGCGACGCCTGATCCGCTGTACACGAGGCGAGCACCACCAGAGTGGCGAGCCACGTGACAGGAGATCGACGCCTCGAGGCACCGAACGTACGACGGATCGAAATCGCGCTCACCGAGTCTCGCCAACTGGGCAACTTCGAACTCACGGGGTGAGCACCAGAGAGTCGATCACGTCTCTCAGCGGGGCAAGCCGCTCGTCGTCCGGGGTGATGCTCGGCGACAAGGTGAGCCACAACGCCTCGACCATCACTACGGAGCCGTCCATGTCGAAACTCCAGACTTCCATTACATCACCCGGGTAGATCCAGATATGCGGGGTTCCTTCACCTCCGAACAGGCACCCTTCAGGCACCTCGACGACTACGTGGTACCCGTCGCGGCCGAAGGCACTGACCGGCGCTGGCGCTTCAAGGACGGTGAATCCGCTGGCGGCGAACCCGTCGGCTAGATCAGCCGCAGTCGACCCGGCGGCCAACGGATTGCCTGCGATCGAGCCACTCTGGCCACACACCGGTGTAAACGGCTCGACAAATGGCTTCAGGTGCAGCGTGTGGGGAAAGGCCCCGATCTCGCTGTTGAAATTGACACCTTCTTTCGAGCCGATCCACCCTTGGTTCTCGATGACGAAGGTGGCGCCTGCCGTTGTGGTGGGGTCGCCGTCGGCGTCGACGAAGTAGGCACCGGGTTCGATTGACTCGAACTCCTCCTGCGTGAGCCGGGTCGGGTCGAGGGTGGGTGTTAGAACCGTGCTCGGGGTGGTGGCAGTTGTTGGGACCGTTGTCGGGGTGGGGACGGTGGATTGATCAACCACCTCGCCATCTCCGCTGAACGCCAGATACAACCCACCCACCGCCAGGACGATGGCGAACGTCGCCAGCGCCCATGCGAGCCCTCGCCCCGGACCAGGGTTCTGGGTCTTCGCTGGCAAATCTGTCTTGGTCATGAGAACTCCCTCTCGTTGTTTGTCAACAACGACCAGGGGATCGCCGGCCAGTTCGGCCTCGATACGCTCGATCAACTCCTCCGCGCCGACAGGGATACCCCTCACACTCAGCTGTTGGAGCTTGCTCGTGAAGTCAGCCACCGGCCACCTCCATAGCGAGCCGGGCCTTTTCCCTGGCTCTGCTCGCCATCGCTCTCGCCGCCATCGTGGTCATGCCCAACTGATCCGCCGCCTCCGCATAGGGCACACCCTCCACCTCGACGAGATAGAGGATGGCCCTGTGCTTTGGAGGAAGATCGAGGATCGCCTCGATATCGGCCGGATAGCTGGGCGACCAGCTCTCCTCGACGGAAAGCCGAGCTACGGCCTTCCGCCGGCGACCGAGGCTGCGCCGCTGATTCGAAGCCAGGTTCACGATCGTCGCTCGGAGGTATGCCAGCGGATCATCGAGGTCCGAGATGGTCCCTTTCCTCAAGATTCTCACCAATGCCTCCTGAACCAGATCGTCTGGCTCGATGTCAACGGAGCCCGCCACCGCCGCGATCCTTCGCAAGGCCGGATAGAGAGCTGTGATCAACTCCCTCTCCCGTTCCTCGATCGAAGATCGCTTTGGCAATCGAAGGTTCTCCCTGTCGTCACGTATGAAGACACCGCTCGGGCGCGATGTGTGACACGACTTCTCGAACAGTTTTCCATCCGCCGCCTGCATCGGCGGGCCCAAACGCGAAAAAGGAGGGGTTCTCACGGCCCCTCCCTTTGTCTATCTCGAATCAGCTGCTCAGCTCGGGAAGGCTTCCTCGAAGGCTGCCTGCAGCTCCGGAGTGCTCTCACCGCTGAAACCGCAGTAGTTCACGTTGCCGTCGAAGGCGGTGATCAGGTACTGAGTGCCCACCGAGAACGGGAACCCGCCAATCAACGCCTCCATGCCGGATGGCGCATGGAGGACCACCTGAGCGGCGTCGCCGCCCTTGTACCAGTGGTCCACATCCAGGGTGATGGTCTCCCCCTCGACCGAGGTGACCGTTCCCTCGAAGGCAACGGGCGCCTTGGCCAGTTCCTCGACGCTGAACATGATGCACATCGCCATCGGGTCCTCACCGCCGGCGTTCAGCTCGAGCGGCGGGCCCGAGGCGACCGGGTCGCTCCCACCGTCACGAGTTAGCAGGCCTACCGCGCCGATCGCCACGATGACGACAGCTGCTGCCGCCACGGCGACCAGCCACGGTCTCTTGTTCTGGGCTGCCCGGGGATTCGGACTGCTCGGCATTTGGGGTGGTCATGATGTCCTCCAGAAGGTGTTGGGACGATTCGGTCGTCACTGGCTCCGTCGGCACATCGGAAGTCATCGGGTCGAGCCGGCTGAGGCGATTGCGCAATTCGTCGGTCACGGTCGATGCTCCTCGGTGTGTCGGTCCCGTTTCTGTCCAGAGTGAGAGGAATCCTGTCGGGCAAGTTTCTCTTCCAATTTGGCCTTGACTCTGGTGAGACGCAGGCTGACTGCGTTGGGTGTGGTTGCCAGCACCACAGCGATGTCCCGGGGCTCCAACTGCTCCCATGCCCAAAGGCGAAGCAACTCCTGATCGACCTCCGCCAGCTCGGCGAGCGCGGCCTCGAGCGTGGGATCATCGGGCTCGTGGCCTGGCGAAATCGCAGCCTCGTTTTTCATCCTGTCCACCAGACGCAGGTGACGCTCGGCCCCACGTCGTTGATTGGCCAATGTTCGCCGGGCCACCCCGTAACACCAGGGCAGCGGCATGTCGGAGGGGACGTCGTCGAGGCGCCGCCACACGGTCAGCAGAACCTCGCTGAGAGCATCGGCCGCGTCCTCGGGCGTAGCGCGGCGTCGCAGATAGCGCTGGAGGGGCTCGTACACCTGGGCGGCGATGAGCTCGAAGCGTTGACGCCGCCCGATGTCGGAGTTCACTGAAGGTTTCTGTCCGGCATAGACCTGATTCTGTCAGCCCCTCGAGTCGAAGCGGCTCACCGGATGTAGCCTCGGCGGTTCGAGGTGTCGAAGGTCTGGAGATCGCCATGGAAACCGAACAGGAAAAGGCCGCCCGCGACGAGCGAGAGCGCAAGGAGGAGGGCGCGGAATATGAGAAGGCTCGCAAAGAGGAGAACGAGCGCGATGAGCGGGCCCGCAAGGAGGAGAGCGAGCGTTACGAGAAAGAGCGCAAGGGAAGTTGAGAGCCGCTCAGCCGCAGACCAGGCCGCTGGTGGCGATGGTGGCCTCCAACACCTCGAGGCCTGACTCTCGGAAGGCACCGGCAACCCTCACCGCCTGATCGACGGAACATAGGGCCAAAACCGACGGCCCCGCTCCGGAGCGTGCCGCGTGCAGGGCTCCAGCCCGTTTGGCGATCTCGATCAAGCCATTCACCTCCGGCGACAACTCCGCCCTTGGCGCCTCGTGTATCTCGTCGCCATGAGCCGCGGCGAGAGTCTCCGGGTCTCCGGTGATCAGCCCCGCTGTCAGCGCGGCCACCCGGGCCAGGCTCCGCCGCACCACATCGTGGTCATGGACCGAGTCGATGACGCGGCGGGCGTCGTCAGTTGGAAGATTCCCCTCAGGGATCGCCACCACCACCCTGAGCGTGGGGTGAATCGGGAGTCGGATCGGCATCCCCTCGGCCGGCACCAGGACCAGGCCGCCGTAGACCGCGGCGGCGACATTGTCGGGATGGCCTTCCAACTCGGCAGCGATCCGGAAGACTTTGTCCGGGTTGGCTTCGTCACCGAGGGCTCGCATAGCAGCAGCAGCACCGGCAACGAAGGCGGCCGCCGACGAGCCCAGCCCCTTTCCCATTGGGATGCTGGCATCGACTTCCAGAGCGAGCGGCTGCTCGTCGCCCACCACCATCCTCGCCGCATCCAGGACCCCGTCGCCCTCCTCCTGTGAGGGCCGAAAACGGCCGACGTGTTTCACGCTCCAACTCTCTGCGGGTCGGGCCGTCACCTGACATCTCATTTCCAATGCGAGGCCGAGACAGTCGAAAGCCGGTCCCAGGTTGGCCGAGGTGGCCGGCGCGGAGGCAAAAGCGGCCATCTGATCCTGAGTCACGGGGGGAGATTAAGCGGCGTTACCGTCACCCGAAGTGGCCGACCTCTTCGACGTCCAAAACCTGCTCCCGGAATTGGTCCTCGGTCTCGGCCTGGCTCTGCTCGTTGGCAACGGCCTTGCCTGGTGGAAACAGCGACACGGGGAAACCCCAAAGGGAGTGGTCGACGCCCAATATCGCCCCGGACGAGTGAGATTCCTGGTGGTGGTGGGGCTGCTGATGACAACCTGGGGAGCGGTGACCCTCCTCACCTAGGATCGGGCCATGTCCACAGGTGGAGGAACCAGGGCAATCATCGCTGCTTTGCTGGCCAACGCCGGGATCGCCCTTGCCAAGTTCATCGCCTATGTGGTCACCGGGTCGGCGTCGATGCTGGCCGAATCGATCCACTCGGTGGCCGACACCGCAAACCAGGGACTTCTCCTGCTGGGTGGCCGGCAATCCCGGAGAGTCGCTGATCAGGAACACCAATTCGGATACGGAAGAGAGCGCTATTTCTGGTCGTTTGTCGTGGCGCTGGTTCTCTTCTCGCTTGGTGGGCTCTACTCGATCTACGAGGGGATCTCGAAGATCCTCCACCCCCACGAACTGACATCGATCGGCTGGGCGATCGCCGTTCTGCTCGTAGCCATAGTCCTGGAGGGATTCAGCTTTCGCACCGCCGTGGGGGAGTCACGAAAGATCAAAGGCGAGCGCAAGTGGGTGGAATTCGTACGCACCTCGCGCTCGCCAGAGTTGCCGGTCGTCCTCCTCGAAGACGCCGGAGCTCTCTGCGGCCTCTCGCTGGCCATGGTCGGCCTCGGGCTCTATGTCATCACCGGAAACGTGATCTGGGACGCACTAGGGACGCTGAGCATCGGGGTCCTCCTGGTGGCAATCGCCATCTTCCTCACCATCGAGATGAAGTCGCTGCTGATCGGAGAAGCTGCCCTCGAGATTCACATCAAGGCGATCAACCAGGCACTGGCGGGCAGCCCACATGTGAGCCGGGTCATCGACCTGCGCACCCAGCACATCGGGCCCGAAGAGCTGCTGGTCGCGGCCAAGGTCGAATTCACGGAGACTCTGACCAGCCCCGAGGTGGCAGCCGCAATCGACGAGGCCGAGGCTTCGATCCGCAACGCGATCCCCATCGCCAGCCGCATCTACATCGAGCCGGATATATGGAAGGAGGGCCATATCCCCGTCCCCAAAATGCCGCCAGGGGAAGAGGACGGGGCTCATGGCTGAGGGTTTCGGTCAGCCCGGTGCGATCCGTCAGCCGTCGAGGTTGGTCATGACGTGCTTGATACGGGTGTAGTCGTCAAGTGCGTACATGGATAGGTCCTTGCCGTACCCGGACTGCTTGAAGCCGCCGTGGGGCATCTCGGCCACGATCGGGATGTGGGTGTTGATCCAAACGCAGCCGTAGTCCAGGGCTTTTGCCATTCTCATCGCTCGCCCGTGATCCTTGGTCCAGACACTGGAGGCCAGCCCGTATGGAACCCCGTTGGCCCACGAGATGGCTTGCTCTTCGTCGTCGAACTGCTGAACCGTGACCACCGGTCCAAAGATCTCGTTCTGGCTCATCTCGTCGTCCTGAAGGAGACCGTCCACGACGGTCGGCTCGAAGAAGTACCCATCGCCGGCGACGGCTTTGCCACCGGTCAGAACCGACGCGTGACCCGGCACTCGCTCCAGGAAACCTGAGACCCGGTCCCGTTGATTCGGGTTGTTGAGGGGTCCGAACGCGGTGTCCTCGTCATAGGGATCACCAGTCGCGGTGTCGCGTGCAGCCTCGACCAGCGCTTCGGCGAGGTCCGAGCGGACCCGTCCCGCGGCGAGGACCCTCGTTGAGGCAGTGCAATCCTGCCCGGCGTTGTAATAGCCGGCACCCGCGATCGCCTCGGCCGCTGCCTCGATGTCGGCATCGTCGAAGACCACGACCGGTGCCTTGCCCCCGAGCTCGAGATGGACTCGTTTCAAGTCCGAGGCGGCCGCTACCGCGACCTCTTTCCCGGCTCGGACGCTTCCCGTCACCGAAACCATGCTTGGGATCTCGTGCGCCACCAGAGCCCTTCCAGTGTCCCGGTCTCCCGTGATCACGTTGAACACGCCAGGTGGGAGGAACTCGGCACACAACTCAGCAAGCGCCACTGCTGTGGCCGGGGTGGTGTCCGACGGCTTGAGGACGATGGTGTTCCCCGCTGCCAGGGCGGGGGCAATCTTCCACACCGCCATCATCAGCGGGTAGTTCCAGGGCGCTACCTGGGCGCACACCCCGATCGGCTCTCGCCTGATCATCGAAGTGTGGTTGGCGAGGTACTCACCGGTGGAGAGACCCTGGAGGTGGCGCGCCGCTCCGGCAAAGAACCGGATCTGGTCGACAGATGGCGGCAGCTCGTCTCCGAGGGCCAAACCGTAGGGCTTTCCTGTGTTCTCGGTCTCGATGCTGGCGAAATCCTCAGCCCGCGCCTCCAGGGCATCGGCGATCCGGAGCAGGGCCAGGCTCCGCTCCGAGGGCGTGGCGTCTCTCCAGCCAGGGAAGGCATCCAGGGCGGCCTTGCACGCCGCGTCCACGTCGGCCTCGCGAGAGAGGGGGCGCGTGCGTATTCCTGGCCGGTCGCCGGGTTGATCACCGCCGTGGTCTCTCCGCTCATGGGATCGGTGAACGCCCCGTTGATGAAGTTCCTGAGAGTCCCGGTTGTCGTAACAGCCACAGCTACCTCCGTGTGAGTGAGAACTAGTGAAACTTACCTGGCCTGATCGAACCGGGGCAGTCCGACACGGGTTTGTGGCCCCGACCGCGACCTAGAATCGAACCCTCCGCGGGTGTAGTTCAATGGTAGAACACGAGCTTCCCAAGCTCGGGGCGAGGGTTCGATTCCCTTCACCCGCTCCAGCCCCCCTCGGTCGCACTCGCTGCGCTCGCTGGCGACCGGTCCCCCCGCTCCCGCAGGGGGACAACCCACCCGCTCTCGTAGCCCCCCTCGGTCGCACTCGCTGCGCTCGCTGGCGACCGGTCCCCCCGCTCCCGCAGGGGGACAACCTAAGGGTTGCCTAGAGGTCCGGTTCCCGCAGTGGCCGGTGCCTGATCCACGGTGATGAGCTCCTCTCGGCCACCTCCACCTGAAACCGCAAGGACCAGAACCGGGCCGACACCCGGGGCGTAAAGCTTGTACTCGAGGACGTCGGGCTCGAGGGTGATGGTGTCCTTGATGAGAAGGACATCCTGGAACTGGCCATAGGGAACCTCGGCCATCTCCTCGACACTGAGAACCTCACCGTTGTCCTCGGCCTCACCGGCGTAGTACTCCTCCCGATATTTCATCCCAGGCTGCGGTTCGCCAGGCATGATGATCCCGGGTAAAGCGCCATCCACGCCCGCTTCGAACGAACCTTCGGTTGAGACCATTTCACCGTTTTCGAATTCTGCGGTGTCCTCGCCGAGATACCAAATGTTCCCGTCCGAGTCCTGGGCGTACCAGTCGAAGGTGTCCTCGATGATCTCGCCATCCTGAGACACCGTGTCCCGCACCACACGGGCGACGATGCCGTTGGCGATCTCCTTGGTCTCGGTCGTAACCACGACGACCACGTCCGAGACGTTGCCCTCGGCGTTGGTCTCGCGATAGGTCCACCGGGTCCCCGGGGCCATCGGCCAGTAGGTGTTGTCGATCTCGGTGGTGAAGTCGGCGGGGTCGAGCTCTACGGGTTGGTCTCCCTGCGGGAGGCCGCCGGAGTCCGAAGGTCCGCAGGCGGTGAGCACCATCGCCGCGGCCACTGCTCCTGTCCAAATGGCTATCCGGTTGGCTCCCATGATCAATGGCTCCTTTGTCACTCCAACAGTGTGCCCGATGGTTCCTGACCCCCGGCTGAACGGCTTCGACGACGAGCATGCCGCCTACGATCAGGGTTGCAGCCCCAGGAGCTCCAATGATCTTCTCTGACAGATCCATCCTTGAGGCAATCGATGCCGGAGTGATCCAGATCGATCCATTCGAGCCGTCCTTCGTCCAGCCCTCCTCCGTCGATCTCCGGGTGGGCAATGGGTTCCGGGTCTTCGTCAACCACCGCTACAGCCAGATCGACCCCCGCTCGCCACAGGCAGACCTGACCCAGTTGGTGGAGGTCGAGGCCGACGAGCCATTCATGCTCCACCCCGGTGAATTCGTGCTCGGTTCGACTCTGGAGCGGATCAAGCTCGGCGACGACGTCGTCGCCCGCCTCGAGGGGAAATCATCCCTCGGCAGGCTCGGTTTGCTGATCCATTCAACGGCTGGGTTCATCGACCCCGGGTTCGAAGGTCACATCACGCTTGAGCTTTCCAACGTTGCCACCCTCCCTATCGCCATTTATCCGGAGATGAAGATCGGACAGGTCAGCTTCTACCGGATGACGACCGCTGCCGACCACCCGTACGGCTCGCCAGAGCTCGGATCGAAGTACCAGGGCCAGAGCGGGCCGACTGCGAGCCGTTCCCATCAGGATTTCAGCCCCCCGGACACGAACTAGTGCATTTGCGTATAGTTCGAATTGAGCCTCAATCTGCTCGACCCTGAGGGTGCGAAGAGTCACAGACTGGGTTGAGGCGCCACGCCCTAATTTGAGTCCCCCTCAGGAAGCTTCCCCGGCTTCACAGGGCAAGTGGCAACCCCTCCAAAATGCGGCGACCCCTTGGGTCGCCGCGCTCATTCCTTGGGGGTTACGGTCACCACCGCCTGAACTCCACCACCGGGAGCTGAGATCGTCTGCGTGGTCGGCTCGCCGATTCGGATCTCGCTCCGGCCCGCGCTGGCGACAATGTTGCCCACCGCGGCGCCAACCGGAACCGGTATCGGATCCATTCCGGGGCAGGTCTCAGTAACCGTGCCGCTGAGCGACTCGACCGGGATCACGACCCGAATCATCTCCGAATCGGTCTCATTGAGACGCCCTTCCACCGACAACGAAACCGGGGAGTCGGCGGTAGCGGTGCACTCGCCGGTGAGCACCGACCCACCGACGACGGTCCCCGTACCCGACCCGCGATATACACCGTCGTCCCCTCGGGTGAGTGGGAGATCCGAAACCACGAAGTGGACGTTGATCTCACCGTCGCCCAGGTCCAGGACGTAAGTCCCGTCGAGGTCGAACAGAAGGTCCTGGGGTTTGACTTCGAATTCAAGAGTCTTGCGGCCGATCCCACGTTTCGACTTCTGTTCCAACTTGATGGTCCCCTTATCACCATCCTCCGATCCTGCAGTGAATGTGTAGGACGCCGGCGGGTCCACCGGGGTGCCCGACTCGGGGGTGATCGACTCCTTGCCAGTGAAGGTGGCAATGATCGGACGCTCGATCTCGCCACCGTCGAAACGCTGCTTGGCGCTGACGTCGAACTCGACCTCCTCGGAGGGATCGACCTCGCGTGATTCTTCCGAGGTGACCAGGTCGACACATTTGCCGGACCGCCAGAACTTCTCGGCGGCCTGAGAGGCGAGGCTGATCGCCATATAGGGCATGAGGGTCGACCCCCTCACGCTATTCACCTGTGCGGGAGTGGCGTTGTCTGAGGTCTCGCTGGCAGTGCCTGAAGGTGGTCCCAAGATCGCCACCGGGACCACGGCCGAGACATTCCACGGATCGCCTCCCCCGGTTCGGCCCTGGGCATCGACGTTGGCCGTGAATCTGGCTCCCACCAGCACCGCGTTGTCATCGGCGGTCAAGGTGAACGGAGCGTCGATCCTCCGCGTGCTGGTCACCGAAGGCGCACCGACCTGGGTGTAGCCCTGGGCCACATCGAGCACGTAATGACCTTCGGCTGAACCGTCCGGCTCCGGGCAGGCCAGCACGTCAAAACTTCCTTCGGCGGCCCCGACCATCGTGCCCACGGTCGCCCCATCGGCACTGCTCACCGTGGTAGTTGAGAGTATCGAGACCTCGCCGTGCATTTGGCCCTCTCCGGTCCGCAATCCGAGTCGGGTCGTGATCCGGACCGACTCTCTGAGGTCTCCCTGTTGCGCCGGGTTGTAGGTCTCGGTCCTCTCGGTGCGGCTCAGCGGCTGTTCGACATCGGCTCTCTCTACAAAACTTGACATCATCCCCATCATCATCGAAGCGGTGAATGTGGCGTCCCCCACCGAGCTCCCCGACCAATCGGCGGTGGGCAGGGCGTCACCAAGGCTGACCGACAAACCACTTCCAGCAGTGAGATCCACCCCCAGCTCCTCGGCGAAGGCGAGAACCGTCGTTTCGCCGAACTCGGTCTCGGCCGCGTGCCGCCCGTCGACCAGCGCTGGGCCATCCTCGCCGAATGCCTCTGCGAGCCCCAGGTCCTCTTGCATCCCCCAGGTCATCGCCAGCTCCGCCTCGGCGGTCGCCAGCACGGTCGCGTCCCCCGGTGGGGGCAGGGTGATATCGGCAGAGGGGCCGGTGCTGGAACCCGTGTCGGCCTGGCTAGTCGTCGAGGTCGAGCTCCCTCCCTTCGAACCGGAGCAAGCGGCGACCAGCACCAGTGCGAGCACCATCGAAACCGAACACAGCCGACGCATCAACTCCCCCGAAAGTCCCTGTTGAGGCTACCGATCAGTGACGTTCGTTGCGCCGCTTGTAGTTGCCGGTCGCCCGCGCCATCACCTGCTGGGGATCCCAGATGTAGACCCGCTTCAGGAACTTCTCAGCGGCCTTTCCCCGCAGGATGGTGACCACCTCGCCGTGCCGGCTGATCGCCACCTCCCCGGCCTTCCAGATCTGATAGGAGAAGCCAAGATCAGGGCCGGGCTCCCGTCTCAGCTCACATCCCGCCCGAGATTGGCAAACCTGGTGAACTCGGGTTGGAAGGTCATCTCAACTGTTCCGGTCGCGCCGGAACGGTGCTTCTCGATGATCAGCTCGGCAATCCCCTTCTTCTCCTGATCCTCGGGGTGGTAGTACTCGTGGCGGTAGACGAACATCACCACGTCGGAGTCCTGTTCGATGGCGCCCGACTCACGGAGGTCGGAGAGACGGGGGCGGCGGTTCTCTCGTGTCTCGACGGATCGGTTGAGCTGGGACACGGCAATGATCGGCACCGCCAACTCTTTGGCGAGGTTCTTCAGATTCCTGGTGATCTCCGAGATCTCCTGTTGGCGGTTCTCCCGCGTCGAGGCCTGCAGAAGTTGGAGGTAGTCGACGATCACCAACGACAACCCACGCTTGCGCTTGAGACGCCGACACTTGGCCCGGATGTCGGTGACCGTGACCATCGACGAGTCGTCGATGAAGATCGGCGCCTTGTACATCTTCCCTGCCGCATCCACCACTCTCTGCCAAAGCGGTCCGAGTTGACCGTTGCGCAGCTTCTTTGAATCCACCTGGCCCACTGAGGAGAGGATCCGCTGCACGATTTCCTCCTTGGACATCTCGAGGGAGAAGATGGCGACCGGCTCGCCCTTGGCGGCGACATTGGTCGCGATGTTCAGGGCGATAGCCGACTTGCCCATGCCCGGCCGTCCGGCGATGACGACCAGATTGGCGGGCTGGATCCCTGCGAGTTTGGAGTCGAGGTCGACGAACCCGGTGGCGAGCCCGTTGATCTCGGATCCGAGTTGCTCGAGGGCTTCGATGTGCTCGAGGACGTCGCTGAACAGGGGGCCGACCTCGAGCAAGGTCTGCGAGCTCCGTCGCTCGGCGACACCGAGCACCGTTTGCTCGGCGCGGTCGAGGACGATGGCGATCTCCTCGTCGATGTTGAAGGCGACCTCGGTGACCGTCGCTCCCGCCCGAATCAGCTCCCTTCGCTTGCCGTGCTCCTCCACGATCCCGGCGTAGTAGACGATGTTGGAGGTGGAAGGGACGATGTCAACGAGACGGGTCAGATAGTTGACCCCACCCACCTTCTCGAGCTCTCCCCTGCGACGAAGCTCCTCTGAGACCGTCACCGCGTCGATCGCCTGGTTGCCGTCGAACAATTGGCGCATCGACTCGAAGATCGCTTGATGGGCCGGGACGTAGAAATCCTCGGGATGGAGCCGGTCCATCACCTCGTTGACGGCATCGACTGAGAGGAGCACTGCTCCGATGACCGACTCCTCCGCCTCACGTGAGTGGGGCGGGCTCCGGTAGCCGGGACGCATCTCGGTCTGTTCGGTCAGGCTGCTCATCTACTCTCTTCTACCAACGCCGTGTGACAGTTTTCGCGAACCGACGCGTCAAACCCTGACGGGTTGGGGGAAGATCGGCCAGCTTCTGGGGAAGCGATCGGAACATAGACCACCGGCAGCCGGCAATCCAAAACTCCGCGAAAGACTGCCAAAAGACGCGAAATCGGAGTCTGATGCCCGCGAAAACCGACGCTAGATGCGGAGGCCTTTCACCTAATTGGGCTCCCCAGGGGTCATAAGCGGACCTGTGGCTCCCAATTTGGAGAGGGTTAGGTGGCCGGGATGACGTCGAGGAGGAGCGGGAACTCGACTTCGGGGTGAAGCTTGATCTCGATCTCGTGGAGCCCGATTGCCTTGATCGGGGTGCCGATCACGACCGAGTCACGCTCCAACTCCAGACCGGTGAACCGCTTGATCCCCTCGACCACATCGTTGACCGAGATCGAGCCGTAGAGCCGTCCCTCGTCGCCCGCTTGAGCGGCGAGAACAACCCGGGTGCCCACCAGTTGGGTGGCGACGTTCTCCGCCGCCTCCCGGGCCCTCTGCTCGCTCTCGATGCGCGCCTCGCGGGTGGCTTCGGCCTGAGCCAGGGAGCCATCACTCGCCTTAACCGCCTTCTTCCTCGGCAACAGGAAGTTTCTGGCATAGCCCTCGGCGACCTCGACCACGTCTCCCCGTTTCCCGAGCTCGTTTACATCCGAGATGAGGATGAGCTTCATCGGGTGCTCAGATAGGGCAGCAGGGCCATCTCGCGGGCGCTCTTGATGGCAACGGCGATCTCACGCTGATGGCGAGGGCAGTTCCCATTGACCCGCCGACCCCGGATCTTGCCGCGGTCGGAGATGTACTTGCGCAGGACGGAGACGTCCTTCCAGTCGATGTAGTCGACTCTCGCCTTACAGAACGCACAGGGTTTGGGACGACCCCGGCGCACTTCCATGCCGCGACGTCGCTTCGGCCGCGGGTTATTGGTGGATTTGCGTGCCATCTAGTTTGAAACTCCTGAAATCAGAACGGGGCCTCGTCGGGCCCATAGCTGTCACGTGCGACCGGAGCCGAAGGAACGTCTCCCCCTTGGGCCGGGGCGAAGTCGCCGCCGCCGGATCGCGCAGTCTTGTTCACGGTGGCCGTTGCCCAACGCAGAGAAGGGCCGATCTCGTCGATTTGGATTTCGACGACTGACCGCTTGTCCCCCTGGTCGGTCTCCCAGGTCCGCTGCTCGAGCCGTCCGGTGACGATCACCCGTGCGCCCTTCTGCAATGACTCCGCGGCGGATTCCGCCTGCTCTCTCCACACGGTGCCGGTGAAGAAGCTGGTGTCTTCCTGCCACTCGCCATCGTTGCCCCGCCAGCGGCGGTTGACCGCCATGCGGATCTTGGCCATGGCCACCCCCGACGGGGTGAAGCGCAGCTCGGGGTCATCGACGAGGTTGCCGATGAGTGTGACGTTGTTCGACATTCAGATCTCCTCTTCTCACGCCCACCGACGATCATGCCGCGCCGGTGTGACGTATTCCAGTCAGGCGCCCAGCCGCACGATCTTGTGTCGGACAACCTCGTCGGCGAGGGACAGCATCCGATCTAGTGAATCGACGGCTCCCGCCTCAGCCTCGAAGTTCACCACCGAGTAGTAACCCTCGGAGAGATGCTCGATCTCGTAGGCGAAGCGACGCTTCCCCCAGAGATCCTTGCCTTTGACACTCGCTCCATGCTCGGAGAGGTACGACTCGAGTTCGCCGATCTTGGCGTCGATGTCGTCCTCTGCGAGATCAGGACGATGAATCGTCATTAGTTCATAGTCGCGCATTCGACCTCCTGTGGACATCCGTATGGAAGGCCCCATCCATTTGATGGAGCAGGGGTTGCACGCATCCGAACGGCGCGAGACGTCGGTGCGGTCGCTCGAAGTGTATCCGCAGTCAGCCGCTTTCCCCATTCGGGGCGCCACTGATCTGTGCACCGTCCTCGAACTCGTAGACCCCGGCCACCGTCTCCAGGACCCAAGACACATCGGCGGGAGATGGGTAGAGCGGGCACGGCTCGGCGGGACAGGGGGCCATCTCGGTGCCTCCGACGAGGGACCCGCTGGGGTCGAAGAACCAGATGTCGAGTGCGATTGGCACGTCCAGCATCCAATACCGCACAGGAGCCGGGACCTCGTAGACGAAGAGCATCCCGTCGGCTCCACCGGGGATCTCCTCGACCCCGGTCAGACCGACCTGGCGCTCCTCAGGAGTATCGGCGACGAGGACATCGAGGGGTGCCTCGCCAACCTGGATCGACGTGGTCTCGACTCCCGGCTGCCAAGCACAGCCAACGACCAGGACCAGCAGAAAGAAGATGGCTAGGCGGACGACTTGCCCCTGAGCAGCTCGGCTGCGACTTCGTCCGACACGTGATAGCTCTCCTCCTCGCCGGGGAAGGCGCCGGACTGGATGTCGGCAGCGAAGCGCTTCAATGCCTCGATCGACTCCTCGCCGACGTTCGCGTAGCTTCGGACAAACTTGGCACGGTGGCCGAGGCCAATCCCGAGGACGTCGTGATATACGAGGACCTGGCCGTCGGTGTTGGGGCCGGCGCCGATCCCGATCGTCGGGACGTCGACCTCCTTGGTGATCAGCTCACCGAGGACACCGGGGACGCCTTCGAGAACGATCGAGAAGCAACCCGCTTCGGCGAGTGCTCGAGCATCTTCGATCATCTCCCTGGCGGCGTCGACGACCTTTCCCTGCACTTTGAAACCACCCATCGCATTCACTGATTGCGGGGTGAGCCCGAGATGGCCCATCACAGGGATCTCCGCATCAAGGATGCGCTCGATGGCGGGAACCCGCTTACGCCCGCCCTCCAGCTTCACCGCCTCGGCTCCGCCCTCCTGGACGATCCGGCCCGCATTGCGAACGGCGTCCTCAGGTGAGATGTGAAAGCTCAACCAGGGCATATCGACCACGAAGAGGGCCGAAACCTGGGCTCGTTTCACGGCCCGGGCATGCACGATCATCTCGTCGAGGCCGATCTCGAGGGTGGTGCCCATGCCATGGACCACATTGGCCACCGAGTCACCGACCAGGATGATGTCCATTCCGGCACGATCGGCGATCACGGCCGACGGGTAGTCGTAGGCGGTCACCATCGTGATCTTGGGGCCACCCTTGCGGGCCCGAATATCAGGAACCGTCGTCTTCTTGGTCATGGGTAAAGGGTAGTTGGTGCTTGGTATTCGGTACCTGGCCGGTCGGTCAGGAGGACCGAGCGCTGACGGCTGCTCGCACCCACTCGATATCAGCCGTGTGCTCCGCAGCTCCGCCCGGGGTCTCCACAACCACCGGGGCATCGGCCTGGGCGATCACCAGGGCCAAGTCCTCGGATGGGATCTGGCCCAATCCCAGGTTCTCGTGGCGGTCGCGCCGAGAGTCGAATGGGTCCTTGGAATCGTTGGCGTGCACCAGGTCGATTCGACCGGTCGCCTCCATAACTCTCGGCACCAACTCGTCGAATGGCTCCCCTCCGGCCCACACATGACAGGTGTCGAGGACGAAGCCCACGCCAAATTCAGCCACCTCGTCGAAGAGCCGGGCAATCCACTCCACACGCCTGGCCACCGCCTTGTCCCCTCCTGCCGTGTTCTCGATCAGGACCGGGACCTTGCTGTCCAGTGGTTCCAGCGCCTTTCGCCAACGAAGGATCCCTTCTTCCTGAGGCCCATCGCCGGTCACGTGACCGCCATGGACCACCACCCCGGCGGCTGCGATCTCGGCCGCCGCGTCGCAGGTCTCCTGGAGGATCCGCCTCGAGGGCACTCTGATCTTGTTGTTGTCGGCGCAGACGTTGATCAAATAGGGAGAGTGGACATAGATCGGGATCGGCGATGCCCTCAGTTCGGCCGCGTCGGGCCTGGGGAGAGGCTTCTTCCAACCTTGCGGATCGGATAGGAAGATCTGGACCAGGTCGGCGCCGCGTTCCCGAGCCTCCTCGATGGGGCGACCGGAGTCCACGTGGGCGCCGACTGCCCTCAAGACGGCTCCCAGAGCCCTGCCACCCTGGCCCGCTCCGCCCGGCGTGCGGCGTCCACCGCGTACTCACCAATCAGCCTGGCCGCCTCCTTGGGTGTGACCGCCCAATCCTGGGCGAGGATCCCCAACACCCGAGTCTCCATCCAACGAGCGCCCCAGGGGTGGGGAGGCAGCGATCCCCTTTCCAGGACCTTGATTCTCAAGAGGAGCAGGAGCTCACCTTCGTCTTCGATCTCGCCTGCATCGACGTCGACCAGGTTTCCCCACGGTATGACATCGTGCGAGCGGAACGGGCCACGCAATTTCAGAGCCAGGCCCTCATCACGGCACTCGACCACCCTGGTGGGCACAAACAGCTCCTTTAGGCCCCAGATCACCAGGAAACCTGCGAACAACAACAGCGCCCAGGCATAAATGACATCACGCGGCTCATAGATCTGGGTGTCTGCCGGAGTGAACAACAACTCCCTGAGCCAGTTCGTGATTCGGCGATTGGTCAAAACGTCGATGGCGATGACCAGCAGCGGCACGGCGCCAATGGCCATCAACCACATCCTGACTGCCGAGCGCTGCACCACGACTTTCACTCGTCGACTCCGAGATCCGAAGGAGTGACCAGGGCGATGTATGGAATGCCTCTGGCGGCGAAGGCCTCTTCCGCCCGGCCGTTGGAACGATCGACCAGCGCGACCGCCTGGACCACCTCGAGGCCCTCGGCCTCCGCGACGACAGTCGCTTCCAATGCGGCGCTCCCGGTGGTGGTGGTGTCCTCGAGGATCACAACCCTGGCTCCCGAAGCCACGGGGCCCACTACCCGACCCCCGGTGCCATGATCCTTTAGCTCCTTGCGGATCGAAAAGGCGCTCAGATCACGCCCATCACGTGCGGCCGCCATCGCCGTGGCCACAGCGATTGGGTCGGCACCCATGGTCATCCCTCCGATCGCCCGGGCGGTCGGATCGACGACCTCGAGCATCGCAGTCCCGACCAGCCAGGCGCCCTCCCCGCTAAATGTCGTCTGGCGGGCATCGAGATACCAGGAGGTGACGGCACCGGAACGCAGGGTGAAAGGTCCATCGGTGCGAAGGGCGTAAGTCCGGAGATGCTCGATGAGGGATTCGCCAGCCACCCTCTCATGGTATTGGGCCAGAACCGGTACCGGTCGTTCGCCGGTAGCCGGCGCCGGGTCTAGGTTTCATCCAATGGATCTCTTCCTCGTCCGTCACGGCCAGCCGGACTGGGCGCCGGATCGTGTGGCACGCAACGACCCGAACCTCACCGAGCTCGGCCATGAGCAGGCCCGCCGCGTTGCGCATCGCCTGGCCAGTCTCGACCGATTCGACGAAGTGTGGGTGTCATCGATGAACCGGGCGGTCCAGACTTCCGATCCGATCGCGACCGATCTCGGTGCCCGACCCGAGATCTACGACTGGCTCCAGGAGATCAACAACCCCCCGGAGTGGGACGGGTCCCCGGTGGACGAGATCGACAAGGCGCTCCGCGACTCCAACCTGCGTTCGATGGACGAGATGTGGGATGGGCTGCCCGGAGGTGAGACGTTTCGGGCGTTTCACCAACGAGTGGTGTCAGGGCTCCAACACACCCTGGATCACCACGGCATCCACCCGATGCAAGAGGAGCATCGGCATCTCTGGGCGGTCGACGACCCCGATCGGAGGGTCCTCATCGTGGCCCATGCCGGGACCAACGCGGTGGTCCTCGGTCACCTGCTCGGCCTGGAGCCGGTGCCATGGGAATGGGAGCGGTTCCGCCAGCCCCACACCGGGGTCTCCCGGTTGACCATGACCCGTATCAGCACCGGATGGGCCTTCTCCCTCCGTCAACTCGGTGACATCACCCATCTCCACCCGGGGATGGTCACCGCCTGATTTCCCGGGAAAGCTGGACGTGTATGTTCAGCGACCAGCTCGAAAGGACGGCAGCCATGGCAGACAAACCGAACATTCTGGTCATCTGGGGTGACGACATCGGGATCACCAACCTGAGTTGTTACAGCGACGGCTTGATGGGCTATCGAACCCCCAACATCGACCGGATTGCCGACGAGGGAATGCGCTTCACCGATTCCTACGGGGAGCAGAGTTGCACCGCCGGGCGCTCCTCCTTCATCACCGGGCAAAGCGTCTACCGGACTGGTCTGAGCAAGGTTGGCGTGCCCGGAGCGCCGGTCGGTCTCAGCGCCGAGGATCCGACCATCGCCGAACTGCTCAAGCCGCTTGGCTACGCCACCGCCCAGTTCGGAAAGAACCACCTCGGTGATCGCAACGAGTTCCTGCCCACCGCCCACGGGTTCGACGAGTTCTTCGGGAACCTCTACCACCTCAACGCCGAAGAGGAGCCGGAGCGACCCAATTGGCCACCGCCAGAGGACTTCCCCAAGTTCAACGAGATGTTTCGCCCGCGGGGCGTCATGCACTCCTGGGCAACCGATGAGGACGACCCAACGGAGGAAGGCCGCTATGGCCGGGTCGGCAGGCAGCGGATCGAAGACACCGGCCCGCTCACCAAGAAGCGGATGGAAACCTGTGACGACGAGTTCGTCGCCGCTGCCAGCGAGTGGATCAAGGCACAGCAGGCTTCGGACACTCCGTTCTTTTGCTGGGTGAACACCACGCACATGCATGCCTTCACCCACCCCAAGCCGGAGAGCGTCGGCCAGGCCGGACGTTGGCAGTCGGAGTATCACGACACGATGATCGATCACGACAAGAACGTGGGGCAGTTGCTCGACCTCCTCGACGAACTCGGGATCGCCGAAGACACCATCGTCATCTACTCCACTGACAATGGCCCTCACATGAACAGCTGGCCGGATGCGGGGATGACCCCCTTCCGAAACGAGAAGAACTCCAACTGGGAAGGCGCGTTTCGGGTGCCGCAGGTGATCCGTTGGCCGGGAAAGGTCGAGGCGGGCACGGTCTCCAACGAGATCATCCAGCATCACGATTGGCTGCCGACTTTCCTGGCGGCGGCCGGCGAGCCAGACATCGTCGACAAACTGAAGGCCGGACACACCATCGGGGACAAGACCTACAAAGTCCACATCGACGGGTTCAACTTCCTGCCCTACCTCACCGGAGAGAGCGAGAAGGGACCGCGACCAGGCCTGGTGTATTTCTCCGACGACGGGGACGTGCTGGCACTCCGCTTCGACAACTGGAAGGTCGTGTTCATGGAGCAAAGGGTCCCAGGCACATTGCAGATCTGGGCCGACCCCTTTGTCCCACTCCGGGTCCCCAAGCTCTACAACCTCAGAACCGATCCCTACGAACGGGCAGACATCACTTCCAACACCTACTACGAGTGGATGATGGAGAACGTCTACCTGCTGTTGGCGGGGACGACATTGGTCGCTCAGTTCCTGGAGAGTTTCAAGGAGTTCCCGCCCCGCCAGAAGGCGGCCAGTTTCACTATCGACCAGGTCATGGAGAAGCTGGAGGCGGCCCTCACCACGGGTCACTGACAGGGGTCAGGCCACGTCTACTTTCCGAAGCGGCGGTCACGACTGGTGAAGTCGCGGAGAGCTCGCAGGAAGTCGACGCGACGGAACGCGGGCCAGTTGACGTCGACGAATACGAACTCTGCATAAGCGGACTGCCACAGGAGGAACCCCGAGAGGCGGGACTCGCCCGAAGTCCGGATCAGGAGATCGGGGTCCGGCAGGTCGGCGGAGTACATGTGGGCGGCGAGGGCGTCCGAGTCGATGTAGGAAGTGACGTCTTCTGGCGGGACCCCGTCGGAGAGCAACTCGGACACCAGGTCTTTTGCGGCGTCGACAATCTCTTGGCGACCGCCGTACCCCATGGCCACATTGAGACGACGCGATCCCCTGGGGTGGGCCTCTTCGGCGGACTTGGCCGCCGACACCAGCTGATCGGGGAGCAGGTCGAGGCTTCCGATGAACTTGATCGCCATGTCGTACTTCTCACAGAGGGCGGGCAGGCGGTCGAAGAGCTCGATGAGCACCTCGAAATAGGGTTCGAGCTCATCCTCTGGACGGCTGCTGATGTTCTCCTTGGAAAGTACCCAGGCGGTGACGGCCGGTATCTCCAGTTCATGGGCCCAGCCGAGGAACTCCTCGAACCGGCGCATCCCCACCCGATAGGACTCGGTGTAGGAAGGGAGCTTCTCCTCACGTGCATGGCGCCGGTGACCGTCGAGGACGATGCCGATGTGCCGGGGCAAACGGCCCTTGTCGAGCCCGTTGAGCAGATTTCGCTCATAGATGCGGTAGAGAAGACTCAGAGCCATTGCGGCTACAGATGCTACCGGCGCGGCGGAGCACGACCAGAGTCGGCCGCCCTACCTGTTGTCGCTGGGCGCCAATAACCTGTTGGTCACACATGGAGCGACTCACCCTCGGCCGCATGCAGAACCCAATCCGTGGCTTCCTCCACGGGTCGGCGGCGATCGCCGCCGTTGTCGGGCTCTTCGTGCTGCTCAACCAGGCCTGGGGAAACACTGCGGCTGCAGTCGGGTCCCTGGTCTTTGGCCTCGCGATGCTCGCCATGTACACCGTCTCCTCCCTCTATCACTCCGTCCCCTGGAGCTCGGAGTGGAAGGTGCGTCTGCAACGGGTAGACCACTCGATGATCTTTCTCCTCGTGGCGGGGACTTTCACCCCGATCGCCATCGCCACCATCGACGGGGTCGCCCTGGTGATCGTCCTCTGCCTGCTGTGGACTACAGCGGTGACCGGCATCATCCTCAAGGTGTTCCTTCCCAACGTGAAGACCTCCCTCTCGGTCACACTGCAGTTGGTGATGGGATGGTCGGCCTTGATCCTGATGCCCTGGGTGCTGAGCCGCCTTGGCGTCGGTGCGGTTGTCCTCATCGCACTCGGCGGGCTCTGCTACACGGTCGGAGCTGTCGTCTTCATGTCGAAGCGCCCCAGACTGTTTCCGAAGACGTTCTCCTATCACGAGCTGTTCCATGTGCTCGTGATCGCCGGCACGGCATTCCATTTCCTCGCGGTGTACTGGTACGCCATCCCGGCGACGGTCTAAGCCAGCGGGAGCATCGACTCCTCGGCGCAGAGAGCCTCCACTTCTTCCCAGTCGGTGGGCACCGCCGAGGTCAGATTGTCGTGGCCCTGGTCGGTGATGACCACGTCGTCCTCGATCCTTATTCCGATCCCGAGGAAAGCTTCCGGCACCTTGTGCTTGATCTTCTCTGCATCGTCCCGCGCCTTCTGCTCAGCGGCCATCGCGGCCGACCTGCCCTCGAGAGTCCTCCGCAGCGCCCACTCGTCGAGGTCGTATTCGAGGAGGCTGAGCTCGATCTCGGCCTTGTGCGGGGCGACGTAGAGGCCGGGCTCGACCGTGAAGGCCATCCCCGGCTCCAGCTTGCGGGACACCCCGTCGATTCGATAGGAGCCGGCGTCGTGGACATCGAGACCGAGCCAATGGCCGGTCCCATGGAAGTAGAACTGGTTGTAGTGGTGCATGGCCAGGCTCTCGTCAACCGACTTCGGGAGCAGGCCCAACTCGACCATGCCCTCGGTCAGGATCCGGGTGGCGGCGTCATGGATGGAGCGCATGCTCGACCCGGGCGTCGACATCTCGAGGCCGAGGCGCTGAGCGGCAAGCACCACCTCGTAGATGGCCTTCTGTGGGCCGCTGAACTTCCCGTTGGCGGGGAAGGTCCGGGTGATGTCTGATGAGTAGCCCTCGAATTCGGCCGCGGCGTCGATCAGACACCAGGTCGCCGTCTTCGATCAGGCGCTCGTTCTCGACATAGTGGAGGACACAGGCATTCGCTCCCGAGGCGACGATCGATGGGTAGCCGTTGTGTCTCGACCCACCCGTCCGCCAGAAGTACTCCAGGGCTGCCTGCACCTGGTACTCGTAAATCCCCGGCCTCGCGAAGCGCATCGCCTCAATGTGGCCCCTAGCCGTCAGCTCGCAGGCGCGGCGCAAGCTGGCAATCTCGTCCTCGGTCTTGAATAGCCTCATCTCGCCAAGGACGACCGAAAGGTCGCGCACCGCGGAGGGCACCGATCCCCCGTAGCGAGATCGATGGTCGCGAGCCTTCTCCACGAGTCGGTCGATTCGAGAGTCGTGGTGCTCGTTCCCGGTCTCATACCACAGGGCCTCACGACCGATCATGAGTCGGGTGACCACCTCGTCGAGCTCGCCCAGCTCATAGGCGGCGTCCACTCCGAACCTCTCCTTGGCCCCGTCGACCCCTGCCCGGTAACCGTTCCAGGCCTCCATCTCGGGATCTCGGGCTCTCACGAAGAGGGTGTAGTCCCCATCGGAGTGGCCAGGAGTGATCACTGCCACCGCCTCGGGCTCCGGAAACCCGGTCAGATAGAGGAAATCGGGGTCCTGATGGAAGTCGAACGACGTGTCATAGCTGCGAGTCACCTCGACGGCAGCGGGGATCACAGCGATCCCGTCGCCACCAATGATCTCTGCCAGACGAAGGCGACGCGCTGCAAAGCGATCAGACATGCGTCAGACGGTAGTTCGCCTAGGAGCCCACGTACTCCAGGTCCACCACCAGGGGGAAGTGGTCAGAGCCGAGGTTTGGCCCCAGCCTGCGGTCCCTGATCCTGAGCGCGTCGCTATGGAGGAGATGGTCGATCGGCACCCTCAGAACGGCGAAAGAGGTCGCCGAGAACGAAGGTTGCAATCCGAAGCCGATCTGCGAGTTCCGCAGTCGGCCCTCTGAGACCAAATTGCGAAACGGCCATGACCAGGGAGTTGCGTTGAGATCCCCGACCACGAAGTAGGCGTCCGACTGCTTAGCCGCCCAACTCGCAGCAAAGTCAAGCTGGGCGTCACGGAGCCCGGCGCGCTCCTCGGTGGTCGGAGCCAGAGTGTGGCTGGAGAGGACTTGGACCGAGACCGGCCAGCCATCGGGCTGATAGTTGAGAGCGATCGCACGGGGCTGAGCCTCGGCGAAGCCATGGGAAACGGCTTCGACCTCATCGCGCGCCAGGACCACCGTGCCGAAGATGAGATTGTCGGACCGGGCCCTGATGATCTCGTAGTCGAGGTCCGCCGCCTCCAGGGCGACCTCCCAAGGCCGGCTCGCCTCGTGCAGAAAAACGAGATCGGCGTCCACGGACTCGATGTAGTCAATGACCTCGTTGTAGTTCTCGTTGGTCGAAAGCAGGTTGAAGCTCAACACGACGAGATGGGGGGCGGAAGGATCCGACTTCCCCGGTGAGCCGAAGTAGAGAGGTGCCACGAACGCCAGGTTCACCAGGCAAACAGCGAGGATCGCGCTCCCGCTCTTCTTCCACCGTGACAGGACGACGATCCCGCCCAGAATCGCAAGCAACACGACGTATTGGGCACGAAAATTGGCCAGCACGTCCAGCCACCAGACCCACCTCCCCCCGAACGAGGCGAGACTGGCCACGGCTATCACCGCCGCCGGGAGGATGACGAGGATCACGGCGGTTCAGCCGGCGTCCGCGCCGATCCTGGACCGAATCGCCGCCACCTGCCGATTAACAGAGGCCGCCGTTCCCGAACCGGGAGACCGTTCGCCCGTGACCGACTTCTCAACGTCGACCACCGCGAGATCGGCTTCCTCGAAGCCGTCATGGGCCGTCTTCAGATCATCGAAGGTGGCGTCGGTCAGGCTCCGCCCGGCGGTCTCGAGGGTAATGATCAGCCTGCCGACCGTCTTATGCGCCTCGCGGAAGGGGACGCCCCGCCGAACCAGGGCCTCGGCGAGGTCGAGGCTGGCAGTCACCCCCTCCGGCATCGGAGGATCGAACTCGATCTGCCCCAGCATCTCGGTCATCGCCAAGAGAGACGAGGCGAGGACATCGTCGGCATCGAACACCATCCTCTTGTCCTCCTGAAGGTCACGGTTGTAGGCGAGGGGAAGACCCTTCTGCAGGGTGATCACCGCGGCCAGATCGCCGGCGACCCGGGCGGACCGTCCTCGCACGAGTTCGGCGATATCCGGATTTCTCTTATGGGGTAGGGCGGACGATCCGGTGCTCACAGAATCGTCGAGCCGGCCCCAACCGAACTCGGTCGAGGTCCACAGCACGATCTCCTCGGCGAGACGGGATAGGTCGACCATCGCCTGGGCACAACAGAAGACGTATTCCGCGACGTGATCCCTGGAGCCCACCGCATCGAGAGAATTCTCGAAGACATTGGCGAAACCCAGCAAGCTGGCGCTCTCTTCCGGATCGATTGCCAAGGAAGTTCCCGAAGAGGCGCCCGCGCCGAGCGGCGAGACGTCGAGCCTTGCCCGGCTCCCGGCAAAACGATCAACGCTTCTCAGAGCCATCCAGGCGTGGGCGAGCAGGTGGTGACCCAGGGTGCTCGGTTGGGCCTGTTGGAGATGGGTGTAAGAGGGAACCGGAACCGCTGCGGTGGTCTCCGCGACCTCACAAAGTCGAAGAGCGAATGCATGGAGCTGTTCGATCCGCTGCGTCGCCGACCGCCGGAGATAGAGCCTCAGGTCGAGCGCAATCTGGTCGTTGCGGGAGCGGGCCGTGTGCAGCTTGCCGGCCACGGCGCCGATCAGTTCGCCCAGTCGACGCTCGACGGCGCTGTGCACGTCCTCGTCGGTTTCGGAAAACAGGAACTTTCCATGCTTCGCCTCGGCCCGGATCGTCTCCAGTCCGGCAACGATTTCTGTGGAATCCTCGGCTGAAATGACCCCTGTGGTGCCAAGCATGGTGACATGGGCAATTGATCCGTCCAGATCATCGAGCAGCAAGCGGCGGTCGCTGGGGTCGGTGGTGTAATCCCAAAGCACGGTCCCAGGGCCGCTCTCAAAGCGCCCTTCCCAGAGTGTCATCCGCCGCTCCCGTCCCCAAAACCCCGAATCCTCAGGGCGTTGAGATTGATGAAGCCTTCGGCGTCGGCCTGCCGATAGACCTCGTCGGCTTCAAAGGTGGCGGAGCCGGCGTCGTACAGGCTCTTGGGCGCCCTTCTCCCGGTCACCGTGGCGGATCCCTTGTAGAGCACGATCCGAGCCTCGCCTGTGACCGGCTTTTGGATTTCGTCCATGAACCCCTGGAGCCCGACCCTTTCCGGGCTGAACCAGAACCCGTTGTAGACCATGTCGGCATATCTGGGCACCAGCTGGTCCCGGAGATGCATCAACTCGCGGTCGAGAGTCAGCGACTCCACGGCACGATGTGCGAGGTGAAGGAGGGTTCCCCCCGGTGTCTCGTAGACCCCGCGGCTCTTCATGCCAACGAACCGGTTCTCGACGATGTCGATCCTCCCCACGGCATTGCGGCCGGCGATCTCATTTGCCCTCTCCAGCAACGGCACGGGTCCGAGAACCTCGGAGTTGATCGAGACCGGATTGCCGGCTTCGAAGCCGACGATCACTTCCTCGGCCTCATCGGGGGCATCGGCAGGATCGACTGTGAGCCGGAACATCTTCCCGGGTGGCGCGGTCCACGGATCCTCGAGGACACCCCCTTCGTAGGAGACGTGGAGAAGGTTGGCATCCGTCGAGTAGGGGGCTTCCTTGGTCACCGGCACCGCGATCCCGCGTTCGCGGGCGTAATCCATCAGATCCGACCGGCCCTTGAGCGACCACTCCCGCCACGGCGCGATGACCTTGAGATCCGGGGCGAGGGCGGCGATTGAAAGCTCGAATCGAACCTGGTCGTTTCCCTTCCCGGTGGCTCCATGGGAAATGGTGTCTGCCCCGAACTGGCGAGCACAACGGACCATGCCCTCGCTGATGATGGGGCGGGCCAGGGAAGTGCCCATCAGGTAATGGCCCTCGTAGATTGCGGACGCCCGCAGCGCCGGAAAGACGGCACCGGTGACAAAGCGGTCGCGGAGATCTTCGACCACGGCCTCCGACGCCCCGGTCTCCAAAGCCTTCACCTTGGCCTCTTCCACCTCCGCCCCCTGACCCACATCGGCGGTGTAGGTCACGACTTCGGCACCGTGTTCCTCGCGCAACCAGGCCAGGATCACCGAGGTATCGAGACCCCCCGAATATGCGAGTACGACCTTCATTCCTCTTCCTCTGACGACAGCGCCGGCCCGGGGTCGGCGATGCCGCGCTCCAGGGCCCATTCCCGCACCAACGCGTAGGCCGCCTCGTCTGAGTACGGACCGTCATCGATGCGACGTTCGAGCAGTAAGTCCATGATGTCACCAACCATCCTGCCCGGCGGAATCGCGAGATACTCCATGACCTGGTGACCGTCAATGGGAGCTCGAAGCGCGGCTAGCTCCTCTTGCTCGGAGAGCACTTCGATCCGGGTTTCGAGCTCGCCAATCCGGTTGGTGATCTCCTTTTCCCGTCTCGGGTTGGCAGTGGTGACGTCACAACGAACCAGCTCGTTCAGATAACCGAGCAGGGGACCGGCATCGCGCACGTAGCGGCGGACGGCCGAGTCGGTCCATCCCATCTTGAGCGTATGGGGCCGAAGGTGGAGGAACACAAGCTGTGAGACGTCGTCGATGACCTCCTTCGGATATCGCAGTGCCCCGAGTCGACGACGGGTCATTCGCGCTCCGACCACCTCGTGGTGGTGAAACGACACCCCATCCGGCCCGAACTGGCGGGTATCCGGCTTCCCGATGTCGTGGAATAGCGCGGCCAGCCGCAGGATCAGATCGGGGGAAGCCTTGTCGACGACTGCAAATGTGTGAGCCAGGACGTCTTTGTGACGATGATGCGGGTCCTGTTCCATCGCCAGCGCCGGCAATTCAGGTAGGAAATAGGCAGCCAGGCCCGAGCTCACCACACCGTTGAGAGCGGCCCCAGGCGCCGGGGCGATCAACAACTTGGAGAGCTCGTCCCTGATCCGCTCCGCCGAGACGATCTCGAGCCGATCCGCCATCGAGCCGACAGCGGCCAATGCTTCAGGATCGGCCTCGAACCCGAGGCTGGCCTGGAACCGGAACAGGCGCAACATGCGCAACGGGTCGTCCGAGAACGAGACCTTGGGATCGACCGGGGTCCGCAGTCGCCCTGCCGCCAGGTCGGCGAGGCCCCCATAGGGATCCACGGGCTCCATGGCCATCAGAGGAAGGGCAATGGAATTGACGGTGAAGTCGCGCCTGGCGAGGTCGTCTTCGATCCGATCCGAAAAGGTGACACGGGGTTTGCGTGAGTCGTCGCGATAGATCTCGTCGCGAAATGTGGTGACCTCCACTGTCCGCCCACCCTTGATCGCGGCAACGGTTCCGAACGCCGCACCCACCGTGTACACCGCATCCGCCCAGGCCTCGAGGATCCCGGCTATCTGCTCGGGGCGGGCATCGGTGGCGAAGTCGTAGTCCTCCACGGGACGCTCTAGAAAGGCGTCACGAACCGAGCCGCCGACCAGGTACAGCTGATGGCCTGATTCGGTGAAACGCGGGGCCAGCTGCGCAGGGGGCAGATCTGGAGAGACGAGAAACTCGAGCCGCTTGGGAATCACCTGCTGAGGTTAAAGCGCTGGAGCTCCCGGGGTTCTGGCTTGGGACTTGCGACCTGAGACCTGGGACTAAATAGCTATTCCCGCCGCCATGGCCTTGGCCCGAAGCTCATGGACATTACGGGAATGGGGCAAAGCGGTGGGAAGCTCGATCACCCGATTGACAACCAGCTTCAACATCGACTGGTCGAAAGTCTGCATGCCGAAGAACTCGCTCTCCTTCATGATGTCGATCAGGACACCGGCGTCCTTGGCCCCGATGATCCATTCCTGGACGCGCTCATTGCAGTTCACGATCTCATAGGACAGCACGGAGGTGCCTTCCTGACCTTCGAGCAGCCGCTGGCTGATGATGCCAAGCATCTGCGAGGCCAACTGAGTGCGGATGATCCCCTGCTCGGTCTCGGGGAAAAGGGAGATGATGCGATTGATCGTGTCCGCAGGATCAGTCGTGCGCATCGACGAGACCACGAGGTGACCCGTCTCCGATGCCGCGATCGCGGCCCGAGCCGTCTCGAGGTCCTCGATCTCGGACACGATGATCACGTCGGTGTCGTGCCGCATGGCACTTCGAATCGCCTGGGCATAGTCGGCCGTGTCGACTCCGACCTCACGCTGGACGACAACGCTTCGCTTGTCGCTGTGGAGGACTTCGATCGGGTCCTCGATGGTGAGGATCGAGACGCCTCGGTTGGAATTGATCCAGTCGATGATGGCTGACATGGTCGAGGTCTTTCCCGAGCCCGAGGGCCCGGTAACGAGCAGAAGACCCGATTTCTCAGCGGCGAACTTCTCGATCATGTTGGGTAGGCCCAGCTCGGCAAACGTCTTCGACTCCCGAACCACCTTGCGGAGAACGAGAGATACCGAGCCACGCTGCCGGAAGGCTGACACCCGGAAGCGACCAAGGTCAGGCCGTCCGTATGCGAAGTCTGCAAATCCGAGATTCTTGAAGTCGATCTCAGCCCTCGGAGTGAAAAGTGTGTCGGCGAACGCCTGAGTGTCCTCGGGCGTCAATATGTCAAAGCCTTCAAGCCTGCGGATCTCACCGTTGATGCGGGCGACGGGCGCCGATCCGACCTTTAGGTGAATGTCGGTCGAGTGTTGTGACCCAGCCTGACGCAGGAGTTCATCGATCTTGTTTTCCATGTCCCTTCCCGGAATGTCTTCCCAGCAGCTGTTTATCGGCCGCCGACAACCGAAATTGAAGGAAATCGCTGGTCAGATCGGCCAGTGCCTTGCCACGGCCTCGAAAATGGGATCGAGGACACGGCCCGCCGGCTGAGGGGAGGACAACGGGTCTCCGAACTCGCCGCTGCCGGCAATTCCGCGCAGCGTCGATGAGGTCGAATCGCGTAGCGCATCGAGGTCGTAACCGCCTTCGAGTGCGAACACGATGCGATCGGCGGGGTGAATCGCGGCCAATTCATAAGCCATCCACCCGTAGTCATCGGCTATCAGGCGCATTTCGGCCATGTGGTCGTCGACATGAGCGTCGAATCCGGCACTGACCAGCACCCAATCGGCCTCGAATGCCTGAACGACGGGGAGGACGATCTCTCCCCAGGCCCTCCGATAGAGGTCTCCTGCAGTCCAGGCCGGCATCGGCAGGTTGACGGTGGTCCCCTTCGCCTCGCGCTCGATGTCGATGATGTCGCCCTGGAAGGGGTAGAAGGGATCCTGGTGCATCGACACATAGAGGATCCCGGGGTCACCCATCACCATCTCCTGGGTCCCATTCCCGTGATGGACGTCCCAATCCAGGATCGCCACCCGGCTGCCCTGGGCGCGGAGCAGGGCGGCGCCCACCGCGACGTTGTTGAAGAGGCAGAACCCCATCGCCGTGCTGCGCAGGGCGTGATGGCCCGGCGGGCGAGCGATGACGAATGCGGTGGCATCGGTTCGCCGCTCGAGCTCTTCGATGGCGGCGGTAACTCCTCCTGCCGCGGTGAGAGCGGCCACCCAGGATTCCTCGGAGGCGAAGGTGTCACTGTCGAGGAACCCACCGCCCATCCGACAGAAAGCCTCGATCATCTCGATGTAGGTCGGATCGTGCACCAGCGCCAACTCGCTGCGTCGAGCTTCGGGAGACTCGACCTCGATCACTTCCAATTCGCTCAGGGTGATTCCCTCGCTGACCGCTCCCACCCGCGCAGGTCGCTCCGGATGGTGTTCGGTGGTCTTGTGCATCAGGGAGGAAGGGTGGGACGCGACTACGACCTTCATGCCCGTACCCTCTCACCCGTGCCAAACCGTCTCCACATGGATGGCTCGTGGCCCGACCCGGTGACCATGCGCCGCGGGTGGGCTCGGGCCATCGCGAGGCCGTGGAACGATGACAGTCCTGACGCAGCGATGAGGCTGATCCGGGGATCGCACGAATTTCTCGCCGAAGCCTCTCGAAATCTGGAGTCGCTGAACATCCGTGACATCTTCTCACCGGCCCTCTACCCGATCGCAACCCGCATCTGGGCCCGAGCCGGGTACGAAGAGCACACCTCGCTCTCCGTGATGGAGCGCTACCTAACGGGGAAGTTAACCGAACCGTCCCACCCGGTGCAGGCCACCGATCAACCCGACTGGCCGTCCCTGGCAAGAGTCGATCATTCCGCGTTCACAGAGTTCTGGAGAATGAGCATTGCCGGTCTCAGAGAAGCTGTGCGGGCAACGCCCCGCTCCGCCGTGCTCCAGGTCGAGGAGCCCGATGGCGTCGTCGGCTATGCGATTGTCGGAAGCCAAATGACGTCGTCGTTCCTGCAGCGAGTGGCTGTGCTCCCCGAGCGGGCGGGGCACGGTCTGGGCACCGCACTCCTTCGGGCGTCGATGCTTTGGGCGCAGGGCAAGGGCGCCAGGACAATGGTGTTGAACGTGCGACCCGAAAACAAGAGGGCTTCCGACCTGTACGCCCGTGAGGGGTTCGCCGACACCGGGACCGCCCTACAGGTTCTGAGGTTCGTCGATTGACGTCTTACCGATGCTGGACTGAGTGAATGCCGGCAGCAATACCAGATCGCTACCGCCTTGAGATGCGTCTCGGGCGCGATGGCGATCTCGAGGAATGGCTGGCCACCGACACCTCGCTGGAACGCCCGGTTCTCGTCAGATCTTTGGGGCCTGAGAGCACGACCGAGCGGCGCAGCCAATTCGTGGCCAGCGTGAGCGACGCTGCCAAGACGACCCACCCTCATCTCGCTCGGGTGTTCGCAGTGGAGGTCGTGGCCGGCGGCGCCTACTCGGTCTCCGAGTGGACAGGAGGGGCAACGGCACAGGATCGGGTTGACGCCGCCCAGACCTTCGAGTTCGAGGAATTCCTGCCCAACGCCGCAGGATTAGCCGGCGCGCTTGCCGCCTTGCATCAGGTCGGTGGGGTTCACGGTGGGCTCGACTTGTCAGCCATCTATTACTCGGTTGCCCACGCCGCCAAGCTCGGTGAATTCGGCCGCCGCCCCAAAACGGACGCCAACGGCGACGTTCGTTCATTGTCGGCGGCATTGGAGACTGCATTGACCGGCAGCGCGCCTGGCGGACCGCCCCCGTCGGAGAGAATCGATGGGATACCTCGGACGCTCGATGCCGTTCTCAGGTCCGGTCAGTCGGGGCGCCTGAGCTCCGCCGACCTGGAGAAGGCCCTCCTCGCCTCCCCAACCCCGCGGATGCCGCGACCCGAGCCCCGCTCGACCTCCCGTCGGCTCCTGCTGGCAGCAGGGATCCTGGTGGTCCTGGCCGTGGCCCTGGTGGCGATCGGGCTCTTATTCACCGGCGGTTCTCCGGTGGTCCCGGTGTCACCAACCGCAACCTCCCCCGGCGCAGTCGCCACCACCAGCCTCCCCCCAACTACGACGCTGCTCCGGGCCGCTCCTGTCGAAGTCATCGAAACGACCTCCTTCGACCCCTTCGGCGAGGGCGGGGAGAGTGACACTCTCATCCCCAATCTGTTCGATGGCACGTCTGCGACCTCGTGGCGCACCGAGAGGTACCAGGACCCGCTTCCACTGCTCAAGCCCGGAGTGGGGCTTCGCTTCGCAGTTGACGGCGAGCCGCGTCGCCTCGAGTTGATCTCGCTCAGCCCCGAGACCGTCTTCGAGCTCCATTGGTCGCCTGTGCCCGGCGCCGACCTGGCGGATTGGGAGCGGATCGCCGGGGCCAAGGCGCCACCCGGGACGACTGCTCTGGACCTTCCGGCCCGGTCCGATGGCTACTGGTTGATCTGGATGGTCGACTTGCCCCAGCAATCCGACGGCTCCTATTACTCATCATTGGCAGAAGTACGCTTCCTCGGGTGACATCGCCAGGGACCGAGGCCGACCTACTGGCACTTGTCATCTCTGGCGATCGGGACGCATTCGACTCGATCATGCGAGCCCAGGAAGACCGGGTCTTCTCCGTCTGCCTTCGAATCCTTGGTGACCGGGAGAACGCCCTCGACGCCACCCAGGACACATTTCTCACCGTCTTCAGGAAAGCAGCCCAGTTCAAGGGCGACTCGGCTCTGGGGACCTGGATCTACCGAATCGCAGTCAACACCTGTTACGACCAGATTCGGAGATCGAAACGACGGCAAACCGAGGCCATGCCTGACCACTTCGAGCCAGCTGACCCGGCGTCTGAGGACGCCATCAATTCGGCGGGTCTGCGGGCCGAGATCGAGCTGGCACTGGCTGCCCTGCCGCCTGATTTCAGGGCGGCAGTGGTGCTGTCCGACCTCGAGGGGATGTCCCTGCCGGACATCGCCACGGTGCTCGATATCCCGGTTGGGACTGTGAAGTCGCGGGTGTTTCGTGGGCGGCGGCTGTTGGCAGAACTGATGGGGAACCAAACCACGGCGCACGACCATCAAAGAGATACGGATGCATGACCACGACCTCGACCTGATCGCCTCCCTGGCCGACGGCTCCCTCGAAGAAGGGGCTGAGGCCCGCGCCCTGGTGGAGACATGCGAGATTTGTCGTCACGAATACGACACCCAGGTGTCGGTGTTGGGCGCGCTCTCGGGGCTGCAGTCGGCCCGATTGACCGATCTCGAGAAGGCGGGCCTGCATCGGGACCTTTGGACCGAGCTTCGCAGTGAGGCCGTCGAGGAGAGACGGGTCATTCCCTGGTGGTATCGGTTGTCGTATGCCGCGGCCGGACTCTTCGTGATGGTGGGCCTGGTCGCCGTTCTCGGACAGAATGTCTTCAACTCCGAGGGTGACGAAGCTGCGACCACATTTTCTGAGGTCTCGTCTGGGCTCGACGGCGGCACTTCCGCCGAGTCGGTAGCCCCCCTGGTCTCCCCCCAAGCGGACCAGAGTGGCGGAGCGGCGCCAACCACCACCGCCGGCGCCACTGCCACCACCGCCGGCACTTCTCCCTCCGTCAGCACCACTCTCGCCGCTGAGAGTGTGGAGCCCGATTTCGAGGCGGTTGCCGCTGAGACCCGCCAGGGGGAGCTGCCACCCGCCGACCGGGCCTTGGTCACGCAGAAAGCCGAATGCCTTGGTGCCGCCGGGCTCGAGAACTACGAGTTCAAGGGCTCCATCGAGCAAGATCGCACTTACTTGGTTGCGGTACCAGCCGGGGTGGCGCTCGATTCGGATACTCCGGTCGCTTTCGTGGACGCCGACACCTGTGAAGTAGTGCACGTCGAAGAGTGATTCTCGAAAGTCGCTCACTAACCTCGCCTCCTATGGAGGACTACGCAGTCAAATTCGCCGAGTTCTTGGAACAACTCGCGATCCGGATCAGATCTGTGACCGTCGATCGGGTGGCGAAGGGCATCCGCCTGACCGGCTTGGGAATCCTGGCCCTCACCCTTGCGTTCACCGCATTGCTGTTCCTGTTGTTCGCCATATTCGGGGCGCTTGAGATCCCACTGACGACTGCAGGGGCACTGGCAGTTATCGGTGCTCTCTTTGTAGGCGTTGGCACCTATCTCTGGATCAAGCGAACCTCCTGAAAGAACAATGACTCACGAGAAGCTGATAATCATCGGATCCGGTCCGGCAGGTCTGACCGCGGCCCTCTACGCGTCTCGCGCAGATCTAGGACCTTTGGTCTTCGAAGGGTCGGCCGCAGGTGGTCAATTGATGATCACCACCGACGTCGAGAACTATCCGGGCTTCCCCGACGGGATTCTTGGGCCCGAGCTCATGGACCAATTTCGCAAGCAGGCCGAGCGATTCGGGGCCCGTCTCCGCCAGATCGACGTCACCGAGGTCGACCTCAGCTCACGGCCCTACCGTCTGAAAGTGGGTGCCGATGAGTTCACCGCCGATGCGGTGATCATCGCCACCGGTGCCTCGGCCAAGTGGCTGGGAATCCCCGGCGAGGAGCAGCTGACCGGGCGCGGAGTTTCCGCCTGTGCCACCTGTGACGGGTTCTTCTTCAGAGACCAGGAGTTGATCGTCGTCGGTGGTGGCGACACCGCCATGGAGGAAGCCCTGTTCCTCACCAAGTTCGCCTCCAAGGTGACCATCGCCCATCGCCGCGACGAGTTCCGTGCCTCGAAGATCATGGCGAGCCGGGTCATGGAGCATCCAAAGATCGATGTGATGTGGAACACCGTGGTCACTGAGATCCATGGAGACGCCACGGTCTCGTCAGTGACCCTGGAAGACACTGTCTCTGGGGAGCGTCGGGAAATGGCGGCGAACGGTGTCTTCGTGGCCATCGGGCACAGACCGAACACCGAGATCTTCGCCGGCCAGCTCGACCTCGATGCCAACGGCTACCTCCTCACCGTGGGTGACGGAAGCACTCGCACCAAGTTGGAAGGAGTGTTTGTCGCTGGTGATGTCGCCGACCACATCTATCGTCAGGCCGTCACCGCGGCCGGAACCGGATGCATGGCTGCAATCGACGCCGAGCGGTGGCTGGCAGACCAGGAATGATCTTAGGGTGGGTTTCGTTCACCCTGAGAGCAGACAAGGAGTAGGAACCAGACATGGCCGAGATCGTCACCCTGAATGACGGCACCTTCAATGAGGCGATAAGCGCCGACAAGCCGATACTCGTCGACTTCTGGGCGGAATGGTGCGGCCCCTGTCGAATCATCGAGCCGGTCCTGAAGGAAATGGCGACCGAGAACGAAAACATCACATTCGGCAAGCTGAACATCGACCACCACCCGATGCCGGCGGCCAATAACGATGTGATGAGCATTCCCACCCTGATCCTCTTCAAGGACGGCGTCGAGAAAAAGCGGATAGTCGGCGCCGCCCCCAAACATCGGCTGCTTCAAGAGCTCGCCGAGTTCTTGTAGTACCCGGTACCGGGTACTTGGCCAGAGAGATTGTTCCGGTCCAAATACCAAGTACCAGATACCTAATACGATCTCGCTGGATCACGCTAAGGCCGTCTCTCGTGCCACCATGTGCCCATGCGGCTCTACCGCCTCGGTGACGACGGTGACCCAGTCCGGGATATCCAGGATCGTCTCAGCTCACTCGGATACGAGTCCAACCCTGATCCACGTGGTGATTTCGGCGAGAGCACCATGGTCGCAGTCAAAGAGTTCCAAAAGGCGAAGGGTCTGGCGGTAGACGGCATCGTTGGCCCTGACACATGGAGATCCCTCTATGAGGCCGGCTACCGGCTGGGAGATCGACTGCTCTTCTTCCGACGACCCATGTTCCGCGGCGAAGACGTGGTCGAGCTCCAATCACGCCTGAACTCGATGGGATTCGACGCGGGGAAGGTGGATGGGATCTTCGGCCCCAAGACCGAGGCAGCAGTCGTGGAGTTTCAACACAACCGCAACCTCGCCGAGGACGGCAGGGCCGGTCCGGAGGTGGTGACCGAGTTGCTCCTTGTCACCCGCGGCGAGATGAAAGAGAGTCGTCACGCCGTCCGCGAGCGGGAGTGGCTCCGATTGCTACCGGCCACGGTGGCGGGCGCCAGGATCTACCTGGACGCCGGCTGCCGTGACCCCCATGAGGCAACCGTGGCTTGGGAGGCAGCCTCAACTGCAGCTCTGAACCTCCAGGAACTGGGCGGGATTCCTGTGATGTCTCGATCGCAGGATGCGACGCTCCCCGAGCGAGTCCGGGCCCAACGCGCCAACCGCGTGGGATCAGACCTGATCGTGGCGTTCCAGATGAGCCCCGACGGTGACGACTGCATCTTCTTCTTCGCCACCGAGCACAGCAGCTCGTCGGCGGGGGAGATGCTGGCACGATCGATCGCGTCGATCACCGGAGACAAGGTGGAGGGTCGGGCCAGCGCGTTGCTAAAAGACACCAGCGCGCCGGCGGTGGTGGTATCCCGGGCGAAACTCGACGACGAAATCGGCCTCGCCGTCGTCGACGGAATAACCCGATTCTTCGCCAACGCCGCCGCTACCCGGTGAAGCTGCGGTAGATCCTCTCCAGGTCTTCAAGCGAGCCGAACTTGATCTCCAGCTTGCCCTTCTCGTTCCGATAGTCGATCTTCACCGGGGCACCGAGACGCTCTCCGAGGCGCTTCTCCAGCTCGATGATTTCCACCGGCCGGAGTGCCTTCACCCTGGTAGTAGCCCCGGTCTCCAGGGATTTGCGAGTCCGAACGGCTTCCTCCATCTGCCTGACGCTCCATCCCTCGGCGATGGCGCGCTCCGCGAGATGGGTGGCATACGCCGTGTCCTCCATCCCAACCAGGGCTCTGACGTGACCGGCTGAAAGCTCGCCATTGTCGACGTGGGCCTGGATCTCCTGCGGCAGCTGGAGGAGCCGCAGCGTGTTGGAGATCGCAGGCCGGGACTTCCCCACCCGATCGGCGACTTGCTCCTGGGTCATTCCATAATTTTCCAGGAGGTGGTGATAGGCGTTTGCCTCTTCCAAAGGGCTCAGATCCTGTCTTTGCACGTTCTCGACAAGGGCCTCGACCAGGGTCGACGAACCGGTCGCCTCCCGGACCACTGCCGGGATCGTGGCAAGCCCGGCGCGTTTCGCAGCCCGCCATCTTCGCTCTCCGGCGATCAGCACCAGTCCACTTCCGGTGTCGGTGACCACTATTGGTTGGAGGACACCCACCTCTTTCATCGAGGCGGCCAACTCCTCGAGGGTGTCGTCGTCGAATCGAGTCCGTGGCTGGTCGGGGTTGGCCGCAATGCTGTCCACCGGCACCATCCTGAAACCACTTGGTTCGACGGTGGATGTGGGGATCAGAGCATCCAGACCACGGCCCAGACCGGAGCGTCTTGTCGTCATCGCTACTTCTCCTTCAGCCCATGGCGTTTCCGGAATTCCTTACCCAGATGGCGATATGCGATTGCTCCCCGGCTCATCGGGTCGAAAGCCTCAATTGGCTCCCCGTACGACGGAGCTTCGGAAAGGCGCACCGACCGGGGAATGACACTGCGATAGGCGATCTCTCCAAAATGCTCGCGCACCTGGTGGGCCACGTCCTTGGACAGCTTGGTCCGACCGTCGTACATGGTAAGGACCACCCCTCCGACCTTCAATCTTGGGTTGAGGTTTGTTGTGACCAACTGCACGTTCTTCAGCAGCTGACTCAGCCCTTCCAGGGCGTAGTACTCGCACTGGATCGGAATCATCACTTCGTCGGCTGCGGTTAGGGCGTTGACGGTGAGCAAGCCCAACGACGGAGGACAGTCGATGAGTATCACGTCATGACCATCACCCGAGGTCTGAATTGCGTTCCGGAGACGGGTTTCACGTGAAAACAGAGAAACCAGCTCGATTTCGGCACCGGCGAGATCGATCGTGGCCGGCACCACAAACAAATCCCGGACCGAAGTGGGCTCGATGGCGTCGACCAACTCCGACTCCTTGAGCATCACGTCATAGATGGACACATCGATCGAAGCCCGATCGATTCCGAGGCCACTGGTTGCATTCCCCTGAGGGTCGAGGTCGATGAGCAGGGTGCGTTGGCCTTGGAACGCCAACGCCGCAGCGAGATTGATCGCTGTCGTCGATTTGCCGACCCCACCCTTCTGGTTGGCGAGGGCTACGACCAGTGGTCCATGATCTGTCACGTTTGACGCATCTTAAGAAGCCAGATCCTGTGGTCAAGGACCGTTGGTGGGATCTCGATAACGGTCCATCCCTCGTCATCGGGTCTTTGGGTCCAGGAGCCGCCCAACACCGCGATCCCATCAGGACTCAGCATGGGGTAGAACAACTCTCGGGCCCGCGCTGGGGGGAGAGTGGCCCGGGATACGATGGTGGTTTCCCGACTGGTGCGCCGTTCGATTTCCCCTTGTTCTACGGTGACATTTTCAAGCTCCAGGATTCGAATTGCCCGTCGCATTAGATCGGTCCGACGACCAGAACGATCGAGCAGTGTGAACGAAGTGCTGACCAGGGTGATGGCAAGTGGGATCCCGGGCAGGCCCACACCCGAGCCGACATCGAGCACTCTCTCTGGGACGGTATCGAAGGCGCCGGCGAAGATAAGTGAATCACCGATGTGGCGGTCGTGAACCCGATCTCGTTCTCGGGGCCCGAGGCCACCGGCATCGATCGCCTCCGTCGCCAGCCACTGCTCGTAGATCTCGAGACGCCCGACTGCTTTCGAGTCGAGTTTCAGACCGGCCCATTGCGCACACCGGTCCCAGATCTCAAAGTGTTTCACGTGAAACCGGACTCTATCGGCGCAGACCCATCGTCTATGGAGAAAAGGGGACCTTCCGGTCCCCTTTTCTCATCGACTTGATGGGTAGAAGGTCATTCCTCTTCAGACAGATAAGGGACGTCCTCCACCGCGTCCTCGTCATCACCCAGGCCCTCGTCGACCCGGGTCAAGACCACGTAGCGACGTGGCGTTTCGCCCTCGGAGTAGGACTGAACTCCTTCGTGAGCAGCTGCGGCGTCGTGGATCACCTTGCGATCGGCTGGACTCATCGGCTCGAGCATGATCTCCCCGCCTTCGGCCATGAGTTGCTCGATCAGTTGCTCGGCGTAAATGGTCAGAGCCTGACGACGGCGCTCCGCATAGCCGGCGATGTCGAGTCGGAGCCGGGCAGTGTCTTGGGCGTAACGTTGCATGACGGTGCGGGTCAACTCGTGGATCGCTGATCTCACCGAGCCCCGCACTCCGACCAGGGCCTCGGTCTGATCACCGCTGACATCGGCGACGATAACGTCCTCGACAACAACGGTCGATACCGCGCCTTCCAACCCGTAGGCGGCGACCAGTCCCTCGAGGAATTCGCCGGCGATTCGAGCCTGGTCCTCGATAGTCATTACCGGGCGATCGTCAATCCGGGGTTGATCATTTCTGTCCTGACGATTCATGTCGCGACCCTTGCTGTTGGCATTGCTCTTCTGTCGGTTGTCCCCATTGTTACCCGATTTCGGAGCTTCCTGTCGGGCTCGATTGTCAGTGCGTGGCTCCTTGGGGTTGCGACGTCGCTCATTGCGGCGACGCCGTGTCTTGCGCTGGGTCACGCGATACACCCCATCCTGACCACCAATACCGAGAAAGCCCTTTTCCGGTTCTTGCAGCACCTCGATCGCGATCTGCTCACGATCCGTGATCCCGAATTCGGTCATCGCTGCCTCGACCGCCAGATCCACGGTGCGCGCCCGCACCTCTAGATAATCCACGTCATCTCCTCCTGCGCCTGCGGCGCTTGTCAGCTGCCCCCGACTGCGGCTTCTTGGGATCGGCATCGCCCGATTCGATCGCCTGGTCCGATTCCTCTGGAGCTGCACCGGGGGTGGGTCGCCCATCGAGTTTGAAAATCAAGGCCTGTTGGCCGAGTCGGAACAGGTTGGAGGTAGTCCAATAGAGCACCAGGCCGGCCGGAAAGTTCCACGATATAAACCCAATGAACAAAGGCATGATCTTGGTCAGAGCCTGTTGGGCGCCGGCGCCTTTCTGGTCGGTGGGTCGCACCTGGCCATAGGTCGAATGCCATTGCTGCACGTATTGGCTGGCCACCATGATCGCCATCAGGATCAGATAGGGCACCGCGACCGCAAGACTGATCGAGAACGCCTGGCTGGGGGTAACCCTCAGGTTCATCCCTAGGAACAGCTTGTCGGTTCCATCCATCAAGGCGATCCCGAGGGCGGATAGTGGGTTGACCGGATGGGCCGCCCCCTCGACTAGAACGGTGGTAGAGCCTTCCACGAAGATCAGGGGGGTCCTCAGCAACCGGAAGAGGGCGAACCAGATCGGCATCTGCACCAGCAGAGGGAGCAAACAGCCCCCTGGAGTGGCGCCGGCGGACTTCTGCAACGCCATGAGCTGCTTTTGCATCTCCTGGGGGTCGTCCTTGTACTCCTTCTGCAGCCGTTTGATCTCCGGTTGGATGGCCTGGAAGGCACGGGTCGCCCGGGTCTGTTTCAGGGTGAGGGGGAACACCAGGATGTTGATGAAGATCGTGAGCAGGATGATGGCGAGCCCGAGCCCGGTGCCCTCATCGAAAGGTGGCACCAGGAAGTCGTAGAAGAAGGCAAGGACGGTGCCCAAGGCCTGCTCGAGAAGGCTGAACAGACGACCCATTACTGGGCTCTCCAGGTTTCAGGGACCGGGTCGTAGCCACCCGGGCGCAGTGGATGGCATCTGCCGATCCGCTTCATACCGAGCCAGCTGCCGCGAATCACACCAAATCGGGTGATCGCCTCGGCGGTGTAATGAGAGCACGTCGGCTGGTATCGGCAGTTCGCCCTCAGGTTGGGAGCTACCAATTTCTGGTAAATCATGATCATCCCCACCGCCAGGAATCGAGGGCGCAGCCAATCAGGCATCGACGGATCCTTCGAGGGCGCGTTCCATCCATCCCACCAACTGGGGGTGAGAGACCTCTGCTACCTGGCTGGCGCCGATGATCACGTAGTCAATTCCTGGTTTGAGCGGCAGCGTCCGCACGATATGGCGCAGACGACGTTTGATCCGGTTCCGAGTCACCGCATTCCCGGCACTCTTCGAGACCACGAGCCCGACTCGAGGTGGCCCCGCGTGTCGTGGACATTGAACCATGACCACGGCACCGGAGCGACGTCTGGTTCCCTCATTCAAGACCCTTCGGAAATCGCGCGGGGAGCGAAGGGGTTCGATCTCAGGCAGTGAGACGTTTCCGGCCCTTGAGGCGGCGCGCCTTGATAGTGGCACGACCGGCCCGAGTCTGCATGCGATGACGGAAGCCATGGCGGCGCTTCCGACGTCGAACCTTTGGTTGGTAAGTCCGTTTCATGACCCGCGATTCGTAGAGGGGTGGACGAGGAATGACAGGTTACGAAGTGTCCGGAAGTTATGTCAAAGTGTTGCCCGGACCGATGACCTGGTTTCCTTCCAGCCCGACCGCCCCCGGTCCGCGAAGAATTCAGATGGGTCGCGAAAAGAACCCATGAAGGCCTCGATGCCCAATCGCCGGAAAATCGACATGGCAATCTATGGAAAAACCAACTACTACCTGGGGGTTTCTTGTGGAGAAATATGGGGTTAGTCATGCACACCGTTGATTTCCGCGTTCTTGACGGCCCCACGATCCGGGGTCAATACTCGGCTGCCTGACCTTGGGAGCGCGATCGACTTCCCCTGTCGTAGTTGGATGACTGGACCGCTCTCGGTGACAACCTGGAAGACGTCCCGGAGGGATGTTCACAGTCATTTCCACAGATGTGGACGTATCTGTGGACAACTCGAGCCGGATTTTGGAGGAGTGGTCCGTTGACACAAGCAAATACAGCGCCCGATGGATGGGTTCAGTTTCAGGACATCCTGAGGGCGGGAGCCTCCAAGGGCAACTGGGAGACTTGGTTGTCGCGGATCGAGCCCGACTTCCAAGGTCGCACCCCCGTCCTGACTGCACCGAGTGAGTTTCACCTGCGCTGGGTACGCGACAAGCACGGCGACCTAATCGAAGACGCCTTTCGTGAGATCTATGGGACCGATTCGCCACCGCGGTACAGGGTGGTCGAGATCGAGGTGTCAGACCAGCAACTCAACCTCGACCGTGACGAGGAGGGGGAGCAAGGGGATCTCGCCCAGGATCGGACCGGCAAAGGAACACCGTCGAATCTCTTTTCCCGTTACCGCTTCGAGAGTTTCGTGGTCGGTCAGTCGAACCGGTTCGCATGGGCCGCGGCAATGGCGGTGGCCGAGCAGCCAGGGGCCCATTACAACCCGCTCTTCATCTATGGAGGGGCCGGGCTCGGCAAGACCCACCTACTCAATGCGGTCGGCCATCAGGCGCTCGAGATGTACCCGAATCTCGTGGTCCGTTATGTCTCGTCGGAGAACTTCCTCAACGACTTCATCGACTCGATCCGGCGCAAGCGCCCCGACGACTTCAAGCACCGCTACCGCGGGGTGGACATCCTCCTCCTCGACGACGTCCAGTTCTTCGAGGGTAAGGAGCAGATCCTCGAGGAGTTCTTCCACACCTTCAATTCTCTCTACGAGTCCGGTAAGCAAATGGTCATCAGCTCCGATCGACATCCCCGCAACCTCTCGTCACTCGAGGATCGTCTTCGCAGCAGATTCGAATGGGGCCTGCTCACCGACATCCAGCCTCCGGACGTCGAGACCCGCCTCGCCATCCTGAAGCGCAACGCTGAATTTGCACCGCGTCCGGTACCCATCGATGTGCTCGAACACATCGCGGGCTTGGTTTCGGACAACATCCGAGAGCTCGAGGGAGCTCTGACCCGGGTCACCGCCTGGTCGGCCTTGAACCGCCGTGACATCGACCTTGACACCGCGGAAAGGGTTCTCCGTGACATCGTCACCCCGGATGAGCCGATCCCTCTGGGGCCCGACACCATCATCCGCACCACCGCCACCGCATACGGATTCTCGGTCGAGGACGTGCTCAGCCCGAGTCGGCGTCAACCACTGGTGTTGTGCCGCCAGATCTCGATGTATTTGTGCCGGGAGTTGACCGACCTCTCCCTTCCCAAGATCGGCGAACACTTCCAGCGCGACCACACCACAGTCCTTCACTCGGTCGAGAAGGTGAAGCGGATTCTTCGCTCCGATCGCGCCGTCTTCGACCGGGTGACCCAACTCACACAGGACCTGAGGAAAGGTGGGGTTGTATCCACAGGCGTTTGAGTTGTCCCCCAAAGACACGGACTTCTCCCCTGATCCTCAACAGCCTCATCCACATCCAAATCGCCAATGAGCACCCTGACATCTATCACAAATCCACAAATCCACAGCCCTCTACTACAACTAATACTCTTTAAATGACACTCAGTAGGAAAAGACGAAGGGACAACCACCTGTGAGAATCCGGGCTCAGCGAGACGACCTGGCCGATGTCCTCGCCAGGGCGAACCGCGCCGTTGGGACTCGAACTGCGTTGCCGGTGCTCCAGGGACTCCTTTGTGAAGTTTCAGGAACGAGTCTTCGAGTGACCGGCACCGACCTCGACATCACCGTGCGAACGTCGGCGGAGGTCGAGGTTCTCGAGGAGGGACGGGCGGTGATCCCCGGGCGCCTGTTGTCCGAGGCGGTGCGCAAGATGCCGGCCGGAGCCGTGACCGTCGGGACCACGGACAATGACATCGAGATCCAGGGCAATGGCCCTCGCTTCACCCTGCGCCCCCTCGCACTCGATGACTTCCCCCTCCACGAAGAGATAGTGTCGGATGGGGTGGAAGTCGATGGCGAGGAATTGGCCGAGGCGATCAACCAGGTGACGATCGCGGCTTCCGGCGACGGGGCCCGGCCCATTCTCACCGGTGTCTTGTTTGAGGGCTCGGAAGCTGGTTTGCGCATGGTGGCCACCGATTCGTATCGGCTGGCTCGGAGGGATCTCGCCGGTGTCGGGCTCCAGGGCACGGCGTTGGTTCCGGCCCGCGGGTTGCGCGAACTGCCCCGGACTATCGGCTCGACGAAGGTGACTGCTCAGCTCCTCGATCGTGAGGCGGTGTTCACTTCCGACAAGGGCCAGCTCCGGCTGCGGCTCATCGACGGGAGCTTCCCCAAGTACCAGTCACTCCTGCCCGATGTCTATCCGAACCAGGTGGTGGTCGAGAAGGAGACCCTGCTCGATGCCCTGGGGAGGGTGAGCCTGGTTGCCGAGGACCACATCCCGGTTCGGCTCAAACTTATGGAAGGCGGTATCGAGGTCACGGTGACCCGTCAGGACGTCGGTGCTGAGGCCGAGCACCTCGACGGCGTCTACACCGGGACCGACGAGGAAGTTTCCATCGCGTTCAATCCCAGGTATCTCCAAGATGGCGTGTCCGCCATTCCTGGTGACTCGGTTCGAATCCGGGTGATCGACGCCTTCAAGCCGAGCGTGATCGACCACGGGGCAGACGATGACTTTCTCTACCTGCTGATGCCCGTCCGAGTGTGAATGCAGGTCGACTGGTTATCGCTTTCTGACTTCCGGTCATACGAGTCTCTCCAATGGAGCCCCGACCCGGGCGTGAATCTCCTGCTCGGACCCAACGGAGCTGGCAAGACGAATCTGCTGGAGGCGATCGGCTTTTTGGCGACCCTCAGGTCATTTCGCTCGGTCGACGAGGGCTCCCTCATCAGGGACGGCGCAACCGGAGCGGTTCTACGGGCCGGCATCTCAACCGATGAGCGATCCCGCTTGGTTGAGATCGAGCTGAACCGGACCGGGCCCCGGCGGGCCCAGGTGGACAAGACCAAGCTGCGCCGGGCGGCCGACTTGTTAGGAGTTGTGCGAGTGATCGCCTTCCTCCCCGAGGATCTGGACCTGGTCAAGCGCGGCCCGGCGTACCGGCGGGACCTCGTCGACCAGGTTGCTCTCCAACTGTGGCCGGCCGCACATCTCGATCAGGCCGAGTTCGATCGTGCGCTGCGCCAGCGCAACGCATTTCTCAGGGCTGGTGAGCGCGATGAGGCGACGCTGTCGGTATGGGATTCCAGATTCGCCCAATCGGGAGGGAGGGTGATGGCGCGCCGAGCTGCAGTGCTGGAGACCCTGGCTCCGTGGCTCGAGGAGAGTTACAAAGAGATCTCCCAGCGCACCGATCTGGCAACTCTCGGCTATCGATCCTCCTGGACGAGTGGCGAAATCTCGACTGCTGCCTCCGGGGAGTTCACCAGCGCCATGGCCACAGCCTTGGAGGCGTCGCGCAAGGCAGATTTCGACCGGCGGCTGACCACGACCGGGCCGCATCGCGATGAGCCGGTGTTCCTCATCGATGCGGTCGACACCCGCACCCACGGCAGTCAGGGTGAGCAGCGAACCATGGCCCTCGCAGTGAAGTTGGCCGCGCATCGGGCGGTGGCCGACGTCGTTGGCGAGGAGCCGGTGCTCGTTCTCGATGACGTCTTCTCCGAGCTCGATCCGGTCCGAGCGAAGGCATTGGCAGGTGCTATCCCCCAGGGTGCCCAGACCTTGATCACATCAGCCCGACCCGAGGACGTCCCGGTTCCCGGGTCGGTGTGGAGAGTCGGAGACGGAATTCGGCGATGAACAGCGGTGACCTCTCATCGTTCGAGTCCTCGCTTGGCGATGTCTTTCGCAAGATGGGATTGCCCGATCCGGTGCTCATGTCGCAGCTGGTCGACGAATGGGACGAGTTGGCCGGAGCCCCGTGGGTGGGGAGGTCGCGACCGGTGGTGATCAAAGGCCGAACCCTCGTTGTGGAGGCGTCGGCGCCCTCGATGGTTGCGTTTCTCAGATATGGAGCGACCCAGTTGGTGGAGACGTTGACGGCTCGCTTCGGTGACGGAGTCGTCGATCAGGTCGAGGTGATCCCACCGTCGCGAAATTGACCGGTCGCCGCGACGGATGGATTGGTTTTTGTCAGTAATTACCGGTAAAATGACACACGTGAAATTATCCGCGAGCAGGCGGACTCCACCTCCATCCATGTCTGATAAGGAGGGTCGTGACGGCCACCCGCGATAGCTACGAAGCCAAAGACATCACCGTTCTCGACGGTCTCGAAGCGGTGAAACGCCGACCGGGGATGTACATCGGATCGACCGGGCCCAGGGGGCTCCACCACCTGATTTGGGAGGTCGTCGACAACTCGGTCGATGAGGCGATGGCCGGTTTCTGCACGAAGATCAATGTGACGCTGCGCGCCGACGGAGGGGTCGAGGTGATCGACGATGGCCGCGGGATCCCGGTAGAACATGTCGAGAAATCGAAGAGATCGGCTCTCACCACTGTCCTCACCACGCTGCACGCAGGCGGCAAGTTCGAGCAGGGCGCCTACACAGTCTCTGGAGGCCTGCACGGTGTCGGCGTCTCGGTGGTCAACGCCCTGTCGTCACGACTCGAGGCCGAGGTGCGCCGCGGTGGATTCACCTACACCCAGGAGTTCAGGGACGGCCAACCCAAGGCGAGAGAGCCGAAGAAGGGTCGGCCGATCAAGAAGAGCGGGACCACTATCAGGTTCTGGCCGAGTCCTGACACCTTCCAGGAGACGACCGACTTCGAGTACGAGACAGTGGCCTCCCGACTCCGGGAGACTGCTTTCCTCAACCGCGGGCTCCACATCACACTCATCGACGAGCGGGAAGACCCGGAGAAGACTGAGGTCTTCCAGTACAAAGGTGGTCTCGTCGATTTCGTGAAGCATCTCAACTCGAAGCGAGAACCTCTCCACGCCCATGTCATCGACATTTCCGACGTCGGCGAGGATGCCGAGCTCGAGGTAGCCATGCAGTGGACCACCTCGTACACCGAGTCGGTGCTCTCCTTTGCCAACAACATCAACACCCATGAGGGCGGCACCCATGAGGAGGGCTTCCGCAAGGCGCTCACCAAGGCGATCAACGATTTCGCCCGCGCCAAGGGGCTGCTCAAGGAAAAGGACGAGAACCTGACCGGCGAGGATGTGCGCGAGGGCCTCACCGCAGTGCTCTCGGTGAGGGTAAAGGAGCCTCAGTTCGAAGGTCAGACCAAGACCAAGCTGGGCAACACCGAGATTCGCTCCTACGTGGAGCGAGCCCTGAACCGCAAGCTTCCCGAATGGCTGGAGCGTTACTCACCCGAGGCGAGGCGGATTGTCGAAAAGTGCGTGGGGGCAGCCCGTGCCCGCGAGGCAGCTCGCAAGGCGCGGGAGCTGACTCGCCGCAAGTCAGGATTGGAGTCAGGTGGCCTCCCCGACAAGCTCGCCGACTGCTCTAGTCGCGATCCGGGAGAGTCCGAGTTGTTCATCGTCGAGGGGAAGTCGGCGGCCGGCCCGGCAAAGTCGGCTCGCGACTCGGTGACCCAGGCCATCCTCCCCATCCGGGGGAAGATCCTCAACGTGGAAAAGGCGAGACTGGCCAAGGCACTTCAGAACACCGAGGTCCAGGACATCATCACCGCAATGGGCACCGGGATCGGTGAGGAGTTCGACATCGACAAGGCTCGCTATCACAAGGTGGTCCTGCTTGCCGACGCTGATGTCGACGGGGCCCACATCCGAACTCTGCTCCTCACTCTCCTGTTCAGGCATATGCGCCCGCTGATCGAATACGGGTACGTCTACATCGCCCAGCCCCCGCTCTACCGGGTCAAGGTCGGATCGAAGGTCCACTATCTAAAGGACGCTGCGGCGCTCGCCGACTTCAAGAAGGACCATCCGAAAGTGAAGCCAACCCGGTTCAAGGGGCTGGCCGAGATGAACGCCACAGAGCTGTGGGAAACCACGATGAACCCGGTCACCCGCACCCTTCTCCAGGTTGACATGGAGGACGCGGTTCTCGCCGAAGAGGTGTTCGTCACCTTGATGGGCGACGATGTTGCCTCTCGTAAGTTGTTCATCCAGCAGAACGCCGGCGACGTCCGCTTCCTGGACATCTGATCATGGCCACTCGCACCCCACCTTCGGAGAATGTGCCCGAGATCGAGATCACCCAGGAGATGGAGCAGAGCTTCGTCGACTACGCGATGTCGGTCATCGTCTCCCGGGCGCTTCCCGACGTCCGTGATGGCCTCAAGCCGGTGCAGCGACGGATCATCTACTCGATGTTCGAGAACAACATCACCGCCGCCTCCGCTCATCGCAAGTGCTCGAAAGTGGTCGGTGACGTGATGGGGAACTACCACCCGCATGGCGACACCGCGATCTACGACGCCTTGGTCCGCATGGGCCAGGACTTCTCCATGCGGCATCTGCTCATCGACCCCCAGGGCAACTTCGGCAGCATCGATGATCCGCCCGGCGCAGCCCGGTACACCGAATGCAGGCTCACCAAGCTGTCCAACCACTTGCTCGATGGGATTCGGGAGGACACGGTCAACTTCGAGGACAACTACTCGGGGGAGATGCAGCAACCTTCGGTGCTGCCCGCCCGTTTCCCCAATCTCCTGGTCAACGGATCACAGGGGATCGCGGTGGGCATGGCAACCAACATCCCCCCCCACAACCTGAGCGAGGTCATTGACGCCTGCATCCACGTCATCGATAACCCCGACGCCGGCGCCGAGGAATTGATGCAGTTCGTCAAAGGCCCTGATTTCCCAACAGGAGGATTCCTGGTGGGCACTGCCGGTATTCGTGATGCGCTCACCACCGGGCGGGGCTCGGTGAAGCTTCGTGGGGTTTGCGACGTACAGGAGATTCGCAAGGGTCGGACCGCAATCATCGCCACCGAGCTCCCCTATCAAGTCTCAATGGAGCGGATCATGGCCAAGATCAAGGAGTTGGTCGACTCGAAGCGGATCGAGGGGATCGCCGAGGTTCGCAACGAGACCTCCGATCGGGTGGGCACTCGTCTTGTCGTCGAGCTGAAGGCCAATGCCGTGCCCCAGGTGGTGCTCAACCAGCTGTACAAGAACACCCCGCTCCAGGATTCCTTCTCCTACAACATGGTCTCCCTGGTCGACGGGGTTCCCCGGACCCTGAACTGTCCGAGATGATCGGTTACTACCTCGATCATCAGATGGAGGTGGTCGAACGGCGGACCAGGTTCCGGCTCGAAGAGGCGCAGGCCCGGGCCCACATCCTCGAAGGGCTGATCATCGCGGTCGACAACATCGACGAGGTGATTCAGGTGATCCGTGGCTCGGCTGACACCGGCGAGGCCCGCGCCAACTTGATCGAGCGGTTCGAGCTCTCCGAGATTCAGGCCAATGCCATCCTCGACATGCCGCTCCGTCGTCTCACGGCACTCGAAGTGGACAAGCTGCGTACCGAGCTCGCCGAGTTGCAGGGCGTGATCGCCGAACTACAGCGCATCTTGGACGACCCCAAGGTGCGGTGGGGGATCATCAAGGACGAGCTGACCGAGATCAAGGGCTCTTACTCCGAGCCCCGGCGGAGCCGGATCGTCCCAGACGAGGGTGACTTGTCCCTCGAGGACCTGATCGCAGATGACGAGCTCATCGTGACCGTCTCCCAGACCGGTTACATCAAGTCGGTCCCAGCCTCGACATATCGGACCCAGGCCCGCGGCGGGCGTGGGATCAAGGCCGCCGAGGTCCAGGGCGACGACGTGATCCAGCACCTGGTTCACACCACTGCCCACGCCTATCTGCTCTTCTTCACCAACAAGGGTCTAGTCCATCGCCTCAAGGCCCATGCCATCCCCCGGCAGTCACGCACGGCCAAAGGGGTCCTGGGGCAGTCGGTGCTGCCATTGGAGCCCGAGGAGACAGTGCAGGCGATCATCGACACCCGTGATTACGAGACGGGCCGCTACCTGGTGATGGTGACCAAGCATGGTGTCGCCAAGAAGACCGAATTCAAGGAATACGACTCCCGTAACCAGACCCTGGTCGCCATAAGACTGGTTGGGGACGACGAGGTGGTTTCGGTGCGCCCCACCAGTGGCGCCAATGACATGTTGATCTTCACCCGGGACGGGATGGGAATCCGGTTTGCCGAGGCCGACCTGCGGAGCATGGGGAGGAGCACGCAAGGGGTGCGCGGGATCCGGCTCCGCGAGGGCGACCAGGTGGTGGCTGCGGTCTCCAACGTCGAAGGTGATGATGTCTTGTTATTGAGCTCTGCTGGTTACGGCAAGCGCACCAGCATGACTGAGTTCCGACGCCAGGCTCGGGGTGGGCAGGGCATGAAGGCGTTCAAGCTCACCCGGGTTCGTGGCAATCTGGTGGGAGCCCTTGCGGTGTCGAAGGAGGGTGACGTCTTCCTTGTCTCATCGGCGGGGATCGGGATCCGCACTCCGATCGCCAAGATCAGCCGGCAGAAGCGAGACACGACCGGGGTCAAGGTCATCGATGTCGGCGAAGGCAACGAGCTCTCGGCGATCGCCTCCGTCCACGATGTCGAGGAGTAGGGAACCCTCGCCGACCCGATGTCGTTGGTCATCTGTGCCGGTCTCGTAGACTTGGCCCACAACTAGGAGCCGGTATGGCAACTGTCCGTCGCGTTCGACGCATCATCAGAAAAATTGATCCTTGGACCGCGCTGAAGGTTTCGGCGGTGGTCTGGGCGGTGGTTGCCATCGCGATGGTGTTGGGCACGGTCATCTTCTGGGCGGTCTTCGAAAGGGCTGGGATCCCGGCCAAGCTCACGGCGTTCATGGTCGAGATCACGTTGATCGACGAGGGCGCGCAGCCTTTTGCCAATGTGGAGCAATTCTTCCGCGTCGTAGTGTTCGGGTCTGTGGTGTGGTGGGTGCTGGCTACTGGCGTAACGGTGCTGATGGCGATCACCTACAACCTGGTGTCAGACGTGGTAGGCGGCCTGGAGGTTGTCGTCCTCGAGGAGACGCTGAACCCGGTAGTCATGCCCCAACAGGTCCTCCATCCCCCGACTGACTATCGCCCCACGAACGGCTCGGTCGCACCCACCGACCAGGCCGACATCCCGACCGAGGAAACCGCCCCGGTCACCGTCCCCCTCACCTGACCTCCCTTACCTGAGGTACGTTGCGCCATATATGGCGTCAACCCGTCGGAGAAAGGAGGGTGTGCCGTCGTGCCGGGATGTGCTGTTGTTCTATGTCGCCTGAGCGCCATATGTGGCGTTGTGAACCTCAGGTAACCTATTACCGGTCCTCTGCCATCAGCAGGCCCATAGCGGCGGCCGTCTCCAGATAGGTCAGGGCATCGTCGAACACCATTCTCGGCTGACCGTCGACGACATCGATCCCAGCCGCCAGGGCAACACCAGATAGGAATGCGCCGTCATCGACGATTGTGACGCTGCGCCCCGCACCGACCGCGAGACAGGCTGCGAAGCGGTTTGGCGATTTCGCCATGGCCACCCGCCGATTGGCGTAGGTGGAATCGACGACGGAGGCCGCGCCAACCGGATCCGGGAACCGGACGACATGGCCCGAGCTCTCAGCGAAATCTGGATGAGCCACCGCCACCAGACGCGGGTCGGGCTCGCGCGAGGAGATGGCGAGAGCCAAGCCCGCCGGCGAACAACCCGCCATGACCACACCTTCCTCGAGCCACTCGCCGTCCCAAATCAGGTCAACGCCTTGACTCCTGGCGAGTGACGGCGCATCTGGCCCTGTCCCGACGAGAAAGTCACATTCCTCTGCCGATGGGACGACCCGAAAGCTCTTGCTCCGCGCCGGGCCCACAACCACCACTTCGTCGACCGAGGAGTGGGCGCTGAGGGAGTGTGCGGCACGGACCGCGGTGTCCCCAGTGACCAGAACCCCGACGATCACGAGGGCAGGATCGGGCTCCAGGCGGAGTCGGGCTCCACCGGGTCGCCACCACGTCGACGCATCAAGACGAAGGCGACGATGGCGCCAAGTATGAGCAGGGGAGAAAGTCGCTTCACATGACAAGTCTACGGCCGATGAGTTGTCAAGAATCGAACCCGGATCGGAAAGGAGCGCAGGCCTTGGCGAAATCTGACCTTGCAATCGACCACGTGATCTTCTGTGCCCGCGATCTGGATGAGGCGGAGGATTGGTTCCTGAGGCGGCACGGCCTTAGGGCAGTGGCTGGAGGCCGTCACGCCGGATTGGGCACCGCCAATCGGATCATTCCCCTGGGTGACAATTACATCGAGTTGCTCACAGTGGTCGATCAAAGGGCCGCCAGGGCCAACCCGTTCGGGATGTGGGCCATCGTCTCGATCGAGGAGAAGTCCATGCTGCCGGTCGGGTTGTGCATGCGGACCGATGACATAGGCGCCGTCGGCAAACGCTTGCATTTGAAGCCCACTCCCATGTCTCGAACCACGCCTGACGGTGTCGAGCTGCGGTGGCTGTCGGCGGGTCTCGAGCGGACCCTGACCCGAGGCCATCCGTTCTTCATGCAGTGGGACATCGACATGTCCGACCATCCGGGCCGTCTCGTCGAGGGCCAGGGTCCGATCGAGAAGATCACCATCTCCGGGGAGGCGGGCGAGTTGAGAGGGTGGTTGGGAGCGGAAATCGGTCCGGTGTCGGTCGTCGACGGTCTCCCGGGAATCACCAGGCTCATCATTTCCCATCCCTCAGGTCTGATCGAGCTCGCATCTTGACCTGTCATATCACGGTGATATCATCGTGATATGACAAGAAAGGCAAATCGATGTCCGCTGAGCGGCTGATCGACGGTGTGTCGGGTTGGATGATGGCGACTCTCGCCATCCTGGTCTGGTTGGGCGCGGTGGTCGCCTTCGTGGCAGGGATGTCCCAGGAAGACGGATGGCTGATAGCGGTGGCGAGCTTGGCGCTCCTTGTTGGGATCTACATCGTCCCGGGCTTGTTCGTCAACCAGCCGAATCAGTCGCGCGTGGTGACCTTGTTCGGCCGCTATATGGGGACGGTCCGCAAGAACGGGTTCCGCTGGGTCAACTCGCTGGCCCAGGGCAAACAGGTGTCATTGCGTATCCGGACCTTTGATTCCGATGTCCTCAAAGTCAACGACGCCGTGGGCAACCCGGTGGAAATAGCCTCGGTGATCAATTGGCAGGTGGTTGACACCGCCCGGGCCGCGTTCGACGTCGAGGACTACGAGCACTTCGTAAAGGTGCAATCGGAAGCGGCGATCCGCCATGTGGCAAGCGAATACCCCTACGACCATATCGACGACGAGGGGCCGTCGTTGCGGGCCAATGCCGACGATGTCACTGCGACGTTGCAGAGTGAGCTTCAGGATCGTCTCGACGAGGCCGGGGTCACGATCCGCGACTGCCGTCTACGACGGCTGGCGTACGCGCCTGAGATCGCTGGCGAGATGTTGCGTCGCCAGCAGGCGGGGGCAGTGATCGCGGCTCGAAAGCTGATCGTAAAGGGTGCGGTGACGATGGTTCAGGACGCCCTCACTCAACTCGCAGACGAGCACATCGTGGAGCTCGATGAGGAGCGCAAGGCGGCCATGGTGTCCAACCTCATGGTCGTCCTGACCGGAGACCACAGCGTCCAGCCGGTCGTAAACGCCGGCACCCTCTATCCGGGATGACCGATCGCAAGAGTTTTCTCTTGCGGATCAACCCGAAACTGCATCGGGTCCTCGAGCGATGGGCGGCCGAGGACCTGCGCAGTCTCAACAGTCAGATCGAATTCCTTCTGGTGGATGCGGCCCGCCGCAACGGGAAGTGGGTCAATGAGGACCCGGACCCGGAGCAAGCCGGGGCGGCCTGATACGCCCTACATGTCCGACAGGGCATCCAGGGCCCGATCGACCTCGTCGATGGTGTTGTAGTGGACGAAGCCGATGCGAACCAGGCCGCCCTGATCGAGCACTCCGAGCCGTTCCATGGCGTTGACCGCGTAGTAATGACCTGACCAGATATAGACCCCGGCGCGGGTGAGGTGGGCAGCAACCAAATCAGGGGAGCGGCCCTCAACACCAATGGCGAAGGTGGCGACGCGCCGTTGATCGGCGACCGGCACCCCGTAGACCTTCACTCCGGGCATCGACCCCAGCCCGGTCAGAAAGTGCTCGGATAGCATCCGCTCGTGGTCGCCGATCGCCGCGTAAGCGCTTTCCAGGTGGTGTCGACGTGACCCATCGTCCTCACCGCTCAGGCTTGCTAGATAGTCGACCGCGGCGGTAACTCCCGCCATTGACTCGAACGACTGGGTTCCGGTCTCGAGTTTCGCGGGAGGGTCGGACGGCGCAGGGCGCACCTTGTAGACGTCGAGCTCGGCCAAACGATCGAGCTTGCCATACAAGATCCCGGTATGAGGCCCGAAGAATTTGTAGGCCGAAGCCACCAGGAAGTCGCAGTCGAACGTTCGAACATCGAGTAGTCGATGTGGTCCGGCGTGCACCGCATCCAGGTAGACCAAAGCTCCGGCCTCATGAGCCAGTGCCGCAACGCCCTGAACATCGACCACGGTGCCGATGGCGTTCGAGGCCACACAGACCGTAACCAAACGCACCTTGCCATCGAGCAGGCGTGCGACGGCCGAAGGGTCCAACTCACCCGTGGCCGGGTCGAAGTCGGCGATCCGAACCTCGACGCCTGCATCACGGGCCGCCATCACCCATGGGGTGAAGTTGGCGTCATGATCGAGGCTGGTGACCACGATGGCGTCACCTTGTTCCCAGGTTCCTGCCAGGGCTCGACTCACCGCGAACGTGATGCTCGTCATGTTCTGGCCGAAAGACACCTCGGTCGCGTCAGCGTTGAACATGTCTGCCATCGCTTGACGCGCCTCAGCAGTGACCACCTCGGCGAATTCCGACGAGCCGAACCCACCTCCTAGGTTGCTCACTCCGTCGCGGAGAACTCCCGTCATGGCGTCTATGACTTCCTGTGGGACCTGAGTCCCTCCGGGCCCGTCGAGATAGGCCGCCTGATTGGCTCCCTCCCGGCGCCCCAGTGCGGGAAACCGGGCGCGGACGGCCTCGACGTCGAAAATGGGTTTGCTCACGATGTCTGTGTAGCACCGCGAAAGGCCGGTCGGATCTGGATGCGGGAACACACCTGAGTTGCCAGCCACCCGGTGACCCGTCGTGGGACACTTCGGCCGTGAGCGATGCGCTGTTGTGGGGGCTGGTCGGCGGCTCCTCGTTTCTGATCGGAGGAGCTCTCGCCCTGCGGGGCGGGGTGCGCCCGAGAATCCTGGGACTGGTGATGGGGTTCGGTGCCGGAGCGCTGCTCAGTGCGGTGTCCTTCGAACTCGTCGACGAAGCGGCTCTCGTCGCCGGTGGCAATGGGCGGATCGCCATCGGTCTGGTGATTGGAGCGGCCGCCTACCTCGCAGCGACTGTCGGGATCCGAGCGGGCGTCAGGTCGGACCATTCAGCCGAGGGAGAGACGGCGGTTCTGGTCCTCGATGTGGTGCCTGAGGCCATCGTCCTGGTTGGCGCCCTGCTCATCGGTCATGGCGTCAACGCGGCAGTCATCGGGGGTGTCTTTCTCACGGGGCTCCCGACTGCCCTTTCGTCCAGCGTAGAGATGAAGGAGCGTGGTGAGGGCTCGAGGGCGGTGATCTGGCGTTGCTTTGGGCTGATGCTGTTATGTGGTCTCGCTTCTTGGGGCGTTTACGCCCTCTTGGACGGAGCATCCGGGAATACGGTCGCCCTGACCCTGGCTATCGCCGGAGGGGCGGTCCTCACCAATCTGACCACCAACATCCTCCCTCCCGCCTACGAACTGGCGGGACCCCGACTCGGCCTGGCCGTGGTGGCTGGGTTCGCGATCTCCTTCACCCTGCTCGAGCTCGCCTGACCATCCCGCCGGGCTGAGGATGAGTCCACCGCCTCCCTCGCCGGTTCAAGAAAATCGGCCCGTTATGCCGATCAATGGGGATGACTCCCGCGGCGGATCGGACAGCTCTAGGTGCTGGAACCACCGAGAATGACAAGCGGACTTCAAGGAACCGGCTGAGTCTCGGGATTCGCCCGGCTCTGATTGCGGCCGCCCTGGTCGCGGTGACCGCTGGTGCCCTGTTCGGTGCGGTCCAGTTGAGCCAAAACGTGGCGCGAGCCTCGGTCCAACTGCACAACGCAGACGAGGCTGGCCGAGCGGCGACAGTGGCCCGGTCCCACATCGCACTCGCGGCATTGGGATCTGAGGCTCAGCAGAGACTCTCGGCCCAGGAGGCAACAAACGCTCTATCTGCTCTCGACGATTCCCTCGCCAGTCTCGATGGAACCCCGAACGCCGAGGACGTCACCGCCAACGGGTCGAGGTTTGCGGAGGCTGCCAGAGTGGCGGTCGACTCCATAGGAACGGGAGAGGTCAGTCAGGAAGACGTCGATCTCCGATTCCGGGAGTTGATCTCCTCTCTCGACCAAATGCGTCTCGCCTTGGTTGCCTACCTGGATCTAATGGGTTCGGCGTACAACGCACTGGGGATCGTGCTCGGGATAGCCACCGTAGGCCTCGCTCCACTGGTCCTTGTCATTTGGACCCGGTCGATGGCTCGCAAAACGATCGAGGTCAGGGAGCTCTCTCTCCAGTTGAAGCACGAGGGGGAGATCCGGGATGCCCACAACTCGGTCCTACGGACCGTGGTGCACGAGTTCCGGACCCCACTGACCGGGATCAGCGGGTTAGCCGCGGTGCTGGAAGACCCGTCGCTCAGGGCATCGGCCGAGGCTGCGGAGATGATCGGGATGATCCGCACCGAAGCCGAGGACATGTCGCAGCTCACTGATGACATCCTTGCCTCAGCCGGGCTGGAGAGCGGGCAGTTGGAGATACGGGTCGAGCCGATCGATGTTTCCGAGGTGGCCGATCGGTCCCTGGCGATGTTCCACCGCCGTGGAATCGCCATAGACGTGAATCTCGATCCGGCAGCCGTAGTGGCTGACGAGTTCAGACTCCGCCAGATCTTGAAGAACCTCGTTTCCAACGCGGTCAAATATGGGGGTCCGAAGATCACCGTGACCGGTACGGAGACTCTGGATTCCTACGAACTGGTCGTTGCCGACAATGGGCCCGGGGTTCCGGACGCAATCGTCGAGCGGCTCTTTGACCCCTTTCCTCACGGTGGGAAGGGCGCCCCAAGTCAGAGCGTCGGTCTGGGCCTTTTCATCGTTAGCGAGCTCGCCGAGGCGATGGATGGGGCGGTTGTCTATGAGCGAACCGACGACGTGACCACGTTCACGCTTTCCCTGCCCCTCGTCGAGGCTGAAAGCGCAAAGATCATTCCCCACCCGGCGATGAGCAAGGGGGCTTGACTCTGACCCGTCGTCAGGCCACCGCGGTTGGCGCAGTTCTACTGACGCTTGGGCTTGTCGGCTTGGCTCCCGCCCCGGCGTCGGCAGCGATTTCAGCGGTGACATACAGCCACCGGTGTGGCTGGTGGAACGACTGGTGCAACGGCAACGCCACCACGACCACCACCACTGCTCCGCCGGCGACCACAACGACCACAGCCGCGCCGACGACGACCACCAGTGCACCCCCGACGACGACGACGACCAAGGCAGCTACGACAACCACCGCTGCTCCGGCTACCACGACCACCACTGCGGCCTCGCCGACGACGACCAAGGCGCCCCCAACGACGACGACCACCACTGCACCCCCAACGACGACGACGGTGGCCCCGGTGCAGCACAGCAGCGGGCCGGCACCGTCTACAACAACCACCACCTTGGCGCCGACGACCACAACGACCCGAGCTGACACGGTCGGGTTCTTCGCCGATTTCGACCCACCAAGAGGCTCGTCGCCGGAACAAGTCCCAGCCGTGACCGAGACCGGCACCGGCACCGGCATCCAACTGCTCGTCTCCCTCGCCGGTGCCTTCGTCGGGATGACCGTCCAGGGCCTTGGCTATTACCTGTTTGTGTTTCTGGTTCCGGTATTGGCCGCGATATGGCTGACGGTGGTCAGACGACGCGAGGACCAGGAGTCGGGTCTGCTCAGCGAAACCCCTTAGTCGAGGGGTTCTGGGGTGGGCCCACGTGGACTTGAACCACGGACCTCATCCTTATCAGGGATGCGCTCTAACCGGGCTGAGCTATGGGCCCCGGGCGGTCGCTGACCGTCGGTCGCGGGTGCGACGAGGCCGGCAGTTTATCCGGGTCGGTGGGAGAGGCGAAGCTGATGGAAGCCGTCTGGTTCAGGGCATGATCAGCAACTCGTCACCGAATTCGTGCCAGAGGTACCGGTTCTTCAAGGCCTGGCCGTAGACCCGATGCAGGAACATCCTTCCAGCGAAGGCCTCGAGGAGGCGGAGATGTGAGGAATGTGGCTCGTGCCAACCAGTCAGAAGGCCGTCGACCGCCCGGATACCGGTCTCCGGTGTAACCACGAGATCGGTGAGGCCGTCACCCGTTTGGATGGTCCCGTCACTAAGCGCCACAGTCTCCAAAGCTCGAACCACGCTCGTGCCAACCGCAATGATCCGACCACCGTCAGATCGGAGGGCGTTGACGGCGATCGCAGTGCCGGCCGGCACGCGAAACCACTCCTCGCCCGGGGATTCGTCGTCCTCGAAGGAAGAGACGCCGGTGTGGAGGGTGACCGGGAGGATGGCGATGCCATGGGAAACCAGACTCGTTACCAACCGTCTTGTGAAAGGCCGGCCCGCACTCGGCATTTCCGACGAACCAGGGTCGGTGGCGAACACCGTCTGGTAGTCGGAAAGGGGCCAATCCGGGCCTGGGAAATAGCGAATCGGTTGTCCATGTTGGTCGAGGTATCGATCGAGATCAGTAATTCCTTCGAGGGCTGCGATCCAGAGGCGAGGCGATCTCGTGCTTCTAGCCAGCAAGTGCGCCACTGCTCGATCGGGCAAGCTGAGGGCTTGCGGCTCCAGGTTCGGCCTCGGCGAAGTGCCTCCACCGTATTCCGGTGTGCGGATCTCCATGGACCACAGACCATCGGCCAACGGCGAGGCGAGATGAACCCTCACAGCGGCTCCATCGTCGGCTATTGCGTGAAGGGCAGCGGGGATGGTCGCAGACGTATTGACCACGAGGGCATCTCCCGGCCGGAGGAGATCTGTCAGCTCGTCAAAGGTTCGATGCTCGATGAGCCCGGTTTTTCGGTGAGACACCATGAGGCGAACCCTGTCTCTGGCCACCCCGCGTCGTTCTGGCGGGGCGATGGCCGTGAAGGGCTCCGACAATGTGAACTCGATGGATCTGCTTAGAGCGGTCATTCCTCATCCATCCCAGCCAAGGCCCTGTAGCGGCCCGAGGGGCGATCGGCCCCGAGGACCTCGAGCAGCGGTGGGACGCTGGCCTCCGGCGGCGGCCGGTCCGAGATGTCCTCGCCTGGGAACGCCTGTTGGTGCATCGTGGTGTTCATGTCCCCCGGGTCGAACCAGATCACCCTGACTTCCGGCTCTTCGGCGGCGAGGACATTGGAGATCTGCTCGAGCGCCGCCTTGGATGACCCGTAGCCGCCCCACCCCTCATAGTTCTCGATGGCGGCGTCGGAGGTGACGTTCACAATCGTCCCCCCACTTGCCCGTAAGAGCGGCAGCGCCTCTTGGATCAGCCCCAATGGAGCGGTGACGTTCACCTCATAGACCGACTCCAAGACGTCGAGGGGATAGTCGGCGAGGAGTGGTTGCGGGCTGGGCCCGAGAACCGATGCATTGTTGACCAGGAGGTCGAGACCGCCCAACTCTTTCGCGGCGCCTATCAGACGGCTTCGATGCTCAGAGTCAGTTACATCGCCGGCAATTGCCACGACACTCACCTCATCACCGAGGGCCTGAGATGCCTGATCCAGGGTTTCTGATCCCCGGGCGTCAATGACAAGTAACCACCCATCGCTGGCTAGAGCGCGGGCCAAGGCCAAACCGAAGCCGCGCGAAGCGCCGGTGATCAGGGCGATTCGGTTAGCCATGAGATCAAGCTACAACTTGAAGTTAACTTGAAGTCAAGTGCATTGGTCCCCCATCGTTCGATGCGGATGGCCGAGCCCAGGCGAACCCGTAAACTGGAGCCCAGATACCAATTACCAAGTACGGCTGGCGTGGCCAGCCATGGGGACGTAGCTCAGCTGGAAGAGCACCGGCTTTGCAAGCCGGGGGTCGTGGGTTCGAGTCCCATCGTCTCCACTGGATCGCCGTCCGGGATTGATTCCTTTCCGGTCGGTGTTCCCCTCCACGACGTGACCGAGGAGCCCACATGCCTAACGCCGTGATCATCGATGCGGTCCGGACGCCCATCGGGAGGCGAAACGGTGTCTTCAAGGACATTCATCCCGTCGATCTCGCCGCCATTCCGCTGCAGGCTCTGGTCGAGCGCAACCAACTCGATCCTTCGCAGATCGACGACGTGATCATGGGAACGGTCAGCCAGACCGGGGAACAGGCCTACAACGTCGGGCGCAACGCCGCCCTGGCTGCCGGCTTCCCCGAAGAAGTGCCGGGGGTCACCATCGACCGTCAGTGCGGGTCCTCACAGCAGGCCGCCCATTTCGCCGCCCAGGCGGTCATGGCCGGAGCGCAGGACATCGTGATCGCCGCAGGTGTTGAGAGCATGACCAGAGTGCCGATGGGGGCCACTGCCCATCAGGGCCCCGGGTTGCCTTTCGGGCCCCGGATGCTGGAGCGGTACTCGCAGGGTCTGGTCCCTCAGGGGATCTCGGCGGAGATGATTGCCGAGAAATGGGGGCTTTCCCGTGCCGACCTCGACCAAATCGCACTCGAGTCACATCTCCGGGCGAATCGGGCCACCGAGGAGGGCCGGTTCGAGGAGCAGATCATCCCGGTTGGGATCACCCGGGAGAACGGGACGAGAGAGACCATCACCCACGATGAGGGAATCCGCCCCGACACCTCCCTCGAGAAGTTGGCCGGCCTCCAGCCGGCCTTCAAGGGCGATGGAGTGATCACGGCGGGGAACTCGTCGCAGATCTCGGACGGTGCTGCCGCAGTTCTGGTGATGTCGGAGGATCGGGCGGCCCAACTCGAGCTTGCCCCGAAGGGCGCGTTTCGTCGCGTTCGCCATGGCCGGTGTCGACCCGATCATGATGCTCACCGGGCCCATCCCGGCTACCGAGAGGGTGCTGGGACGGGCCAGTCTCACCATTGGGGATATCGACCTCTTCGAGGTGAACGAAGCATTCGCCTCGGTCGTGGCCGCCTGGCGGGTGGAGCATGGAGGATCGGACCCGATCGGCTTGTGGGAGCGGACCAATGTAAACGGGGGGGCAATCGCCCTTGGACATCCGCTCGGTGCCTCTGGCGCCCGTGTGCTCACGACGATGCTGTGGGAGTTGGAGCGGACCGGTGGGCGCTACGGGTTGCAAACGATGTGTGAAGGCGGGGGGATGGCCAACGCCTTGATCATCGAGCGACTGTGATCCACAGCCAGGTGCCCCCCTCCCCGGCTGCGCCGGTACTCCCCCCAACGCTCACTTCGTTCACTGGGGGGAGAAATTGAGGCTGACTGCACTCAATGTGGTGCTCGCCGTGGCACTTGGGCTCATAATCTGGCGGGTTTCGATGTCGGTGATTCGCATGCTGTCGACGCCGCCACCTGAGATCGATCCTGATGATGTCGTCCCTGTCGACCAGGACTACAAGTGCACGGTCTGTGGTGCGGAGTTGACGATGCGGGCCATCAACGTCCAGGACGAGGCTCCACCTCGGCATTGTCGGGAGGACATGATTCCCGTGTGGCGGCCCGTCTGAGCCCTCTAATCACATGCATGTAGTTATCCCGAGGTTTCTCCACAACATGTTGAGAACTACACACTTGTAACTCGCATTACGCTCGCCGCCGTGCCGGAGTCCAAGCGACGCAAATCAAAGAGCAAGCCGATGTCGGCTCAGTCGGCAACCGCGGCATCCAAAGCAAAGCCGCCAAGCCCCACCTGGTATGTCGTGGTGATGGCAGGTCTGATGGCCATCGGTGTGCTTTTGGTCCTGAGCAGATTCGTTTTCGAGCTCGACCGCCTGGTCCTCATCGGCGGCCTGGCCTGCATCGCAGCCGGGTTCCTGATGACGACCAATTACCGCTGAGCAGGCCGGTCTAAGGCGGCGGCGCGGTTGTCGTTGTCGTTGTCGTGGTGGTGGTCGGTGGCGGAGTGAACTTGCCTAGGGTCACCGTGACCACATCACCCGGGAACACCTCGACGCCGTCCTCCGGGAATTGGGCCACCACCTTGCCGTCCTGTGAGGCGTCAACAACCGGTTGAGTGCTGGCGGAGACGTTCATCACCAGCCCGAGATTGGAGAGGGCCGCCTCGGCTTGACTCTGAGTCGAGCCGAGCAGGTTCGGAACCTGAACCGGCCTCGGGCCTTGCGATACCACCAAAAGGATGGTGTCGCCCGAGCGCACCTCCGCTCCCGCTTCGGGCTCGGTTCGAATCACCAGACCCTCTTCGACTGTGTTGGAGAACTCGTCGTTTACGGTGGAGAGCAGTCCCAGGCTTTGCAACGCGGTCACCGCGTCGCGTTCGGTCTGACCCTCGAGCACCGGGAGGACGTGGGTTTCGGCGCCGGTCGAGACCGTGATGCTTATCGCCGCCCCCTTTCCGGCGAGGACACCGGAGTTCGGGTCCTGGCGAATCACGGTGCCCTCGGCAAACTCGGCGCTCGGCTCTTCGGTCACGTCGCCCAGGATGAAGCCGTTCTGTTCGATGATGCTCTTGGCAGCTTCCAAGGTCTGACCGATGAGGGGAGGCACTTCGAACTCTTCGGCCCCCGTGGAGTAGACCACCTCCACCTCCGAGTCCTTCTCGGCATCGGTGCCTCCGGCGGGGTCGGTTCGAATCACGATATTGACATCGACGTCCTGACTGGCTTCGGCTGTGAACTTGACGGTGAATCCCGCGGTGATGAGACGGGCTTCGGCGCCCTGTCGGGTCAGGCCCACGACATTGGGGACCTCGATGAGATCGCTGCCGATGTTTCCCCCGCCGGCGAGTCGAAAGAGGACGAAAAGCAGGATCCCGAGGGCGATTAGTAGGGCGAACGCGGTCACGATGAATGGCATCTGTGAGGAGGGCTCTTCCTCGACCCCGCGATAGACCTCGTCAGGGGGCACCGTCGCAGGAGGAACCTGGGTGGTCATCACCCGGGTTGCGTTGTCGCCCGCCGCAGCGGCCCCGACGACTGCCGCCCCGACCACCGCAGGCTCGACACTCTGTCCCCGGAGAACCGCAACCAGGTCGGCTCGCATCTCGTCAGCGCTCTGGTAACGCCCGTTGGGGTCTTTGCGCATTGCCTTGGCGACGACGGTGTCGAGAGCCGGCGGAACATCGGCATTGAGGGCTGACGGAGCCGGAGCCTCAGTGGACACGTGCTGGAAGGCGACCGACATCGGGCTGTCACCGGTGAATGGCGGCCTCCCGGTGAGCATCTCGTAGAGGACGACTCCAAGGGCATAGACATCGCTCCGGGCGTCTGCTGCTGCTCCCTGGGCCTGCTCGGGGCTGAAATAGGTGGCGGTGCCAATCACCGCCCCGGTCTTGGTCAACTCGGCACTGTCATCCCAGGCCCTCGCGATCCCGAAGTCGGTCACTTTCACCGTTCCATCCTTGGCCAGAAGGATGTTTCCTGGCTTGACGTCTCGGTGGACCAGGCCCGCCTGATGGGCGATCGAAAGGGCTGCGGCGACCTCGGCGGCGATCTCGGTCGCCCGGCGGGCGAGGAGGGCGCCTTCGGACTTGAGGACATCGCGCAACGACCTGCCGTCGACGAGCTCCATCACGATGAAATAGGTGCCCTGGGCCTGGCCCCAGTCGTAGATGCCGACGATGTTGGGATGACTGAGGTTGGCCGCCGCCTGCGCTTCACGTCGGAACCGCTTCACGAACGCCTCGTCGGACGAATACTGGGCGTGGAGGACCTTGATCGCGACCTTGCGGTTGAGCAGGGTGTCCTGGCCCTGGTAGACGTCAGCCATGCCGCCCCGGGCCAGATGGGACGTGATGTGATAGCGCTCGGTCAGTTCACTTGGGGCGTTCATGGAAGGCGATGGATTGTAGGAATGCCCTGGAGCCAACTCATGGGGTTCCTTGCATCCAGAGCGAAATCAGGTCGGCAGCGATCGGAGCCGCAACTCCGCCACCTGTAGCAGATTCACCGACGTCCCCACCCCCGGCGATGAGGACGGCGATGGCGATCGTCGGGTCGTCCACCGGGGCGAACCCGATGAACCAGGCATGGGGCCCGTCGCCGGCGCCCTCGGCGGTCCCGGTCTTGCCTGCCACCCTGATCCCGGGGACAGCAGCGTTTCGCCCGGTTCCCTCGGTCACGACCCGCTCCATCATCTGGGCCAGGACCGACGCAGTCGCAGGAGCCATCGCTCTTCCCAGGGAGACGGGCGCGGTGGTTTCCAGGGTGTTCCCGTCGGCGTCGAACACCCGATTCACCAGATAGGGATTGGATACTTCGCCTTGATTGGCGACGGCTGCGGCGACCATCGCCATATGCAACGGAGTTGCGCGCACATCGCGTTCCCCGATCCCGCTCTGAGCCAGGGCGGCCGGGTCGTCGATCAACTCGTCCACGGGGTAGGCGGCCTGAGGGACCGGCCAGGGAAAGTCGAGGTCGGTGTTGAAGCCGAGGGCCGAGGCGGTGATTCCTATGTCTTCAGCACCCAGGCGCACCGAGAGGTCGGCGAAGACTGTGTTGCAGGAGCGAACAAATGCAACGAGCAATGTGACTGACTCCCCGTCGTTGCATACCCCCCCATCGAAGTTGGAGATCGTCTCGGTCGAGCCTTCCAGTTGATACTCGACAGGGTCGGGGAATTCCGTCGAGGGATCAGCCTCACCGGTGTCCAACGCCGTCGCGGTGACCACTGTCTTGAAGGTCGATCCGGGGGCGAAGAGCTCCTTGGTCGATCGGTCACTGAGCGGGCTGTCGGGATCGGCGAGCAACTCGTCCCATACGTCAGCAGCGTCATCTCCGAGCAGGGATTCAGGATCGAACGAAGGTGACGAAACCGCGGCTAGCACGGCGCCGGTCTTGGGGTCGAGAGCGACGACGGCACCGGTCTGTCCTCCCAGCGCCTCGTAAGCAGCCATCTGAAGAGGGCCGTTGACGGTCATCTCGATGCTGTGGGGCCGGAGGTCGCGTCCGAGGATCACCGAGAGCAGGTCGCTGATCGTCAGGTCGCGCTTGGATCTGAGCACCGGGGCATAGGCGTCCTCCAGCCCTGAGTCCCCGACGATGAACGAGTTGTAGCCGACGACATGGGCGAAGGCCTCACCCTCGGGATAGGTGCGCACGAAGGATCGAGGATCCTCCGGGTCAACCACCGATTCTGCGACCACAGTTCCGTCAATGGTGACGATCAGGCCGCGTTCTTTGCCTCGCTCGGATAGTGCAGGCCTGGCGTTCCGGGGATCGGCCTTGAGGGCATCGGCGTGAATCACCTGGATCCATGTCACCGCAAGGAGAAGGACGCAGAAGGAGGTGAAGACTCCGATCGCGATCCGACGCACCGGGCCGTTCATGACGCTTCCTCATGGCTTATCCGGAGCAAGAGTGCGATCAGGATGAGATTCCCCACCAGGGCCGAACCCCCGTACGACATGAAGGGGAGCGTGATCCCGGTGAGGGGAACCACCCTGACGACTCCGCCGATGATGAGAAAGGTCTGGACCGCAAACACAAAGGTGAGGCCGGCCGCCAAAAGCTTGCGGAACATGTCCCGGCTTCGGAAGGAGATACCGAGGCCTACGGCTATCACCAGTGAAAAGAGGGCCAGCACCGACACCGTGCCGGCGAACCCCAGCTCCTCGCCCACCGCGGCGAAGATGAAATCGGTCGAGGCGTTCGGGATTAGGTCGGGCCGACCCAGGCCAGGCCCGGCCCCGGAAAGGCTCCCGGTTCCCATCCCGAATAGCCCCTGGGCGATCTGATAGCCCTGGTCGTCGTAGTGCTCGAAAGGCGCCAGCCAGGCGATCACTCGCCGCTGTACGTGATCGAACATGAAATAGGAGGCGATGCCGGCCGCGGCTGCCATGAACCCGCCCGTCACCAGATAACCGGTGTTCCCGGTCGCGGCGTAGAGGAGGAGAACGAAGCCGGCGAAGAGCAATAGGGAGGCGCCAAGATCCCGTTGGGAGACCAGGATCAGGATGCTGACCATCCAGGTGATGACCAGCGGGATCAACTGCCTCGGTTCGGGGAAGCGAATCGGCCCTAGATGCCGCCGGGCTTCACGCAGCGCCTTCTGATGATCGGCCAGATAGGCGGCCACGTAGATGACAAAGCCAAGTTTGGCCAGCTCGGCCGGCTGGAACTGAAGGGTGGTGAAACCGAGGTCGAGGACTATCCACAACCGCGATCCGTTGACGATCAGGCCCTTGAGCGGGAAGCCCCAATCAGTGGGCAGGTTGGGCAACGCCAGGAGGATGAAGGAGATGAGCAGCGTGATGTTGCGATAGCGGCGGAGGATGCTTGTAGAGCTTCGGGCGAATAGGGCGAGGACGGCTATGGCTGCCGCGCCTGCGATCAGCATCCACCACCGTTGCAACCCTGCTTTGACCGGATCCAACCGGTAGATCTCGATGAACCCGATGGCGGTGAGCGCGGTGATCGGGGCGATGAGGAGCGGGGTCGCCCGTGGCGCCCAGGTTCGCACGGCGAGATGCAGCCCCCCGAAGGCGATGAGGAACACCAAGAAGGTCAAGGCCGTCTGGGCGTCGACGCTCTCTTCCCGGGCGAAGTTCACCAGCGTGACCCCGAAGGCGGCGAGCACAGACGCCGCGACCACGGTTGCGCCTTCGGCGTTACGTGTCATTCGCTCCGGGGAGGACATCCACGATGATGACGCTGATGTTGTCGTGGCCACCGGCTTGGTTGGCCTGTTCGATCAAGCCCCAAACTGTCTCGTCGGCGGACTCGGTGGTCAGGCTCTCGGCGATCTCGTCATCGCTGAGCATCAGGGTGAGGCCGTCGGAGCAGAGCAGGAGGCGATCTCCGGGCTCAACCGGCAACTCGATCTCGTCCACATTCACGAAACGGGTGAGCCCGAGACAGCGAGTGAGCATGTGACTGTGGGGATGGTCCGCTGCCTCTTCTGCCGAGAGAGTCCCCGCTGCCACGTATCGGGCGACAACCGTGTGGTCTTCCGTCAGCTGGCGCAACTCGCCATTTCGGTATAGGTAGGCGCGGCTGTCACCGACATGGCCAAAGTGTGCGATGCCGTCGGCGTTCAGCTCCACGAGGGTGAGCGTCGTCGCCATCCCCTCGAGGTCAGGCTGTCGTGCAACCTGCTCCCTGATGGCGCGGTTGGCAGCTGCCACCCGATCGGCAGGCTCGAGGTCTGCAGAGGCGGCGGTGTTAACCGCCAGTCGCGACGCCACCTCACCGGCGATGTGCCCACCCATGCCATCGGCGACCATGAGGATCGCGGGACCGCTGGACTCCCCTGAGGCCTCGGGGAAGACGGTGTCCTCGTTGTTCGTCCTCGCCATCCCTTGATGGCTGGCGGCGGCCCATATGTATCTCACCGCACCTCCATGACCGTCTTGCCCACCTGGATGGTGTCACCCCGTCGCAGAGACGTCGGAGCTGTGACCCGGCGCCCATTGACATAGGTGCCATTGGTGCTGCCCAAGTCGTGGAGAACCATCCCGTTCTCCTGAGCGACCAGCCTCATGTGGAACTCGGAAGCGTAGGGATCGTTCAACAGCACATCCGCTTCGTCCGACCGCCCCAGGACACTCACGTCTTGCACTTCCAACTCCATGCCCTGCTGAGTATCGGATTTGACCATGACGATTTTTGTCCCCTCCCGGCGTTTACGACGAAGCGAGATCCCGAGGTGGGATCCGATGGCGCGGGCCACCTGCCACACGAAGAGGTAGACCAGTCCCAGAAAGATGATCCGGAGCAGTGCGAGGATCAGATCAGGCATTTTCGGATCCTTGGTGGAACCTGAACCGGTGTCCGGAGAAACCGATCATGTCGCCCTTGTTCAAGGGTTGGGGGGTTCTGCCCACCCGGACCCCGTCGACATCGGTGCCGTTGGCGGAGCCGAGGTCCTCGATCCACGCCTGGCCATCGGCGCGCCAGATCAATGAGTGGCGGCGGCTTACCTCCTCGTAGGGGAGGACGATATCGGCGTTGTCAGAGCGGCCTATGAGAACCCGATTTGGGCCCAGGTCGTAGGACGTGTCGTCGCCTACCAAACGCGCCCAACGGGGAATCATTCCCGGCACCACCGAGGGGACGCAGGTGAACTGACCGGGCGACACCCTGGCGGATGCCTCGATGAGGACAGTTGGCGGGCCCTCGAGACGCAGACCAGCCTCGGCGGCGTGCTCGGCCAGCGCCAGTTCGAGCCGTTTCTGCAGCCTGGTGGGGTCGACATCGAGGTCCGCGGGATTGACCTTCAACACGTACTGGTTGGAGGTGGCCGGCCCGGTGACGTGCTCGTAACTGGTGAGATCGGCCTCGCGGGCAATCCTTCCTGCCATTTCGGAAGGGTGGATGCGACCCGAGAAGACGCGCCCCGCCGCGCCCTCAAAAAGGCGCTCGAGGCGACGTTCGAGACTCCTGGCCAGATTCACCGATGAGAGGTTACGGTCGGTCGGGGATAGAGGAGGCCGACTACCGCAACCCCGGGCACAGGGTTACGATTTCCCGGCCCTCGAGGGCGAGTGGCGGAATTGGCAGACGCGCAGGATTCAGGTTCCTGTGATCGCAAGGTCGTGGGGGTTCAAGTCCCCCCTCGCCCACCATCAGGCACCGGGCAGCTGGAGGGTTCCGTCCGCGTCGATCGGCAGCGGGCCATCGATGCGACGGATGACGCCGACGTAGGTGACGACCCCGGAGAGGACGAAGAGGATCGCCTGGGCATTGAGCAGGGCCTTGACGTCGACGTTGTCGACCAAGAGCCCGACGGCCACCGACCCAACTATGGCTCCGCTTGACATTGATGCTGAGAGGAGTCCCTGCAGTCGGCCGAGAGCGGCCGGTGGGCAAAGACGTTGCGCGGTCGTGGTCGACCCGACCTGTGAAGTGATGTTCGGCAACCCGCTCAGGGCGAATAGGAGGAGGAACACCCACAAAGAAGTCGTGATCGCCGTGATGTTGACGAAGACGAAAGCCACGGCACCCAGTCCTAGATAGCCCCACATCATGAGCCGAGTCGGGTTCGCTCGGTCTCCCAGGCGGCCGACGATGACGGCGGCGCCGATGCCTCCGAATGCTGCGCTGCCGCGGATGATCCCCACTGTGGCCTCGTCGCCGCTGAGCACGTCGACGACAAAGGCGATGAACAGGACCGGGAACATGGCGAAGGTCAACGCTGCCAGAGTTTCGGCGCCGAGGTAGCCCTTGAGTCCGGCGTGGAGACGCAACTCGCGCAGCCCGGCTCGGACACTTGCCTCTGTTCCGTCGGAGTCCCCGTCGCCGGTGGCCAGACTCGCAGTTGGTGTCCTGACCAACGTGGTGGCCCCTGCCACGGCGAGAAACGTGATCGCATCGACCACTACAACCGTGCTCAGTCCTCCGAGAGCAACCGCGATTCCGCCAAGTGGCGCCCCAATCAAACGGGCAATCGACTGTCCGGCGCTGTTGGCTGAATTCGCGGTTACCAACTGGTCCGACGGGCACGATCCTGGGCACGATCGCAAACGATGCCGGGTTGTTGATCTGTGCCAGGAGCCCCTGAATGGCCGCCACCAAGAACGCCGGCCAGACGCGGTCTTGGGTGACGGCGAGCAGTGGGAGCATCGCTGCCGCTTGGGCCACGTTGGTGGCGATGATGGTGCGACGCAGGTCCCATCGGTCGGCGAGACTGCCCCCATAAGGCCCGAAGATGACTCCGATCACGAGCTCCGTGACCACGATCGTGGCGGTTGCTCGCCCTGAGCCGGTTTGGGTGTAGACGAAGGCGGGCAGAGCAACGGCCAACAGCCAGTCGCCGACGTTGTTCACGAAGCCGCCGCCCAAGACCAGAAGGAAGTCGCGATTCCGCCAGAGGCTCTTGGGCATCTTCGGCCATGTTGTCACACAGGGGCTTGGCAGAACGTCGACTCTTGACCGAACGCGGTTACCGATGGTTCACAAAGCTGTGTACTTTCGCCCTCACGTGATGCTCGACCCACCCAAGCCCCGAAAGAGGTTGCTGGGGCGCCTCCTTTTGCCCATCCTGATAACGGCGGCTGCCCTGATCGCCGTCGGCGTATCCAGCGCGGGGCGGGATACCCGTGCCGATCTGGAGTACATGAACACGGTTCAGGAGCAGGCGCTTGCCCTTTCCACGAGGGGGGACGCACTGCGTGAGGTGGTCTCACGACTGGCGAGGATCGACCGTACCGAGCTGGTGACCCTGGTCGACGGCATCCGGGCTGATCTCGCTGTCGGGCGGGATTTCGCCGCTGAGGACCCACCCTCGAGCACTCTTTTCGCGGTCAACGCCTTATACCGGCAGGCGTTAGACGCGTGGGAGGCGGGGATCGGGAGCTACGCCTCGGGAATCCTCGCCGCGGCGGATGATCCCTCGAGCACGGTCGTGGTCGACAACATCGCCAATTCCCTTGCCGAGCTGCGCGCCGGTGACAGGTTGTATTCGTATCTTGTCGCGGAGATGGGTCGTCAGGACGTCCCGGATGCGGCCGCTCCTATGCCGACCGTGGTCTTGATGCCTGCGAACGGGGAGCTGTTCAGCCTCGCGGCGGCGTATGTGGAGGCTGCTCGCTCGCCGAACAGTGGTCTGGCGCTGCGTCCCGGGCTCTCGGTGAGTCAGATAGTCACAATCCCGCTCTGGGAGGTGGATCCGAGCGATGCGGTTGTTCTCCCCGCCACCGACACGGTCACGTTTGAGGTAGTGATCTCGAATTTGGGGAATGTGTTGAGCACACCCTCCACCGTTCGGTTGGTGCTCACCGGTGGGGCCGAGCCGGTCACTCTCGATCAGGAACTCGGTGCGTTGCAACCAGACGCTCAGTCGTCGGTGAGGTTCGAAGACGTTGCCGTTGAGCCGGGCGGGGAATATCAGGTAACCGCAACCCTCGTTGGGCTGGGCTCTGATATCGATCTCACGGACAACGAGATCTCGGTCGACTTCACCGTCAATGAGGGCGGCTAGTCAACCGGTACCATCCGACGCGCCCCATGATCGACGCCCGACTCCTTCGGGAGAGCCCGGATCTAATTCGCGAATCGCTACGACGTCGCGGCTCGACGGTCGATCTCGATGCATTGATCGACCTCGAGGCGACAGTGCGAGCCAAGCGTCAGGAGGCGGAAGGCCTCCGAGCACGCCAGAAGGAAGCTGGTCGGCTGATCGCAACGCTGGGTGGACTCGGAAAAGGAGGCGGCGATCGCGGAGGTTGCCGAACTGGCGACCGAGGTCAAAGACGCCACCGCCGAGGCCGATCGCCTCGCCGCCGAGTTCGATCTGGCCCTGCTCGAGGTCCCAAATCTGGTGGCGCCAGACGCCGCCGATGGGCACACCGAGGCGGACAGCCTCGAACTCAGGCGAGTGGGAAGCCCACGGTCGGATGGGTTGGATTACGCCACCCTCGGTGAGCGGCTCGACATCATCGACACCGCCCGCGGAGCCAAGGTATCCGGCAGCAGGTTCGGGTACGTCAAGGGCAGGGGCGCGATGCTCGAGTTCTCGCTGGTGCGATGGGCGATGGATCATCTGGTCGAGGCCGGATTCACCCCGATGCTCCCGCCGGTTCTGGTTCGGGAGGAGGCGCTGGAAGGCACCGGGTTCTTTCCCGAGGCTCGAGAGCAGGTCTACGAGTTGCCCAAGGACGAGTTGTTCCTGGTCGGCACGTCGGAAGTCCCGCTCGCCGCCTATCACGGTGACGAGATCCTCGACTCCGGACGATCTGCCGGTTCGGTACGCCGGCTTTTCCACATGTTTTCGCCGTGAGGCCGGCACCTACGGCAAGGACACCGCCGGGATCTTCCGGGTTCACCAGTTCGACAAAGTCGAGATGTTCGTGTTCACCACACCGAACGCTTCCGCTGAAGAGCACGATCGCCTTCTGGGCGTCGAGGAGGCGCTGGTGCAGGAGTTGGAACTGCCCTATCGAGTGGTGAATGTCGCCGCCGGCGAACTCGGCGCTTCGGCGGCGAAGAAGTACGACATCGAGGCCTGGTTCCCGAGTGAGCAGACCTATCGCGAGATCACCTCGTGCTCCAACACCACCGACTACCAGGCCCGGCGTCTCAAGGTGAGGATGAAGACCGAGGAAGGAAATCAGGTGTTGCACACCCTGAACGGCACGGCCTGCGCATTGGGCCGGACCATCCTCGCCATCTTGGAGAACCACCAGCGCCCTGACGGTTCAGTGGAGATCCCCGAGGCGCTTCGGCGCTATACCGGATTCGACTCGATCGACCCGTGAGCGAGGTCTCGGACCCGATCTTCGCCCGGATCGCAGCCCGTTACGACAGAGTCAACCGCATTCTCTCATTGGGTCAGGAGCGGGCCTGGCGCCGGCGGGGTATCCAGATGTTGAGCCCGGGGACGGTCCTCGATCTGGGCTGTGGGACGGGGGACACCGATTTCGAGGGTCGAAGCGTTATTGGGCTAGACCCCGTGGTCGAGATGCTGTCGTTGAGCTCCGTCAAGGAGCGGGTCGTCGGGGTGGGCGAGCATCTGCCCTTCGAAGAACGGTCGTTCGACGGGATGTTCAGCGGGTTCGTGTTTCGAAACCTGACCTCGGTCGACGAGACGATGGCGGAGGTGTTCCGTGTGTTGAAGCCTGGCTCCGCTGCGGTGGTCGTCGACCTGTCGCGTCCCGTCAACCCCGTGCTTCGGGTGCTGCATCGGGTGGGGTCTGCAGTCCTGCTCCCACTGGTCGGGTTGTTGTTTGCCGGTGCCCCTCGCGAGTACTGGTATCTGCACCGCTCCTTGGACTCCCTTCCACGGCCGGAGATCTTGCTCTCCGGACACGGCCTGGTCCTCGAAGAGGTGTGGAGGATGGGTGTGTTCGGGTTTGTGTATGGGGCGAGGCTGAGGAAGCCGGGGTGAGGTTTCCTCCCCCAGGAGCGAAGCGACATTGGGGGAGGTGGCCCGGAGGGCCGGAGGGGGCGCCTCTGACGCGCATTGGGAGGCCCCCCTCCCCGCCTGCGGCGGTACTCCCCCCACCGCTCACTTCGTTCGCTGGGGGGAGAAACACAGAAGGGTCTGATCGTGCCCCCGCCGTCGAGGAGGCGCGGACGACGGTGACGATGGCCGCCGGCTCAGGCCAGGCTGCCCTGCGTCACCCGGGACGGTCCACTTAGGGCTGCTTCCTTCCGGATCTGACCCGGTTCGCAGTGCCCCGCCGCGCAGGACCCAACCGTCAACGCCACGTATCCACCCTCAGGCCGGCGTCACGCCACCCCTCGGGCGGGGAATTCGGTCCCGCATGTAGAGGATTTCGGGTACAGGGCACCCCTAGCGCCCCACCTAGCACGATCGTGGCGAAGGCTACCGAGGCCCACCGGGTAGAGCGACATTGCCGAGCCTGGCGCCTGTTACCTTCGGCACCCCGATGTCTTCCAACCGCTACGGTCCCAACTTCGGAAAGCTGTTCGCAGCTGCCCTGCTGCAGGAGATTTCCTTTGTTCTCCTGGTCCACTTTCCGGGCTATCTCGACAGTCTGGGTGTGACCGAGTCCCTGATCGGGATCCTCTATGCCGCCGCTGCCTTCCTCGGTCTAGCTGCCCGACCCTTGTTGGGCCGGGTTCTGGACCTCACTCACCGAAGGACCGTCCTGTTGGTGACCGGGCTGTTCAACGCGTTGGTGGTTCTGCTGCTCGCCACGACAACGGTTTGGGGCCCCTGGCTCTGGGGCCTGTTCCTCGCCCAGCGGGTACTCCAGATCTCCATGTTCACGACGATTCTCACGTATGCCGCCGACTCGATTCCGATCGAGCGCCGTACCCAGGGGTTGGCACTGTATGGGCTTTCCGGATTGCTCCCGATTGCGATTGGTGGGGTAGCCGGCGACCTGGTCATCGACGCCTTTGGTTTCCCTGCCCTGTTCGTCCTGTCAGCCAGCGCCGGTGTCATCTCCTGGCTCCTCGTGTGGAGGCTCCCGGTCCTCCCAGTTCTGGGCAGACGGCCCCGGCGTGGCTTCTGGCACTCGCTGGTCCAACGCAACCTGCTTCCGATCTGGTGGGTCACCCTGTTCTTCAGCATCGGCCTCGAGACGGTGTTCACCTTCACCAGGACCTACGTCGACGAGCGCCAGATCGGATCGACGGGACTGTTTTTCGGTGTCTATGGCGTCACCGCGGCCACGATGCGAATCCTGGGAGGCGCCCACTACGACCGCGTGCCACAGAGACTCTTCATCGTGGGTGCTCTCGTTTCGTACGGGCTGAGCCTCACCATGCTCGCCATCGCAGGTTCAGTGCCCTTGTTGATTGTCGCCGCGATCTTCGCCGGGTTGGCCCATGGAGCGATCTTTCCAATTCTGACCAGCCAGGTCGTGGGTCGGGCTCGAACCTCAGAGCGAGGGTCGGCGATGGCGATCTTCACCTCGATCTTCGATATTGCGCTTCTCCTGGCGGCGCCATCGGTCGGCCTGCTGATCGACGGCTTCAACTACAAGGTCGCCTTCGCGTGTGTTGCGATCGCGCTCGGGATAGGAGCCACCGTTTACGCGATATGGGATCGGCGAATAGTCGCTCAGGCCGCCCTGGTCTGAGAAGTCAGCGGCGGGCGGCGAAGAAGTCCTCGAGCACTGTTCTGCACTCGTCGGCTAGGACACCTTCGACCAACTCGACGCGGTGGTTGAGCCGGCGGTCCTGAGGGATGTTGTAGAGGGACCAGGCGGCACCAGTCTTGAGATCGGTGGCCCCGTAGACGATCCGATCGAGACGGGCCCAGACCGCCGCCCCGGCACACATCGGGCATGGTTCGAGCGTGACCACCAGGGTGTGACCGCCAAGCCGCCAGTCGCCGAGTGCCCGGGCCCGGCGCGACAGGACCAGCATTTCGGCGTGTGCGGTTGGGTCGGAGAGCTCCTCACGGCGGTTGTGATCGGACTCGACGATTGCTCCCCCGGCATCGAGAAGCAACGCGCCAACTGGCACGTCACCTGCTGGCACGGCGGCAGCGGCTTCCACGAGAGCAGCTCGCATCGCTGGTTCGTATCCGGAGGGCGATATGGGTTGGGTCACGGTCGCGGATTATCCTTTCCCTGCTGGCCGGTCCCGGCCGGCATCCAGGAGGGATCGCATAGTCTGGTCTAGTGCGCGGCACTGGAAATGCCGTTGGGGGTTTACGCTCCCTCGAGGGTTCAAATCCCTCTCCCTCCGCTACCGACCCTGGAGGGGTCGCATAGTCCGGTCTAGTGCGCGGCACTCGAAATGCCGTAGGGGGCTGACGCCTCCTCGAGGGTTCGAATCCCTCCCCCTCCGCGACCCATATGTACGTTTCTGCCCATGGTGTGACGCACTGCACCGAATGGAGGGGTGTCCGAGTGGTCTAAGGAGACGGTCTTGAAAACCGTTGGGCCCAATAGGGTCTCGTGGGTTCGAATCCCACCCCCTCCGCGGTAGCTTGCTACCAAGTACTTGGTACTTTGTACGGTCGGCGGCTCGCCGCCGACGTCATGGAGAGGTGGCCGAGTGGTCGAAGGCGCTCGCCTGCTAAGCGAGTAGGGGGTGTTAAACCTCCTCGAGGGTTCAAATCCCTCCCTCTCCGCCCGTGGATACGCGGGCACCCTGGGACCTTGTCGCTAGGGCGCCGCTTGCCCGCTGTTCGGGTCGACCATCAGACTGGAAACGTCGACGGCTTCGAAGTCCGAGCCCACGACGACGTCCAATTCGTGGAGAACGTCGTTGTCAAAGCGTTCGTCCGGCGCCCCCGAGATGTACCACGGAGATCCGTTGTCGGCCAGGACGATGCCGTAGGTCTTCATGGCCTCGAGGATCACCCGTGCCTGCGTGGAGAAGCCTGAGGTGTCGAACGATGCCTTGAGACGGAAACGCTGGCCCATGGCGGGGTACGAGAGGTCTGTGATGTCCGACGCCTCGTGACGGGCGGGCCAGACATACGCCGCCTGGGTATCAGGTGCCGTGAAGCGGATGGCATGTCGGATGATTCCCGACGCCACCTCGTCATATCGCACCAGACCGGCATAGATCGGAAGACCGGCGGCGTCGCCCGACGTCCAGCCGGCCGGACGAAGCGCGTTCGAGCGCAGGTTGTAACGGGCCCCGTTGGCCGCCCTCCATGTGCCGTTCCCGTTGGGGAAGGCCGAGAACAGCTCATATAGGACGCAGTCGCCGCTGTCGACCACGATGACATGTCGGTCACCGCCGGCCGAAGGCCCCCCTTCGACTGGCGCGTTTGCCGGGATGGGATAGGGCCCAGGGTCGCTCTCCCCGGGCCAGGAGGTGAATTGGACCGCCACGTCGGGTTGGCTTGCGCCCACCTTGACGAAGGGGATCCCGATCGGACTGGTGGAACCGGGTGGCCACACTCCGCTCCCGAAGTCCGCATGGACGTTCGATGCGGCGCCGATCCTGGCCACGTACTGGGCGGACCTGGCGTGCACCGGAAGCGTGTTGACCGGCGTGTTCCAAATGTTGTCGGCGGGGAAGACGGGGCAGTCGCCGGGGGGCCCGGTGCCAGGGAGTGAGCCGTAGGAGCCGCTGACCGGGAGCCATGAGGTGGCTCCCCAACCGAATTGAGAATCGGCGTTGCCCTGGGTGTTGGTGTATCGGAAGAAGAAGGTCGTGTTGGAGGGTCGGAACACGGCCGGCGTGTCGATATTGTCGACGATTCCCCAATCGCCAGCGACTAGACGGTCTCCGGGGTTGCCGAAGAAGAACTGTGAGTCGGCGATGCCTTGGGTATGGGACTGGCGGAAATAGACAAATCCGGTCGACTCCCGGTGCAGGCCGATGGTGTCGATCCCGTCGCCGTTGAAGTCCCCGACGAACGGCTTGTCGCCAGGGTTGCCGAAGATGTAGCTGAGGTCGGCGGCACCCAAGCCCCCGTCGTTGGCCCCTAGCTCGTTGATGATGTAGATCCGGGACTCTGAAGGCCGGTAGATGGACACGGTGTCGCATTCGTCGTTATCGAAGTCTCCGGCCAATGGGATGTCGCCGGGGTTGCCGAAGAAGAACCGGATGTTGGCGACACCCTGACTGTTGGAGTTGCGGAGGTAGACGAAGCCGTCGGACTGGCGGTACAGGCCGGGCGTGTCGACGCCGTCGCAGTTCCAGTCCCCGACGATCGGGTAATCGCCTGGGTTCCCGTAATAGAAGCTCGTGACGATCCCGTTCTGGTCGCGCAAGTACCACAGGCCGGCCTGGGGATCAACCAAACCAACCGTGTCAGCAGCGGACGCCGTTGGGGCGATAAGCCAAATCGCGGCCACCAGCAGCACCACGCGTCGCATCCTCATCGTCTCAAAGATCGGCACCGGATCGGGTCGACATGAGGCGGATGTACCCCGGTGCGGTGTGGCATGACGTCAATCGAAACGGTGTTCAGGAAGCCGGCGAACCGGGCATCCCCAATGCGCGGGTAACGATCGGATTGGACCCGGACACGGTGACCACCCTGGCGGCGCCGATAGAGATCACGGTTGTCACCAACTCGACTGGCCACTACTTCGCCGGGAATCTCGTTGCAGGCGTCTACACGGTCACTCTCGACGCAGTCGTCGGTGCAGGGAACATTGACCACCCCCGGCTCATTTCAGGTCACGCTGGTCACCGGTCAGCTCGACCTGGCGTCGGACTTCGGCCTGGCCGATGTGCTCCCGTTCACCGGAATCAACAACATGCAGTTTTTCATCCAGATGGGCATAGCCCTACTGCTTGTTGGGACGATGCTGGTTGTTGGTTTCCGCGAGGAGAAAACCGGCTAGATCGGTCCTAGGCGTTGTTTTCCTCCACTTTCTTCTTCACGAAGATCAGCGGCAGGATGAGGCCTGCGAGCAACGCACATAGCCAGACGATCACGGTCGCTGCGATCCAGGTGGTGAATCCATCGATCGTCAACCCCTCGTTGATCAGACTGGTGACCAGGAGACCCACGAAGGTAGCAACCAGAGCCACACTGCCTCGCATCGCCCCAGAGCCTTTCAACGTCATTTGCGTGAACAACGGCGAAACGAGTACCTCGACGAGGGTGAAGAGCAGGACCGCCATGAAGAAGGCCGACCCGGTGAGGCTCATGCCATCGAGCACGAGGTCGGCTACCCACAGGCCGAGGGCATTCGCGGCGAGGTAGAGAAGGGCTGAAATGAGCCATCTGATCACGGGTGCACTCCTTGATACGGGATCGTGCGCAGATGCTACGTCGGACACTCCAACCGATGCGGGCAACATTGGTCGACTTCAGCCAGAGTCCTTCAAGACCTGAGAGAGTCCATGGCGTTCATTCGCCGTTGCTCTTCGGCCCGTCGCTTGCGGGTGGAACGCAGCCACGCCAGGAAAGCCGCCACGCCAATGACCACCAGGGCGCCGAGACCCCACCAAAGACCCGTCGCCTCGACCTCATTTCCTTCTCCGTTGCCGGCGATCGCGTCAGATGTCGTCACGGCTGTGACCGGCTCGACACCTGTGGACACTATGGACAACGGCCCTATCCAGAATTGCCCCGAGCCCTCAGTGACCAGGTTTATCTCGAGCCGAACCGGGACCGGTCCTCCGTCTCCCAGTTCAAATGGCAGAGAGAAAGGCCTTTCCTCAGAGGTGCCGGTCATGGATCCGAGCGGGCCGGACTCGGCAAGGGTGCGGGTGAAGTATCGACTCCCATCCGGGAGCACGGTCCACATCTCGAAGTAGGCCTTGCCTGCGACGTCCTCATGGCGGACACTGCCGTCGACCTGGAATCGCGGCGGCTGCACATCCGGCTCGTTCGATCACAAGGAGCGGGTAGACGCCCTCCTCGCCGACCTCGACGAATAGTTCTCCGTCTACGACCGTCCCGGTTAGCGGCTCGGTGCGAGGTCCAATCGATCGCCGACTGTGCCCGGGCCACCAGCGGTGCGGTCACGACGAAGGCCACGGGGATGAGCATGAGCCCCCGGCGTCGATCACGCACTTTCGGACCTCGATTTCTCTTCCAGGTCGGCTCTGTGGGCTTCGACCAGTGTGCGAAAGTTCTTCTCATCGATAGCTCCTTCGGCGAACATTGAGATGAGCTGGGTCTCGAACCTTCCGTTCGGGGCCGCCTCATCGAGAAGCCTGACCTTCTCGATAAGCCGGTCGAGTCTCAGACGCACCGTCGGATATGAGATGCCGTACTCGGCGGCCAAGTCCTTCAGTGTGCCGGAGGCGAGGAGGAATCGCTTCAAGAAGGCGAGATCCTCTACCGAAAGCCGGTCGACCCAGCGATCTGACTCCATAATCTGAACATTCTTAAAGCAAACTTTTGTTTTGTCAAGAAGAATATGGATACAACCTTGCACTTTGTGGTTGGGCACCACCGAATGAGTCAGCCACCCCGGCAGACAGTGGTGCCTCTTGAAGTGGGACACGTCAGCTGAGGCTGGATCAGAGAGTTGGGTCCGATTCTCGTCGATCACTTGTCACCATCATCTGCCACCGGGAGTTGGTGACTTCGATGAGGAAGGGGGTCGACCGATGAGCTGGTTCCCGTTTTGAAGTTATTCTCGATGGGCGACACGAAAGAAGACGAAATGGTTGGCAAGACCTATCAAGGATCCTGTCCCGGCTGGATGAAGAGAGGTCTTCCAGGCCGCAACGCGGACAACTGCGGAACTGGGCTACGGGTAGGAACGTGATGGACACCAAGACGAGCAAGGGTGGGGCGGCGCTGGTCGCGTTGGCGACGGCACAGTTCCTCATGGTGCTCGACCAGTCAGTGATGAATGTCTCGATCAGTCAGCTGGTCGAGGACTTCGACACCACGGTCACCACGATCCAGGCCGTTATCACCCTCTACTGCTTGGTGATGGCGATGCTGATCCTCACCGGAGCCAAGATCGGCGACATCATCGGTCGTCGACGGGCGTTCGTGATCGGCTTGATCATCTACGCGTGCGGATCGGCGCTGACCGCCGTATCGCAGACGGTCGCCGTCCTCGCGCTTGGATGGTCGGTGCTCGAAGGCATCGGCGCCGGGCTCGTCTTCCCCGCGCTCGCCGCTTTGATCGCCGGTAACTTCGAAGGAACTCGACGCAAGGCGGCCTACGCGGTGATCGGTGGCGTCGCGGGTGCGGGGATCGCGGTCGGTCCCATCGTGGGCGGGTGGGCGACGACCGAGCTCACCTGGCGGATCGTGTTCGTCGGCGAGGTCTTCATCGCTGCCTTCATCCTGATCATGACCCGCAAGGTGAAAGACGCACCCGGTCCCACTCCGACGCCGCAGCTGGACGTCGTCGGTTCTGTGCTCTCGGCCACCGGTCTGGGACTCTTCGTATTCGGCGTGCTCCAATCGAGCACCTGGGGATGGCTCACACCCAAGGATTCGCCCACCACGATCTTCGGCTTCTCGCTCACCCTCTTCGTTATCGGCGCCGGATGCGTCCTGCTCTGGGCGTTTGTGAAATGGCAGGGGCACCGCGAGGCAACGAAGCGCGACCCTCTCATCCATCTCTCGCTGGCGCGCATCCCACCGGTGCGGTCCGGAGTCATTGGGCTCTTCAGCCAGAACCTAATTCTCATGGGCACCTTCTTCGTTATCCCCCTCTATCTCCAACTCGTGCTCGGGCTTGATGCCCTCGAGACCGGGATCAAGATGCTGCCCATCTCGATCACCATGCTCGTGACCGCCGGACTCGGCGCAAGGCTCTCGAGCCGCTTCCCAGTGCGCACAATCGTCCGGACCGGACTCGTTGTGACCATCGTCGGTGTGCTCACCTTGCTCGCGACGATCAAGCCCACGCTCTCCGACGCCGGTTTCGCGCTCGGCATGGGTGTCCTCGGCATCGGGATGGGGTTGATGATCTCCCAGCTCGGCAACGTCATCCAGTCATCGGTCGAAGAGTCGGGGCGCAGCGAGGCCGGTGGGTTGCAGTTCACCGGTCAGCAGCTCGGCTCCGCGCTCGGCGTCGCGCTGATCGGCTCGATCGTGCTGATCGGACTGACCAACACCTTCACTTCCACTGTTCAGAACGACCCGCGCATCAGCGCAGAGGTATCGAGCCAGGTGGGTGTGGCAGCCGGCTCTGGCCTCAACTTCGTCTCGTCAGCCCAGGTCGAGACCGCTGCAAAGGAAGCAGGCCTCGACGAGGCCACGGCGGCCGCGCTGAAAGACGACTATGAGACAGCCCAGCTCCGATCACTCAAGGCTGGTCTCCTCGGCGCTGCATTTCTGGCCCTCTTCTCCCTCGCATTTACCGGTGAGCTGCCGCACGACCAACCCGACCCACGAAAGCGGCCGGACACCGCGGTCGCGTCGAACTGATCGCCGGCCGCGACGCCAAGCGCAACCTGCCGGTCCACCGCACCCCTTCGGCTCGACCATCTTGAGGTGCCCTAGAGTTTGAGAGGTTTGTCATGAACGAGATCAAGCACCTGAGTGTCGACGAGCGTGCGGCGGTGGGGAAAGCTGCACGCGAGCGGACACGGCCTTCAGGGCATTCGGGGTGGTCACCGGCGGCGAACCGGCCGGATCCGGTGGCGTTGCTGGAGCAGCAGAACGCGACGCGTGAGGCGGATCTGGTGCCGGTGCGTCACGGGCGCATGATGGTGTCCCCGTTTACGTTTTATCGGGGGGCGGCGAAGATCATGGCCGCAGATCTGAAAGACACGCCGACCGCGGGCCTGAAGGTGCAGCTCTGCGGCGACGCGCATCTGTCGAACTTCGGGATGTTCGCGTCACCGGAGCGAGCATTGGTGTTCGACCTCAACGACTTCGACGAGACGCTGCCGGGGCCGTTCGAGTACGACGTGAAGCGCATGGCTGCGAGTTTCACGATCGCGGCGCGCAACAACGGCTTCACCGACACGCAGGCACGCGACGCGACCCTCGCGGCCGCCGCGGCGTACCGGGAGGCGATGGCAGGGTTCGCGGAGATTCGAACGATGGACATCTGGTACGCGCACCTCTCGGAAACAGAAATCCTGGCTGCTATGGCGGCTTTGACCAGCTCTGTCACGGAGGCAGACAAGAAGGCAGCAAAGACAGCGGAGAAAAACGCCCGGAAGCACGCGCTGCAGGCACGCAATCGTGACAGCTTGCAGGCGCTGGAGAAACTGGCGGAGCGGGTCGATGGCCAGTACCGGATCGTGAGCCAACCGCCGGTCGTCGTCCCTGCTCGTGAATTGGCTCCGAGAATGGGCGTGTCTGTCGATCAGCTCCAAGACACGATCCACGAGCAGTTCCGCGCGTATCGCGCGACCCTGCAGGACGATCGCCGACACCTTCTCGAACGATTCCAAGTCGTCGATGTCGCCCGCAAGGTGGTGGGCGTCGGCAGCGTCGGCACCCGGGGGTTCATCGTCCTATTGCAGGGTCGCGATCAACAGGACCCTCTGTTCCTGCAGGTCAAGGAAGCGACCGCGTCGGTATTGGAGGATCACCTGACCAAGAGCCGCTACCGCCAGCCCGGCGAGCGAGTTGTACAAGGTCAGCGGATGATGCAGGCCGCGAGCGACATCTTCCTGGGCTGGACCAAGAGTGCGGAGGCCAACCGGTACCTCTATTGGCGACAACTGCGCGACATGAAAGGCTCAGCGGTCGTCGAGGCAATGGCGCCGATCACCCTCTCCCTGTACGCGCGCTTCTGCGGTGAGACCCTGGCACGGGCGCACGCCCGATCCGGAGATCCGGTCGCGCTCGCCGCGTACCTCGGCACGAAGGATAAGTTCGACCAGTCGATCGTTGACTTCTCCCAACGCTACGCAGACCAGAACGAGGAGGACTACCAAGCGTTCTGCGACGCCATCAGCTCCGGACGACTCGAAGCAATCGAGGGCGTCTGATTCAGTCCGATTCGACGTTTCCGGCGCGGCGCCGAGCATCGATGGCCTGAAGCCTCGTGCCCGATCAGATCGGAAACCTCATCTCGCGCTCAGCAGACGAACCCATGACATGCGCCGAGAACGCAAACCTGATCGTTTTTGGGGGAGGGCAGAACAGCTGACTGGAATCCCTACCTGCCACCATGTGCACGCGCTCGGGCAGCCTTCTGCTGCCGTGGGAGGAGTGTCGAGTGTCGAACCAGGAAGATGAACCGGGTGCGGGCGTGTCGCTGAGCAAGGCACGGATGGAGGCATTCAGCGACGGCGTGTTCGCCATCGCGACCACGCTGCTCGTCTTGGACATCGGACTCCATCCGTCGGGGAGCCCACTGAAGCAGGTGCTCGAAGCGTGGCCCTACTACCTCGCCTACCTCGTGAGCTTCCTCACGATCGGCGGCGCCTGGCTCGCCCATACTGCACTGACTGACCGACTCACTCGGGCAGACGCGATCCTGTTGCGACTCAACCTCCTCGTCCTGCTTGGCGTGGGCTTCCTGCCCGTCCCGACGCGCCTCGTCGCCGAAGCGCTCCACGACGTCAACGGCGAGCGAGTCTTCGTCACCATGTACGGACTCACATTGCTCGCTATTCGCATCTTCGGGTTCGCGCTCGACGAGTACGCGGCGTCGCGAACATCTCTATGACCCCCCGGAGGCCGACGAACCAGAGCAATCCGGGCGAAGAAATCTGGCTGTCCTGGTCCTCTACGTGGTCGCGGTCCTCATCGGTCTCGTCGCGCCGACGGTCGCCGTAGCGTTCTACTTCGGCATCGCCATCTATCTGGTCGTGCCATTCCGAGAGATCAGACGCCTGCTGTTCAAGCGTGCATAGCGGCGGACTGGCGCGCTCCGGATCGGGGGTTGGCTGCGGAGTCAGACGCTGTGTCGCTGTGGACGAGGTTTCGACAGTCGCTTACATTGTTGGGGGATCCGACTCTGGCAATGCGACCCACCATAAGAGCTGACCAGGCTGGTCTTCACTTGAAACCCCTGCGATACTTGATGATTCCCGCGCCCGTAGCTCAATTGGATAGAGCGTCTGACTACGGATCAGGAGGTTGGGTGTTCGAGTCGCCCCGGGCGCGCTTTCAGGCTTCCGAGCTCGTGACTGGTTCTGATTGCAGTTGGTCCGTGGCGACACGGTCCTTGATCCAGACCCCGAGCGTGGTCGGTTGGAGCGTCCTTGAGATGACTTGTTCGCAGCCTTCCACGATTCGCTCCATGTCCAGTTCATCCCTCACCTGGTGGGCGAAATCGTCGCTCACCCGTCGTGCGTCGTATTGCGACCGGTTGAACCTTCGGTCGACCCAGTCCTGGATCCGCCGCCGCACCGGGTTGAACAGTGCCGCCACCGCCAGGGTTGATCCTGCGACCACGATGTCAGTGTTCGGGGGAAGCAGTGAAGTCAAGACGGTAACGATGAGGGCGAATATCGCCGCCAGCGTCCCGGCCACCAGGGTGTAGGCAACGGTGCGCGAGACGATCCGGTCGATGTCGAAGAGGCGGTAGCGAAGTACCGCCACCCCGAATGAGGCCGGGAACAGGATCATCACGAGAAATGTGACGATCCAGGCCTGATCCCCCGGGTCACTTCCACCCATGGCGACGGATACGATTAGGAAGATATAGGTGAGGGTCACCGCGGCTGCCAGGAGGGTGACCCCGAAGACCACCCAAGTGAGCTGAGCGCGCTCGATCCCGCTGGCTCGACGCCGTTTCACGACCAGTGAGATCGAGCCACCGATGAGGATCGCCACGATCAGGACCAAGGCGGCGGCTCCGACCCAGGCGGGGAGGAAGCCGATCGGATTCTGAGTATGAGAATCTGCCTCAGGGCCGCCGAGAGTCTGGATGAATGCGCAGAGAACGATCAAGCCTGGAAGTGCCCACAGCGTCAACCGGCCAAGCCGAGCCCATCGACTCCCCCCTTGAGGCCCGTGTCCGCTCGGAAAGGTCAGGGTCAGCGCGGCGAAGAGGGCAAAGACCGTGGGCCAGGACAAGCTCGACACCCATTGAGCGAACACCTCGGATAGGCCCGGGATCCAATGGATCCCATCGGCGAGGACAATTGCCACTCCCAGAGAGCTCAACAACCAGCCGGTGATATGACCGTCGTGGCGGAAGATGATCACGCCGCCCATCGCGGCGTAAACGGCGAACGCGGCGAAGGCAAATAGCACATCACCAGCCGGTCTCCCGGGAAGTTGTGCCGCCAATAGCGCGACGCCCGCGGCGACGAGGATCACGAACTTGAGAAGCCTCACCCTGTGATGCTATTGGAGGCCCGTTACGGCATCGTTACTCACGGCGCAGCGCGCCACGTTGCCAGCGGGTCAAGGACGGCGCAGCAGGCTTCTCTGGTGTTTGCTGGAAAGTGATCTGATCTGGGCCGGGAGTGGGCCGGAGTCGACCTCGTCGCCAACGAGGTAGTCATAGGCGTGAGTCCCGCAGGCGAGGCCCTTGGAGATGAAGAATCGAGCCGGCTTGCCACACTCGCGGCACTTTGGTCCGCCATTGCCACTTTCGGGTGTGCGAGTGTCCACCCTTCCAGATCGGCAACAAGGGCCTTCGCGCAAGAGGACTAGAAAGGTCACGCACAAAGTGACTAGACATGGGGAGGATCGGTGAATCCCATTCAAAAGACGCTGATGGCCACCTCGAACAAGGTGGCCTCCCGGCTCTATGTCGGTTCCAACGGTCGTTTGGGAGGCTCGGCCCGGGGCGTCCCCGTCCTGATTTTGACGGTGCCTGGACGCAAGACGGGAACGCCGCGAAGCACCCCGGTTGCCTATTTCGAACATGACGGCGGATTCCTGGTGGCGGCCACGGCCGGCGGTGCGAAGACCGATCCGGAGTGGATCAAGAATCTCGGTGCTTCGGGCCAGGCAAAGGTCCACGTGGGTGAGAAGCAGTACGACGTCGACGTCAGGATCGTCGAGGGTGTCGAACGCGATGAGCTCTGGCGGGATGTCGTGGTGGAGAGGGCACCCAGCTTTGGCAAGTACGTTGAGAAGTCGGGGCGCGTCATCCCGATCGCCATCCTCACGCCGCGCTCCTGACTTCTAATGCACGGCGCCGATTCTCTCGGCCAGACGCTCGGCAATCATGATCGTCGAGATGTGAGTGAACCCCGATGGAACTGTGGGCATGATCGATGCGTCGATCACGCTCAGGCCTTCTGTTCCATGAACTCGACCCGAAGTGTCCACTACGGCGCCCCGATCGGGCTCAGGGCCCATGGCACATGTTCCGGCGAAATGGGGCACCGGATAGTTGGTTTCGCGGACCATGCGGCGAAGGTCCTCCCGGTCGGTCAGCACGGTCGCCTGCGACGTTAGAAGGCCGCGCAACTCGGGCCGGTTGGCCACTTCGCGGGCGAGCAGATAGCCCTCCACCAGCCGGTCGACATCCGACTCCTCGCTCAGATAGGGGACAGTGACTCTGGGTTGGTCCAATGGATCAGGTGAGCGAAGTTGCACTCGGCCCCGCGACCTCGGCTTGAGGAGGATCACCTCGACCGAGAAAAGGGTCGGCTCTCCGGGAGCCGCGAACGGGTCTGACACCCAAAACATCAGGTCAGGAGGCTCGCCCGTTGAGGCCGACTCGCTGTGAAACGTTGCTGTCGAGTGGACGATGGGAACATCTCGCGCCGGGCTCTCCGTCTCGTATTCAGTGTCGAGGCCGGGGTGGTCGGCGAGGTTCTCTCCCACCCCGGAGAGGTCGATGACGGTGGGAATTCCGATGGAGCGGAGGTCCGTGGCGGGACCGATGCCCGACCGCATGAGGATCGCGGGGCTCCCAAAGACCCCCGCGGAAAGGACGACCTGGCCGGCATCGATGACCGATCCATCTACGAGTTCCACGCCGCGGGTGCGGATCCCTTCGAAGAGGACTCGCGCAACCTGTGCTTCGGATCGAAGGGTCATATTCGGAGGTGTTGCCCCGACCGGGAGGTAGGCGTCGGCAACGCTCACCCTCTTGCCATCGCGCGAGCTCATCGGCATCCGCCCCAGACCCACGGCACGAGGCCGATTGTGATCGTCGATCCAGGGGAACCCCGTGGCCTCCAGCGCATCGATCGCCGCCTGACCTAGCTCGGTCGGCTCGACATCGCGATAACGATTGACTGGGATCGGGCCGGAGTTCCCGTGCCAGGGCTCATGACCGAAGTCGAGGTCGGCTTCGATCTTGTTGAAATAGGGGAGGCACTCGTCGAAACCCCATCCGGGATTCCCCAGATCCGCCCACTCGTCGAAGTCGGCCGGCGATCCCCGAACAACGAATCTGGTCACCCACGAAGTGCCTCCAACCAGCTTGCACCTGCGAAGGGGTTGAACCTCTCCATGCTGATTTGGCTCGGATTGAAGGCCCCAGTGATGGTCTTTTGGATAGCCCCAGCCGTCGCGCATCTCAATTGTGGGAGTCGCCCTCAGGTCGGGACCGGCCTCGATCAGGAGCACCGAGCGCGTGCCTGACTCGGCGAGTCGGGCCGCTACCACGCATCCAGCAGCGCCTGCGCCCACGACGACCACATCGAACGATTCTCTGCCCGCCATTCGGGCCGGACATTAGGCGGCCGAACTCGAGTGAAAGGTCCGGTATCGCCTCACTAAATGGGGTCAGGCGACCTACTAAAGGTTTCCCCTTCTAGTGGCGATAGAAACATCGTTCCCTGATATAGGAAGACGTGGTATGAAACGAATCTTGATTGCATTGTTGGTGGCCGGGGCGGTGTTTGGCGCCGTCTTCGGGCTCGCCGCCACCCTCAATGTCAGCACGGACACCCTCGGCGCCGGCAGCTCCACTGTTGCGGCCTGTCAGGCCACCCCGCTGACGGTGACTTACGCCACTTCCTACGCGGCGGGATCGAGCTATCGAGTTGGCATCGTGACCGTGACCGGGATGGCGGCGGGTTGCCAAAGCAAGCCGTTCCGGGTCACTCTCGCCGGCACCGCCAACGCTTCGTTGGGTGAGGTGACAGGCACCACGCCAGCCGCTGGCACGACCTTCACCGCTGACTTCACATCGGCCAATGTGAGCGCGGCCAGTGTGCTCGGAGTGCACCTGGTGATCTCGGGCTAAGAACTATCGACCGAACCAGTCCATGAGACGCTGGTTGATCGGGATGGCAGCCACGATCGCAACGATCGTGGCTGCCATCGCGCCCGGACTTGCGTCAGGCGTCACCACCAACTCGCAAACGTTGGCAGGGGCGAACGCAACCGTGACGTCATGCGATACCGATGGCGTGACCGTCGTTCGCACCCTTTCGGGGGCGAATGTCGTCTCGGTCACCGTCTCCAATATTGCGGCCGCCTGTGGCAACGGGGCGCTTTCGATGACTGTCAGCAACGGGTCGACGAGTGTCAGTGCCACGGCGGTGGTTCCCGCCGGCGGGGGCTCGGTCGTGGTGACCCCGGCGACTCCGATCGCGGTCACCGATGCTATGACTACCCATCTCACGATTGTTGGTGCCTGAGGTGTCCGCTTCTGGATCCGCCGATCGCGTGTCGCCGAGAAGGCTTCGCTTCCTGGCCGACGATCGGTCTCCTCTTGCTGGCGTTGCTGCCGACGGCCGCGGCCGCGGCCCCGATAACGCTCACCGCCAAGACGCTCGCCGTCTATCGAACCTGCACTCTGACCGCTTGGGCCGCCGGATCGACCACCGTTGCCGACTCCTGGGTCAATCACAACAACCTGACTCAGAACAACGGCACCGGCATGTTCATGGATGTGCAGACGGCCGGCGCCACAACGAACCGCCGTGCGTACATCCGATTCGACCTAACACAGTGCAGCCCAGCCATCCCTTCGAGCGCCACCATCAACTCTGGAACCCTTCGCCTCTACGCGTCCGCGATCCCCACCGTCTGTCGCACCGAGGACATCTTCCGGGTGACATTTGCCTGGACCGAAGCAGCGATCACCTGGAACACCCAGCCTGCGGGTTGGAACGCAGCCAACCAGCCGGCGAGCGCCAGCCGTACCTCCTTCATCACCGTTGGGCCAGCGTGTCAGAACACGGCTGTTGGCTACGTCAACGGATGGGATGTAACGGCCGACGTCAGTGCTTTCATCGCCGGCACGGCGACCAACAACGGCTGGATGATCAGAGACGATGTCGAAGCGTCGGGGACCGCGCGCAACGTCCGCTACTCCTCGAAGGAGCTCGCCAACCTGGCCCAAGCTCCCCAACTCACAGTGACCTACCGCCCATGACCGGCGTCTCGGTCTCCGCCCCTGCAGTCACCTCGCCGGCCAACCGCGCGGGCCATTACCTGCGGACGGTGATGGTGTGGTTCGTGACCCTGATCCTCGCCGCGGGGTGGTTCGCCTTCTTGAGGCCGACTATCTGGGGAGGGCCACTCACCTATGTCGTCATTCGGGGTACCAGCATGCAGCCCACCTATCAACCGGGCGATCTGGTCTTGGTGCGGCAAGAGGCGGAGTATGGGCCAGGGGACATCGTCGCCTACCGGGTGCCGGACGATGACCTCGACTCCGACTTGATGTTGATTCATCGGATCATCGGTGGGTCGGGTGAGCAAGGCTTTACCCTTCTGGGTGACAACAACCCGGACGAAGACATCTGGTATCCGAAGGATTCAGACATCGTCGGACGCCCGGTATTTCACATCTCCTCCGTCGGACTGGTCTTGACCTTTCTACGGAATCCGTTGGTACTGGCCAGCCTGGCCGCGGGCACAGCTGTGTCGCTCGTGTTGGTGCCCAAGTCACCGAGAAGTCGGGGCGCACACGCGGCGGCGACCACCGAGGCTTCGGGTCGCCATGCCGGCCGTCGCCGGCTTTGGTTGTCGGGCCTGTTCAGACGTGACGGAGCTCACGTCGACGGCTGACCCCTGGCTCGAGCCGGTGTTCCGAGAAATCTGCAGTTGGTCCTGACTCGGTCGATCCCATCTGTCGCGGACCCTTCACATCGGGGAAACACGTTTGAAACACGACTCTGAGAGCGTTGTGACGTGGAAGTGGCGGTGATCCGTTGGCCGGGAGAAGAGGAGAAGCGAGCCTCGATGCTGACCTCCCAACCCCGCTTGCTGTTGGTGGAATCCGGTCCGCCACCTGTCGACGTGTCCCTTCTCGAGGACTGGATACGAATCCCCGCTCCGGCGATCGACATCGAGGCTCGTCTCGAGTCCTTGCGTCGCAGATCGACCCAGGTCGAGGAGCCTGTGGCACGCCTCACGCCACACCTGGGCAGCGATGGCATCCTGCGATTTGGCGACGACTGGGTATCGCTATCACCACTGGAGGTCCGGTTGGTGTCGGCCTTGCTGGCGCGACCCAACGCCGTGGTCACCCGGCAGGCGCTCAGTGAGTCGGGATGGCCACCGGCGGGGGAGGGTCGGCCGCACCCGAGGCGAAACACCCTTGACGCCCACATGCTCCGTCTTCGTCAACGCCTGCCAGCTGTCGGCCTCACCGTTCGCACCATCAGGTCGCGCGGTTACATGTTGGAGCAGCTCGCCACCAGCTTGTAAGAAAGCTGTCATCTGACCGATCCAGACTCGTAATACTGCGTTTCAAGACGATTAACAGCCCTTCTCTTACGCTCGTTGACATCATCTCAACCAGATAAGGGAGGACCTTCGATGAGACCGAAACACCGGGTCAGGAAGCTGGCGACCATCGCCAGTTTGATTGGCCTGATGGTTGTAGGCGTTGCGGCACCGGCCATGGCCCAGGAGACCGACCCTGTCACGCCATGGGCCAGTCAGCTCAATCTGTTGTGGATCGTGATCGGGGCGGTCCTGGTCATCTTCATGCAGGCCGGGTTTGCCCTGGTCGAGACAGGCTTCTCCCGAGCGAAGCACGCGGCGCATGTCGTCTCGACCAACTTCGCCATCTTCGGCATCGGGTTCGTGGCCTACTTCCTCGTGGGGTACGCCTTCATGTTCGGCGGGTTCTCCTACGTCCTCCCCGGGTTCGACTTCGGATATGACACTGCCTTGGGCGGGGCGCTGATCGGCTCCGGTGACTGGACGTTCCTCTGGCAAGGGCGGTTTTCTTCTGCAGGGAGCAGTCACCCCGGCCGTCCTCGGCTTCTTTCTCTATATGGTGGCGTTCATGGACACCACGGCGACGATCCCCACCGGCTCGATGGCGGAACGGTGGAAGTGGAGAGAGCTTCGTCGGCTGGGGCCTGTTCTGCGGGGCCATCTACTACCCGCTGTTCGGCGCATGGACCTGGGGCGGAGGCTGGCTGAACAAGCTTTGGAGCTCGATGGGCTGGGGTGTCGGTTACGCCGACTTCGCCGGATCTGGGATCGTGCACGCTGTTGGTGGGGCGGCGGCCTTGGCAGGCGCTCTGGTTCTTGGGCCACGGATCGGCAAGTTCAAGGCGGACGGGAAGCCAAACACCATCGCCGGTCATCACATCCCGATGGCAGCTCTCGGAACCTTCATCCTTCTCTTCGGATGGTTCGGGTTCAACGCGGCTTCCACGTTCGCCGCAACCGACGTGCAGTTCGCAACGGTCGCTGCCAACACGGCGATCGCCGCCGCTTTCGGTGCTGTGATCTCGATGTTCTATTGCATGTACGTGCGGGGCAAGAAGCCTGATCCCGGGATGATGATGAACGGCATGCTGGCCGGGCTGGTGGCGATCACCGCGCCTTGCGCCTTCGTCACCCCTGGTGCATCCGCCGTGATCGGGATCATCGCCGGGGTGCTCGTGGTCGAGGCGATCCTCTTCATCGAGAAGCGGGGCATCGATGACGTTGTCGGCGCGATCGCGGTTCACGGGGTGTGCGGCACCTTTGGAGTGCTGGCCGTTGGCATCTTCCCCGATGGCAGCTACGGCGCCGGCTGGAATGGTGCCGTCGACAGCGCAGGCGAGCCGGTCGAGATGCTCGGGCTCATCCATGGTGGAACTGGCCAGTTCCTGGCGCAACTGACGGGAGCCGTCGTCATCTGGACCGTGATGTTCGGGTTCGCCTACCTCTTTTTCAAGATCCAGAACGGCCTGACCAAGGGAGGGATCAGGGTGTCCGAGGAGGAGGAGTTGCTGGGCCTCGACATCCCGGAGATGGGCGTCCTCGCCTACCCCGATTTCACCGGCCCGGCACTGGACGCTGACGAGGAGTCGATCTCCAGCTCTATCTGATCGTGCAGGACGCGAATAGAGGCGGGGACCATCGGTCCCCGCCTCTATTCATTGGATGAGATCCTGCGACTAGGCAGGCCAGATCTTGCGTCCACCCCTTGGGGGCACCACTGAATCCACTTCCTTCATCTCCTCAGGCGACAGCTCAGGCCGGTGGCCCGAATCGTTGTTTGACTCGGCCTGACGCCTGTTGCGAGCTCCCGGGATCACGCTGGTCACCGCGGGATGCGACATCGTGAAGCGAAGGGCGAACTGAGCCATTGTGTCGCCCTCGGGCACGACATCCCGGAGCCGGGCCACCGTCGCGAGGTCGGCCAAGAATTGCTCGTGCTGGAGGGGGTCTTCGATCCAGTCCCGTCTGAAGTCGCCCTGCGGGAAGGTGTCGTCGGCCGAGAACTTGTCGGCGAGCAGCCCCATGGCCAAAGGGCCGCGCACGATCACACCGATCCCGTTTCCACGGCAGTAGGGGAGGACCTCCGTCTCCGGGATCCGGTTCAGGATCGAGTAGTCGATTTGAAGGGAGTCGCAGTCGCCACCTGCATTGAATCTCTCTACGCGAGCCAGGTCGCCGGTGCTCACCCCCCACGCCAGAACTTTCCCCTCATCCTTGAGACGTCTGAAGCCCTCGATGAAGACATCCGTGTTCGGCTCGTCCTGGTCGATGTGGCATTGGATCAGGTCCACGTAGTCGGTGTCGAGACGCCGGAGCGAATGCTCCACACCCAACACCAGCTTCTCGATCGTGTCGTATTGAGTTCTGTACGTTTCGTGGTCGAACCCAACCCACCCAATCTTGGTTGCAACCACGAATTGGTCCCGTCGCCCATGCATTGCCCGCCCGAGAAGGTCTTCGGAATGCCCGGCGCCGTAAACGTCTGCGGTGTCGAAGAAGTTGACCCCACCCTCCAACGAAGCCTCGATTGCGTCGAGGATGTCCGCGTCGTCCCCTGGGCCCCAGTCCCCGCCGGGAACCGGCCACAGCCCGATACCGATCTTGGTGACTTCGATTCCGCTTCTGGCCCCAAGCGGGCGTCGTTGTAAGCCGTTTTGCCTATGGATCATTTCCACCCACGGACAACCGTACACCGTCGTTTCGATCCGGACTCCGGACAAGCCCAGCCCCAACGTTTCGTTAGGTTGGAGGATCTGTCAACAGGAGGCGACTCGATGAAGCGTTGGTGGATCCCGGCCTTTTTGCTCGTCGTGGCTTCGCTCGCAGCCTGTGGCCCTTCGGGCTCGGGAAACATCGTCAGCGACGACCGCGAGGTCGGGTTGTTTGACAGCATCGAAGTCTCCGGTGGAATCGCGCTGCGGTTGACCATCGATCCGGCCGCTGCCACGGCGGTGACCGTGCACTATGACGACAACATCATCGATCTCATCGTGACCGAGGTGGATGGCACCACGCTCCAGATCGAGAACAAGAGCTCTTACAGCACGCTCGGCGGCGGGGACCGCTTTGTCGAGGTGACCGTGCCCAATCTCCAGGGGCTAATCGCCTCGGGCGGCGCCGACGCCGTAGGAGAAGGGGCGGTCGATCTCCTCGATCTGAATGCGAGTGGTGGTGCGAACGTCGATCTGACCCTGCTCCCGGTTGGGGATATGACCCTGGAAGCCTCTGGCGGGGCGAACGTGGTGGTCACCGTCACGGATGCGATCACGGGGATGGCCTCGGGGGGCGCCAATGTGATGGTTCAGGGTGACCCACCTCTGCAGAACATCGATGTCAGTGGCGGCGCCGACCTGAGCAATGGCTGACGCTTGACCGATCAACCTGACTTCTCCTTCGTTCCACCCACCGTCTCACCGGATTGGGCCGACTACTACGGGAACCTGCTCGATCCGGCCAATCTGCCCTTGCTGCCGGCCCCCTGGGATCTCGAGGGGTGGCGTGTTCGCAATCATCAGGCAGAGGCCGAGCAGCTGGCGGCCGGATTCGGGGACCCGGGCCCAGGGTTGGACGTTGTCGAGCGTGAACTCGGCGGGGTCCCGGTGCTCGAAGTGTCGCCGAAGGGCCTGACCGGGGACCGGCGCGCTCTGGTCTTTACCCACGGCGGCGGATACGTCGCCTTCACGGCCCGATCCACCATCGGCAATGCGGCTCGGGTGGCCAGGGCATCGGGGCTCCGCGTGGTGTCGATCGACTACACGCTCGCGCCGTTTGCTCGATGGCAGGAGATAACCGATCAGGTGATCGCCGTCTTTCAGGGTTTGGTGGAGGAGGGCTCGTCGTTTGGCGAGCTTGGGATATATGGCGACTCCGCCGGGGGCTCGCTCGCTGCCGGGTCGGTCCTCAAGATGCGGGACCGCGGTCTCGGCATGCCCGCGACGGTGGTGATGTGGTCTCCATGGTCGGATATCACCAATCGGGGGGACACTTACCGGACCCTCTCCGATGTCGAAGGCAGCTACCGCTACGAGTTGCACTTGAAGCCGGCAGCCGATGCTTACGCCGACCCGGCCGACCAAATGAGCCCCTACGTCTCGCCTGTGTATGGGGACTACTCACAGGGATTCCCTCCGACCCTGATCCAGGGAGGCACCAGGGAGATCTTCCTCAGCAACTTCGTTCGCCACTACCAGGCAATCGAAAACGGTGGGCAAGAAGTCAAGCTCGATCTCTATGAGGGCATGCCCCATGGATTCCAGAACAAGATGACCGAATCGCCAGAAGCCCGGTTGGCAGTCCAGAAGACGGTTGACTTCGTACTGGCCCGGCTCGTGACCGGCTAGCGGCCGGTGAACGCCCTCAGCTGGAGAAAGCCCGGGCCAACTCCGCCATGCTGGAGAAGGTGAACGTAGGCTCGGGGAAGTCGTCGACCCGGCTCGTCGCCCCCCACGCACCGCCTTTGGCGAGCCCCTGGCGGTCGATCCAGGCCGTCGCCAGACCGAAGCTCAGGGCCGGCACGTGGTCGTGATACAGGCTTTGCGCCACGTGGAGAACCTGTCCCGGGCCGACTTCGAAGTCCGCCTCGAGATGATCGAGCAGGTACCGGAAGTTGCGCGGATCGGGTTTGTACGAGCCGATGTCCTCGGCGGTGTAGACCGCGTCGAAGGCGGCGCCGAGCAACGCCCCCGATGCGGCGAAGCTCGCTCGATCGACATTTGACAGAATCACCAGTCGGTATCGGGACCCCAGATCTCGCAGAGCGGCAGCACTGTCGGGGAAAGCCGGCCAGAGCGGGACCGACTCTCCGAAAGTTCGATCCATTTCCTGATCTGTCCTCAGTTGGAGATGGTCGGCCAGATCACGGTGGACGGCGGCAAGGACCTCGGGGTAGGGACGGCCGGGCGTGGCAGTCTCACGTCGGCTCTCCGCTTGGGCGAACAGCTCGAGGGCCGCGGACCTGGATATGCCCTGGGCGTCGCTACGTCCGAGGAGCGGCTGGAGTGCCTCCCAGGATCCCGGTCTCCCAGTCGATGAGCGTGCCATAGCAATCGAAGGTCATGGTCGTGAAGTCCGTGATGGGTCGGGTCATGGTGAGTGTCTAGATGAGACGACCGGCATGCTCGAACAGAGGGGTTCCGTCGAGGATCCGCTGCGGCCCGAGACGGCCCAGGTCAAGCTGATGGGGGATCCCGAGGATGGCTTCAGCCAGAAATCTTCCCACCGCCGGTCCCTGTTGGAAGCCATGGCCCGAAAAGCCCGAGGCGAGGTACAAGCCCCGGACAGTCGGCCATTCGCCGATGATTGCGTTGCCGTCGAAGGTGTTCACGTCGTACAACCCCGCCCAGGCCCGCTCGACCCGAAGACTGTCGAACGCCGGCAGGTAGGTGACCAATTCGGGCCACATCAGATCCATGAAGCGATCCTGCCCTGCGGGGCGAAACTCGAACCCGACGGGGTCGGACGGCTGAGACCATCCCATCAGCCATGTCGTCTCGCTCTCGGGTATCGCGTACAAACCGGAAGGCAGGAAGACACTGGGCAGCCCCGCAGTCGGCACCGTGGTCGAGACCACGTACACGGTGCGCATCACGGGGAGCACCGGGATCTCGACATCGATCTCGGCGAGGAGACGAGGAGCCCAGGCCCCGGCCGCGTTGACCACATTCCCGGACTCCGGCGATCTCACCGGAAGCGAGGGTGGCCCCGGTCGCATGGCCGTCCTGGATGTTCAACGACGCAACCTCGTCATCCGATGTAGATCGCTCCGAGCGCGATCGCCTTGTTCCTGAATCCGCGAAGGACCGCACTGGGGTCCACCGACCCGTCCCATCTCCCCAGGGTGCCTCCAACGAGCAGATCGGAGGAAAGCGCCGGATAGGCGGCCGAGATGGAATCCATGTCCAGCCATTCGACCTCGCAGGCAAGGCTCTTTTGCAGATGGAGCCCCTCCAGGGCTTCCGGTTTACCCGATGCGTCGACCATGAACAGATTGCCCTGGTGCCTGGCCCCTACTTCGGGGCGATAGGTGGGCGTCTCCATGTCATCGGCAAAGGTGGCCAGGACGTCCATGGTGTACCGGGAGATGCGAATGTTCTCCTCGAGGTTGAACTGGATGCGGACGTTGCCGTCGGAGAGAACCGTGGAGGCCCGCTGATAACTGGGATCCTTCTCGACCACTGCGACCGAGAGCGAAGGATCGGCTCTCATGAGGTGATAGGCCGTCGCCGAGCCCATGACTCCGCCACCCACGATCACGACGTCATAGATCATGGGCGCAGGCTAAATGTCAAAGCCCAAATTGCGTTCCACAGGTCCGCATATGACCCCCGACGCGCACAAATAGGGGGGCCAGGCCGGTTCAGACCTCGGCCGGGGCGGTCTCCCGGGTGCCCCCCACCGAGGCCTCGCGTTTGGAGTAGGCGATGGCGATCAGGAGGATGACAAGGGACACGCCTGCAATCGTGAGTCGCGCCGTCGTGTTGTCCTGCAGGGCGATCACCGCCGGAAGGATCAGTAGCGAGACCAGATTCATCACCTTGATCAGCGGGTTGAGGGCGGGCCCGGCAGTGTCCTTGAAGGGGTCGCCCACGGTGTCACCGATGACAGCTGCCATGTGGCTCTCAGAGCCCTTGCCGCCGTAGTTGCCGTCCTCGATGAACTTCTTGGCATTGTCCCAGGCGCCGCCGGAGTTGGAGAGGAAGTTGGCCATCAACTGCCCGGTGAGGATGGCCGCGGCCAGGAATCCTCCAAGCGCCGGGTATCCGATCCCGAAACCGACGATCACGGGAGTGAGCACGGCCAGCAGTGCCGGCGTTGCCAATTCCCGGAGCGAGGCCTTGGTGCAGATGTCGATCACGGGCCCGTAGTCGGGGCGGCGGAGACCGGCCATTATCTTCCCATCTGCGAATTGGCGGCGGACCTCCTCGACGACGACACCGGCCGTTCGCCCCACGGCCCGTATCGCCAGTGCGGAGAACATGAACGCCACCGAGCCACCGATCAGGAGGCCGATGAAGGTTGTCGGATTGGCGACGTTGATCGAGGTTTCCGGCGCTGAGAAGATGTCGGCGCCTTCGATGCCAAGGCCGAGCTCGGCTGCGATGGTCTCGATGAAGGACGCAAAGAGGGCCACGGCGGCGATCACCGCCGAACCGATGGCAAAACCCTTGGTGACCGCCTTGGTGGTGTTGCCCACCGCGTCGAGGCTCACCATCACCTTCTGTGCTTCACCATGGAACTCGCCCGACATCTCGGCGATCCCGGCCGCGTTGTCAGCGACAGGCCCGAACGTGTCCTCGGAGACGATGACTCCGGTCGTTGCCAGCATGCCCATGCCGGTGAGGGCCACTAGATAGAGGGAGAACTGGATGTTGCCGTCGCCAAGGCCGATGGCGACTGCGATGGCGCCGGCGATGGCCACGATCGCCCACACCGATGACTCCAGGCCGGAGGAGATGCCGGCGAGGACGGTGGTTGCGGGCCCGGTCTGTGTCGCCTCTGCGATCTCCTGGACCGGTTTGTCCTCCGTGGAGGTGAAGTACTCGGTGAGCCGGCTCACCACTTGGGCCAGAACCAGACCGGCCACAACAGCACCGAGAACCCTCCACCCCTCGCCTCCGTGGTCGTTGCCGACGTAGAGCAAGGCCACGGCGGCTGTGCCCAGCACGGTGAGGATCCCAGCGGTGAGGAAGCCTCGGTTGATCGGTGCCAGCGCCGAAGTGTCATTCTCGGTGGCCCGGACCCGGAACACCCCGACGATCGAGGCGAGGACTCCAATGGCCCGCACAATGACCGGGAATATCAGGCCCAGGACCGGATTCGCGCCAATCGAAGCGAATGCGGCGACACCAAGGATGATCGAGGCGACCAGGGTCACCTCGTAGCTCTCGAACAGGTCCGCTGCCATTCCGGCGCAGTCCCCGACGTTGTCCCCGACGTTGTCGGCAATCGTGGCCGGGTTACGAGCATCGTCTTCGGGGATCCCCTGTTCGATCTTTCCGACGAGGTCGGCCCCCACATCTGCTGCCTTGGTGAAGATCCCACCGCCGACCCGCATGAACAGGGCCAGCAACGAGCCGCCAAAGCCGAATCCGATCAGGATGGCCGAGGAGGTGTTCTGGAAGATCATGATGATCACGGTCGCACCCAGCAGGCCGAGGCCGACGGTGAACATCCCGGCGACCCCGCCGGTGCGGAATGCTATCTGGAGGGCAGCAGGGAGAGAGCCGCTGCGGGCTGCCGCTGCGGTCCTCACATTGCCCTGGACGGCGAGTCGCATGCCGATGAACCCGGTGAGGCCGGACATGACACAGCCGGCAATAAAGGCCAGGGTTCGAGCGCTACCCGACTCGAACAGCGACAGAGCCTCAGTCCCGTCGGGCTTGACGACCACGGTGGAAGTGAGGAAGACGACCACGACCAGCGGGATGAGGATCAGGGCAATCGTCCTGAACTGTCGCCTCAGGTAGGCCATGGCGCCTTCCTGGATGGCTCCTGCGATCTCGCGCATCCTCTCCGTGCCCTGGTCAGCGCGCAGGACCCCGCGCGACAGAATGAAGCCAACGATGATCGCCAGTATGGAAGTGGCGAGAGCGAACACGAGCCACGCCCACTCGGTGGAGCCGAGCGTGAACTCCTGGAAGCCACCCTCGGCGGCGAGGACGATGGGCATCGTCGGTTGGTCCTTTCAGTTGCTGACGCTGACCAGTGAGGTGAAGCTACGACCCGAGGCCGCTCCGGGCCCCATCAGTGAACTCGGGGACCGCGTTGCTCACAACGGTGGGCGAATCTACCTGTTCTGCTTGGACTCTACGAAATTCAACATTCGGCTGCGTCTCACGACTCGAGATGCTTCAGAGATGGCCGGTCAGCAACCCCAAGGCAAGAAGCGGCATGGCCAGCGACATCAGGCGAAGAGCCTGCTCCCAGGTGGAGAGCAACTGGTCTCGAGTCCATCCGGACACCTCGACCGGGTCGTCGGTCCGGCGAATCCTTCGCGCCGGTGTGCTCAAGACGCGCTGCGTCCGGCTCAGAACCGTCGTGGTTGATGCAATCAGGACGACGGCGACGGACAGTGACTCTGTCTGTGCCCAGTAACCGACGAGAACCGGAAATGCGCCCCAGGCAACACTGAATCCCCAGTCCGAATGGAGGATCGGCGACCACTCCAGCCCGTATCCGGCGGCGAGCACGACGCCAATGGCAACCCAGACCAGTAACACCGGGGAGATGACGATCGCACCTATGACCCCGAGCGCGGCGCCAACAGCCAGGCCGAAGATCCCCAGGGCCCACAAAGTGGCATCGCTGAACCCGGTCCGCAGAGGGCGGCCATGGACCTCGTCGAAGGCGTGGGCGCCGATGCCGAGGCCGAAGAAGAAGGCGAGGAGAGTCCCCGCGAGGATCTTCCAATCGAGCACGGCTGCCAGACCCGCCCCGATAGCCACATAAGAGAGGTGCCAGACCGTATAGGGCAGATGGAGCATGGTCACCAGGTCGGCCCATGCCGATCCGGAGCGGGCATAGAAGGCCCGGGAGTCGCTCACAGTTTGACTCCCCAAATGACCAAGCCCCCTCCCCGTGACATTCGCTTCCAGTGAACCTGGCCGATGCCGGCGGACTTCCACGTCTGAACCAGGCTTTGCAGAGAGTTTCTGGACCAGAATTCATCGATGCTGGGCCCGAGGAACCGGCCCACCCGTCCCCACCCGTTGCCGACGAGGGCTCCGGCGATCGGCAGTGCGATCCTGGTGTACAACCACCACAAGGGGCTCCAGATCCCCTTCGGTCGACCGAACTCGAGCATGGCGACCATGCCTCCTGGCCTCACCACCCGCGCCAGTTCGACCATCGCAGTGGGAAGGTCGGTCACGTATCGGAGCAGATATCCGGCTGTGAGGCCGTCGAGAGCGTCATCTCGAAACGGAAGAGTCTCAGCCGTGGCGAGAACCCGCCGCGAGGGTGGCTCATTGAGCTGACCAAGCATCTCGTCACTCTGGTCGAGGGGGATGACCTGGTAGCCGGCCGCGATCAGGGATCGGGTGATGGAACCTGTTCCGGCCGCTACGTCGAGGATCAGCGAACCTGGTGGCAATTTCAGTGAGGACACAAGCCGGCTGCGCCATCGTGCGTCCTGACCAAGGCTCAGGATCGAAGCCCACCGCTGGTAGTTGCGGGCGATCGGTCGAAACAGGCCCAGGGCAAGCCGGGGGGGCGAGGTCACAACTCGAAGGTACCGATGAATCGGGGTCTGTGCAGACCCCGGTTGGCCTCAGCCCGCTTTGACCACCACTTCGGCGGACATTCCCTGCTCGTAGTGATCGATCACGTTGCCCTGGTCGTCCTGGGCCACGATGCGGCAGGTGAAGGAATACTGGCCGGGGGCGAGGTCGATGGAGACTTGCGAAGTCTCGCTGGGGGGAATGACCCCTCCGGCGGAGAGGACATGGCCACCGCCATCGGTGATCACCAACGTGTGCCCGTACTCGCCCTGATTTTTCACATTGAGAGTCACAGTCCCAGCGTCGAAGGTGGTGATCGAGGGCTCGATCTTGAACTCGGAGAGCTCGACATCGGCCGAGGAACCGGTCGCACCCTGGCAGGCTGTGACCACGAGGACGGTCGCGATGAGGGCGAAGGCCCTTCTCATGCCGCCCCGAGCTTGGCTGCCACCCTGGCCAGAGGGAGGGCGATGGTGAAAGTAGTTCCCTCGGCCGAAGTCCACACCATCAGGGCGGCTCCCATGGCCTCGGCCATGAGCCGTGCCATGTAGAGCCCCAAGCCGGTGCCGGAGCTGCGGCTGTCCTTCTCGAACTTCTCGAATGCCCTGGGGAGGAATTCGGGCCGGATGCCCGGGCCATCGTCACTGATGGAAAGGTAGACGGCAGATTCCGGGGCAGTGCCGACCATGAAATGCGGCTCGTGCACCTCATTGGTGGAGCAGTGGATCCTCACGTTGCGGGCGCCGTGGGTGAAGGCGTTGTCGGCGAGCGATGAAGCCAGGTTTCGCAGTGTCTGGAGGTCGGTCATCACGGTCGGGTCGTGGCCGGGCTGGTGACAGTCGGGATCGTGGCTGGAGATCACCCGGGAGTGGGAGAGGGCGACCGCGTCGCAGACCTTGGCGAATTTCACCGGTTGGGGAGCGAAGGAAAGGCCTCGATTCTCGACCCTGGCCACCGCTAGCAGCTGGTCGATCATCGTCTGCAGCCGCCTGCCGTCGTGGACCAGGGCTTCGAGGATCTCATAACGGTCGGCGGCGTCGGGATCGGTCATGAGGAGCAACTCGGCTCCGGTGACGACGCTGGTCAACGGCGTCCGCAATTCGTGGTTGATCATGAGGACGAACTCCGCTCGGATTCGGTTCTTCTCCTCGGCGAGGGTCAGTGCCGCTTCAGCGTTTCGTCGTGCGACATCCAACTCGGCATTGTGGACCTGCAGCGACTCTGAGTTCTGGCGGAGGAACTCGGCTTCGAGGGCCATCTCCCGATAGCGCTGGACCGAGCGATAGCGGCCGATCACCATTGCCAGGGCGGCGATCGCAAACAGCATGGCGACCGCCGCCAATTGGACAGTTGTCGTCTGGATGCCCAGTGCGCCGCGCTCGTCTCGCCAGCAGTTCTGAGATGTCGTAATAGAGGAGCAGCGCCGGCCTGCCCTCCTCGCCCGGCAGCAGTGCCAGGTAGAGGGCGTCGCCCTCGTGCCACTCGGGGACCCCGTCAATTCGCAAGTCCTGGTCGATGGGTGCTGCTACAGCAGCGAATCTCCCAGACTCCAGGGCATAAGCCAGCACCGGGTTGTCGACCTGCTTGTCGACGAGTGGGTCCGACGTCGCGGCGGTGATGGTGCCATTCGAGTCGACAAGAGCCACTGCCTCGACTCCGAGCTCGTTCCTCAGGTGACGGACTGCCTCTCCGGGCTCGATCCCCGAATCGATGGCGTTGTTGATCTGTGCCGCCCCCAGTTGAGCATCGGCGAAGAAGAGTTGGCCTTCACCGATCGGTCGGCTGGCACTGTGCTGATGCGTTACAGCGGCCACTGCGGCGGCGACGGACAGAGTTGCAAAGACCGCTGCCAACGCGATCCACCAACGAGACGGTCGAGTCCCCTTCGGGGCGCGGGTCGCCATGGGGGAAAAATCGGCTGTTTTGCCCCGCTGCTTGAGGAAACCCGGCCGCGACGGGTTGGGTCCGCGGATGCGCTATCTGGTGTGCCAGTCGAGGAAACGACCGAGGCGCCGGTAGAAATGGAGTTGGGGCTCGCGGTGAAGCAAGCCGTGTGCTTCGGTGGGGTAGGTGACGAGTTCGTAGGTCTTGTGATGTCGGTCCAACGCCTCGACCAACTCGTCGGCCTGCTTGGGGTGGATCCGGGGGTCCTTGAGGCCCTGGGCAACAAGAATCGGCGCGGTCAGGTTGGGCACACCGTGGATCGGGGATCCGGCACGGTATGCCTCGGGGTTCTCGTCGGGACGCCCGAACAGCCTGAGGAACTCGTCGTGGCCCACCCGGTCGGTCTGCTCCCATGAAGTCAGCATGTTGAAGTCCCCGTACTTGGCGACTCCGCAGACGAAGGGGTTATCGGGATGGACCAGCGCGGCCAGCGCCAGGTACGCGCCGTAGCTGGCGCCAAAGATGGCGATTCGGTCGGGATCGACCCAGTCCAGCGTGCGTAGGAACTGACCGGCCGCGATGCAATCACCGGTGTCGCCCACCCCACAATCGCCGTGGTTGGCCCTCTCGAATTGCAAGCCGTAAGTGGTCGAACCGCGGAAATTGATTGCCAGCCAGCCATATCCGTTCTCTACGAAATGCTGGGCATGACCGTCCCACTCGTCCGCGTAGACGTCGGTCGGCCCGCCATGTGGGTAGACCACAACCGGAACCGGGAGGGTGGCCCCGGAAGGCCGGAACAAGAAGCCCTCGATCTCCAGGCCGTCGAGTGACTTGTAGGTGATCCGCTCCGGCGTCACCGGTGCGGCTTGTCTGATCGCAGTAGGCGCCCCGTCGAAAAGTGTCATTTCTTCGCCGCTGGGTTTGATCATCATCAGTCGGGGCGGGGAGACCCAGGACTCGTGTGTGGCCACGACTCCCGAGGGCGTCGGGTGGGGAGAGCCCCAGTTGCCACCCATGGCCAGGACCTCAATTGACCCGTCGAGGCCAACGCGCATCAGGTCGGCCTGGCCGCGATGTGCGCCCCTGACCACCAGGCCGGTCCCGTCGGGCAGCCACTCGGGGGCCCCGAAATCGAGATCACCCGTGGCCAGACGCCGTGCATTGGTGCCATCCATGTCCGAGATGAAGAGAGAGAATCGGTCTTCATCTTCGAACACGTATGCGACCTGGTCACCACTGGGCCGGGCTGCTTCAACGCGACGATCCGGCTGACCCGCAAGCGTGATCCAGGTCCCATCGCCGGAGATGAGAATCAGGTCGGACCGATTTCGATCGTCCTTGGGGAGGTAGGTGGCCAGCACCCGGTCGTCATCGGTGACCCGGGGGTCATGGACGTCGCCGTCGACCGGGCCGATCACCCGAGTCAGGAGGTCGTCGACATCGACCACGCCGAGCCAAGAACGGTCGTCCTTTTCGATGATGACGATCAAATTTCTGGCATCGAGCCAGGTTCCGACGGAGCCCTCGATCAGTCGCCGATCGAGTCCGGTGGCCGAGCTGACGACATGCACCCATCCATCGCTGTTGTAGGCGATCTGGTCACTGTCGACGGACCAAACCGATGAGGCATCCTCCCAGTAGGCGGTGAGAGCCCGATCGGTGGTAAGCCGTGAGATCGACCCCTCGAGGTCGACCGCCCACAGGTCGGTGGTTCCCTCGAAATCGAGGAAGAAAGCCACCGTGGAGCCGTCGGGGGATACCGTCGGGTAGTAGGGGCGGGCGGTGGCCCATACGTCCTCCAGTCGCCACTGCGGGGATCTGCGCCGCTCGGCCAGATCCTCACTGGGCGCTCCTCCATGGGCGTCCTTGCCTACCCAGATTCCGTCAGTCACCCACCCTCCTTGGGTCACGGGAACGCGGCCAAGATAGCCATGACGTCCGGTCCTAATGACTCAAGGTGATAGCCACCCTCCTGGATCAGGACCGTAGGCAAGCCGAGGCCAGCAATCGTCGCGCCGGCATCCGAGAAGCCTTGGTTGGTCACCTGAAGCGGGCTTTCGGGGTCCGCGGCCCCGGCGTCGACCCCCATCGATACCACTAGCGCGTCCGGCCTGAAGTCCGCGATAGCCTCGCATCCTCGTGCCAGGGCTTCCAGGAATGCGGCGTCGCCGCCGCCCGGTGCCAGCGGGAGATTGAGGTTGGCGCCCCGTCCAGGCCCGGCTCCGGTCTCGTCCTCGAACCCGCAGAAGTGGGGAAACCAACCCTGCCCCGGGTCGACATGGACCGAGGTGTATGAGACGTCATTGCGCTCATAGAAGATCTCCTGGGTCCCATTGCCGTGGTGGGCATCGATGTCGAGGACCGCCACCCGCCCGGTGTCGTTGCTCACCAGCCACTCCGTGGCAATCGCTGCGTTGTTGAGATAACAGGACCCGCCGAAGTAGGAGCTCCCCGCATGATGGCCCGGTGGTCGAACCGGGGCATATGCGGCCCTCGCCCCGTCTCTGACGAGGCTGGCAGCGGTAGCAGCCCCATCGGCCGCCGCCCGTGCTCCCGCATAGGTCCCCGGCCCGATCACGGTCGCGGTGTCCATGCAGTACACCCCGGCCATCGCCGCCCTGCTCGTTGGCATCACTCCGGGGTGATGGCGCACGGCTGCCGGGTGGGGGAAGACATAAGGGACGACCCGGTCGACCCCTGGGTCCGTCGGGTACCCGGCCTCGATCCAAAGCTGGTGGGCAGTCTCCAGATAGTCGACCATCCCCGGGTCATGTACGGCTTCGATCAGGCTCCGATCATGGGCGTCGGCCTCGACAATCGGCACACCGGTGTCCTCGAGGGCGCGCTTGATGATCAGGGCGCGATCCGCTTCCTCGTCGCCAGGAAGTCGGACCCCGACCCAAACCAGCCAATGGGCGTCGTGTGCCAGATACCCGTCGGACCACACGGCGGTGAGACTCATTCGAGCCCATCCAGGGTCAAGGAGATGCGATCGACGACGAGATCGACCTCGTCGTCTGTCACAGTCAGGGGCGGGCCGATCATGAGGAAGTCCCCATTCACACCGTCGGCGTTGCCCGTCGACGGGTACAGCAACAGACCGTTCTCCCGTGCTCTCGCCACCATTCGCTCGGTGACTTGCTCCGATCGGGCGAAGGGTGTCTTCGTGTCCCTGTCGACGACCAATTCGACGCATATGAGGAGGCCGATGCCACGCACATCGCCGACCCGGGGGTGGTCCTCGAGCGAGGTGCGGAGGGAGTGGAGCAATCGCTCGCCCTGAGTGCGTGACCGATCGATCAGCCGTAGCCTGCGGATCCGATCGAGGACGGCGAGCCCAACGGCCGCCCCGACCGGGCTGTGGGACCAGGTGAAGCCGTGAGTGAGGCCGCCGTCGGTCACGATGGTGTCGTGGACGCTACCGCTGCTGACTGCCAGCCCGAGGGGCCAATAGCCGCTCGAGGCGCCCTTGGCGGAGACGAGGATGTCCGGGCGTAGCCCGAAATGATCAGCGGCGAACCACTCTCCGGTTCGCCCGAACCCGGTCATCACCTCGTCGGCGATGATCAAGATGTCGTGACGGCGGCAGATCTCACCGATCGCGCCCCAATAGCCCTCGGGCGGGATCGCGGCTCCGCTCGCGGCTCCGCCGATGGGCTCGGCGACGAAGGCAACGACCCGATCTGGACCTTCGTCAGCAATTGCGGCCTCGAGTTGATCGGCGTGCCAGTTGGCGCAGTCCATGGGGTGATCGGGATTGGGGCACCGATACTCGGTGACACCTGGCACCCGCTTGGTCAGGCCGAGCCACGGCTCGTAGGGCCGGCGGAGTGGCTCCCGCCCCGAGACATCGAGCGCGCCACGGGTATTGCCGTGATACGAAGCGCCGCGGGCAATGATCACCGTTCGCTCCGGTCGGTCCTTGGCCAGGTGATATGCCCGAGCCATCTTCAAGGCGCTTTCCATTGCCTCCGATCCTCCCGAGACCGGGAAGACCCGGGCGCCTTCCATGGGAACGATCGATGCGATCTCGGAGGCATAGGACTCCAGTGGCTCAGTGGTGAACGCTGAACCGTGGACGTAGGCCAAAGTGAGGGCCTGGGTTGCCATTGCCCCGGCAATTTCGTGGTCTCCATGGCCGATCCCGACTGCGATCGCCCCGCCGGCAGCATCCAGATACTGCTTCCCGTCGACATCGGTGATCCACGATCCACTCGCCCTAGCCGCGATCGGCAGGGTCCCCGCGCCTCGATGGAATACGGAGCTCATCGAACCATGGTCCGGGGTCATCAGTGTCCTGACGTTAGGCCCCCGGTTACCGTGCGCCGGGAAGGGAAGGTGTGTTGAAAGCCAGGCTCCGCGACCTCAGCGCCGGAATAGGAAGACTGCCCACAGGGCCGTCGAACGCGATCACCGATGTTCCGGGCGTGTTGGTGGGACATGCCACGGTGGTCCGGGACGAACCCCATGTGATCCGAAGCGGGATCACGATGGTCGTCCCCCGAGACGGAGAGATATGGAGTGACTACGTCTACGCCGGATCCCACGTGTTCAACGGCAACGGTGAGATGACCGGTCTCGCCTGGGTCGAGGAATCCGGGATGCTCGGGTCGCCCATTGGCATCACCAACACCTTCCAGGTGGGGATGGTGCACGACTTCTTGACCAGGGAAGGGGTGAATCTCGGGGTCATCGAAGACTTCCTGTTGCCGGTGGTCGGGGAGACCGACGACTCAGATCTCAACGAAGCCTGGGCCTTTGCGTTGACTGAGCAGGATGCGGCGTTTGCCCTCTCCTCGGCGGCGGGCGGGATGGTCGCCGAAGGGTGTGTCGGTGGCGGCACCGGGATGATCTGTCACGAGTTCAAGTCGGGGATCGGCACCTCGTCGAGGATCGTGGAGATCCAGGGACAGACTCATGTGCTGGGTGTCCTGGTCCAGGCCAATTATGGGGATCGTGACGACTTTCGCATCGACGGGGTGCCAGTGGGTGCCCTGATCAGTACCGATGAGGTTCCTGCCCCCGACGTCGTTTCACCAAGCGGGGGCTCGATAATCGTGGTCATCGCCACCGACGCCCCTCTAATCCCGGGCCAGTGCAAACGTCTCGCTCAACGGGCGACCGTTGGTGTGGGTCGGGTCGGTGGGTACGGTCACGACTCCAGCGGTGACCTCTTCATTGCGTTCTCGACGGCCAACCATCTCGAGCGCCACCCCGGCAAGGCCCGAACCGTGACCACATTGCCCAATGAGGTCATGGACCCGCTATTTCACGCGGTGGTCGATGCCACCGAGGAGTCGATCGTCAATGCCTTGTTCGCAGCCGAGACCACCACAGGGAGGGAGGGGAGGATCGCCCACGAGCTCCCCCTCGACCGGACGGCGACGATCCTCGAGCGTTATCGGGTGAAGTTGTGACCGGTCAGCTCTGACCGGGGGCACCCTCGGAGCCCCGGACTGCATCGGGGAGCCGGAGCAAGAGCTGAGCGCGGAAGGTCGTTCCCGATGGCCCGGTGACAAAATCGAGCTTGCCTCCGTGACGAACAATGATCGAATGAACCGTGGCCAACCCGAGGCCGGTGCCCACCCCGGGCTCCTTGGTGGTGAAGAAGGGGTCGAACACCCGCGAGGCGACGTCCTCGGGAATACCGGTCCCGCTGTCGCCGATCGTAATCAGCACTCCGTCCCCATCACGGGCGGCGGTGATGGTCAACTCCCCCTGACCATCCATCGCATAGATCGCGTTGTCGATCAGGTTGATCCACACCTGGCTCAACTCGGCGCCGAACGCCTCGATCTCGGGGAGGTCCGGGTCGTATTCCTTGATGACCTTTACCCCACTCTTCAAGCGGTGCTTCAGCAGCACCAGGGCGTTATCGATGGAGGTCTTGAGATTGACGGTCTGGATCGATCCCTGATCGAGGTAGGAGAACTCCTTGACCGCCTGAATCAACTCGGACACCCGGTCGGCTCCGATCTTGACCTCGTTGGCGACCTGAATGCCAAGGAGGCGGAGGCCGAGCCAGCGAAGAAGATCGACTCTGGTCTCCGGGTCCGCATCGGGAGCGAGCTTGGAGAGTGCTTCCTCACTCCAACCGGCGTCGAGAAGGGCGGGAGCCAATTCCCAACCGTCGCTGATACCGATACCGGAGAGCCACTCTCCCAGTGCATCTTCGGCATCCGCCCTGGCGAGGGAACTCATCTCTCCGGTCACGGACTCCGCAGGCGTCTCCTCCGGCAGCACGATGCCCTTCTTGGAGAGGCGCCTTGCTGTGTCTCCCAGGTCCTCGATGATGGCCCGGCCCGAATTGGTCCCATGCCTGACCGCCGCCATCGGATTGTTGATCTCGTGCATCAAACCGGCCGCCATCCGACCCAAACCCGCCATCCGCTCCTCACTCCTCACCAGGGTCTCGGTCTCTCGAAGCCTCGAGGTGACGGTGCGCAGCATCCTCAGGACCATTTGTGGGTTGTCCAGCAACTCGGTGACGGTGTCGGAGGGCACCTTGATGTACTCCACGTCGGTCAAGGCGGTCACCGTGGCGATCCTGGGTACGTCGTCCAAGAGTGAGATCTCACCAAGGACCGCGCCTGCGGTGACCCTCGCCAGGGTGATCGACCGACCGGCGCTCATCTTTGTCACTTCGAGCTCGCCGTCGGTAACCACGTAGAGCCCATCGCTCATCGAGCCCTCTTCGATGATCACCTCGCCGGGGGTGGCGTTGAGCTGCTCGGAAGCAGTGCACACGCGAAGCAAGAGTCGTTGGGGAAGATCTGCGAAGTAAGGGAGTTTCTGGAGCTGTTCGTAAATCGTGTTCACAAGTCAGCCAGGTGCTCGTGAATGAAGCGGACCGCCATCGCCCCCTCACCGGTCGACGATGCGACACGTTTCACCGATCCGTGGCGGACATCGCCGGCGACGAAGATCCCGGGGACCGAGGTCTCAAAAGGAAGCGGCGATCGCTGCAGATTCCATCCCTTGGGGTGGGGGCCACAGTCCGAGCCGGAGAGGATGAAGCCCCGATCGTCGCGGTCGACGTCGTCCCCGACCCAATCAGTTCTCGCCGACTGGCCGATGAAGATGAACACCGCCCCGGCAGGAACCACCTCGGTCTCCTCGGTCCCGATGTCCTTCAACACAATCTCCTCGAGGTGGGTGTCGCCTCGGGCCTCGACCAACTGGCTCTGGTAGCGAACGAAGATGTTCTCTTCTGCCGTTATGGCGTCGATCAGATACTGGGACATGAAATCGGCGAGCGACTCGCCGCGCACCAACACGGTCACGCTGGAGCCGAATCGAGAGAGGAACATGGCAGCCTGGCCCGCGGAGTTCCCGGCACCGATGATGAACATCGGCTCGTCGCGGTGGGCAGCCCCTTCGATACGGGAGGTCCCGTAGTAGATACCGGCGCCGGTGAGGTCCTCGATTCCCGGGGCGTCGAGCTTGGTATAGGAGACGCCGGTGGTGATGAGCAGTGCCTTGGTGCTCACCTCGGTGCCGTCGCGGAGACCCACGGTCCGGAACGGGTCGTGCCGGGTCATGGACACGACCTCGGCCGGGGTGAGGATCTCCGCCCCGAACCGGGTGGCCTGGGTGACGGCCCGTCTCGACAGGTCACTGCCACTCAGTCCCTTGGGAAACCCGAGGTAGTTCTCGATTCGGGCGCTCTGGCCCGCCTGGCCTCCCGGCGCCTCGCTTTCCACGAGAAGGGTTGCCAACCCCTCCGACGCACCGTAGACCGCGGCAGCCAGGCCGGCGGGCCCGGCGCCAACGATCACGAGGTCGTAGGAGCGCTCGGCGGGCTGGGTCTTGAGCCCGATGTGATTGGCGACGTCGGCAGTGGTCGGCTGCACGAGCACGATCCCGTCGGGCATGACCACCACCGGAAGCAGAGTCTGGTCACCCCCGATGTCGGCGAGGAGGGTCTCGGCTTCATTGTCCGTGCCGAGGTCGAGCGAGCGATATGGGACCTGGTTGCGGGCGAGAAAGGCCCTGACGTCGTGGGTCGCCCGTCCCCACCGGTTCCCGATCACGCTGATGCCCTCGAAACGCGGGGTGAAGTGATCCCACCAGTCCTCTATAAGGTCGTCGAGGATCGGATAGAGCTTTTCCTCAGGGGGATCCCAGGGCTTCATGATGTAGTGGTCGAGGGATACCTCGTTGATGGCCGCGATCGCCGCCTCGGTGTCCGCATACGCCGTGAGCAGTGCTTTCTTGGCGTCGGGGAGCCGTTCCAGGGTCTGGGCCAGGAATTGGACACCCGACATGTCGGGCATCCGCTGGTCGACCAGCAGTAAGGCGACCGGTTCGTTGCGGAGGCCCAGTTCCTTGAGTGTCTCCAGGGCTTCGGCGCCGGAGCTGGCGGCTACAACCCGGAATTCCTCGCTGTAGTGCTTGCGCAGGTCGCGTTGGACTGCCCGCAGCACCTCAGGGTCATCATCGACGGTCAAGATGACAGGCTTCGGCATGTCAGACGAATCGACCGTCCGGGAAGCACCAACGCCATTCCTCGCCGACCTCGAACGAGCGCACGATCGCATGCTCGGAGGCAGCGGCGTGCTTGCGGGCATGGGTGTTCTTCGACTGGTCGCAGCAGCCGACATTCCCGCAGGTGAGACAGAGGCGCAGGTGGACCCAGGTATCCCCGATCGCGAGGCACTCCCCACAGCCGGCGCTGGCCGGCTCTACCTCCTGAATCATGCCGAGGTGCTCACAAGGTGGTTGTTCGCGAGTCCATCCCATGTTCGTTCTTCCCTGCCTGTCCGAAACCTGGTGCGAAATCTAGGCCTTTGTCGGGTCGTCTGCGAACGGCCCTAACCTTGATCGCGATGGCAGGCTTCCTGGGTTTCGGGGGATATGTCCCCGAACGTGTAATGACCAATGACGATTGGGCTGCCCTGGTCGACACCACCGACGAGTGGATCACCCAAAGGACCGGCATCAAGCGCCGCCGGGTTGCCGCTGAGGATGAGACCACCCTCACGCTGGCCGCAAATGCTGCGGAGGTCGCGATCAAGGATGCCGGGCTCGTGGCCGCCGACATCGGCGAGATCATCATCGCTACTGACACGCCCGAGCTCTACACACCGGACACGGCCGCCCTTCTCCAGCATCGCCTCGGCTGTGACCACATTCCGGTTTACGACCTTGGTGGAAGCGGCTGCGCTGGGTTTGTTCAGGCGCTGGACATCGCCCGGGCTCGTATCGCCTTTTCCCCTCGCAACGTCCTCGTTGTCGGTGTCGAGCTCATCACCCGGCTCATCGATTGGACCGATCGGGCCACTTCGGTCCTCTTTGGCGACGCCGCCGGGGCAGTGGTTCTCGGTACTGAAGGAGGACAGGCCAGGCTGCTCGAGGTCGTATCAGGCACCGATGGCTCCCAGGCCGAGATCCTGACCCTTTCCACCGGTGGCACCAGGAACCCGTTCAACGAGGCGAGCCTGGCGGCCGGGGACTACAACCGGCTGGTGATGGACGGCCCGAAGGTCTTCACGGAAGCGGTGAAACGGATGAGTGCCTCCGTCGAGGATCTCCTGGCAAGGATCGGGAAGACCACCGACGAGGTAGACCTGATGATCCCGCATCAAGCCAACCTGAGGATCATCGATGCCATCGGGCGCAGACTTGGCCTCAGCGAAGAACAGGTCTACGTCAACATCCAGGAGTACGGGAACACCGGCTCGGCGACAGTTCCTTTCGCATTGTGGGAGGCGGTCGACACCGGTCGGATCAAGGACGGGGACCTGGTGGTGTTGACCGCATTCGGCGCCGGGTTGCACTGGGCGTCGGCTGCGTTGCAGTTCTGACATTTCTTGCCCCCCTCGACGCACTCGCTGCGCTCGCTGGCGTCGGTCCCCCCGCTACGCAGGGGGACAAACGGCAGGTGTTGTCCCCCCTTTGAAGGGGGGACCGGCCGAACGAAGTGAGGACGATGGGGGTTGGCGGTCGTTCAGTGATCGTCAGGCCGCAGGTAGCCCTCTTCATAGGCCAGCGCGGTCAATTCGTGCCGGCTGGCCACGCTCAGCTTGTCGAAGATGTGGGCCATGTGATTCTCCAGTGTCTTGACTCTGATCCCCATTCGTGACGCCGTCTCCCGGTAGGTGTAGCCCCTAGCGATCAGGTTGACCACCTCGCGCTCTCGCGGCGTGAGTCTCGAGATCGACGACTCGGCGACGATGTCCTCGTCGATGTCGAGCAGGTAACCGGCAACATCAGGCGACACCGGTCGGGCCCCCGCATAGGTCTGATGGATGAGATCGGGAAGGTCGGTTCCCAATGTGGTCTTGGTGATGTAGCCGTCGACGCCGGCCTCCATCAGACGGGCCACGTCCTCGCGCGACGTCGAGACCGTGAGCGCCATGAACCGAACATCGGGTTGCTGGGGTCGAATGGCGTCGATCACCGAGGCGCCACCGCCTCCCGGCAGCTTGACGTCGAGCACTACCAACTGCGGGTCGCGCTCCCTGGTCAACTCGATGGCGCTGTCCACGTTGTCGGCCTCGCCGACGATCTCGAAGGAATGATCGAGGATCGCCCGCATCCCGGCGCGAACTACATCGTGATCGTCGACGAGAAGGATCCGAAGCCTGTCCGTCATCCCTACACCTCTACGGTGATCTTGATCTCGGTGCCCGACTCCCGCCCGGAGTCGATGTCCACCACGCCGCCGACTGCTTCGACTCGCTTGGCGAGACGTTCGTGGACCCGCATCCGCGCCCCCTCATCGGTGAACCCGGTGCCCCGGTCCCGCACGTGGATATGGGCATCGCCGTTGCTGAAATCGGCATATAGGGCAATGTTGGGCGAGCCGGAGTGTTTGGCGGCATTGGCCAAGGCCTCGCGGGCCGCCTCCACCGCGGCGCTGAGGCTGGCGTTGAGTTGGGCGTCGTCACGGATCACGGCTTCGATCTCGACCCGATGGGTGTCCTCGATCTCGTCCCGCACCGCTAACAACGAGGCTCGGAAGCTGTTGGGAAAGTCGGACCGCCATTCTTCGATGTTCCTGCGGAGCTCGCGCTCCTGGCGTCTGGCGAGATAGCGAGACTGGGCAGGGTCGTCGGCCCCCATTCGTATGGCGTGGAGGGTCTGCAGGACTGAGTCATGCAGGCGATCGGCCAGTGCGGCTCTCTGCTCGTGAAGCAACACCACAGCCTGTTCCTCGGCCAGGCGCTCCTGGGCTTCCTGCCGAGCAATGTCGTAGGCGCGCAATTTGTCGAAGGTCCAACCGACGATGGCTCCGACAACGAAGAAGATGACACTCCCCGCCGCTCTGACGGCTCCGAGGTCGGCGATGATGTGAACCAGGAACTGCTCGACGCCCAAGAGCAGCGCGGCGATGAGGGATCCCGGCAGACCTCCAACCAGTGCTCCGGTGAAAACCAGAGAGAGGGGCAGCCCGCCATGGAACAATTCCTCGGCACCGGACGCCACTGAGGCCGCCCCGATGGCGAGCATGGCCAGCGAGTCCAAAGCGAACCATCCCACTGAGCTCATGGCCTTGGGGTGGGCGCGGGACATGTACCAGGTGAGCACGGTCCAGACCACCGCAAGTCCCATGGATGCGTAGACGATCCATAGCTTTGGAGGGGGCTCCACGGCCAGGGTGATCACCACCAGGATGGCCATCCACACCAATCCGAGGAATCGGAAGATGACCACCATCCGGCGCAGAGTGGCCTCGAGCTCAGGGCTGCCGCGACGGCTGAATCTCGAGGTCATGGTGGCCGAAGCTACCCCTTCGGCGCTCGGGGGATCCAGTGTGATTGCGTTGATGACCATGGGAGAACTGGAGATTGTCCATGGGGGGATTGCCGGAGCGCTCCCCCCATGGGGTCCCCATTGTCGCTTCAAGGGACGTGGTTTCCCTGAAGTCCCCGAATGAGATCATCGCTGGGGTGGTTCGTATCGCATATGGGGGATCTCCCCTATGAGTGCGGGGAGGATCGCCCGTGAACGCAAGACACGGCCACCGTTAGCCGGTGGCCGTGTGGGTCTGCGTTGGGTCGTTGAGACCCTTCGCGGAGGGCTTAGAGAACTTGGGTGACGATGGGGATCGCCATCAGCGTCACGCCCAGCGTGGTCAGTCTGACGGCAGTCGGCACCATCGCCGCACGAATCGACGTCGCGGCGAGCGCGACGCCGACCAAGATGAGAATCCAGGCGTTCTGGGCCCCGAGAGTTGCCAGAAGCATGACCAAGGTGGCCACGATCACGCCGGCTACGGCTATCAGTGCCCTTGTCACCTTGCCGATCGGATGGGCAGTCCAATCAGTGAAGAACTCGGCTGTTGATGCGGTCATGGCCCTATTTCGGCAAATCGGGCTCTCTTCTTTAGAGAACCGACTGGGTCGAACGCCTCAACCGCGATCGGAGATCCAAATCCCGAGGGACACCGGGTGCAAGGTCTTCTCGACGACGTCGGCGAGACCGAACGTCAGCTGCTCGAAATCGGTTTGGTCCCGGAGTTGGACCGTGAAGCGGTCCAACACCTGCTGACTCTGATAGCGACCCCGATTGAACCTTCGGTCGACCCCATCCTGGATCCGTCCCCGAAGCGGGTTGAAAAGTGCGAACACCGCAAGAGTGGAGGCGGCGACCGCCAGCGTGGATTCCGTCGTCAGCAGGGTGGTGAGCAGCGTGAGGCTGCCATAGAAGGTCCCGAGCAATACGGCCACCACCAGCGCGTAGGAAACGGTGCGGGAGATGAATCGGTCGACCTCGTACAGCCTGTACCTGAGGACCGCGATGGCGACCGCTGCCAGGGCAAGAGTGATCACCAGGGCACCGATCGCACCCACGATGCCGGTGGAGGCCACGCTCCGAGAGATCGCCACTTCGATCGGGAACCAGATGATCTGGAGTAGGGCTGCATAGGCGAGCCACTTCATTTGTTGGCGGGCGATGCCCTTGGAGCGTCGGAAGCGCACGATGATTGCCACGCACGCGGTTAGAACAGTGACAACGAGGGCTACCCCGAAAGCACCGGCTGTGATCTCGCCCAAAGGATGCAGAGTGACCCTCAGTGGGTTCTCGGTGATCGCGGTCGTCTCCTCGCCGCCCCAGCCGCCGTTGGTCAAGGGGGAGATGACGGCGAGGAAGCCGGTCAACCAGAGAAGAGGGCGAACCCAGCGCCACCGCGGTGAGGGAAGCATCCCGTCCGGGAAGTAAATGAAGGCCGCAAGCAGGAACGGTATCCAAAGGCTCGCTGCCGCGTTCGAAGCAGCCTCGACCAGCCCAGCCTTGGCTACCTCACCGTTCTCCAGATACAACACGACGGGGATGAAGAGAAGCCAGCCAGCGGCAAAGACGAGACCGGAGGCGAGGATGAAACGGCCTACCACGTTGCCGGGACGGTTGGCGAGAATGACCACCCCCGTCGAGATCATCGCCCCCTGCAGGATGGCCCACCCGACGTCCGCCACCGTGAACACCTGCGTCTCCAGACGCACGGTGAAGTAGACCGAGACCACGACCACCAGCGCCCACGCGGGGATCAGCAGCCAGAGCGCTTGATTGCGTGAGCGGTCGTTTCTCGTTTCGTTTGCCTGCCTGTTGTCGAGGTCGACGTTGTACCGATATTGCGGGTGATTGGTTACGAGGACGTTACGCAGTCACCACTGGCGGAGTAACCAGACCTCGGGTTCCTGAGCACCGGCGTTCACGTCGGCGAAGAGCGCGACCGCCTGCATCAACTGATGGTCCGCCTCGTCCTCCCGCCCTGCTCTGTGGTGGATATCGGCGAGGTGGTTGTGCAGGGCCGCCTCCCGATGCCGGTTGCCGGTCCTGGCAGCGATCTGGATCGCCTCTTCGATCAGGTCGACCGCCGGGCCTGTCCGCCCCGGCAGCGGTGTGAAGCAGCGCCTGGTTGTTGAGTGCGGCCATGCGGAGGAGGTCGTCGTCCCCGGCCAGCCTCAGCGCCTCTTCCAGGTGGCTCATCGCTGTGTCAGGGTCCGACGAGATGACGCCGAGGATGTTCTCGGCACGTGACAGTTGGCGAGGGTCGTCGGTGGCGGTGGCGGCGGCCACCGCCTGCTCGGCATGGTCGAGCGCACCGGATGGATCCCCGGTCCGTTGCAGCAGGAGTGCCCAGTCGGCGTGCAATTCGGCAGGCTGCGGGTGCAGAGGCAGGGCCCGGTCATAGTGCTCGGTCGCCAGGGAGAACCTACCGACCAGACGCTGCACCTCACCCAGGCGGTGCTCGGCAAGCCCAAGCTGGGGCCCGTCGGCGAGAGCAGCTGCTCCGTTGAGCTTCTGAAGGGCGAGGTCGTAGTCACCGACCGACATGGCGATCTCTCCGAGAGCCAGGTGAATCGCTGCCGGGTCGCTGTATCCGAGACCAAGCGCCTTTTCGTAGAGACTTCGTGCCTCTGAGAAGGCGTAGACGGCCCGGGAGAGGTCCGCGGCCCGGCGATACCACTCCGGGCTTTCGTCTGACCCGGCACCCTCGAGTTGAAAGGCCACAGCAGCGGCCAACCTGTGGGTCGGTCGCCGCGTGCGGGCGTTCCGCCAGCGCCGACGCAGCCCGACGATGGAGAAGACGACGTCGGATCAGGGAGGTCGAGTCGTAGGTGAGCCGCTGCAAAGCGTCGAGGTTGAAGGCAAGGTCATCGCTTTCGGGAAGCTCGCGGAGCAGTCCGGCGCTTACCAACTCCTCGACCCCATTGACCACTTCGTCTCTCGGTGCGACCACTGGTCTCACGGAGGAGAGCGGCGTCACAGACACCGTTGAGGACAGCCGCCGCGGTGGCGACCTGGCGGCCCAGGTCGCTGATATCCCTCAGGCGTGACTCCATGTAGCGCACCATCCCCACGCCCTCGGGGCTGCGGTCGGCTCGGTCCGACAGCTCCTCAGTGACCAGCAGCGGGACACCGCCGGTGCGCTGGTGGAGCACCTTGGCGGCTTCGACCGTGCCGGTGATCCCGGCCAACTGGTCGATGGTCAGGGGTTGGAGGTCGATTCGCACTTCCGTTCCCGAGATCAGGTCTCCGGTCAAATCCGTCAGCGGCTCGCCGGACCGGAGTGCAAGGACGAGAAGAATCGGCGCAGCATCCAGCCGGCTGGCGACATAGGAAATGAGGCTGGCGGACGCCGGGTCCAGCCACTGAACATCGTCGACCATGACCACGATCGGCTGGCTGTCGGCCAGTTGGCTGAGGACGATGAAGACACCGTCGAACAATCGAAGCTCTCCAAACGGGATCGGCGCTCTCTGGCGATGCTGGAGCCTGCTGAAACTCGGGAACCAGGCGCGCCACCTCGCCGAGAGCCCAGGTCGGAAGCTGGTCCAAGTGCCTCTCGATCAAGGGTGCCGCCGAGCGGAGCAGTTGAGCTGCGACCCCGAAAGGGAGATCCTGCTCGGTGCGGAAGGCGCGTCCGGAGAGCGCCGATCGCCCGGAAGCTCGCGCCGCCGCCCCGAGTTCCTCGAGAAGACGGGTCTTTCCCATCCACGCCGACCCGCTGATGACAATCCCCTTCCCCGAGATAGTCAGGTTGTCCATGGCCTGAAGGAGGCCTGGCGGTCTCTTCCTCCCGGTCGATCATTGCCTCGGGCGGCGACACGGTGGGTGCCTGAGCCTTGACCTTGCGTCGGACTCCCGGCGCCGGCGGGAGGTCCTCGTCGAGGATCGCCTCGTAGAGCTCGGTGGTCTCTTCCAAGGGGGGCACACCAAGCTCCTGGTCGAGGACAGCGACACAGCGACGGTATGCCTCGACAGCGCCGGGACGATCTCCGTCCCAGGCGTGGAGCAGCATCAAGAGGCGGTAGGCGGGCTCGTGCAGGGAATCGAGCTCGATCCAGCTGTGAACCGATCGGAGGGCACCGGAGTAGTCGCCTGACGCCGCCTTCGCCATCGCCAGACGTTGAAACGCAACTCCCGCCTGGATTCGCAGAGACTCGGTGACCGTTCTGGCCCAGTCATCGAACTCTGCAGCGTCCCGCATCGAGAACCCTTCCAGGAAGTCACCCCGGTAGAGAGCAGTTGCCTGTTCGAGATGGGAAATGCAGAGGCTGCAGACGTCGCCCCTGTCGTGGTCGTGGTGGAACGTCGCTTCGATCTCGGTGGTGAACGCCCGGATGTCACTTGGGGTGTCCTCGGCGAGAGTCACGCTGATCCGATCGGCGGTGACGACTTCGTGGCCGACCGCGCTGCGGAGGGAGGACAACGTTCGTCGCAAAGTGGCCCGTGAACGTTCGGTGTTGGATTCAGGCCAGAGGAGACTCGCCAGCCGATCGCGAGTGGCCGTGCCTTCGACAGTCAGATAGGCGAGGAGGGCAATTGCCTTCCTGGTGTCTACGTCGATAGGTGTTCCGGCCTTCTCGATCCGCGGCGGGCCGAGGAGTCGGATGTCGATGCTGGTGTCTCCGATGGTCGGACGATATCGCAGCGTTACGAGAAACTCGCAACTTGAGATTACGGAACGGCTAGTTGTCGGTGAGGGCTCCTTCGGTTGTTTGGCTCGGTTGCGGTTACGTAACGAAGCAATGGCATCCTGCCGCCAATGAATGGTGGAGTGGAGGCGGGCCTGACGACCTCGCGACCTCCGAGATCGCAGCGCCGAGCAGGACGATGGGCGGCCACTGCGGTCCTGGTCGCCGGTGTTGCGATGCTGGTGTTCATCGTCGTCGCGACCGGATCAGAGGACCGGGACGGGATTGCTGGCTACTTCTTGTTGGCCGCCGCGGCGGTGTTCACGCTGGTGGGGGCCTTGATCATTGCCCGCACCGATGGGAACCGAGTGGGCTGGGTTTCCTCAGCGATCGGGTTGGCTCTGCTCGGCGCCGGCGTCGTGGGCTACTTGGCCGACCAGGGCTACGTGGCGGCGGGGGCCATTGGTGGCGCTTTGTGGCTGGCATGGTTCGGTCTGGCCGGATTTCTCATGCTCTGGTTTCCGACCGGGCACCCCGTGTCACCACGATGGCGGTGGGTCGGTTGGCTCGGTTTCTTGGTGCTGCTGACAGCTCTGAGCTACGCATGTCACCGATCAGGTCTGCACCGAAGGTGGAGATCCCTGCGCCGGCTGGGTCGACAACCCGATCGGGGTCAACGGTGTGCCCAACCCGGAATTCGGACCCTTTTCAGGGCTCAACTTCTCGCTTCTGGGGGTGTTTGTGCTGCTCTCGACGGTGTCGCTCATTGTCAGGTTGGTGAGGGCACGAGGGGTGGAACGGCTTCAGATGAAATGGTTCCTCTTCGCAGTCGTGTGCTCCGTTCTGGTGGTCCCCTTCCAGGAGGCCGTCGTGGCATGGCTCTCCATCCCCGAGTGGGTGGGTGAGTTGGTGTTCGGTGCGACGATCCTCATGCTGCCGGTATCTATCGGGGTGGCGGTCCTGCGCTATCGCCTTTATGACATCGATCGGATCGTGTCGCGAACCGTCTCCTACACCGTGGTGGTGCTGCTGCTCGCCGCGGTATACGTCGGTGCTGTCACCTGGTTGACGACTTTGCTCCCTGACCAGTCCGAACTGGTGGTGGCGGCGACGACGCTTGTGGTGGCGACCCTGTTCAACCCGATTCGAAGACGGGTCCAGGGCTGGGTCGACCGCCGCTTCAACCGCTCTCGCTACAACACCCAGCGGGTGATGGATGGGTTTGCGGGGTCGTTGCGCGACCAGGTCGACGCCGCTGAGGTCGTTGATGGCTGGGTTGGCGTGGTGACCGAGACCATGCAGCCGGCATCGGTGGCGGTTTGGACGAGAGAGCAATTTCGTAACGATTCCGAGACGGTCGCGAACTAGAAAGTGAGTAGATGGTCCAGTTGTTGAAACGTCGCAAGTCCGAGGAAACCACCCCGGAAGCCCCGGAAACCTCGCTTTCGCCCGGAACCCGGGTCATCGACGCGGTGCCGATTCCACCAGGCGACCCGTTGGAGACCGCCCTGCTTTCCACGGGTGCCCCCTCGAGTTGGACTCCGTGGACTTCGAGTCCGAGGCTCTGCAGGCGATGCGCGATCGCGGCGTCGAGTTGATCGTGCCTCTCATCGGCCAGGGAGAGCTGCTCGGCGCCCTCTATCTCGGGCCTCGTCTCTCCGACCAGCCCTATTCGACCGACGACCGTCATCTTCTGGGAAGTCTTGCCTCACAGGTGGCGCCCGCGATGAAAGTCGCCCAGCTGGTCAGGGAGCAGCAGGCCGAAGCCAAGGAGAGGGAGCGCATCCAACAGGAGCTCCAGGTTGCTGCCCTCATCCAGCAGACGCTTCTCCCCAAGGAGCTGCCCGCAATTCCTGGCTGGCACGTCGATGCCTTCTATCGCCCGGCCCGAGCCGTGGGTGGAGACTTCTATGACTTCATCACCCTCGATGACGGAAGACTCGGGGTGGTGATTGGCGACGTCACCGACAAAGGGGTTCCGGCGGCTCTGGTCATGGCGACGTGCCGGTCAATGCTCAGGGCGGCGGCGCAAAAGCATGACTCGCCCTCTTTGGTACTTGCCGAAGTGAATGAGGCTCTGGTCCCTGAGATTCCGCCTGCCATGTTCGTCACCTGTCTCTACGCGATCATCGACACCAACCAGGGCGAGATCGTTCTCGCCAATGCCGGGCACAATCTTCCCTATGTGAGGACCGCTGAAGGAGTTGTTGAGCTGCGGGCAACCGGGATGCCACTCGGGCTGATGCCCGGAATGCCATACGAGGAGCGCACTTACCGCCTGGAGCGGGGTGATGTGATGGTGCTCACCAGCGATGGCATAACCGAGGCGCACAACGTCGAAGGCGAAATGTATGGCTTTGGCCGTCTCATGGGGCGGGTAGCCATCAAGCCCTCCAACGATGACATGGTGGCGGCGCTGGTCGGCGACCTGGAGAACTTCACCGGTGCCGACGCTGAGCAGGAGGACGACATCACGCTGGTCGTGGTCCGGCGCACAGCCTCGGCCAAGGAGTCGGCAGAGGCCTTTCATGCTGCAGAGCCCGAGGTGCTGGCAAAGTTCAGCGTTCCCAGCGAAGAGGGCAACGAGCGAATCGCGATCGCAAAAGTGAGTGAGGCTGTCGGCGACATGGGCTTGGAGCAGGCCAGGCTCGAACGCCTCAAGACGGCCGTGGGCGAGACCGTGATGAACGCCATTGAGCACGGCAACGAGAACCGCGCCGAGATACCTGTCGAGATCGAGGTCCGGGCAACAGCGGCCAACATCTCTGTTCGGGTCAGCGACCAGGGTGGCGAGAAGGTCATACCCGAGGCTGAAACCCCTGACATCGAGGCCAAATTGGCCGGGGAGCAGACACCCCGCGGATGGGGCCTGTTTCTCATCGGGCAGATGGTTGACGAGATCAAGACAGAGAGCCACGACAAGACCCACACGGTTGAGCTTGTCATGAATAGAGAGGGAGTCTCCTGATGGACGAGGGATTCGAGGCGCGAGTCTCCTGGGGCGACGACGGAGGAGTGGTCCACTTGACGGGGACTGTGAACCGGCTCGCCAAGGAGGGCCTGGAGGGTGCCTACGAAGAGGCGACCTCGAAGCCGGGTCGCGTTCTCATCGACTTCGGGGACGTCGACTACATCAACTCCACCGGTATCGCGGTCATTGTCGGGGTGCTGGCCAGAGCGCGGGCGGAAGGTCGCGAAGTGGGGGCATTCGGCCTCTCAGATCACTACCGCGAGGTGTTTCAGATCACCCGGCTCGCCGACTTCATGGCCATCTACGAAGACGAAGACGCTGCCTCGGCAGCCAGATAACTGGAGAAAAAGGTGCCTACGTCAAACCTGACCATGACAGTCCGCGATGCCGCACCGGGGGTGCGTGTGATCGACATCTCGGGCGAGATCACCAGCTTCGCCGAGCCCGAGATATCCACGGCCCATGATCAAGCCGCCAACGGCGGCGTCGAGGCCGTCGTGCTCAATTTCAATGACCTCGAGTACATGAATAGTGGAGGCATCGGGCTCCTGGTTACCACGCTGATCAGGGCACAACGCTCAGGGCATCGCCTTCTCGCCTACGGCCTGACCGACCACTATCGCCAGATCTTCTCCCTAACCAGACTCGACGAGGCAATCGAGATCTTCGACGACGAAGGTGCGGCGCTGGCTGCCGTCTGATCGTCTCGGGCTCTCAGCCCTTGAGCGCTGCCCGGGCGGCGTAGTAGCCGCACATCCCATGCACACCGGCTCCTGGCGGGGTTGCCGACGAGCACAGGTAGAGGCCATCGCCAAGGTGGTACGGCCGGGTGGCGCCCAGCTGGAACACCTTTCTCATCCCGAAGCCTCCACCTGCGATGTCGCCGCCGATGTAGTTCGGGTTGTGCGCTTCGAACGCGGAGGCGTTCATCGTGTGGCGGCCGAGGATCAAGTCTCGAAAGCCGGGCGCGAAGCGCTCGATCTGGCGTTCGATGGCTTCGGTCATGTCGAGGTCTGAGCCGCCAGGCACATGGCAATAGCCCCATGCCACCTGCTTCCCGGACGGAGCCCGCGTTTCGTCGAAGAGCGACTGCTGAGCAACCAACACGAAGGGGTGGTCGGGGTGGCGCCCCGAGTGCACCGCGTCCTCCGCCTCAGCCACCTCCTCCCAGGTTCCCCCGACATGGACCGTGCCGGCATCGGGGCTCAATTCGTCGAGCCAGGGGATGGCCCCGTCCAGCGCCCAGTCCACCTTGAAAACCGCTGGGCCCGACTGCTGCCCCATAAGTCGTCGACGATGAATGGGGCTGATCCGATCGCCACCGATGTGAACTGCGGCGCGGGGCATGACGTCGAGGATCACGGTTGGGACCTGCGGGAGCTCGTCCAGAGAGGTGACCATCCTCCCCGTCTCAATGGCTCCCCCGCCGTCGACGACCACCCGCGCCAGTGCCTCCGACACGCGTTGGGATCCTCCCTTCACCAACGGCCATCCGTAGGCGTGCCCGGTGGTGGCAAAGAGAAGGGCTACCCCTCCGGTCAATGGGGAGGTGAAAGGCGCGATGGCGTGAGCGGCGAGCCCGGCGAGAACCCCTCTGGCTTCCATCGAGGAGAATCCACCGGCAATGGTCGAAGCCGGCAGGGCTCCCCTGCTCGCGAGCCTGATGAAGCTCGAGGGGTTGTGGGGGATCATCGTCATCGGCCCCAGGAAGTCCTCGATGACGGCGTCTGCCGACTCGACGAGGGGACTCATGATCCTCGAATACCGGTCGGCGTCGGCTCCGAAGCGAGCGGCCGTCTCGCTGACATCGCGAAGCAGGGCGCCCGAACGTCCGTCACCGAGGGGATGCGCCATCGGGATTGGGGGCTGAATCCACTCGACGTCGAGGCCGAGGTCCCGAAAGAACGGCGACGCCAGACCTAGAGGGTGGATTGCAGAGCAGATGTCGTGGAGAAAGCCGGGCAGTGTGAGCTCTTCGGTCCTTGTGCCACCGCCGATCACGTCTGCTTGCTCGATCACCTGGACCCGCCTGCCGGCCCGCGTCAGCTCGGCGGCTGCGGCAAGGCCGTTGGGGCCGGCGCCGACGACCACCGCGTCGAAGTTCGTCATCTCAGGTGATTGTGCATCAATTGCGTTACGAGACGGTGACCGCTCGCAGCCTTCTACCAATCGTGTTTCGTAACGCTCACGGAACGCCAATGTGGTCAGATGCAGGAATCAAAGAAAGGACCGAGTTGACAGAGCCGAGAGATGCCGAGAACTGGGCCGAACCGGTGGATGCCTTTCATGTCGGAGAGGTAGCCGACGGTGCCCATAAAGGGAATGTCGAGGGTCGCAAGCCCACCGGCCCGCTGCAGGGCTTCGGGCAGCTCTGGCAGAAGTCATATGAGGTCTCGATTCCTGGACCTACTCCAGAAGTGATCATCGCCACCTGGAAGGAGAACTTCGGCGAGTTCTGGCCTGACTCCAACAAGTTCTATGCCCCGGCCGGGGGAATCGCCCCTGGCGAGGTGGCTGTGATCGGTGGCGGCAAGGGCCCGGCCAAGGTCACGACCGGGGTCCGGGTGATCTACGCCGACGAACGCTCATGGTCGTATATGACTCCCGAAGGCCATCCTTGGGCGGCAATCATCACGTTCAGCTCCCACGAGGGTGAAGACGACGCCTCGGTGGCCAAGATCCACCTTTTGGTGCGGGCCAATGACCCGTTGTACGAGGCCAGCTTCAAGCTCTATACCTCCCGGCTCGAGGACAAGATCTGGATCCACACCCTGACCCAACTCGCCAATCATTTTGGCGTCACCGATCCCGATGTGGTCTCGACGGCAGCCTTGATCGACAAGAGACGGCAGTGGAACCAGATGGGGAACATCTGGAAGAACTCGGCAGTGCGAACCTTGCTCCGTCAGGACCGCAAGGGTTAGGGACGACACTAAGAGGGCCCCCGTTGGGGGGCCCTCTTAGCTGCGGCTGTCGATCCCTAGAGGATGACTGCCCGCTTGCGGATATAGAGGAACACGAACCCGATGACGGCGAGTGTCAGGCCTGTGGCAATTGCCAGGGCGGACAATGCGTAGGACATCATTCCGAGTCCCAGAGCTGTGGTCAGGGTGGTGGCGGTTATCCAGGAAGCCCGTGCCTCGTTGGGAACCATCACTGCTTCATCGTTGGTGTCGAGGACGACTGCGCCGCTCTCGTCCAACTGGGGCACAGTGCGGTCCATCTGCGCGTAATACAACCCTCCGGTCGACTCGAGCTGATGGTGGGTGATGATGTCGGCCTGGGCCCACATCGTGAACGGCCCTCGAACCGGGGTCTCCGGGATCGCTGCGTCGTCCGGAGTCACTACATCCTGGACAACAGCGTGGTCGTAGGTGTACCAGGCACCGAAGATGCCTCCGGCCATCGAGCCGAACCCAACCACCATCGCCAGGATCCCGGCAGAGAGAAGAACGAACGTTTTGCGTGGAGCGGTGACCTTTGTGGTGGTCACTGTGTCCCTGTCGATTGCAGTCATTGCTGCCTCCTTTAATGAGAACGAACTGCCTATATGGGCATGTTCGGTCTCAGGTAGGTCGGTCACGAGAGGACTGGTCCTCTAATCGGTGGGCCATTTGGCCCGACGCCAGGAGACTGCCTTAGACGCAAACACCGCTCTCGTCGACACCCCGACCGCAGAACGGAGTCGCCTCGACGGCGTTTAGGGCAAATCCGTCGACGACTGGCTCGCCGAACACGTGAACCCGTGTTCCCCTCACCGAGTCATCTCCAAATCCAACGATGTCAAAGGTCACCTCGCCCAGATCTCCACTCGTTGGTGGGGCGGACATGACAAAGCTGGCGTCCGGCTCCTCAGACACGATGCTCTGGACGACCAGCAAGCCGAGCTCGAGCATCGAGGATGCGACAGGCGTCTCTCCAAGGCCGCTGACGATGTTGGCGGTGACGTCGGTGGTGGCACCGAGGTATGCGACGAAGCGGAGATTGACCCAGCCGGTTAGCCCCGAATAGTCGACTTCGATCCAAATCGACGCCACCAGTTGGCGGGTATTCCCGGCCGCGATCAGGTCGGAGAACAGTGGCGGGATGCCGGCGACGATGTCCTGGTCGGCACCGGGTGCAGCCCTCAGGTTGAGCACGTCGTCGTGGGCGACTCCGATCACCCCGAGGATGTCACCCTCAGCCGGGCCGAAATCTATGGAGTCGCCTGGAAGGCCCGACGACGAAGTCGTTGTCGACACGGGCTCCGTAGTGGTCGATACAGGGAGGCTGCTCGTGGTCGTCGGTTCGGCGATCGCTGTCGTGGTGGAAGTTGTGGACGGCGGGGTGGACACGGCACCTTCACCCGATCCGCATCCGACCAGCAAGAGGCACACGATGGCCATCTGTGCCCATGTCACCCGCAGTCGCAACCACAACTCCTCGTCGTCGTCGGACGCAACGTAACGCGCTGGGCGACGTTCCCGGGCTTCAGGTGCCGGTGAATTCAGGCGGTCGTTTCGCGACAAATGCGGCGAGGGCCTCCATGAGGTCGTTTGACACGAGGTGCTCTGCGTTCCAGCGGGCCACGTACTCGAGCCCTTCGGAGGTCGGCCTCCCATCGTTGGCTCTGAGAACCCCTCTTATGCCTTGGACCACCAGCGGCGAATTGGCGGCAATCGCGTTGGCCAGGTCTCGCGCCGCCTCGTAGGTCGAGTTGGCGTCGGGGTACACCCGATTCAGGAGCCCGATCTCGAGCGCCCGGGCCGCATCGATGTCAGCGCCAGTGAGGGCCAACTCGCTGGTGTGACCGGTCCCGACGATCCCGGGGAGTCTTTGCAGGGTCCCGATGTCGGCAACGACGGCCAACCGGGTCTCTCGAATCGAGAACACAGAATCGGCCGACCCATAGCGGATGTCGCAGGCCGTGATCAGGCCCATGCCACCCCCCAGACAGTGCCCATGAACGGCGGCGATCACAGGCTTGGCGGCCTCGGCGAGGCAGCTGATCGTCACCTGGAGGGTCTTGATCTTGGTGTAGAGGACATCCTGAGCCTGCGACCCAGAAGGCTCCGAGGGCAAGAGGGAGGCCAGCATCTCGATGTCGATCCCAACAGTGAACGATCGACCACGACCCGCCAGGATCATCACCCGTACCGACTCGTCGGCATCGAGTTCCGCCACTGCCCGGGGAAGGTCGTTCCAGATGTCTTCGGACATGGCGTTCAGCTTCTCCGGCCGATTCAGCCAGATCGTCCCCACACGGCCGGTCCGCTCGATCTCGAGGTGCTGGTACATGCTCACTCCGCTGCGGAGCGCCACGCTTCCCGAAGCTTCACCCGGCTTCCGTATCGGAGCAGTCCACCGGCATAGATCCTGCCTGCAACGAAGACGAGGCCGATGATCGCGCCCACTGTGAGGAGGATGGACACCGCGTACTGCCATACGGGAATGGCGTCGAGGGCGGCCCGCACCGGGACTACGAACGGCGCGGTGAGGGGGATGAAGGTCCCGATGGTTGCGGCCACCCCGTCAGGATCGGAGAGAGTGGTGATTGCGACAAGGAACCCGACCACCGCGATCATCGACATGGGAAAGGCGACGTTCTGAGCGTCCTCCATACGGCTAACCAGGGAGCCGGCTGCCCCATAGAGCACGGCGTAAAGCAGGAAGCCGAGGACGAACCAGAGCACAAGCTGGGCGATCTGGGTCGCCTCCACGGGTGGGATGTCATAGGCACCGGTGATTCGGAGCGTTAGGACGGCCACGATGATTGTTCCAGCGAACTGGGTTAGCCCCAGTAAACCGACTCCGGCAATCTTCCCCGCGAGAAGTTGCCACGGCTTGACCGTTGACAACAGGACTTCCACCACCCGGTTCGACTTTTCCTCGGTGACTGCCGAAAGGATCCATTGGCCGTAGATGAGGATCGCCAGATAGAGCAGTAGCAGAGAGAAGTAGGCGATGGCGCCCTTGGAGCCGTCGTTGGTGTCCTGTCCGCTCAGGGTCGAGGTCTGAAGCGGCTCCGAGGCCATGATTGCGATGACGTCAGCAGCGACATCGCCTTCGCTCTCCACCAGTTCCTCCACCCTGACCGAGGCCGCCCCCTGCTGCAGGATGCTCAGGATCGACGATTCCCCGAACCCGCCCAGCGTTTCGACGACTGCTTCCGAACCGTCGATGAGCACCGCGTCGACTTCGCCCGCTTCCAGAGCCGCCTCCGCCTCCTCGCGGGTGGCGAATTTGGTCTCGGTGATGCTGACCGAAGGCTCGTCGTTGGGCTCGTCGTTGGCGTTTGCCAGCAGCTCACCCGCCTCGATGATCTGGGTGTTCCCTTCGCCTACGGAGCCGACTTCGTACTCGTCGGTGCCCCCGCCAAAGAAGCTGGGCACCACTATCAGCGCCACCACCACCAGGAGGGTGATCACGGTGGTCAGTAAATAGGCCTTGGAGCGGCCCCGCTCGGTGAGCTCGCGACGGGCTACCTGCCAGGCGACTCCGAGATCGCTCATTGCACCGCCTCCCGGAACAGGTCGGTCAGGGACGGAGCGGTGTAGGTGAAGTGGCGGATCTGCCCCACGCTCTCGGCCCGGTTCAGCAATCCCCGGACATCGGTGCCGGCGTCGATAACCAGGCTGTATCGCTCCCCTTCCACCTCCATGTTGCGAACCCCCTCCAGCGAATCGAACAGCCCATCGGCGTTGCCGTCGAGCTCGAGCTCGAGGTGCCGGATCGGTGCCTGGTCCTTCAGCTCACGTACCGAGCCTTCGACGACGATGATCCCTTTATCGATGATTGCAACCTCCTCGCATAGATCCTCGACCAGGTCGAGTTGATGGGAGGAGAAGATCACCGCCTTCCCCGAGGCCGCCTGCGCCCTCAGAATGTCGGACATAGTCTCGGAGGCGATTGGGTCCAGCCCCGAGAATGGCTCGTCGAGGACCAGCAACTCCGGGTCGTGGACCAGGGCCGCCGCCATTTGAACCCGCTGCTGGTTTCCGTGGGACAGGGCCTCGAGTCGATCACCCCTCCGTTCGGTCAGGTCCAGGATCTCCAACCATTTGTCGGCGGATTCAGCCGCCTGCGCCTTTCCAATCCCACGGAGGCGGGCGAGGTACACCAGTTGGTCGTGAATCCGCATCTTCGGGTAGAGACCGCGCTGCTCGGGCATATAACCGAATCGGAGCCTGGCGTCAGGATCGATCGGCTCGCCATCCCAGGTGACTGTCCCCGAGTCAGGCCGCATCAAGCCGAAGACCGAGCGCATCGCCGTCGTCTTCCCGGCACCGTTGGGGCCGAGAAAGCCAAGCATCGTCCCCCGCTGCACCGACAACGTGCACCCATCCAGCGCCACTACGTCGCCGAAAGTCTTGTGGAGGTCCTGAATCGCGAGCACGGGTTGAGGAGGTTAGGGGCGAACCGGCTCAGTCGAGCAGGGTTGGGCGAAACAGGCGGTCGTGGGTGGTCAGGGCGAACCGGTCGGTCATGCCGGCCACGTAGTCGATGGCACGGTGGAGCCCGTCGGCGGTAGGGGTGGTGAACGAGTCGGGAACCTCACCGGGATTGTTGGAGAAATGCACCACCAGGTCCTCGATCACGCTGATTGCCTTCTGCTTCTGGCCCTCGAACTCAGGTCGCAGGTAGACCCGATCGAACATGAAGTCGCGAAGCTCGTCCATCACCTGCATCAAATCGGGGGCGATGGTCACTTCGCCCGCCGTGTAACTGGCCTCGATGACCGCGGTCACCATGGTGTCGATCCATTCCCTCGACGTGGCACCGAACCGTGCCAGAGCCGGGGTCGGGATCTCGTGGTACTCGAGGATCCCGGCGCGGAGGGCATCTGCGACGTCGTGTGTGAGGTAGGCGATGCGATCGGCGTAGCGACAGACCCATCCCTCGAGCGTTGCGGGCGGAGGGTCGACCTTCCAAGAGTGTGCCCGGACCCCATCGAGGACCTCTGCGGTGAGGTTCTGTGGTTCGAGCAACTCGAGAGTCCGCACTCCGTGCTCGGAGTGGAGCCAGAGCCCATCGACAAATGGGGTGAGGGCTTCTTCACCGGTGTGGCCGAAAGGAGAGTGCCCGACATCGTGGGCGAGGCAGATGGACTCGGTCAGATCCTCGTTGAGGCCAAGGGCCCTGGCGATGGCCCGGCCAACCTGGTTGACCTGGATAGTGTGCGTCATCCGGGTCACGTAGTGGTCGCCGTCGGGGTTGAGAAACACCTGGGTCTTGTGCTTGAGGCGACGGAAAGCCTTGGTGTGGATGACCCGGTCCCGGTCCCTTTCGAAGGCGGTCCGGAACTCGTCGTCCTCCTCGGGTTCGGCCCTCCCCACCGTCTCGGAAGAGAGGGTGGCGTCGGGCGCCAGCAAATCGCGCTCGAGTTGCTCGCGTTCAATGCGGGTCCGTCGCAAGAGTCCGCCCATCTGATGTGAGGGTAGGTGCCCGCTAGGTGACCTGGACCCAGGCCAGAACCTCTGGCATCCGCCGCTTCAGCAATTTGCCCGCCAACAGGAGTGAGGTCGAATAGAACATCACGCCCCAGATCACGCCAACGGCCGCCGTGATCCACGGGTTGATCGCCTCGCCGAACTCGACGGTGAGCACGGTCACAGAGGCTGGCGGGATCAGCAGCATCCCTATGACGAAGAACGAGACGGTTTGGCTGACGATGGCCAGGCAGCCCTGCTCGGTTGACTGGGCGAACACGTCGGTCCCCTCGCGTGGCAAACGCAGCGGGGCGAGGACTGACACCAGGTTGCCCACCGCCAGCTGGCAGCCGACAGCAGCCACCGTCAACGGAACTGCGAGCCACACCCATCGCCAATGGCCCGAGAACCAGGCCAATCCCAGAGTGAGGATCGTGGTTTCCACCGCGAGAGCTGTTGCCACGGCGAGGTTTTTGCCGAGCAGGAGTTGTCGGGGCTTGGGAGGGAGCACGAACAGGTAGCTAGCCGCGTTCCGTTCCCATCCGAAGAGGTTCAGAGCGATGGGAAGGCCCACGAACAGAACGAGGATGGGGGCGACCAAGGGTGCCCATTCCCGCTCTCGAAAGTCGAAGAACCCGGTGGCATTCATCACGACCCCGCCGATGGCGAGGCCGACGAAGATCACGGTCCCGGTCCAGACCAGGCGCTGGCGGGGGTCGCGCACGTAGAAGCGGAACTCCTTGCGGGCGAGAGTGGGCACCACTCCCCACAGCCCGTAAGCCATGCCTCCGCGCCGGGCTCTTGCTGCCGGCCTGTTCCTTTGCTCCGGTGTGGAGAGGAGCCACCCGAGCAGCTTCTTCCACGCCACCGTCAAGACGAGGAGACCAACCACCGCCGCCGCAAGGGACACCAGAGCGAGGCCAGCGTTGCCATCGGCCGCCCGGATCATGGCCTGCTGAGCCGCAACCGGGGGAATCAGAAGTGACCAGTTCATTATCGGGTGGGCGGTCGCCGCCGTTGCCAAACCCTCGGTGGCGACCATTTCGTTGACGAAGCGGTAGCCGAGGAAGGCACCGCCTGCGATGCCGAGGATCAGGAAGGTTGCGACGTCGCGTCCGCGTCGAGTGCGCAATATTGCCGATATCGCGGCCGAGAAGAGTTGGCCGCCCACGGCCAACAGGCCGAGAAAGGCCAACGAAGCCGGGAGGATCATCCACCACCCCCCGGCAAGGGCTGCGGCGTTGGCGCCGATCAGGAGGAGCGGAATCACCGTTGACGGGGCGATGAAGCTCGCCGCCACCAACCCGGCGACCATCTGATTCGATGTGATGGGTAGCAAGGCGAGTTGTTGTGGGTCGAGGTTCTCGTCGAGGGGGAAGATCACGACCGGTAGTGCGACCCACGCCAGGAATGTGAAGAGAGCGACCCAGCCCATGTAGCTGGCGAAGGCTTCCGGGCTCTCAGCCTGGAGGGCACGCGCGGTTTCCAGGTGCGAACTCGCCAGCCAGTAGCCGAGCCAGCTCAGAAGGATCAGCGCGATCGGCAGGCCAAACCTTCGCTGGACGTCACTGCGGACGCCGTTCCAGGTGAGCCTCGCCTTGAGGCCGGCTAGCCGGCGTACCACGATGAGTCGTCCGGTGTCTTCCCACCTACGGCCGCAATGAAGGCGTCTTCCACGTTGTCGACACCCATCAGGCGACACAGCCCTTCTGGCGTCTCCTCGATCGTCAGCCGGCCCTGGACCATGATCCCGATCCGGGTGCACAGCTTCTCGACTAGGTGCATCTCGTGTGAGGAGAAGATGATCGTGGTCCCACCCTGGGCGGCTCGGAGAAGAAGGCTCCGAATCAGACGTGCCGAGACCGCGTCCACCCCCTCGAACGGCTCGTCCAGGAACAGCACCGGGGGGCGATGAATGATGGCCGCGCCCAGGGCAATCTTCTTGCGCATGCCCCGGGAGTAGTCACCGATGAGTTTCGATCCCTCGTCGAGAAGGTCCAGCAGGTCGAGCAGCTCGTCGCGACGCCGGGTCGCCTCTTCCCGGCTCAGTCCATGCATCGCCGCCGTGAAATCGAGCAGCTCGGCGCCGGTCAACCGCTCGTAGAGGTTGAACTCCTCGGGGAGGACCCCGATCCTCGCCTTGACCTCTCTGGGTGATTTCCAGGTGTCGAATTCGCCGACGCCTACCGATCCCTCGTTGGGACGCAGCAGCCCGACGATGGTCTTGATCGTCGTTGTCTTGCCGGCACCGTTCTGGCCAAGCAGGCCGTAGAACTCACCGGGCCCGACGGATAGATCGACATGGTCGACCGCGACGGTTCTGCCAAATCTTCGGACCAGGCCTTTTGCCCAGACCGCGGGTGGCGCCGCCAGCGATTCGGTCGCTGACTCGTCGACGAGTGGTTGGGTCACGAGGCCAAGTATCGACGGATAGGACCGATAACCAAAGAAGAACGCGCCAGGAACAGGTCACTTGCCTGGCGAACCGGTCCCAGGTACCAAGTACCGTGGGATCCCAGTGGAGTATCAGGCCCTCTATCGGAAGTACCGGCCCCAGTCATTCGATGACGTCATCGGCCAGTCCCACGTCACCACGACACTGGCCCGAGAGATTGCGGATGGCAGGGTGGCGCATGCCTACTTGTTCACCGGGCCGCGGGGCACTGGGAAGACGACGACAGCCCGCATCCTCGCCAAGGCGCTGAACTGCACAAATCGCGGGCCGCAGGGGGCTCCGTGCAACGAATGTTTGAGTTGCGTTTCCATCACCGACGGGACCTCCTTGGATGTCCTGGAGTTGGACGCCGCCTCGCACAACTCGATTGACGACATCCGCGACATCCGTCTGAGCGTGACCACGGTCGCCTCGACTGCGACCTCGAAGCGCGTGTTCGTGCTCGATGAGGCTCACATGCTCTCTAAAGCAGCCGGAAACGCCCTGCTCAAGACCCTGGAGGAGCCTCCGGAGCACGTGCATTTCGTGCTGGCTACCACCGAGCCGTACAAACTTCTCGACACGATTCGGAGCCGCAGCCAGCGTTTCGACTTTCACCCGGTCCCGATCGAAGAGCTGGCCGGCCACCTCAGCCTGATCGCCGAGCGCGAGGGATATCAGTTCGATGCCGGTGCCCTGTTGTCGATCGCTCGTCATGCAGGGGGGTCGGTCAGGGACTCACTGTCCCTTCTCGAGCAGGTGGCCGCGCTTGGGGCCGGAACGGTCGAGGTGGGGGGTGTCCGGCGGGCCCTTGGTCTGGCCGATTCCGAGGCTTTCATGAGACTCGTCGAGGCTGTTGCTGCCCAGGATGCGAAAGGCGCGCTGGAATTGGTGGCCGAGCTTTCTGCGGACGGGGTCGATCTGAGGAGGTTCGTCGCCGAGTCGGTCGCCTTCTTCCGTGGGGCTTTCCTCGCCCACTACGCGCCCAACCTTGCCGAGATCGCAGACGAGCCACCAGAGGTCTACGGGGCGTGGCGACGAGCCGCCGAGCTGGTGACGTCTGGCGATGTGTTGCGCGCGGTGGATCTCCTAGGTGAGGCGTTGATCAGGTTGCGTGAAGGGCGGGAGGAGCGTCTGATGACCGAGCTGGCGTTGATCAAGCTGACCAGGCCGGAGACGGCTAGTGACACCTCCGCCCTCCTGAGCAGGATCGAACGGTTGGAGCGGGGTCAGCCGCGTCAGGCGATCGTCGAGCCGCCGATGGCCGTAGCCGAGCATACGACGCCTGTCGCTGTGGCTAACGAGAGTGGCGAGGCGGTTCCTGACAATCCGTCCGTCACCCCGAAGCCAACTGGCAACGGATCAGAGGTCTCCTTCGAACAGCTGCAGAAGGTGTGGCCCGGCCTGTTCGGGAGCCTGCGCGATGTGTTGGGCGCACGACGCTGGGCGTTCTTCAGGGAGGCTGTCCCGATCTCGGTGGAAGGTGACACCATCACCCTGGAGGTAGCCCACGACTTCCATCTCCAGTCGTTGCAAGAGGACGATGTCGTCGCTTCGATCGTCGCCACTCGAGCCGGCGACCTGCTCGGCAGTGAGGTGAAGATTCTCTTCCGGTCCCGTCAGGGGTCAGAGAGCGAGATCGAAACCCAAGAGATCGACCTCGGTGACCTCGAGGAGCGCTCGGAACGCTCTACCGATCCGACCAGCCTCCTCGTCGACGAGTTAGGAGCCGAAGAGGTAGAGGAGTAGGTACTTACGAGTAACGGCGACGAGGTCGCCGTTACTCTTGGTTCATGAACCGCCAGCCCGACATGCGCCAACTGATGAAGCAGGCCCAGCAGATGCAGGCCCAGTTCGCCGCCGCTCAGGCCGAGTTGGCGCAACGCACCTTCGTGGGCAGCTCTGGTGGCGGGATGGTGACCGCGACGGTGACAGGAGGCCAGGAGCTGGTTGCGATCACGATCTCCCCTGATGTGGTCGACCCCACCGACATCGAGATGCTCGAGGATCTGGTCCTGACCGCGGTCCGTCAGGGTTTCGAGGCAGCCGCCGCTGCAGCGTCCGAGGAGCTCGGCGGCCTCACCGGCGGGCTCGATCTCGGCGGCATTCTCGGTTGATGTTCGAAGGACCCGTCCAGCGGCTCATCGACGAGCTCGGCCGGCTTCCAGGCATAGGGCAGAAGACAGCGCAGAGACTTGCGTTCCACCTGCTCGCGGTCGAGGAGGCCGACGCCCGCCGTCTCGCGACCGCCATCGTCGATATGAGGGAGCAGGTCGGGCTCTGTGCCCGTTGCTTCAATGTCGCCGCGGGTGAGGAATGTGCGATCTGCCGGGACACGAGGCGCGATGTCACTTTGGTGTGCGTTGTGGAGCGCCCGCAAGACGTGATGGTCGTGGAGCGGACCCAGGAGTTCAGGGGCAGGTATCACGTCCTCGGCGGCTCGCTGTCGCCGATCAACGGAGTCGGTCCCGGCCAGATCCGGATCGACGAGTTGAAGGCCCGGATCGGGCCCGAAGGGATCACGGAATTGATCCTGGCCACCAACCCCACGGTCGAAGGGGACGCAACGGCGATGTACATCGCCCGAGAGCTCAAGCCTCTAGGAGTGAGAGTGACCCGCCTTGCTTCCGGCCTCCCCGTCGGCGGGGACCTCGACTACGCCGACGAGTTGACGTTGGGCCGGGCCTTGGCTGGGAGGATGGAGTTGTGAGACGGACCGCCAGAGGCGCATTCGGCGCCCTGGCTGTCCTCGTTCTCGGGTTTGTGGTCGCTCTTGCCGCCAACTCGGTCCCCGGGCGCGTTGACGAGCCGATCCTCGATGTCGGCTGGCAACCGGGTATCGCAATGGAGTCAGTCCTCACCTGGCTCATCGTCATTGCGGCTGTGATCGGTGCCCTGATACTGGTCTTCACTGCCCATCAGGGACCCCCCCGCCAGGGACACAGGCGAAACTACCTTGTGGGGCTGATCATCGGTGTCCTCGTGTTCGCCCTGGTGGCCCGTTTCATGCGATCGATTGCCGACACTCTCGCCCCCGAGACCTCGGAAGTCACTGCCGAGGTCGCGGAGGGGCCAATCCAACAGGTCGCCGGCAACGGGATCTGGATGTTGAGCCTCCTGGTTGCAGCGGTGGTCGCAATCGCTCTTGCCAAAGTCGGGCTGGCGATTCGGTCTGGGGCGCCTCCGGTGGAAGAGGCGCCACTTCCCGAGGCGATCGCGTCCGCCTCGGTCGACGTGGTCGCCTCGACGTCATACGGTGAGGACCCTCGGGGGCGGGTGTTCGGCGCATACGCCAGGTTCGAACATGCATTGGAGGAGGTGGGAGTGGCCAGGTCTCCGGCGGAGACTGCGTTTCGCCACATCGGAAGGGCCTCGGCCGCCCTCGACCTCAATGCCTCGGATGTCAGGGTTCTCTCCACGTCGCCACGCCGACGCCAGATTCGGCCCTCTCGATCCAACGATCGATGAAGCGGCAGAAGCCGAGTCGGCGTCTGCTCGATTGCGTGGGGAGATCGAGCAATGAGCCGGGTCGTGGTCACGGCCTTTCTCGCGGCGATGGTCTCCGCTCTTCTGCTCCTCCAACTCCAACGTGGTCAGGAGCTCTGGATGTGGGAACTGCTGATCGTGTTTGTCGTCGTGTGGCTGGCCCGAGGACTTCCAGTGGACAGCGCCGGGGTCGAACAGCGCCTTTTCCAGAAGTCCGTGACGAATCCGACTCGCCTCCCTCGCTCGGTCTCATTCACCGAGATGGCCGCGGTGGACGCCCTCGCCGGCTCACAGGCGAGGGAACAGCGGATCCGCCCGATGATCGAGCTCATCGCAACTCATCGCCTGGGGCGTCATGGCCTCGCGCTGGAGTCCGCTCCGGCCATGACGCTTTTGGGAGAAGAGCAGTGGAGGTGGCTGACCGGAAGGGAGGAATCCCTCCGGCCGGGTGAGCTCGAGGAATTGGTTTCCGAGTTGGAGCAGCTGTGAGCGTCGCACCGGCCGATCCGGGCACGATAGGTGCCCTCGCCACCTCGATTCTCGACGAGGTCGAGCGGGCTGTTCACGGCAAGCGCCGGGAGCTCGAACTGATCCTCCTGGCGATCCTCGCCGACGGCCACATCCTCATCGAGGACTTGCCCGGGCTTGCCAAGACGCTCGTGGCTCGCTCATTTGCCGCGGTGACCAATCTTCAATTCGCCCGGGTTCAGTTCACGCCGGACTTGATGCCTATGGACATCACGGGCTCCTTTGTCCTCGACCCGGCGACCGGGCTACCTGGTTTCCGCCCCGGCCCGGTGTTCGCCAATGTCTTGTTGGCTGACGAGATCAACAGGGCCCCGGCGAAGACACAGGCTGCCCTCCTCGAAGCAATGCAAGAGAGGCAAGTGACCGCCGATGGAGTGACCCGACCGCTAGGCCCCCCTTTCCTGGTCATCGCCACTCAGAACCCGATCGAGTACGAGGGGACCTATCCCCTGCCCGAGGCCCAGATCGACCGTTTCTTGATCCGGGCCCGTCTCGGGTATCCCAAGGCAGACGCGGAATGGGAGATGTTGCGCCGCCGGGCGGAGCGGGGTACCGACGAGGTCACACTCGACGTCGTGGTGGATCGAGAGACCCTCATGGGAATGCAGAGAGCCGTCGAGGAGATTCACGTCTCCGAGCCGGTCGGCCGGTACATAGTCCAACTCGTCGCCGCCACCCGGTCATCGGGCCGGGTTCGGGTCGGCTCGAGTCCTCGCGGGTCGCTGGCTGTCATGAAGTTGGCCCGGGCCAGGGCCGCACTCTCGGGTCGTGGCTTCGTGCTCCCGGACGACGTGCAGGATGTTGCGGTGCCGGCTCTGGCGCATCGCCTCATCCTTCGGCCCGAATTCTGGGCGCAGGACCTGAGTGAAGAGCGGGTGATCGAAGAGGTGCTGGAGCAGGTGCCCAGCCCTCCGGCGACTCCTTCCGTCCACGCCCCGTGAAAGCCGTCGCCAGCCCGCGATTGCGCGCCTACATCACTGCGGGGCTGGTTGGCTTGGGCGCCGCCCTGGCGGTGGGTGATCCCGGGCCGGCGTTGGTGGGCACCGCCCTGCTCGCCCTGGCGGTCGTTGGCCTGGTGACGCGGGCAATCCCGGGCATGACTGCCCGGATCGACCAAGTGCCCGCCACGATGGTGGAGGGCGGCGAGTACCAGGTCTCGCTGCATTTGGAGACCGACCGGCGCATCGGGCCGGTGTACGTCGAGATCGCTCTCGAAGACATGGACGTCATCTCCACCGTTGGCGGCCGCCTCATCGATCGATCCACCCTGGTGATTCCTTCGATCGACCGGTCGTTGCAGGCTGCGTTCACGGTCTCGCCCCGGGGGTGGGGCAGGAAGAGCGTGGGACCGGTAACCGTGTACGCCGACTCACCGCTCGGCATGTTCGAACTGAGTCACAGGGTGCCAGGTATCCACGATGTGGTGGTCCTGCCCGAGGAATCGACTCTGAGGCGGTTGCTGAGACCATTGGAAACCACCCTCCACGTCGGTGAGTTGGTCTCGACCAGGAGAGGCGCCGGGACCGAGTTCGCCGACCTTCGCCCCTACCAACATGGCGACGATCCTCGATCCATCAACTGGCGGGTGTCGTCCCGGGCCGAGCGATTGTGGGTCAATGAGCGACACCCGGAGCGGAACGGGGACGTCGTCCTTCTCGTCGACGCCCAGGTTGAAAGCGAGACCGATACCGAGTGGCTGGTCGATCGCGCGGTCCGGATGGCGGCCACCCTGCTCAGGGCGCACGCCAGGCACCGTCACCGCCTCGGCCTGGTCACCTTGGATGGCGTCTGTGGATGGGTCATGCCGGGCATGGGGGAGAGCCATCGTCGGCGCACGATGGAGCAGCTCATGGCCGTGACTCCGAGCAAGGTCATGTGGCAGCGAGTGGAACGGGCCGTGGCTCGGGCCGCGCGACGCCCAGCCATGGTGATCGCCCTGACCTCACTACTCGATCCGAACCTCGCAGGTCTGATGCATTCGATGCGGCGGTCGGGCATGGATGTGTCTGTGATCGAGATGGATGTGGAGTCGGTGTTGCCCCCTCCTCTCGACGAGGCCAGATCCGTGGGTCGCCGGATTTGGAGTCTCGAGCGTGAGCGTCTGCGCGACCGTCTCGCCTCCGAGGGGATCCCAATCACGCTGTGGCGCAGTGACGAACCGGCCGACGTGCCGATCGCGCGTCTCGAACAATGGAGGACGTCTTGGCGACGACGGCTCGGCTGACTGCCGCAACTGCCGTGATCCTGGGTCTCGCCATGGTCTTGTCGGTGCCGATTGCCAAGGGGGCGGGCTTGGGAGCACTGGTTGGTGGGGTCGGTCTCCTAGTCCTGGTGGTCGGCCTCCTTTACGGCTTCACTGCCTCGGTGGCTGCCGCGGCCGTGGGCTTCGTATTGCAGATGGCAATCATCTCTGCTCTTCCGGTGGCACTGTCGCCCCCTTTATGGGCTCAGGCGTTGCTGATTGTCCTGATCGTGGAGTTCGCTTCGGCGTCGTTCGCCGCACGAACTCGCCTCGTCGACCCGATACGGATAGTCGCCCGAGCGATGGGAACCGCCGTTGTGGTGGGTGGAGTGGTTCAAGTGTCGAGCCTTCTCCTCGAAGGCTCGGAGGTCAGTGGGGTCCTCGTCCGGACCGTCGGGGTGGCCGCTCTCGTTCTCGCCGGCGGCTGGGTGGCGCTGGTGTGGCGACGGGCGAGCCTCACCGAGGGTGAGCCCCTAGTCGAGGGTCAGGGCTGAGATCTCGCGGAGCCGGGCCAGGTCGTGATAGGCGTCCATGTAACGGATCGAGCGTGTCTTCGAGCGCATGATCACCGAGTGGGTGACCACCTGGTCGCCACGGAAGTCGACGGCGCCCAGAAATTCGCCGCCGGTCACTCCCGTCGCCGCGAAGAACACATTGTCAGATCTGACCAGGTCCTGTGTGGTCAGTACCTGAGTCACATCGAGACCGGCTTCGCCGGCCCGGGCCTTCTCGGTGTTATCGCGGGGCCAGAGCCGGCATTGGATCTCCCCTCCCATGCAGGTGAGGGCTGCAGCGGCGATCACAGCTTCCGGAGATCCGCCGATGCCCAACAGGACGTCGGCGGCGGTGTCCTCCTGAGCGGTAGCGATCGCACCGGCAACGTCGCCGTCCCGGAGCAGTGAGATCCTCCCTCCCATCCTCCGCACCTCGTCGATGTAGGACTGGTTGCGGGGGCGGTCGAGGATCAAGGCCCGAAGGTCCTTGATGTCCTTGCCTTTCGCCTTGGCGACCTGCCGCAGATTCTCCTCGACCGGGGCGTCGAGATCGACCGAGCCGGCGGCTTCCGGGCCAACGGCGAGTTTGTCCATGTAGACCAGGGGGCCTGAGGTGTACATGGAGCCGCGGCCTGCTGCCAGAGCGATGACCGTGATCGCACCCGGGATCCCGGCGGCAGTCAGCGTGGTCCCATCGACCGGGTCCACAGCAACATCGACAGTCATCCCCTTCCCGGTGCCGACCCTTTCACCGTTGAAGAGCATCGGGGCCTGATCCTTTTCCCCTTCCCCGATGACAACCAGGCCGTCGATGTCGATTGTCGAGAGGTGGAGCCGCATCCCGTCGACCGCCGCCTGGTCGGCCGCCTCCTTGTCGCCCCGACCCAGCCATCGGGCCGCTCCCATTGCCGCCGTCTCCGTCACCCGAACCAGGTCAAGGCCCAGGTTGCGCTCGACCGGCTCGGCCATCAGTCGGCGACCTGAACCACGATGGCGTCACCCTGCCCGCCTCCACCGCAGAGGGTGGCCGCCCCAACACCGCCGCCCCGGGCGCGAAGAGCGGTGATCAAGGTCACGACGATGCGGGCTCCGGTCGCTCCCAGCGGGTGACCGAGAGCAACGGCGCCTCCGTGGACGTTCACCTTCGCCTCGGGGAGGTCGAGCATCCTGGCGGACCAAATGGCAACTGCGGCGAACGCCTCGTTGATCTCGACGACGTCGAGATCGCCGGGCTCGAGACCGGCCTTCTTCAGGGCAACCAGGAGGGCCTCGGCCGGGCGCTCGTGCAAGGTGGCATCGGCACCGCCGATCTGACCGTAAGCCAGGATCTCCCCCAGGATGGGCGAGCCAAAGGCTTCGACCGCGTTCCGGTCGCCGACCACAAGCGCAGCGCCACCGTCGGATATCTGCGAGGCATTTCCGGCGGTGATGGTCCCTCCCGCCACGAATGCCGGGCGCAGCGCGCCAAGTGACTCAACGGTTGCGTCCTCCCTGATCCCTTCATCGGTATCGACGATCACCGGATCACCTTTTCTCTGCGGGACTGCCACCGGCACGATTTCGTCTGCGAAGCCACCAGTGCGTGCGGCCTCGGCAGCCCGTTCATGGCTCCTTGCAGACCATTCGTCCTGCTCGGTGCGCCCGATGCCCAGTCGGTCGTTCTTGTGGTCGGACGACTCGCCCATGGTGCATTTGTCGAAGGCGCAGAACAGTCCGTCATGCTGCATGACGTCGGTCACGTTGACGTCACCGATCCGGGCCCCCCAACGCAACTCGGCCACAACATGAGGCGCGTTGGTCATGCTTTCCATCCCGCCGGCGACCACGAATTTCGAGTCTCCCAGGCGGATTGCTCGATCCGCGAGCCCGATCGCCGACATTCCCGAAAGGCAAACCTTGTTGATCGTCACCGATGGGACTGTCATCGGGAGCCCGCCGAGGACGGCGGCCTGTCGCGATGTGATCTGCCCTTCGCCTGCCTGCAACACGTGTCCGAACAGGACCTCGTCGATCATGGCGGGATCGACGCCCGAACGCCGCATGGCCGAGGCGATGGCAGCGCCACCGAGGTCCACGGCGTGGAGGGGGGACAGAGCGCCACCGTATTTGCCAATGGGAGTGCGGGCGATCCCGGTGATGACGCTGTTGCTCACGATGACCTCCGGACCTTGATGTTACCGGCAGGCTGGTGGCACCCAAGGGGCGGGCGGCATAGCCTTGGCTGATGAAGCTCTTGAATCTCGATCATGTCGGGATTGCCGTCACCGATCTCGACGAGGCGATCAATGGTTACCGGGAGCGATACGGGGCGGTTCCCCTCTATCGAGAGGTAGTCGAAGCCCAGGGGGTCGAGGAGGCGATGATCCCGGTTGGCGGCTCATTCATCCAGTTGCTGGAGCCGCTGGCCACCGACACCCCGGTTGGGCGATTCCTGGAGAGACGCGGTGAAGGCCTGCACCACGTGGCCTACATGGTGGCCTCGATCACTACGGCCCTAGAACACCTCAAGGGCCAGGGGGCCAGACTGATCGATGAGAGCCCGCGGATCGGAGGCCGGGGAGCTCAAATCGCCTTTGTCCACCCCGACGACCTCGGTGGTACCTTGATCGAGCTCGTGGAGCTTGCGAATGGTTGAAGGGATTCGAATCAAAGGTGGCGCCGGAGAGTTCGAGGCGGCATTGATAGCCGTCGTGCTCGACCACATCACGCGTGAAGAGGATGCACTCAGACGCACGCCTCCTGGTGGCAGTCGAGGGCTCCCCGCCTGGATGCGGGCGGATCTCATCGATGACCCCGAGGTCCCGCTGGAGCTCGTGGATCCCGATCACATTTGACCGCGCGTTTCCCATGGTGACTCTCGAGCTGATCGACCAGATCAATCTGAAAGCGGTCTTCGACATCGACGTCGCGCCTAGCCAGCAAGGATTCGTTGCCCGCAACGCATGGTCGTTGGCGCAGGCGCTAACCGAGCCCGAGGTCGCCTGGCCGCGGGCAATCGTCGCCGACGGTGTCGTAGTGGGCTTCTTGATGCTGGAGATCGATCCCAACGACGAAGACGACCGGACCTTCTTTCTGTGGCGGCTAATGGTTGGCGCTGAATATCAGGGTCGCGGATTCGGGTCGTTGGCGGTCGCTGCCGCCTGCGACGAGGTGAGAGGACGCGGAGGGACTGAGCTGTACACGAGTTGGGTCGAGGGTGACGGAGGGCCGGGCCCCTTCTACCTGAAGCTCGGGTTCGTCCCCACCGGTGAGATCGATGATGGGGAGACCGTTGGGCGTCTCGGCCTCACGGCCTAGGACCGGTTCGTGATCTCCTTCAGTTCCGGTGCTCGGAGCAGGAATGACACGATGAGGAATCCGGCGAGCGCCGTCAGCCCGCCGAGCAGGGCGGCTCCGAGACCGCCCAAGAAGCTGAGGCTCCCATCGCCAAAGATCGCGTTCACCACGGGCAGAGCGAGCAATACCGCCGCGGTCGCTGCCAGCAAGCCCCGCACGAGGGAAACCCCAACCTCGCCGGCCGCTTGCCAACCCGAATCGGAGCCCCAGGCAACGAGGAGAGCCAGGGCATAGGCGCTCATGATCACCACTGAGGCCATGGCGAAGCCTTCCACCCCCGCCAGTTTGTAGAGCCCGGACCACACCGGCACAGCAACGACAGTCCCCACCGTGCCGATCAGAACCGGTGTCCACATCTTGCGCTTGGCGTAGAAGTGTCGCGACAGGATCTGGTGCAGTCCCCAGGCCGGGACCGAGAGGGCATAGATCATCAGGAGTCTGGCCACCAGTTCGGTGTCGTCAGCAGTGAACGCCCCCCACTGGTACAGCAGGCGCACCAATGGACGGGCAAGGACGATCAGCGCGGCCGATGCTCCTGCGGCCACGAAGACCGTTCCCCGGGCCGCCCACGATGTCGTCGAGGTCAGGCCCTTGGTGTCGCCTCTGGCCGCCAGTCGCGCCAGGAAGGGGTAGGCGGCGACTCCTGCCGCCTGGGCTATCACGCCTACCGGGACCATGTTGAGTTGCCTGGCGAAGCTGAGAGCCGAGGTGGCACCCTCTTCGATCTGTCCGAACCACCGGACGAACTGCTCGTCGAGGACCGCGATCGATTGCCCCACCATCAGCGGCAGCGCAAGGATCAGATACTCACCAACCGACGACTGGCCGCGGGGGACGGGGACCAGGCGGGTGTTGGTGCTACGGGCCCCGTACCACTGCAGACCGAAGTTGCCGATGACGGAGCCGATCACGGCTCCCCAAAGAAACCCCTCAGGTGTGGCGTTGCCGGCCGCGGCCGTGATCAGCCCGCCGAGGATGATCCCGAGGTTGTAGATGATCGGGGCAAGCGCGGGAATCACGAACCTGCGATGGGTGTATTGCACTGCCATCAGCAGGGAACCGGCGACCAGGAACACCTGGGCAGGAAGGACCAGCCTGGTCAGGGAGACCAGACGGTCGTGATCGACGGCGTTCGGGAACATGAGTGAGACCAGGGGCCCCGCCGCGGTCCACATGACGACGGTGAGCCCCACGATCGCGATCACGACGAATCGGAAGACAGAGCTGAAGGCACGATTGGCGCCCTCTTCGTCACCCTGTTCCAGGTGCCGACTCAGGATGGGGATCAAGGTGATGGTCAGGTACGCCCCAGCCAGCAGATAGTTGAGGAAATCGGGGATGGTGAAGGCCTGTCGGTAGAGGTCTCCCTCGGCACTGACCCCGATCAGCGAAGCGAGCAACGCTTCGCGGGCCAGGCCCAGGATGCGGGAGAAGAGGACGCTCCCGGCGACGACTGCCGCCGCGGCTCCCATTCGCAGCGGGCGGCTCATGCGGCTCCCGCGTGACGGCGCAGTTCGTCGACTATCGAGTCAGGGACGACCAGGTCGCCGTAGCCGGTGCCCAGGCTCAGCCCCGGCTTGTAGGTGCCGTGGTAGTCACTGCCCCCGGATGGCACGAGCCCGAATCGCCGGGCAAGGTCGGCGTAGCCCTCCCTCTCGTGTCGGCGGTAGCCGCCGCAAAACGCCTCCAGTCCGACCAGACCCGCAGCGATCAGCCGCGTCAAGAGATCGGCCATCTCGTGTGCTCGATTGATGCCCAAGGTGTGTGGGTGGGCGACGATCGGCACCGCGCCTGAATCCCGTGCCAGCCGAATCGCCTCTTCCGGGGTGAGCCTCGGCCGCCCGATGTAAGCGGGCTTCCCCGATGTCAGCCAGAGATCGAACGCCTCCTCAATGGTTTCGACGTAGCCCTTTCGCATCATCACTGCGGCGATGTGCGGCCGGCCGATGCTGCCGCTGCCGCCCTCCTCGAGGATTTCGTCGACCGTCACCGGCATGCCCAGTTCGGTCAGCCGTTCTGCCATCAACTCGTTGCGAAGATCTCGGCCCAGACGGAGTTCTTCGAGACGGTCCTGGAGCGGCCCTGGTCCGGGGCTCAGCCAAAGAACGATGAGATGCATCCCGCCCTGGTCGTATTCGAGGGAGAGCTCGGTGCCGGGGATCAGATCGAGGCCGGAAGCGCTCGCCGCCGCCTTGGCGTCGGCGATGCCATCCAGAGTGTCGTGGTCGGTCAACGCGAGGGCGTTGAGCCCCACTTCAAGTGCTTGGTCGACGAGTGCCGCCGGCTTCTCGGAACCGTCAGACGCAGTCGAATGAGAGTGGAGGTCAACGGCCATGGGTCTCCTGCACCCCGATGATGGCTGCTGGGACCGTCAAGAACCGGTTACATCGATGGTCACAGTCTCGATGTAGACGGTCTCGAGCGGGAGGCTGTCCTCCACAGAACCGGGTTGCCGGGCAGTCTTGACCGCCTGGATCCGATCGAGAGTCTCCTCACCCGAAATCACTTTGCCCAGACCGTTGAACTGTGGGTTGAGAACCTGGGCGTCGTCGCTGAGGACGATGAAGAACCGACTGCCGGTAGTGCCCTTGCCGACGTTGTCCATCGCCACGACGCCAGCGGAGTAGACGAAGTCATCTGGGGGGAACTCGTCGGGTAGCCGATACCCGGGCCCACCGCTTCCATTGGCCATCGGATCGCCGGAAAAGAGCTGGAAGTCGGCGATGACTCGGTAGAAGACCTGCCCGTCGAAGAATCCTTCGCGAGCGAGGAATACGAACGAGTTGACGGTCTCGGGATAACCGGCCGGATCGAGTTCGATGATGATCTCGCCACAAGAGGTCTGCAGAGTCGCGGTGACGGTCGCGGTCGGGGTGATGTCCGCTTGCGGCTTTGGCTCGGTGAATTGGGCCACCGCCTCGGCGGGCGGCTGCTCGGCACCACAGGCAGTGGGCTGGGCTCGAAAACCCTCATACCCCTGGGGCAGAGAGCCTTCGTCGTCCGCGAAGAAACTTCCCAGGACCAGAACGCCGATCACCAGGAGCCCGAAGATCAGGGCTGTGCCCAATCGGCGCCACAATTCACGCCTGGCGGTTTGCTTCTTTTCGGCCTCCCGCTTGGTTGCGCGCTGCTCCTTTTGACGCCGTCTTCTGTCGGTCATGGCCGGCGCGACTTTAGGCACGACCCTCCATCAACCTCCTGCGGTGTTCGTCTTCCGCGGCGAAAGGCTCCAAACTGTGCCGGACATGTCGATCGTGGTCCAGAAATTCGGTGGGACGTCACTAGCCGACTCCGAGCGCATCAAGGCGGTTGCCGATCGGGTGGAGTCGACGCGGACCAATGGGCACGATGTAGTGGTGGTCGTCTCGGCCATGGGAGAGACGACCGACCAACTGGTGGCTCTCGCCGCCGAGTTGAGCGATGACCCCTCACCGCGGGAGATGGACATGCTGCTCAGCGCCGGGGAGAGGATCTCGATGGCGCTGCTCGCGATCACACTGAATTCGCGGGGGATTCCCGCGGTGAGCTACACCGGGTCGCAGGCGGGGATCCTCACCGACTCGTCGCACGGGTCGGCCAAGATCCTCGACATCCAGGGAACCCGGGTCCGGGACAGCCTGGCCCAGGGCCGCGTCGTGATCGTGGCCGGATTCCAAGGGGTGGACCCGGAATCGAAAGAAGTGACCACGTTGGGGCGTGGGGGCTCCGACGCAACTGCAGTAGCTCTGGCAGCGGCCCTCGGCGCCGACACAGTTGAGATCTACACCGACGTCGACGGTGTTTTCACGGCTGACCCGCGCATCGTTCCTGACGCCACCAAGCTGGTCGAGATCCCCTTCGACGAGATGCTCGAATTGTCCGCGGGGGGTGCCGGTGTCCTCATGTCCCGTGCGGTGGAGTTCGGCCGTCGCTTCGAGATACCGATCCACGTTCGCTCGTCATTTCATGACGGCGAGGGGACCTGGATTCGGGAATCCGCCATGGAGCAGGCGATCGTGAGCGGGATCGCCCATGATCGCTCCGAGGCAAAGGTGACCGTAAACCGTGTGCCCGACCGTCCTGGCGTCGCCGCGGCTTTGTTCGGGGCGCTCGCCGACGCCGGAGTGAATGTGGACATGATCGTCCAGAATGTGTCCCATGACGGGTCTACCGATATCAGCTTCACAGTGCCTCGAATCCATGTCGTCGATGCGGAGAGGATCTCCAAGCACATCGCAGTCGACATCGGTGCCCAGTCAGTCGATGTCGACACCGATGTTGCCAAGGTCTCTTTGGTGGGGGCGGGGATGAAGACCCATCCCGGTGTCGCTGCCCGGGTCTTCGAGGCGATGTCAGCTGCGGGCATCAATATCGAGATGATCTCGACTTCCACAATCCGGATCTCCTGCGTGATCAGGGGGACTCAGGTCGAAGCGGCGGTGAAGGCTCTGCATGCGGCCTTCAGTCCGCCGACCACTTTCGAGGAGGTTGGAGCGTGAGCGACAGGGTCGTTGCCGTCGTGGGAGCGACCGGGGCCGTTGGGCGCACCATGCTCTCGATTCTCGAGCAGAGGGACTTTCCGCTCGGGTCGGTCCGGCTCATGGCATCCTCGCGTTCGGCGGGGACGACCGTGGAAACGGCATGGGGCGAAGTCGTCGTAGAGGACCTGGAGCGTGCTGACCCGACCGGCGTTGACCTCGCCTTGTTCTCGGCGGGCGGCGCCCGCTCGAGGGAATACGCACCATCTTTTGCCGCCGCTGGAGCAGTTGTGATCGATAACTCGTCCGCCTTCCGCATGGAAGCGGCGGTCCCATTGGTCGTGGTGGGCGTAAACGACGGGGCCACTCACGGGCACGAGGGGATCATCGCCAACCCCAACTGCACCACTATGACCCTGATGATGGCCGCCGGCCCCTTGCACCTTGCCGCCGGGCTCCGCAGCGCGAATGTCGCCTCCTACCAGGCAGTCTCCGGATCGGGACAGCAAGGCGTCACCGAGTTGGTCGATCAGGTGGACAAGCTCAGGCCTGACCTCGACGCGATGATGACGGGGGGGTGGGTGGACCCGAAACCTGCCCTGTTCACCCGTCCGATCGCTTTCAACGTCCTGCCCTTCGCCGGCTCCGAGACCGACCAGGGCTACACGGACGAGGAGTGGAAGCTGGTCAACGAGTCGAGGAAGATCCTCGGCCTTCCCGGCCTGCTGGTCGAGCCGACCTGTGTGCGGGTTCCGGTGCTGGTTGGCCATGCGGTGGTGGCCACGCTTCGCTTCGAGCGTGAGATGGGCCCCAGCGAGGCCAGGGAGCTACTCCAGGCCGCCCCCGGTATCGATGTTTGGACCGATCGAGTGCCGACCCCGCTCGACGCGGCCGGCGTCGACAACGTGCTCGTAGGGAGGATTCGTGCCACTGTCGGCGAGCCGGGCGGGATCAACCTGTTTGCGGTGGGCGACAACCTGCGCAAGGGAGCGGCGCTCAACGCGGTCCAAATCGCCGAATTGTTGGTCTAGGCGACCGGACGGGTCTCGGAAGCGTCGCTGCGGAGCAACGCCGACATGCGCCGGCGCAAGGTCGGCGGCGCATTTCGAAGACCCAGGTCGAGTGCGAAGTGGGCATCGTCGGTCACGTTGAGAACGATCTCGTCACCCTCGGCACGTACGTGAAACCCGTCGAGCATGGGTGTGACCCTGATCTCACGCCGGGACCAGTCAGCCACTTCGACTTCGCCGGACGTCATGGTCAAACGTTCATCGGTGAGATCGATCACCACATGAATCGGTGAATCCTTGGCGCCCTCCAAACGGAGTTGGGCGTCGTAGACCGCCATCGTTCCTCCCCTTCACTTACAGATGAGCCTCGTGGTCAGCGTACCTCTCAGGGGAAAATGTCCCAGGAGGAGCTCGAATTCACCCAAGTGGGCTAGACCGCGCTACCCGCCTAGGATTTGGCCAATCGGGACGTAGCGCAGCTTGGTAGCGCGCAGCGTTCGGGACGCTGAGGTCGTGGGTTCAAGTCCCACCGTCCCGACTCAGGGTCATGTGTCCCCCTGCGAAGCGGGGGGACCGATCACCACAGGTGATCGAGGGGGGCGGCACGAGCGATGAGCAACAAGCAACGAGTCTTCTTCGACTGGACCCTCGACACGCTGCTCTACATGGTGGTCCTGGGGTTCTTCAGCGAGTACACCGATGGCGTAACCATCGACTCGTTCACCACGATCTTTCTTGCGTCCCTTGTCTTGTACTTCTTGACCTATGTCACCTTTGGCTTCAAGAAGCGGGTTGGGGCCTCGTACGCACATCGGCCCGAACGTCGGATCGCCCACTTCTTCAGCATTTGGGCCATCCTCTTCTTCTCGAAGTTCATCTTCCTGGAGGTACTCGACCTCGTGTTCGGAGACGCCGTCGACTTTCAGAACTTCCTCTGGCTGATGGCCGTCTTGGTGGTGGTCGTCGCTCTGGGCATGGTCATGGAGCTCATCTACTCGAAGCTCGGCGACGGCGAGGAGGGTGACCCGAGCGGAGCCTAGGTCGATCCGCATCACCACCCCTCTAGGAGGCAACTCCGAACAAGACAGCGATCATGAACAGCCCCGCCGCGGATGCCACCAGAACAAGGCCGACGCCGGCTGCCCGGGGCAATTTTGTCCAGGCAACAGCGCAGGCTGATGCCACCAGGGCGAACAAGGCGAATAAGAGGACGAGGGGTGCCACTGAGTTATGAACGAAGTGGAGCCCGGGCACCTCCGAGGTCACCTGGTCGTCATAACCGAAGGCGCCGAGGGCATCGAGGTACCAAGCGGCAGACACTGCCCAACCGCTTCGCCACAGCCACAGGTTCGGGGTCGACACCGGACGCGGGATGAACCACATCACGGCAAGGATGGTGGCGGCGAAGGTGAGGTGGAAAAGGGCATGCCCGGCAACCTCGTCGCTTCCCATGCGCAGGATGACGAAAGCGATGGTCGTCAGTGCCACGACCAGGCCGAGGTAGATCCATCTGAGTTTCATGCCATACAGACGAAGGCCCGACCTGGTTGGGTGACACCTCTTTGGCGCCGAGTTAGAGCAGGCCCCGACCTCTAGTACTCTCCGGCACCCCCGCGTAAGGAGCCGGTTTTGTTCGCCAGTCTTGGCCGTTGGTGTTTCCGCAACCGTGGCAAGGTCGCCATCGGTTGGCTAGCTGCCCTCATTCTCGGCGGTGTCCTTACCAATGCACTGATCGGCACGGCCTACAGCACCGAATTCGCCCTCCCCGACGTCGAAAGCAAGCGTGGCTTTGACATCCTCGAGGAGCACTTCGCCGGATCCTCCGCGGGCAGCGAGGGCGGGACCATCGTGTTCTACGCCGAGCAGGGCGTCAACGATCCCGAGGTCCAGGCAGCGATGACCGAGTTCTTCGATCAGGCCAGCCAGATCGAAGGGATCACCGTGATCAGCCCATACAGCCCCGAGGGAGCGCAACAGATTGCGTCACAAGGCCCTCAGGCGGGCAAGATCGCATATGCTCAAATCGGCGTCTCTCGTGATACCACGCTCGAGCAGGCCGCCGATTTATCTGCCCAGCTCACGGAGCTGATGCCGGAGATCGAAGGGCTCCAGATCGAGCTCGGTGGTCAGATCTTCGCCGAGTTCGAGGTACCGAGCTCGGAGCTGCTCGGCATCGCCTTCGCCATCATCGTCTTGATCCTTGCCTTCGGGTCGGTGCTCGCCATGGGGCTGCCAATCGGGATCGCACTGGCCGGCATCGGGCTCGGCACCTCGCTGGCCGGTCTGCTCAGCAACGTGCTCTCGATCCCCGATTTTGCTTCCACCGTTGCGGTCATGCTCGGTCTCGGTGTCGGGATCGATTACGCCCTCTTCATCGTCACCCGGTACCGAGAGAACCTGCACGCCGGGGCTTCGATCGAGGAAGCAGCGGTGGTCGCCATGGACACGGCCGGTCGGGCCGTCACCTTTGCGGCGACCACAGTCGTCATCTCGTTGGTCGGCATGGTGCTGATGAATCTGGCATTCATCACCGGGATCGCCATCGCCTGCGCCACTGTGGTGGCAGTCACCGCCATCGCATCGCTCACGCTGCTCCCGGCCATGATCGGCTTTGCCGGAGAGCGGATCGAGGTAACACGGTGGCGCGGCCTCATCGCGGCTCTGCTGCTTGCCGTCGGCTTGGTCGGCGTGGCCATCGCTTTCCAGCCACTCGCCATTGTCGGCCTCGCTCTCGCTGGCGTGGTCGTCGTTGCCAGCTTTGCGCTCGCTCCGTTGCGGCGCGAGGTGCCGCGTCGGGCTCAGCGCCCACTCAAAGAGACCGTGCCTTACCGCTGGAGCCGTTTCATTCAGCACCGGCCCTGGCTGTCAGCCATCGCCGGCGTGGTGATCTTGCTGACACTTGCCTATCCGTTCCTCGACCAGCGGCTGGCTTTCTCCGATGAGGGCAACTACCCCGAGGAGTCGACCACCCGCCAGGCCTACGATCTCCTGGCGGCCGGTTTCGGTCCCGGGTTCAACGGCCCACTCCTGCTCGCGGTGGAGCTCCCTGAGGGCACCGATCCGGCAGATCTCGAGGCTGTGACCCAAGCCCTCGCCGCCGATCCGGGTGTGGCCTTCGTAACACCGGCCGTACCCAACGATCCCGAGGCGCCGACCGCCGCGTTGTGGAGATTGTTCCCCACCACCGCTCCCCAGGCGGAGGAGACCACCGACCTCGTGCTCCGGCTCCGTGATGAGGTGCTGCCTGAGGTCACCGAAGGCACCGGCCTCGACGTAGCTGTGTCGGGCGGGGTGGCGGCAGCGGTTGACTTCTCCGAATACCTCACCGATCGGCTTCCCATGTTCATCGGCGTCGTGCTCGCGCTGTCTTTTCTGTTGTTGATGCTGGTGTTCCGATCTTTGCTGGTCCCCCTCAAGGCGGTGATCATGAACCTGCTCTCCCTTGCCGCGGCGTTCGGGATCGTGACCGCGGTCTTTCAGTGGGGATGGGGGGGGAGCCTGCTTGGCATCGAGCCGGCACCGATCGAGCCCTTCGTTCCGATGATGATGTTCGCCATCATCTTCGGCCTGTCCATGGACTACGAAGTGTTCTTGCTTTCGAGGATCCGCGAGGAGTATCTCCGAAGCGGCGACAGCAGGGAGTCGGTTGCGGACGGGTTGGCCCTGACCGCAAGAGTCATCAGTGCCGCGGCTCTGATCATGGTTGTCGTCTTCGGCAGCTTCATTGGCGAGAGCAGCCGGGTCGTCAAGCTCTTTGGAGTGGGCCTCGCCAGCGCTGTCGCGGTGGACGCGACGATCGTTCGGATGCTGCTGGTTCCGGCGACGATGGAGCTGCTCGGCGATGCCAACTGGTGGCTGCCCAAGTGGCTCGACCGGATGCTGCCGAAGATCTCGGTGGAGGGCCATGCCCTCGAAGTGCCCTCGGAGATCGAAAGGGTCTGACCTCCTCAGGCAGGCGTGAGAGCTGATCGCAGCTCAGAGGACTGAAACGGCTTGAGCAACCAGGAGTCGGCGCCGGCGCGTTTGGCAAGGAATTGATCTGCTGAACGGTCGAGGAGGAGCACCGTCCTCGGGCGGGGCCCGCCCTCGAAGGCGGCCTTGATGTCGCGGATCACCGCCATGCCCCCCATGCTCTGAACCTGCATGTCGATGATCACGACATCTGCCCCGCTCTCGGCTGCTTTGGTGGCCGCCTGGGTCGGATCGTCCGAGGCCTCCACCTCCCAACCACCAATAGATAAGGAGGCGAGCACTTCGTTGAGAACCCACGGTGTGTCGCAGACGAGAAGTGCCTTGGGCATCGGTGGGGGACGTTAGCCCACCGTCGGCGGCCGGATTTCTGGCCTCGATCCGCTTCTAACCTCAAACGTCGTGCGTCGATTCCTTCTCGCCCTGGCAATTCTCTTGGTCCTGGTTCCCCTGTCCGCCTCTCGCCGTCGAGGAATCGGGTGGGATCGATGTCATCGACGTCAGTGGCCCGCTCGACACGTCTGCCCTGGAATTCATGAAGGCTTCGATCGAGTCCGCCGCCGATCGGGGTCAGGTACTTAGCGGTGCTCCAAATCGACTCTCCGGCCGTGCTGGATGGCGATGCCCTGAAAGCGCTGAACGCAACGGTCCAGAATCCACCGTTGCCGGTGGCGGTCTGGGTCGGCCCCGCTCCGGCGTTTGCCTACGGAGGTGTCGTGCACATCCTGCTCGCCTCTGATCACGTCGCCATCTCGCCTGGGTCCGAAATCGGCATCCAATCCCCGGTGGTTGCGGGCAGTGACGACCCAAGCGATTCCGCTCTTCTTCCGGAGGCGTTCCTCGGCGCGGTTCCCGCCGGAGGAGACCGGGCTCGATCTCCAGCCCACCATCCGTCAGTACCTCCAGGATCTCGACGGTGAGACTTTCCACACCGCGGCAGGGCCCGGTGGTGGTGGAGACCCTGAAGCCGTTCGAGGACGGGGTGACACTCAAGGACCGTCACCTTCCGTCAGCCGGGTCTGGCGATCCGCTTCTTCCGGTTGGCGGTGACTCCGGAGGCCGCCTTCTTCTTCTTGGTGATCGGGCTCACCATCGTTTCCTTCGAGTTCTTTGCCATGGGCCCCGGGGTGGCCGCCGGGGTGGCGTCGATCTGTCTGCTCCTCGCCGGATGGGGGATCGTCAATCTCCCGGTGCGCTGGTGGGCTCTTACCCTCGTCGTACTCGGATGGGCTTTGCTCACTGCTGCCTATCAGAAGGGCGGGGTGATCGTCCTCACCATCCTCGGAGCATTGTTGCTCCAAGTCGGGGGGATGTGGTTCGTCGACGGCTCGGGTCAAATCGATGCCCGGTGGTATCTGATCCTCCCTTCGGTGTTGGTCGTGCTGTTCTTCTTCCTCCTGGCGATGCCCACCGTGCAACGCGCCCGCTATTCGACGCAAACCATTGGCCGCGATTCCCTGATCGGTGAGACGGGGGTTGCTCGCGTTGGCCTCGATCCGGACGGGATCGTCGAGGTGCATGGCGCTCGTTGGCGGGCCACCAGCCATCGTGAGGCAAGAGTGGCGACCGGCACCTCGGTGGTGGTCACCGGGGTCGACGGGCTCTTCCTCGAAGTGGACCGGGTTCCAACAGACCGCGAAAACTGATTTTCGTTGCTGGCAAAATCTTCCTTGTGGTCGACCCGCGTTCTGAGTAGGTTTCGACCGGTTGTCGCTTCAAAATACGGGAGGAGTCGAATTGTCCCACTTGGACGATTGGCAGCTTGACGCGCTGTGCCGTGGGAACCACGCCTATCTCTTCTTTCCCCCCTCGACCTTCGAGCGCAAGGACGAGCGGGAGCGTAGAGAGATGAAGGCAAAGGCCATCTGTGGGGTCTGTCCCGTGAGACAACCTTGCTCCGAACATGCGATCCAGATCCGAGAGCCATTCGGGATCTGGGGCGGACTGACCGAAGTTGAGAGAAGGGTCATGCCCCTGGTCAGCTGACAAATGGCAGTTGACCCGACGACACATCCCGTTCGGCCCCGCCCGGCAGCCAGTGTCCTCCTGGTTCGCGACGCCGAGCTCGGGCCCGAAGTCCTGATGGTGGAGCGGCCTGCCCGCGGATACTTCGGCGGGCTCCATGTGTTTCCTGGCGGTGGTGTGGATCCAGCGGACAACGGCCCACTGGCACGCGAGGTGGTTAGCGGGCCCGACCTTGACCATGGGTTTCGAGCTGCCGCGGTCAGGGAAGTAGCCGAGGAGGTCGGGATGGCTTTGACTCCTCATGGTGTATTCCCCTCTCCCGATCTCCGCGGAGAAGCACTCTTCGAGTCGTTCCAGGCAAACGGGTTGTCGCTCGATGGTGAAAGCCTGGTTCTCGTCTCGCGTTGGGTCACTCCGGCTCACGCCCCGGTTCGCTTCGACACCAGGTTCTACGTGGTCGGCGTGGGCGAGACCCCTCCCGTCAGGCTCGACGATGGCGAGTTGACGGGCTACGTGTGGGCATCGGCGGGGGAGCTGCTCGCGATGCATCGTCGGGAGGAGATGGAGCTGATCCTCCCAACGCTGACTCACCTGCGATGGTTGACCCGCAGGACGGACGTGAAAGACGTGCTGGCATCCGCAATCGGGGCCGATGGGCGGACCCTGATCGAGCCCCGCGAGATGGACGATGGATCCTTGGTCCCGATTCACCTGCCGGCCGAACCGTGATCCGGATCGACCGGATACTGGCCAATAACGCCGGCCCCTTCACCGGGCCCGGGACCAACACCTGGCTCCTCGATGACGGTGGAGGTGAGGTGGCGATCATCGATCCCGGTCCGGTCGACGCGGCCCACCTCGATGCGATCCACGCTGCCCTTTCGGGACGTTCGGTGGTGGCGGTCATCGTCACCCACACTCATGAGGACCACGCCCCCATGGCCAACCCGCTGGCGCTCGATCTCGGGGTTCCTGCGCTCGGTTATGCCCCCGGGCCCGAGTTCGATCCGGACTTGAGACTCGAGGATGGAGGGCGGGTCGCCGTCGGAGCCACTTCCATCGAGGTGATCCATACACCCGGCCACTCCGACGACCACCTCTGTTTCCGGGTCGAAGATGTCCTTTTCACCGGTGACCACATCATGGGCGGGTCCTCGGTGATGGTGGAGAGCATGGGCCCTTACCTCGCCTCGCTCGAGAAGATCAGGGACACCGGCCTCCGCCGGCTCCATCCTGGCCACGGGGATGACATGGAGGATCCCGACAACGTGATCGACTGGTACCTCGCCCATCGCCTACAGCGGCACGAGCAGATATTCGACGCAATCAAGGCGGGGGCGAACACGCCGTGGGCGATCGTCGAGACCGTGTACAGCGACGTGGGAGCCCCTCTTCAATCGCTTGCTTTGCGCTCGGTCCAGGCCCACCTCACTTTGCTCACCGAGCAGGGACGGATAGCCTTCGAACACGGCGAGCTCGCCGTGGCGTCCCCTGAAACCCCTTGACCAAAGTTTTCCGCACTCTCGCTGCCTTACTTGTTGTGGTTCTCGCTCTGCCTGCCTATGCCGAGGTCACCGACGAGGACATTGATCGTGCCCGCGACCAAGTAGACGCCGTCCTTGCCGAGTCAGAGGCCCTCGGGATCCAGGTTCAGGAAGCCTGGGCCCGGCAATACGCCCTCGACAACGAGATTTCTGACCTGAAGACTTCGATCGACCTGGCCCATGCCCGGATCGCGGACACCGAAGCCAGACTCGAGGATGTCGCCGTGGAGATGTACATGGGCTCGACGCGATCAGCCTCGCTTCAGGTCCTCTTCTCGGATGGCACCGAGGGCTTCGGGGCAGGTCAGGAGTACCTCCAGGAGGTCTCGGGAGCCGACCAGGACGTTGTCAGCCAGCTTCGCGCCTACCGATCCGAGCTCGACCGTCAGACCGGGCGCATGGCCGAAGCTTCGGCGGAGCAAGAGACGGTTACCGCAGATCTGGAGCGGATGGCAGGAGACCTCCAGACCGAGTTGGCCAAGGCCCAGAAGGTCTACGACCGTTTGGTGGGACAGCAGCAAGCCGAGGAAGAGGCCAGGAGGAAGGCGGAGGAGGAGGCTCGCCGACGCGCGGCCGAGGCTGCTCGAAATGCCACCACTACGACCACGGGCGGTGGTGGTTCGGGCAGGGGGGCCACCACGACCACGGTGGGTGGTGGCGAGACCCCGACCGCGACGCCCAGCCCGCCACCGACGCCACCGAGCGGGGGCACCTGCCCGGTGGCAGGAGCGGTTTCCTTCACTGACTCCTACGGTGAGCCGCGATCGGGTGGCCGCGCTCATCGCGGTGTGGACATGATCGCTGCCAGGGGAACCCCGATCGTCGCCATCTACTCGGGGACGGTCAGGAGATACTCCACCAGCAGCCTGGGAGGGCTAACCATCTACTTCGTGTCGGACGACGGCGATATGTTCTATTACGCCCATCTCGACAGCTACGGCGATGTGTCCGCAGGTCAGCACGTCGACCAGGGCCGGGTGCTTGGTTACAACGGGTCATCGGGGAATGCCCCGGAATGGCTGCCCCATCTCCACTTCGAGTGGCATCCTGGCGGGGGTGCAGCGGTCGACCCGTACCAGTTGGTCAGATCACTGTGCTGAAGGCACGGAAAAAGGGCCCTTTTGGGCCCTCTTTCCGAGGCCTCCCTCTCCCCAACCCCAACAGCCCACTTGGCACGTTCCTTGCATATCATTGACCACGGAGAGTGGTTAGGTAAGGACGATTCCTTAGACACCCGTCCGGACTAGTCCGTAGGTCCTGGCGGCCGGTGACAACTAAGTCCGTTCCTTGTCGACAGTCGCGATGCCAAATGGCACAATGCGAAAATCCGATCTGAGGAGAGAATGTCTTGAGCACCCAAGAGCCACCGGCTCCCCCACCTCCCTACGAGCCGCCGACTCCTCCACCGCCACCGGAGCCACCGGCCTCACCGCCACCCCCACCGCCCATGGACCCACCGCCCGTGGAGCAACCGCCGATGGAGCCACCGGCCTCACCTGCGACTCCAGCACCTATGGAGCCACCGGCCTCGGCGCCGCCGCCTCCACCACCCTCGCCAACCCCTGCCGCGATACCACCCGCCGGTACGCCGTCCAACCTGGCCGACTGGGGAACGAGAGCCATCGGAGCTGTGATCGACTGGGCTCCCGTGATCATCCTCAGCGTCGTCCTCTACCGAGTTCTCTACTTCGGCGGTTTTCTCTGGCTCGCCTATTTGGCCTACCTCGGCCATCTCGAGGGCGTCACCGGTCAGACCCCTGGCAAGGCGATGCAAGGGACGAGGCTGGTCGATCAGAGCGGCGAGTTGTTAGGAAGTGGGCAGGGAATCGGGCGCAAATTCCTCCACATCCTCGACAGCATCGTCTGTTATCTGGGCTGGTTTCTTCCGTTGGTGGACACCAAGCGGCAGACCATTGCCGACAAGGTGGTGAACAGCTACGTGGTGACCGGTGTCGAGAAGAAGCAGTTCAACGTGAACCTCTGGATGGTGCCGAAGTCGTAGATACGTAGAACGTAGAGGTAGGCGCCTATGCGCCTACCTCCAGTCCTTCTAGGAGCTTGGCGATCCGCCCGGTACAGGTTTCGAGGTCTGCCGGCGGCACCAAGGTGACCAGGGTTTCCGCGGCCTGACGGAGGGCCTTGCCGGCGGCTGAATCCGTGCCCGACGCCACCACCGGCGACCCGTTGTCTCCACCAGGCACCACTTCGGGGTCGAGCGGGATCGAGGCGATCAGAGGCACCCCCAGGTCGTCGGCGAGCTCCTGGCCACCACCCTCGCCGAAGACTGTGTGGACCCGACCGCATTCACAGGCGAGACCGGCCATGTTCTCGATGACTCCGACGATTGGCATGTGCGAGCGCCGGGCCATATCGGCGACACGGACTGCCACCTTCTGCGCGGCGCGTTGTGGGGTGGTCACCACGACCATCTCCGCCTGTGGGAGGAGACGGGTGAGAGCCATCTGAATATCCCCTGTTCCAGGCGGAAGATCGATCAACAAGTAATCGAGCTCACCCCAGTCGACCTGCTTGAGAAACTGCTCGAGCGCCTTGGAAAGCATCAGGCCCCGCCACATGAGGGCGGTCTCTTCGGATTCGATGATCAGACCGGTCGAGACCAGCCTCACCCCCTGGGCATCCACCGGCTCGATGAGCTTGGTGGCGTCGTCGGCATGCAGACGGTCCTCGACCCCCAGCATGCGAGGAGTGGAGAACCCCCAGATATCGGCGTCGAGCAAGCCAACCCGAAATCCGGCGCCGACCAGGGCCACCGACAGGTTCACCGCAATCGATGACTTGCCAACCCCTCCCTTGCCCGAGCCAATTGCGATCACTCGGGTGGTCGGCGAGACCTGGGTTGGCTCGGCGTTCTCCCGTACTCGCTGGCGGGCAACGGACATCAACCCCGCCCTCTGCTGCTTGGTCATCGCGGTGGTCCGTAGATTGAGCTCCTCCACTCCAGGCATGGACGAGAACCCGACGGCGGGTGTCGTTTTCGATCTGATTGCGCAGCGGGCATTCGGCAACAGTGAGGGCCAGGCCGACCTCGACGGTGGTTCCATGCACCTCGACGTCGGTGATCATCCCCAGTTCGACGACGTTGCCGCCCAATTCTGGATCGCGCACCCCTTCCAGGGTCTTGAGGACGTCTTCACGGGTCGGCATCAGCCCTCATGGTAAGAGGAGGGACCGGGATAGTCGCATCGCCGGCACTCCTTGCTGGTCCATGTGTGAAGGCGGGTTACAATGAGTGCAGGTAGAACTCATGACACAAATTCTCAGCATCAAATCCAGCCAGCCTCAGAAGACAGTCCTCTTGACCGACATCGCGATCGACAAGGTTCGAGAGCTGATCCAGGCCGAGTCCGACACCGGTCTCGCCCTCCGGATGGCAGTCCGCCCCGGCGGCTGCAGTGGATTCTCATATGAGATGTACTTCGATTCCCAGATCGATGCCACCGACATCGTCGAGGAGTTCGGGGATGTGAAAGTGGTCGTGGACCCGCAGAGCGCCGAGATGGTGCGTGGCGCCACCCTCGACTACAAAGATGGGCTGATGGAGACCGGGTTCTCGATCAACAACCCAAACGTCTCCCACACCTGCGGGTGTGGCAACTCCTTCTCCTGAAAAAGCCGCCCTTTTCGGTGGTGTAGGGTTCTCCGGTCATCGAATCAGGAGGAGTAATTGATCGATAGTTTCTGGGACGTAATCCTTTGGATGTTGGCGTTCTTCGTGTTCGCCATGTTCTTCTGGCTCTTTGTCTCGGTTCTGGCAGACCTTTGGAGCGATCCGGACACCGGTGGAGGCGCCAAGGCGTTCTGGACGTTCTTCGTCGTGATCCTGCCCTGGCTCGGGATCCTGATCTATCTGATTGCACGTGGCGGCGGCATGGCCGAGCGCGCGCTGAAGAAGCAGCAGGCTCAGGAGGAATACATCCGGCAAGGTTGCCGGTAGTGGAAGCTCGGCGTCCGAGCTGGCCGCTCTGTCCGACCTGAAGGCAAAGGGTGATCTGACTCAGGAGGAGTTCGACAAGGCAAAGGCCGCACTCCTCGCCTGAGAGAATCGCAACAATCGAATCGAAGGGCCCGGATATCTCGGGCCCTTCTTGATTCTGGCCTGACGGCCTTGGAGTTCGGGTAGCCTCCTGGCTTCCCCGAAACAGGAGCCGCGGTGCCAAAAACCGTCCCGGTCACCCCGTCCGCGCCAGGCGCAATGGGCCCTTACTCAGTTGTCACCGAGGCCAACGGGTTCGTCTTCGTGTCAGGCCAGGTTGCCGTGGACCCAATAACCAAAGAGAGGGCACCCGAGGACGTCGAGGCGCAGACGAGCCTGGTCATGACGAACATCACCTCGATTCTCGGTGATGTCGGGCTCGGCATCTCCGACATCGTGAAGACCACGATCTTCCTGGCCGACATCGAAGACTTTCCCAAGGTGAACGCGGTCTACGCCGGCTTCCTCGACCAGGAGCCGCCGGCGCGTTCCACGGTTCAAGCCGCTGCTCTCCCGGGTGGCTTCCTGGTGGAGATCGATGTGGTGGCTGCGCGATGAACAAGACTGACATCTTCGAGCGGCTGGGGCTCTCTGAGTCCAATTCCGGCGTCTTCGCCGGCGGGTGGCTCGAGGCGACCGGAGAGACGATCGAGGTGGTCAATCCGACGACTTCGGAAGCCCTGGCCACGGTCACCATGGCCTCTGTCGCCGACTACGAGAAAGTGGTCGCCAGCTCCGCTGAGACTTTCCAACGGTGGAAGGTGCTCCCGGCGCCAAAGCGCGGTGCGTATATACGGAGTCTCGGCGACGCGCTTCGCGACAACATCGATGCACTCGGGGCGTTGGTCACCCTCGAGGTGGGCAAGATCCTTCCCGAAGGGATCGGCGAGGTCCAGGAGATGGTCGACATCTGCGACTTCGCGGTCGGCCTCTCACGTCAGCTCTACGGCAACACCATGGCCTCCGAGCGCCCAAATCACCGCATGTACGAGCACTGGCACCCTCTGGGGCCGGTCGGGGTCATCTCGGCGTTCAACTTCCCGGTCGCCGTTTGGTCATGGAACTCTGCTCTCGCTGCGGTGTGCGGGGACACCGTGGTCTGGAAGCCGTCGGAGCGGACCCCGCTCAGCGCGATCGCAGTCACCAGGATCGCCCAGGAGGTCATGGCCGGCAGCGGGTTTGAGGGGGTCTTCAACCTCGTGGTGGGGGATGGTGCAACCGTCGGCAACGCCATGAACGGCGACGTCCGCCTGCCCCTCATCTCGGCTACCGGGTCTTGCAACATGGGGCGGATCGTCGGCCCCGCTGTCGCCCAGCGAATGGGCAGGACGATCCTGGAGCTGGGCGGCAACAACGCGGTGATCGTGATGGATGACGCCGACCTCGATCTGGCAGTCCGGGCGACACTGTTCTCGGCAGTCGGCACCGCCGGCCAACGCTGCACCTCGCTACGCCGCCTTCTGGTTCACCGCGCCGTCTCGGACAAGATGATCGATCGCCTGGTCGAGGCCTATCGCCAGGTGAACATTGGCGATCCCCTGGTGCCGGGGACCCTGATGGGACCTCTGGTCAGCCAAGGGGCAGTCGAACAGATGATGAATGCCCTGGACATCGCCCGGGAGCAAGGGGGCCGGATCGTCACCGGTGGCAACCGCATCGATCGTCCCGGATTCTTCGTCGAGCCCACCATCGCCGTGGTCCCAGCGGAGGCAACCATCACTCAGCAGGAGACTTTCGCGCCGATCCTGTGGGTCATCGAGGTCGACACATTGGACGAGGCGATCCAGATCCAGAATGGCGTCACCCAGGGCCTCTCATCGGCGATATTCACCGAGTCGGTGCGGAATGCCGAGAAATTCCTCAGTGACGTCGGGTCAGATTGTGGGATCGCCAACGTCAACATCGGGACTTCCGGAGCCGAGATCGGCGGCGCATTCGGTGGGGAGAAGGAGACCGGTGGCGGCAGGGAGGCCGGATCCGACGCCTGGAAGGCGTACATGAGACGCCAGACGACGACGATCAATTGGGGCGACGATCTGCCCCTGGCCCAGGGGATCGAGTTCGGCTGAGGATGGACGCATCCGATTGGGACGAGAAGTACGGAGAAACGCACCGTCACTGGTCTCACACCCCGAACCTGTTCGTAGCCGACCGCCTCCACGACGCTGCCCCTGGCCGCGGCCTCGACCTCGGTGCCGGAGAGGGGAGAAACTCAGTCTGGCTGGCCTCACTGGGCTGGGAGATGACCGCGGTCGACTTCTCCAGGGTGGCCATCGAGCGAGGTGTTGCTGACTCCGACGCCGTCGACTTCGTGGTCGCCGACGTGCGGGAGTGGGAGCCGGAGGGGAGATACGACCTCATCCTCATCGCCTATATCCACCTAACGGAGCCGGACCTCGAGAAGGTCGTCCGAAAGGCTCGGGAGTGGCTGACTCCGGGCGGTGAGCTTTTCATGATCGGGCACGACGTGAGCAACGTCGAGCACGGGCATGGCGGACCTCAGGATCCGGCGATCCTCTGGCACGTCGACGAGGTCTGTGACTGGCTCGACGGGATGACGATCATCGAAGCCCAGGTAGTGCGGCGCCCATTTGATACCGAGGATGGCCGGGAGTTCGCTCGGGACGCTCTGATCCGGGCCCGGACCGCGGTGTCCGCCTAGTCAGAGCCTGTCCAGGGCACCGCCGAGGTCGGCGATCAGGTCCTCGACGTCCTCGAGGCCGACCGAGAGTCTCACCAACCCGTCGGTGATCCCTGCGGCGGCGCGTTCTGCGGCCGGCACTGCGGCGTGGGTCATGGTCACAGGATGGGTGATGAGCGACTCCACCGACCCCAGGTTCTCGGCGAGGCTCCACAGTTCCACCCCATCCATCAACTTCTTCCCCGACTCCAGGCCACCGTGGACCTCGAAGCACACCAGAGCCCCGAAACCGGTTGCCTGCCGTTTGGCCAGGTCGTGTTGAGGGTGAGAGGGAAGCCCGGGATAGTTGACGTAGTCGACCTTTGGGTGCCCCGCCAGCCAATCGGCGACCGCCATGGCATTCGCTGATTGGCCATCCATCCGCTGACTGAGGGTCTTGACCCCCTGAAGCGTGAGCCAGGCAACCATCGGTGACATGACGAGGCCGGCAGCGATTCGGGCGAATGCGATCTTCTCCTGGAGGCCGGCGTCATCAACGACAACGACCCCGCCCAGAGTCGCGTTGTGCCCGTCGAGGAATTTGGTCGTCGAGTGGATGATCACGTTTGCCCCAAGCTCGAACGGCCGTTGGAAGTAGGGGGTCAGGAACGTGTTGTCGGTCACGTGCAGGATTCCGGAATGCGAGCAGATGTCCGAGATCGCTCGGAGGTCGGTGAGCTTCAAGGTCGGGTTCGCCGGGGTCTCGGTGAAGATCATGCGAGTGGTTGGTCTGATGGCCGCGGCCACCGCCTCTGGATCAGCAGCATCCACGAAGGAGACATCCACCCCGAAGCGGGTCAGGAACTGGTCGGCGAATCGGTAAGTGCCGCCATAGACGACGTCTCCAATGACCACATGGTCACCCGCTTTCAGCAAGGCGAGGAAGACTGCAACGGTGGCTGCCATCCCCGAGCCGTAGGCAGAGGCATCCACCCCGCCCTCGAGCGCGATCATCTTCTCCTCGAATGCGCGCACCGTGGGGTTCCCGGCTCGGCTGTAGGAGAAACCCTTGGCCATGTAGGCATCCACCGACTCCTGGACGAAGGTGGTCGACTGGTGGATGGGAGTGAGAATGGCTCCCGTAGTCGGATCGGGCTCGACCCCGGCGTGTATCTGCTTGGTGCTAAATCCCATGTCGTTCCTAGCCAAACCGGTATCCCACTGAGCGCACGGTCGTGATCCACGAGGACCGCTCCTCACCGAGCTTCGCCCGGAGGCGCCTGATATGGACATCGACGGTGCGGGCCCCGCCGTAGTAGTCGTAGCCCCATACCTTCGAGAGGAGCTGCTCCCGTGACCAGACCCGAACCGGATTGTCCACCAGAAAGCGGAGCAGCTCGTACTCCATGAATGTCATGTCGAGTGGCTCACCGGCCAGGCTCGCCTGATAGTTGAGCGGGTTGAGCTCGAGATCCTTGAACTTCACCAGGTTGTCGGCGGCTTCGGCCATGGTCAGCCGCTGTAGTCGGAGGCGAAGCTCCAGCGGGTCAACGGGGGCGGTGAGAAAGTCAGAGATCCCGGGTGTGCCATCGAGGAGTGCAAGGTGCTCGACCGAGGCCACGACGATCACGGGGAGCCCGATGGTCTCGACGATGCGTGCCAGCTCCCGAAGTCGGCGCATGGGTTGGTCACCGAGCTCGACGAGGAGAAGGTCCGAGTCGTTGATCCGCCGATCCTCGGGCACCAGCTCTGGCGCCGGGGTCACAGTGGCGCCTCCCAGGGCCAGCCCGTCGGTCACGCTCTCAGAGCACTCGGCGGGGTGGACGGCGACGATCACAGAACCGGAAGGTAGGTCTCGAGCTCGAACTGGGAAACGTGATGCTGGAAGCGATCCCACTCCCGGCGCTTGTTGCGGAGAAACCAATCGAAGACGTGCTCCCCAAGGGCCTCCGCCATCAACTCGGACTGTTCCAGCGTGTCCAAGGCCTCGGACAGGGTTTCGGGAAGCCGCTTCACACCGGCGGCGGCCCGCTCGGCAGGGGTGAGCCGGTGGATGTCGGCGGCGACCTCGGCCGGCAACTCGTAGCCCTCCCGGATTCCCTCAAGACCGGCGGCGAGGATGACCGACAGTGCGAGGTAGGGGTTGCAGGCCGCATCCGCCGCCCGGTATTCGACGCGGACGCTCGACGGCTTGTTCTTCTTCACCGAAGGGACCCGGACCAGCGCCGACTGGTTGTTACGGGCCCAGGAGACGTAGATCGGTGCGTCGAAGCCCGCCACGAGGCGCTTGTAGGAGTTGACCCACTGATTGGTCACGGCGGTCAATTCGGCCGCATGGCGGAGGAGACCGGCGATGAATGCCTGGCCCACCTTGGAGAGGCCGCCAGGAGTACCTGGCTCGTGGAAGGCATTGACGTCGCCTTCGAACAGGGAAAGGTGGAGGTGCATCCCCGATCCGTCGTAGTCCTCCAACGGCTTGGGCATGAACGTCGCGTAGATCCCGTGCTGGAGAGCGACCTCTTTGACTGTGAGCCTCGATGTCATGATGTTGTCCGCCATCGTCAAGGCATCCGTGTAGCGGACGATGATCTCATGCTGGCTGGGTGCCACCTCATGGTGGGAGTGCTCGATGGGGATGCCCATGTGCTCGAGGGCATTGATCGTGTTTCGACGGTATTCCTGCGCCACGTCGAGCGGAGTCAGGTCGAAATAGCCGCCCCGGTCGAGAACCTCGGGGACCGGACCGGAGTCGCGAAAGTAGAAGAACTCCAATTCCGGAGCGGCGTAGAAGATGTATCCCATCTCCGATGCCTTCTCCAGGTTCCGCTTGAGGACGATGCGAGGATCGCCGGAGAATGGCTCGCCGTCGGGGGTGTAGATGTCACAGAACATCCGTGCCACCTGCTCCTCGGTCCGCCAAGGAAGGACCTGAAACGTGGAAGGGTCCGGCTTGGCCAGCATGTCGGCTTCCTGGATGCGGGCATATCCGTCAATGGATGAGCCGTCGAAGGTCATGCCCTCTTCGAAGGCAACCTCCAATTCGGTTGGCCCGATCGAGACCGACTTCAGAAATCCCTGAACGTCGGTGAACCAGAGTCTCACGAAGCGGATGCGGCGCTCCTCGACCGTTCTAAGGACGTATTCGGCTTGTTTGTTCATCTTGAAATCCCGTCTGCCTGTCCCCACATTATGAGACGCCTTGGCTCGGGAGGGAATCGCGGATCTGCTCGCCACCCGAGAGGGTCATCCGGATGGTCACCAATGAGGCTGCCGCCGCCAGGCCGACCACCACACCCAACGCAGCCGGCAGGCTCGACCGGGCGGCGACGAAGCCGATCAATGCCGGGGCTGTCATGAATCCAAGTCGGGTCCCGACCGTGAGGGCCGCCAGTCCGGCACCCTCGGCGAACGTCGGGTGGGACCCGGCGAGCTTATAGAGAACCGGAAGCACCACGGAGATCCCAAGCCCCCATATCGCGAAGCCGACCAGCGCCGTCGTGGTCGAGTCGGTGAGAACAACCAGAGCCATTGCGGATGCTGAGATCAGGATCCCGGCGACGACAGTGGGGATACCCTGAAACCGGTCGACGACATGGTCGCCGGCCATCCTTCCCACGAGCATCCCTGCCGTGAACACGACCGCTGCGGTTCCGACAACAGCTCCCGCGGCACCGGTGACGTCAATCAGGAAGATGGCGCCCCAGTCCATCGGGGCACTCTCGATCATCACCGCGGTGGCGCCCGCGAGAATGAGGCCAATCGCGATCCGACCTGATCTCTCGCCCGTGCCCCTCCGCGGAGCGGTGTCCGGCACCAACCGGGCGGCGAAGGCGATGACCACGAGACCAACGGACGACAGCGCGATGAGTTGTGGCCCGAGATCCACGCCGACGAGAACGGCCAGTGCGCTGAGGCCGGACCCGACCAGAGTGCCCAGACTCCAAAGACCGTGGAGGCGAGTCATGATCGAGTGGCCGACCGACTCCTCGACTCTGACACCCACCGCATTCATTCCGACGTCGGTCTGAGCGTCGACAAATCCGAGCGCTGCAAGGAGCGCCCCAAAGAGGAATGGAGTGGGCACAATTGCGATGAGGGGAAGCAGGCCGAACAGCACGAGAGACCCAACCACTGCAGACCGCCTGGCCCCGATGCGCCCCAACAGGACCCCACTTACCGAGGACCCGAGGAGAGCCCCAAGGCCACCCAGAGCGAGAGTCAGACCCAGGGTGTCGAGATCCATGGAGAGTCGGTCCCTGATCTCGGGGAGCCGTGGGATCCAGCTGCCGACGACGGCGCCGTTGGCCAGGAATATGAGTGCCACTCCGGTGGTGGCGCGTTTCACCGGAGTCAGAGCAGTGTCCCCGGTTCCTCAACCCACCCGACGGCGGGTAGCCAACCATTTGCGGCGGAGCGCCTTGCGGTCTTCCTCAGACGTCCCGCCCCAAATGCCGGCCTTCTGATTCGTCTCCAGAGCGAATTCCAGACAGTTGTCGGTCACCGGGCAGACGGCGCAGATCTCCTTGGCGCTGGCGATCGCCTCTTCCAGGTCGTCTCCCACGGGGAAGAAGACGGAATGGGGCAGGCCGGAGCACGCAGCCTCGTCACGCCAGTCAGCCACCACCTCGAGGCTCAACTCGTAACGATTCTTGATCACTCCCCCGAGTTTGGTGGGATGACCCAGGTTTGCCAAGACCGCTGATTATTTGGAGTCAGGTCGTGGGCGGGAACCCATCATCGGCGTCCGGCTCTTCGTCCTCCGGCTGTACCGCTTCCCCCACGACGTCTTCGTCGGGCTGAGCCTCGGCTACGGCCCCGGCCGCGGCAGCACCGGCCGCAGAGCCGGCCGCGCCATCGCTTGACTCGTTGACCGCAGGCCCATCGGGCACCGTCTCCTCCGGCACCACGTCCGCCATGCGAGTGCGTCGCATTGCAATTGCGATCAAGGTGATCAGGGAGATGAGCGCCAATCCGGCCGCGATCTGAGAGATCAGGGTGTCGAAGAAGTCGGCGGTGAGACGCACAAAGGCGAAGCCGTCACATGCGCCACCATCACCTTCGATGTCGCCACCGACCTCGACAACTCCACGAATCTGTTGGCCCGATATCGAGGTCACTTCCTCGACATAGACCGAGATGTCGGGGACATCGCCAGAGTTCTCCAGGTTTTGGTCAGCGTTGGAGTCACTGCCTTGGGCGAGGACGACCTGAAACCCACCGACATCCACCCAGATCTCCCAGGTGTGATCTGTGATCGGTTCGGGAGATGTTGCAGACCAGGAGAGGCCGCCTTCCGGATCCACCTCGAAGGGGTCCTGGCGGGTGGTATCGGTCATGATCGTGCTGTCGACATCTGACTGGGCTTCGACGGTGCACCCGCCATTCAGCTCCCCATGCTGATCGAGCTGAGTGAGGCCGGTTGCCCCCCATCCGATCATTGCCACGGCGAGGACCAGCGGCACCACGGAGGAGAATCCCGAAACGCTTTCCCGTCCCCAGCCCGTGAGCAGGATCCCGATCAGGCCGAACAAGCCGGCGAAGCCAAATAGCAGGAGCCGGTCCAGCGGCCAGACGCCTGCCTGTTGCAGGATGACCGCCAGGGAGATGCCGAGGAGCATGCCGAGCAGCAAGCCGCTCCAAGGGCGGGCCCTGGTCTGGACCCGGACCTTCTGCGTTCCGTTGGCTGCGCTCTCTGATCCGTTGGACATGCTGTTCCTCCTAGAAGCAGAAATCTACGCCACTGCGCTGCAGGGTCGTTGGCAAGACCTGTGGCCGTTGGCTCGTCGTCGGGATAGCCTTTCGTTCTCGATGCCCCGTATCCGTGCAGCCTCGATCGACGAGCACAAGGCGCTCACCAGGAGCGCTCTCCTCGACGCGGCCAAAACCCTGATTCATGATGCCGGCACCGCCGACCTCCCTTTGGGCGAGATCGCCCTGGCTGCAGGAGTTGGCAGAACCACCCTCTACGACTATTTCGACGATCGCGACGACCTCATCGCCACCCTTGTCGAGGAAGAGCTGCCCGGCGTGGTCAATTCCCTAATTGGAGCGGTTCCCACCGGTGGTGACGCTCCGGAGCGGCTAGCCGACCTCGCCTGTCGAACGGTCGAGTTCGTGATCAATGACCCGGTGCTCGGTGTGATCCTGCACCGCGAGGTGGGACGCATGGGACCGGAGGCTGAAGTCAGGATTCGGGCAGCCCATGCCACACTGGCTGACGCCATGGTCGGGCTTTATCACGCCGGAGTGGCGTCAGGAGAGTTTCGATCGATGCCCCCGGACCTGGCGGGGCGTCTGATCCAGGACTCGATCATGTCGGCGGCCCGCACCGTGCTCTCGGCGGCGTCGCCGCAGGATCGCGTCGAGTCGGTGACCATGCATCTTCGCCAATTCCTACTTGGTGGCTTTAGGGTCGAGCCCCGTTAACCGATCGGAACAGAGTCGTGGTATTCATCAGCACCGAAGTGGAGCATTTCGACCCCGAACATTTCTTGAACCGGGAGCTCTCCTGGCTCGAGTTCAGTCGACGTGTCCTGTCGCTTGCCCAGCGAAACGACTTCCCGCTTCTCGAACGCGCCAAGTTTCTCGCCATCTGGGCCAACAACCTGGATGAGTTCTTCCAGGTGCGGGTGGCCGGCCTCAAGGAACAGGTCTTCCACGGCGTCGGCTCCACTCCTCCTGATGGGATGACACCCAGCCAGCAGTTGGCGGCGATCAGAAGTGTGGCTGAGGTCCAGTACGAGACCATCTCCAAGGAGTTCCTCTCCGAGTTGGCCCCGGCGCTCGGGACCGAGGGAATCGTCTTCAGTGACTATCCGACCCTCGATGATGAGGATCAAGCATTCCTCGACGCCCAGTTCCGGGAGCTGGTCTTTCCGGTGGTCACCCCGCTGGCGGTGGACCCGTCGCACCCGTTCCCCTATATCTCCAATCTCTCCCTCAATATGGCGGTGTTCGTCCGCAATCCGGACACTGGCTTGGCGAGGTTCGCGAGAGTCAAGGTGCCGCCGATTCTCCCCCGATTCGTCGTCTTGCCCGACGGGGAGCGATATGTCCCCCTCGAGCAGGTGATTGCTGCTCATCTCGGGGCACTGTTCCCGGGAATGGAGGTGTTGGGCCACCACGTGTTCCGGGTGACCAGAAATGCCGACATCGATGTGGAAGAGGATGAGGGGGGCGACCTCCTGATGGCAATCGAGTCCGAGCTCACCCAGCGACGATTTGGTCGCGTCGTCCGGCTCGAGATCCATCCTGACATGCCCGCCGAGGTCCTCGATCTTCTGATGCGGGAGATGGGTGCCACCGAGGATGACGTCTATCGGGTGGCCGGCCCCCTGGATCTGTCGGGGCTCTGGGGCCTCTACGACCTCGATCGCCCTGATCTGAAATTCGAGGCTTTCGCCGGGGTCACTCCGCCCCGCCTGGCCGCGCCTGGGGTAGACACACCCGACATTTTCGAGGTGATCCGGCAAGGGGATCTCATCGTTCACCATCCATACGACTCGTTCACCCCGACGGTCGAGGCGTTCATCGATCGCGCCGCACGCGACCCCAGGGTCCTGGCGATCAAGATGACCCTGTATCGGAACTCGAGCAGCAGCCCGGTCATGGGCTCTCTGATCAAGGCGGCGGAGGCCGGTAAGCAGGTGGTGGCACTCGTCGAGCTCAAGGCCCGCTTTGATGAGGAGCGCAACATCGAGTGGGCCCAGCGGCTGGAAGACTCCGGCGTCCACGTCATGTATGGCGTGGTCGGCCTCAAGACCCACACCAAGCTGACGCTGGTGGTGAGACGGGAAGGCGATGGGGTGGCCCGCTACGCCCACATCGGCACCGGGAACTACAACGAGAAGACGGCGCGCACCTACGAGGACGTGGCCCTTCTGACGGCTGATCCCGACATCGGCTCGGATCTCTCGGACGTCTTCAACTATCTGACCGGCTATTCGCGTCAGACCAGCTACCGCAAGTTGGCGGTCTCGCCGAACGGGATCCGAAGTCGTATCTCCGAACTGATCGAGGATGAGGCTTCCCGTCCCGATGGGCACATCACGTTGAAGATGAACTCCTTGGTCGATGCCCGCATCATCGAGTCGCTGTATGAGGCTTCGAACGCCGGCACCCGGGTCGACCTCATCATTCGAGGGATCTCCTGTCTGCGCCCGGGCGTGCCCGGTCTCTCCGAGAACATCACCGTGCGTTCGTTGGTCGGCCGCTATTTGGAGCACTCGAGGGTCTACCGCTTCGGAGCCAGGGGACGGCCCCGCCACTACTACATGGGCTCGGCGGACTTGATGCCCCGCAACCTCGATCGCAGGGTCGAGGCGCTGGCCCCGATCACCGATCCGGATCTCCAGTTCCGGATCGACGAGATATTCGATGTGCTGATGGCCGATGACCTTCTGGCCTGGGAGCTGAGGCCGGACGGGACCTGGTCCCGGGTCCCCGTGGTGTCAGGGATCGACGCCCATCTCGTGCTGCAAGAGCTGGCACGGGTGCGCGCCTCGGCCCATCTGTAGACCGATCGGCCACGCGAAGGAGTTGCCCCCCTCGGCCCTTCGGGCCACTCCCCCCAACGTCGCTTCGCTCCTGGGGGGAGAAAAGGTCGCCACGGACGGCCCAAACGTTCATCTCCCGTTCATGCCTCCGTGGGGGCCCGTTAAGGCCGGTTTCCTTAGGTTTTTCTCGACCGTGGGGGTCTGACTGCCCATGGTTTTGGAAGTACCGGTTCCCAACAAGGAGTACCAACGGATGAAGATCCGAATCAAGAGCCTGGTCGGCCTGCTGGCCGTCGTAACCCGTATCCTCGCCGCCTGTGGCGGTGATTCCGAGGACACCACGACCACCGCAGCAGCGGCCGAGCCAACGACTACTGCGGTCTCGGCAGGGCCTACCACGACAGCGGAGGCCGGCGGGAGCGATCTGTCGGGGAGCATCGTGATTTCAGGCTCCTCGACGGTGGAGCCGATTTCGGCGCGAGTCGGCGAGGCATTCGACGCTGTCAATCCTGGGGTCGCCACCTCAGTGGAGGGTCCGGGCACCGGTGACGGCTTTGCCCGGTTCTGCAACAACGAGACCGACATCTCGGACGCATCTCGGCCGATCAAGGACGAGGAAGTCGCTCTCTGCGAGGCGGGCGGGATCGATTACGTCGAACTGCACGTGGCCACCGACGGGACTCACCGTGATGACCAACCCATCGAATGAGGCCGTGACCTGTCTGGCCTTGAGTCCGATATCTACGCACTGGTGGGGCCGGAGTCGGAGGGGTTCGCCAACTGGTCGGACGCCAACGATCTCGCCGCCGAGTTGAGCGCACCCAACGCCCCTTACCCCGATGAGCCACTGGTGATCTACGGTCCCGGCGAGGAGTCGGGTACCTACGACACCTTCGTCGAGTTTGCGATCACCGACCTCGCCGAGGAGCGGGTAGGCGAAGACAACGTCTTCACCCGGGCGGATTACAACGCATCGGCAAATGACAACGCAATCGTCCAGGGGATCGTCGACAACCCCAGTTCGCTGGGATGGGTCGGGTTTGCCTTCTTCGAGGAAAACCAGGATGCGCTCAAGGCGATCGAGATCGATGAGCGGGTGAGTCGGTACCTGCGTGGCACCGACGCCGAGACGATCGCTGCGTTCGAATACCCGATGTCACGTCCACTGTTCATCTACGTCAAGACCAACGACCTGGCCGACCGTCCCGAATTGAACGCATTTGTCGACTACTACCTGTCAGACGAAGGTCTGGCGTGGGTCAGTGACGCTGGGTATGTCCAACTGCCGGCGGAAGACATCGAAGCCACCCGGACCGCCTGGACCGGCGCTGCAGGTTGAGGTTATGAGAGACGAGGGGCCGGACAAGGTTCTGGCCCCTCCCTCTATTCTCTAACCGGGTCAACATGGCAATCGTTCAAAGCACGGGGGATCCGCTCGTCGACCTGACCGGAAGCGTCAGTCGCCGGCGGCGTGAGCGCTGGGTCAAGGCGCTTTTCTTCTTGGCGGCCACCTTCTCGATCCTCACCTCGTTGGCCATCGTCGTGGCCCTCGCCGGAAAGGCATGGGGCTTTCTCACCTCAATCGATTTCGATCAACTGTTTGGGGACGGTTGGTTCCCCCGTCGTGGCCGATTCCAGGTGTCAGCGCTCCTGGCCCACACCCTGATCGTGACCGGGATCGCGATGCTGGTCGCGGTTCCCTTCGGCCTCGGATCCGCGGTCTACCTGTCCGAATACGCCCGATCAGGTGTGCGTCGGGTTCTCAAGCCGACCCTGGAGATCCTGGCGGGGATCCCCTCGGTGGTCCTCGGATTTTTCGCTCTTCAATTCATAAGCCCCAACATCGTTCGGGGATTGTTCCCCGGCGCCCAGAGCGCCAATTTCCTGGCCGCGGGAATCGCGGTTGGGATCCTCACCGTCCCCCTGGTTGCCTCCGTTTCGGAGGATGCAATGCGCGCCGTGCCCCTGTCGCTGCGCGAAGCCTCATACGGTCTCGGGGCCAAGGAGTGGCACACGGCACTCCGCATCGTGTTCCCAGCCGCCATCTCGGGGATCATCGCCGCCATCATCCTCGGGATCTCGCGTGCCGTTGGTGAAACCATGGTTGTGGCCCTGGCCGCCGGTCTCAATGGCGTTTTGACGCTCAACCCGACAGAGGGAGGGCTGACCATGACCGGTGCCATGGCCAATCTGGCGGTCGGATCTGATCAGGTGGCCGGCGACGCGGCCGCCTTCCAGTCGTTGTTCTTCGTCGGCCTGGTTTTGTTCCTGTTGACCCTCGGGCTCAATGTCATGAGCGGGCGACTGGTCCGTCGCTACCGGCAGAGGTACTGAGATGGTTGCCGACGCACGGGCTCTGACCACGACCGAGTTGGTTCGCCAATCGGTCGAGGGACGAAAGTTCAGCCCGGTGAATGCCCTGATCAGGTTCACCCTGTTGTTCACGTTGCTTTCCTCGGTGGTGATTCTCGTCACCCTTCTGGTCGACACGATCTCGACTGCGATGCCTGTCTTTCAGGCCCGAGGGCTCTCGTTCGTGACCTCCTCCCTGTCGCCTACCCCTGAGGCGTCGGGAATCTGGCAGGGGATCATGGGGTCGCTGGCCCTGGTCGGATTCGTGATCGCCATCGCCTTCCCGGTGGGGGTGGCAGCCGCGGTTTACCTCGAGGAATACGCTCCGGACAATCGAGTGACCAGATTCATCGGCAATAACATCCGAAATCTGGCCGGGGTACCCTCGATCGTCTACGGGATTCTCGGTCTCTTCCTCTTTGTCGACATCGTGATGGGTGGCGTCTTTGGCGCCGAGGGTGGGATCGGGGGCCGCAACGTCATCGCCGGGGGTTTGACTCTGGCAGTCCTTGTGCTTCCGATCATGATCATCACTGCCTCAGAAGCACTGCGCGCCGTTCCCTCAGGGTTGCGTGAGGCTTCCCTCGCGGTTGGCGCCACGCGATGGGAGACCATCAGGCACCACGTGCTCCCGGTCGCATTTCCGGCCATCCTCACCGGCTCGGTGCTCACCATCGCCCGGGCGTTCGGGGAATCGGCCGCTCTCTTGCTGGCCGGGGCTCAGCTTTCGCTCTACTTCAGCGTTGGCAATGGTGCTTCATTCATCGATCTGGTGACCAACCAGCCATACACCGCGCTGCCAATCATCATTTTCAACTTCGCGCGACAGCCGCAGGAGGCGTTTGTCGCCTTGACCGCAGCCGCCATTGTCGTGCTTCTTGTAATGCTCCTCACCGTCAACGCGGTAGCTGTCATCACCCGTGACCGCTTCGAGCGGAGATACCGATGAACCACCAGGAGGGTGACGACTTGACCACCAATACCGAAACCGCCAGCCTCGAATCGGCCGAGACCGCCCTCGCCGAGCATGCAGCGGTTGCCAAAGCAGCCGAGTCCGCGGCGGTCCCCCGCGAACAACGCCCTCTGATCTTCGATGTCGAAGGGCTGACCGTGTACTACGGCTCTTTCCGAGCAGTGCGTAACGTTGACATGGACATCCGCCAGAACCAGATCACTGCGCTGATCGGGCCTTCGGGATGTGGCAAGACGACGGTGTTGCGGTGCTTCAACCGCATGAACGACCTGATCGAGTCTGCCCGGGTCGAAGGCAAGCTGGAATATCACGGAGTCAATCTCTATGGGGAAAAGGTCGATCCGGTAGAGGTGAGACGACGCATCGGGATGGTGTTCCAAAAGCCAAATCCGTTTCCGAAGAGCATCTACGAGAACATCGTCTACGGGCCAAAGATCGCCGGCTGGAAGGGCAACTACGACGACCTGGTCGAGGAATCCTTGACCAAGGCAGCTCTCTGGGACGAGGTAAAAGACAAGCTCAAAGAATCTGGGATGGCCCTGTCCGGGGGGCAGCAGCAGCGTTTGTGCATCGCACGGGCCATCGCCACCAGCCCGGATGTGGTCCTCATGGACGAGCCTTGCTCGGCCTTGGATCCAATAGCCACCCTAAAGATCGAAGAGCTCATGCTCGATCTGAAAAAGGACTACACCATCGTCATCGTCACCCACAACATGCAACAGGCGGCACGGGTTTCCGACCAGACCGCTTTCTTCTCGGTCAGTGTCGACGAGCAGGGTCAGAGGACCGGGTACCTTGTCGAGTACAGCGGCACCGAGCAGATTTTCACTTCCCCGAGTCAGAAACAGACCGAGGACTACATAACGGGGAGGTTCGGATGACCGACACCAATCTTCACTTCCATCAGGAGTTGGATTCGCTCGAGCAGACTGTGCTGGGGATGGTCGATCGAGCCGAGCAGATGGTGGCTATGGCTGTGGAGGGGGTGTGCACCAGTGATGTGGCCCTCGCCAACCAGGTCGTCGAGCTCGACGACGATATCGATCGCGCCTATCTGGATGTTCACGGCCAGTGGACGAATCTCATGGCGAGATACCAGCCGCTCGGCCCTGACCTGCGGAAGATGACGGTGCTCCTCCAGTTGGATCAGACCTTCGAGCGGATGGGTGACCAAGCCGTCAACATCGCCAAGGCGACCAAGCTCAATGACGGATTGCCCCGTGTCGAGCGGATGGCGGAACAGATTCGCGAGATGGGGGACCTGGTGCGTCCCATGATTAGGACCGCGATCGAGGCCTACGTCCGAAAGGACCTCGACGAGGCGAGGTTGCTTCCCGCCATGGACCAGCCAGTGGATCGTCTCAACGCCAACATGTACAAAGAAATCCTGGTCGTCGGCAACCAACCTCCCATGTTGGAGTGGGCGAGCAAGATCCTGATGGTGGCTCGGGCGTTGGAGCGCATTGGCGACCAGGCAGTTGACTTCGCAGAGCAGACGGCTTATCTGATCACCGGTGAGCGGGCCGAATTCGTCAAGGTTGGTCTCCATCGGGCAGCAGATGACGACATCGGTTGAACGCCGACCGCATCGTGTGCTTCTCGTTGAAGACGAGCCCGGCCTCGCCGAATCCGTGAGATATGCCCTCGACAGCGAGGGATTCGATGTTTTCGTGGCCGAGTCAGGGGTGAGCGGGCTGGAGTCGGCCCGGGTCAATCATCCTGACCTGGTCCTTCTCGACCTCATGCTCCCCGGGATGTCGGGACTTGACGTGTGCCGGCAGCTCAGGTCGTCGTCCGACGTTCCGATCATCATGTTGACCGCCAAGGACGCCGAGTCGGACAAGGTCGCAGGTCTCGAACTGGGCGCCGACGACTACATGACCAAGCCCTTTTCGATGCGCGAGTTGGTCGCTCGGATCCGGGCCCAGCTGAGGCGGGCGGCCAAGAGCGGGGCATTGTCGGAGTCGAACGAAGTTCTGCGCGGGGGGTCGATCGAGCTCGACATCGACGCTCACCAGGCCCGGCTCAACGGCGTGGCGGTCGACCTGAGACCCAAGGAGTTCGAGCTTCTCGAGTCGTTGATGCGGCGCAAGAATCGGTTGGCTGCCCGTCACACCCTCATCGACGAGGTGTGGGGCCCGGCGTACTTTGGGGACACCAAGACCCTCGACGTCCACATCAAGCGGTTGCGGCAGAAGCTGGAGCCTGATCCGACAGGGCCGACCCACATTGTCACGGTGCGCGGGCTCGGCTACAAGTTCGTGGATGAGTAACCGATCGGAGCCGGACAGGTCATCGTTCACAGTCCGTCTGTTCGTCTACTTCGGCCTCGCCTATCTCGTGTTGTTGGGTGTGATCGGATGGCTGCTCCTCCGGTCTGGGGAGCAGGAAAATTCGACTCTCATTTTCATCTTCGGGGCTGTGTTGGGATTGGCCGCGGTTTGGCTGGTGGCCCGACGGATGTCCGCCCCCGTCAGCATCCTCACGCAACAGACTCTTGACCTAGCCCGAGCCCAAGAGGATCAGGTGGCACAAGCCGAACAGGCAACTCAGACCCTGGAGTCGGTACTCGGCGCCCTTCGCCAAGGAACGGTCCTGTTCTCGCCTGAAGACGAGGTGGTCTATTCCAATCCGTCTGCTCGGGAGTTGCTGGGTGGGGTGCCGGCCAACCTCTCCGGCTTGGCACCATTCACCTTTCAGAGTGCAGTTCGCGAGTGCCGGGAGAGGCGCCAACCGGTGGAGCGGGTGGTCGAGCACGGAAAGCCGGTGCGGCGTGTCCGCGCCCTTGCCACCCCGTTCGGTGGGGATGACCGGATTCTCCTGGTGCTGGTGGATGTGACCGACGTCGAAAGGGTCGCGTCCGTCCGTCGTGACTTCGTAGCAAACGCATCCCATGAGTTGAAGACGCCGGTGTCGGCGATCATCGCCTCCTCCGAAGCCCTCCAGATCGCTGTCGGGCGCAACGACGATTCCTCAGTCGGGTTTGCCCAACAGATCGAGCGCTCGGCGAGGCAACTCGACCGGTTGGTGACCGATCTCCTCGACCTTTCCAGGCTGGAGCGCGACCAGCCCGATTTGGAGCCTTTGAACCTCGATCTATTGGTTCGCGAGGAATTGGAGCGGTTGCGCCCGATGGCAGAGGAGAAAGGCATCGACCTCACGCTCGACTTGTCGCCGACCCAGATCGCGGGCAGCCGCCGCGACATCGCAATTGCGGTGCGCAACCTTCTCGACAATGCGGTCCGCTACACCGCCCGCGGGGGATCAGCAGGTGCGGCCTTGGAAACTGACAACGGTGAGGCGGTGCTTCGGATTTCTGACACCGGTGAGGGGATACCGACCAGGGACCTGAGCCGTGTGTTCGAGCGCTTCTATCGGGTCGACGCCGCCCGTTCCCGTTCGACAGGCGGGACCGGCCTCGGCCTCGCCATCGTCAAACATGTCGTGGAAAGTCATGGCGGCGCAGTGAGCCGTCGAGAGTGAATTGGGTAGAGGGTCGGTGTTCACGGTGCGACTCCCCGCTCTCGATGGGGACAACGACCGGGCCAGGGCTAGCCTGATATCGGCTCATCGCCAGTCCTCCCATGTCGATTCTCGAAACCATTTCCAGCCCGGCCGACCTCCGTGAGTTGAGCCTGGAGCAGCTCCAGAGTGCTCAGTGAGGAGATCCGGGCCTTCATCATCGACAAGGTGTCGGCCAACGGAGGCCATCTTTCGCCCAATCTCGGTGTGGTCGAGCTCACATTGGCGCTGCATCGGGTGTTCGACTCCCCCAACGACCGGATCATCTGGGATGTCGGGCATCAGGCCTACGTCCACAAGCTGGTGACCGGGAGGAGAGAGGAGTTCGATCAGCTCCGACGCACCGGCGGGCTGTCCGGATACCCGTCCCGTGAGGAGTCCCCTCACGACTTCGTCGAAAACAGCCACGCTTCGACGTCGCTCTCCTACGCCCTGGGCCATGCCCTGTCGGGCTATCCCGGGTACACGATCGCCGTGGTGGGAGACGGCGCGTTGACGGGCGGGATGGCATACGAGGCCCTGAACCACATCGCGGTGGCGAGGCCGCCCCGCCTCATCATCGTCCTCAACGACAACGGGCGTTCGTACGCCCCAACGGTTGGTGGGATCGCCGCTCTGGCCAACCTCGCCCACTACCGCATCGATCCTCGTTACGAGAGGGCCAAGCGAACCCTGGGCCGGATGCTCCGGGGAATACCGCTGGTGGGGGAGACTGCCGACGAGTTTGCGGGGCGGCTCAAGGATGCCATCAAGCAGATCCTGGAGCCTTCGACGGTGTTCGATGCCCTCGACCTCAAGTACACCGGTCGGATCGACGGCCACGACCAGGCATTGCTCGAGGAGACCCTGACCCTCGCCAAGACCTACGACCGGCCGGTCGTGGTCCATGTGTTGACCGAGAAGGGCAGTGGCTATCAGCCGGCGATCGAGGATGAAGTCGAGAAACTTCATGGTGTGGGCAGCTTCGATGTTGCGACTGGCAAGGCACTGAAAACCGAGCTCAAGCTGACAGACGTTGCCGGCCAGGCCATAGCCGCGGCGGCTGCGACTCGGCCGGACATGATCGGAATCTCGGCGGCCATGGTGAGCACCGCGGGTCTGACCCAGATGGCACAGCGTTTTCCGGACCGGGTTTACGACACTGCCATTGCCGAGCAGCACTCGGTGACCCTGGCTGCCGGGAATGGCGATGGCAGGCAAGAGGCCGGTCGTGGCCGTCTACTCAGCCTTCCTGCAACGTGCCTTCGACCAGATCGTGGCCGATGTCGCACTCCATGATCTGCCGGTCGTGTTCCTGGTGGACCGTGCCGGAATCACCGGGCCCGATGGGCCCTCCCATCACGGAGTCTTCGACCTCTCCTACCTGCGGATGATCCCCAACATGGTCGTGGGAGCGCCTGCGGACGCCACCGAGCTCTGCGCCATGATCGAGACTGCGGTGGATCACGACGGGCCGATCGCCATCCGCTATCCAAAGAGCGCCGCGGTGTCGGTCCCCGCAATCCCGGTGGCGCCGATCCCGGTCGGTGAGGCACAGCTTCTGAGCACCGGTTCCGACGTGCTCCTGGTGGCGGTGGGTCGGATGGTCGAGGTGGCCGAGAAGGCTGCCCTCGACCTGGGAGAGCGCGGAGTGTCCGTAGGAGTGGTCAACGCCCGCTGGGTAAAGCCACTCGATCCCCGGATCCTGGAGTGGGCAACGCCTGTCGCGCATGTGGTCACCCTCGAGGACAATGTCCTCGCCGGCGGATTTGGCTCTGCGGTGATGGAGGCCTTCTCGGCGGCAGGGATCACCAAGGAAGTCACTTCGATCGGTGTCCCCGATCAGTTCCTCCCCTTCGGCTCGGCGTCCGACCTACACGAGTCGGTGGGCATGGACGCCGAGTCGGCGTGGTCGAGCCGGGTTCTGGCGCTTCTCGCCTAGGTCGGGATTGCGATCCGTCGTTCGTACCAGCGCAACAGCAGGCTCAGCGCCAGGGTTAGCACCACGTAGAGCACGACCAGGACGAAGAAAGCCTCGCGGAACCGAAAGGTGGACCCGGAGTAAAGGCGGGCCATTTGGGTGATCTCTCGCACCGCAAGCACGCTGACTAGCGAGGTGTCCTTCATCAGTGAGATCAGGTCGTTGCCCAAGGCGGGCAGCATGTTGCGCACCGCCTGGGGCAAGACGATCTTCCTGGTGATCTGACGTTCGCTGAGCCCGATCGACCGGCCAGCCTCGGTCTGGGTTGTCGGGACCGACTGGATACCGGCCCGAAACACCTCGGCGATGAACGCCGCATAGAAGAGTGAGAGGGCGGCTGACGCCCTCAGGGCTTGAGGTATGGCGCGGCTTTCGACATTGATCAACCCGGCCAGGTCGGGTGTCAGCACGAGGGCGATCAGGAAGATGAAGACGAGGATCGGGATGCCGCGGATGAATTCGATATAGAAGGCTGCCAGGTTGCGGATCAGGGTGTTCTGGCTCAATCGGGCTAACCCAATGAACAGACCCAATAGTGTCGCCACCACGAATGAGCCGGCAGTGAGATAGAGGGTGAGAGCCAGGCCCAGCGCGAAGTTGGGCGGAAGGGGGAGGATGTTGTCGAATGCCTCGCGGTAGTCGGCGTTGAAGATGATCGCCACCACCATGAGGCCGATGACGACGAGCATGCCCACCAGCCACCAGGGGAACTCGGAGGCGTCAAAGGTGTAGGCGCTTGCCCCCGGTGCCGGGGTGATCTCCTTTTCACCCGGATCAGCCATTAGGAGTCAGACGCGCCGGACCAGGAGGCCCGGCGCGTCTCATAGATCGAGGAGAGGAAATCAGCTCACTCCTCGATGTCTTCGTAGGTGATGGTGAACCCCTCGCCGAAGAACTTCACTCCCAACTCCTCCATGGTGCCATCGTCCTTCATCTGCTGAAGGGCGAGGTTGACCGCGGCGACCAGTTCCGATCCCTTGGGGAATATGAATCCCAGAGGGTCGGACTGGAGACCATCGTCGATGGTCTTGAGTTCGTCGGCGTTCTCCCCGACGTAGCCAAGCCCTGCCGCATCGTCGATGATCACCGCGTCGACGTCGCCGGAGATCAGGGCCTGTATGGCGAGTGGGAAGGTGTCGAAGGCCTTGATCCGCTCCTCACCGCCGAGCAGCGTCTTCGCCAACTCGTAGTTGGTCGTGCCCACCTGGGTGGAGACGATGCCATCTGGGTCGTCGATGAAGTCCTGGGCGGTGGTGTAGCGATCATCGGCCAGCTGCACGACGAACTTCTGCTCCACCACCATGTAGGCGTCGGAGTAGTCGACGACTTCCTTGCGCTCGTCAGTGATGGAAATCCCATCGGCGCCAGTGTCGAACTCACCCTGTGCCACCTGATCGATCAGGGCCGGCCATGCTGCCACGGCGAATTCCGGAACGCAGTTGAGGACGTCGCAGATGTGCGCCCAGGCGTCATAGTCCCAGCCCTGTCCCTCGGTCTCACCGGCAAGGACATAGTTGAACGGCAGATAGGCGTTTTCGACGGCGACTGTGACGGTTCGGCCTTCGAGGTCGGGCAGATCTGAGCCAGATTCCCCGGCAGTAGTTGCGGCCCCGCCTGCCGTTGTTGTCGACTCTGACCCGCCGCCGCATGCCGCGACGACAAATGCAAGAACCAGGCCAAGCGTCAACAGTTTGTATCGCTTCTTCATGTGTTTCTTTCCTTTCAGGCTCTCAGAGCCGGCCGAAGCGTATCAAGATCGTCGCCAAGGGCCATGGTCGGCCCGCGGGGAATACCATGTGCTCGAGCTGATGACCATTGAGCCAAGCCCCGAGATATTTGCCGATGCCACCCGGGTCAAGGGTGACCCGATCATCGAATGTGTTGGCGTCGACAAGTTCTTTGGCGATTTTCAGGCCCTCAGGGACGTCAACATCAAAGTGGGGATGCAGGAAGTGGTGGTACTCATCGGGCCCTCCGGTGCCGGCAAGTCGACCCTGATCCGCTGTATCAATCGGCTGGAGAAGCACGACCGGGGTCAGATCGTGGTCGATGGAGTCGAGCTCACCGACGATGTGCGCAGCATCCAGGAGGTGCGACGGGAGACGGGCATGGTCTTCCAGCAGTTGAATCTCTTCCCCCATCTGACGGTGCTCGACAACATCACTCTCGCCCCACGTCACGTTCGCCATGAGTCCAAGGTCGATGCCGAGCTTCATGCCATGCAACTGCTGGAGCGGGTGGGTATCCCCGAGCAGGCCGCAAAGTATCCGGGTCAACTCTCCGGTGGCCAGCAACAGCGGGTTGCGATTGCTCGCTCCCTGGCGATGAAGCCCAAGGTGATGCTCTTCGACGAGGCGACCTCCGCTCTCGATCCGGAAATGATCAAAGAGGTGCTCGACGTCATGGTCGAGCTGGCTGAAGGCGGGATGACGATGATCGTCGTCACCCACGAGATGGGATTCGCCCGGGCCGTCGCCAACCGGGTGGTGTTCATGGCCGACGCCCAGATCGTCGAGGTGGGGACCGCCGAGCACTTCTTCACCGACCCTCAGGAACAGCGAACCAAGCTCTTCCTGAGCCAGATCCTGTAGCAATACGTCCTACGTCCTACGCTGACGTTTCGTGCCTCGATCACTCCTCGTGCTCGTTGTGTTGATGGTCGTTGTCTCGAGTTGTGTCGCGACTGCGGTCACTCCGACCACCGTTCCCACGACCTCGACCATTTCCACCACTGGTCCCACGACCTCGACCACGATCCCTCCGACAACGACCTCGACCTTTCCCGCAAAGGAGTGGTTGGTGATTCAGGGCACCGGGGACGTCAACCTCGACCCCACCTATATCCCGGCCCTGGCCGCCCAGGGTTGGGATCACGCCTTCTCGGGTCTTGACGGCCTGCTCGTCGACGACGACCTGACTGTGGTGAATTTGGAGTGCGCTCCCTCGGCCCTCGGCAGCCCTCTCGACAAGGACTATGTGTTTCTCTGCCCTCCGGAGTCCCTCGGTGCCCTGGCTGCCAACGGGGTGGAGGTGGCCAACATGGGCAACAACCACTCGGGCGACTATGGCAAAGAAGCACTGGTCGACGGAAGGGCAAATCTGATCGCGGCCGGGGTCAGTCCGGTCGGAGCCGGAGCCAACGCCGACGAGGCCGGATCACCCGCCCTGTTCGAGATCGGAGGCTGGAAGGTGGCGGTGATCGGCTTTGGGGGCGTGGTTGGGGATGCCTCGTGGTTTGCTACCGACGAACAGGCGGGGATCAGGGATGGTGACGACATTCCCTCGATGGTGGCGGCGGTCGAGGCCGCTGCGGCGCAGGCCGACCTGGTAGTGGTCGCCGTGCACTGGGGCGTCGAACTGGACACCACGCCCCGCCTCGAGGATGTGGAACGAGGTCGGGCGATGATTGCTGCGGGAGCCGATATCATCTTCGGGCATCACCCTCATCGGTTGCAGCCGCTCGACGTCGTTGACGGCCGACCTGTCTTCTGGTCTCTAGGGAACTTCGTATGGCCCAATTTCTCAGACGCCGGCTCGACCACAGCGGTTGCCCGCGCTGTGGTGTCACCCGCTGGGAGAATTGAAGCATGCCTCATCCCGGCCCTGATCGAGAGCTCAGGACATCCGGTGCTGACCGCGGAGCCGACCTGCCGGCCACCCTCCTGAAGTTGGTTGTGAGGTGAACGAACGCTTTGGCCTGGTCTTGCTGGTCCTCGTAACCGGGTTGGTGCTGGGACTCGGCGTCTTCCTGGTTACCAAGGACGACGCTGGTTCCCCACCCAGGGACGGCACGACCCCGCAAGCGGGGGCAACGACGACCACTCTCGGAGACGGGTCCGGATCGACGGTGCCCGGGGCGACGACGACGTCGACCCCCGGCGGCACCCAGGCCCCAATAGAGCGCCCGAAAGACACCGTTCCCGCTTCCACTGTTGGCCAACCTTGGGGCACCACGGTCGGCCTGACGATGTTCCGGGGCAACCCCACGCGCAGCTGGTACGGCACGGGCGATGTGAGCCAAGAGCCATCGGTCAAATGGACCTATCCGGACACTGCAATGTGCAGCACGTCGACCAACCTCGGTGAGACCACACAGTGGTGTGGCATGGGTTGGACCGGTCAGCCGGCCGTCTGGGAGCGCCCAGACGGGATCACCGAGCTCATCTTCGGTGCCTACGACTCCGCGGTTCATTTCGTCAATGCCGACACGGGGGAGGACCTGAGGCCAAAGTTCCAGACTGGAGACCTGATCAAGGGCTCGGTGACCCTTGATCCCGACGGTTATCCGTTGCTCTACTTCGGCTCACGGGACAACAAGTACCGAATCCTGTCGCTTGACGGTGACGAGCCTGTGGAGCTCTGGTCGATGGATGCACTCGACGTCCCCGGGACCTGGAACGATGACTGGGATTCCAACGGGGCCGTGGTCGACGACATCCTCTATGAGGGTGGGGAGAACAGCTGGTTCTTCGCCGTCGAACTGAATCGGGCCTACGACTCCAGCGGAAAGGTGACAGTCGACCCTGAGATCCTTGTCCAGACGCCCGGATACGACGACGAATTCATCGACCTCTCGGGTGGGAATGTCTCGATCGAGAACTCGCCTGTCCTCTATGAGCAGCGGGTCTACTTCGCCAACTCTGGGGGTCGGATCGTCGGCCTCGACGTGAGCAAGGTCCGTGAGGGTGAGGCGCCCATCGTCTTCGACTACTGGGCCGGCGGCGATATCGATGCTTCGCTCGTGGTCGACGCCGACGGGATGCTCTACGCCGCCGTCAATGTGAAGCCGGATCAAGTCGGCCCCGGATATCGAACCCAGGCCAACATCGACCGGACCCGCGAAGTGGGGCAATTGCTGAAACTCGACCCCTACGCCGAGGGCGACCCCAGGCTCTGGGGCGTAGATCTGACGGCGGGCAGCGAGCAGGCTGGGACGTGGAGCACACCGGCGGTCTATCAAGGCGTCGTATACAACAACACCATGCAGGGAAGCCTGATCGCGGTCGACGCCGAGACCGGTGAGATCCTCTGGTCTGACGAGGTCGGATGGCACTCATGGTCCTCGCCGGCGGTGGTCGACGGGATGCTGGTCACTGCTACCTGCAACGGAGATGTGCGTGCCTACTCCCTGGAGGATCCCAGGTCCCCGGTGAAGCAATGGACGCTCGACCTCGGAGAAACCTGTCTCGAGTCAACTCCCGCAATTTGGAACGGCCATATCTACATCGGGTCACGCGACGGCTATATGCGAGCTCTGGCTCCGTGAGGCGAGTCGCACTCCTCGTTGTGGTCCTGGCCCTGGCCGCCTGCAGTTCGGGCTCCGTAACAACCACTACTGCGCCCGTTGTCACCACCACGACCGTGGGCGAGACGACCACGACGGAAACGCCGATCGACTGCCCAGCGCCCCCATATGACCTGGGATTTCGCCCCACCGGGGTCGGTACCGGACTGCTCGACCCCGACTTGATCGACATGGATGTGTGGACCTCAGTGGGGGGCAGCCAAACCGCCTTCTACGGCAGACAGGACGGGACGGTGGCAATCGCCCTGGTCCGGGGAACGCTTCCTCCCGTGGACTGGCCGGCGGAAAAGGGTGAAGTCTTCATCGATGGCACTCGTGGGGTGGTCGGGCCCCACCCCGATGGAACCTGGGTGGCCGGATGGTACGAGGAGCCTGGTGAGCGCTGCGATCTGTACACCATGGTCTTCTATCCACCTGTCGCTCCAAGCGATGTGGAAGCCGTGCTCGCCGGGATGAACCGGGTCGGCGGGTAGCCCGCTCTTGACGTTGCCCGGGTGGCGACTTACCGTGCCCCCCGCATGACCACCAAGACCATCTTCGCGACTTCGACCACCTGGCAGTGGCGTTGGCCCGCGCCGGAGGTGGCTTCGGTCGGATAGTCCCCCAGGATTTCTGATCACCAAGACCCACCTCCGGCCTCGGAAGGTGGGTTCCTCATTTCTGAGCTCATCTTCCCGACCGGTGAGAGGAGCCCTCGTTGAACCACCCTTTCGACATCCCAGCTGACCTCGATACGCCGACCTCGGTGTATCTGAAGCTCGGCCCTCTGCATCCGCGCTTCCTCCTCGAAAGCGTCGAGCACGGGGACCGGGTCGGGCGCTACTCGTTCATCGGTTTCGGAGACGGGCTCGAAGTGCGAAGCGATGGGCGCGCCGTCGACATCGGTGGAAGTCGGGTGGAGACCGACGGGACGGTGAAGGGCCTGATGGATGCGCTGCGAAAGGCACTGGCTGCGGCCCCCAGGCCTGGCCCGCTGTCAGGGTCGGTGCCCTTCGCCGGTGGTCTGGTGGGGGCTGTCGGCTTCGACGTCGCCCATCGCCTCGCCGGCTCGATCCCTCCGCCGTCGGCCGCGCCCGAGATCTTGCTCTATGGGCCGTCGAGCGTGATCGTGTTCGACCATCTCAGCCGGCGGGCAGCCCTGCTTCATGACGGATCGGAGGATGAGCGACTGGCCCTCCGTCAGGAAGTGATTTCGCTCCTTGCAGGGGGAGTGCCCGGGATCAGGAATGGGGGAGGCGCTTTCAGCGAGCCGCTGCCTTCGATGCAGCGAGCGGACTACCTCTCCGCAGTCGATCAGGCCCGGGAGCACATCGCAGCCGGTGACGTTTACCAACTGGTGGTCTCGGTCCGCTTTGCCGGTGAATCGGATCTCGACCCGTTCGACGTATACCGGGGTCTTCGCCTGCTCAACCCCTCCCCGTACATGTACTTCTGCGAGTTGGGCGAAACCCGGGTCATCGGATCCTCGCCGGAGGCGCTGGTGCGGTTGCGGGGGACGGCTGCCGAATTGCGCCCGATCGCCGGGACCCGACCTCGCTCCAATGACGAGGAGCACGATCGCAGGGCCGAAGAAGACCTTCTCGACGACGCCAAGGAGGCGGCCGAGCACGTGATGCTCGTCGACCTCGCCAGGAACGATCTGGGAAGAGTTGCTGTACCGGGCACCATCCGGGTTGACCCCTATCGCGCCATCGAGCGGTACAGCCACGTGATGCACCTGGTGAGCGGGGTCACCGGGATCCTCGAACCTGGGGCCGACGCGTTCGACCTATTCGCTGCGGCCTTCCCGGCCGGGACCGTGGTTGGGGCTCCCAAAGTGCGTGCCCTCGAGCTCCTGCAAGAGTTGGAGGCTGTGCCCCGGGGCATTTATGCGGGAACCGTTGGCTATTTCGGGCATGGAGGCAGCATGGATCAGGCGATCGCGATCAGGACTCTCGTCATGTCAGAAGGCTCGTACTCGTACCAGGCCGGGGCGGGAATCGTTGCCGACAGCGTTCCGGCCACCGAATGGGACGAGGTTCTGTCCAAGAGCGGGGCGATGCGGGGGGCCCTGGAAAGCGCGGCTGAAGGCCTATGAGCCGGGTTCTGCTGGTCGACAACTACGACTCGTTCACCTACAACGTCGTGCAGGCCCTCCGCATCCTGGGGGCCGAGGTGATCGTTCGCACCAATGACGACATCGACGTCGACACCGCGCGGGAGCTGGAGCCAACCCACCTCGTCGTCTCCCCGGGGCCCGGCGGGCCTGAGGATGCGGGCGAGTCGATGAACGTGATCTCCGGCCTCCTCACCGAGGTGCCGATCCTCGGAGTCTGTCTGGGCCATCAGGCGCTCGCCGCGGCACTTGGCGGAAAAGTGGAGCGCGCCGAGGAGCTCCGTCATGGCAAGGCGTCACCCGTGTATCACGACTCTGCAACCATCTATGCCGGCCTCCCCAACCCATTTGACGCCGGGCGATACCACTCGCTGGCTGTTCAGGAAGAGGAGCTTCCCAGCGACCTCGTCGTCACTTCGTTCACGTCGGACGGGGTGATCATGGGGGTTCGGCATCGTGAGTACCCGGTGGAAGGTGTGCAATTCCACCCCGAGAGTGTTCTCACCCCGCACGGCGACCTTCTCCTCCGCAATTTCTTGGACATGTCAGGGAAGAAGTCATGAGAGAGGTGCTCGACGGTCTGTTGGCCGGAACCAACCTGTCCACTGAAGCTGCGGACGAGCTGTTGGTGAACCTGACCAGCGGCGACGTCGACCCGGCGATGGCCGGCGCACTACTCGCCGCATTGCGGGCGAAGGGTGAGACCGCGGACGAGGTCCGCGGATTCGCCTCGGCGATGAGGCGGTTGTCCAGCGATCCGGGGATTGATGCGTCAGGCGCGGTGGATGTGGTGGGAACCGGCGGGGACCGTTCCGGGTCGCTCAACCTGTCGACGGGCGCCGCGCTCCTGACCGCGGCTACGGGTGTGCCGGTGGTCAAACATGGCAACAGGTCGATGACCAGCCAATCAGGGAGCGCAGACATCCTCGAGGCAATCGGGCTCCCCATCCCGCTCGATGCTGATCAGGCGAGGAGGTGCTTCGACAGCGTTGGCTTCACCTATCTCTTCGCCCCGCACTATCACCCGGCCATGGCGGCGGTGGGACCGATCCGCAAGGCACTCGGGGTGCGGACCGTGTTCAACATGCTGGGCCCCTTGACCAACCCGGCAGGGCCCCGGCACCTGGTGGTGGGCGCTTTCGACGCCAGGGCCGCCGAGTTGATGGCGGGAGCCCTCTCCGGTCTCGAGATCGACCGCGCCTTTGTCCTCCACGGCGCGGCCGGATGGGATGAGCCGAGCCCGATCGGCGAGTTCCTTCTCTACGACGTGCGACCGGGCTCGGTGGTTCGCACCAGCCGGGACCCCGCCGACCTCGGGATGCCGCGTTGCGACCCCGCGGAGCTGGCAGGTGGCGACCCCGCCCACAACGCCGCCCAACTCACCGCAGTGTTCTCGGGAGAGGGCGGGCCTCACCGTGACGCGATCCTCCTCGGGGCCGCCCTCGCCCTGGAGGTCACCGGGCGCGCCCTTGATCCGGTCGGGGCGCTGGAGATGGCGCAGACCGCCCTGGACGATGGGCGGGCAATGGCTCTGCTTCAGGGACTGCAGGATTTCGGGACCGGTGAGAGTGCATGAGCAGATTTCTGCAGTCGATGGAGCAGTCGTCTCGGTCCCGGCTCGATGTCGCTCGTGTCCGACGCCCGCTTGGTGGGATCACCGCCGACGCCCATGACGCCCCGACAGTTCGCGACGCGGCGACTTTTGGCGAGGTGTTCGATCTGATTGCCGAGATCAAGCCGCGGTCCCCGGCGGAAGGCGAGCTCGGCGGCTCCGAATTGGAGGAAAGGGCCATCGCCTACCAGGAGGGTGGGGCCCGGATGCTCTCGGTGCTCACCGAGCCCGAGGCCTTCGGCGGCTCACTTGACTTGCTCGCGGCGGTCGCCGCCGTTTCCCGGGTCCCGGTGCTGCGCAAGGACTTCCTGGTCGATCCTTATCAGGTGTTCGAGTCTCGAGCCTCCGGGGCAGATGGCGTCCTTCTCATCGCCCGGCTGTTGTCCGACCAGGCGATGGCCGACCTGCTGGGCGCCGTGGAGGAAACCGGGATGTTCGCCCTCCTCGAGGCGTTCGACGCAGACGAGCTGAGCCGGGTGAACTCCATCGCCGAAACCTCGCCCCGCGCTCTGGTCGGGGTGAACTGCAGGGACCTGGAGTCGCTTCGCACGAGCCCGAGGCGTCACGGCGACCTGGCCTCGGGCCTGTCACCGGTCACTCCCTCAGTTGCTGAGAGCGGGATGCTGGGGACGGACGACATCCGTCGGGTGGCCGGCCTGGGATATCGGGCGGCTTTGGTCGGCTCCGCGTTGATGCGATCGGACGATCCGGCTGACCTGGCCCAGTCGATGCTCTCCGCCGGGCGGGAGACCGCGGCGGTCGCCTCATGAGCCTTTTCATCAAGCTTTGCGGTCTGAAGACGGCCGTCGATGTCGAGACCGCGGTGGAGGCCGGGGCCAGCGCGGTGGGCTTCGTGCTCACCCCTTCCTCACGCCAGATCGCCCTCGCCGAGGCCGCCAAACTTCGGCGCCTCCTGCCGGAGTCGGTGCTTGCGGTCGCCGTGTTCAACGATCCAAGCCCGGATCTGATCCGGCTGGCCCTCGAGGAGGTCGCCCCCGATCTGGTGCAAGTCGAGGCACGGAACGGGACCGGGGTTCCGATTCAGAAGTTCGTTCCCGTGGTCCTCAACGGCAAAGGCGCCGAAGAGGCCGTGATGCAGGCGTTGGAGTTGACGGAGACGGGGATGGTCCTCGTCGACACCGCCGAGAGGGGCGGCACCGGCAGGCGCTCCGACTGGGGCCGCCTCGCCCGTATGAAGGTGCGGGATCGGATCATCGTCGCCGGTGGTCTCAACCCCGAGAACGTCGGCGAGGCAATCTCGACCATTGGGCCATTTGGGGTGGATGTGAGCACTGGCATCGAAGGGCGGCCCGGTGAGAAGGAGCCGGTTTTGATGAGGAGATTCGTGAGGGCAGCGCGAGCTGCCGAAGTGAGGAGCTCGAGTCGATGAGCACGGCAGGCAGGTTCGGCAAATTCGGCGGGAGGTTTGTCCCCGAGATACTGGTACCGGCCCTCACCAGCCTGGAGGAGACCGCGACCCGGCTGCTGACCGACCCGGGCTTTCTCGCATTGTACGAGTCCGAGCTCTCCACCTGGGTGGGCAGGCCGACCGCCCTGACCCGGGCCTCCAGGCTTGGTGAGGCCTGGGGCGGCGAGATCTGGCTGAAGCGGGAGGATCTGGCTCATACCGGCGCCCACAAGATCAACAACGCCATCGGGCAGGCGCTGCTGGCTAGGGAAATGGGAGCGGGGCGGGTGATCGCCGAGACCGGGGCCGGCCAGCACGGTGTGGCCACCGCCGCCGCTTGTGCCCGTCTCGGCCTCGATTGCACGGTCTACATGGGCACGGTGGACATCGAGCGCCAGGCTCCCAACGTGGAGCGGATGAAGCTGCTCGGCGCCAAGGTCTCCCCGGTGGTCTCGGGTGATGCCACCTTGCGAGCCGCCATCAACGAGGCACTCCGGGACTGGGTCACCGACCCGAACAACACCTACTACCTGCTCGGGTCGGCGGTGGGGCCCCACCCCTATCCCTGGCTGGTTCGAGAGCTGCAGTCGGTCATAGGGCGAGAGGCGCGCCAGCAGATGCTGGATCGGGCCGGCCGGCTCCCCGATGTCGCCTTTGCGTGTGTGGGAGGCGGATCCAATGCCATCGGCCTCTTCCATCCCTTCCTCGACGATCCGGTAGAGCTGATTGGTGTCGAGGCGGGGGGCCGCGGTCCCGGCCTCGGGGAGAACGCCGCCACCATCGGGCGAGGCAGCCCGGGTGTCCTCCACGGCAGCTTTTCGTACATCCTTCAGGATGAGGATGGGCAGATCCAGGAGACGCATTCGGTGTCCGCGGGGCTCGACTATCCCGGTGTCGGCCCGGAGCACGCCTGGCTGGCTGACACCGGTCGCGCCCTTTATGTGGAAGCGTCCGACGACGAGGCGCTGTCCTCGTTGGACGAGCTTGGACGTCTGGAGGGCATCCTTCCGGCTCTCGAGTCGAGCCACGCTCTCGCCGCGGTGCGAAGGTGGCTGAAGTCTGCGCCAGGGGCCGTGGTGCTCGTCGGGCTCTCCGGTCGGGGAGACAAGGACATCGACATTCTCCGCGGGCTCAACCGATGACCACCGCCCTCACCGGTGCCGGCCTTCTCGAGCAGCGACTGGGTGATGATGCTCCTGCCATCGTCCCTTACCTGACCGCCGGGTTCCCCACCGGTGGCCGATTCAGCGAAGCAATGGCGGCGGTTGCCGCGATCTCGGAAGCGGTTGAGATCGGGATTCCCTTCAGTGACCCGATGGCCGATGGGGCGACGATTCAAGAATCAAGTCGAATCGCCCTGGAGGGTGGGGCAACCTTGGAGTCGGTGATATCGGCACTCGAATCCCTCGCGCCTCTGCCGTGTCCCCTTGTGGTGATGAGCTACTTGAATCCGCTGATGGCCTTTGGTTTCAGCCGCCTCTTGCCACGGCTCGCGGGCGTCGGTGTGGCCGGGTTGGTGGTGCCCGATCTCCCGTTGGACGAGTCCGGAGAGCTCAGGGACGCCGCGGCGGAGCACGGCGTCGGATTGGTGCAATTGGTGACCCCGGTGACCGAAGACGAACGGCTGCGACGGCTCGGCGAAGCCTCCGAGGGATTCACCTATGCGGTGACCATGACCGGGACCACCGGCGGCTCTGCCGGGGTGGGATCCGACGTCGGGGGATACCTGGACAGAGTGCGCGCGGTCTCACGAGCGCCGGTGCTTGCCGGCTTTGGTGTGAGATCAGCCGACCAGGTTCGCTCGCTGGTGCCTCACTGCGATGGAGTGATCGTCGGCAGCGCGTTGGTTGAGGTGTTGGGCCGCGACGAGGACCCGGTGGCCTTCCTGGCGGGGCTCCGCCCATGATCGCGACCCTCACTGCCGATTGCACTCTGGCGCAGAAGGCGGCAATTCTCCGCTTCATCGAGGGCTACGGGTTGCGGGTCCACGTCGGCGAGGCCGGATCGACCACCGTTGTCTCCGTCATCGGGGACTACGAGCCGGGGATGGCAGAGTCGATCGGCGCCCTGGTCGGTGTCGCCTCGGTGAGCACCGAGGCACCCCTCTACCCCTTCGTGGCGCGGGCGGCTCGCAATTCGCCGACCAGCGTCCGGGTGCGTGACGTGGTCGTCGGCGGCCCTGAGATCGTGGTCATTGCCGGACCATGCTCGGTGGAGTCCGAAGCCCAGATCGACCGTATTGCCACCGGGGTCGCCAAGGAGGGTGCAGTCATGTTGCGCGGCGGCGCCTTCAAGCCACGGACCTCCCCCTACAGCTTCCAGGGGATGGGAGAGGAGGGCTTGGAACTGCTGGCGGCTGCCCGCGATTCGACGGGATTGGGCGTGGTATCGGAGTGTGTGGCTCCCGAGGATGTGCCGTTGCTCAACCGCTATGTCGACATGCTTCAGGTGGGAAGCCGCAACATGCAGAACTTCCGGCTCCTCTCCGCGGTCGGCGAGCAGCCCAAGCCGGTGCTCTTGAAGCGAGGGCTGATGTCCACCATCGAGGAGTTGTTGTTGGCCGCCGAGTACATCGTGGGCTCGGGCAACCCGCGGGTGATCCTCTGCGAGCGCGGGGTTCGCTCGTTCGACACCGCCACCAGGAACATCCTCGACATCAGCGCGGTGCCGGTCCTCAAGGAGCGGACCCACCTCCCGGTGATCATCGACCCCAGCCATGCCGCCGGCCGCCGGTCGTTGGTGCCCAGCCTCGCGGCTGCCGGGATCGCGGCCGGTGCCGATGGGCTGATCGTCGAAGTCCACGATCGACCCGAGGAGGCGCTCAGCGACGGGCCGCAGAGCCTGACCCTGGAGGGTTTCGCCGAGACCATGGGGACGGTGCGGCGGGTTGCCGCGGCATTGGACCGGTCAGTGGCAACCTTGTAGAGAGGATCTCGCGTCGCGAGCGCCCCCTCCGTCGCCTACGGCGACACCTCCCCCACCGTCGCTCCCGCTCCTGGGGGAGGAAACTAGGGCGTCGACTCCGTCGGACGCCCCGCTCGATGTCTCTTTGAACATCTCCCCGATCGCGGCCACGCTGCCCAGAACCCCGCTGGTGTCGAGGGGTAGGAAGATCTTGGTCGCCCGCCCGTCGGCCACTCGTTGCAGAGTCTCCAGGTAGCGGATCGCGATCAGATCCGGCGATGGGTTCCCGTTGTGGATGGCGGCGTAGACCCGCTCGATGGCCTGTCCCTCACCTTCGGCGACGGTCAGCTTCTGATACTTCTCTGCGTCGGCGACCCGTTTGATCGCCTCGGCCTGGCCGTCTGCCTCCAAGATTTGACTCTCCTTGTGCCCCTCGGCGTTGAGGATCGCGGCCCGCTTCAGACCCTCCGCCTCGGTGACGGCGGCGCGCCGATCTCGCTCTGCCTTCATCTGACGGTGCATGGCATCGGTGACGTCGGTGGGCGGCTCGATGCGCTGGATCTCGACGCGAACCACCCGGACTCCCCATTTGTCGGTGGCGTCATCGAGGATCTGGCGCAGCTTGGCGTTGATCACCTCCCGGGAGGTCAATGCGGAGTCGAGATCGAGGTCGCCGACGACGTTCCTGAGGTTGGTCTGGGCCAACTTGGTGACGGCGAGCATGAAGTTGCCGACGTTGTATTCGAGCTTCACCGGGTCGGTGGCCTCGTAGTAGATGACGGCGTCGACGGTGACGACCACGTTGTCCTTCGTGATCACCTCCTGGGGTGGCACGTCGATCACACGCTCCCGCATGTCGACCTTGGTCAAACGCTTGACGAAGGGGAGCACCCAGCGCAATCCGGAGTCGACAGTGCGCTGGTAGCGGCCGAGGAACTCGATGAGGCCCTTCTCGTATGGCCTGACCACCTTGAATCCGGCCGCTGCGATGAGGATCAACATCACCGCCATGACGGCGAACAGGATTATCACTGCCTCCATGTCTCTTCCTTTCCTAGTTGTCGAAACTCATTCGGTGTCCACCGGTTCGACGATGAACCTCGCTCCCCGCACCTCATTGACCACGATCCGTACGTCCTTGGGGATCGGCTGAGCGGCTGTCGCCCGCCATTCCTCGGTGGCGACTCGGACCATTCCTGCCCCACTGTCGGGGTCGATGTCCTCCAACACGACGCCCTCGACTCCCACCCACCGGTTGGCTCCGACCTTGGGTTGTTCCTCGTCGTCCTGACGGGTGATGAAACGACGCAGGTAGGCAAGCGAAACCAGGGAGACACCGAAGAACACCAGCCACTGGGCGAGAACCCCGACGTCCGCCCAGGCCAGAATTGCGGCCGCGGCGGCTCCGATGGCGAACGGCAGGAGGAAGAACCCGGCGGTGAAGATCTCCCCGATCCCCATCACGATGGCGAAGATCGTCCACAACCAGCGCCAAATCTCGTTGTCCACGTCCTCTACCTCCTAACCGGCACGGCGACGGTGCTTTTCACCACTCCCAACAAATCACCCACACCTTATGATTCTGTGGCTGTCCGCGAGTTGTGAGGAATGAATCCGGAGAAGCTCACCGCCCGCAGCCGGGAGGCAATCCTGGCTGCAACTCAGGCCGCCAGGGATCACAACCACGGGTCGATTCAGCCTGCTCATCTCGCCCTGGCATTGCTCGGCCAGCCCGAAGGGATCGTCTACCCGGTCCTGGACCGCCTCGGTCTGCGGCCGATCGAGCTCCGACGGTCGATCGAGGAGATCCTGGATCGCGAACCGAAGGTCTATGGGGACAACCGAGCTGCGAGCGTCGCCCGATCTCAACAAGGCCCTGGCCGAGGCGGACCGTCACCGCACAAGCCTCCGTGACGACTATCTGTCGGTAGAGCACCTTCTCCTTGCTCTCTCCGAGGACACCGGGCACACCGGAGATGCACTCCGAAGCGGAGGGCTCAATTCGACTGCCGTCCTCGAGGCCCTGCAGACGTTGAGAGGCAACCAGCGGGTGACCAGTGACGACCCGGAATCGACGTTCAACGCCCTGGAGCAATACGGCCGGGACCTCACGGCAGAAGCCCGCAAAGGAGGTCTCGACCCGGTCATCGGCAGAGACGAAGAGATACGGCGGGTCATCCAGGTTCTTTCCCGAAGGACCAAGAACAACCCGGTTCTCATCGGCGAGCCGGGGGTGGGCAAGACCGCGATCGTCGAAGGCCTCGCCCGGCGGATCGCCGACGGAGACGTGCCCGAGGGCCTGAAGACGAAGCGGATCATCTCTCTCGACCTGGCCTCGATGGTGGCCGGCGCCAAGTACCGAGGGGAGTTCGAGGAGCGGCTCAAGGCGGTGCTCGAAGAGATTCGGGCTGCCGGTGGCGAGATAATCACGTTCCTGGACGAGCTTCACACCCTGGTCGGCGCCGGAGCTGCCGAGGGGGCGATGGACGCCTCCAACATGCTCAAGCCGATGCTGGCCCGAGGCGAGCTGAGGCTGATCGGGGCGACGACACTCGATGAGTACCGCAAGCACATCGAGAAGGACGCCGCCCTGGAGCGCAGGTTTCAGCCGGTGCTGGTCGAGGCGCCATCGGTCGAGGAGACGGTGGGGATCCTGAGAGGGCTCAAGGAGCGCTACGAAGTCCACCACGGGGTCCGGATCACTGACTCCGCCCTGGTGGCGGCGGCCGTGTTGTCCGACCGCTATATCCCGGCCCGTTTCCTACCCGACAAGGCGATCGACCTGATCGACGAGTCTGCCAGCCGGCTCCGGATCGAGATCGATTCGATGCCCGAGGAGATCGATGACTTGACCAGACGCCGGATCCAGTTGGAGATCGAACGCGAGGCGCTGAAGAAGGAGACCGATCGAGCCGCCGAAGATCGGCTGCAGAGCGTGGAGCAGGAGATCGCCGACCTGACCGAGGAGATCGATGCCCTCACTGCCCGCTGGAACCTGGAAAAGGACGTGATCACCACCATCCAGTCGATCAAGGAGGAGATGGAGGAGACCCGCGCCGCCGCCGAGAGGGCGGAGCGAGAGGGTGACCTCGCCAAGGCGGCTGAGCTTCGCTACGGGACCCTGGGTGCGCTCGAGGCGCAGCTCGCAGAGAAGGAGGCCGAACTGGGGCATCTTCACGAGCAGGGGCGGATGCTCAGCGAGGAGGTCACGGAACAAGACGTGGCCGAAGTCGTAGCCAGGTGGACCGGGATCCCGGTTTCGAGGTTGATGGAGGGTGAGACCCAGAAGTTGATCAGGCTCGAAGAGGAGCTGCACCGGCGGGTCGTCGGCCAGCATCACGCGGTGACCGCGGTCGCCAACTCGGTCCGGCGCAGTCGTGCCGGGCTCGCCGATCCCAATCGGCCCTCAGGGTCGTTCCTGTTCCTCGGCCCCACCGGTGTCGGCAAGACAGAGCTGGCGCGTGCTCTTGCCGACTACCTCTTCGACGACGAGAGGGCGATGGTCCGGATCGACATGTCGGAGTACATGGAGAAGCACTCGGTGAGCCGGCTCATCGGCGCCCCTCCCGGCTACGTCGGCTACGACGAGGGCGGGCAGCTGACCGAAGCGGTGCGGCGCCGCCCCTACTCGGTGCTCCTGCTGGACGAGGTGGAGAAGGCCCATCCGGATGTGTTCAACGTCCTGTTGCAGCTCCTCGATGACGGAAGGCTCACCGACGGTCAGGGCAGGACTGTGGATTTCACCAACGTCGTGCTCATCATGACCTCGAACCTGGGGTCGGAGAACATCCAGCCGGACCTGCCGTTCGAGGTGGTCGAGGAAAGGGTGATGGAGGCGGTGCGGGCCCACTTCCGGCCGGAGTTCCTCAACCGCATCGACGAAATCATCGTCTTCGACCGGTTGACGCGGGAAGACCTGCGGCACATCGTCGAGATCCAACTGGAGTCGCTGCACAAGCGACTGGCGGAGCGACGGATCGAGTTGGAGGTGGCCGAAGACGCTCTGGATCTGCTCGCCGAACGGGGATTCGACCCTGTGTACGGAGCCCGGCCCTTGAAGCGGACCATCCAACGCGAGCTGGCCGACCCACTCGCCTTGCGCCTGCTCTCGGGCGAGTTCAGCGAAGGGGACACAGTGAAGGTCACGGTCGAGGACGGAGAGCTCACGATCGACTGATCAGAAAGGCTGAGCGCCGAAACCGACCAGGGTCGAGGTTGCCCGGTCGCCGGCCTCGCTGACCGGGGTCAATTGGGCCCGTCCCGTCGATCCGCCAGGGATCTCCAGCTCGACGACGAGTGCCTTGCCGGCCACCCCTGTGCCTCGCAGGGTCTCGAGCGAGCCCCGCCAGTTGCCCATGTCCGGATCGGTCTCGAGCGTGGCCATGCCGGTGGTCAGGAGAATCCCGTCACCACCGAGGACACGGACCGGGCCCTGATAGGTGTCGGCCATCAGTGGTCCTCGGGGAACAACGATCGAACCTGGCTTCTCAAAATGAGCTCGTGACGATTGGCGCGACGGACCTCTTCGATCCGCTGCTCCATCTCTTCCTCGATGTCGTCCATCTTGTCCCGAAGCTTGTCCAGCTTCCGCTTCAAGACGCGGTTTTCCTCCTGGAGTGCCAGCACCCGGCGCACGCCCTCGAGGTTGAGGCCCTGGCTCGTGAGCTCCTGAATCAGCTGAAGGCGCTCGATGTCCTCCCGCGAGTAGCGGCGGGTGCCCCCCGGAGTCCGGAAGGGGTCGATGAGGCCCTTCCGCTCGTAGATGCGGAGGGTTTGTGGGTGCATCCCGGCCAGCTCGGCCGCCACCGAGATCACGAACACCGCGCGGGTGGTCTCGTTCATCGAGTCACCATCATCTCAGATGGGACCGCACGTCATCGGTCTCGTGCTTGGCGAGGTCTTCGATCAATTGCTTCTCTTCCTTGCCCACCTTGGTGGGCACCGCGACCTGCACGGTCACCAATAGGTCGCCGGCCCGGCCCCGCTCGGGGATGACACCTTTGCCCCTCACTCGGAAGGTCTTTCCGGAGGGCGTTCCTGCGGGGATCTTGAGCTTCACCGCCCCGTTGAGGGTCGGGACCTCGAGCTTGGTCCCGAGCACCGCTTCGGGGTAGGTGATCGGGACGGTAATGGTGAGGTCGTTGGCCTTCCGTCCGAACCTTTGACTGGCCGCGACGCGCACCCGGACGAGGAGGTCGCCTTGAGGCCCGCCGTTGCGCCCGGGGGCGCCCTTGCCCCTGATTCGCAAGGTATTGCCGTCCTGAACCCCGGCGGGGACGCGAACGTTCACATCACGGGTTCTGGTCTCGGTTCCCGAGCCGCGGCAGACCGAGCATGGAGTCTCGATGATTCGACCCGAGCCCCGGCACTGCGGACAGGGCTGGGAGAAGGAGAAGAATCCCTGGTTCTGGGCGACGACGCCCCGGCCGCCACAGGTCGGGCAGGTGGTGACCTGGGTTCCAGGCTCGGCACCCGACCCGCCACAGTGGGAACAGGCGGCGGCACCCTTGACCTTGATCGTGGTGGTGACTCCGGCGGCTGCCTCCTCGAAGCTGATACTCAGATCGGCCTGAACCTCAGCGCCGCGGACGGGCCCACTTCTCGATTGCGAGCCAAACCCGAAGAGGTCGCCGAGACCGCCCAGCCCTCCAAGGAGGTCAGACAGGTCTTCGACCCGCACCCGCTGTCCGCCGAAGCCACCGCTCCCCGGGCCGTATCCGGAGTAGCCGCCTGAGGCGACCAGCTTCCGGACTTGGTCGTACTCCTTGCGTTGCTCGACATTGGAGAGGGTGGCGTAGGCCTCGGAGATCTCTTTGAACTTCTCCTCGGCCTCATCGTTGCCCGGGTTGGCGTCGGGGTGATAGGTCTGAGCCAGCTTGCGATAGGACTTCTTGATCTCCTCGGGAGACGCCTCGGATTCGACACCGAGGATCTCGTAGAAGTCCTTGTCGACCCAGTCCCGGTTCATTGCTGGGATTCCAGGGCCACCAGAGCGGCGCGCAGGACCTTTCCGCCGAGCCGATAACCCCGGCGCAACTCCTGGGACACGATGAAGGGGCCGCCGCCATCGGGTGCTCCCACCGGCTCGTGGATCGCGGGGTCAAAGGGCTCACCGATGGTGGGGATGACCTCGAGGCCCTCCTGCTCCAGGGCTTTGAGCATCTGTTCCCTGGTTCCGATCATCCCGGCCAAGAGGCGGCGCTCTCCGTCGGTGACCGGTTCGACGGCCAGGGCGCCATCAAACGAGTCGAGAACCGGCAACAACTCGCGAACCACGCGTTCGGCGGCGCGGTCGAGCGTTGTCGACTGCTCACGAATGGCGCGTTTGCGAAAGTTGTCGAAGTCGGCGGCGACACGTTGCAGATCGTCGAGATACGAAGTCGCCTCGTCCCGCGACTCGACGAGAAGCGTTGTGAGGTGCTTGACCGCCTCTTCGGGGTCTTCGGGGAGATCGAATCCGGCCGCACTCGGCGCTTCCACGATCTCCCCGATCACGACTTCCGGTTCGAAATCAGTCATCGTCCTCAATGATTTCGGCTTCGACGACATCCTCATCCTCAGGAGCAGCCTCTTCGACTTCTCCGGCGGATGCTGCCTGTTGGTAGAGGCGGGTGGCCATCGCCTGGCTCGCCGAGATCAGACTGTCCATCTTGGACCTGACCTCTGAGCTCTCGCTCGCCTCGTTGCCAAGGGTCGCCTTGAGCTCGGCCAAGCCAGACTCCACCCCGGTCTTCTCTTCGTCGGTCATCTGATCGCCCTGCTCCTCGAGGAGCTTGTCGGTCTGATGGACCAGCTGGTCAGCCTGGTTCCGGGTCTCGACGGCTTCACGACGCTTGGCGTCTTCCTCGGCGTAGGCCTCGGCGTCCTTGATCATCCGGTCGATCTCACCTTCGGCGAGGGCTGAGCCGCCGGTGATGGTCATCGCCTGCTCCTTGCCCGTAGCGAGGTCCTTGGCGTTCACATTGACGATCCCGTTGGCGTCGATGTCGAAGGAAACCTCGATCTGGGGCACGCCCATGGGAGCCGGTGGGATCCCCGTCAGACGGAACTTGCCGAGGCTCTTGTTGTCGTTGGCCATGGTGCGCTCGCCCTGGAGGACATTGATCTCGACCTCTGGCTGGTTGTTCTCAGCCGTGGTGAAGATCTCTGACCTCTTGGTGGGGATCGTTGTGTTGCGCTCGATCATTCGGGTCATAACCGAGCCCTTGGTCTCGATTCCCAGAGTCAGCGGGGTCACGTCGAGAAGGAGGATGTCCTTCACGTCGCCCTTGAGCACTCCGGCCTGGATGGCGGCGCCCGCGGCCACGACCTCGTCGGGGTTCACCCCACGATGAGGGTCCTTGCCGGTGAGGCTCTTCACCAATTCCTGGACGGCCGGCATACGAGTGGAGCCCCCGACCAAGACGACGTGCTCGATGGCGTCGATGGCGATCCCCGCGTCCTTGATGGCTTGCTGGAACGGGCGCTTTGTTCGCTCCAATAGCTCCTCTGTGAGCTTCTGGAACTCGGACCGGGTCAGCTTGCGCTGGAGGTGCAGCGGGCCTTCGGAGGTGGCAGTGATGAAGGGGAGGTTGACCTCGGTCTCGACCACGGTCGACAATTCGATCTTCGCCTTTTCCGCCGCTTCCTTGAGACGTTGCAGGGCCATGCGGTCCTTGCCCAGATCGACTCCGTGGTCGTTCTTGAACCCTTCGACCAGCCAGTCGATGACCTTCTGGTCCCAGTCGTCCCCACCGAGGTAGGTGTCGCCGGAGGTCGCCTTGACCTCGAACACGCCGTCGCCTATCTCGAGAACCGAGACGTCGAAGGTGCCGCCACCAAGGTCGAACACGAGGATGGTTTGGTCGCTCTCCTTGTCCAACCCGTAGGCGAGGGCGGCCGCGGTCGGCTCGTTGATGATGCGAAGCACATTCAGCCCCGCAATCTGGCCTGCCTCGGTAGTTGCCTGCCTCTGGGCGTCGTTGAAGTAGGCGGGAACCGTGATCACCGCATCGGTGACCTTGTCTCCCAGATAGGACTCGGCGTCCCGCTTCAATTTCATGAGGATGCGGGCCGAGATCTCCTGGGCGGTGAGCTTCTTGTCATCGACTTCGATCGACCAGTCGGTCCCCATGTGGCGCTTGACCGATCGAACGGTCTGGTCGGGGTTGGTAATGGATTGCCGTTTGGCGACCTCTCCCACCAGCACCTCGCCGTCCTTGAAAGAGACCACGGAAGGGGTGGTGCGCCCGCCCTCGGCATTGGCGATGATGGTGGGCTCGCCCCCTTCGAGCACGGCTATGACGCTGTTGGTGGTACCGAGGTCGATACCTACTGCGCGTGCCATTTCTTGATGAACCTCCGGTTCAGGTTGAGTGTGTACGGAGAGTACAACCTGAGTCGGGTATTGTCATATTCCCGCGTTTCTCCCCCCAGTGAGCGAAGCGAGCGGTGGGGGGAGTACCCCGCAGGGGGGAGGGGGGCTACTTGCTGCGCGAAGGGCGAAGTCGGCGGAAATCAACTGAGCGACTTGATGTACTCCACCAGGTCGTTGATCTCGTCCTCGGTGAGTTGGTCGGCAAAGCTGGTGGGCATGACGGGCTCGAATCCGCTCACCACCTGGGAGGGTGGGTCGACGATCGAGTTGAACAGATAATTGTTGTCGGCCACCACTTGCTCGCCGGAAACCAGAGGCCGGGTGGCACCGGCCACGCCCTTCCAGGTCGGCCCGACGCTGGCGGCTCCGTCGATGGTGTGACAGGCAAGGCAACCGCTCGAGGAGGCGAGGATCTCGCCCCGGGCCGCGGCTTCGGTGTCAACCACCACAGGCGTTGTGGTGGCGGTGGTCTCCTCCCCAACAGGCTGGCCGGTGAACAACCAAAGACCCGCGCCCAGCACGAGTGTCACGGCGACCGCCAGCACTCCTTCCGCCCAATACTTCATCGAGGCCTCTCAACTATCAGGTCATCGGAACCGTAACAATGGTCGGCCGGAACCTAGGGTTCTGACCCATGAACGAGCTCGACTTCTGTCTCACCCTGCTCCGCGTATGGGCGGGGATCGTCCTCCTCGCCCACGGCATCAATCACGCCCGAACCCAGGAGGGAACCGCCAGGTGGTTCGCCAAGAAGGGCTTTCGGTCTGCCCCCCTGAACGCCAAGATCTCCGCAGGCAATGAGATCCTCCTCGGGTTGGGTTTGATCGCCGGCCTGCTGACCTCGCTGGCTGCTGCCGGGCTGGCGGCGACAATGTTCGTTGCCTTCTGGTCGATCCATCGCTTCTCCGGCTTCTTCAACTTTCGTCGCCCCGATGAGGGCTACGAGTACGTAACGACTCTGGCCTTCGTGGCGTTGGTCATCGCCATCCTCGGCCCGGGATCGGTGTCGCTCGATTCGGCGATCGGCATCGCTGATGACCTCGACGGGTGGCTTGGGGCGGGGATCGTGGGAATAGGCCTCGTGATCGCCTGCCTCCAGCTGGCTGCTTTCTGGCGGAAGCCGAGCCCAGAGGGTTCTGCAACTTGATCCCGCGCGAATTGCCCTCCGCCTTCGCTGAGACGCGAGGCAAGCTTCATCAGCTCGCATTCTTCGCACTGGCGCCGGCGCGCTACAAGGCGGTGGGTCGTATGGGCCTTCGCGCCAAGCCCGGCGGTTTTGGGACTCCCGAGTTCGACGGTCGGGTCGCCCGGATCGAACGGGATCTTCTGGTGCTCGAGGCAGGTGGGAACATCGCCTCTCAGACCGTCACCACGATTCGGGCTGCGGCGCAATTCTTTGGTGTCGATTACGAGCAGCTGTGGTTCAAGGACTTCAAGGACCAATTGCCTCCGATTGACCCCGACGCTGAGTTGTCCGTTGATGTCGGCGGGGCCCTTGCAATCGCCGACTGGTTCCAGTTCGGCACCGAGGTCTTGGGACGGCTCAGCGGCTATGGGTTGCCAGGCGACGAGGTATCAGAGACCCAGATCTGGCCCGAGCACTTCGATGCTGCAATCGAGATGGGCGACGAGGGACGAGGGCAGCGGGCGAGTTTCGGCGCCTCGCCGGGCGATGCGGCCCACCCCGACCCTTATGTCTATGTCTCGGCCTGGGGAGAGATCGATCGCGCCAACCCCTATTGGAACGATCAGGCTTTCAACGGGTCCAGTCTGGGCTACGGCCGACTCATGGATGATGCTGATCCGGTGACCGCTGCCCTGGCTTTCATGATGGAGGGCCACCGCATCCTTCACCAGGCCTGAGCCCGGACGAAAAGGTCTTCCACGAGACCCCGCGCCGCAGCCCTCACGATCCGGATCGTCTCCTCGTAGCCCTCGGTGGGGCCTCCCCACGGGTCGGGGATCTCGTCTTCGTCCGAATCTGGGTCGTAGGTGCGGAAGAGGCGGAGCTTGGCCTGAGATGCTTTGCTCGGGGCCATACCGGTCAGCTCGCGCAGGTTGGAGCGGTCCATGGCGAGTATCACGTCGAACCGGTCGAAATCGGCTGTGGTGACTCGACGGGCGCGCCCATCGATCCGAAGCCCCACCCTCGCCCCGGCGGCCACCGACTCCGGATGGGGAGGCTGGCCGATATGCCAGGAACCGGTGCCCGCAGAATCGACCTCGACGTCGAAACCTGCGTCGACCGCTGCCTCTTTGATGGCAGCCGCCGCGGCCGGGGATCTGCAGATGTTCCCCAGGCACACGGTGAGGATCCTCATCGGCTCCCACCGGAGGCGGCGATCCGCTCCTTGGCCAGGGCTAGATACGCGGCATCGGTGTCGAACCCCACAAAGTGGCGGGCAGTCTCGACTGCAGCGAGTGCGGTGCTCCCCGATCCGATGAAAGGATCGAGCACCAGATCGCCGGCATAGGTGTAGAGCTCGATGAGGCGGCGGGGGAGGGCAATGGGGAAGGGGGCGGGGTGGCCGACCCGGCTTGCCCGCTCGGATGGGATCTCCCACACGTCGAGTGTGGCCTCGAGGAACTCTTCGGTCTCGATGGTGGCCATATGGGGCATGCCCAACGCCTCCCGCTTTGCTCGCTTGATAGCCCGGTCAAAGCGACCTTTCGACGCGATCACCACTCGTTCGGTGACGTCTCTGAGCACCGGGTTCTGCGGAGAGCGATATGACCCCCAGGCACAGCTGCCGCCCGCTCCCCGGGCTTTTTGCCAGATGACTTCTCCACGAAGCAGCATTCCCAGCCGGTCCTGGAGGATGGCCATGACATCCGAGGAGAGCGACCGGTAGGGCTTGCGTCCGAGGTTGGCGACATTGACTGCCAACCGTCCGCCTGGCTCGAGCTTGCGAAGACAGACCGCCAGCACCTCCTCGAGCAGTTCGAGGTACTCGATGTAGCTGGCGGGCACGTGACCGGTTGTGGTGTCCGTCTCGTATTCCTTGCCGGCGAAATAGGGGGGTGAGGTGACCACCAGGGCAACCGAGCGATCGGCCACCTGATCGTCCGCCATCTCCCGGGCATCGCCATGGAACAGGACGTCGGTCGCCACCGGCGTCGCGACGCTCTCGTCGTCGGAGATCAGAGGCGGGCTGAAGCGCTCGTAAAAGGGCGAGGAGTCATGCGACTCCCTCTTCCCCGACCCGAATTCGGAGGTGACCGTTGCCAGCCTCTGCCTTGCCATCGACGATGAAGTTACAGGAATAGCTCTCCTGCTCGCGGTATGCTTGCTGTAGCAAGCACCTCATGCCAGGCACCACGACACCCGAACTGCCGACGATTGCCGTAACCCTTCGCGACGGCTCCATTGCCGAACTGCGCCCGATCCACCCCGAAGATCGGGGCCTGCTCGCCGAAGGCCTGAGCCTGATGTCAATCGAGAGCCGGTATGCCCGATTCGGAGTGGGAATCGACCACCTCACCCCTTCAGAACTCGATTACCTGACCAACGTCGATCAGGTCGGGCACGTGGCGTGGGGGGCGGCCATCGACAACGAACCGGCCGGTGTCGGCCGCTACGTCCGGTTTTCAGACCCGATCTGTGCCGACGTTGCGGTGGCGGTGGTGGACAGATTCCAGGGACGGGGCCTCGGCCGGGTGCTCTTCGAAGCCCTGGTGGCCTCCGCCCGGGCCAACCAGCTCTCTGAGCTCTGTTTCGTCGTTCAACCGTTCAATGAAGCGGTGCGACGGATTCTCGAAGGGGTGGATGTCGGCGTCACCGAAAGCGGAGGCCTGGTCCAGGGGCGGATCGAGGTGTCATCAGTTCCCCCCACCGATCGAGACGAGAGATTTGTCGAGCTTCTGGTCGAAGCCCGCGCCAGGCACTGACTTTCAGTCGTCCTCCGCGAGGTCGAGTGCCGCCGAGTTGATGCAGTAGCGAAGCCCGGTGGGATTGGGCCCGTCATCGAAGACGTGACCGAGGTGGCCGCCACAGTTGGAACAGCGGACCTCGGTCCGAGCCATTCCGAACGAACTGTCGGTGTCCTCAGCGACCTTTTCCAATTGGATCGGCTGGTAGAAACTGGGCCAGCCCGATCCCGAGTCGTACTTGGTGTCGCTCGAGAACAACTCCTCGCCACAGCCTGCGCAGCGATAAGTCCCATGGGCCTTGGAATTCCAGTACTTGCCGGTGAACGCCCGCTCGGTTCCGGCCTCGCGCAGCACCTGGTACTGCTCGGGGTTGAGTTTCTGGCGCCATTCGGCGTCTGTCTTTGGCATATCCGACATGTGCGGTCTCCTCAATCCGTTGAAAGCTTCTTGCCGACGAAAACATCAGACCTGGAGTACTTGTTCCAGACGATCCACGAAGGCCGCCATCGCCGGATTCAGCTTGACCCGAGCTAATTCGGGCCGCATCCATTGCACCCGGTCGATTTCGGGGAAACTCTGATGGCCCATCGAGAACAGGCCCGGGACCAGGGTGTCGATGTCGTAGTCGGCCTCGACCGCCCAGGCCACGACGATCTTGCGCGACTTCATCTCGACGTCGCCAAGAGGGATCCAGGGCTGGGGTGGAGATGGCCAACCGGTTTCCTCCTCGAATTCCCTCGCAGCAGCAACCTCGTCGTGCTCACCTTTCTCCACCATTCCCTTCACGAGCGACCACCAACCGTTGTCGCGATGTGCGAAATAGGGCCCGCCAGGATGGGCGACCAGCACCTCGATGCCATCGTGTCGTCGGAATGGGAGAAGACCCGCGGATCTCACAGACCCCGACATTACGCTGGCCCGGTGACCCATCCGGCTGCCCAGCACGCCCACGCGGATGCTGTCGTGCTGGCTTTGCCGGACTTCCGCCTCTATCCCGGAGAGCCCTTGAGCGCCGGTCTGCAGCGTCTCTGCCTTAATGAGATGGAGATCGCGGCGTCCGGTTTCTATGACGGAGAAGAGGTCTTTGGTCAGGCGGTTCACACAGCTCGGAAGTCGACGAAGAAGGTTCGGGCCTTGCTCCGGCTGGTTCGATCGGAAATCGGCGAGAAGGTCTATCGATTCGAGAACCAGGCGATGCGCGACACGGCCCGAATGCTGAGCGAGATCCGATCGGCGGCGGTGATGGCCAATGCCCTCGACGATCTCGAGTCGCTCTACGGGTCGCTTCTTGCCGAGGGCACTTTCGAGGAGGCCCACGAGCGTTTGGCGGCGAACCGGGACCGCGTGGAGGCTCGGGCCATGGAGGATCCCGAGTTGGTGCCCCGCGTCGTGGCCAACCTCGAGCGAGCCCACAGCCGATACGCGTCGTGGCCTACGGATTCCCACGCCAGGGAGGTGTACGGGACCGGGATTCGCGACAAGTACTCGAGCATCGGGCCAGGTTTGACAGCCATCTACCGACGCGGGAGGAGCGAGATGGTCATGGCCTATCGCAATCCAAGCCCGGTCAACTTCCATGGATGGAGGAAGCGGGTGAAGTATCTCAGGCACCAGATGGAGATCATCACCCCGTTGTGGCCGGAGGTGGTCCTGGGGATGGTGATCACCCTCGATCGCATGTCCGAGCTCTTGGGTGAAGACCACGACCTTGCCGAACTGCTGGATTCTCTGACCGACCGGCCTGAATTGTGCCCCAACCCAATGGAGCGCTCCCTACTGCGGGCTCTTGCGGGGCAGAGGAGGTCGGACGTCGAGACTGCCTCCCGAATCCTGGGACGTCGGATCTATGCCGAGAGCCCGGCGGGACTGAAAGGCAGGTTCGGTGCCTATTGGGAATCGATGGAACTAGCTCGTGGCATGGCCTTGGCCTTGAACGGGCACCAGGGGGAATCAGCCTTCGCTTGGAGCGGTTGAACTTGGCGATGCCAATCGAGGCTTCAATCCAAAGGATTCGAGTGGAGATCGACGGGGTGACCGTCGCCGACTCGGAGCGGCCCATGTTCCTTCATGAGCCCGGATTGCCGGTGCGGTATTACTTACCCCAGAGCGATATTCGCATGGATCTGCTGGTTCCCACCGACACTTCGACAACCTGTCCTTGGAAGGGTCAGGCCCGCTACTGGTCGGCGGCGATCGATGGCAAGGTTCACAAGGACATCGCGTGGGGGTATGACCGCCCGCTGGTCGAGGCCGAGGCCATTGCCGGCCTCGTCTCCTTCTACAACGAGAAGGTGGACGTGTACGTCGATGAGGTGCTCCAGGAGCAGCCAAGAACCAGGTTCGGCTGATTGGCGTAGGGCCGTGTCTTGTTGGATCTTCTCCGCTTCCTCCAGCGAATGCGACACGGTGAGGTCCACGTTAAGAATTTTCCTGAATTCCGAGACAGGGGTATGGAATCTGAAGGGGGGAACCGGTAGCGTAACGAACATATGTTCGATGTGTTGGAAGCCCCACCCGATTTGGTTGCACCCGAGGATGTGGTTGACGAACTGGATTCCCTGTTCGCACATAGGGATCGAATCGACGCCCGGATAGCCGATCTCATCCATCGGGCTTGGGATACAGAAGCCTTCGAGCGCGATGGATATTCGTCCGTGACGGCCCTGTTGAAGCACCGGATGTCACTGCACCCTGGCGAGGCGCAACGTCTGGTGGTCCGGGCCAACGGGTTGGCGAACGCTCCTCTCGTAGCACTCGCTTATGCCAGGGGCGCTATCTCTGGGGCTCAGGTCGACGTCCTTCTCGAGGCGAAGTTCATTGCTGGCGAGGCGTTCACCGAGGGGGAGGGTGAACTGGTCACCCTCGCCATGGACATTCCGTTGGTGCGCGACTTGAAGAAGCATCTCGAGTACTGGTTGGAGCATGTGGCGCCAGTGGATCTCGGATCCGAGCGGAACCTGATCCGTGACCTACGATCTCTGACCCTGCGCCGGGACGGGGAGATGATCCGGATCAACGGGTGGGTGGACATCGAAGCCGGGGAACGCCTTCGTGCAGGGTTGGAGCTAGGCCCGCCGGCAGATGGAGACACTCGATCGACTCCGGCCCGCCGCGCCGACCTGTTGCTCGACATCATGAATGGAGCATCCGGACGTCCCGACGTCCTGGTCCACGTGGCCGCCGAAACCCTGTTCGAGGGGAGGCCCGGGATCTCGGAGACCGGCACCGGGACCTTTCTCACCAACGACGAGATCAAGCGGCTCGCCTGCGATGCCAATTTGAGTCGGATTGTCTTTGGCCCAGAATCGCAACCGCTCGACGTGGGCAGGACCAAGCGCCTCGTCACCGGTCCATTGCGCACCGCGGTCTGGGCACGAGACCTCAGATGCGTGTTCTCGACGTGTGATCGGGACCCGAACTGGTGTGATGTCCACCACCTGGTTCACTGGGCCGACCGGTGGCGAAACGAACATCGACAATCTGGTCTTGCTCTGCCGCACCCACCATCTTCTCGTCCACGAAGGTGGCTGGACCATCACCGGCAAACCCGGAGATCTCCACTTCTACCGGCCTGATGGCACCGAGTTGGGTAGCGCGCCTCCGCCGCGACCGCAATATCGCAGTCCTCTATTCACAGTCGACACGAAACGAGAGCTCCCACCCGGCGGTCTGCTCCCGATGATCTTCAATCCTGAGCGAGTCAGGGCTCCCTGACCACGATACGAGGATCGTCCCCAAGCAAGCCCTGATATCGATCGACGGCGTGTTTGGCCAGTGAACCCAGTGTCGCCTTGGACAACTTTCCAAATGGCTGTAGCACGACGGACGAATCTGCTCCCTGCTCCCAGGTGCCCGCAATCCTTCCGTCGTGAAGGATCACGGGGGCGATCCATCCCGCCGTTCGCGACACCTCGTTGACCCGTCCTTTAGGGATGATGTGGGCCCGATGACTGATCGGAGCCAGGGTGTAAGGATCGAAGCCCGGGAGCAGGTAATCCCCTATGACTTGTTCAACCGAAACCGCAGCGGCTGCCCCGGTCGCCGTCATCCACCCCGGCAAGCCCTCGACCGAGACCGGCACCAGTCGCTCGCGGGCTTGCATCATGAGATCGCGCGCCGTCTTGTGGGCTCGTCCCAGCCACCGGGCGAAATCTTCCGATGTCGCCGGTCCATTGACTTCGAAGAAGCGCTCGACGAGTTCGGGGACGGCATGATCCAGCCTTGAGTCCTCGACCTTGCCCAGCCACGTCGTCGGTGATACGAATGTGACGTTGCGGCCCCGGGGCGGGCCCTGGACCAGCAGGCCCTGACGGGCCGCCGGTTTGAGCAGCTGACTCCAACCGGATTTGAGTGCGGCCCCCAAGGTGGAGTCTCCGGTCACCCTGACTACGGCGCCGGCCATCTCCTCCCTGGTCATCGCCTGGTCCGACATCACCGCCCCGATGGCTTCGGTGATCGCGGCCAATTGAGTGGAGTTGACCCCGTGGTACTTCTCCCAACCCGGCGTGATCTTCTGTGGGTGTTGCCGCAACATCGCGACCCATCGCCAGAATTCGATCGAGGGGAGCAGATGGAGCGTGCCCCGCATCGCCCAGGTCTTGACCAGAGCCCGCTGCTTCCAGAGAAGGTCCTCCAGGTCCGGCGTGGAGGAGCAGCGGATCGAAATCACTTGCATCGCGGACGAGGCGACCTGGGTCTGGACCCCTCCCAGGGCAGTCACTACCCCAACCGGGTCCCCAAGCGGCATGGGGAGCAGTTGGCGCTTCACTCGCCAGGACAGTGCCTGGTCCCAGGTCAGACTGACCTCTGGAGTCGGCTGGGAGCCTGCTGCCATGGGGTAAGTTTGCCGCTCGATGTGTTACGACGACGACTCCAGCCCTCCGATCGAGGTCATCGATGGAGGAGTAGGCAGACACGGAGACCTGGTCCTGACCACAACCGATGGCAACCAGTTCGCTGCCTTCAGCGCTACCAGTTCACAGGGCAAGGGCCCGGGTGTGGTCGTCCTGCCGGACGTCCGAGGCCTGCATCGGTTCTACGAGCAACTGGCGCTGCGGTTCGCCGAGCATGGCTACGACTCGATTGCCATCGACTACTTCGGGCGGACCGCAGGCGTCGGCAAAAGGCGTGATGCGTTCCCCTATGCCGATCATGTCCCTCTGACCACCATCGAAGGGGTGACCGCCGACACGGCGGCTGCCATAGCCCGGCTTCGTTCGAGGGACCCCGGGCGCGCCATCTTCACGGTGGGGTTTTGCTTCGGAGGCAGCAACTCCTGGCTCCAGGCCGCCGCCGGTCACGGCTTGTCGGGGGCGATTGGCTTCTACGGGAACCCGAAGCGCTCTCCGGTCGGCCCTATCGAGCGGGTCGCCGATTTCGAGTGCCCGGTGCTCGGCCTGATGGCGGGAGATGACCCCGGAATACCGGTGGACGTCGTGGACGAGTTTCGGGACGCCCTCGACGCCGCCGGGGTCGAGAACGAGGTCATCGTCTATCCCGGTGCTCCCCACTCCTTCTTCGATCGCAAGCAGGAGCAGTTTGCAGACGCTTCAGCTGACGCATGGGGCCGGGTTCTCGAGTTCATCGGAACCACATGACGACACCGGACGGGCGGACGCTGCCAGGAGGAACCGTCACCTTCCTCTTCATGGACATCGAGAGATCCACCGAGCATCTCGAGGACCTGGGGACCGAATACCCACTGCTTCTCGAGACCTATTGGGATCTCACAGAACGCGCGATCGCTGATCGTGGAGGCGTCATTTTTGGCTCGGAGGGAGACGGGCTCTTCATTGCGTTCTCCGAGGCAGGTGCCGCCGCGGTCAGCGCGATCGAAGCTCAGGCGGCTTATGCGACGGCGCCGTGGCCACAGGCCTCGACGGTCTTGGTCCGGATGGGGATCCACACCGGCAGCCCAACTTTGATCGGTGATGACTACACGGGCCTCGATGTACATCGAACTGCGCGAATCATGTCCGCAGCATGGGGCGGGCAGATCCTCCTCTCCGACGTGACGGTGTCACTTCTGACCCGACCCGGAGTCAAATGCCGGGAGCTGGGTTGGTATGACATGAAGGGACTCACTCGACCGGAGCGGCTCTATCAGCTCGAGGCGCCTTCGCTGGCATCGGAGTTCCCACCGGTCAGAGCCAGGAACAGGGAGGTGGATCTTCCCACGTATCTGACCGAATTCATCGGGCGGGAAGATGACATCTCGGCTCTTCTCACCATGCTCGAAGGCGGAGCCCGACTAATCACCCTGACCGGGCCCGGTGGCATTGGCAAGAGCCGGATCGCGGCGGCTGCGGCATTCCGTCTTGGGTCGCGCTACCCCGATGGCCTGACCTTCGTCGATCTGTCGAATGAGACAGACCCCGACCGGGTGCCCGCCGCTATCGCCGAAAAGATAGGGCTCCCACCCGAGCCCGATCACGACCCATTGGAGGTCCTGATCAACCAGCTGGCCGAGATGGAGATGCTGCTGATCCTCGACGGTTTCGAACGGGTGGCCGGCGCAGCAGTCTCGATCGCGACGCTTCTCAGCCGATGCCCGAAGCTGTGCCTGCTCGTCACAAGTCGCGGCTCGCTCCGCATCGGCGCCGAGAGGGAGTTTCGAGTCGATCCCCTGGGATGGGCCGCGCCGGGAGCGGATTTCGACCAGGTCGCGGCCTCCGCTGCGGTTCAGCTGTTCCTCGACCGGGCCCGACTCGTGCGCCCCGATTTCGAGCTCACTCCCGATAACGCGCATGTCATCCGTGAACTGGTGGAGCGACTGGATGGGTGTCCCCTCGCCATCGAGTTGGCGGCCGCCAGAGCCCGCCTCCTCCCTCCCGAGGAGATACTCGACCGGCTGGAGGCCGTCCTCGATCTTTCCACCTCGTCACCCGATCTTCCGACGCGGCAACGATCGCTTCGGGCCACAATCGAGTGGAGCCACGGACTGCTCAATGAGGCCGACCAGAGGCTCTTTAGACGTTTGGGCGTTTTTGTCGATGGTTGGTCCCTCGAGGCGGCCGAGGCGGTGGCGGGGGAAAGCGCGCCCGATGTCTTTCTCGGATTGGAGACCTTGGTCAGTCAGAGCATGATCTCGGTCGAGTCTGCGGGCCGGATGGCGATGGGCACCGCTATGCGCGAGTTCGCTCTGGAGGAGCTTCATGCCTCCGGAGACGAGGATGAGACCCGTCTACGCCACGCTGAGCACTACGACGCGGTCGTCGTCGCCAGCGAACCGCTCTTGCGAGGCCTGAAGCAAAGAGAGACAGTGGTCAAGCTGTCACGCGATTGGCGCAACCTGCGGACTGCCGCCGACTGGGCCATGAACACCGATCGCGTCCAATTGGCCGGGTCTCTCTACGTCCGCACCTGGATCGTCGCCTGGCAGGGCGACAACTGGAACAACGTCAAGGCCGACACCGCCCGACTGATGGCGGTTAGCGACCGACTCGATGATGTCCTGAGAGCACGAGCCTTGTTCGTGGCGGCGGGGACTCTCATGGAAATGGGAGAGCCCGAACGTGCCATTGCCTACGGGAGGCCCGCCGTGGAACTGGCGACCCGAATCGGGGATCAGGAGACCGAGGCTTGGGCCCGTCTCATGATCGCCGGATCCATCCTGTTCGAAGACACCTTCAGCCAGGAGGCCCGCACCCATATTTCCAAGGCAGTGGAGCTAGCGGAGAGCATCGACGACCCATTCGTCCTCGGCTATGCCTCCAGCTTCCATGCGGCGATGTTGACGGTGGATGGCGACATCGAGTTGGCACTGCAGATTCATGCCAGGGTCCTGACGATCGCACTCGAGTTGGACAACGTTTCGTTGATCGTTCAGACCTACTGTCAGGCCGCCCTGACCCACCTTGCGGGCGGTGATCGGATCCGGGCCCGCGAGGTGCTGGAGGCAGCCTTGGAGTATCTCGATCGGCTCCGGAGTCTGGAGGGCCTGGCCCTCTTCCTCGACTCCGTCTCCTGGTTGGCCTTCACCGAGGAGGATCCGGTGCGAGCAATGACCGCTCTGGGTGCGGCCAACGCCACCAGAGCAAGGGTGGGGCTGGTCCGCTGGGCCCTGGTAGCCATTCTGCTCGAATCGGCAGGGATGGCAGCAGAGACGGAGACACCCGAGCTCGCGGAGGCCCGCCGCGTCGGCGGGGAGATGTCGCCGCACGACGCCATCAGCTTCGCAATGCAGCCCCACCACGAGTTGGCCACCACCTGACAGCGTCGAGGTCAGAGCTGGCCGGAACGGCCGGCGTCTGCAATCGAATCGAGATAGGCCGGGTCGTCGTAGCGGCTGAGCAGGAATGAAGCTGAATACTCGGGTAGCTCGTCGCCAGAGATGTGACGCGCTGACGAGATCTCCGGCTCCCATCGACACCATCACACCGAATCCGGACATTCCGGCCATGAGAAAGAACCCCTCCGGCCCTGCTGGACCGACCAGGGGTCGGTTTTCCCGGGTCTTGAGGTAGTAGCCGCCATCGACCACCGAATGGGGAAGCCCATCGAGGTACGGGGCCAATCCAGGCACCATCGTGGTCAGGCCCCGCATCACCACTTCGGGGTACAGAGGGTCATCCAGCAGTGGCCAGACCGGTTTCTCCCGAATCTCGTTGTGGTATTCCCAGAGGGCAAGGAGGTATGGCGACTCGACGCCGCCCTCGGGGCGCCCGTGGCAGAAGATCGGCATCTGGCCAAGCAAGTCGCCGCGGCCCTGGGCCTCCAGTTCCGCTCTCTCCTCGTCGCTCCAGTCGACCGTCTGGTGGTCACTCCAAATGAACATGGGGGCCTGACGGGGGATCACTCCGAGATGCTCCCGGTAGGCAACCTTGATGTGGACTTCAGCAAGGACCGGCAGTTCGACACCCACCATGCCTGCAACCGAACGCGACATGGGCCCCGCTGCGTTGACCACGACCCTCGTGTTGATCCGGTCGCCAGAGGCCAGGCCCACCCCGGTCACCGAGCCTCCGTCGACGTCTATTGCGGTGACTTCGGCTTGGAGAAAACTCGCTCCGCCCTGGCGTGCCCGTTCGAGCATCCATGCCCCGAGTTGCTGGGCGCTCAGCCAACCGGCCCGCCTGATATGGACCGCGCCTACCGCCTGGTCCGTGATGAAGGGGAAGTGCTCCCGAATCGTGTCCGAGCCGATGAGGATGTCGGCGCCCTCGGGTGCTCCCAGGTAGCCCTCCTCAGGTGACTGTCGATAAGGGATCGGTCCGGGATGGATCCTGATCGTGCCGGCACCGAGCTGGGACGTGCGATGGGCCTCCTCGATCATGGTCTGGAGACGAGCGTCGTCAGCGGTGATGAAGAGATAGCCACGGCGGTTCATGCCGATCACGTTCCCCGACTCGGCTGCCACCTTCTCGAGCAGGTCGATGGAGCGATTCATCAACCCGACCATGGGCGAACTCGGCCACCAATTGCGGTAACACTCAGCAGACTTGTCCGAGGTCAGCGTCAGCGGGGGTCGGGGGTCGACGATCCGCACCCGCTTCAATCCTTGGACGACGGCGAGGTGATAGGCGGCGGAGACGCCTGCCACCCCGGCGCCAATCACCACCGCGTCGGCGGAGTCGGTCATCTAGGCACCGAGGAAAGCGCGGACCCGACCGGCAATTTCCTCCGGCGTGAATCCGAGCTCCTTGGCGAGCACATGGTCTGGGGCCGACGCTCCGAACCGGTCGATTCCGATGCTCAGGCCAGTCTCACCCACGACCCGCTCCCAGCCGAAGGTGGCCGCCGCCTCGATCGACACCCGCGGGGCAGTGCCGAGCACCTCCGCCCGGTAGGCATGGTCTTGCTCGAAGAAGAGCTCCCAGCAGGGGAGACTCACAACGCGGGCCTCGATGCCTTCCCCTGACAGCGCCTCAGCAGCCCCGATGGCCACGGCGACCTCGGACCCGGTGGCGATCATCGTCACCGCGGAGCCGTCCCGGACCACGTAGCCGCCTCGTCTCACTCCATCCGGGACCGGGTCGAGGGTTGGAAGGTTCTGTCGGGTCAACACCAGGGCCACCGGGCCGTCGTGCCGATTGAGGGCTATCTCCCAGGCTTGGAGCGTTTCATTGGCGTCGGCGGGGCGAATCACCCAGAGATTGGGCATGGCCCGCAATGAGGCGAGGTGCTCGATCGGCTGATGGGTCGGACCATCTTCTCCGAGGAAGATCGAATCGTGGGTGTAGACCCAGATCGAAGGCGCTCTCATGATCGCCGACAGCCGCACGGCCGGTCGCTGGTAGTCGCTGAATACGAAGAAAGTGGCCGAATAGGGCTTGAGACCGCCGTGGACCGCCATCCCATTGACGGCTGCACCCATCGCGTGCTCCCTTATGCCGAAGGGGATGTCGCGGGCTGAGCGATCCTCGCGTGAGAAGAGCCGCCCCTTCTCGATCACGGTCTTGGTCGAGCCGGCGAGATCGCCTGCGCCTCCGATGAAGCCGGGAGCCTTCTCTGCCATTTCACCGAACAACATCGACGAAGAGGCTCTGGTGGCCAGGCTCCCTCCCACTTCGAAGCCGGGCCCGTCGAGCTTCACCGGTGTCGGGTCATGGAGCGCGCTCCACAGGGCGCGTTGCTCGGTCGTCGCCGATTCAAAGCGATCGGCCCATGCCCGGTGTGCGTCGCGGCCCCGCCCCATCGCGGAGCTGAAGAACTCATAGACACCGTCTTCGACGTGGAATGGAGGATCGATCGGAAAACCCATGGCTTCCTTGGTCAGCTTGATCTCTTCCTCACCGAGTGGTGACCCGTGAGCGCCGGCCGTGTCCTGGGCATGGGGCGCCCCATGAGCGATGTGGGTGTGGCAAGAGATGAGGGAGGGGCGATCGTCTTCAAGGGCGGCTTCGATTGCGGCTCCCACCGCTTCCCTGTCGTGCCCATCGACATCCTGGGTGTGCCACCCCATCGAATCAAATCGTGCCACCACGTCTTCACTGAACGTGATGTCTGTCGACCCGTCGATGGAGATCCGGTTGTTGTCGTAGAGGTAGATCAGTCGGCCGAGGCGGAAATGGCCGGCCAGGGACGCCGCCTCGCTGCTGACCCCCTCCATGAGGTCGCCGTCGGAGACGAAGCCGAACGTCCGGTGAGCGACGAGATCTGCACCGAGACGGGCCCTGAGATGCTCCTCTGCGATGGCCATTCCGACCCCGGTTGCGAATCCTTGACCCAGGGGCCCGGTAGTCATCTCGATGCCGAGTCGGTGGTCGATTTCGGGGTGACCGGCCGTGTGGCTGCCCCATTGCCTGAAGTTGCGGAGATCGTCGAGGGTGAGCGGGAACCCACTGAGATGGAGCAAGGAGTAGAGCAACATCGAACCGTGGCCATTGGAGAGGACGAAGCGGTCGCGGTCCGGCCACTCCGGATCCCCGGGATCGACATTCAGATAGCGGCCCCAGAGCACGACAGCGATGTCTGCCATGCCCATGGGCATTCCCGGATGCCCGCTGTCGGCCTTCTGCACCGCGTCCATTGCCAGGGCTTTGATTGTGTTGACGGCTAGCTGCTCAACAGGGCTGGATTCCATCGGCGGCGAGGGTACCCGTGCGGACCGCGGCCGGTTTCAAGTGATCAAGGCCGGCACAGCTCGCAGGGTCGAAACCCTGCGGCCTTTGCGGCGCTTCCCGTCTTGAACGGAACCACATTCTCCGGCTTCGACCGCCGGATGGCTCGACAGGTCGGATTGCAGAAGATGCTGGTCGAGCTGTTGCCTTGAACCCGAACCTGATGCTCGGCCAGGTCCTCGAGATGGACCGGATCGGCGCCCTCGTGGGAGAGGAGCTCCCATTTCACGTGGGGGCCGCCTAGTGAATAGGCGCCGATGGTGCCGTCCGACCGAACCACCCGATGGCAGGGAATGATCAGCGGGATCGGATTACGGGCCATGGTCGACCCCACGGCGCGGGCAGCGCCGGGCCGCGCCGCCTCCCGCGCCAGCCAGCCGTAGGGCCGAACCTCTCCCTTGGGGATCGTGGCGGCGATCCGGAGGATGCGCGCCTGGAACTCCGTGACCGACCTCAGATCGACGGGCAACCGACCCGGAGTGCCGGCCTCAATCGCGGTTGGGATTCGCTCGGACCATGCCGATGGTGCCTCCGCCCTGATCAATGGTCGACCGTGACGGTGTGTGAAGTAGCCCTCGAAGTCCTCTGAAGCGAGGCCGAGCGAGGAGACGCCGTTTGGGTTGAACGTGACCACCACCTCACCCACCGGAGACGCGTAGAACGCATACCCGTCGGCGATGCCCGTGCCCAGGGCAACCGCTTCCGTGATGCCTTCAGGCAGCGGCCCGGTGAGGCCTCTGAGTTGTTGTTCGATGTTCATGCTTCGTGCTCCATCATCTCTCGCAATCTGTCCAATCCGCGATGGATGTCAGCCTTGACCGTGCCTTCGGGCCGACCGGTTGTCTCCGAGATCTCACCGATTCCGAGCCCAACCACGTGTCGCAAGACGACCGCTGTCCGTTGGTTGCCGTTGAGGGCGGCAAATCGCGAATCCCAGGCCCGCTCGTCCGGCATCTCGATGTCGTCTACGCCGTGCTCGTGGATCTCGACAAACAGGGGCCGCCTGGATCGATCCCGGATGTGGTTTCGTCCCAGATTGAGGGCGATCGTCCACACCCATGGAGTCAGTCGCAGGTCATCGAACCTCTGCCGGTCGAAGTCACCCAAAGCCCGATAGGCCCTGATGAAGGTCTCCTGAGTCAGGTCCTCCGCCTCCTGGTGGTCTCCGCACATGCGGCGCAGGCCCCAATAGAGCCGGGGCCCGAGTTCCTTGACCAGATCCGGGAAGGCTCGATCGAGATCGGCGGCGAGCGCGATTGTCAGCTCATCCATCGTCATCAGAACACCGGGGACAGTGATTCGGTTGCAGCGGTCGCACCGTACTTAGATACGGGCAGTGGACGACTCGTCGATCACCGAGACCTTGCAGCTTGCCGAAGCGGCGGTCAAGGCCGGTGATCCGCTCGGCCCGACCGGATTCTGGAAGGCAGTGGCGGCCGTGAAGGCCGATCCGACGTTGATCGAGGCGAACGCTGACCGCATCGGCGTCATCGACTCGATCGCGTTCCGGAACTGGGCGCTGTTGACCGTTCCCCTCTGGATCGGGAACCTCCTGAGCGTGGGCGGGGCCTTATTTGGTATCGCGCTGATTGCCTGGGCCTACTCGCTCGACGGCACCCAGGCGGCGATCGCCTTCCTGCTGGGTTTCGGGGCGATCCTGGTCACCACCCACAGTCTCGGCCATCTGGTGACCGGCACCTTCCTGAGGATCCGCTTCACAAGATGGTTCGTGGGCTCGATTCGCCGCCCCCAACCCGGCGTCAAGGTCGACTACGCCAGTTACCTGCGTGCCCCGGCGCAAGCCCGGGCATGGATGCACGCCTCGGGGGCGATTGTCACCAAGATCGTGCCGTTCGCGCTGATCGGCGCGGCCCTGGCCTCTGGGGTGCCCTCCTGGGTGGTGTGGGTGCTCGTGGGAGTCGGCATCGGCCAAATCGTCACTGACCTTCTCTGGTCGACGAAGGCATCGGATTGGAAGAAATACCGCCGGGAGATGCATTTCTCCCCCCAGCGAACGAAGTGAGCGTTGGGGGGAGTACCGCCGAAGGCGGGGAGGGGGGCTCCCTCCGTCTCAGTTCTCTTGCTCCACCATGGTCGGTATCGATCCGTCGGTCTGGTGCATCTGCTCGTGGGTGAGCAGCAGTTCATCGAAGTTAGGCGGGTCTTCGACATCGATCGCGATCAGGTGTCGTGTGACCGGACCGTCCGCCCGGTCGAACGCCCGGGCCTTGGCGATCAAAGCCGCCGACGCGTCGTCGATGCGCCGGTGCTGTGCGAGGTGCTCCTCCCATGATCCGGTGGCGAACATCTCGGTGAGCCGGGTCGGCGTGGAGGCGTTCCGGAACAGACTCCACCGATAGGCCCCAGTCCTCAGGCGAACCAGACGGATCTCGATCATCAACTCTGTGAACTCAGCGAAGTCGCTTTCATCGATGGTCCAGGTGTTGAGAACCATCACCGGCCCACCCTCTGCGATCTCGTCGTGCACCGGGGCGGGCCGCTCCTCGTTGAACTCGGGCGACTCCACCTCGTCGAGGGTGGGCAGCTTGAACAAGGGGGAGGCCAGGCCCAGGGCGACCGTTCCCAGGGAGAGAACGACCATCGCCTGCCCGGTGCCGATGGCGTCGGCGACGATTCCTGCCAGGATCGCACCCAGGGGGAGGACGCCCCCAAAGGCCAGGCTGTAGAACGACATCGCTCGGCCTCGAATCCAGTGCGGCGCCATGAGCTGGGCGGTGGCATTGAGATTGGTGAGGGTCAGGACCCAGAAGGCCCCCGAGAAGAACATCGCGGCAAAGGCCCATGCGAGGTTGGGGGCCAGACCGACTCCGATCCCGGCGACACCGAAGAGGGTGATGGTCGCCATCGGGGCCCGTCTCCCCAGCCGCCCCACGAACCGCTGGCGGACAAAGGCCCCCACCAAGGCGCCGGCGCCCATCGCCGCCAGAAGTATGCCAAGGGCCGCGGCTCCACCGTCCAGTGCCTCGGTTCGCCCCGGCAGGACCGACTGAACCACGGCCGAGGTAATTGCGAACAGGGCCACCAGCAGCAGGAGACGCCGGAACACCGGCGTATAGCGGGCGTAACGGACTCCAAGGCTGATCGCGGTCCCGAACGAGGTGGTCTCCCTGATCGGACTATTGATCGAGCCCCCGATGATGATCAGGGCCGCGATGACGGCGGCGTAGCTGAGGGCGTTGATGGCGAAGCCGGCTTGTGGACCGCGGGTGGCGACTATCAGCCCACCGATGGCAGGCCCGACGGCCCGGGCCACGTTGAAACCAGCCGAGTTGAGGGCCACCGCGTTGGGAATCATCGGTCGTGGCACGAGGTCGGGGAGCAGCGCGTTCCAGGTGGGCAGGTTGAGAGCGACCCCGGTGCCCAAGATCAGCCCCAGGCCGAGCAGCCAGCCAGGTGTGATCAGGTCGGTCGCGGTGAGGATTGCCATGACCAGGGCCGAGCCGCCCATGATCACCTGTGAGATGATCATCAGCTTGGTCCGGTCGAACATGTCCGCCAGAGCCCCTGCCGCGAGGGCGAGAAAGAGAAGGGGCAGGGTGCTCGAGGCGACCATCAGCCCGACCCACGTGTTGGAGTGGGTCATTTCGAACATCAGCCAGTTGGCGGCGACGGTCTGGATGAGGCTCCCCACATTGGAGACCAGGGAGGCGATCCAGAGCGTGCGGAACGGGCCAATCCGCAGCGGAGCGACCGACGAGGTCATCGTTGCAAGCGTAGGAGCGGTAGGTTCGACTCAGTGGTTCGTGATCTCGCCTACTTCATCCAGGGGGACAACGGGCCCGGTCCCGGGGTGCTCCTCCTTCATTCCTTTTGGGGGCTCACCTCATCTGTGAAAGGCCTGGCAGATGAGCTCGCTGACCACGGCTTCACCGTCCTCGCCCCGGATATCAACTTCGGCGAGCTTCCGGAGTCGGAGCAAGAGGCTCTGGATCACCTCGGCAAGGCCGATCCCAACCGGCTGGCCTCATTGGTCCTCTCATCGGCGAAGCTCCTCCACGAGCGGTCTACGGAGGGCCCGATCGGTGTTGTCGGCTTCGGGATGGGGGGGTCGCTCGGCCTGTGGGCCTCGGCTCGCCTCGTGGGCATCGTCGGGGCGGCGGTGTCGTTTTATGGGAGTCAACAGATCGACTTCGCGGGGGCCACCGCGGCTTATCTGGTGCACCTCGGTGCTGACGACGAATTCATCACCGACGATGAAGCAGCCTTCATGGAGGCGACGATGAGACTGGAGGAGTTGGAGGTGGAGGTGGTCCGCTACCCGGGCACGAAGCACGGCTTCGGCGAGCCCGACGGCGACACTTTCGATCCGGAGGCTTTCGACACCGCTTGGCACCGAACGATCGAGTTCCTCGAGGATCGGCTGAACGGCTAACTCGCTCGAGCCGCCTGGTCGGAGCGGACGTAGCCCTCCTGAGCCATTCGCTTCCCCATCACGTCATACATCTCGGGCTCGGTGGGGGTCCATGTCGCAAGGCCGTCCACATACCGGTTGAACATGGAGAAGGCGGCTGCAATCAGGACCGTGTCGTGGATCTCCTTGTCCGTGGCGCCTTCGGCCCGGGCCTGATCGACATCGCCGCCGGTCACATTTCGACCGCTCTCAGCCACCTTGCCGGCGATTGCAAGCAGCGCCTTGAGCTTCGGGGAAACGGGCGCGCTCTGATAGTCGTCCTTCACCGCGTCAACCAACGCGTAGTCACCGTCGAGATGGTGAGCAGCCGCGGCTCGATGACTGTCCTGACAGAACATGCAGTCATTCTGTGATGACACGAAGGTCGCGATCATCTCGCGTTCCCCGCTGCTCAGCGTGTTCGGCCCTCGGAGCAACACCTCGGCGAGTTCCCGCATGGGTTTTGCGGTGTCCGGGCTAAAGGCAAAGGCACTGGTGATCCCTGGCAATTCCGGCGGTAGTTCGATATGTGGCACGCAACCGATTGTAAGGGGAACGGGTACCGTTCAAAAATGGCAGTCCGCGACCAGCAACTGACGCCTCGGGTCGGCGCGGCGCTGCTGCGGGACCTGGAGACCCGGATCGACGTACCGGTGGCGGATCACCATCTGATCGATGTCGACAGCCCTTTCACCCTCGAAGTCATCGGCCAGATCCCGCAGGCAACACCCGCCGACGTCAATGCCGCAGTTGCAATCGCTAGAGAGGTTCAGCCCACCTGGGCCGCGTTGGGCGTGAAGCGGCGCGCAGCCATCATTCTCTCCTTCCACGACCGTCTCATGAGGGAAGTCGACACGGTGGTGGACATGATCCAGCTCGAGGGGGGGAAGGTGAGATCCGGCGCCTGGCAGGAGGTAGTGGACGTTGCCGGGACCGCGCGGTACTACGCCAACACGGCACCCCGACTCACGAAGAGAAAGCGGCGCCAGGGGGCCATGCCGTTCTTCACCAAGACTCACGAGTACCGGCACCCAAAGGGAGTGTGTGGCTTTATCTCCCCATGGAACTTTCCCTTCAATCTTTCGATCGGCGATGCCATCGCGGCGCTGGTCGCGGGAAACGCTGTCGTCCTGAAGCCCGACGAGCGGACGCCGTTCTCTCTGCTGGCAGCGGTCAGGCTCCTCGACCGGGCTGGCGTCCCTGAGGGTGTGATCCAGGTCGTGACCGGACGAGGCGAGATATGCGGCCCCGCCCTCGTCGATGCGGTCGACTATCTGATGTTCACCGGTTCGACTGCGGTTGGGAGCAAGGTCGCCGAGCAGGCGGGGCGCAACTTGATCGGCGCATCGATGGAATTGGGCGGGAAGAACGCCGCCATCGTTCTCGCCGATGCAGATTTGGATTGGACGGTTCCCGAGCTGGCGAGAGGCACCTTCGGCCACGCTGGCCAAATGTGCGTCCACACCGAGAGAATCTATGTGGAACGGGGGATCGAAGAGGAGTTCACACGGCGATTTGTCGAGCACGCGGAGCACCTCGATCTCTCGGGCGGCTTCGAGTTCGGGCCCATGGTCGGCTCGCTGATCACCCAGGAGCACCTGGCCGCCGTGGAATCTCACGTCGAAGACGCGGTGACAAAGGGTGCAAGGCTCCTCACCGGGGGAAAGCCCCGACCCGACGTCGGCCCGTTGTTCTATGCGCCGACGATTCTGGCCAACGTCGATGAGACCATGAACCTGTGTCGCGATGAGACGTTTGGGCCTGTGGTGTCCATCTATCCGGTCTCGTCAGCCGATGAGGCAGTGAAGCTGGCTAATGATTCGGACTTGGGGCTCAGCTTCAGCGTCTGGTCGGCGAACACCCGTCGAGCGGAGGCGATCGCGGTCCAGCTTCACGCCGGGAGCGTCGGCGTGAATGACGGATACGTGGCGACCTGGGGCTCCCACGACGCGCCAATGGGAGGGTTCAAGCGATCAGGACTTGGACGCCGCCACGGATGGGAGGGTCTGCTCAAGTTCACCGAGCCTCAGACCGTGGCCGTGCAGCGATTGATACCGGCGTATGCCCCCGCACTCGGGCTCTCCTACGAGACCTACCGGAAGTTGGTAGAGCGACTGGTGACTGTCTTCAGACACCTGCCGTTCTACAAATAGTTGAGTTTTCGTTTCCTCCCCCAGGAGCGAAGCGACGTTGGGGGAGGTGCCCCGGAGGGGCGGAGGGGGCTAGCCGAATCGCGCGACCGTTCTACTGCTACTCCTCTGACATCTCGGCGAGGTCAGCGGCCAGGATGTCCCGGTCCTCGGTGTCCTCGATATCGGGAAGTAGCGCCATGGCTAGCTCGAGATGCTCGGTGAACGTGTCCACATCGTCGACTTCGGCGGCGGCTCGGGCGATCGCCTCGTGGGCGAATCCCCTGACGAAGGCGTCGAGGTCGTTTTCCACACAAACTACAAGCGACCGTTCCCCGAACCTCTGCGCCAACTCGGCGTAACCGAGAACCACGGCCACACGTGACACCTGCCAATCGGCAATGGCCCGGTTTCGGGCGTCGCCGACCTGATACCAGTGGAATCTCTGGGTAAGTGTCGAGGCGAGCATGTCGTCGTCTTCCTCAGGGGTGCGCACATCGAGGTCGAGGAGCTCCCAGGTGTGGTTGAAGGCTTGGGGAGCGAAGGTGCGATGCCAGGCCGCCGATTGCTCGGGGGTGGCGTCTTTCACCGGCTCGGTCATCTTTTCCCTCCGCTGAGGATTGGTCCGGCTTACCTTAGGTAGTCAATGAGCGACCACACCACTGTGATCGTCGGTGGCGAGGAGGTCCGGATCTCCAGCCCCGATCGAGTGATCTTCCCGCGCCAGGGATGGACCAAGCTCGATGTCGTCGAGCACTTCGTGGTGGTGGCGGAGGGGGCGATCCGGGGCATCGCCGGCCGGCCCACGATGCTCAAGCGGTACATGGGCACCGTCGACGAGAATCCCATCTATCACAAGCGGGTCTCGAACAACTCACCGTTCGACTCAGTGCAGATTCGCTTCCCGTCACAGCGCCCAGGCCGGATGAATGTGCCCCGGACTCAGGCGGATGTGGTGCGCTTGGCCCAGCTCGGATGTCTCGACTTTCACCCCTGGCCGGTGCGGGCCGAGGACACCGACCACCCCGACGAGTTGCGCTTCGACTTCGATCCCGGCCCGGGAGTCACCTTCGAGCAGGTGCGAGCCGCTGCCCAGACGGCCCATGGCCTGTTGGACGAGATCGGCTTGGTGGGCTGGCCGAAGACGTCCGGGAGCCGTGGGATCCATGTGTACGTGCGGATCGAGCCGTTGTGGGACTTCTTCCAGACCAGGCGGGCGGTGCTCGCTTTCGCCCGGGAGTTGGAGCGGCGGATGCCGGGCGAGGTGACCACCAAATGGTGGAAGGAGGAGCGCCATGGGGTCTTCATCGACTACAACCAGAACGCGAGGGACAAGTCGGTGTCCTCGGCCTACGGGGTGAGGCCGACCGGGTTCGTTTCGGCGCCGATCACTTGGGACGAGCTGGCAGACGTGGCGATCGAGGACTTCCCGCTCGACACCTTCCGTGATCGCTACTCCAAGGTTGGAGACTTGAGCGACGGAATCGACGAGGCAGCGGGACGGATCGACACACTCCTCCAATGGATGGTGCGGGACGAGGAGAACGGGATCGGTGACGCCCCGTGGCCACCGCACTACCCCAAGATGCCAGGCGAGCCACCGCGGGTCCAACCGTCACGGCAGCGTCGCCCCGATGACGAATACTGAGCGGCAGAGCCGTTCGCCTCGAGCCACTCGCTCCCCTAGAGGGCGTCGCGGCGGCGAAGGGCCCAGGTGAGGACAACGAGGCCGATCACGACCACCACTGCGATCTTGACGATCCCTCCGCCGACTCCGGCGGTCACCGGTCCCAGAGTGTCGGTGGCGACCTGGCCGAATTCATCCTCCAGGCCGGCGTAGATGGACAGCGCTATTCGCCAGATGGAGAACTGGGCGAGCCCAGTCACGACGTTGGCCAGGATCGTCTCCCACACGATGATGTATCCGAGCCCGATCAGGAGCGAGCGGGGCGCGAGGTAGCCGAGTGGAACGAAGACTGCCGCATACCCGATGGCCGCCGCCAGAAAAAGTGAAAGGGCAGGGATTGTCGGGCCGAAGCCGTTACCCACCGCGATCGAGGCGACCACGGTCGCCAGCCAGCCGCAAATCCCGATGACAATCGCCGCCGACGATCCGGCGAAGAGAGCCTGTGTGGCGAACCAGGGACGAGCGATCGGGCGCAGATAGATATAGGGGAGGGTCCCGGCGTCCTTCTCCTCGCGGAGAGTGGCGGCGGTGAGGATCAGCGCGGCAACGACGAATGTGTATCCAACCGACGCCAGGATGTCGCTGTAGAGCCCGGTCAGCTCCTTGGCTGGGGCATCGAATCCGACCAGCCAATACACCAGACCGGATACCGAGGACAAGGCAACGAGGGCGATGACACGCCCCCGGCGCATCATCCGCCGGTAGAGATGGAGAGCGAGGGTCATCAACGACCCTCGACCAGGTAGCGGAACACCGACTCGAGTGACTCGTCGACGGGTTCGACTCTCCTGAGTCGGATGCCGCTCTCGGAAGCGAGGATCGGCAACCGCCTGGCCAGATCGCCGGAGTCAGAGGACTCGACATGGACAGTGTCGCCGTCGATGCTCACCCCGACGACACCCGGGGTGACGATGAGCGAGGAGGCGAGTCGGCGAGGGTCGCTGGCCTCGACGTATACCCGGCGCGGCTTGTCGGTCATCGCGGCGCGAATCGTGGAAACGTCACCGACGGCGGCGAGCCGTCCGTCGACCATTGCCACCACCCGGTCGGTCATTCGCTCGACCTCAGCAAGGACATGAGAGGACACGATCACGGTCTTGCCCCTGTCGCCGAGTTTCCGGAATAGGTCGATGAGATGAGCCCTTTGCACCGGGTCGGCGCCGTTCAGCGGCTCGTCGAGCAGCAGAACCTCCGGGTCCGAGACGAGTGCCTGTGCCACCTTGGCGCGTTGCTTCATCCCCTTCGAAAACCCGCCAAGGGCCCGGTCGGCGGCTTCAGTGAGGCCGACATCCTCGATCGCCGAGCTCACTCGATTCTTGACCTGGTCGACTTTGGACAGGCGCGCCGCCAGTTCCACGAACTGACGACCGGTGAGGCGGTCGTAGACGGTTTCGTCTTCCGGGACGAGCGCGATCCGGGTGTAGATCGTGGGATCGGCGCGGGGATCCACGCCCAGGATCTGGATGCTGCCCTGCGACGGGCGTTGCAGCCCGGTGATGACCCGCAGCAGGGTCGTCTTCCCGGCTCCGTTGGGGCCCAGGAGGCCGGTCACGCCCGGCCTGAACCCGATGGTGAGCTCGCTGACCGCGACTTTGAGCCCGAACCATTTGGACAACTCGGTGACGACGATGGTGTCGGTCATGCCAGTTTCCGATAGCGCCACCTGATGAACCACACCGCGGCGACGGTCACGACGACGATCACGGCAACCGACACCCAGACCTCGAACCCGGCGATCTCCGCCGGGTAGGCGATTGTGTCCCCGAAGAAGTAATCCCTGACGATCCGAGGGTGCTGACCCGGGGCAACCAGCGCGGCGAACTTGGCGCCAGGGAAGGTCGCCTCTGCGACTCTCCCGGCGATCCCGTCCCCAGCGATCAGGATTCCCAAGAACGCGGCTGCCGCGATCCCGGTGCGGTCGATCACGGACGACAGGATGAAGATCAACGAACCGTGGAGGGCGATGAAGGCCAGGGTGGTTACCGGGACCTTCCACAGGACGTCGAGGTTGTCGCCCAGGTAGGTGAGAAATCCATCGTCCGAGATCAGGGACAAACCGATGTGGAGTATCAACTGAGGGACGATGTAGATGGCGCCGACCACGGTGGCAAAGGCTCCGACCTTCGAGGTGAGATACCCATCGACGGTGAGCGGGCGGGAGAAGTAGACGGAGAGGACTCCCTTGGTCCGATCCGGTATCAACAACTTGGGACCGGCGAATGCAATGAACAGGATGGAAATCGCCGAGTAGAAGTCGAACAGGTCGCCATAGGTGGGAGCACCCTGCTGAAGGGCCTCGTCGATGTTGCCGGCGGCCCAATTGATGCCGAGAAAGACCGCGGCGGCAATCACCGCGATGGCGATAAGGACCCAGGGGAAGATCTTCTCCCTCGCCTTTCGGCCAAGGCCAAGGACGCGACGCACCCCATCCTTGAACACTGCCCGTCGGGCACCGGCGGGCCCGAGACGTGGGCCGTCGTAGGTCCGATAACCACGGTCGAAGATGACCTGATCGGTCACGGCGACACCTCCCGGGCCAGGAACAGGTCCTCCAATGAGGCCGATCCCCGGATCATGCGGACCAACCCCGCGTTCGCTGCCGCAGTTTCGGCGACGATTGCCTCTTCCAGCTGCTCATCGCCCGGACCAACCAGCAGGCGCTGACCCTCAACGGTGGCTTCGAAGCCTCGCCTCCTCAGCGCCTCAGCGACCTGGTCGGCGTGATCGATCACTTCGACGACCACCGTGCCCAGCTTCTCGAAACCCTCCAAAGGGCCGGAGCGCAGGAGATCTCCAGCGTCGAGCATGACCACCCAATCGCAGGTCTGCTCGATGTCGGTCAGCACATGCGAGGACAGGATGACGTTGATCTTGAAATCGGCGAGCCGCCGGATCAGTTCCAGCATCTGGGTGCGACCCTCAGGATCGAGCCCGGATGCCGGCTCGTCCAGGAGCAGCAGGTCAGGGTCGTGAACGATTGCCTGTGCAAGCTTCACCCTCTGCTGCATTCCGGTGGAGAAGTCGCCCAGGAAGCGAAAGCGCTCTTCCTCGAGTCCCACGAGGAAGAGGGTCTCGGAGGCTCTTCGCCTCGCCTCACGAGGGGGGATTCCAGCCAATTGGGCGGTGTAGGCCACGAAATCGGCGGCGGTCTGGTCCTTGGGAAGGCAGTCGCCTTCCGGCATGTAACCGATGACGGCGCGCACCGCAAGCGGCTCGCGCTGCGGATCATGGCCGAGGACCTGCATCGAGCCCGAAGTGGGGTGGAGCAGTCCGAGCATCAGACGCAACAATGTGGTCTTCCCCGCCCCGTTCGCTCCCACCAGCCCGGTCACTCCCTCCGGCACCTGAAGGGTCAGGTTCCGAATCGCGACGACCTCGCCGTAGTCGTGGGTCAGGTCAGAGACTTCCAGGACGGTCATCCCGCAACTACCTCCGCGAACCCCGGCCCTTCCGGGCGCTCCAGTTGCTCCATCGTGCAGCTCAACGGATCCTTCTCAGGGCGCCAGCGGTGGAACCTGGTGGCGTGTCGGAATCGGTTTCCCTCGAGTTGGTCATAGCTCACTTCCACGACGACACCTGGCTGCACCGGGGTCCAAGCCCCGTCCTTCTCCGACGACCACCTGCTCGGCCCCCCCGGGGCCCGAGCATCCTCGTCGAAGCTGTCGTCTGCCACCAATTCGAGAAAGCGGTTGTAGATCTCGACCCTTTGCCCGTCGGGGAAGCCGGAGCAATGCCCGATGAAGTGGAGTTGACCCCGGTCGTCGTAGACCCCGAGGAGAAGCGAGCCGATCTTGCCCCCGTCCTTGTGCTCTCTGAACCCCCCGACGACACAATCCACGGTCCGCCGATGCTTGATCTTGATCATCGCTCGTTTCCCGTGCTGGTAGGCGAGCTCTGGCAACTTGGCGATGATCCCGTCACAACCGGCCGACTCGAACTCTGAAAACCAACGGCGGGCCATTTCCTCGGAATCTGTCTGCGGGGTCAGGTGCCAGGGGTGACCGAGATCTGCCGCGACTTCCACGAGTCGCTCGCGGCGTTCTGCAAAGGGAGCAGCTCGGAGGTCCTCACCTTGATGTGCGAGCAGGTCGAAGGCCACCAACTCGGCCGGAGTCGCCTCCGAGAGCAACTTGATCCTTGATTCGGCGGGATGGATCCGCTGTTGGAGGGTGCCAAAATCGGTAACGCCGCTGACGACGACGATGACCTCGCCATCGATGACGGTTCCATCCGGAAGTTGCTCGAGAGCGGGGCGCAGCTCCGGGAAATAGCGGAGCAGTGGGCGCTGAGATCTGGAGTCGAGTCGAATCTCGGGCCGGGACCAGGAGACTGATCGAAAGCCATCCCATTTTGGCTCGTAGAGAAACGTTCCCTTCGGCCAACCCTCGGAGACCTTCGCTTCCATCGTCTCGATCGGCGCGGGGAAGGGGTGACTCACGGTCGGCGAGTGTATGCGCCGATACGCTGGTCTCATTATCGAGCGGATTCTCGAGAGACTTCCCAAGTGGGTGAAAGGCCCGGCAGAGATCGTTGCAACGTCCGCCAAGGAATACGGCATCGATCGCGCCCCGAGGATGGCCGCAGCCATCGCCTACCGGACCGTGTTCGCGTTGGCACCGATGCTGATCATCGCGGTCTCGGTCGCTGGGGCGTTTCTCGGTAACACCGATGTCCAGCAGGAATTGTTGGAGGGAATCGAGCGGATCGCCGGCCCCGAGCTGGCAGCGACTGTGGGCACCATCCTCGCCAGCGCGGTGAGCTCCACGAGCACTGCGGCCCTCATCGGGGTCGTCTTGTTGCTCTGGTCGGCGTCGAGTCTCTTCATCGAGCTGCAGCACGACCTGAACGACATCTTCGACGTCCCCTATGAGCGGATCGCGGGGATGGTTGGCCTGGTGCGCAAACGTGGGATCGGGTTCCTATGGGTGTTCGGGCTCGGTTTGGTGATGATGGCTCTACTGGTCGTAAACGCGGTTTGGGGCTTCCTCGACTCGCTCCTGCCGGCCAGTCTGGAAAACCTCGACACTGTCTTCCAGGTGTTGGCGCCGGTGGTCTCGCTGGCCTTGTTGCCCGTTGTCTTCGCTCTCATCTTCCAGACACTCACGGTGGTGACCATTCCGTGGCGGGCAGTCTGGGTCGGGGCATTGTTCACTGCGGTGGTGTTCACCGTGGCGGCGTTTGGGATCGGTTTCTGGTTCCAGATCTTTGGCGTGAAGACCGCACTTGGATTCGCCGGTTCCCTGGTCGTCATTCTGTTCCTCGCCTACATGCTGTCCTCGGTGTTCCTCTTTGGGGTCGAGGTGACCAGGGTTTACTCGGATCGTCTCGCCAGTGTTGGGGCAAAGCCGGCACCGAAGCCGCTTGACCCACTGGTCGTAGTGTCGGAACCACCCCGGGCCATCCCCGGCGCGGCACTGGCCGCGTTCCTCACCGGGTTGCTGATCGGCTCGCGTCGCCGCAGGCGGTAGTCGTCTCACTGTGATTTGAATTCAGAGTCCAATAACCTCAGACACCTATGTCGATCGACATCGCCGGGTTCGTCACCGATCTGAAGGAACATGCCACCGAGCATGGATTTCACGTGCATGACGAGCGGCACTTCGTCGAGACCTACTCACTGCGCCAGTCCTGGGAGGTCGATCTCCATCCCGAGGCGGGTTGCGGGGGCCCTATTGATCTGCACCTGGCGCTAGACGGTGATCCCAGAGTGATTCTCTCCTTGCGGGAGCGCCTGGAGGAGATGGACGACGACTTCGAAGAGCCCGAGGACGTGTACCACCTCGACCTCTTCTTCAATTGGGCGGTTCCGCCACTCCACAAACCACCCGACCTGCTGGTCCTCGCCACCGATCTCGCCGGCATCGGCCGGCTCTCGCTCGCAGTGGAGGTCCAGGCAATCGACTCCTACGGTGCGGTGACCGACGCTCCAGAGCGACGGTTGACCCTCACCGGTAAGTCATCGGTCAGCCTGGTCGACGTGCTCATGGGGCGCGAGCAGCTGTGTGACGTGCTCGATCGGTCCCATGACGTCAGCGTCTATCTCCTCGATCGGGTGGCCGGCTGGATGGAGCTGCCGACCTGATCAGCCGACGAGGCTGACCAGCGCCCAGATCCCCAGTGCCAGCGTCACCGCACACAGGGCATAGAACCCGACGACGGTGAGGGCCTTGGGGGGAGGGCCTTCCGCAACATCGAACACCCGGTTCTCAGCGTCGGGTGTGGCCGCCGCCGCGGTGTCCTTGAGTGACTCGGTGTCGATGATGAGGTGCCCGACCAGTCCCTGTGCAAACCGGGAGGGATCGTCGGGGAGAAAGAAGACCGAGTCGTCGTCGGCTTCGATGACCCAGCTGCCATCGTCCTTCTCGACGAAGGTGCATTCGGCAGTTGGCCATTCACCGATCTCCACGTCGCCTGAGATCAGTGTGATCTTGTCGATGTCGATCCCCACCGTGACCGGTACCCGGTCATCTTCGAACGCAACTGTTCCCGGAAAAGTCGTCACTCTCAGCTCCCCATGTGGTCGGGACTCCCATAAGTTAGGCCGCTCCAGCCGTGCCGCAAACCTAGAACGGAAGACCGATCGCCTTGCAGATGAAGGCTGTGAAATCGGTGGCCTTTGCGAACATCGCAACGAGGCGGATGTCGAACCCCGCCGATGTCACCGTCGGGTCAGACACCATGGCGCCGGCGACGAAGCTCTTCATGCGCAGATCATTCGCGTAGGGGTGATCCTGATCGAGGTCCGCGGGCACCTTCTTCAGCATCTCGTCATCGTCCTGGTCGATCGACCATGTGCTCGTGAAGGCCTTTCCTTTGGCGGCCTTCCTCCAGCCGACGGTGTCGTCGTTGATCGCCTGCCTTATCCCACGGGCAACGGGCGTCTCGGGATGCCACATCCCGACTCCTACGAAGCAGGCCCTCGGTTCGAGGTGCACGTAGAACCCGGGAGCGTGGATGTCCTTGCCGCCATCGTGACGGAACTGGATCCCCACGTTGGTCTTGTATGGCGTCTTGTCCTTGGAAAACCTGGTGTCCCGATAGGGGCGCATCAGAGATCCGCCGACCGTCCGGGCGTCCGCTGTGAAGTGGGGCGAGATCCGTGTAAGGCGCGGCCCGAAATCCTGGATGAAATTGAGCGCCGGCTCCCTCACGACCTCGATGTATCGCGTCTTGTTGCGGTCCCACCAGAGCTTGTTGTTGTTTTGGCTCAGCTCGGTCAGGAATGTGAAGATGCCCTTTGAGAAATGTTGCTTGGCGATGACAGACCCCCTCTCGACTCGAACCTACAACGCAGGCCGAGCGGTTGGTAGGGGGACACAATCACACCGGCGTGTCTTCCTTGGTCAGCTCATCCCACGGAGTGCGCAGCCCGTCGCGGACTACCCGAATCAAGCTTCGGAAGTCCTTTCGCAACACCCAGGCGGCGGCGAGCAGGAACACGATGCCGACTCCGATGCGGGCTCGAGCCGAGCCCTCCTCGGAAATGTGCCCGAGCTCGGCGAGGCCCGATTCCAGAAGCTGTGCCACAAATAGGGCGAACATGGCCCATGCCTCCTTGGTGGTCACCGATCGGCTGGCAACGATGGCGACAGCGAAGACGGACTGAGCGGCAGTGACCATGAGCTCAACCCGCTGTTGCCGGTCGAGGGGCAGCCCGTGGGTGGTCCTCGAGAAGATCGAGAACACGATGGGAAGGGTGCCGACGAGCAGCGTCCATTGGTTTACCTTGGAGGAGATCAAGGCAGCGAACCCGGTGCGCGCCGCAAGACGCCAGGCAAAGAGGGCCGCCACCAAGAGCTCGGGCGCTTCGGAGGCGGTGGGGGCGATCCATTTCACCAACAGGAACTCGCTCACCCCGAGCGTCTGTCCCATCTCGACGATCGCCTCGGCAAACGGCTCGGCACACAGCAGGATGACTCCGGCCGCCACCGCAAACGCGTTGTAGTTTATGAAGCGGCGCACTCGTGTGGGCAGCGACCCGATGTAGGCAGAAGGCCCGACCAGGTGGGGGGTCGAGGGCGGAGCTCCCGACAGACGACGGAGATAGAGGACGTAGATGAGAATGAGGATTCCGGAGTCCCACAGGGTCAGGCTGTCTTTGAGGAAAAGGGTCAACCCGTAGAGCGAGGCGATCGCCAGATAGGCGATTTCCACTGATTGGGACCGGTCGAGATTGATCGTGGTCGCAGTCGTTCCCTCGGCGCGCTCCGGAGAGGCCTGTGTCTTCCGCACCCGATAGGTGCCGAGGAGGATCACCAGAGGCCATCCGAGACCGATCAAAAGCTGGTTCCCACCGGTCATGTTGGCCAACGCCAGGGGCCCGTATTGGGTCGCCGCGCCGGTTTCGGCAAACTCCTGGCCGGCTTTGGCGGTGAACACGAAGTCGACGGCGTACTCGGGAAGGATGGCGATCAGGGCGAGAAGGGCCAGGGCGAGCCCGGCCGCGATGTCCAGTTGAATCACCTCCGCCGCCCAGGAGAGGATGAAGGCGGCACCGACGATGGCCAGGCCGAAGAGAATTGCACCGACCACGGGCGCGACGTGAGTGCCGCTCAACCGTAGGAATACCCCGGGCAGGGTGGCCCCGAGAGCGAGCGAGATGAAGAGAATCTGACGGCGGGGATTTAGGTCGACGTTTTCCATCGGGTCTCGGATGATCCTAAGAAGGCCGTAGCGGGGTCAGTTCAAGACCCTTCGACATGACCATGGGCTCCAAAAACCCTGGCCCAGGTCCTCGTATCTCTGAGCGAGCCAGGCCGCGGTCCCGATGTTGGCAGCGCCGTCGAACGGGCTGCTACCGGGGAATCCTGCCTTCGGCGCGGTTGCTGCCCATGTCGACGGTAGGAATTGGAACAGGCCGGAAGCCCCCGAATAGGGGTTGTAGGCCTCGCCGTCTCCCAGACTCTCACATTGGATTATTGCCAGCGCCTCGTTGACCCGAGAGGCGGGGAAATATCGGCTGACGTCGTCACGCCAGCGCTCCACGGCGGCCGGGAAGGTGGTGGGCCCCCCTCCGCCTCCTCCTCCCGTGTCGGCGTCAGTGGTGGTTGTCACCTTGACCGTGGTGGTCGTGGTGGATGCCGTCGTCTCGTCGGGCGTATCGGGGATCGTCGTGGTCGGCGGCTCCCTCTCGTCCTGTCGCTCCTGTTCGGCTTCCCTGGCACGGGCCGCGTCAACCGCGTTGAGAGCCTGGCTGTATGCAGCTGCGGATTTGCTGGCCTCCCGAATCGCCTCGGCCACCTCGGCGTCTGCCTGCTCGTAGAGACTTGCCAGGTTCTCGGTCTCGGCGTCGACTTCGGCCTGAAGCTCGGCCACGCGCTGTTGGTCGGAAAGGAAGGTGGCGACGAGCGCTTCGAGGTCGTGCCGTTTCATGACGAGCGCATCGACATTCCCTTGTCCGGTGGCGACTACGTCCCCGATGAAGAGACCGGCGACGAGCGCATCCTCGACGCTCTCCGAGTTGACGAGGCCCACACTGGGCGAGCTGAGGGCGCTCATGTACGCATCGACTGCCTGAGACTCGATATCGGCTTTGATGCCCAGCAGCTCGGCGTCGGCGAACCCGATTTGACCCTGGAGCCTGTCGACGCCGGCGGCCACCGATGAAAGTTGCTCCCCAAGGTCGTCGAGCCTGACCATGCTGGCTGCCAATTGGGATTCGATGTCTGAGCGGTTGGCCAGGGCCTCATCGACTAGCCCGCCAGCCGCCCCAGCCCGCTGCTGGGCCTCGTTGGCAGCGTTCTCGGCGTCGCCGACACTCTGGGCGCGCGCTCCATCGGCGGTGCTGGTGACCACGGCAGCAGCCAGAACGGCGGCCAGGATCGAGGAGAGGGTGCGACGACAGCGCATCGGTTGCGAGGCAAGGGTAACCAAAGCCCTCAACCACGTGAAGTGGGACCCAGGGGTGGGTGGTTCGAGACCGGCGGAATCCTCAGTCACTCGTTGTTGTTCCCATGAGCCCAAACCCAGGAACGACCTTGGAGCTCGACGGGATCGACCCTGATCCCAACATCGACTCCATCTCACGGATGGCGAAGAAGTACATCGACAAAGACCGTTACCCGTGGCATCGGGAAGGCGACGTCAGAGTGGTCATGAAGGTCCGCCCGATTCGAGTCTCGGGTATGGGCTGACAGCCGCCATCCGCCAGGTTTAAGGTCGGCTATCGAGCGTCTCAACATTTCGTCCGGCTCACCATTCGAGCCACTCATCGGGTTCAGCCGCGCGGTCCGGGTCGCCGATAGGGTCCTCGTGGCGGGGACTGCGCCGATCTGGCCCGACGGCGAAGTGGACCCCGACCCTGCGACTCAGGCCAGGAGGTGTCTCGAGATCATTCTCGATGCGCTCTATCAGGCCGGAGCCCGGGCGAGTGATGTGGTGCGCACCAGGTCCTTTCTCACCGATGCCTCCTACGCGGATGCCGTGGGGAGGGCCCATGGTGAGGTATTCGGTCAGGTGAGGCCGGCGTCGACGATGGTGGTGGTAGCCGGGCTCCTCGACGAGCGGTGGAAGGTCGAGATCGAAGCTGAGGCGATCGTCGCCGAAAACTAGGCCAATCGGGAACGCATGGCTAGAGGACCGGGTTGAATGGGCCAGGAGGTCGATCGAGATGTTCGGAAAGAAGAAGACTGAGATGCCTGGTATGAGCGATGCCCTTCCCGGCAGGGATCGCCCCGTGATGGTGCCGCCCGCCCATTTCGTCAATGGGAACCCACTGACGGAGCCCTTCCCGGCGGATACCGAGACAGCGGTGTTCGGGATGGGCTGCTTCTGGGGTGCCGAGCGGAGATTCTGGAGGATGGACGGCGTCTATAGCACTGCTGCCGGTTACGCCGGTGGCTACACCCCCAATCCCTCCTACGAAGAAGTGTGCACCGGCCGCACCGGGCACAGCGAGGTGACGCTGGTCGTCTACCGGCCGGCCGAGGTGTCTTACGAAGAGCTGTTGCGCACCTTCTGGGAGACCCATGACCCGACCCAGGGAATGCAGCAGGGAAACGACATCGGCAGCCAGTACCGGTCGGCGATTTACACCACTACCGATGAGCAATTGGAGATCGCAAAGCGGTCCCGGGACAAGTACCAGGCCGAGTTGACCCCGTTGGGCTTCGATGACATCACAACCGAGATCGCTCCGTTGGGAGAGCTCTATTACGCCGAGGACTACCACCAGCAGTACCTGGCGAAGAACCCCAACGGCTACGACTGCCACGCCAACACAGGGATCGCCTACCCCATCGACTGAGTATCAGCTGGGTGCTGCCAGGGAGGCCTCGAGGGCCATCCTGACCACGCCATCCACCGGGAGCCCGCTCTCGATCGGCTGTTCGACGTCAGGTTTGACACCGGTTTCGCCGAAGTCGAGCCCGCCAGGTGTGACCCAGCGGGCGACTGTCAGCTTGAGTGCCCCACCGTTGGAGAGGCCGAATCGCTGTTGAACGGTGTTCTTCCCGAACGTGTTCTCGCCGACGACGGTGGCTCTGCCTCTTTCCTGAAGCACCGCCGAGACGACTTCGGAGGCCGAGGCGCTTCCTTTGTTGACCACGAACACGACGTCGAGTTCGGGCGGCACCAACGGATGTCCGGAAACCTCATAGGACGTGGTCGCCTCCGGACCCTCGGTGACCACGACGTCGCCATCGGCGAGGAACACCGACGTCACAGCGATAGCGGTGTCGAGGAGGCCGCCTGGGTTGTCCCGGAGGTCGATGACTAGTGAGTCGATGTCACTATCCAGCAGCTCGGTCACAGCTCCTTCAAACTGCTCGTCCGCATCGCCTGTGAACAGGTTGAGCCGCACGTAGCCGGTGTGCCCAACGCGTTGGCTCTCAACGACCGGGATGAGCACCTCGGCTCGGGTGATCGTCAGGTCGAACTGGTCTCCGCCGCGGAGCACGGTGAGCGTGACCTCACTCCCCGCTCGCCCCCTGACTTTGGATGTCACCTCGTCGACTGTCCATCCGTTGACGTCGGCGCCATCAACGCGGACGATGACGTCATCCCGGGCCAATCCGGCAGATTCGGCGGGGCTGCCCTCGATTGTCGAAACGATTATTAGACGGCAAGTGGCCGAGACCACGGAGCACTGTGTCCCGGTCTCGGTTGATGAGTCCTCTGCGATGACCAGTGCCCCGATCCCCTGGATCTCGCCGTCCTGCTCCTCCTCGAGAAGGGCGAGCGACTCCCGATCGAGATACACCGAGTTGGCGTCGAGGCCATACGAGGCCAAACCTGCCACCATCGCCTCCGCAGCTTCGGCGGTGGTGTCGGCCTCATCGACGATCAACCGACAAGTGGAGTCGAACTCACCTGTCGGTTCGGCGCACACCAGGTCACCGGTCGAGCTCGACCCGTCGAGATCAGCCACGCCGAGGGCGGCCGCGTGAGCCAGGTCGGCATCCGCCGGATCATCCACGTAGTGGCGCCGCACGAGCTCGTAGGCCTCACAGACGATTTCAACGTCCTCCGTGGCCTGATCACATGTGACGGTCTCGAGGTTGCGTCGGGGCGGTTCAGGGCTGGCCGAGGGGGTTGTCGAGGCGGTGGAGGCGGTCTGCGTCCCGTCATTGCCGGCCGCACCGGTGCAGGCGGCAATGGTCACGAAGAGGACGAGCATGATGATGCGCCCAGCGCATTTCATCCGGAAGCTCCCACCGACAGGTCGACAAGCTCTTCCTTTGAGAGACCGGCGGGAAGTGAAACGAGGTGGTCGGGGGTGATGCCGGTCTCCGCCACCGACGCTCCATCCGGGCTCGTCCAGTGCGCAACGGCCACGTAGAACTTCCCTCCGTTTCGAAGCTCGAAGGGTATCTGGACAGCGTTCTTACCGTACGTGGGCTCGCCCACGATCAACGCCCCTCGACGATCCCGAAGAGCGGTCGCCGTGATCTCGGCTGCCGATGCAGTGCCCTGATTCACAAGGACGATTAGGTCGACTCCCGTCGCCATCCCACCGCCCGACGCGGTCACATCTGTCGCCGCGTCGGGTTCCGAGGTATGGAAGATGACACCATCCTCGATGAACTCCGAGATCACCAGGATCGCGGCATCGACAAAGCCCCCTGGGTTGTCTCGCAGGTCGACGACAAGGGTGTCGATTCCCTCGTCGACAAGATCGGTGAGACCGAGGTGGACCAGGTCAGGGATGTCCTCCTCGAAGTCGGGGATGCGGATTAGCCCTACCCCTGGCCGGGGGATGTCGATTTCCACTGTGGGAATCGTCAGCTCGCCGCGTTCGATCTCGAGGACGTCGGACTGCCCATCGGCACGCTGAACGGTGATGGCGACGGTCCCGGTCTCATCGCCCGCGAGCCGGCTCACCGCGTCGACAAATCCCATGCCGTCGATGCTTGCGCCGTCGATGGCGGTGATGACATCCCCTGCCACCAGGCCGGCCTTGTCGGCCGGGTTGTCTTCGATGACGAACACCACCTGCAGCGGGCACGAGGCGGTCACCCGTGCGCAATGTGATCCGACGGCATCGGTGGCGTCGAGAAGGGCTCCGACTCCTCCGACCACACCATTGGATCGGAAGGCTCCGACCTGATCTGGTGCCACGTAGTAGGAGAACTGGTCGAGGCCGTGATTCGCCATCTCGCTGACGGCGGCCTCGATTGCCGGGCCGATCGGAATCGACTCGGCGTCGATCCTGGCCGCGAGGTGTCCACACAGTTCACCGAATGCAGGATGCGGGACCGCACAAATCAGGGCCCGGGGCGGATCGGAGGTCTCGTCGGTTGTGAAGTTGTCGAGTCCTTCGATGGCTGCCGTTGCCAATAGGTCGGCGTCGAAGGGTCGGTCGACATGCCACTCCTGGATCAACTCGTAGGTCTCGCAAAGGGGCGAAAACGAGACCTGCGGCGCCGTGCAGTCGTCGATCTCTACCGGGATCGGTGGCGTGGTGGTCGTGGGTCTGGGAGCCGTCGTGGTCGGAGCGGCTGATGTCGTGGTCACCGCTTGATCGGCGCCAGAAGTGCAGGCGGAAATCAACAGGGCGGCAACGAGGACCGACTTGACCATGACGACATTATCGGCAGCCGCCGGCGGTTACCGTCGCTGATGTGTCGATGCGTTTCGTGTTGCGGCCTCCCGGCGGCGAGCCTCAGATTCGAGACATCGCGCACGATTCCTGGGCTGAGGCGACAGGCTCGTCGGAGTCGACCTTCGGCGAGGGCTTGTGGGCGATTCCGGGACTGGTAGATGGGCATGCTCATCTCGCCGCGATCGAGGGGAAGGACTGGATCACAGATGGTGTTATGGGGGCGGCGGGACGTGCACGAGAAGCATTGGCTTCTGGTGTGATTCTGGCGTTGGACAAAGGGTGGAAAGACCTAACAACGTTGGAAATGATTCGGTCCATCAGCCCACAAGCGCGTCCGGATATCGAGGCGGCCGGCGTCACCAACACGGTCGAGGGCGGGTATTGGCCAGACTTCGGGCGCAGGATCGGTCCCGGGGAAGTCGCCAGTGTCATCGCTGAGGCCGCCCTCGAGGGAAAGGGCTGGGTGAAGCTGGTCGGTGACTGGCCCCGGCGCGGGATGGGACCCATGCCCAACTTCACCGAAGGCGAGCTCGCGGAGGCGGTCGAGGTTGCTGCGAGTTACGGGGCTCGGGTGGCGATCCACACCATGGCGCGTGAGGTGCCGTCGATGGCGGTCAGGGCCGGCGTTCAATCGATCGAACATGGCCTGTTTCTCACCGAGGACGACGTTGGCGCATTGGGCGGCCGCGGCGGAATCTGGATCCCGACGATCCTCCGCATGGAGGCGGTCATCCGCCAACTTGGAGCTGACTCCTCCGGCGGTCGCCTCCTCCGCGAGGGCATCGACAATGTCGCCCGCTTGCTCGGCGCTGCGGTCGAGGCGGGGGTCTTTGTGTTGACCGGGACCGATCTCGCGGTCGGCACCCACGCGGTGGCTAAAGAAGCAGTGCGGCTTTGGGAGTTGGGGATGAGCCCTGAAATGGTGGTGAGAGCAGCATCCTCTGCCGGATTTCGAGCCACCGGCCGCGCGGCCTCATTTGAGGTGGGGACGCCAGCCAATGCAGTGCTTTTCGAAGAGGATCCGACGCTTAATCCCCGGGTCCTTGCTCATCCGAACCTGGTGATACGTCTCGGGCGGGTGATCGGGTGAGATTGGTGCTGGCGTCCGGGTCTCCTCGGAGACGAGCTCTTCTCGAGACTCTGAAACTCGACTTCGACATCGAGCCTGCCGATCTCGACGAGACGCGGCTGCCGGACGAGGCGCCTGCCGTCTACGTGGAGCGGGTGGCGCGGGCCAAGGCCGAATCGGCGGCGAGGCCTGATCGGCTGGTTATTGCCGCTGACACCACGGTGGTCCACGAGGGGCGGGTTATGGGCAAGCCGGCGCATCCCGAGGAGGCCCGTGCGATGTTGCGGCGTCTTCAGGGCGAGACCCATGAGGTTCTAACCGGTCTCGCCGTGGCGTGGTTCGACGGCGTGATTTCGGTCCAGGCCGTTGTCGACGTTGCGATGGTCGAGATGGTCCCGATGACAGAGGACGAGGTCGCCGACTACGTGGGAACCGGCGAGCCAATGGACAAGGCAGGCGCCTACGCGCTGCAGGGCTTGGGTGGAGTCTTCGTGCGTCGGGTCATTGGCAGCCCGTTCACCGTCATGGGGCTTCCCATCCATCTCCTGGACCGGCTGATGTCGGCTGGGGGAGCTGGGTTATCACACTTCAGAATCCAGGACAGCGGGTAACTTGAACCGATGCGCCCCTGGATAATCGGGCTCTCGGCCCTTCTCGGTGTCATTGTCGTGGTGCTCATCATCATGTTCGCCGGCGACGACGACGCTGAGACCACGACCACCGTGTTTGGGCCCACGACTTCAACTTCTCTCGGGAGCACGACCACAGCCGAGGACGGCACCTCAACCACCAATGACGAGCCCACGACATCGACGCAGGAGTCGACCACCACCTCGGTTGCCAGCGGTTTGGAAGGGAACTGGGCAGCAGAGCCATTGGTCGCAGCCGGATTCGGCGGCCTTGGCTGGTGGGACGGAGGCAATTGGGTCCAGGTCGACGAGGCGACCAGCCTGCCTGTGTCGGGCGGGGAGGACTACCAGATCGCCCTTCTCGGAGTGGACGCCCGGACTACAGGCGGCAGTGAGGAGCTTCTCTGCGAGCCAGTGAACAATCCCGGGGTGGTCCTTGCCGATGAGAACTTGCTGGGTGATTGGCCCGGTCCCTTCGGAGTGGCCATCTCGGCCGACTGGGACCTGGTGCCCAATCTGGTGGAAGAGACCGTGGACGACGGCACATATGCGGCGATCGCCTCGGGGTTGCTCGCCGACCTGGGCCTATCCGTGGCCAATCCGCCGATCAAGCAGGTGATCCGGGTCGACGTCGAAGGGGACGGGGTCAACGAAGTCCTGGTTGTTGCCGAGGATGTGCCCGAGGGCCTCCTCGCCGAAGTCGGTGACTATTCGATCGCATTCCTGCAGAAAGTGGTCCAAGGAGCACCCGCTACGTCCGTTATCGGGAAGTCCGTTGTCGTTGAGCTGGCGGAGGGCGAGACGCCTTTCGTCCAGTCGTTCACTGTCGCGGCGGTGGCCGATCTCAATGGCGACGGGCGTATGGAGATCGTCCTCGACTCGGCCTACTACGAAGGTGTCGGTGTCGAGGTTTGGGAGTACGTGAACGACGACATCGGCCCGTTGGCGCAGATTTCGTCCGGCTGCGGGGCCTGAGTGGAAAATCCGTTCGAGGACCGAACCACTTTCGTTGGACACAGCGGCATCGAACTGACCGATGCCTCTGCGGATCACGCCACGGGAAGGGTTGAGATCAACGAGACCCATCACCAGCCCTACGGGGTGGTCCACGGCGGGGTTTATTGCACATTGGTCGAGACCCTGACTTCGACCGGAGGGGCGATTTGGGCCATCGAAAACGGGATGGCCGGTGTGGTCGGGGTCAACAATCAGACCGATTTCATACGGGCCACTCGGGAGGGAGTGCTCATCGGTGAGGCGACTCCGATTCATCGGGGCCGCACCCAGCAGTTATGGCAGTGCGTGGTGACCCGTGAGGAAGACGGGAAACTGGTGGCACGTGGCCAGGTCCGCCTGCAGAACGTCAAGGTTCTCGAGGGCCTTTAACCTTCGCCTTGTCATGCTTCGCATCGGCCCCCTGACTGTCGACCTCCCGGTGGTGTTGGCCCCAATGGCAGGTGTGACCAACGCCCCGTTTCGGCGCTTGTGCCGTGAATTCGGTGCCGGGCTCTATGTTTCGGAGATGATCGGTGCTCGTGGCCTGGTCGAGGGTGACGAGAAGACATTGGCCCTGGCCGCGTTCGACGCCGACGAGAGCCCCCGTTCCATCCAGCTGTATGGCACCGATCCCGGCTCTCTGGGCGAAGCGGTGCGACGTCTCGTGGAAGTCGACCAGGTCGACCACATCGACATGAACTTCGGATGCCCCATGGGAAAGGTCACCCGTCACGGCGGAGGAGCTGCCCTGCCCTGGAAGCGGGACCTCTTCCGCTCCATCGTTCGAGCTGCCGTGGACAATGCTGGCTCCGTTCCTGTGACGGTCAAATTCCGGAAGGGCATCGACGACGAGCACCTCACTTTCATCGAGACCGGTCTGACTGCCGCCGACGAGGGAGCGGCAGCGGTGGCCCTACACGCCCGCACGGCGCGCCAGCTCTATTCAGGAGCGGCGGACTGGGAAGCGATTCGAGCTCTCAAAGAGGCGGTGACCACGGTGCCCGTGCTGGGCAATGGTGACATCTGGACCGCTGATGATGCGGTCCGGATGATGGAGTCAACCGGATGCGACGGGGTCGTCGTGGGGCGTGGCTGCCTGGGAAGGCCTTGGCTGTTTCGGGACCTGGCCGACAAGCTGTCGGGACGCGAGCCAGGCCCGGCGCCGAATCTCGGGGAAGTGGCTCTCATCATGATCGCCCATGCCCAACTCCTTGCCGACAAGTTTGGCGAGGGGATCGGCGTGAGCCTTTTCAGGAAGCACACCTCCTGGTATCTGAAGGGGTTCCCGGTGGGCCCAAGCGTCCGCGACCGCTTTGCCCGGGTTGGTTCGATGGACGAGGTGGTAGTACTGACCGGGTTGCTGGATCCGGCGGTCACGTTTCCGAAAGAGGCGGAGCGGATGGTTCGCGGTCACTCCCATGGGCCGCGCCCGGTGAGATTGCCCCACGGGTTCCTCGATCATCGGGAGGGCGACTCGCTGGGCCGGGAGGCGGAACAGCTGATCAGCGGCGGCTAGCCGCGCTCGGCGTACCCGGCGACGGCGCACAGCATGAGATGGGCCATGGCGTCGAGGGTCAGCCCGTCGCGGTCTGCCTCGGCATCGACCTCTACAAAGTCCATTGCCTTTACCTTCGGATCGCGGGCGCATCGACGCACCGCCTCCGCAAGGTCCCTCAGGGTCATCCCTCCTGGCCGTGCTCCCGGGCAGGCCGGGGCGAAGGCGCGATCGAGGACGTCGATGTCAATGTCGACGTAGATCGCATCGCACCGCTCGGAGAGGGAGGCCAGAGCCAGGTTGGTCACTTCTGAGATCCCGCCAGACTCGATGTCGCTGATCGTGACGATTTCGATTCCCACTCTGTCGCAGTAGGCGCGGTACTCGGCCGAGTTGGCGAAACTGTGGATGCCGATCTGGATCACGTTGTGCCCGGGCAACCCGTCCTCATCGACCAGCCCGCGGATGGGGTTGCCATTGGTCCTACCGAGCTCGAGAGTCCTCACATCGTGGTGGGCGTCGAAGGTGAGCACCCCCACCCGGCTGAGGTCGGGCGACATTGCGGCAACCAACGGCCTGGTGATGGCGTTGTCACCTCCCAGGTAGAGAGTCAGCGGCACCTTCGGGAGCGCGGACGACAACTCTTCGACCAGTATCGGCATCTGGTCCCGGTTCAACTCCGAGACCGGCCAGTTGCCGTAGTCGTTGACCGCGACCTCTCCGAAGTCGACGCCCCATTCCCCATGGAAAGTGGAAAACCGAGCAAGCCGGTCGCGCATGGCGAGCGGGCTCAGGTCGGCGCGTGAGGGTGACAACGACGCCTTGGAAGACGGGACTCCCACGACCAGGACATCAGGGTCGGGGTGTTCTTGGTTGAGCCAGACGTCGGCCCTTGGCCAATAGGGATCGGGAATGGTCATGAGACTCTCAGGGTAGGGAGGGGCCGGTTGAAACCTCGCTTCGGGTCGAATGGCTCTAGGCAGCGGTTGTTGATTCGCGGATACTCGATACCGAATAGCCGACTAGATCGGCTGACCGAAGAAGGAGGTGATCTTCATGTCAACGCTTACCCAGCGCCCGATGGTGGAGGTCACCCGAATGCCGAATCGGCGTTCCATGGTCGTCGAGTGGACGATCGGGATCGTCGGTGTGTTGGCAGCCGGAGTGGGTGCGTGGATGTATTACGTGCCCGCCGACTGGTTCCTCGGCGGACTGGCCGCGGGTTGGTACCTCGGCATGTTCGTCGCGGCCGGTTTGCTGCTGGCTATCGCATTCGGGCTTACCGCCCGAGCCATGCTCAAAGAGGACCGCGGCTGGACAGCCCGCGTGACCGTGGCGACGATTCTCGCCGTCCTGGCCGCAGCCGGCGCAGCCACATTTGGCCTGATCTGGATCCTCTGAGGCGTGACTGCCTAGCCGGGACCCCCAGCCAGGGGGTCCCGGCTCGCGTCACAGCATCGGGATGTCCACCCCCCGCTCTCTGGCCACCTGCCGGGCGATCTCGTATCCGGCGTCAGCATGGCGCATGACGCCGGTACCAGGGTCGTTGGTGAGCACCCTCTCCACCCGCAGCGCACCCTGAGCGGTGCCGTCTGCGACTACTTGGGCGCCGGCGTGTATCGAATTCCCGATTCCCACGCCACCTCCGTGATGGACCGCCACCCAGGCGGCCCCCGAGGAGACATTGAGCATGGCGTTGAGAATCGGCCAGTCCGCCACCGCGTCCGAGCCATCCATCATCGCCTCGGTCTCCCTGTAGGGGGAAGCGACCGATCCCGAGTCGAGGTGATCCCGCCCGATCACGATGGGGGCGCTGACCTCCCCTGAAGCCACCAACTCGTTGAAGCGAAGACCGGCGAGATGCCGTTCGCCATAGGAGAGCCAGCAGATCCTTGCCGGAAGCCCCTGGAAATGGACCTTCTCCCTGGCCAATCGGAGCCATCGCTGAAGGGGGTCGTTGTCCGGGAACAAATCGCCGAGCGCACGGTCGGTGGTCGCGATGTCGGCCGGATCTCCGCTCAGCGCCACCCAACGGAACGGGCCCGAGCCCTCGCAGAACAGAGGTCGGATGTAGGCGGGCACGAATCCCGGATATGAGAAGGCATCGTGGTACCCGGCAATCTGGGCCTCGCCGCGGAGGTTGTTCCCGTAGTCGAAGGTCTCGGCCCCGGCTGCTTGAAACCCGACCATGGCCTCACACTGGCTGGCCATCGACTCCCTTGCCGCCTTGATATAGGTGTCAGGGTCGTCTGCCCGAAGGCGGGCTGCCTCGTCGAGGCCGAACCCGGAGGGCACATATCCATACAACGGATCGTGGGCCGAGGTCTGGTCGGTGACGACGTCGACATCGAGCCCCATTCCGAGCAGGGCCGGGAACAGGTCTGCGGCATTTCCCTCCAGACCGATCGAGAGGGCGCGGCGCTCACGCTTCGCCGAGAGGGCCAGTTCGATCGCATCTTCGATCGACGTCGCGGCTGCATCGAGATATCCGGTGTCGAGGCGTCGCTCGATGCGATGGGGGTCGACATCGATGCACAGGGCGACCCCGCCGTTCATGGTGATGGCCAGCGGTTGGGCGCCGCCCATGCCGCCGAGGCCGGCAGTCAAGGTCAGCGTCCCGGCAAGTGTTCCCCCAAAGCGCTGCTCGGCGATAGCGGCGAAGGTCTGAAAGGTCCCCTGGAGGATCCCTTGGCTGCCGATGTAGATCCAGGAGCCAGCAGTCATCTGGCCATACATCATCAAACCCTCGGCCTCGAGCTTCCAGAAGTGCTCGAGGGTCGCCCAACGAGGCACCAGGAGGCTGTTGGCGATCAGGACGCGGGGTGCCATCTCATGGGTGCGGAACACCCCGACCGGCTTTCCCGACTGAACCAGCAATGTCTCGTCGTTCTCGAGACGCTCCAGGGTGCGAACGATGGAGTGGAGGCTCTCCACATTGCGAGCGGCCTTGCCCCTGCCGCCGTAGACGATCAGGTTCTCCGGGTCTTCGGCGACGTCAGGGTCGAGGTTGTTGAGGAGGCATCTCAGCACCGCCTCCTGAAGCCAGCCCTTGGTGTTCAGTGTCGAACCGTGGGGGGCGTGGAGCGGGAAGGCGAGATCGATCATCAGCCTGCGGAGCCTAGATCGACAGTCGGCACCGAGGCCCTTGGTGGTCAGCGGTCGGTGGCTTGAAAGCTGGTCACGAAGTAGGTCGGCTCGTCGGCTCCGGAGCTCCGAGACGGCGTTCCCACTTCTCGCGTGCCAGGTCGGTGGCAGGCGTCGCTAGGCAGGGGAACACCTCACCGGACTGCTGGTCCAGGGTGGGGTAGAGGGCGCCGGCGATCAGCCAATCCTCACCGTTGCGACCGTCGAAGTTCGGCGCCCAGATCGTGAAGCTGGTCCCGTAATCATTCGTGTACCAGTTGCTGACCTCGAAAGTGACCCAGTGCAAGGTGTCCCGGCCTCCTTCGATGTGGGGAGCTCCCTCGGGGTCGAAGGCCGTCACCGTCCCCTCGAACGCCGTCTCCATCATCGTCCACGGGTCGCTCTGCTTGCATGCAGTCACCGAGACAATCTCCATCTCGGGCTCCTCCGGCTCGGCGATTGGAGCTGTGGTGGGACTCGACGGCGAGGCGGCTCGGTCGACGGGCAAACCGCAGGCGCAAACGGTCATCGCTGCCGCCATTAGAAGCGAAAGACGGGCGCCGGCTCTCACAGGATTTCGACGTTCGGAAAGCCGGGCAGGGTTCCTGGCTGACTACTTGCGGAGCAGCCCGTCGAGACGTTTGGAGGCGATCCGGGCCCCGATCAGGCCGAGCACCAAGAGGAATGCGATGTGCCCGGCCAGGCTCCAGTCGAAGATCCCCAGGCTGAAGGCCCGGAGCATCTCGGTGCCGTGGTAGAGCGGGGAGAACTTGGCGATCTGCTGGATGACCGGCGGATAGACGTCGAGGGGGTAGAAGGTGGCGGAGAACAGGAATAGGGGCATGGTGACCAGGGCCACCAGATCGAGGTCCTGCCACGAGCGCATGTAGGTGGTGGCCGCCATTCCCAGGGATCCGAAGCAGAATCCGATGAGTACAGCCCCCGGGATCGTGAGCAGCGCCCACCACGACTCAGTCAGGTGCATCAGGACCATCACGACTAAGAAGGCCGTCGAATAGGCGGCACCTCTGAGCAGCGCCCATCCGATTTCACCGATCGCGATGTCTCTGGGGACGAGGGGGGTGGTGAGTATCCCCTCGTAGACGTTGCCAAATTTCAGCCTGAAAAAGATGTTGAAAGTGGTTTCGAGCACCGCCCCGTTCATCGCTGAGGCGGCCATCAGGGCCGGGGCGACGAATGCCGTGTAGCTGATCGGCACCCCGTTGGGACCGGGCACATCGCCAACCAGTGCTCCGATCCCGATGCCAATCGAGAAGAGGTAGAAAACTGGCTCGAAGAACCCGGTGAAGATGATCTTCCACAGCCTCCGGTAGACCAAGCCGTTCCGTTCCCAGATGCGCTGGGCGCGGAACGGGGTCATCCGCGGCGAGGGAGTCAGACGTGATGGCGCCGAGATGCTCATGGCCGGAGTCTCTTGTCGAGGAGCCTGGAGGCGAGCACCAGGCCAATCACGGTCATCGCCGTCAGATAGACCACATGGATCCACATCGGCATTGAGGTCACCACCGACTGATCGGCCTCGGGAAGGGCGACTTTGCGCACCAACTCCACACCGTGAAACAGCGGAGTGACATACGCGACTTTCTGCAGAAAGCTGGGCAGCTGGCTCACCGGGAAGAAGGTGCCCGAGAAGAGGAACAGTGGGGTGATCCCGAACCGGAACAGCGTGGAGAGACTGGTGTCATCTTCCTGGGTAACCGTGAACGCAGTCACCGTTGTGGTGAAGGCGACGCCGGTGAGCACCGCTGGAGCCACCGCGAGCAGGGCCGGGCCCAGCTCGAGGGCGCCGAACATCACAGAGATCAGAGCGAACACCACGAGGATGAAGGTGAGTCGGATGATGGCCCAGAGGAACCGCCCGTAGACGATGTTGGCCGGGCTCAACGGCGTGGCAATGGTGGCGTAGAACTCCTTCCGCCACTTGATGCCCGCCATGACCGGGAATGACCCTTCACCAGCCCCGGCCTGCATCGCGGTCGCGGCCATCAAACCGCTGGCCACAAAGGTGAGGTAAGGAACTCCCAGGTCAGCGCCGCTGGAATCGATGAGTGTGCCGAGGCTGAGCCCCATCGCTGATAGGAACAGCAGCGGATTGACGAAACTCGAGATCACCGTGCCTCGCCAGGTGCGGCGATAGACGACCAGCTCGGCTTCGACCACGCGCAAAGAGCGGGTGAGGGCGGTCATCAGTCGATCAATCTGCGCCCGGTGAGCTTGAGGAACACATCTTCGAGGGTCGAGCGACGAACCAACACCTGCTCGGGATGGACCCCTCGCTCGCCCATCTCATGCTGGGTCACCTCGGCGTCGTCGGTGTAGAGCAGGACTCGATCGGCCAGGACCTCGGAGCTGTGGGCCAGGCCGTCGAGTTTCAAGACGGCGGCGTCTTGTTGGCCGTCCTGGAAACGAAGCTCGACCACCTCGCGTGGCGCATACTTCGTGATCAGTTCCCGGGGTGACCCTTCGGCGGCGATGACCCCTTTGTCCATCACCACCAATCGATCACAGAGTTGCTCGGCCTCATCCATGTAGTGAGTGGTGATGATCAGCGTTGCCCCCTGCTGCTTCAGCCGGTAGAGGCGGTCCCAGAGGGCGTGACGGGCTTGCGGGTCGAGACCGGTGGTCGGCTCGTCGAGGATCACCAACTGAGGGTCGTTGATAAGGGCGCGGGCGATGGTGAGACGACGCTTCATCCCCCCCGAGAGTGGCTCAACGGTCGACTTCGCCCGATCGGTGAGCTGGGCGAACTCCAGGAGCTCGCCGATGCGCCGCCGGATGTCGGCCCGGTTCATGTCGTGGTAGCGGCCGTAGACATACAAGTTCTCGTATACCGTGAGCTCGAGGTCGAGATTGTCCTCCTGAGGGACGACGCCGATCCGCTGACGGATCGAACGGCCCTCGGTGGTGGGATCGAACCCGAGAACGGTGAGCTTCCCGTCGGTGATTGGGCTCACGGTTGTAATCATCTTCATGGTTGAGGTCTTGCCCGCTCCGTTGGGGCCGAGGAACCCGAAGGCTTCACCCTTGACGATGTCGAAATCGATGGCGTCAACTGCCACGAAATCACCGAACCTCTTGGTGAGGCCGCGTGCCTGGACTATCGATTCGGGCATAGGTGACCGGACGCTAGTGCCGATCGAGGACACAAATTCCGGCTTTTGGGAGCGATGCCGATCAGTAATGCTCGAGGTGGACGACGGTCTCGGAGGGCTTGCGCCCGCCGTAGTTCTTGGGCGCCGCTCCGTCGGCTGCGTATCCGAGGGCGACGGCATAACGAGTGATCCGGTCCTCGGGGGCGCCGAGGAAATTGCGGGCCTGGGCATCGCGGTGGAGGGTGATCGGGCACGAGGCGACCCCGATCGCCTTGGCGGCGAGCATGATGTTCTGAGCCGCCCGGCCGACGTCGAACATGTTCCCTCCCGGCTCTTGAACCAGGACGACTGTGGCTGCAGAGTCGCGCACCGGTTGGGTGAAATCACCGTGCTCGGCCAGACCCTGGAGGCGGTCGCGGTCCGTGACTGCCACGAACGACCAGTCCTGGCGGTTCTTCGAGCTGCCGGTCCACCGCGCCGCCTCGAGGATCGCTTCGAGGTCTTGGGTGGCCAGCGGCTCCGGCTTGAAGTCTCGAATTGCTCTCAGCTTGAGGATGAAGGCGTAGATGTCGGGCATGGCCCATCGACCCTACCGGTAACGTCGCGCTGGTGACAGGCTCGGTGACGCTGGCAGGTGACCGTTGGAGGATTGGCCCACGTCGGTTCACTGATCCCCAGCAAGTCCTGTCGGCTGAGTCCGTCGACGAGGTGTTGTCCGTCATGCACCGAGCCGAGTCCGCCGCCCGGAACGGGTCTTGGGTTGTTGGCTACGTCTCCTATCAGGCGGCTCCGGCATTCGATTCCCCGCTGCGGGTGACGCCGCGACGCGGTGGGCTTGAGCTTCCGCTCGCCTGGTTCGGCGTCTACCCGACATCAGAGGCTCCGCCACCGGTGGTTGGGACCTTTCATCTCGGAAGTTGGAGTGCCGGGCTTTCCGAGACGGAACACGCAGCCCGGGTGAAGAGGATTCGCGAGTCGATCGCCGCGGGGGACACCTATCAGGTCAACCTCACCTTTCCCATGCGAACCGACTTCGGTGGCGACCCTGGCGCCCTGTTCCAGGCGATGGAACGCAGCCAGCCGCACAGCTATGGAGCGTGGCTCGACATCGGTGACCACCACGTCGTCTCGGTGTCGCCGGAGCTGTTCTTCGCCCGAGACGATCCTCTGATCACTACCCGGCCGATGAAGGGCACCGCTCCCCGTGGCCGATCGTCGGCTGAGGATCTGGAGTATCGAAACGCCCTGCTCTACTCCGAGAAAGAGCGGGCAGGCAACTTGATGATTGTCGACATGCTCCGCAACGATCTGGGGCGCGTCGCCGAGATCGGATCGGTCGAGGTGCCGGTCTTCTTCGATGTGGAACGTCATCCCACCCTCTGGCAGATGACATCAACCATCACCGCGCGCACGCCCGCCGACCTCGGCCTGGGTGGGCTGTTCAGGGGGATCTTTCCCTCGGCTTCGGTGACCGGCGCTCCCAAGGTGTCGACCATGGGGATCATCGCCGACCTCGAGCCGGAAGCGAGGGGGGTCTATTGCGGGGCGATCGGCTATCTCGAGCCGGGCGGCAAGAGGGCGGAGTTCTCGGTCGCCATCCGCACCGGTGTCGTTAGCGAAGGTCGATTCACCTATCACGTCGGCGGGGGGATCACTTACGACTCTCTCGCCGGAGCTGAATACGACGAATGCCTGTGGAAGGCGTTGGTCGTCACCGAGCAGCATGATCCGCCGGATCTCCTGGAATCGATGAGATATGAGCCTGGGCAGGGCATCCCGCTGCTGGAGAGGCACATTGCTCGGCTCGCTGCCTCTGCCGCCTATTGGGGCATTCCCTTCGATCCGATCTCCGTCGGTGACGCACTCTCGACCGTAGGCGGGCCGGTCGCCCTCAAGGTCCGGCTCGTACTCGGAGCGTCGGGGACGACCGAAGTCAGCTCCGAGTCTGTTCCCTCGTGGGAGGAGCCGGTGGGCCTTCGGATCTGGGAGGGCCGGGTCGACCAGAGCGACTCGAGGTGGGCCCACAAACTCGACGATCGTTCCCGCTACCCATTAGGAGAGGATGGAATCGAGATCGTGATGCTCAATCTCGACGGGGAGATCACGGAGACCAACATCTCCAACCTGATGTTGCGCTTTGACCAGGTCTGGCTTACGCCGCCTGTGTCGTCCGGATGCCTTCCCGGAGTCCAGCGGGAGCTTGCTCTGGACCTCGGCCTGGCCAGTGAGGCGGCCCTCACGATCGAAGACCTGAACCGCGCCGACGAGATCGCTGTCACCAACGCGGTCCGAGGATGGAGGAAAGCGGTTCTGATCGAATAAGTTGTGGCCGACCGATCACAGTTCAGGAGCCCTTCCATGCCAACCCCCCACATCGCGGCCGAGAAAGGGGACTTCGCCCCATCGATCCTCCTTCCCGGCGATCCGCTTCGGGCCAAGCACATCGCCGACAATTTCCTCGACGACGCCAGGCAGGTGAACGCGGTCAGAAACATGCTCGGGTACACCGGGACCTTCAATGGCGTGCCGATCTCGGTGATGGGCACCGGGATGGGTATCCCCTCGGCTTCGATCTATGCCACCGAGCTGATCACTGAATACGGGGTGGAGCGCCTGATCCGGGTCGGGTCTTGTGGCGGCATCCTCTCCTCCGTCAAAGTCAGAGATGTGATCCTCGCCATCGGAGCCTCGACCGACTCAGGCGTCAATCGATTTCGCTATGGGGGGATGGACTTCGCGGCCACCGCCGATTTCGCCCTTTTGATGGCTGCCTTCGATGTCGCCGCCGAGAAGGGGATCGAGGTCAAGGTGGGCAACGTTCATTCCGCTGACACCTTCTATAACCCCAACCCGTCCACCTTCGACCTGATGGAGAGGATGGGAATCCTCGCGGTTGAGATGGAAGCCGCCGGTCTATACGGAGTGGCGGCTGAGAAAGGTGCCCGCTCACTGACGATTGCCACCGTCTCGGACCATGTCCGCACCGGGGAGTCGACAAGCCCCGAAGAGCGCGAGCAGACCTTCAATGAGATGGTGGAGATTGCCCTTGAGGCGGTCAGGCGGGACGTCGGTTAGGCCTACGCTGCCGCGCCTTTATATCTTCTAAACGTGGGCTGAGCGAGATTCCCCCTTCGGTGGCTGTTGAACTGAGCCAAGAGAGACCCGGATTCAAACGGAGATGAAAGTGAAGCGACTTTTCCACGTGCTAGCAGTTGGGTTGCTGGCCACAGCGACGCTGGCGCTGCCGGCGATGGCCCAGGAGACGACGACTCCTCCCCCGACAACCCTCTCGATCAACTCCCCGTTTGTCGGCGTTGCCGTCAAGCCGGGCGACAGCGCCACCTTCAAATTGACGGTGGGCGCAGTTCCCGGCGATCGGGTCGCCTTCACCTTGGATGGGGTTCCCGAGGGGTGGGATGCCGAGCTGCGCGGCGGAGGGTTTGTCGTCGACGAAGTTCAAGTCGATTCCACCGGCTTCGTGTCCCTCGACCTCCAGGTCGATGTCCCGGCTGAAACCGAGGAGGGCTCCTACGCGATGTCGTTGACCGGCACCGGCAGCTCTGGCACCGATCGCCTGGATCTGTCGATTCGAGTCGCCGCAACGGTTGGGGGAGACGTCTCGATGACTACCGACTTCCCGAATCTCCAGGGACCGGCTGACTCGACATACTCCTTCGACGTCACGATTGCCAACGACACCCCCCAGGACATCCAATTCGGGCTGTCGGCGAGCGGGCCTGAAGGATGGGTTTCCGAGATCAAGCCCTCAGGAGAGGCTCAGGCCTCCACGGTCACCGTTGCCGCCGGGGCGACGGCTCAGGTCACGGTGGACGTCGACCCGCCAGACGCCGCGCCAGCCGGTGACTACGCCATAACTGCAAAGGCCGAAGGTGGCGGCGTGTCCGCCCAGGCCGAGCTTGGCGTGCGGATCACAGGATCCTTCGGCATCGACATTGCGACCGCCAATGAAGCACTGAACGTGAAGGTGAAGGGTGAGCAGGCGACGGACCTTGCCCTCGTGGTGACCAATAGCGGCACTGCGCCGCTCCTCGGTGTGAACCTGACGGCGACCCCGCCCCAGGGCTGGGATGTCGCCTTCGATCATCCGACAATCGACCAACTGGAGCCGGGTCAGGCACTTCAGGTGGTTGCGACCATCACGCCATCCGGGGAAGCCATAAATGGCGACTACGTGATCACCTTCACCTCGTCGGTGGCCGAGGCAACCGACAGCATCGATGTGCGCACGACGGTCGAGACCTCCGCCATCTGGGGGCTGGTGGGCATTGGTGTGATCGTGATTGCCCTGGTCGGGCTGAGCATGGTGTTCCGACGCTACGGTCGGAGGTAGGCGGATGACCACACCGGTCATCGAGGTCGAGGGCCTTGTCAAGAATTACGAAGACCGGGTCGCCGTGGCCGGAATCGACTTCACCGTCTCGCCTGGCGAGATCTTCGGGGTTCTCGGGCCAAACGGCGCCGGCAAGACCACGACGATCCTTATGTTGTTGGGCTTGACTGAGCCCAGCGAGGGGACGGTTCGCGTGTGTGGTCTCGACCCGGCGTACGACGCCATCGGGGTCAAGCGTCGGGTCGGCTATTTGCCGGACGCTGTCGGGTTCTATGACAACCTGACCGGGCGGCAGAACATGCGCTACACAGCGCGTCTCAACGAATTGGACCCCGATGAGGTCGAAGACCGGATATCGGAGTTGTTGGATGAAGTCGGTCTCAGCGAGGCTGCCGATTATCTGGTCGGCACATACTCCCGGGGTATGCGTCAGCGTCTCGGGGTTGCCGACATCCTGGTCAAGGATCCTGATGTGGTCATCCTCGACGAGCCCACAACCGCGATCGATCCCGAAGGGGTCGTCGAGATCCTGGCGCTCATCTCCCGGCTGGCCCATCGTGACGGGAGGGCGGTACTGATCTCGAGCCACCTGCTCAACCAGGTGCAGCAGGTGTGCGATCGGGTCGGGATCTTCGTTGACGGTGAGATCGTTGCTCAGGGCTCCCCCGAGGAGCTGGCAGCGTCGCTGTCCGAAGGCAGCTCCGTCTACGAGTTCGTCGTCGACGCCACCGAGGAACAGGTGCGGGCGGCGGTCGTCAGCGGTCTGCCGGGTTTGCACGAGAAAGTCGGGGTCACCGCGATCGGCGCCGGCAGGTGGCGTGTTGTCCTCCCGGAGCGGGACATCTCGGGGGTGGTAAAGGCTCTCGTCGAGGCCGATCTCAGTGTGAGGCAGATCAGGGATCTCGGCTCGAACCTGGACGAGATCTACCGGCGTTACTTTCACGAGCACGAAGAGGTGAGCGCATGACCGCTGTCGCAGAGCCGGCGGCCGTTTGGACGCGCCGGCGGCCGGGCTGGATGGATGTAGCCCGTAAGGAGATGACCGATCATCTCCTCTCCGGCCGATTTATCGCACTGCTCTTCATCCTCGGTTTGGTGGCTGTTGGAACTGTCTATGGCGCGGCGGCCGGGCTTCGGGAGTCTGCCCAACAGTCCACAGATGCGGGGCTGCCAGCGTTCCTCCTGCTGTTCACGGTCAACGCAGACCCGATCCCCTTCTCATTCATGTCATTCCTGGTCTTCATGCTCCCGATCGTGGGGATTGCGTATGGCTTCGACTCGATCAGCGGGGAGCGGTCGCAAGGGACGCTGCCCCGCCTGGTATCGCAGCCAATCCATCGAGACGACGTCATCAATGGCAAGTTCGTTGCCGGCCTATCGGTGATCGGGGTGACCCTCACCGTTGTCGTAATGATCGTGTCCGGCGTTGGGATCGTGGCCCTCGGCGTCGTGCCCGATGCAAGCGACGTCTTCCGGCTGATCACATGGCTGATTGCCTCGTTTCTCTACGTGGGCGTCTGGCTGGCCATGGCCATGCTGGCGAGTGTGGCGTTTCGAAACGCGGCGACGTCGGCGATTGTCACGATCGGGATCTGGCTGGCTCTCTTGTTCTTTGCCCAGCTGATCTTCACTCTCGTAGCGGGCATCCTTGCCCCTGAAGATGCTGCTGACCCGTACTCCCAGCTCAGCAACGCTCAGGCCCAGCAAACGGTGTCTCAGATCTCACCGGTCGTCCTCTACGACGAGGCATCTACTGCGTTGCTGGTGCCCTTCACGCGGACATTCCAGACGCTGTTCACCGCCGAGCAGGCGGACCGGGCCATTCCGTCGGAGCTCTCTTTCACCCAGAGCGTGCTGCTGGTCTGGCCGCAACTGGTGGCGATGCTGGCGATAACCGTCTTGTTGTTCGCCGTCGCCTACATCAAATTCATGCGACAGGAAGTCAGGGCCTGACGAGGCTTACCTGAGGTACGTAGCGCCACATATGGCGCAACGTGCACAGAGAATCAGTCGACCTCGTATTGAACCCGGGTTATCGAGTCCAGGATCGGGCTGATCACCTCTTTGACCAGGACTTGGTGGTCGGGGTAGTCCTGGTAGGCACGCCAATCGTCAGCTGAGTCGAAGTCGGCCACCACGGCGACCTGGGGATTGCCCTCGACGATTCCGACATCCCGGCCGAACTCGTAGCGACGAATGAAGCCCATCTTCCCGGGCATAGTGGCGAGCCCGTCGAGGACAGCCTGAATCTGGTCATCCGTGGTCCCCGTTTTGAAGCGGAGCAGGGCGATGTGGCGCAGTTGGCTCATGCCCGGAGTCAACCAGATGCCCGCGTCTCCAGCTTCGGTTTCTGGGACAATTGACGTCATGTCGAAGGTGCTCGGTGTCCTTTGCGTGTGCATCGTGTTTGTCGGTGCTTGCACTGTCGGCGGCGGAACAACTGAGTCGTCTCTGGCGCCGTTGAGGCCGCCTTCATTGACAGTGACGTCCCCATCCACCACGACGGTTTCAGCCGCGACGACGGCTTCAGCTGCCACGACGGTCATCGTGACGACCATGGACACCCCGGTCGAGACCGACCTCTGGGAGCTGTCTGCCACCATGCACGAAGGCGCCAACGGTGAGCAGTTCACCTATGAGTGCCCGGCAGGCGGGCAGTTCTTCTCTGTATGGGGTGCGGAGACCTACACCAATGACTCTTCGGTCTGCACCGCGGCGGTGCATGCCGGTGTTATCACATCCGCTAGGGGAGGCACCGTCACGATTGAAATCCGCCCGGGACAGACCTCCTATGCAGGCACCTCCGCCAACGGCGTCGCCTCGCAGCCATGGGGTGCGTGGTCAGGCAGCTACGTGTTCGTCGACTAGGCGAAAAGTTTGGTCCCCTGCAGAAATTGAGCCGACTTCGCGGGGCAGGATGTAACTCCTCCTCACTACTTTTGGTCTGAAATTGGTTGCCGATCCTCGGCAGCCGTCAATTGGGAGGAGAAATGACCGACACGGTCGATCGGAAGCAGTCGAGTTCCGGCGGATCCGGTCTCGATGGCTACTTCAAGCTGTCCGAGCGGGGTACGTCAGTAGGAACTGAGATCCGCGCCGGGTTCACCACTTTCCTGGTGATGGCCTACATCATCTTCCTCAACGCAAACATCCTCGGTGAAGCCGGTTTCGATGTTCCGGCAGTGGCCGCGGGGACAGCCCTGGTCGCCGGCCTGCTTTGCGTCCTGATGGGGGTGGTCGCCAACTACCCGATTGCGATGGCCGCCGGGCTCGGGATCAATGCGGCGGTGGCTTTCGGCCTTGTCATCACCGATGGGTTGACGCAGGCGGGCGCCATGGGCGTGATCGTTCTCGAAGGTCTGATCGTCACTCTCCTGGTGGTGGTCGGTCTCCGTGAGGCGATCATGAATGCCGTTCCCCTGAGCCTAAAGCGGGCGATCGGGGTCGGCATCGGGTTGTTCATCATGTTCATTGGGTTTGTCGATAGCGGATTGATCGTGCCCGGTGTGCCAATCGTCGACTTCGCATTTCCCAACACCAACGGAGCCTGGCTGACAATTATCGGACTGGCGATAACCGTGGTGCTCTTCGTCCGAAAGGTCCCGGGTGCGTTGGTGATCAGCATCCTGCTCACCACGGTGGTCGCGTTCATCATCGGGGTCAGCGAGTTTCCGGACGAGTTCGTAGCCACCCCGAGCTTCGCCACCCTTGGCGAGTTCGATCTGGGGAACGTATTCAACCAACTCGGCTTTGTAGCTGCAGCGCTCACCATCTTCAGCTTCATGCTCACCGACTTCTTCGACACGGTCGGCACAGCGACCGGGATCGCCGAACAGGCAGGCCTCACCGATGAGGAGGGAAACATCGAGGACGTAGGCAAGGTGTTGTTGGTGGACTCCCTTGGTGCGGTAGCAGGAGGGGTGGCAGGAGTCAGCTCCAATACGAGCTATATCGAGAGTGCGGCCGGTGTCGCCGAGGGCGGTCGTACCGGCATCACCTCGATCGTGGTCGGTTTGCTGTTCCTGGTGGCCATATTCCTAACACCTGTCGCCGGGCTGGTCCCGACGCAGGCGACGGCTCCGGTCTTGATCCTGGTCGGATTCCTCATGGCTGGCCTCCTCAAGGGCATCGACTTCGAGGACGTCGAGGAGGGCTTCCCGGCCCTGCTTGCCATCGTTCTCATGCCGTTCACCTACAAGATCACGGTCGGCATCGGTGCCGGGTTCGTGATGTGGGTGTTCATCAAGTTGGTCAAGGGCAAGGCACGCGAGGTGCACCCGCTGATGTGGGTGGTTGCGGTCGCCTTCCTGATCTACTTCGGCCAGGCGGTGATCGGCCAGGCAATCTCAGCCTGAACCGAGCAATTGTCTGAGGGCGGCGCCGGGTGGGCGTCGCCCTCGACGCGTCCGGGCTCACCCGTCTAGCCCGCGGGTAGTTTCGGGCTTCCAAATGGCTCAACTTTCCGCCAAGCAGCGCGCCGAGCTCCCTAACAGCGCATTCGCCTACGTCGACTCCCAGGGGCGCCGCCTGCTCCCGATAAACGACGAGCCTCATGTGCGCAATGCCCTTTCCCGCTTCAACCAGGTCAAGTTCGAGGACGAGGCCGCCAAGGAACGGGCCTTTCGGAAACTGTTGACCGCGGCCACCAAGTACGGGATTGCACCCATCGGTTTCGTGGCCCGTCAGTTGCGGGAGGCCGCGGCCGCAGAGAGCCCGGTCGACCTCCCATCGGGACCGGTCACTCTGCTCCTGAGTGACATCGAAGGTTCGACCGGCCTGGTTCATCGTCTCGGCGATGCCTATCCAGAGGTTCTGGCCGGGGTGCAGCGGCTCATCCGCGAGGCGGTCGATGCTCACCGCGGCTGTGAGGTGGATGCAAGGGCTGACGAGTTCTTCGCCGCATTCGCCCACGCAGCGGATGCACTTTCGGCCGCTCTTGCCATCCAACGCTCCATGCGAGATCACGAATGGCCCCGCGGCGCCTCGGTCCGGGTTCGGATCGGTCTCCACAGTGGGAGCCCGGCCCGCACCGAGACGGGATATGTGGGACTGCCGGTCAATACCGCCGCTCGCGTCTGCGATGCCGGTCACGGGAGTCAGATCCTTCTCACCACCGCCACACGGGACGTTCTGGGGGCTGAGTCAGCAGAGCTGGTCGAATTGGTCAGCCTTGGTGTCTTTGATCTTCGAGGGCTTCCCCGGCCCGAGGAGTTGCTTCAGGTGACGGTGGGCGACCTCCCAGCGACTTTCCCCCCACTCCGGGTCTAGGTCAGATCGCTCGCATCCGATTGTTGCGCGGGTTGTGCTCGACCTCGGCCATGCCCAGGGCCTCGAGAACTGGCGGGACATAGTTGCCCACCCGGCCGCGGAGGCCCTTCTTCAGCCCGTACCAACCACCGATCGGGTTGTCGGCCGACCGGGCCCAGGCCTCCACCGTGCCTTCTGCGGCAGGCTTCTGCTCATCAGCGTTGCCCAGGGGAACCCAATCTCCCTCGTCCTTGAGCATTTGGTGGAGGTCGTCGATGATCCGCAGGTCGTAGTAGAGGACGGTGCTGCCCACGGTGCAGACCAGAACAGGCGGGTCGTGGGACTCATCCCGGTACATGAGGATCTCGGATCCCAGGCTGGGGGTTTTCAGGACCCAAGGATCGCTCTCGATCCCAATTCCGGTGAACTCAGCTGCGGGCATGATGGCCCTCCTCTCAGGATCGTCAACGCTACCCGGGATAGCTGTCGCTGCAGGCTCGACGCCGAGTAGGTTGAACTCCCTGTGAATCGCGCCCGACGACATGGCTGAGGTCGAACCCAACCTTTTCGTCATATTCGGCGGAACCGGGGACCTCGCGGAGCGCAAGCTGATCCCTTCCCTTTACCGGGCGCTGGCTGCCGGGGGCAACGCCGACCGATCGGTGGTGCTCGGTGTGTCCAGGCACAACATCGGCGACGAGGCCTACCGGAGTTGGGCCGATCAGGTGTTGAAAGCAGTCGGCACATCTGACGACCCGGCGCGTCGTTGGTGTCAGGCCAACGTCTATCACCACGCGGTCGAAGGTGGAGATGCGGGGTATGCCGATCTCAGGAGGCGAATCGAGTCGATCGAGTCGGAGCGAGGCCTCCCCGGCAACCGCGTGCTCTATCTCGCCACTCCGCCCCAAGCATTTGCGCCGACTATCGAAGGACTGGGCCAGTCCGGGCTCAACGCAAGTGAAGGGTGGACGAGGATCGTCCTCGAGAAGCCGTTCGGCACCAACCTGGAAACGGCCCGAAAGCTGAATCGCCTGGTCCGGTCACATTTCGACGAGTCCCAGATATATCGCATCGACCATTATCTGGGCAAGGCGACCGTTCAGAATCTCCTGGCTTTCCGTTTTACCAACCCGATGTTCGAACGACTCTGGAATCGGGATCGTGTCGAGCACGTCGAGATAACGGTTGCCGAGACGCTCGGCATCGGCAGTAGAGCCGACTACTACGACCGCGCCGGCGCAGTGCGGGACATCGTGCAGAACCACATGACCCAACTCCTGGCTCTGGTCGCGATGGAGCCGCCAAATGTCTTCGAGGCCGACCGGATCCGTGACGAGAAGGTCAAAGTCATGAAGGCCATCGCCCCGATTGCCGACGATGACTACGTGGTCGCCCAATACGAATCGGGGGATCTGAGAGATGAGACCGTGCTCGGGTACCTCAACGAGGAAGGGGTCCCGCCGAAGTCGAAGACGCCGACCTTTGTCGGGATCCGGCTTTACGTGGATTCGTGGCGATGGCAGGGAGTCCCATTCCTGCTCCGCACCGGCAAGCGTCTTCCGGAGCGCTTCACCCGAATCGCGGTCACGTTCCGCGGGCCCGCCTTGTGCGTCTTCCATGGGAGGCGGGATGACTGTGTAATGAATCCCGACGTGCTGTTGATCATCCTCCAGCCCGACGAAGGATTCTCGCTCAGGTTCAATGTGAGGTCTCCGGAGGACGAGGCGAGGCTTGACTCCCAGGCGCTGCACTTCCGCTACTCAGGGGTCTACGGAGAGCTGCGCGACGCCTATGAGACCCTGATACTCGACATACTCGAAGGAGACCAGACGTTGTTTGTGCGGGGAGACGAGGTGGAGGCATCGTGGGAGGTTTACGACCCACTGCTTCGACTCGACAAGGACCCGATCCGATACGCCGCCGGCACCTGGGGGCCGACTGAGATGAGCCAGGGGCTTCCGATCGGGGGCGAACCTTGGATGCATCACTCCTGAGCTCAGCGGTTGGTCTTTGGGCGCGACCCCATCTCGCGTAGCCTCCGCGCATGATCGTCGACTCTGCTCTATACAAAGACGGGATTCGGCTCCCAGGACCGTTTGTTCTCGAGGGCGCCCACGACTTCTGCAACGGGACCAACACCTTCGCTTGGATTGGCCTGTACGAACCTACCGAAGGGGAGTTCGAAGCAGTTCGAAAGGAATTCGGCCTTCACGAGTTGGCCGTCGAGGATGCTATTCACGCTCATCAGCGACCGAAGCTCGACGTTTATGGCGAGACGTTGTTCGTCGTGCTCAAGCCAGCTCGATACGTCGATTCAGTCGAGGTCGTGGAGTTCGGCGAGATTCTCTTGTTTGTCGACCAGAACTTCGTCGTAGCCGTGCGTCATCGCGAGCCCTCGCGTCTGGTCGAGGTCCGTAAGAGTCTGGAGGCCGACCCCCGCCAGTTGGCGTTGGGACCCAGCGCCGTATTGCATGCGGTGGTCGACAAGGTGGTGGACGACTACGGGCAGGTTCTCGAAGGACTGGAACTGGACATCGGGGAATTGGAAGCACAGGTGTTCTCAGATGAGGCGGCGCCGACCGAGCGCATCTACAAACTCAAGAGAGAAGTACTCCAGTTCCATCAGGCCACCCAGCCCCTGCTCGAGCCTCTGGAGCGACTGATCGCTGGCAGTTTTGCCGCTTTGAGCCCAGAGCTCCGTCAGTACTTCCGCAATCCTCATGACCATCTGTTACGTGTGGTGGAGCGAGTCGCCGGCTTCCGCGACCTTCTCACTTCCATCCTGGAAGCGAATCTGATTCAAGTGACCGTCCGTCAAAACGAGGACATGCAGCGTCAGAATGAGATCGTCAAGAAAGTGAGTAGCTGGGCGGCGATAATTGCTGTCCCCGCACTCATCACTGGTTACTACGGCATGAACGTGCCCTACCCTGGCTCTGGCAGCGTCTGGGGTGTCGTCACTTCCACGCTGTTGATCCTGCTCCTCTCATTGGGTCTCTACCTCGAATTCCGTCGCCGCGACTGGCTTTGACCAATCCGGAGCATTGAATGCCGATCATCTCAAGGGGCTTCCTGGGCCGTCGGCCCGAGGTAGGCGACTCATCCCGCCTTCCTCCAGGGCAGTACTTGACAGACGGGTTTCCTGTGCTCTCCGCAGGGCCGACACCTCGAACCCGGCTCGAAGAGTGGACGTTTCAGGTTCGTGGGCCTGGTGGAGCGCTCCGATCGTGGACCTGGGAGGAGCTCACATCGCTGCCGCCGGAATCGGTCACCGTGGACATTCATTGTGTGACCAAGTGGTCGAAGTTCGACACCGTTTGGACCGGGGTCTCGGTCGACCTCCTGCTCGGCGGAGTCGACCTAGGCGAGTCGAGGTTCCTCACGGCCTTTTCTGACGGTGGCTACACCACGAATCTGCCTCTGGAAGACGCAACCGGTGGCAAGGCGTGGGTTGCCTATGAGTTCGATGGCGAGCCTCTCGACCCCCAGCACGGCGGCCCGGCACGGCTCCTTGTTCCCCACCTCTACTTTTGGAAGAGCGCCAAATGGGTGCGTGGGATCGAACTCCACGCCGCGGACAGACCGGGCTTCTGGGAGACATACGGCTATCACAATCACGGAGATCCATGGCGGGAGCAGAGGTACTCGGGCGACTGAACTGGCTGGCCGCAAAGGTCAGTGAGGTTCGTCCCGAAACGGCGCGAGTCAGCAGCATCTACTTCGAGTGCCCGGGGTGGGATGGCCATATGGCCGGTCAGCATGTCGATATCCGCCTCACTGCTGAAGATGGCTATCAGGCCCAACGCAGCTACTCGATCGGCTCCGCACCGGAGGACGATCATCTTGTCCTCACGATCGAGCGGCTTCAGGACGGTGAGGTGTCGCCATACCTCGTGGATGTCGTTGAGCCGGGCGATCAACTCGAGATGAGGGGCCCGATTGGCCGTTACTTCGTGTGGGAAGAGTCGATGGGTGGCCCGCTTCTGCTGATCGCCGGCGGATCCGGGGTGGTCCCGTTCCGATCGATGTTGAGACACCTGGTCAGCGCCGACGCCACAGCTCGCACTCGTTTGCTCTACTCGGCGCGAACCCTGGAGGACGTGATCTATCGCCAGGAGCTCGAGGAGCTTGGAGAGCGGGATGGCATCGACGTCGAGTTCGTGCTCACTCGAGCCCAACCGCCTGGATGGGATGGCTATAGCCGCCGGATCGACCGCGAAATGCTGGATGAGGTGTCCTGGGCGCCCGAAGAGCGGCCATTGATCTACATCTGCGGCCCCACCTCGTTTGTTGAAACGGCTGCGGCTTCCCTCGTCGACCTGGGTCATGATCCCGGTCTGGTCAGGACCGAGCGATTCGGCCCTTCTGGCTAGTCGACTTCCTCGAAGTCGATCCCGCCCTTGAAGTGGCCACCTGTGGCCGGGCCAGCCCGTAAACAGCCACCCGGTGCCTGCTCAGCACTTTGCTGAAGTAGGCGGCTCAACGGCTCCCTCTTCGTGCTTCGGACCCCCGCCAGCTGCGAATGCGCCTCGGCAGCCTTCTCAAGCCAGCTGCCCGAGACTCCGATGTCTTTTGTGGGTATTTCATGCGACAACCAAGCATTCCGACCCTCGATCCGCCACCTGGAGGCGGCGACCGTACTCTCGACGACGCACATCGGGTCCCGCGAGCGCTCATTGCGTGCCTCGATGTCCTGATCCGGGCAAGGGACGAGAAGGGCCTCTTGGACGAGGTCTGTCAGATCCTCGTGGATGAGGGAGGATTTCATCGTGCGTGGGTGATGTCGCAGGCAGAGGGTGAGGGAGAGTCGACTCTGTCAATACCCCTTCCGGTCGGAGATGACTCGCGATGGGCGATCAACATCGACGGGGACACGTTCGACGAGTTCGAGTTCGACCTTCTGGCTACCTTCGCCGGGTCACTCTCGCAACGAATTGTCGGGTTGCGGGCTGAGGCCGGGCGGGCTGCGACCGAAGCCCAGCTTCGAGAGTCACTGCGAGTGAAGGACGAGTTGATCGCATCGATCTTTCACGAGATGCGTACCCCGCTCACTGCCGTGGTGGGGTTTGCCCAGCTTCTCCAAAACGAGGAATCGGGGCTCTCGCCGGACGAGCGGACCGATCTGATCCGGTCGATCGCAGACGAGGGACTGGACCTGACCAACCTCGTCGAGGATCTGCTGACCGCGGCAAAGGCCGAGTCAGGGACCTTGACGGTGGTCAGCGTCCCCGTAGACCTCAGGGCAAACGCCGCCCAGGTATTGGAGACTCTCAACCGTGAGCAGCCAATCGACCTCGAAGGGCCCTCGGTTCGGGTTGCGGGCGATCCCGGCCGGGTGCGTCAGATCCTTCGCAATCTCATCTCCAATGCGATTCGCTACGGCGGCGATCGGATACGGGTGGTTGCCGTCGATGGCGCGAACCCAAGGATTCAAGTCCGTGACGATGGGGCCGGCATTCCCGAGGCCGAGCGCGAGCGGGTCTTCGATCCGTACCAACGAGCCAGCTCGGCCCCCGAGCTCAGCGCGTCGATGGGCCTGGGGCTCACTATCTCACGCAGTCTGGCCCGCCTCATGGGTGGTGAGATCACCTACGCCTATGAGAACGCTGAAAGCATCTTCGAACTGATCCTTCCCAGCCTCCCCGTCTGAAAGCAGCATCGGGGCCTAACCCCTGAGCATTAATCAGGGTGTAACAAACTCGAAACGACGAATTCTTAGCGTTCGACCGTGCGCACTGGACATCGACGGGTGAGATATGGCCGGACGAGTCGCTCTCGGGCCTGAGGCCTGACTTGGACGTCACAGAGGTCCTCCGCGACATCCTGATCGTCCTGGTGGCCGCCAAGGTCGCCGCCGAGCTGGCCGAGCGAGTCGGGGTCCCTCCGGTGGTCGGAGAGATCGTCGCCGGGATCCTCATCGGTCCCTCGCTGTTGGGGTGGGTTGGCGCCGACGATCAAGTGCTGCGAACGCTTGGCGAAATCGGGGTCATTCTGCTGCTGCTCGAAGTGGGCATGGGGATGAACCTCAGTGAGCTGGGGAGGGTGGGAAGGGCGTCATTCAGCGTGGCGACGGTCGGTGTGGCGGCTCCCTTGATCTTGGGCACCGCCGCAATGCAACTTCTCGGCCACGACTTCAACACCTCACTGTTCGTGGGCGCGGCGCTCACGGCGACCAGTGTCGGTATCACGGCACGGGTCTTTGGCGACCTTCGGGCTCTGGCAACGACCGAGGCCCGGATCGTGCTGGGAGCCGCAGTAGCCGACGATGTGATGGGGTTGGTAGTCCTGACTGTGGTAGTCCGACTCGTCACAGACGGCTCCGTATCCGTCATTTCGGTGATCGGGATCATTGGGGTTGCGGTTGCCTTCTTGCTCATCAGCGGGATCGTCGGGCTCCGTCTCGCCCCTGCCCTCTTTGCCGCCATCGAGCGGGTGTCCCGCTCGACCGGAACGTTGATCGCGCTGGCTCTTGCTTTCACGCTTCTGTTTGCCGAATTCGCCAACGCTGCCCAGTTGGCCCCCATCGTCGGGGCCTTTGTGGCCGGCCTCGCCCTGGGTCGGAGCCGGCAGAGGGACCGCATCAGCCGGGAGCTGGCGCCTGTCGGCCATTTATTCATCCCCGTGTTCTTCCTTCAGATCGGGATCGATGTCGACGTTTCGCAATTCGTCGATGGCCAGGTTCTTCTCCTTGCCGGCGCCCTTCTCGTCATCGCAGTGGTTGGAAAGCTGGTGGCTGCCGTCGGTGCCTTCGGCACCCCAGCCGATAAGTGGCTCATTGGCCTGGGCATGCTTCCTCGCGGCGAGGTTGGCCTCATCTTCGCCACCATCGGCCTTCAGGGCGGAGTGCTGGATGCTTCCGTCTATGCGGCCTTACTTCTCGTGGTTCTGATCACAACCCTGATCACGCCGCAGCTGTTGAAGGTGCGCTTCGGCGTTCTCCGCGAAAGGCTGGTGCCGGCCTCACGGGGGTCGACGGCAGGGGCACCTCCGGGCGGTTGGCTTACCGTCGCCGACGGCGAGGTTCGATTGGTGGCAACCCCTCCGGGGCACCTGGCCCTTCCGGTCGCTCTCGATGCGGCAGTGCTTCTCGGGTCCGCACAGCCCTCGGCCGGCCTTCTCGACTGGCTTTCGACCGTCGACCAGCGGACTGCCCAATGGGACCGGAGGTCGAGGGAGGCCTTGTTGAAGGTGATTGAGAACGGCAACGCCCGGTCGTGGCGCTTTCTGGAGACCACGGGCGTGCTCGACCATGTCCTGCCCGAACTGGCTGCCACCCTTCGAGCCCGTCAGGCAGATCCCTTCCAGCTCGACCCGATGAACACGCACCGTTGGACAGTCATCGAGGAGCTGCGGAGGATCACCCATGCAGATCCGGACCTGGAAACCGAATTCGGCAAGCTCGCCCACCCCGAGTGGATATTCCTGGCGGCACTTTTGTCAGAGGGTCTCCAGGACAACGAGTCGCCGGTGGCGACGACCAGGCGCATAGTTCGCAGACTCGATCTCGGGGCCCGGGCCGAACAGGAGATCGCGGGCCTGATCGAAGATGGCGACCTGATGTGGTCCGCCGCCATGCGCGGCGACGGTCTGAGCGAGCAATCGGTCATCCAGCTGGCTTCGCATCTCGACACCCCGGAGCGGGCGCGGGCCCTGTTTCTGCTGACCGTGGCTCGGAGAGGAGACATCAACCGCCAGGACCATGAACGATTGCGTCAGCTTCACGAGCTGATCCAGGAGGTTCTTGCTCATGACGAGTTGACCGGCCTCGAAGTGAGGAATCTGGCGGGTAGACGCCGCGCCGAAGCCGTCCGGCTCTTCAACGGCCGGCCGGACCTGGTGAGGCGGATCGAAGACGCTCCCCAGGCCTATCTGTTGCGGGAGACCTCGGCGGCGATCGCTCGACAGGTGGAGCTCCTCGAGCCACTGCCCGGGCCCGGTGAGGCGAGGGTTGCCATAACCCCAGCCGCCGATGGGCTCGGAGCGTGGATCGACGTCGGAGCGCGGGATCGTCCCGGGCTCCTGGCGGCAGTCACCGGAGTCCTGGCCGGCCTCGGGGTGAATGTCTCGGAGGCCCTTGTCGCCACTTGGCCGGACCGTGGAGCACTCGAAACGTTCAGCGTCTCCGGGGCAGACTCGCTCCCGGATCAAGGCCATCTGGTTCGCCAGATCGAGGAGACTCTCGACGCCCCCGTTGTTGCTGATCCAATCCCAGGAGCGGTGGTGGATTTCGATGACGACTCGTCACCATGGCACACGATCGCTGAGATCCGCGCTCCTGACCGGATCGGGCTGCTCCACTCCCAGGCCATGGCGATTGCAGCTGCCGGGGCGGATGTGTCCGCGGCCAGGATCACCACCGAAGGAAGCACTGCCCTCGGTCGGTTCGATCTCAACAACAGTGTCGGCGGCAAGCTCACCGAGGCCGACAAAGCCCTGATTCGTTCGTTGATCGCCGCCGGCGGGTCGGCCGGCAGCGGGCGTCCGACGCTATGGAGACGGCTGCAGAGCATCGGTCGGAACTGACCGGAAGCGCGGTGTCAGCCTTCCGAGGCCTGAATCTGTCCGCTGCGGATTGCCTCGGTGAAAGCCTCGAAGTCGATTTGATTCTGATCGGCATAGGCCATCGCGAAGTCAGCCACCGCCCGGTCAAACGTCTCCTCCTTGCCGAGATAACCGGCGACAGCGATCGGATCGCCCGACCGGGCGTGAGCCCGAGCCAGCGTCCGGCCGCAGAATCGGGCGTAGACCTGCAATCGGTCCGGGGTCACCCCATCGAGATCTGCTGATCCCTTCATGTCCCTGAACTGGCGCCAGTAGAAATCGTGATCGGGATCGGCGTCAGACCAGCCGAGGAAGATGTCGCTGGCGGCTTGCATCAGCCGTTGTCCTTCGACGACCCGTTGCCCATGATTCGAGTACCCGGTCGGAGGGAGATGATCCTCGAGGACCGACTGGGTGGCCTCTTTTACCTGGAGAAACAGGGGGTCCTGGCTGTCCCGACCCTCCATGAGGAGGATATAGCAACGCGTGCCGACGCTTCCCACCCCAACCACCTTGAGGGCGACGTCCACCGGTCGGAAGGAATCGAGAAGCAAACGACGATCATCGGGAAGCGATCGGCTATAGGCGGCGAGGCTGACCTTGATGGTCTCTTCCATCTCGTCTGTTCGGTTGGGGAGTTCCCGAAAAGGCACCAGGAATGGCGGAGCGCTCTTGATGCGGACGTGGCCGTCGACGACTTCGGTGAGTTTGGAATGGGCCTGGAGGCTGTCCTTCTCCCGAAACTTGGCAACTCCCTTGACGACCCGCGAGCGGAGTTTCTTGTCTTCTATGAAGGCCAGGAACGTGTCCATCGAAGCCTTGGAGTACCAAACCTCGAGATTTCCCATCTTGGAGAGTTCGATCATCGTTTGCCGATATGCGGTTACGGCGCCCATGGCGGTTGCGTGTGCCTCTGCGTCATCGAAGCCGCTGTCGCGCCCGGCTAGGGCGACGCTCGCCGCAAGGCGCTTCACGTCCCATTCCCATGGTCCGGGAAGGGTCTCGTCGAAGTCGTTGATGTCGAACAGTTGGAGGCGCTCTGGAGAGGCGAAGGAGCCGAAGTTTGATAGGTGGGCGTCGCCGCAGATCTGGAATTGGAGACGGGTCACCGGTGTCGATGAGAGGTCGTTGGCCATGAGCTTCGCCGCCCCTCGATAGAAGGTGAAAGGGGACACTGCCATCCGACCGTGGCGATAGGGGACCAGCTCTTGCAAGCGTGCCGCGTTCTGAGCCGTGATCAGCTCCACCGGATCGATGCGGGATGGCGATGGGGCCCATTCTCCGTGACTGGACCGGGGGACCGTCTTACGAAGATCACGTCCCATCTGAAAACGCTCTTTCGGCGTCAACTGCACATCTGTTGCCATGGATCGGAAACTACATCAACGCGATTTTCAGAGGGCGATGAGGCCAGCGTTGGTGGGCTCGAAGCCGCACGCCTCGTAATAGAAGGCCCTGAGATGGTCGTCGAAGTCGACGTGGAGCCACTCGCAGCCCGCCGCTCGTGCGTTCTCCACGGCAACCGCCACCAGTTGCTTCCCTACGCCCTGGCGACGCGCTTGAGCGGCAACCAAGGTGTCGAGAATGAAGGCGTGACCTGCACCGTCCCAGGCAACATTTACGAAGCCAATCAAGTCCTTGCCGTTACGGGCGCAAACCCAGCCCAGACTGTGACTCTCCGACTTGGGATTCCCAGTCGTAGACCACGGGCTCATGCCCGAATCCCTCGGCGTGGAGTGACTCCAACTCGACGCTGTCGAAGGCCCCACGCCAGTGGTATGTGATCGCCATTGAGCCAAATTAGGGAATGAGCACCATGATTCGGACCATGTTTCTGAACAAGGTCACGAAACCCCCGCTCACCGCGGTGGTCGCGCTGTTTGCCCTGAGTGCCTGTGTGAGCGAGCCATCGACGGACGAGGCGACCATGAGCACCGCGGAACCGGTGTCAACGACCTCGCCCGAAGCGCGCGATCGAGATCGGATCGTTGCGGGGGACCATCGTCTACTCCGCAGAAAGCGCCGGGAATGACGATGTGTTCCTGGTGGGACTTCCCGACGGCGATCCGGTGCAGCTGACTGATGGCCTTGAGAAAGAGTTCGATCCGGATCTGTCGCCGGATGGCACCTCTATCGCCTATCGAAGCAACCCCGACGAGGGAAGCGATCACGCCGACATCTGGGTCATGGATCTCGACGGTGGGAACAAGAGGAACCTGACCAATGCTCCGGAGCTATCCAACTGGGCCCCGGCGTGGACGCCTGATGGGCACATCGTCTTCTCCAGCATGAGGTCAGGCACCGGTGCTCTCGAGCTTTGGTCGATGACCGCTGACGGCGGCGACCTACGCCAGGTGTCGGAGGGTTGGTGTGAGTACGCGGACGTTTCTCCTGACGGATCCGAGTTCGTATGCGCCGAAGCCGTCGGCTCCCGGTATGACATCGTGATCGTCGACCAGGGAGGCAATCGCCGGGCGTTGACTGAAACCCCGGAGACCGAGTTCGGTCCAACCTGGTCGCCAGACGGGCAGTGGATCGTGTTCAGCCGTGACACGGGCGAGCACTGGGAGTTGCTGCGGGTCCGCCCCGACGGGTCCGATGAGCAACATGTTGCCGACGAGGGCGTGTTCGCCACCTGGGACCCTGATGGTCACCTGGTTTGGAGCGGGCCGGGCGGGATCAATGTCGCCCGAGCCGACGGCACGGGACGAGTCGTCCTCGACTATCCCGCCGGTTTCATCTCCTGGGGCGAGTAGACCGGGCTCGCGCCTATGCCCGTTCCTGAGATGACTTCGCGCCCAAACCGCTGAGCAACTCGACGAGGCCGACTTCTCCGTTCCGGATTGCGGCGTCGAGCGGAGTGAGCCCGTCGTAGCCGACCCAGTCCAAATCAGCTCCTTTCTCGAGCAGAAACTCGGCGGTCTGGCGTTGACCGCCGTGACAGGCGCACCAGAAGGCCTCGGTCACCTCTTCTGACGAGGGATGGCCCTCGGCGAAGCATGTCTGCACCACTTCGAGTAAGCCGAGGGCCGCGGCCTGCCATAGATTGGCTTCGGCACCCCTCTCAACGAGTCGGGCGGCGGCATTCCACAGCCCAAAGGCAACGGCGTCCGCCAGTGGGGTCCCCTCTCCGATAACGGCGCCCCGAGCCTCGATGTCGGCACCGGCATCCAATAAAGCGTCGAGGACTTCAACATCGTCGCTGCTTGCCGCCCAATGCAAGGGGGTCTCCGAGTGATGACCGGCGTAGCGAGCGTCCACATCGGCGCCCGCTCCAATGAGGAGTTCCACGGTTGCCCGATTGTTCGGAAAGTGTCCCGGCCAGTCCGTAGCGATATGGAGAAGTGTGCGGGACGTGCTCCCATCGCCGATCCTCGTCGTAGCCAGCTCTGGATTCTCAGATAGGAGGGCCGTAAGCCTCTCCAGGTCACCAGTCTTCACGGCGGTAGTGGCGAGGATCGCCACGTCGGAGTCGGCGGCGATCATCGGCAGGGGTCTACTTCTTCCAAGTCTCGACCTGGCGAGCGATCGCCGCCGAGTCGAACCAGGTGTTCTCGTATTCGATCAGCCCGTCCCGGAGATGGAAGAGATGGAGAATTCTGATTTCGACCGGAGCTCCGCCTCCGTCAATACCGGCCCACTGACCGTGGACGTGCCCGGTGACGTTGGACTCGTCCACAACCCACCCATCGTCGGATTTGAAACGTCGAACCGAGACGAAGTTCACGTCGGGGATGGCGTCGATGATGTCGGAGTAGACCGCACCCACCGCCTCCTTGCCGTGGACCGGGCTCAGCGGATGTGTGACGTCGTCCCAGATGATGTCATCGGTGTAGGTGGCCAGGGTGGCGGCCACGTCCTGGGCGTTCTCCGCGGCGAAATGCTGATCGACGATGTCCATGGGTTTCTCCTTCGGATCTATCTAACTCTGGTCCCGGCCAAGCCAGTTCGGAAATCTGTCACACCCACTCTGTATGTTCTCATCATGGGCAGGGGAGAGACCTCGACACAGGTCATGCCGATCATCATCCCCCGATTGGATGATCCGGCTTCTGCGTCAGCTGATGAGCGTGACGAGCACCTGATGCTGCTCGAGGCTGCCCGCCATTCCCTCGACGTGGAGTGGGCTCAAACCCTGGGAGCCGCCGAGGCGGCCGGCGATCACGAGGTGATGGGCTATCCGTCCATGGTCGCCTATCTCAAGCACCGAATGAGGATGGCCGGTGGCCGGGCGCATCGCTACGTCAGGGACGCCCGGGCAGTCCTCAAGTTCCCCGCCACCTTGGCGGCGTGGAAGCAGCGTCAGATTTCCACGGACGAAGCCGAGTTGATGTTTCAAGCCTCGGAGCGGCTTCCCGACAAGTACCCCGAGGCAGAGCGGCACCTCCTCGAATTGGTGGGCGACGGCGTCGATGAGACGCGGCGGTTGCTCGACTATTGGCGCAGCGACGTCGACCTCCCCGGCGTCCGACTGGAAATTGAAGAGCAACTCCAGCGACGGCACTTCGACGTCACCCGAAGGGCGAATGGGATGGTGGCCGGTGAGTTCGCCCTGCCCCAGATCGAAGGCGAGTCACTGCTCACGGCTCTCGATGCCCTCATGCCACCTCCCGACGCGAGCGACAGCCGGACCACCAGTCAGCGTCGGGCCGACGCCATGGGTGATCTGGCTCGAAGCTTTCTCGAAGGATCGGAGCCACCGATCGTCGGTGGCGAGCGCCCACATATCAACGTCCATGTCGATGTCCCGGCTCTGAAGGGCCTGGGAGGCGGGCTCCACGAGACCGACGACGGGTTCGTGCTCGCCCCCGAGCTCATTGGACAACTCGCCTGTGACGCCTCGATATCTCGAATCGTGTTTGGTCCCGGCTCCGAAGTTCTCGATGTGGGTCGCAAGACCCGGGTCATTCCGGCTGGGCTCCGTCGGGCGGTGGTCGCCCGTGACCGTCATTGTGTCGGATCTGGCTGCAGGCATTCGGCCAGATGGTGTGATGTTCACCATCTCGTCTCGTGGGCGGACGGCGGCGAGACGGCCATCGACAACCTCTGCCTACTTTGCCGCTATCACCACACGCAGATGCACCTCGGGATGCTGACTCTCGAAGACCTCGACATCCGAGGGTCGGCGCTGGTGGCTAGCCGTCGAAGGACCTAGGGGCTCAGGCCCCCAAGTCCTTCGAGGTGATTTCTCAGCTACAGCCTGTGGTGTCACCGCAGGTGAGGCACACGTAACAGCTGCCGTTCCTGATCGTCATGTGCCCGCAGTTGGAGCAAACCGGGGCGTCACCCATGTTCTCCTTGAGAGCGGAGTCGACCATGGCGGCTGCGCCAGCGGTGACGACCTTGGTCTCGGTCATCTCGACCACGGTGCCCCCTCCGGCCCTGCCGCGCCTGGGGGAGAAACAGCTTCGCTCGCGGGCTCGGTGTCGGTGTCGACGAACTCGGCTGCCCTTTGCACCACATCCACGTCGGCCTCGGCGGCGGCGTCGAACAGTTCGAGTGGCGTCCCTGCCTCGGCGGCCAGACCCTTGATCGGTCCGGCCAATTCCATGTCACGGTCGGGCGGCACCTGCGCCAGTTCGTCTCGCTCGAGGTATTCCACGCCAAGGGCCCGGAACACATAGTCCACGATCGAGTTGGCCATCTTGATGTTTGGATGGCCCTCGACCATCCCTCGAGGCTCGAAGGTCTGGAAGGTGAAGGTGTCGACGAACTCCTCCAACGGCACCCCGTACTGGAGACCCTTGGAGACGGCGATCGCAAAGCAGGAGAGGATGCCCTTCAAGGTTGCCCCCTCCTTGGCCAGGTCGATGAAGATCTCGCCGAGTGTCCCGTCGTCGTACTCGCCGGTGCGGAGGAACACCTTGTGACCGCCGATCCTCGCCTCCTGGTTGTAACCATTGCGGCGGGCGGGGAGCAGGAATCGGGGCGGTTGCATTCCCTGGCGGTAGGCCTGGGTGGGGGAGATCCCCGCCGGCAGGTTGCCCCAGTGGATCGCCTTTTCGGCTTCCACCGCGGCGGTGACCGCCGGTGCCTCGTCTTCGCTCTGCTCACCCTCATCCGACGTGGAGTTGAGAGGTTGGGCGGCCTTGGAACCGTCCCGATAGATAGCCATCGCCTTGAGACCGAGCTCCCACGACATGCGGTAGGCCTCTTCGATGTCCTCGACAGTGATCTCGTTCGGCATGTTGATCGTCTTGGAGATCGCCCCTGAGATGAAAGGCTGGGCCGCCGCCATCATCTTGATGTGCCCGTTGTGGTGGATGAAACGGGTCCCGTACTTCCCGTTCTTGTTGGCGGTGTCGAACACCACGAGGTGCTCTTCCTTGACATGCGGAGCGCCTTCAATGGTCTGATGTCCGCAGATGTGGTCGTTCGCCTCGTTGATCTGGGTCTGGGTGAAGCCGAGGGCCCGCAGCATGTTGAAGTCCCACCCGGTGTACTCATCGACTGTGTAGCCGAGCCGTTGCAGGGTCTCCTCACCGAAGGTGAAGACATTGAACGTGTGTCGCAGCTCGAACACCGAGGTGAGGGCGGCCTCCACCTTGTCCAGATCCACCTCGTCGAAGCCCTTTTCGGTGAGTGACTGCCGATTGATGTGGGGAGAACCTTCGAGGGAGCTGGTGCCAACGATGTATTCGACGACATCCTTGATCTGGTCGGCGTCGTACCCCAGGTGGGCCAGGGCGGGGGTCACCGACTGGTTGACGATCTTGAAGTAGCCGCCTCCTGCCAATTTCTTGAACTTGATGAGCGAGAAGTCAGGCTCGACCCCGGTGGTGTCACAATCCATGACCAAGCCGATGGTTCCAGTCGGCGCTAAAACCGTGGCCTGGGCGTTGCGGTAGCCGTTGGTCTCGCCCACCTCCAGGGCAAGGTCCCACGAGGTGCGGGCTGCGGCCAGGAGATCCTCCGGGCAGACCTCGGGGTCGATGCCCATCACTTTGTGGCTGACCGACTCGAAGTCAGCTTCGTTATAGGCGGCACGGCGGTGGTTGCGGATCACCCGGAGCATCGGCTCGCGGTTCTCGGCAAAGCGCGGGAACGGCCCGATCACGCCGGCAATCTCTGCCGAGGTGGCGTACGAATGCCCGGTCAGGACCGAGGTGAGCGCACCGGCGATAGCGCGGCCCTCGTCGGAGTCGTAGGCGACTCCCTGACGCATCAACAGTGAGCCGAGGTTGGCGTAGCCGAGACCGAGGGTCCGGTAGTCATACGAGCCCTGGGCGATCTCCCGGGAGGGGAAGTGGGCCATGGCCACCGAGATCTCGAGGACGATGGTCCATAGCCGGATGGCGTGCTGATAGGCCTCGACATCGAAGACCGCCGCCTCGTCGTCGTAGAACCGGACCAGATTGATCGAGGCCAGGTTGCAGGCGGTGTCATCGAGGAACATGTACTCACTGCACGGGTTGCTGGCCCGGATCCGGCCACCGGCAGGGCTGGTGTGCCATTCGTTGACCGTGGTGTCGAATTGGAGCCCGGGGTCGGCGCAGGCCCATGCGGCCTCGGCGATCCGGTTCCAGAGGTCGCGGGACTTCACTGTCTTGCGGACCGACCCGTCCGTCCGATTGATCAGGTCCCAATCGCCGTCGTCGACCACCGACTGGACGAAGTCGTTGGTGATGCGCACCGAGTTGTTCGAGTTCTGCCCGGAGACAGTCGCGTAAGCGTCTCCGTTGAAGTCTGCGGCAAAGCCGCCGTGGTTGATCAGGACGCGGGCCTTGTCCTCCTCGACCTTCTTCCAATCGACGAACTTCTCGATATCGGGATGGTCAACGTCGAGGATGACCATCTTGGCGGCGCGACGGGTGGTGCCGCCCGACTTGATCGCACCCGCAGCCCGGTCACCGATCTTGAGAAAGGACATGACCCCTGAAGACTTGCCACCGCCGGAAAGGCGCTCGTTCTCGGCGCGGATCTGGGAGAAGTTGGAGCCGGCGCCTGATCCGAATTTGAAGATCCTGGCCTCGCGGACCCAGAGGTCCATGATCCCCCCCGGGTTCACCAGGTCGTCTTTGACCGACAAGATGAAGCAGGCATGCGGCGACGGTCGGCTGTAGGAGTCGGGTGAGGCCTTCATCTCGCCATCGGCGCCATCGACGTACCAGAAACCCTGGGCGGGACCGGTCAGGCCGTAGGCCCAGTTGAGGCCGGTGTTGAACCATTGCGGTGAGTTAGGGGCGGCCATCTGGTTGGCGAGCATGTAGCGAAGCTCGTCCTCGAAGGCGGCTGCATCCTCGGGTGTTGCGAAGTAACCGTCCTTCTCGCCCCAGTGCCGCCATGTGCCGGCCAAGCGGTTGAACACCTGCTTGGCGGAGCGCTCCGGGCCCATGACCGGTTGCCCGGCGTCGTCGAAGACCTGATTCCCCTCCTCGTCGAACTGGGGGACCCCCGCCTTGCGGAAATATTTGGAGACGATGATGTCTGCGGCGACCTGACTCCAGGCGGAGGGGATCTCGGCATCGGTCATCTCGAAGACGATCGAGCCGTCGGGGTTGGTGATCCTCGAGTCACGACGCGACCAATCGATCTTGTCGTAGGCGTCCTCTCCGGCCTCGGTGAAGCGACGATTGATCCGCAGGCCGTTACTCATGAATAGTGCCTCCTCTGCACTTTTCGTCCGTAGTCATGCTACGAGGACGAGGTCCATAAATCTGCTCCTACCACAAGATGTAGTGGTCCGGGGGGAAGTGACCACGACATCTGGTATGGACTTCAATACTGTAATTACATCCCTGTCACGGGTCAAGGATTGTTTCCCCGATGCCCGGAGTCTCGATTCAGAGCGCGAAAATCAACGCTCTGCCGGGGACGTGAAAGGCTCGATGACCATTCAGGGAAGTGGTCGGCACCCTAGGTCGGGCATGCTCGAGCCCGCCAGCCGTGGCCGTGAAGAGATTTCGCGACTGTTTGTCAGGGGACGCGAATCGCCTCGAACAAGGTCCACGTGTCAGGCACGCCCTTCAACTGGTGCGGGCCCCGGTCGGCGAATTCGATCCCCGAGCCGAGAACCAGTTCCTTGACCGTCGCCGATGCCAGGATCGTTCCCGGACCCGCTTCGGCCATGATCCGATTGGCGAGATGGACCGCAAGCCCACCGACCTGGTCACCGGACAACTCGATCTCCCCGGTGTGAAGCCCGGCTCTGATCTCGATGCCGAGCTCGCCAAGTTGCTCGATTATTCGCGCCGCACTTGTGACCGCTCTGGCCGGCCCGTCGAACAGCGCCAGGAATCCGTCACCGGTCTGAGCCACTTCGCGGCCCCGGTGCTTTTGCAGGTTCTCCCGGACCAGGTCGTCATGTGACTGGCGGAGCGAGATCCAGGCGGCGTCACCGATCCTGGCTGCGGTCTGTGTGGAGCCGACTATGTCCGTGAACAAAACTGTGCTCAGGACACGGTCTACCGGAGATACTGCGGGAGCGCCGGTGAGGAACTGTTCGACTTGATCCAGGACCGCATCGGAGTCCCCTGCCTGGAATGGGTAGGTGTCGGCCCCTGGTAGCTCCACGTATTTCGCCCCGGTTATGTGATCGGCCAGGTAACGGCCAAATGTGGGTCGGTGGTGCAAAGCGTCGGAGCGATTCACTACGAGGGTCGGCGCCTGGATCGCCGGCAACGCCATACGAACATCGAGGTTCGTGACCCACCGATACCCCTCGGTTGCAGCCCCACGAGGCATTGCCAGCCTCTGGTAGCGCCGGTACCAGTCGCGAAACCGGGGATCCCGGGCTGCCGTGGGCGCTGTCACTTGGAGGATGTCGGCATCGACCCCCCAGTGGTCCTCGTACGCCTGGGTCAGTCTTTCCACCGAGTCGTCAGGCATCCCGATCGGGTAGTCGCTGTCCCGTCTCCATCGGGCGAAGGTGTTGATCAGGACGACGGCCGTGACCCGCTCGGGGTAGGTGGCCGCAAACAGGATCGCCATCGGCCCGCCTTCGACATCGCCGATCACCACGGTCTGGTCGACTCCGGCCGCGTCGAGGACTACGCGGGCGTCGTCCATCCACTCCTCCAGGGCAGGCGAGGTGTTCCAGGGGACAGGGTCGGAGACACCTGACCCCCTCTTGTCGAAACAGACGACCCGGCTGAACGACGCCAGGCGACCCATATACCTGGCGAGCCCGGGCTCATCCCACATCACGTCCAGGTTTTGGGCCCAGCTGGTGATGAACAGCGTTGAAATCGGGCCTTCCCCGAATACCTGATAGGCCACATAGCCGGCGTCGGAAGTGGCGTAACGAGTCTCCGGTTGGGTATCCATCAGCAGAGGGCTCTCAGACTCCGGCCTGATCCCACCAATACCGGATCATCAATGAGGCTTCGGGGCCCGCATCGTCCTGCCAGTAGTGGCCGGCGTGGCGGAGGATGTAGGTGCGGCGGTTGGTCAGCACGCTCTCCCAACGCCGCTTCTCCGCCCCCCGGAACACCGGGTCCTGGTCGGCCCAAAATAGAAGCGACGGCCTGTCGGCGATCTCGGGGAGGCGCTCCTCGATCGAGGCCAGCCACTCGGAGGAGCCCATCACCTCCCGGGCGAGTACCCGCAGCGGGACACGGGACGCCTGGTTCGGGAACGGACCCCGCCACATCGCCATCTCCCTCCCTGAAGGGCTGCGGCGTCGCATCGCCCTCCTCACCAAGAGATTGACGAACACGTTGGCGCGGTCGACCAGGAACTCTCCGGTCTTGCCTTCCCCCAGGGCGGCGGAGAAGCGCTCAGCTGCCGCGTCAGTGCGAGGCCAGGCCCAGGTGTTGCCAAGGATGACGGCCCGCACCCGATCCATGCGCTCGAGGGCCAAAGCGAGGCCGATCGGCCCACCCCAGTCCTGGAGGACCGGCGTGAAGGAGTCCAGCCCAAGGGCATCGACGAACCGACCGACAGTGGCGGCGTGCTCGGCCGGGGTGTATCCGTATCCCGCAGCCGCGGTCGAAAGCCCGAACCCCGGGTAGTCCAGGGCGATGCAGCGAAATCGGTCGGACAGGTAGGGCACCATTCGCCGGTAGAGAAACGACCAGGTGGGATTGCCGTGGAGCATCAGCAGCACAGGCCCTTGGCCCTCGTCGAGATAGTGGATCTTCGCTCCGTCGACTTCCTGCCAGTGACTCTCGAATGGGTACAGGTCTTCAACAAACCAGTCAGGTCGCTCCACGATCCCGCAACCTACTCCTTGTCCGATGCCACCTCAGTTGGCGACATGATCGCCTTCTTCGTCGATATCGGTAACGGGGTCGAGGGTCAGGCGCGGCAAGAAAAAGTGGACCAGGGGGCCGACGAGCAGAGCGAAGATCACAGTGCCCCAGCCAAACGTTCCGCCCAGAGCCCAGCCGATCGCCAGGACCACGACCTCGATCACGGTGCGGGTCAGGCGAATCGAATAGCCGCGTTTGGCGATGCCGGTCATCAGACCGTCACGAGGGCCGGGGCCGAGATGAGCTCCGATGTAGAGCCCGGAGGCTGCGCCTATGAGCAGCACACCACCAAGCAGCATCATCCAGGCCATGAGCGTGGTCCCTGGGTCGGGGATCACTGCCGATGCAGCGTCGATCATGATGCCGATGATGACGACATTGGCCATTGTCCCGACACCGATCCGCTCGCCGAGCGGGATCCAGAGCAGCAGTACGAAGCCGGAGACGATGATCGACCAGATGCCGACGGTGAGCCCGAACCTCACGCTGAGGCCCTGGTGGAGCACGTCCCACGGCGGGACGCCCAAGCCCGATGCCAGCATCAGCCCGATGCCGAAGCCAAACATCGAGAGCCCGATGGCGAGTTGCACCAACCGCCGGGGCAGGCTGTAAGCCTTCTTGGAGAAGACTCGGGACGGTTCGCTCACTCGATGATTGTGCTGGATCTGTCGGCTGAGTCCGAAATGCAGGCTCGCTCCGGCTCCAGTCACTTCATTGATGCCGGGACCGGACCGCCTAACGTGATCCCCGATGACAGGGCTCAGACCGCCACCCCGGGCCGAGACTCCGACGCGGGTGGTCGCCCGCTTCATCGGGCTCATCTTTCTCCTCATCCTTACCGGCTCGGCGATCTGGGCGGTCGTGACCAACCAACGCATCGACCTGATCGAAGTGACTTCCACGGAAGACCTGGATCGGACTGCATTCACCACCACCGACGGCACTGCCCTGGCCTATGTTCAGGAGGGATCAGGGGCGGTGCCTGTGGTCTTGCTCCACGACTTCGACGTCGCCGGCGGCGTTCTTTGGGACAGCGTGGTGGCTTCCCTGGGCGACCAGGTGACTGCCCTTCGCATAGATCTCCCGGGATTCGGGCTGAGCGACCGGGTGCCCGAGGAGGGAAGTGATCACACGGTCGCGGTGATGGCGGAGATGGTGACCGAGGTGGTTGGGAATCGTTTCGACGGCCCGGCTGTGTTCGCCGGCGTTGGCCTCGGAGGCAAGGTGGCGGCGGAGATCTCGGTGATCCACCCAGAAATCGTCTCCGGCTTGGTCATGGTCGATGTCGACTTCGAGAAGTCCCGGGGATGGGTGGAGTTCATGGAGAAACTCCCTTTCTACGGCCGGCCGGTCACTTTCTCGTTCGACGGTGGTGGCGCATTTTCGGCAGCCCGATGGGCTCCGAACTGCGAGTCCGGCGGATGGTGCCCGACCCAGGACCAGGCGGCAAGAAGAGACGTCACCGAGACTGTCGAGAACACCTCGGAATCGCTGCGCGCCCACCGGAGGACGCCCGCGGCGTCGGTGGTTCCGTCCAAGCTCAACGAGATCACGGCGCCCACCTACTACCTGTGGAGCCAGGAGGGTGATGTGCCGCGGGAATCAGTCGATTCGATCCTCAAAGCCCTGCCCTCGATGCAGGTCGAGGTGGTCCCGGCATGGAAGGCTCATCTCGAAGCCCCTGAGGTGGTGGCCCAAGCGATCCTGACCGTCGGCTCCTAGGAGTCAGAGCGCTCCACGCGCCAGCCACGCGCTCTAAGTTCGTCCGCGAGCAACTCGTCACTGAGAGGACTCAGGTCGAGGGGTGACCTCTCCACTCCGAGGCAGCGCTCGACGGTGTCGCGGATGGTCCTGGCCCAGGCCTTGCCTTTCGCCTCAGCCTCCATCGTGATCGTGGCGTCTGCGTTCACGGTAAAGACCCGGGCGGTGATCTGCGGATTGGCCCTCGAGCCACGCTCCCCATAGACGAGGAGGACCGATCCGGCCGGGACGTCCTGGATGCCACCGGTCGCCACGAACGGGCCGTCAAATGCCCACCCGGAGGACTTGCTGGTGTCTACAGAGTCCACGATTTTTGCCCAGTTCTTGTGTCGTTCGTCGCCGAGCAGTGGAACCTCGATGGCCACCAGCACCCTGTCGTCCATGGGACGAGCGTACGCAATCAGGCGCGTGAACCCGCCCCGGCGGGCGATGACGCTTTACCCTTGACCCATGGCCCAGCTCCGTTTGTTCGCCAATCTCCGTGAGATCGCCGGCTCGGCCAGAGTCGATGTCGGATCCGGCACGGTCGGTGGTGCCATCGAGGAGGTGTCGGAGAGATACGGAGCAGACTTTCGCCGCACCGTCGCCACCTCGCGGGTCTGGGTCAACGGTGAGACTGCCGACTACGACGATCCGGTTGGTGACAACGACGAAGTTGTGATCCTGCCTCCGGTGTCCGGCGGGGATCGCTCAATGACCGCTCCGGCCACCCTCGACTTCATGGCGTTTCTCCCGCTAGCGGTGATAGTGGTGGCGGTACTGGCCAACCTCCAAAGCCAGGAGATCTGGGCTGCGGCGCTGGTGGCAATCGTTGCTGCATGGGCCTTGGATCTCGGGGCCGTAATGTCCGCTCGGGGACGGATGTTCGCCCCGCTCGCAGTGGTGGTCACGTCGGCAGTATCGGCAATGGCTGCCCACGTGATGGGTGGCACCGGATACTCCATGGCCCTTGTGGTTGCCGTGGTGATTGCCCTGGGGTGGGCGGTCGCATTTCCCCCGTACCGTCAAGTGGATGTCGTTAGCCCGCTCCTGCTCGTTTCCCTGTTTGCCGGGTTGGGCACGGCCTCGATGATCCTGGCGCGATCAGCCCATAGCCCTGACCCAAAGGCGGTCGATGTGTTCCTCGTCTCGGTGATAGCCGGGCTGGTTCTGGGGTCCATCGTCGAGCGGATGCCATCAGTCCCGGTCGTCGACCCGTTCTCGATGACCGCGATTGGCGCGGTGCTTGGGGCTGTTGGAGCTGCGTTGCTTTGGGATCTCGACGTGGTCGGCTACCTACTCATCGGCCTGGGGATCGCGGTGGCCCTGGTGGCGGGCCGAGGGTTCTCGTCGATGCTCCGCACAGGGCGGGTTGCGCTGACCGAGCGGCCACCGGGATGGCTCGCCTCGGTCGACGGGGTTGTCTTGGCCGCCGCGATCTTCTTTCCGCTGCTGGCTGTCATCCTCTGACCGACGATTTGGGTGCGCGAGGCCGCCAGCCGGGATGGACTAGAGCAAACAACTGGTCCGGGTTACTCTTTCATCGCATGGCTGCTGCGCGGACGCACCATCGCGTCGTACTGCTCGTCGCCGTGACCGTCGTCGTGGCCTTTTTATTCCCTCTTGCCACGCAGGCGATCACGCAGTCTCAGGTCAATGAGGCCTGCGCTGACTCGCGCCAGCAACTCGATGACTATCGGGCGGCCCAGGCGGAGTTTGAGGATGCGGCCCTCGAGTACGAGGGGGCCCTCAACGATGTCGAGAAGGTCGAGGTCAAGCAGGACCGGGTTCAGGGATCCATGGCTGTCCACAGCGATGATCTCGATCACATCCAGCAACAGATCGAGGAGCAGGCTGTCCAGCTCTACATGCAGGGCGGTCTTTCCAGCCCCGGGATCATCCTCTCCGCGTCTTCGGTTGATCAGCTGATGACCACCTCCGAGTTTCTCACTCAGGCCGCTACCGGCGGCCAACGCTCCATCGACGAGTTGATCGCAGCCAGGAGCGAACTAGGTCGATTCAATGGTGAACTTTCGGACACCCGCGCCGAGCTCAAAGTCGTCGAGGACAACAAGCTCGACGCCATGAACCGACAGCAGTCGGCCATGGAGGCCGAGCAAGCTGCCTACGCCAAGCTTTCGGACAAATGCAAGACGTTGACTTCGAAATACGACATTCAACAACGGGCCAGGGCAGCGGCAGCCAAGGCCCGGGCGAGTGGTTCGGTACAGGTCGGATCCTTCATCTGTCCGATCACCCCGGGGCGGACTTCTTTCATAGATTCTTGGGGGTTCCCGAGGTCGGGCGGCCGACATCACAAAGGGACCGACATGATGACCAACTACGGAGAGCCCTTGTATGCCGTGACCTCCGGGACCATCCGCATTTCGCAGAGCTCACTGGGCGGAAAGTCGATCTGGTTGCGGGGCGACAACGGAAATTCCTTCTATTACGCCCATCTTTCCGATTACAACGTCGGCTCGGGCGCCCACGTGAGCCAGGGTCAGACCATCGGTTTCGCCGGCACCTCTGGAAACGCCGCGGGTGGCGCTCCCCACCTTCATTTCGAGATTCATCCCGGTGGAGGCCCTGCGGCCAACCCCTATCCGACCGTTGCCGCGGCCTGCAGGTAACCTCTACACAGTGAGCGGACTCCGCCGTATCGACACCGTCCTCGAGCCCGAGTTTCTCGTCGGCCTCGATGCAATCGACCTCGATGAGTTGAGGGCGCGGCGAGACACCGCCGAAGACGTCGAGAATCAAATCTCCTACTACCGCCGCCTACTCCACGGTCGGATGGACCTGCTGAATTTCGAGCTTCGCCGGCGGAGCGGGGAAGAGCAGCGTTCCCTTCTCGACGCACTCCCCGAGATCCTCGCCAGCGGAATGGTTCTCGGCCCGGAGCCCAACCTCCGGCACATCGACGTGATGCCTCCGCTCCCGACGACGACCGGGCGCCGGTTGATCGACAAGATCATGGATGACGGGATCCTCACCCAGCTCCCCGAATTGACCGACGAGGAAGTAGACGAGGCCGTGGAGCGGTTGCGAGAAGTCGAGGCGGAGTTGTCCAACCAACGCAAGCAACTCCACACAGTCATCGACGCTCTCCAGGACGAGATCGTCGCCCGTTACCGGAGCCAGCAGGGCCAGGCCCAGGCCTCCGGTTAGGCATTGCTAGCCGCTAAGACCCGCTCGGGTCTGGTCGAAACCATTCACGATGGGGCGGTGGCCGTCGTGTCCGCCGACGGGGACCTCATCGCGTGGTCAGGGGAAATCGATCGCCCCTTCTACCTTCGTTCAGCGGCCAAGCCCTTTCAGGCCGCGGCTGCACAGGAAGCCGGGGCGCAACTTGGAACGCCCGAGTTGGCCGTCGCCTCCGGCTCCCACGATGCTCATCCCGTTCATGTCGCCTTTGTCGAGTCGATGCTTCACACCGTGGGGCTGGGGGAATCCGACCTTCTCTGCCCAAGGGATTGGCCACTGTCGCCGGACGCCGGGCGCCGCTTGGCTCGCGACGGTCATGCTGTGCCGCGAAGGATCTGGCACAACTGCTCGGGCAAGCATGCCGCCTGGCTGCGCGCGGCAAGGGCCCAGGATTGGCCGACCCACAACTATCTCGAGCCTGACCATCCGATTCAGCAGCGGATCCTCGAGCTGGTCAGTCACCTCGGGAAGTATCGGGCCGATCCGGCCGGCATCGACGGATGTGGGGCTCCTGTATTGAGGACTACGACTCGAGCAATGGCTCGGCTGTTCGCCGGACTTTCTTCTGAGGCTTCACTCCGACCGATCTTCACGGCCATGCATCGTTACCCGGCCCTGGTGTCGGGTACGGGTAATGGTGACACTTCGATTGCCATGGCGATCAACGCTGCTGCAAAGAGAGGGGCGGAAGGCTGCATCGGGGTTGGCGTCGAGAATCGCCTTGGGATTGCGGTCAAGTCGTGGGATGGCTTGCAGATAGCCGCCGATGTCGGTGTGGCCGCGGCGTTGGACGCGACGTGCCAGTCCTCCGCCCACGTGATGAGGCAACTGGATGTCGTAGGCCGGCCAAAGATCAAGGGCGGGGGAATGACGGTAGGTGAGGTCGAGCCCCGGCTCGAGCTCCAGTGGGCATGACGGGCTTGTCGACGACCAAGCTGGGGTCTCTGTCGTGAGGGAGATCCTGGAGGCGCGGATCAGGTTGTGGCTCGAAGACCCTGAGTCGAGCGTCGAATATGCCGAGGAGTTGGACGGGCGATGGGCGGTGCGGATGCGTCAACAGGCACGAGATGCGACGACACTCTGGTTCACTCCGCTCGAGAGAAGCCTCGAGTACGAGGCGTACGTGATCCCGGTGCCGCCTGCGGCCGGCGAGGTGATGCGCCAGGCTCTGGTCCGCAACCAGAGGGGGTGGAGATCCTTCTTCGCCATCGACGCCGAGGGTGATCTCTTGCTTCGGGGAAGAGTCGCCGCGGACCAGGTGACCCTCATCGAGCTCGATCGAATCCTCGGTGAGATCTATGACACCATCGAGGTGTCGTTTCGGGCGATGGTGAGTGCTCTGGCGGCGAGTCGCGAAAATTCCGGTTAGAAACTTGTGAACATAGCGGTGTTGACAAGCCCTGTGGAAAACCCGGATTGCTGTTGGTAACCATCATGCAGGCCATGCCCAGGGTCGCATCGACGATATCTTGCGATTATCTACGATCTATTGGAGCGCGAGGAGAGTTGTTGATCCACTGAGGGCAAATCCGTAGATTCAGACTCGCGAACGCCCGAGAGGCAGTTCGGAGAAACGTCCGTTCGGGGAAGTGCGGAGGAGACTCCGAGAGGTCACTCGGGCGTTTCGTTTGGTCGGTGGACGGTTTCTGACTCGGTTCAAACCCCCCCCATCGCCTTCGCTTCGCTCAGGCGGGACAACAACTCGTCAGTCGTGGCAGAGCTGGCCGAAGCGGCCGGCCTCGACGCAGGCTTCACCAGGGATCACCGGCTTGTCCGGGCCCACGATCATCGTGGTGGTGGTGGTCGGGGGAAGGGTGGTCGTGGTGGTGGTGGTCGCCTCGGTGGTTGCCGTCGGCTTTGGTTCGGGGGTACCCGCACTCGGAGCTTGGGTAGTGCCGGGGCTGGCGACAGCGGTGGTCGTGGTTTCGGCGGGAGCCGAGCTCGAGCCCTTCTTCATGAAGATGACGGTCACGTAGAGATAGCCGTCCTTGGTCCCGGTGCCGACCCCGACGTAGTTGTAGTCACCGAGGATGTTGGCCCGGTGCCCGGAAGAATTCATGAATGCCTCGTGGAGGCTGCTCGGGCTCTGACCCTTGCCGACATTCTCCCCCATCCTGTCCCATCCGGTCCCACCGGCGGCGCCGAGTTGGGCACTCGAGGAGTGGAAGATGTCACCGGCGTCCATCATGGCGGCGGTGTGAGTTCTGGCATATGACGTGAGGCTGTCGTTGGCGGCGAGGGGGGCGAGGCCGGCGCTCGCTCTCGAGGCATTGATCTTGGCCACAAACTCGCCTTCAGTGCCCGAGTCGGCGCCTGCGGCAACACCAAGCCCGATCGTGCCCAGGGCGACGACGAGCATTAGTGATAGCCAGCGCCTCTTTCCCGTCATCCGGGGGTTATCGGCCTCTCGCTCCGTGGGCTTTAACCACGGAGGGAGGGCTCAAAACGGCTAGATCCCGAACATCACCTCACGGAGACTGATCACGCTGGCCGCCAGGGTGTCCGGATCGAGCTTCATCGATCCCAGGCGCAGGCCCTTCATGCCCTCACCGCGATTGGTCATGACCCGCAACGTGTCGTCCTCGTGGATCAGGATCCCCAGTCCGAGACATCCTCCACCCTCGTCCTGGACACCGACCAGGACATGGTGGAGCCTCCCCAGGTTGAGACCCATGGGGAGGGTTGGGGCGAAAACCGTGGGTCGGACCTTCCATCTTTCCAGAGGCGGCGCGAGGGCCGTGGCGAACAGGGTTGTTCTTCGTTGCGCCCGCTCGTCGGGGGATACCGGGTTGAGGTTCGGATCGCTGGGGGCGACGGTCACATCCAAGCCGAGGAAGCGGCGCAGCATTCCCACGACCGGCTCCATCTCCCCACCCCGTTGCAGCGCGACCACCTTGTCGGGGCGACAGAGCTCGGCCTTGTGATACTTCAGGGTCTCGCCGGCGACGCCCGAGACGACCGCCGTGGTGTCGAGGATGACAAGGTCTGCGAGGCGCTTGGCGGTATCGACCATCGCCGCAGTGGCGACGACTTGCTGGAGCACCAGCCGTGCTGGGGTGATCGTGCCCACGAAGTGCAGCTGGTCGGGAACCGCCACCTGGTCGATGTCGGCCGCTGTCCGCATGACTTTCAGCCCAACACAGGCCGGCGGGCCGACCGTGGAGTTGCCGACGTCGGCATCCACCAGGGCGACGGTACGACCGGCGGCCACTGCCAGCCGGGCAGCCTGAAGGGCCAGAGTGGTCTTGCCGGTGTCGACGCCGCCGACCAGCATCGCGACATTGGCTCTGGACACCTCTCTGGCCAGGGTTTCGATGCTCGGCTCGACCATGACCCAATATAAGCCGGTGCCCGGTCCTTCCCCACCTGCGGAATGGCCTTCCGGTTGGTCTAGCGTCATCTGGAATGTCGCTGCCCATCAGCTTTCTCTCCGACTTCGGACACGATGACGAATTCGTGGGCGTCGTTCACGGCGTGCTGGCGAAGCTGGCTCCAGAATCGCGGGTGATCGACGTCACCCACAACACCCGGCGCGGTGACATCCGGGCGGGGGCCCTCCAGCTGACGAGGGCAATCCAATACCTCCCGGAGGGGGTTGCGCTGGTGGTGGTCGATCCCGAGGTGGGCACCGCTCGCAAGGCGCTTGCCGTTGCGACGGGTTGGGGGTTCTTCGTTGGTCCCGACAACGGGGTGCTCTCTCCCGCGGTGGCGATGGTCGGGGGAGCGACCGAGATGGTCTCGATCGAGAATCCTGAAGCGATGATCCCGTCGCCAGGGGCGACTTTTCATGGACGGGACGTCTTCGCCCCGGCGGCGGCCCTTCTCGCTTCCGGGGAAGCCGGTCTCGCCGATCTGGGACCTCCGGTTGCTCGAGACCAGGTTCGGCCCCTGCTGCTACCTCTGCCCAACGTCGAGGGCTCGACGGTGTCCGGGGAAGCCTGGTGGGTGGACCACTTCGGCAACGTGCAAACCAATATCGGGCCGGATGACCTGGCGGCGATTGGCGTGACGCCCGGGACTGTGGTCACGCTCAGTATCGGGGCCACGATCTATTCGATCCCGTGGGTGGCGACTTACGCGGACGTGGGCCCTGGCGAGCCGTTGATCCATCTCGACTCCGCCGGGCTGATCGCGGTGGCGGTTCGCGAAGGCAGGGCGGACGAGCTCCTGACCCTGGCCGATGGGGTTGTGGTCACGATGGCGGGAAGAGGATCGACGCCAACTGGATGATCCCGGCGACCGCGATCAGGACGAGCAGGATCACGATGACGACGGCGGTTGCGGGTCGCAAGAGGGCGGGAATCTACCCAAAAAATGTCGGGGCCCCCATAAATGGGGGCCCCGACTACATGAAGAAGGGCTCCGTTACCGTGGGGCGGGCTGGGAGGCTATCCGTTCACACCTGGGACGAACGTGCCCTAGGCATGAGGGGAACGGTTCACCCTCCTTCCTGCATGCGCCCTCATTATCGACCACGGAGAGTGATATCTTGAGCCTTTTAGTGGTCAAATTCCTCACCCGACCCGGTTGCCATCTCTGCGATGAGGCCCGGCCCATCGTGACCTCGGTGGCAGCCAAGTCCGGTGTCGAAATCGAAGAGATCGACATCGACTCCGATCCGGTATTGACGAGAGACTTCGGGCTGAGAATTCCCGTGGTGACTGCCCCCGATGGCAGGGTTCTGGCCGAAGGTCAGATCGATTCACGTCGGCTCCGAAAGGAATTGCGACGGGAGAAGGTCGGCTAGCCGGCGACCGTGGTCGAGGTGGCGGTCTCGCCGGCGACCGTGGTCGAGGTGGCGGTGTCGCCATCGGCCGGCGTCGCGCCATCGGCCGGCAGCTCTTCGGGGCCCAGGCCACAGTCAGCCAGGACTGCTTCGGGCTCTCCACCCCCAAAGCGGACCCGTTCGAAGCTGACTACCGATGCCAGTTGCTCTTCGCTGAGCGAGGCATGGCTGGGCATGGTCCCGCCTCCACCCACTGGCTTGTCGGTGTCTCCATAGGTAGTTCGACCGGCCGCTTGGAACCCCTGGGTGCCGAGCCGGACCCACTCGATCTGGTCGGTGCACGAACCGAACGTGGTCAACACGCCGGTGAGAGCCGGGCCGACTCCGCCTCCACCGGTGGCGCCGTGGCACCCGGCACAGGTGGCACCGTCGCCGTGGTAGATCGCGTCGCCGAGAGCGATGTAGTCGGTGGATCCGCCACCTACGCCCGAACCGGTGAAGTCAGATCCGTCACAATTCACGATCTGACCGCTGACGACATCGGTTTGGAGCTCGGTGGCTTCGCCGCAGGTACCGGTGGCCGCGCCCCCCAAGGCAAATAGGGCAAAGAGCGGGATGATCAGCATCACTGCGGCCAGCCATCGGGGGAAGACGAAGTTGGTCCGCTCCCTGATCCCGGCCGTGGGAACGGTGACCACTTCGGGAAGATGAGCCGCCTCCGCGGCGGACACCTGGGCCGGAACCGGAGCCCGGGTGGTGACACCCGGCGCCGGCGCAGCCACGGGCGCCAGGTCCGCCTCTGTAGCGGGGGGACCGGTCGGCGTCTCGCCGACCGAGGGGTGTGCCGTTTCTATTGCGTCGGTCGGCACCGCGTCGGCCGGTTCTGCGGCCGCCTCGGCCGACGGTGGCGCCGCTCCGGCCACGCTCTCACCTCCGGCCCACGCCGTGAGCACTTCATCGAAGGTCATCCCGGTTGCCTGAGCCCGTGCCGCGGCGGAGCGTCGAACCAGTGCCTCAGGCACGCCGAGTGCGGCAGCCGCGGCCGCTACGAGATCGCTCATCCCTCCCCCTCGGCAGGTGAGGCAGACGTCTTGGATTCGAGGAGATAGGTGACCAGATCCTCGAGGTCGGAACTGGAAAGTGACACCGCGGGATGATTGTCGAAGCCGGTGACGGTGGCTTCGATTTGGGCGCCGGCGAGTCGGCTGCCGACGTCGGATAGGTCAGGCCCGAAGCGACGGGTGCCCAGCACCTGATTGGAGTCGTTCAACGTCACCGCGCCGAGACCGACGTCGGAGACAATCGGCCTGACCATCTGGGTGTGACAGGACCCACACCCCAGACTCTCATAGAGCTCTTGCCCATGAATTCCGGCCGCGCTGTAGCTGATCACACTGGTGCGAGCGCCCGGGTTCTCAGTCGCGGCTGATGGGCCGACCAGGCCCACCAGCAATATGGCGACGAACAGGCCGATCACGCCGGCGAGGATCGTCATCGGTCGATCGGGCTCAGACACGAGGACTGGAGGTTTCCGGTTGTCCCCCTGCACAGCGGGGGGACCGGTCGGTGTCTCGCCGACCGAGGAGGGTGCACTCGGTGTGGTGGGGACCTCAATCACGACTTGCGGTGCGTCCTCAACCTCGGGCGGTGGGTTGTCCCCCTGCGTAGCGGGGGGACCGGTCGGCGTCTCGCCAACCGAGGGGGGTGCGTCGATCGATCCACCACCGGCCCACGCCGCCAACACCTCGTCAACGGTCATCCCGGTTTCGGTGGCTCGGGCCGCGGCGGAGCGCATCACAATTGCCTCGGGGATGCCGAGGGCGGCCGCAGCGGCGGCGCTCAGGTCACTCATCTGCGGTCTCGTAGACCAGGACTTCTTGAGGGACGGCACGACCCGAGGTGACGGTGCCAATCACAGCGGACGCATAGGCGAATTGGCCAAGAAGGGCCACGACTCCGAAGACGAGGGCAATGAGCATGAGCGGATCGGCGGCAGACGCACCAGCCGCCCAACCGTCACCGGCGTCGATGTAAGCGGCGCTATTGGATCCAGCCAGCCATGAGTAACCGCTCAAGATGCCGGCCGCGCCCATGGTGACCAGGACCCCGCCCACCCCGATCACCGTCAGCCTCATGAACGAGCGGGCCCGCTTGGTCGACTGCATGGCGCGCCCTGTCACCCTGGGCAGCGCCTCGAAGGTAACCCCGGCCACCAGCAGCGGCCCCACTCCGAGGAGACATGCGTACTCAATCGCCTCCCAGAAGGTGGTCAGCGCGGTGACGGATCCGATGGCTCGGAATGAGGCAAGGCTCGCCATCACGGCGATCACCACGCCAAAGAAAAGGCCGACCACTCCCGAGGCGACGCCGGGGCGGGAAGGCACCCGGTCCCAATGACCCTGCAGGGTGAGTGAGACATTGGAGGCGTTGGCCAGGGCACCGATGGGGAAGGCAAGGCCGAGGGCGGCGGCGACGGCATCGGCCCAGCCTGGGCCGGGGCCAAAGATCAACTGGGCCAGGCCCCACCACACAGCGGCGAAGCCCAGCGACCAAAAACCGGCGACAGCTAGCTGGCGCGAAGCCAGAGCGACATCGATTTCCTTGACCAGCGTGTAATAGAAGAGACCGGTCCCGACTGTGAAGACCCACATCGTCACGAAACCCGCCGAGAAGAACAGACCGGAATAGGTCCGGGCCAGGGAGTCGGCAAAGGGGAGGGTCCACACGAGGTGGGCGGCGAAGAGAAGCGGCAACCAGACGACACCGCCAATGACAAACCAGAGAGTCACGTAGGTGCGGTTCTCCTGACGACGAGCGATGGTGGCCAAGGTGTTGATGGCGGGAAGTGAGAGAGCCGCCAACAGAGGCAGATCGAACCACCAAGGAAGGCCGAACGGTTCTGACCCGTCGCCGAATCCGAATGCAATCGCGACCACGCCAGCCAGCACCACGACAACGAGCAACGCAAGATCGAGGCGGGCCAGGGCGGGACTTCTGAGCGGAGCCCCGGTGAGCCGGGGTAACACGTAATAGACACCGCCGACGAGTGAGATCACGAGGAAGCCGATCATCAGGGTGAGATTGGCCATCGGCTGCACGCGGCCGAGGCTGACCGGGGAGAGGCCACCGAAACGAAGTGCGAAGAGGGCGAGCACTTCGAGCAGACCCCCTAGGACCAAAAAGGTCGCTCCAACGAGGAAATGTGCCGCCGCTACGCGGTCCTCCTCGGCCCCGCCTCCGAGGAAGGCTCGAATGTCTGCTGATTGGCTGGTCGCCACCGGGTTCCTCGTTCACGACAGGACGCCGGGAGCATAACTACTTCGCTGATTCGTTCCGACCTCCGCCATTCGCCGGAGGGCCGGAATCGGGTTCTCTGGATGAGGCCCGGTTATGGTAGAAACGGCCCGACAGCCACTAGGTCCGCGCCCGAAACAACAGAGATGTACCGACTCGCAGAACTGAGTGTCCGCACCCGCAGGATGGCCGGCTGGGCCCTACTTCTGCTTGGGTTTGCGACCCTGATCCTCGGGGTGATCTGGATCCATTTCTCGAGCCTGCCGCAGACGGTTGTCGTCGACGGGGTCGAAGTCCCGCTGGTCGTCGACTATTTCAACTGGTGGCCCCGTGGCGTCCTGTGGCAGGGCGTCGGCTACCTCGTCGCGTTCGCTGCGTCCCAGATGATGATCATCGGCGCCGTCTTCCTCTGGGTGCTCAACCAGAGGATGACCTGGTCACGGGCGATCTTCGTCGGATTTCTCACTTGGCTGGAGCTGGTCATCCTCTTCGGCATGGTTCCCTCCGAGTGGCTGTCGTATGCGCAGACCGAACTGGATTGGTCACCACAGAAGATCTTCCTCGTGGTACCCCCGCTCTTGGTCCTGGGTAACACCGTCGAGATCAGCTACGCCGTTGTCAAAGACTCGATCTCGATGGGCTACCACCTGGTGATGCTGGCGGCGGGGGCGATCTTTGCGCTGCAAGTCCAGAAGATCAACAAGGGTCGGCCGGAGTCGGCCGAAAAGCCTGATAAGAAGTCGCCGTACGGCCGTCCCCTGGTCAAGGGAGGTGCCTGATGGTTCGTGGAGTCGTCGACGAGACGCCACCGATTCGGGACGACTATCAACTCGCCGTGGTGGATGGTGATTACTTCACGGACAAGCTGCGGCCCAAGCAGTTCCTCCACATCGACCAGGCGGAGTGCATCATTTGCGAGGGATGCGTCGACATCTGTCCCTGGAAGTGCATCCACTACCTCTCGTTGGACGCCATCACCGAGGGAGTCAACGTCGACCACCCGGCCGATGATCCGCAGAATCTGGGCTTCTTCATCGTCGACGAGGACGAATGCACCCGCTGTGCTTTGTGTGTCGACCGCTGTCCGACGAATGTGATCTCGCTCGGGAAGTTCGAAGGGTCCCTTGCCGATCAGGCCGTCGAGTTGGGCCTCGATCGTCGGCCGTGGGACTTCGACACCGGGCAACGTGACTTCAAGAATGGGTACGCCTATGGGATGCGCTGGTAGGAGAGCTCTTGGCTAACGGAAACGGAAAAGTCGGTCTCATGGACCGGGTCAAAGAAGCGAACGAGAAGCTGTGGGGCTCCCAGCTCGCCGAGTCGATCCTTCGCCCCGGATCACCCTTCAAGAAGGGGTACTCGGACAGCCCGAGGAACCGCTCGTACGTGGTGATGAACAACGTCCTCTATCACCTCCATCCGGTGAAGGTGAAGCGACACGGAGTACGACTGTCTTACACGTTGTGCCTGGGTGGCCTCAGCTTCTTCCTCTTCATCCTTCTCACCATCACCGGCATCTTCCTGATGTTCTATTACACGCCCTCGGCGCAGACCGCGTATCACGACATCGAGGCTCTCTCCACCAACGTGGCCTTCGGCTCACTGGTCCGCAACCTCCATCGATGGGGAGCCCACCTGATGGTGCTTTCCGTGTTCCTGCACATGAGCCGGGTCTTCTATCACGGCGCCTACAAACCGCCCCGTGAGTTCAACTGGGTGGTTGGCGTCGTCCTGCTGCTTCTGACTCTTCTGCTCTCCTTTTCCGGTTACCTGTTGCCCTGGGATCAGCTGGCTCTCTGGGCGGTCACCGTGGGCACCAACATGGCCGGGTTCGTGCCGGTGGTGGGGGCCCAGGTCAAATTTGCCCTCTTGGGCGGGGTGGAGGTCTCTGCAAACACCCTGCTTCGCTTCTACGTGTTACACGTCCTGGCCTTGCCCTTCATCCTCGTGATCTTCCTTGCGGTCCACTTCTGGCGGGTCCGCAAGGACGGCGGGATTTCAGGCCCCCTCTAAGGAGTATTTGGAATGGCTGAGATACCAGAGAGTCTCCTCCGGAGGTCGGCAGAGGCCAAGGCCAAGGCCCTCGGGCTGCCGGTCGAGCAGGTGCTGGCGGAGATGAAGGGCGAAGCCCCGCCGCCCCAGTCGGCCGCACCAGAGCCTGCTCCAGAAGCACCCACCGCGGAGGAAGCGGTCGAAGAGGTTCCACCTGCCTCGGCTGCACCCGTGGAAGAGCCGGTCGTCGAAGTCAGTTCCGAGCCGGTCGTCACGCCCGAGGCGCCCGCCGAGATCTCCTCACCCGCCGAGCCTGAGCCGGACCCCGCAACCGTCGAAGGTGCCGAGGCAGAAGAGACAGGGGCGCCCGCCGAGCCCGCAACTCCAGCGGCTGACGAGCCCACGGCGGCCGCAGTTGAGACGGAAGATGCCCCGGCGGCGGTGGCGACGATGGTCGAGGATCCCCCGCCACCGGTTGAGGGGAACGGCACCGGAAACGGCAAGGTGGCCGCCACCGTCAGCCCTCGCCCCGTCCTCCCTCCGGCAGGGACTCCGGAAGGCGTCCGCACCCAACGTCTTCTCACCGTGGTCAAGGCCCGTGCCATCCAAACGGTCAAGGCTGAGCCCACCGACAAGGTGAACACCTGGCCCCACCTGATGTTGATGGAATTCGGTGCGCTGCTCGCCATCACTGGTTTCCTGGTGATCCTGGCGGTCATCATCCACTCGCCTCTGCTGGCCCCGGCGAACTTCAACGCCACTCCAAACCCCTCGAAAGCACCCTGGTATTTCCTCGGTCTCCAGGAGCTGCTCTCCTATTTCGATCCTCAGATCGCCGGAGTCACCGTGCCGACCATCACGGGCTTGATCGGTTTCATGATGGTTCCCTACGTCGACAAGAACCCGTCCCACCGCCCAAGCGACCGCAAGTTCGCGATCGCCCTCTACTCGGTGTTTCTCGCCGGGGCCGCCACGTTGACCATGTTCGGAGTCCTGTTCCGGGGCCGTGGCTTCAACTTCTCCTACCCGTGGAAGGACGGGGTCTTCTTCGACGACCTCAAAGACTGGGTGCAATTCGAATGAGCGCGACCAACCTCGCCCTGATCGGCGTCGCCGTGATCGCGATATTTGGCGCTATTGGGGCTTTCGCTGTCGCCTTTCGTCGGTCCCAGGGCGGGTCCGAGAAGGAGAGCGATCCCACTGCCGGCGTATCCACCGAAACCAGGGAAGCGGACCGGTCGATGGAAGGTGTGTCGGTGGCACCGATCCCGGTCGAGGAAGACGAGGAACCTGAGGCCGACTCGGAGCCGGAGGACGAGGAGATCGAGTCGGAGCACGCTGGAGTCCAGATCGTCCAGTCCCAGCGGGTCGTTGAGGTCTCGGCCGAGGAGGGTGGGGTAAACCGACGTCAGTTCTTCAATCGGGCGATTACGGCGACCTTTGGTTCGTTTCTCCTGTTGCAGGGCCTTTGGTACCTGGCCTTTTTCTGGCCGAAGCTGACCGGCGGCTTCGGCGCCGACATCGACGCAGGTCTGATCACCGATCTCGAGAATCAGGTCCACACTGCCGATGGGGCGGTCCTCCCGCTGTTCATCCCCGAGGCCAAGGCATATCTGGTGCCTGCCCCGTTGCCTGTCTCTGCCCAATTTGAAGGCAAGAGCGTCGAGGCCGGCGGGCTGATGGCTCTATTCCAGCGTTGTGTTCATCTCGGCTGCAGGGTGCCGTGGTGTGCCACTTCCCAGGGATTCGAGTGCCCTTGTCACGGATCCAAGTACGACTCGATCGGCGAGTACTTCGGCGGACCTGCTCCTCGCAACCTCGATCGTTTCGTGGTCGAGCTGGTCGATGATCGGTTCATCATCAAGACCGGGACCATCATCCAAACTCCCCGCGCTCCCGACCCAGTCCGTTGCGTATCCCCAGGGCCCGAGTTGTATCTCCATCGTCGCTGAAGCATGACCGCCAATCTGATCACGGTCTTTGCGCTCGTCATCGGGATCGTCTGGCTTGGCGTGCTGTTCGCGTCGGCGATCCGCAATCGAGGGGGAGAGGAGGTAGCTCCGAACCTCAAACCCGGGATCACCGACCAGGAAATGGAGACCCGCCGTCTTGAGAAAGGACAGAAGGCGGCCATCGCCTTTTCCGCATTTTTGGCGATCTCGTTGCCGCTCTACTTCCTCGGCGAGACCGGCCGGCAGGCGAATTTCGTTGAAGAGTTCGATGTCGCCTCCCAACAACGTGGACAACACATCGTCGAGGAGTTCAAATGCTTCGACTGCCACGGGCCGGAAGGCGTTGGGGGAAGCGCTCGCTATGTCGAGAAGCGCTCCGGCGTGACTGTGCAATGGGCCGTCCCCTCGATCAACGATGTCCTGTTCCGATACGACCAGGATGAGCTCACCTTTTGGATCACCTACGGACGGGGGAACACGCCGATGCCTGCCTGGGGCCTCGCCGGTGGCGGCCCGCTCAACGAGGCCCAGGTGCAAGATGTGGTTGCCTATCTGACCACGATCCAGGTATCGCAGAACGAAGCTCTGGCCAAGGTCGAGCCCGGCATCGAAGCCCAACTCGAAAGGCTGGCTACGGCAGATGAGACGGTGGCCACGGCCATCGTCCATCAGGCTCAGATAGTTGCCGACATCGACGCCGCTCCCGACCGTCTCGTGATCGTGGCCCCGATCGCCGAAAGGGCGAAGGACGTTCTCGAGACTGCCGATGAGGGCCAGGACACCGATGACGACGGGATCTCCGACAGCGCCGAGGTTGAGCTCTCCCAGATTTCCGCTGAGGCAGTGGAGTCGTTGACAGTGGTGCAGCCGGTTGCCCTCGACCCGGAAACAGCAGACGCCGAACTCGCCGAGCAAGCTGTGTCGTCCCTGGAGGAATCAGTCGAGATCGCGCCTGTCCTTCAGATATATCTCGATGCGGTACAAAAGGCGATCGACGAGGGAACCGTCGACCCGTCCGTCGGGATCAGTCAAGGAGCGATCGCCGAACTGGGCGAGATCGCAGCTCAGGCGGCCGACCTCGGTGTGGCTGTGCCACGCTCGATCAGCGATGTATCTGACGCCGAAGCCCTGGTGACCGCTCTCGAGGATGCCGCCGCGGCCGACCCGCCGGTAGAGGGTGCGGCGGATCTGGCCGCCAAAGCGGATGCTTCGATTACAGACGGCTCTGATCCCGACGGGGACGGTCTATCGACTGCTGCCGAGAAGGACATCACCAACCAAATGACGGAGGCCAACCTGGCCACCGTTCCGGGCAAACTCGGGGTGATCACCCTGGACCCGACCAACCCTGCATCTCAGGGTGGAGAGCCCGACGCCAAGACGGCGGCGACGATGGTCGGAAACCTGGTGTCGCTCCACACTTCCCTGCAAGTGACTTCTAACAACATCGACAAGCTCCGAGCGCAGGAGCTCGGCGGGCTCGAATACCTCGAGACCTCTCAGCAGGAGAAGCTGTGGGAAATCGACTTTGCAGGTGTTGCTGAGGCCATGGGAGCCAATGTCGCGGACGCCGAGCGCGCGGTCGGACTGTTCAATTCCAATTGCGCCCGGTGCCACACCGCCGGTTTCAGCGCCGGGGTCCCCTACACCCAGGAAGCAGGGTCCGGTGGATTCGGGCCCGCCCTCTGGGACGGGCGCCCGACGGTCCAATTCGGTGATGCCACCGAGGATCCGGCAGACGATCTTCTGGTTAAGTTCTTGACCAGAGGGTCTGAAGCCCAGACTCCATACGGGATCAACGGGTTCGGCTCAGGTCGGATGCCGGCCTTTGGCGCCATCCTCAGCGAGGCGGACATCGAGTTGCTCGCCGCCTACCTCCGTGGTGGCAACATGGATGGGAAGGAAGAACCATGATCGTGGTACTTGCAGAGGGCGACTTCTTCAGGGAGTTCTTCCGATCGCTGTTCTCAGCCAACCTCTTCGTGACCGGTGTGTTGCTCACCCTGGGAGCCGTCCTCCTCTTCTACGGATCGATCTACCTGTTCAACGCGACCAACCTCGGGAAGAGGCTCGGGTTCCTGGTCACCGGGGCAGCCATCTTCGGCTGGCTGTCAATCACCTCGATGCTGTTCGTGATCTACGCCCCACGAGGGCCCAAGCCGGACAACATCGAGGGTCTCAACGCCTTCCAGATCCGGATCATCCCGCTCACCTATCTGATGGTGTCGGCAGTGCTGTTCCTCGTGTTCCTGGTGGCGCTCCACCAATACGAGGAACTACAGGAGAAATCCTCGGCATAACTGTTTCTCCCCCAAGAGCGGGTCGGTAGCCCTGGCCGACCGGCGTCTGTTCGCCCCGAGGTGTGAGTGGCGGGATGAGCGATCTCGTCGATTCACCGATGGTTGCTGAGGGGCGAAGTCGGCCGGCAATAAAACTCGCTGCCGCCGCGAGGCCGGCTCCCTCAGCGATTTCCGTAATAGCTCAGGACCTGGAGTTCCATCGACAGGTCCACCTGGCGAACGGTCACCTTCGCCGGGACGTTGACCCTCACCGGGGCGAAGTTGAGGATCGAGGTGATCCCGAGGGCCACCAAGCGGTCGGTGACTTGTTGGGCGGCCACCGCGGGGACGGCGAGGATCGCCATGTCGAAACACCCGCCCCGACAGTCGCCGTCCATGTCATGGAAGTTCTGCACCTCGACGCGACCCGCCTTGGATCCCACTTTCCTGGTGTCGGTGTCGTAGACAGCGGCGACGTCGAAACCGCGCCGGCTCAATCCGGCGTAGGCGGCCAGCGCCTTGCCCAGGTTTCCGGCGCCAATGATGGCGACTTTGCGCCGGTCGGCGATACCCAGCTCCTGACGGATCCTCTGCCGGAGGTCGGCGACCGAATATCCGACGCCTCGCACTCCATGGAAGTCGAGATGGGAGAGATCACGGCGGACATTGGCGGCGTTGGCCCCGGCCGCGTCAGCCAGCTCCTCGGAGCTAACGGTCTCCCGGGCTTCGAGGTCCTCCAATAACCGCAGGTACCGGGGGAGTCGAACCACGGTCGCTTTGGGAAGCTCGGTCATCGCGGGCGACGTTAGACCTTCTGGACTGGCTTCCAACCCGAAGGGTTCCTGGCGTCGGCCAACCTCTAACCTGAGCCCATGCCTTCTCCTTCGGTGCTCGTCATTGGCGGTGGTCCCGCCGGATCGGCCGCCGCCTACTGGCTGGCCCGGGACGGTTACGACGTGACTCTCGTCGAGAAAAAGGAGTACCCGCGGGACAAGACGTGCGGCGATGGCCTGACGCCGAGGGCGATCGTTCAGCTTCAGGAGATGGGCTTTGACTTCGACGTGCCCGAGTTCCACAAGATCACCGGTCTGCGCTCCTATGCCGGGGACGATCTGATGCTGGAACTGCCATGGCCTGACCACTCGCGCTTCCCCAACTGGGGCGGAGTGATGCGGCGCAGTGACCTCGACTCCCAGGTCGCCGATTTGGCCCGGAAGCAAGGGGTCTCCGTCCTCGAGAAGACCGAGGGCTTTCCGACTATCGAGGACGGGGTCCTCAGTGGAGTGTCCCTGAGGCACAACGGCTCGACGGAGACGGTGAGGCCAACAGTCACGGTGATAGCCGACGGCTCCATGAACAGGTTCGGCCGGGAGCTGGGCACCGAGCGACGCCGGGACTATCCGATGGGGCTGGCCGCACGCGGCTACTACTCGTCCCCCCGCTCGACCGATCCCTTCCTCGAGAGCCAACTCGACCTGCGTGACGCGTCAGGAGCGACCATGCCCGGGTATGGCTGGGTGTTCCCGCTCGGTGACGGGACCGTGAACGTCGGAGTCGGCCTCCTCACCACGTTCACGCGATGGAAGCACGTCAACACCACCCACATGATGGCCGACTACGCAGCCACCGCTCCCGCCTACTGGGAGCTGAGCGAGGAGTCGAAGCTGACCAACCCGGTGGGGGGCAAATTGACCATGTCCTTCTCCAAGGGACCGCTGGTCGGATCGAACTGGATCACGATTGGGGACGCCGCAGGTTCGATCAATCCCTGGAACGGCGAAGGCATCTCATACGCCTACGAGACCGGCCGCATGGCGGCCGAGCACGTCGGTGAGGCCTTGGCCAAGGATGACCTTGGCCTTCTCCGTCGCTACCCACAGCATCTCGAGGACGAGTACGGGCTCTATTACAAGACCGCCCGCGTCTTTGTGAAGCTGATCGGGCACCCCTCGGTGATGCGCACCCTGGCCCACACGGGGCTCCACAGCAAGACACTCATGGAGTGGACCCTGAAGGTGATGGCCAACCTGCTCGATGAGGACGACAAGCACATGGGAGAGCGTGTCTACGACGCGCTGGCCGGCATTGCGAGGGCCCTCCCCACCACCTAGAGGTGCGGCGCCACTTCTTCGGCTAGCTGCTGCATCAATGCAACCTGGTCTTCGTGGGCGAGAGTTGCAAAGAAGCTGCGAGCAACGAACTCGACCGGTATCGACGCCTGTTCGCGAATGCTCAGGAGCGTTGACACGATCTCGTCACTGGAGCCGGCCACCGTAAAGCGGTCCTGGAGTCGGGCCCGACCCTCTGGTGTCAACTCGGGTGAAGAGGGTGGGGACCCGGATCGAACCGCCGACGCCTCCATGTCGGAGTACTTCCAGGTCATGTGCCAGACATGATCGATGTAGCGGGCCCAAGCTTCGTCCGCCGACGGGCCGGGCAGCATCACTGAGTAATGGACTATCCGCAATTCCGAAGGGTCACGGCCGATTCGATGACACTCGTCTTCGATCCAGCCCAGTTGCAATCGGAGCTTCTCCGGCGAGACATTCGAGAAGATCCCGTCGGCGATACGTGCTGCTCGCCGGATCGCCGCCTCGGCTCCGCCGCCGATCAGGATCGGGATCGGGGAGGAAGGGACCGGGCGGACCGCTACCTTTGGGAACTGGTAGACCAAGCCCTGATGGGTAACAGGCTCGCCGTTCCACGATTGGCGAAGCACGCTCAGGATCTCTTCCATTGCCGCTCCCCGCTTGGTCATGTCGGCGCCAAGGGCTTCGAACTCGATCTCACTCCATCCGAGGCCGAGACCGAGGGTGAAGCGCCCACCGCTGAGCAGACTGACCGTGGCGGCATCCTCAGCCAGTCGCAACGGATGGTGCAGGGGGGCGAGAATCACGCCTGTCGCGATCTCGATCCGCGAAGTCACGGATGCGATCGCGCCGCTGACAACTGCCAGCGAAGGCATGTACCCGTCGTCCACGAAATGGTGCTCCGTCGTCCAGATCGAGGAAAAGCCGAGACGTTCTGCCTCGACGGCCAAATCGATGGTCTCCTCGTAGGCCCTCGACCAATCTCGCTCGCCTGGCCGCAGTTGGGCGCTCAACAATCCGAAGCCAAGGCTCATTGTGATGATCCAGACATGAGCCCAAGCCTATGCCTGCATGATTTATCGCACCAACCGGCCCCGTTCTAAGCTCAGATCGTGACCCTCGCCGACTATCTGCCGATCGGCCTGATGCTGCTTCTCGCTGGGGTATTCGTGGCGGTGTCACTTATCGTCTCCCGATTCTTCCGCCCCAACAACCCGACGGCGGAGAAGCTCGACCCTTACGAGAGCGGAATCGTTCCCGAGGTCGAGCCGGTGCAGCGGTTCCCGGTCAAGTTCTACCTGGTGGCGATGCTGTTCGTGATTTTCGACGTGGAGATCATCTTCCTGTTCGCCTGGGCCTCGATCTGGGATCGGCTCGGCTGGTACGGGGTAGCCGCGATCTTCATCTTCACCTTCTTCGTCGCCGAGACCCTGGCCTACGTATGGAAGCGGGGAGCCCTCGACTGGAACGTCCATCGGCGGACCCGCTACCTGCCCTCCGAGTCATCGGAGGAGGCGGCCTAGATGGCCACGACCGCACCGGGCAACCTGATGATGACCACCGTCACCAAGGCGGCGCGTTGGGCGCGAACCCGCTCGATGTTCCCCGCCACCTTCGGCCTCGCCTGCTGCGCCATCGAGATGATGGCGACCGGTGCGGCCCACTACGACCTGGCCCGATTTGGCATGGAGGTGTTCCGCGCCTCGCCGCGGCAGGCCGACCTGATGATCGTGGCGGGCCGGGTGAGCCAGAAGATGGCGCCGGTCCTTCGCCAGGTCTACGACCAGATGCCCGACCCGAAGTGGGTGATCTCGATGGGTGCCTGCGCCTCCACCGGTGGGATGTTCAACAACTACGCCCTGGTCCAGGGTGTCGACCAGGTGGTCCCTGTCGACATCTATGTCCCGGGGTGCCCGCCCGGCCCGCAGAGCCTGATGCACGGCATCCTCACCCTCCACGACAAGATCATGAGCGGCGAGATCAACAATTGAGCGACGAAGCGGCCATCGTCGAAGAGCAGCCGGCACGGGCCCTGCCGGAGAATCCAGTGCTGCGCACCCTGTTCGAGCACTTCGAGACGGTCCAGTGGGAGAGCTCTCTGGGCCAGGACGTGGCGCGGGTTCCCAACGAGTCCTGGTTGGAGTTCGCCACCGCCGCCAAGGAATCGGGTTTCGAGGTTTGTGTCGACGTAACCGCAGTCGACTGGATGCGCGACCGCCCGGAGCGGTTTGAGATCGTGGCCAATCTGCTCTCGATGAGTGAGAAGCTCCGTCTGAGGATGACGACGACGACGGGCAGGGCCGAGCCTTCGGTCGCCTCGCTGGTACCGGTGTGGCCGGGCGTCAACTTCGCTGAGCGTGAGGCCTACGACATGTTCGGGATCGTCTTCGAACACCACCCGGACCTGACCCGGATCTTGATGCCCGATGAGTGGGAGGGGCATCCGCTGCGCAAGGACTTCGGGGTGGGGAGTGTGCCTGTTCAGTTCAAGGAAAGTCATCAGGTGACCTGAGATGAGCGAGCCAACCCTGGAGGGCGTCGAGAGCCCGGAGATCACCGAGGTGCTTGACGTCTGGGTCGCCGGGACGGAGGAGCCCGAGTTCAGTCCCACCGACGAGGGAGAGCAGGAGATCTCCGATCACGAGTCGGAGGCCAGGCTCGACGAGCAATTCGGGCGGGTCGTAGAGGACGACTACGTGTTCGACGATGGGGTCGACGAGGGCGAGCGGATGATCCTCAACATGGGCCCCCAACACCCCTCCACCCACGGTGTGCTCAGGCTTCAGATCGAGCTCGAGGGAGAGATCATCCGGCGCACGAAGCCGATCATCGGCTATCTCCACACAGGGATGGAGAAGACCGGTGAGCAGCTCAACTTCTCCCAGGGCGGCACCAATGTGACCCGGATGGACTATCTGGCGCCGTTCCACAACGAACTGGCCTACTCGCTCGCTGTGGAACGCCTCCTCGGGATCGAGGTCCCGCCAAGGGCGGCCGCGATCCGGGTTCTACTAACCGAGCTAAACCGCTGCTCTTCCCATCTTGTGGCACTTGCCACCAACGGGATGGACATCGGGGCCATCTCGATGATGATCTATGGGTTCAGAGAGCGCGAGCAGATCCTGGCCTTCTTCGAGAAGACGACCGGTCTTCGCATGAACCACAACTTCATCCGGCCCGGCGGGGTCGCCGCGGATCTGCCCCCGGGATGGAAAGACGATGTCGACGCGATCCTCGGCGAGCTTCCGAGAAGGCTCCAGCAGTACGACGACCTGCTCGAGAACAACCCGATCTGGGTGTCGCGGACCAAGGGGATCGGCGTGATCTCGGCCGAAGAAGCGGTGGCCTACGGGATCACCGGGCCTGCACTGCGGGCCGCCGGTGTGAGTTGGGACCTGCGCAAGGCGTTCCCCTACTCCGGGATCGAGAACTACGAGTTCGACATCCCGGTCGGCCAGAGAGGCGATGTCTATGACCGGTACCGGGTCCGGGTGGACGAGATCCACGAGTCATTGAAGATCGTGGAACAGGTGATGGACTCGATGCCCAAGGGTGACTACCGGGTCGACGACCGCAAGGTGACTCCGCCACCGCGGGCGCGCATCGACGAGTCGATGGAGGCGCTTATCCATCATTTCAAGCTGTTCACCGAAGGGTTCAAGGTGCCCACGGGCGAGACCTATGTCGCGGTCGAGTCCCCGCGTGGTGAGTTGGGCTGCTACCTGGTCTCCAACGGCGAGGCCCGCCCCTATCGGATCCATACCCGGGCCCCATCCTTCGCCAACCTCCAGGGTCTGCCCATCGCCATGGCCGACTCCCTGATGGCCGACACCGTCGCCACCATCGCCTCGATGGACCCGGTGATGGGTGACGTAGACCGCTAGGCATCGCTTACCTGAGGTACATGGCGCCAAATGTGGCGCTACGCCGACAAAGAATGAGCGGTCGACCCAAGAATCACAGGTCGGGCGGCAGCGCGGCGAGGCCGGCGGCCGTCATCGTCCCTTCGTCCACCAACCGGCGGGCGATCTTTCGGTTCCGATCCGACCAGTTCGAGCCGATGCGTCGCGGGGCAAAGCGGATTGCCCAACGTGCCTCGTCGATTCTTTGGCCGTGAGAGTCGATCCATCCGTGACGCAGGGCGGTTTCCTGTAATTCATCGAGGGTGACGGTCTGTCTGCCGGACGTCTTCTTGTAGATGGCAACGACGATTTCCCGCTCGTTGTCACCGTGCGCCTCTAGCCATTTGTCGAAGTCGGCTTGACTGGACATCAGGGTTGAATGTGAGATGTCCATCCCCTGATTGTGCCCGAGTTGCCTGTTCTTTGTTCGATCAGCGCCAGATATGGCCTTACCTACCTCAGGTAAGGGTCTTCGGGTTTCGCTACCCCCACAGCCTCTCCCTATTCTCCGGCACCGATGAGCCATTGGTCGGAGGCCACCCAGGACCGCGTCCGCGAGATCATCTCCCGTTACCCGAGGAAGCGATCGGCAGTGATGCCGCTTCTCTATCTGGCGGTGGCGGAAGAGGGCTATCTGAGCAACGAGGGCATGGAAGAGGTTGCCCGATGGGTGGAAATCACTCCGGCCCAGGTCCAAGCCGTCGCCAGCTTTTACACGATGTACAAGAGGGAGCGAACCGGGCGCTATCTCATCTCCTGTTGCACCTCGATCTCATGCATGCTGCTCGGCGCAGACGACGTGCTCCATGCCCTCGAGGACGAGTCAGGCGTCCCCCACGGGGAGACCGACGAAAAGGGCCTGCTCTCCGTTGAACACGTGGAATGCATCGGGGCCTGCGGTGGTGCGCCTGCGGTCCAGGTCAACTACGAGTTGATCGAAGGAGTTACCCCGGAACGGGCTCGCGACCTGGTCCGGTGGCTGAGCGGAGCCCGACCCGAGGTAATCAACACCGAGGAGATGCAGGAGCTGTTCGGGGGAGTCAAGAGCTTCGACTGGGGGATCAAGGAGGAATCGGGTGCCATCGGCCCCTATCCCGCCTTCCAGCCCTTCGGGACAGTGGGAAGCGAGGATCGTTCTTGACGACCCCTCTGGTGGTGACCCGTCGGATGACCGATCATCCAACGGACTCCCACACCATGGAGCGCTACGAGGCCACCGGCGGCTACCAACAGGCTCCACGCGCCCTGGGGATGACCAGGGACGAGTTGGTGGAGCTGATCAAGAAGTCGGGCCTTCTCGGTCGGGGAGGCGCGGCGTTCTCGACCGGGCTCAAATGGAGCTTTCTCGCCCCAGCCCGCCCCGCCTATCTGGTGATCAACGCAGACGAGTCCGAGCCCGGGACTTTCAAGGATCGCCAGCTTCTCGAGCGTGACCCCCACCAGATGCTGGAGGGGGTGATCATCACTGCAATCGCCAATGAGGTTCACCACGCCTTCATCTACATCAGGGGCGAGTATCCGAAGCCGGCGAGACGGGTCCAAACCGCTGTGGATGCCGCCTACGCCAAGGGCTATCTCGGAACCGGGATCTTCGGGACCGACTATGACTTGGAGGTGACCGTCCATCTCGGCGCCGGTGCCTACATCTGTGGCGAAGAGACAGCCCTCATCAACAGCCTCGAGGGCCTCCGCGGTGAGCCGCGACTCAAGCCGCCCTACTTCCCCGCGGTGAAGGGCCTCTACATGCAGCCCACCATCGTCAACAACGTGGAGACGGTGTCCGATCTGCCCCACATCCTCGAGATGGGGGCCGAGGACTACGCCGATCTCGGTCACCCGATGGACACCGGGACCTTCATGACCTCGATCTCGGGCCACGTCAACCGCCCCGGGAATTACGAGCTGCCGCACGGGATCCTTTGGGGTGAGTTGATCTACGAGGTGGCCGGCGGCATCCGTGGGGATCGTGAGCTCAAGGCCTGGGTCCCAGGTGGCGCCTCGGCGCCCTGGTTCGTGCCCGACGTTCATCTCAACCAGCAGATCACAAAGGACGTCTGCGCGGAGGCCGGGTCGATGCTCGGCTCGGGGGCGGTGATCGTCATGGACGACACCACCTGCATGATCCGTGCCGCCGAGCGAATCGTCCGTTTCTTCGCCCACGAGTCGTGCGGCCAGTGCACTCCCTGCCGGGAGGGGACGACCTGGCTGGAGATGGTCCTTCGCCGGATCGAGACCGGCCAGGGGCGCCAGATCGACCTCGATCTGATGCTCGATGTCTCCGACGGGATCAGCATCGGGCTGTCGTGGCCTCCGAAGATGACGACCATCTGCCCCTTGGGCCCGTCGGCGGTATCGCCCATCATCTCCTTGCGTGACTACTTCCGGGACGAGGTAATGGCGCACGTCGAATTGGGCGCCTGCCCCCTGGAGAAGGCGGAGGCAACCGCATGAGAGGACCGGTTCCCGCGCAGGGTGCCCCCCTCCCCGCCTCCGGCGGTACTCCCCCCAACGCTCACTTCGTTCGCTGGGGGGAGAAATGACTGACATCGTCAACATCACCGTCGATGGCAAGCCGATCGAGGCCACGCCCGGCGAGATGCTGATCAAGGCCGCCCAGGATGGTGGCACCTACATCCCCCGATTCTGCTGGCACGAGCGGATGAATCCGGTGGGGATGTGCCGGATGTGCCTGGTCGAGGTTCAGGGCCCACGGGGGCCGATGATCATCACCGCCTGCACCAACCCGGTGGCGGAGGGCATGGTGGTCGACACCCAGAACGCCACGGTCAAGAAGGCCCAGGAGGGGATTCTCGAGTTTCTCCTCGCCAACCACCCCCTGGACTGCCCGATATGCGACAAGGGCGGCGAATGCCCTCTCCAGGACCAGGCGATGTCGCACGGTCCCGGGGAGAGCCGGTTCGTCGAGATCAAGAGAAACTTCGAAAAGCCGATCCCGGTCTCGGATCTGGTCCTCCTCGATCGGGAGCGCTGCATCCTGTGTGCCCGCTGCACCCGATTCTCCGACGAGGTCAGTGGAGACCCGTTGATCGAATTCATGGAGCGGGGGAACGGGACCGAGGTCAACACCTTCCCCGATCTCCCGTTTTCCTCATATTTCTCGGGCAACACGGTCCAGATCTGCCCGGTTGGCGCTCTCACCGCCAAGCCTTACCGGTTCCGGGCCCGTCCCTGGGATCTGACCAAGGTGGAGAGCTCATCGCTGCTCGACACCGCCCACCCCCGCATCTCGATCCACGCCAGTCAGAACCAGATCCTTCGCTTTCTGGGAGTGGACAACGACGCCACCAACCACGGCTGGCTTTCGGACAAGGACCGATTCGGCTTCCAATACATCGAGTCCGGCGAGCGGCTCACCACCCCTCTGGTGAATCGAGGCGGTGCGTTGGTCGAAGTCACCTGGAACGAGGCGCTCGACATCGTCGCCAATCGGATCGAGCTGATTCGAGACGACGACGGCGGCGGCGCCTTCGGCGTGATCGGGGGCGCCCGTGGCACCAACGAGGATGCCTACGCCCTATCCAAGTTTGCCCGGGTTGCCCTGGGGACCAACAACGTCGACTCCAGGGTTGGTGACGATCTCGCCTCACATTTCCTGGCGGCCACCGTCGATCGAGCCCTGATCTCAGACCTCGACGACGCCGACACCATCCTCGTTTGGGGCCCCGATCTCAAGGAGGAGCACCCGACCCTCTATCTGCGCGTGCGACGGGCAGCTCAGGAGCTCGGTGTGGCTCTGATCGTGATCCACCCTCGAAAGACGGGCCTCGACGACCGCGCCGCACACAAACTCACATATCGCCCCGGTGGCGGATTCGCCCTTCTCGATGAGATCGCAAAAGGTGACCACCCCGACGTCGGCCACGCATTGGCGACCGGGAAGGTGGTCGCCATGGTCGGCCAGGCGTGCCACGCCGATGGGCCCAAGCTCGCCGAGTCGGTGGCCGCACTGGCACGCAACAAGGCTGGATCGGTCAAGATCATGCCCCTGGCGAGGCGAGCCAACATCTACGGGGCGCTCGACATGGGGCTTGCGCCGGATCTCCTCCCGGGACGGGTCGCGATGGATCCAACCGGCATCGCAGGCCTGGCCACGACATGGGGTGACATCCCGACGGTCCCCGGCCGAGACACCCGCAGCATCCTCGAAGGTGTGGAGTCGGGCGATATCCGCTGTCTGTTCCTCGTCGGTGCGGACCCGGCTCGCGATCTCCCCGATCCCAAGGTTGCGCTCGAGGGCCTGGAGGCCGCCGAGTACGTGGTGGCCATCGACATCTTCCTGAACGACTCGAATCGCTCGGCGGACGTGATCCTGCCAGCTTCCGGTTTCGCCGAGAAGGAGGGGACGGCGACCAACCTCGAAGGCAGGGTGCAAAAGTTGAACACGGTTCGGCCCGGACCGGGCCAAAGTCGCCCGGACTGGGCCATCCTCTCCGATATCGCCGAGCGCGCGGGGCGTCCCCTCGGCCTGGCGACCCCGGAGACGATTGCCAAGGAGATCGCAGAAGTCGCCCCGGTCTATGCCGGAGTCACCTGGGATCACCTCGAGTGGGAGTCGCGCGATGGGGCGGTCGTGCCCTTGTCCGGATCGCAGTCGATCAACCACATACCCGTGGCCCTGGATGGTCCACGTGCCCCGCGTGCGGCTTTGACCCTCCACGTCGCACGGACGCTCTATGACGATGGCGTCTTGATGCGGAACTGCCCTGCGCTACACCCTCTTGCGCCGGGCGCCGTGGCCTATCTCAACCCGGTCGACGCCCGCAAACTAGGTGCCCAGGAGGGGAGCTCGGTCCAGGTGGTCACCAAGCAGGGCGAAGGGGAGTTCTCGGTCAAATTCGACGAGGGGACACCGGCCGGGGTGGTCTACGTCCCCTTCAATCAAGCCGGTGGCGCCTACCTCGGCACGGACCCGGTAGTTCGGGTGAAGGCGGTCACCCGGTGAGCTGGCCCGAGTTCGGAATCGTGGCGCTCCGGGTGGTGCTGACCTTCGTGCTGTTGATGGTGGTCACCATCATCAACGTTTGGGCCGAGCGCAAGATCCTGGCGAAGATGCAGAGCCGGATCGGGCCCAACCGGGCGGGCCCCTTCGGGATCCTGCAAACAGTGGCGGATGGGCTCAAGCTCTTCTTCAAGGAGGCGGTGACCCCGCGCAAGGTGGAGCTGGGGATGTATCTCCTCGCTCCGTTCCTTGCAGTGATCCCGGCGTTCCTGATCTTCATGATGGTCCCCTGGGGCAAGCCGTTCATGATCGGCGACTACGAGGTGGCGTTGCAGGGGGCGGACCTCAATGTGGGTCTGCTCTTCATCCTTGCAATGTCCTCCCTAGCGGTTTACGCCGTGGTCCTGGCGGGATGGTCCTCGGGGTCCAAGTACCCCCTTCTCGGAGGGGTGAGGGCTACCGCCCAGGCGATCTCCTATGAGGCGGCGATGGGGCTCGCGATGGTGGCAGTCGTGGTGTTCAGCGCGACTCAAGGCGAAGGTGGGACCCTGTCCCTCACCGAGATCGTCGAGCGACAGGCCGGCAATTGGGGTGACTTGATCCCGGTCTTGGAACCGGTGCTGCGCTACGTGCCTCGATGGAACGTGCTCCCGCAGATCGTTGCCTTCATCGTCTTCTTCATAGCCATCGTCGCCGAGACGAATCGGGCGCCTTTCGATCTGGTGGAAGCGGAGCAGGAGATCGTGGGCGGATTCCACACCGAGTACTCGGGTATGCGGTTCGCCATGTTCTTCCTTGCCGAATACGTCAACATCTTTTCGATGTCCGCAATCGCCGCCACCCTATTCCTGGGTGGTTGGAACGGGCCGACCTTCGAGGGTGCCCTTCCTGGCTTCATCTCTGCTCTGCTGCCAACCATCTACTTCTTGATGAAGACGTATTTCCTGGTTTTCATGTTCTTTTGGATCCGGGCCACGCTTCCCCGACTCCGTTATGACCAGCTCATGCAATTGGGCTGGAAGCGCCTCATCCCCGTCGCCCTGGGATGGCTGGTGGTCTCGATCTCTGTCCTCGGGCTTCGCCAATTCGGGACTCCCTGGAGCTAGCTGTGGGAATGCTGCGCGAGCTCATCAAGGGTCTCCGGGTCACCGGAGGGACGATGTTGCGCACCATCACCGGTGAGGAATTGGTCACCACCCAGTATCCCAAGGAGATGCGTGACAAGCCGCAACGGTTCCACGGCCGTCACGTCCTCAACCGATACCCCGACGGCATGGAGAAGTGCATTGGATGCGAGCTGTGTGCGGGTGCCTGCCCTGCCAAATGCATCTACGTGCGTGGCATGGACAACGACCCGGCTAACCCGACCTCGCCGGGCGAGCGATACGGCTACGTGTACGAGATCAACATGCTGCGGTGCATCTTCTGTGGGCTCTGCGTCGAGGCTTGCCCCACCGAGGCCATCACTATGACCTCCCTCTTCGAGTTCTCGACCACCAGTCGCCAGGACGCCATCTACACCCGCGAGACCCTGCTGATGGACAAGCGGGGAACTGTCCCCCACATGTTCCCCGATGACGAGCTTGCCGACATGGAGGAGCTAAACACCGCCGACGGCTGGCTGAGGGCCACTGCGCCCGCCGGGGTCGCTGCCTACGAGGGGATCCAGATGTGGCAGCGGACACCGGGGCCGGCCGAATGGCCCCCCGAGCCATCTCAGGAAGAGCGTGACCGCCGAAGCGAAACGGGTGAATCCGATGGCTGAGGCCTTGCTGTTCGTGACGATGGGCCTTTGTGCCCTTGGGGGAGCCGTGACTGTGGTGGTGGCTCGCAACACGGTCTACTCGGCGATGGGCCTGCTCGCGACCCTGTTCTCGGTGGCGGTGATCTATGTGGTCCAGCTCGCCCATCTCGTGGCGGCGGTCCAGGTGATCGTCTACGCCGGGGCAGTGATGACTCTGTTCCTGTTTGTGATCATGCTGATCGGAGTCGACCTCAGCGAGGACACAGACGAGCGGCTTCCCCGACAGCGGATGTGGGTGGGTGGCGTCGCCGGTCTGATAATCGTCTTGGCGGCGGTGGTGACCATCTCAGGGGACTTCGCGTGGGTGCCGGCGGCAGCCGCTGACCCGGTCGCGGAGGCAACGAACGGCACCGTCGAGGCAATCGCCGAGCCGCTGTTCACCGAGTGGGTCCTTGCCTTCGAGGCCACGGCTCTGCTGCTGACGATCGCGGCGGCCGGGGCAATCGCCCTGGCACAGTTTCGGAGGGTGAGGGCGTAATGGTCGCCCCTGGCTGGTACATGGGCCTGGCTGCGGCCCTGTTCAGCATCGGCGCCCTAGGGATCCTGCTGCGCAGGAATGCCCTGGTGATGTTCATGTGCATCGAGCTGATGCTCAACGCCGTGAACCTCACACTGATCTCCGCCGGCCGGGCCATGAATGATCTCAACGGCCAGGTTGCGGTGTTCTTCATACTGGTGGTGGCCGCCGCCGAAGTCGTGGTCGGCCTGGCCATCATCGTGGCCATCTTCCGCCGCCGGGCCACCGCTTCGGTGGACGAGCTGAGCGAGCTGAAAGGTTGAGCTCCTACATTTGGCTTGTCATCGCCCTTCCCCTCGCCGGGGCGGTCTTCCTCCACTTCTTCGGGCGTCGCTTGGGCGAGCCTCTCAGTGGTTGGCTCGCCTCAGCTGCCATCGGCGGGGCATTCGTGGTTGCCTTGATCGCTGCGATCCCATTCTTTGGGGGCGGCGAGTCGGGGACGGTCACCGTCCTCTGGCAATGGATGCCGGCTGTGGGAGCCAGTATGGAGCTCCTCTGGGACCCGCTGGCTGCGCTGATGGCCCTGGTGGTGACGGGTGTGGGCACCCTGATCCACGTATTCGCCATCGGCTACATGCACGGGGATGAGCGGTTCCCCCGATTCTTCACCTATCTGAACCTCTTCGCGGCCTCGATGCTTACGTTGGTCCTGGCGGGCAACTACGCCATGCTTTTCCTGGGCTGGGAACTGGTCGGCCTTTGCTCTTATTTGCTCATCGGCTTCTGGTTCACCCGCCCCACTGCCGCTGCAGCCGCCAAGAAGGCCTTCATCGTCAACAGAATCGGGGACTTCGGCTTCGTTGTGGCGTTGATGCTCGTCTTCACCACATTCGGCACCCTGTCCTATTCGGGGGTGTTCGAGAGGGCCGGGGCCGAACTGACCACCGGCATGGCGACTGCCATTGGTCTGCTGATCCTGGTCGGGGCTGCCGGCAAGTCCGCCCAGATCCCCCTCTACGTGTGGCTCCCCGACGCGATGGAGGGCCCGACGCCGGTCTCGGCCCTCATCCATGCCGCAACCATGGTCACGGCCGGCGTGTACGTCATCGCTCGCTCGGCGGCCATCTACCAACTCTCGCCGGTCGCTCAGATCACGGTCGCCACCATTGGGGCCTTCACTGCGATCTGGGCGGCCTCGATTGCCATTTCGCAGACGGGACATCAAGCGGGTTCTGGCCTATTCAACGATTTCCCAACTCGGCTACATGTTCCTGGCGGTCGGCACCACCGCCTACGTAGCCGGGATCTTCCACCTGATGACCCATGCCGTCTTCAAGGCCTTGCTCTTCCTCGGTGCGGGCTCGGTGATCCACGCGATGACCGATGAGCAGGACATGCACAAGATGGGTGGCTTGTTCAGGAAGGTGCCAATCACGGCGATCACGATGGGCATCGCCACCCTGGCCATCAACGGAATTCCGCCGTTTTCGGGGTTCTGGTCCAAGGACGAGATCCTGGCTTCGGTCTATGCCCGAGGTGGTTGGTTCTCGGTTCTCTGGGTGATCGGCCTGGTCACAGCATTGATGACGGCCTTCTACATGACCAGGCAGTGGGTCTTGGTCTTCCTTGGGGAGCCGCGCTGGGACGAGGGCAAGCACCCTCACGAGTCTCCCCGGGTGATGACCACCCCGCTCATCGCTCTCGCCGGTCTGGCCGTCATCGCGGGCATCATCAACACTCCGTTTGGCACCAAGCTCGAGACATTTCTCGAGCCGAGCTTCGAAGGGATCTCGATGCAGCATCCGCCGGATGACGCCTTCTTGTTGGTGGTCCTCTCCGGGTTGGCGGTGCTGGCCGCAGTTGGAGGGATCGCCGCGGCATACCTCACCTACCGGAGGCCCAAGGAGCGCTGGCTCGATTTCGAACATGGCCTCCAGCCGGTCTGGGGGATGTGGGAGTCTGCCTATCGGATCGATGACCTATACGGGGCCACCCTGGTCGCGCCGGGAAAGAAGATGGCCGATGTCACCGCCTTCGACTTCGACGTCGAGGTCATCGACGGCGCGGTCAACGGTGTGGGGCGTGTGGTCCGGAATGCCGGTGCCTGGGCTCGAACCTTGCAGACCGGATACGTCCGCAACTACGGGGTTTTGTTCCTGGGCGGGGCGCTGGTGATCGTGATTTGGCTGACGGTGGGCGGATCATGATGGTTTGCAGGCCGACTGTTTCCTCCCCCAGGAGCGGCAGCGACGTTGGGGGAGGTGGCCCGAAGGGCCGGAGGGGGTTCGTGAGTACGGCTGCCCCCCTCCCCGCCTCCGGCGGTACTCCCCCCAAACTCACTTCGTTCGAGGGGGGAGAAACATGCTGACCGCCCTCATCCTGCTTCCGGTGGCCGGCGCCGTGGTCCTGGCCCTGGTTCCGTCCCGGCGTCGGGAGCTCCACCTTCCCCTCGGAATCGCCCTCTCCATCGCTCCGCTGGCGCTGGCCGGCTATCTGTTCTGGGTCTTCGAGCCCTCAGCCCAATACCAATTCGTCGAGCGTGCCGTCTGGTACGAGCCGTGGGGGATCAGCTGGTACCTGGGGTTGGATGGGATCTCGTTGCCGATGATCGCTCTCACCGCCCTCCTGGTCCCCATCGCGTTGGGGGCGTCGACTTCGATCACTGAACGGACCAAGGAGTTTGTCATCTTCACTCTCCTCCTCGAGGCCGGGATGATCGGCTCCTTCCTCGCTCTCGACCTCTTTCTCTTCTTCGTCTTCTTCGAGGCGATCCTGATCCCCATGTACTTCATCATCGGGATCTGGGGTGGGGAGAGGAGGGTCTACGCCGCTGTCAAATTCTTCATCTATACCGCCTTCGGGTCTGCCCTGCTCCTGGCGGCGATCATCGCCCTGGCCTCCATACACGCATCGCAATTCGGTGCCCCCTCGTTCGCGATCGACGACCTGATGAAGCTCGACCTGAACTCGGGGACGGCGACCTGGCTGTTTGCGGCGTTCGCGGTCGCCTTTGCGATAAAGGTTCCCCTGTTCCCGCTGCACACCTGGCTCCCCGACGCCCATGTCGAGGCGCCAACTGCGGGATCGGTGCTGTTGGCGGGAGTGTTGTTGAAGCTGGGCACCTACGGCCTGCTCCGTTTCAACGTTGGCCTGTTCCCGGAAACCTCGGTCGACGCCGTTCAGATCATGGGCATCGTCGCGGTGATCGGGATCATCTACGGGGCCGTGGTGGCAATCGTTCAGCCCGATCTCAAGAAACTCGTCGCCTATTCGTCAGTGAGCCATCTTGGTTTCATCGTGCTCGGCACCTTCGCCCTCACCTCGGGGAGCCTCCAGGGCGCCGTGATACAGAACGTCAATCACGGCCTGACAACCGGCGCGCTGTTCCTCCTGGTGGGGATGATCTATGAGCGTCGCCACACCAAGCAGATCTCCGACTTCGGAGGCCTCCAAAAGGTGATGCCCCTGTTTGCGGGGTTCTTCCTGTTCATGGTTTTCGCCTCGATCGGCCTGCCCGGGCTCAACGGCTTCGTGGGTGAGTTCCTGGTTCTGATCGGCAGCTATGCGACTCTGCCCGCTCTCGCCGTGCTCGCCGCAACCGGTGTCGTCCTCGCTGCGATCTACCTGCTCTGGGCTTACGAGCGGGTGTTCACGGGCGTGCCGGACAAGGAAGCCAACCTTGCTCTGAAGGACCTCTCGGTTCGGGAGATCTCCCTGCTGGCGCCTCTGGTGATCCTGGTCCTGGTGATCGGCCTCTACCCGGCGGTGCTCCTCGACAAGATCACGCCATCCACCGAGGCAGTCCTCGATCGGATCGAGTCGACCACGAATTACGTCATCCCGGCGCCGGGCCGGATCTCCGACGTGGTCGTGGAGGCCACAGAATGATCGTCACTCCCGAGGTCTCCTGGATTGCCATCGGCCCCGATATCGCCCTCGCCCTTGGCGCTGCGGCAGTGCTGTTGGTCGAGGTGCAGTGGAAGCCCCGCGCTCGGGTCCTTGGGTATGTGACCGCGGCCACCCTGGCCATCGCCGCAGGGCTCTCGGTCCTGCAATGGTCGTCTGCCGGGGATGCGGTTGCCACCGGCAGCACCGACACACTGGTTGCCTTTTCGGGGCTGGTCACGATGGACGGTCTTGCCATCTTTGCCCGCTTCGCCTTGCTGATCGCCACCGGGCTCGGTCTTCTCGCCGGCTGGCGTTTCGTCGAGGGTCTCGGTCGGAGGGCCGCCGAAGCCCTTGCTCTCGTGCTCCTGGCGACCACCGGATTTTCGATCATGGTTGCCTCCAACAGCCTGGTGATGATGTTCCTCGGGCTAGAGGTTGGCTCCATCGCCCTCTATGTGCTGGCGGGGCTGACCAGGGAGCGCGCCGAATCCGACGAGGCTGCGATCAAGTACTTCCTGCTCGGCTCGTTCGCCTCCGCACTCTTCATCTATGGCGTGGCCCTTCTCTATGCCGGCACCGGCTTCTTCGAGATCCTCGACATCCGCCAGTATCTGTCCGGCGTCATCGTGCGGAGCCCGGCCGTGATCGACATCGGTCTAGGGCTCATCGTCGCCGGGCTCGGGTTCAAGGTTTCGGCGGCTCCGTTCCACACCTGGGCGCCAGATGTCTATCAGGGTGCGCCCGCCGGCATAGTCGGCTACATGGCGGCGGTCGCCAAGATCGCCGGTTTCGTCGCCATCGCCCGGGTGCTGTTGGTTGCTCTCGGCGAGTTCGACGCCACCTGGCTGCCTGTTGTTGCCGGAGTCGCCGCCCTCTCGATGCTCGTCGGAGCGGTGCTGGCCCTGGTACAGGGCGACGTTCGGAGGATGCTCGCCTATTCAGGGGTCGCGCATGCCGGGTTCATCATGACCGGAGTCGTCGGAGGAGCGACCGATGGGGTCCTGTTCTATCTGGCGATCTACTCGATCCAACTGGTTGGGGCCTTCGCCGTTGTGGCGGTCGTCAGTGGGTTCAGCGGGGCCAGGTCCTCGATAGATGAGTACCGGGGCCTGGCTCGTCGCAGTCCGGCACTCGCGGCCTGTTTCACTGTGCTCCTGCTCGGGATGGCCGGGCTGCCGCTCACGTCCGGGTTCATCGCCAAGTTTGGTGTCTTTTCGGACGCCTGGGCCAACGAGTATCAGTGGCTCGTGGTGGTGGCCGTACTCGCGTCGGTGATCGCATTCGCCTTCTACATCCGGCTGATCGTCGTGATGTACATGGACGAGGGCGAAGGGGAGAGGTTCAAAGTCATCGGCTCGGTGCGGTGGGTGCTGGGCCTCGCCGTACTGGCCACTCTTGTGTGGGGCATTTTCCCCGCCTCCCTCCTCCAGTTGGCAGCGGATGCGTTACCGCTATAAGCCGCTGGTCCTCGCCGCCCTGACCATCTGCTTTCTCGTAGCTCTGGGCGGTACCGCTTTTGCCGCTGAGACGTCATCGTCTGACCTCGTGATCATCCCGGAGGGCGACACCGTCTCCGACGATCTCTATGCCACCGGGCTCAAGGTTCTCGTTGAAGGGACCGTCGATGGCGACCTGATTGCGTTCGCAGCCGAAGAGGTCGTTATCTCGGGGCAGGTGACCGGAAATGTCATCGCCATCGCTCCCAAGGTGACCATCGAGGGCTCAGTCACCAAATCGGTGCGGGCCACCGGCAGGGTGTTGGAGGTCACAGGTGACATCGGCGGTGACGTCGTGGCGGCCGTGGCCAAGGCCACGTTCGCGCCGTCGTCCAAGGTGACCGGAGACGTCGTTGTCTGGGGTCTCACCGTGAGCGCCTCCGGCTCGATCGGCGGGGACCTTAAGGGCACACAGCGCCGGGTCGACCTGGAGGGGGAGGTGGGGGGAGACGTCAACCTGAGTGTGGGCAAGCTGACCATCACCGGACCACTGTCAGTTGGCGGCGATCTCGACTACCGGTCGGGTGTGGAGGCGTCCGGATTGGACCAGGCCACCGTCGGGGGCGCTGTGGTCCACAAAACCCCGGTGCCTCCCAACATCAGGCTACGTGCTCTCAGCCTGCTCACCAGGATCCTGGTGGTGCTCGGTCTCTCTGCCGCCGCCCTCCTCGTGGCCTTGGGTTGGCCCGAGCGCACCTCCAAGGCGGGCGACATGGCTAGAACGCGGCTACTGAAGGCTTTGGGACGGGGGGCTCTGGTCATCCTCACGCCGGTCCTGTTGACCGCGGTTGTGGCCCTGATCGTTGCCCTGGCGCCCGCCTCAGCCAGTCTTCCGTTGCTCGCCATCTTCGTCCCCTTGATCCTGGTTACCGCCGGGATCGTGCTGGTGATGTGCCTCGTCGTCGGGGTACCCGCGGTCCTCGTCATCGGGCGGGCGCTTCCCGGCGAGCGGGGGATGTTTGGTGCTATTGCCCTCGGCTCCCTTCTGGCCGGGGTTGTTTGGATGATTCCCCTGGTCGGTTGGATCGTGCCTCTGATCGTCCTTCCCTGGGGCCTCGGCGCCTGGCTGCTCACCTTCAGGTCTGAGAGGGCTGAAGACTCCAACACCGTAAGTATTGACTTACCGTAAGTCAACGCTTACGATAGCCGAGTGCTTGCCACTGCCCAGTTCGAGGCTCTTGGGGATGCGACCAGACGTGATGTCATGGGGATACTTCTCGAGCGTCCGCGGTCCGTTGGCGATATCGCGGCTCGGTTGCCGGTCAGCCGCCCAGCGGTCTCACAACATCTCAAGGTGTTGGAGGGATCGGGTTTAGTGACCCATCGGGCCGAGGGAACACGTCGTATCTACTCCACCTCGGCGTCGGGGCTGGCCGAGTTGCGGCTTGCGATCGAACAGATGTGGGATGAATCGCTGGCCCGGTTTGCCGCGGCCGCAGAAGAGAAGGATTCATGAGCACAGGGAAGATTCCAGCGGTGCTTCGCTCGGTTGAAGTGTCGATTCCACCGGAGCGCGCCTTCGAAGTGTTCACCCGCCGCATGGGTGAGTGGTGGCCGTTGCATACTCACTCGATAGCTGAGAAACGGGCCATGAACGTGAGATTCGAGGAATGGGCCGGGGGCAAAGTGTTCGAGGTTGTCGATGACGGCACCGAGTGGGAATGGGCCGAGGTCCTGACATGGGAGCCGCCACATCTACTGGTGCTCGCCTGGCACCCCACCGAGAGGCCAACTGTGTCGACCGAGGTCGAGGTGCGGTTCACCGGATTCGACGGTGGCACCCGAGTCGAGCTGGAACACCGGGGTTGGGAGCGCCTCGGGGACCTCGCGATGACGGCACGTGTGGACTACGACCAGGGGTGGTTGCCGGTGCTGGGCTTGTATCAGGGGATGGCCAATGGTTGACCAGCAACTGCTTGATCGGTCAGACGACTTCGACGGAGCCGTCGAAGACCTTCTGGGGCGGATTGCCTGACGGGTCCGGCACCACTGTGATGGATCCGACCTCGGCCAACTTGGTCGAAGAGGTCCCAATCAGAAGGTCCACCCGACCCGGTTCAACCACAAAGTCCAAGTCCCGGTTGTAGAAGCCGAGTTGGCCGACTGGAAGGCCGAACCTGGCCACGGCCGAAGCGCCGGCTGCCAGCTCGACCCTGGCGAAGGCCTTCAGCTCCAGGACGGGCCTCGTCACGCTCGCCTCGGGATCACGGATGTACAACTGGACGACCTCGTCTCCGTCGCGTCCTCCCGTGTTGGTGACTCGAGTGGTGACGGTCACCGTGTCGTTCCACCCAACCTCACCGCTGGCAGCAGTCACCTCGGAGAGCTCAAACGTGGTGTAGCTCAGGCCGTGACCGAATGGATACATAGGGGCGGCCGGCCCATCGATGTAGTCACCCTTCCAATGAGAGCGTCCCCCGGAGACCTTGTGGCCATAAAACACTGGGATCTGGCCTGTGGTCTGCGGGTGGGATACAGGAAGTTTGCCGCCGGGGTTGAAGGCGCCGGTCAGCACGTCGACAATCGCCCCCGCCCCTTCCTCTCCGGGCAGCCATGCGGCGACGACTGCAGCGGCGCCCTCATGGGCCCCAGCGCTACCGGTCGGCCTGCCAGTCACCAGCACCAGGATCAAGGGTGTCCCCGTGGCCAACACCTCCCGTACCAGGTCCTCCTGCACTCCCGGTAGGTCGAGCGACATCCGATCCCTGCCTTCGCCACTGGTGCACTCGTCAGTGAGACCCGCTTTGTCCCCCATGACCATGATCGCCACATCGGACGCGACGGCCAGAGCTATCGCATCGTCGAAGTCGTCCTTTGAGGTGCCGTTCACGTCACACCCTCGGGCGTAGGCGACCTCTGCCGGAACCCGCGAGTGCAACTCCTCGAAGACTGTGGTCACCTCTTTGGTCCAGGCGACCAGCCCGCTCAGGTCCGCAGTTGGTATCGAGAACACGTTCTCGTTGTTCTGCATCTCCAGCAGAGCTTCGATGTGGGCTGGGTAGGTGTAGTCGCCGAACAGATTTCGGGCGTCGTGCGCGTTCGGTCCGATGACAGCAATGGACGTCAGGTCGGTTCGGAGCGGAAGGATCCCGTCGTTCTTGAGCAGGACGATGCTCTTTCGTGCGATGTCGCGTGCCAACGCCCGGTCGGCCTGTGTGTGATCGAGCCTTGACATCGACTCCGGGTCGATGAGGGGCTTGTCGAACAAGCCCAGCTCGAACTTCGATCGAAGGACCCGGCGCACGGCCCTGTCGATCGTCTCGTGTCCTACGAGCCCTGCCTCGGCGGCGTCGAGCAGGGGGCCTCCGTAACAATCGGTGCTTGGAAGCTCGACGTCGATGCCCGCGGATAGCGCCAGTGCTGCGGCCTCCGCACCATCACGCGCCACGTGGTGATAGCTGGCGAGTTGGCGTATCGAAAAATAGTCGGACACCACCGATCCCTCGAAACCCCAGGTGTCTCTAAGTGTGCCGGTGAGCAGGTCCCCGTCGGCGGCGCATGGGAGCCCGTCGAGCTCGAGATACGCATTCATCACCGATTGCAGCCCGGCAGTCTTGACCGCGGCCTCGAATGGGTGGAGGTACACCTCGCGGATCTCACGCGCCGCGATCCGGGCCGGGGCCCAGTTCAACCCACCGTCGGAAGCGCTGTATCCCACGAAATGCTTCGCAGTGGCGATGACACCCTCCTGGAGATCGCCGCCCTGGAGGCCGCGAACGAAGGCGACGCCCATCCTCGCCACCAAGTAAGGGTCTTCACCGAACGTCTCCTCGAGGCGGCCCCATCGCGGATCGCGACCGATGTCCAGCACCGGCGACAGCCCTTGGTGGGCACCCATCGCCCTCATCTCTCGCCGCACGACATCAGCCATCGCCTGGGCGAGGGCAGGATCCCAGGTGCTCGCCACTCCGATCGCCTGCGGGAACACTGTTGACTCTGCCGCCATCAAACCGGAGCAGATCTCCTCATGGACGATGGCCGGTATCCCAAGCCTGGTTTCGTTGACCAGGTAGGCCTGTATCGAATTGGCGACCCGGGCCGCCATCACCGGGGTGAAGTTGCTGGCTCCGGATACTCGGGTGACGTGCCCTATCCCGCTGGACAGAAGCTCTCTTGCCTTCTCAACCGAGAACGCATCAGAATCGAGTAGCTGGAAGACCCAGACGCTCCCCAGTTGAGCGGCCTTCTCTTCGAAAGTCATCCGACTGAGGAGATCCTCGATCCGCTCCTCGACGCTTCGCCCCGGATCCCGATACACCGGCTCGGTGCCGTCGGCGGTCAACGCGGTCATCCTTTGACTCCTCCTGCGGTGAGACCGCTGACGATTTGCTTTTGGGCGATGAAGTAGAAGATGAGGGCCGGGATCATCGCAAGAGTGGTGTAGGCCAGGATCATCGCCGTGTCGGTCACATATTGGGCCGAGATGTTGTTGATACCCAATGGCAGCGTCCATTGCCCGGGGTCGATGAGAACGAGAAGCGGAAGGAGGAATGAGTTCCAGCTCCCAACGATGGTGAGCACGGCGATCGTGCTCAGCACCGGTCGGGACAGGGGAAGCATGACCGACCAATAGAAGCGGAGCGGTCCGCAGCCGTCGATGGCGGCTGCGTCCTCGAGATCTCGGGGAATGCTGCGGAAGAACGGCCGGAGTATCACGATGGAGAGCGGCAGCCCGAATGCCGCCTGGGGGAGGGCGATCCCCAACGGGCTGTTGAGGAGCCCAGTTTGTCGGAGAGTGATGAATAGGGGAAGGATGGCCACCGCGACGGGGAAGAGGAGGCCGAGGGTAAACAGAGCAAACACCAGCTCCCGCCCACGGAACTTGTAGCGAGCAATCACAAATGCGGCCAACGAGGCGGCGGGAAGGACCAGCGCCGTGGTGATCATGGCGATAAGGACACTGTTCTTCACCCACCCGTAGAAGCTGGGGTCGGTCAACGCCGTTTGGTAGTTAGTCCAGACCCATGGGTCAGGCAGCCCGACCGGGTCCGCGGCGAGTTGGGCGTTGCTGCGGAACCCGCCGATGATCGAAAAGCTCAACGGGACGATGATCACCAACAGCACGATGACCGCGACCAGGTAGAGAAGCCCTCGACCGAAGTCGAACTTCCGCGAGGAGTTGGAAGTGGGGGCTGTGGCCGTCGTCACGTGGTCAGCGCTCCTTCCAGGTCACGGCGCAGGACGAAGCGTTGATAGAACAGGGCGACGATAAGCGAGAGCCCGAAAACGATCACCGAAACTGCGCTGGCATATCCGAATTGGCCGCGTCGGAAGCCCCAATCGACGAGGTATGTTGCCATGGTTGCGGTCGAGTTCACCGGCCCTCCCTTGGTCGTCACCCACACCAGGTCGAAGAGCTGGAGGGCGCCGATGATCGACAGGAACATCGAGACTCGGATTGTGGGGCCGAGCAGCGGGAGGGTCACGAAACGAAAGCCTTTCCAGAAGGAGGCGCCGTCGATGGCCGCGGCCTCTTCGAGCTCAGTTGGGATCAATTGCAGACCAGCCAGGATCAGCACCATGTGAAAGCCGAAGTACTTCCAGGAGATAACGAAGAAGAGGCTGTAGAGAGCGATTCGGGGGTTGGCCAGCCACTCCATGGTGAGATTACCTGCGCCGACCCCTGCCAGCATCTGATCGAAGAGGCCTTCTGGCCGGAAGATCTGGCGCCAGACCACCCCGGTCACCACCTCAGAGAGGATGAACGGCGCGAAGTACATCGTCCGGAAGACTCCACGTCCCTTGAGGGTGCGGGTCAGCAGGACAGCAAGGGCAATAGCGAAAGGTATCTGTAACAGCAGAGACAACCCGATGATGATCGCGTTGTGGGTAATGGCTTCGATGAAGAGCGGGTCGCTGAATGCGTCTTTGTAGTTCTGGAGGCCCACCCAATCGGTGAGGGGTTTGAGGCCGTTCCAGTCATATCCGCTGAATCGGATGCTCTGGGTGATCGGGTAGAGGACGAAGAGGGCATACAGCAACAGCGCGGGCAGCAGGAAGGCAAGGATCACTGGCCAGGGAGCGGTCCCCGGCGCGCGTCGAACAACTCGCTTGGTGCGCGGCACCTCGGTCGGCGTCTCCCTTGTCACGGTCGCCTGGTCGGTCGGTGGAGGGCCGCCTTACGGCGGCCCTCCACGAGTTTGCTCACATTACGGCCGAGATCAGCTCGCGGCGTCAGTGATCGCCTGGGTCACCTCTTCAGGTGTCGCGGTCCCCGCGAACAGGGTGGCGACCGCGTCGTTCACCGCCGCGCCCAACTCCGGCGAGAAGTACTGGTCGAGATAGAGCTGGACGAATGTCGCCTTGCCCAATCCTTCGAGTACCGCTAGCTGGTACGGATCCGTTACCGAGTCCTCGGCTCCCTTGGTCACGGGGAGCGTGGTACCGGTCGCACCGACGATCCGTGCGTTGTCGACGTTGGTGATGAACTCCAGGAACTGGACCGCCTCCGGCTCAGCGTCCTTGCCGACTGCGAACCCGTCGCCACCACCGAACCCGTCGGTTCCGGCGCCCGCTCCGCCATCGACTGCCGGGAATGGGAACCATCCGAATTCAGCTGGCAAACGGTCGGCGATCGGGTCGACCTTCGGGTCGCCTATCCCGGACTGGTTTGCGTAGGCCCCGGGGCCCCACTGGCCCATGAGGCTCATCGCTGCGGCACCTGTGCCGATGGTTCCCGACTCACCGTCAGGCGCGTCCCACGGTGCGGCCAGGAAGCCGGGCTGGAATGGCTCCATGTCGATCAGCCGCTGCAGCTGGTTCCCCGCCTCGATGAACTCCGGCTTGTTGAAGTCGAGGTCCGCAGTGACCGCGTCCATGGCGGCCTTGCCTCCCTCGCGGATCATCAGATAGGAGTAGTAGAAGTGGGCCGGCCACTTGTCACCGGCTCCAACCGCGATCGGGGTGATCCCGGCGTCCTTCAACGCCTGCACGTCGGTGAGGAACTCCTCCCAAGTCGCGGGCGGAGCATCGATCCCGGCCTGGGTGAACAGGTCCTTGTTGTACCAGAACCCGACCATCCCCAGGTTGAAGGGGATTCCATACTGGGCCCCGTCGACCTGATAGAGGCCAGTGGCGCCTTCGTTGAGGTTGCCAATGAATCCTGACGACGCATCGGTGATGTCCTGGACCAGACCCGCTTCAACCTGCTCGCGAAGGCCACCGCCGCCCCAGGACTGGAAGAGATCGGGGACGTCCCCTGCCTGGAGATTGGTCTGGAGCGCTGCCTTGAAGGCCTCGTTCTCCATGACGGTGATCTCGATGGTGACATTGGGGTGCTCTGCCATGAAGGCGTCCGCCATGTCTTGCCAGACGGTCATCATCGGTTCCGTGTTCTGGATGTGCCACCAAGTGACGGTCACCGGTTCCTCCGGTGCTGCCGTCGAGGTGGTGGACTCAGCCGGAGCCGCGGTCGTGCTCGAACCCTCGTCCGGGGCAGCAGTCGTACTGCTGGCGCCTTCGCCATCGCCGCATGCGGCGAGCACCATGACCAGGATGGCCAGCAAGGCCAGCGGTCTCTTTAGTATTCGATTCACCTGTATTTGCTCCTTCCACATTGGGCGCACGGCCCGGGGCCTGCGCTTCGTAGTCGTTTTAGTCGTTTCGGTCTCTGACTCGCTTCCTCCTCGGGGTTCTCCGTCAGGTCACGGCCCGGCACGAGTGCCGGACTACGAGCTCGGTGGGCAGCGTGACGTGGATGTCGTGTTCGCTCGGTTCCTCGATCAGCCTGATGATGAGGCTTGCCGCCTCGTAGCCCATCTGCTGAATCGACTGGTCGATGGTGGTGAGTGGCGGGTTGGTCAGCGCCGACTCCGGGATGTTGTCGAACCCGACCACGGAGAGGTCGTCGGGCACGGTGAGGCCGAGCTCGTCGGCAACCCTCATGGTCTGAATGGCCGATACGTCGTTGGCGGCGAACACCGCCGTGGGGCGCTCGTCTGACTCGAGCAGCTCCCGAGCGCTGCTCCGCGCCGAGTCCTCCGAATAGCCGCCAACCCGAACCAACTCAGGCTGGAATCCAATCCCGGCTTCGGCGAGGGCCGCGCGATAGCCAAACTCCCTGCGCCGGGCAGATTCCAGGTCGGGACGGCCCGCCAGGAATCCGATCCTGGTGTGACCGAGGCCCACAAGGTACCGGGTGGCGGTCATTGCCCCCTCATAGTTCTCGGAGTCCACGGTGGGCATAGTCGAGGGCCCGGTGTGGGGGTCCACTGCCACCACCGGAGCACCGAGGACCGGATCGACCACGGTCGGGGTCACCAGGATGGTCCCGTCGGTGAGGGTCCCGCTCAATCGCGACAGGTAGCGCCGCTCCCAGCCGGTGTCGTCCTCGAGGTGGCCACCGCCCGAGTAGACGATCAGCTCGTACCCCGTGCGACTGAGAGCGCGGGCAGCCCCTTTGAGGAGCTCAGCACTGAATGGCTCGAGGTCGGCGACGATGATCCCGATCACATTGGTGCGGTGGCTGCGGAGGCTCCGCGCAACCAGGCTGGACTCGTAACCCAACTCGTTGATGGAAGCCCGCACCCGGGTCGAAGTAGTCGGGGACACCCCGTATCGCCTGTTCATAACCCGGGACACAGTGGCTATGGAGACCCCGGCATGGGCGGCGACGTCGCCAATGGTCACTCTCAACGATCGCTCTCCTCCATCGGCAAAATCGAATTTCGGTAACGATTTCGAGAACGATTACAAACTTAGACCCTGTCCCGGTCCGATGACGCCCCGGAGCGGGAATTTCTTTCGTGGTTCAGGCGGGGCCGAGGCGAAGCATGGCGAAAGAGACAGGAGGCAAGGCGATGTCGACTGCTTCCTTGGCGGATTCCCAACTCCCGGATCGGGGGCGGACCCGCCCTGGGGTCGACTCGGTGTTGGCCGCTTCCGGCTCGTCGTCGGCCAAGATAAGCAACTCGATCACGCTGGTAGGCCCCAGGCCACGGAGGTCGACGGTCACACTTGATGGGTGGTGTCGGGAGCGGTTGACAATGAACACCGTGGTCGCCAGGGATCGTGGGTCGAACGTGGCCACTGCCTCAACCGCCGACACCGTGCCCCGACGCCCCGATTCGATCTGTTCGCCATCCACCACCACATCGAGCACCAGGCCGCGAGCGTGACGGGCGATCATCGAGAACGGATAGAAGGTCGTCTGGCGCCAACTGGATCCAGAGGGCTCGGCTCGGATCGGTGCGATGGTGTTGACCAACTGCGCTTGGCACGCGATTCCAACTCGGTCGCTGTTGCGAACCAGCGTCATCAACAGCGAGCCCACAACGATCGCATCGGTGACCGTGTACTGGTCCTCGCAGAGCCGAGGCGCGTGCCGCCACTCCTCCGCAGGGGGGCGGCGTTGTGCCGGCCCATGTACCACACGTTCCATTCGTCGAAGGCGATCCCGATCCGTTTCGACGAACCCCGCCGTCGGGCGACCTCGTCGGCGATCTCAGTGACCGTCGAGATCTGCTGGCCCATCTCAGCCGCAGACGCCAGGAACTCCTCCTCAGCCATCGCCTCGGGGTCGTAATAGGCGTGTGTCGAGATCAGGTCTGTCTGGTCGAAGGCATGCTCGAGCACGGTGCGGTCCCAGGAGCCGAAGGTGGGCATCGAGACCCCGGAGCTCCCACAGAGGACCAGACGGAGCCCGGGGTCGACCTTTCGCATCGCTCGGGCAGTCGCCTCTGCCAGGCGCCCGTACTCGTCGGCATCCTTGTGCCCTAGCTGCCAAGGCCCGTCGATCTCATTCCCGAGGCACCAGGTTTGGATGCCATAGGGCTCCGGGTGACCATGGCGATGGCGAAGATCCGAGAATGCACCGCCGTTGGCGAGGTTTGCGTACTCCAGAAGCTCAGTCGCCTCTTTGGTGCCCCGGGTCCCCAGATTGAGGGCGACGATGGGCTCGACGCCAGCCTTCTCGGCCCATAGCGCGAACTCTCCCAGGCCGAAGTGGTTGGGTTCGATGCTCCTCCACGCTCGGTCCTTGCGCGTGGGTCGCCCCTCCACCGGCCCCACCCCGTCCTCCCACCGATATCCCGAAACGAAGTTGCCGCCGGGGTACCTGACCGCGGTCACCCCGAGCTCGCGGACCAGATCGAGAACATCCACCCGGAAACCATGCCCGTCGGCTCGCGGATGCCCTGGCTCGAAAATCCCGGTGTACACCCCGCGACCCATGTGCTCGACGAAAGACCCGAATACGAGAGGGTTGACCGGAGCCAGTGCCAGGTCCGGATCAAGGGCCAAGCCGGCGCGCCAAGTGGTGCCGTCCCCGTCGGTCATCGGGGCACGGTAACGGTCCAGGCCCGGACCCGGAGGAGCGCTACGGCGACGACTCAAATATGGTTCGGAGCGCATGACCGCTCCGATCGATCAGTTTCAGCGGCCGATGCGCGATCTGCGCATCTCGGTCACTGATAGGTGCAACTTCCGTTGCACCTACTGCATGCCCAAAGAGGTCTTCGGCAAGGATCATCAGTTCCTCTCGAGAGAGGACCTGCTCACGTTCGACGAGATGGCAGTCCTCACCCGCGCATTCGTCGAGCGAGGGGTCGAGAAGGTGAGGATCACCGGTGGCGAGCCTTTGTTGCGCAAGGGCATCGAGAAGTTGATCGGGATGATCCGGCCGTTGGAAGGAGTCCGGGACCTCACCGTGACCACAAACGCATCGTTGCTCCCGAGAAAGGCTCAAGGCCTCGCCGCCGCCGGTCTTGACCGGGTCACAGTGAGCCTCGATGCCCTGGATGACCCCACGTTCCAGAGGATGAACGATGTCGGATTCCCGGTCGCTGCCGTTTTGGAGGGGATCGACGCGGCGGCGGAGGCGGGCCTGGGTCCGATCAAGGTAAACGCGGTGGTACAGCGAGGGGTCAATGACCATGCGGTGCTCGACATGGCCCACCACTTCAGGGGAACCGGTCACATCGTGCGCTTCATCGAATACATGGACGTGGGCACCACCAACGGGTGGCGTCTTGACGACGTTGTCCCTGCCGAGGAGATGATCTCCTCGATCAACGAGATCTACCCCTTAGAGCCGATCCCACCCAACTATCCGGGAGAGGTGGCCAACCGCTTTCGCTACCTAGACGGCCAGGGAGAGGTCGGCATCATCGCCTCGGTCACCCAGCCCTTTTGCGGTTCCTGCACCCGAGCCCGGATCTCGGCCGAGGGCTCGCTCTACACCTGTTTGTTCGCCACGGCAGGCACCGATCTGCGCCACGCGCTCCGTAACGGCCAGGATGTGGGCTCCATCCTCGACGCCGTCTGGTCGGCACGCACCGACCGCTACTCAGAGATCAGGTCGTCACAGACGGTCACTATCGGGTCGAGGGTGGAGATGAGCTACATAGGCGGGTAGTCGCCAACTCCACTACCCGAGGGTGGCCACCAGGATCGCCTTGATGGTGTGGAGCCGGTTCTCTGCCTGCTGGAAAGCCACGGTCGCCGGCGACTCGAAGACGTCGTTGGTCACCTCGAGGCCATTGGGCATGTTGGTCAACTCCATGATCTCCCGGCCCACCGTGGTGTTTGTGTCATGGAACGCCGGCAGACAGTGCATGAAGCGGGTGTTTTTACCCGCCGCCTTCATCAGTTTGCTGTTCACCTGATAGGCCTTGAGCTCCTCGACCCTGCTGGTCCAAACTTCCTTGGCCTCACCCATCGAGACCCACACGTCGGTGTGGATGAAATCCACGCCCTTCACCCCTGCCTGCGGGTCGTCGGTGACAGTGATCGACCCTCCGGTCTGAGAGGCAATCTTCTTGGCTGCAGCAAGGACATCCTTGGGAGGTCCGAGTTGTTTGGGGCCGACCAGACGCAGATCGGCACCCATCAGGGCCGCCATCACCGTGTGTGAGCGACCCATGTTGAAGCGCAGGTCTCCGACGAACGCATAGGAAAGCTCGTTGTAGGGCTTGCCACTGGTCTCGTGCATGGTCAGGAAGTCCGCCAGCATCTGGGTGGGGTGCCATTCGTCGGTCAGACCGTTGTAGACAGGAACTCCTGCGTATTCAGACAGTGCCTCGACGTCGGCCTGCCGGTTCCCCCGGTACTCGATGGCGTCATACATGCGTCCCAGCACCCGCGCGGTGTCGGCAATGGACTCCTTGTGGCCGATCTGGGATCCCGACGGGGCGAAGTAGGTGACATGCGCACCTTGGTCGTATGCCGCGACCTCAAATCCGGCGAGGGTGCGGGTCGAGGTCTTCTCGAAAATGAGAGCGATCTCCTTTCCGGCGAGCCCCTTCGACTCGGTGCCCGAGTACTTGGCGGTCTTGAGGGACTCCGAGAGGTCGAGGAGGTACTTCATCTCATGGGGCTCGAAGTCGAGCTCCTTGAGGAAGCTCCGACCCTTGAGGTTGTATGACATCAACTTCTCCTTTGGTTTTCAGTGCAGCGAATCATGCCACCAGGGCGCCCACCCCGAGCACGACGATGGTCACCGCCCCCAGCATCAGTAGCAGGGGCCATACCCACTTCAGGTACCGCCCGTAGGGAACCCGGGCAATGGCCAAGCCACCCATCACCACTGCCGAGGTTGGGATGAACAGGTTCATCAGGCCCGATGCGCTCTGGAAGGCGGTGACCACGAGGCGCGCCGGTACTTCCACGAACCCGGCGAGGGGCGCCATGATCGGCATCGCCACCGTTGCCAGACCCGAAGACGACGGGATGAGGAACGACAGGGGCAGGAAGAACAGGTACATGACGATGGCGAAGGCCGCCTGGCCCACGTCGGCCAGGGCCGTTTCTGCCCAGTTGAGCACTGTGTCCGTGATCTGCCCGTTGTTCATGATCACTGTGATCCCCCGGGCGATGCCGATGATCAGGGCCACCCCGAGCAGTTCGCCGGCACCGCTGACGAAAGTGGAGGTGAGGTCGCTTTCCGACATTCGTGCGATGAGCCCGATGATCACGGAGAAGAGCAGGAACGAGGCTGTCATCTCCGGGAACCACCACCAGAGGGTGGGGAAGGGGACTCCGAGATCCGCCCACGGGATGACGGCGTAGATCATGACCACGAACGCCAATGCGAACACCACCAGGATCGCCTTCTGCTGGCCGGTCATCACGCTGCTGGCATCACCCTGCTGCTCGGATTGGAAATGGGCCTCGTTATCTGCCCTCATGTCGTAGACGATCGAATTCGCAGGGTCGGCATGGACCTTCGCCGCGTAGCGCATGACGAAGAAGATTCCGATCACCAGCCCCACGATGAGGATCACCAGACGCCCGATCAGACCGTCGCTAATGGAGATGCCTGCGAAGCCGGAGGCGATTCCTGTGGCGAAGGGGTTGATCGTCGACCCGAGAGTGCCGATACCGGCGCCGAGGAGGACCACGGCGGCTCCGGTCATCGCGTCGTATCCGGCGGCGATGATGACCGTGATCACCAAGGCGTAGAACGCCAGGCTCTCCTCTGCCATCCCGTAGGTGGTTCCGCCAAGTGCGAACACCGCCATCAGAAGCGGGATCATCCATTTCTCCCGCCCCCGCATGCGGGTAACCAGCCTTCCGATGCCGGCCTGGATCGCCCCCGTCTTCATGGTGACTCCGAGGAAGCCTCCGATCACGATGATGAACAGAGCGACGTCGATAGCGCCAAACAGCGTGCCGCTGTTGTAGTAGTTGATGTTGCCGGTCTCGTCCTCGATCCCATAGAGCCCGTTGATCGGGGCTGTCAACGAGTCGACCAGGATCCGCTGCGGGTTGGCTTCGACCTCGTGGTAGGTGCCTGGGATCGGCTCGCCGTCCTCCGTGAGGTCGTAGGCGCCGGCGGGAACCAACCAGGTGGCGATCGCCGCCAGCACGATGAGGCCAAATAGGATTGTGTATGCGGAGGGAAGGGTGAATTTCCCCTTCCTCGCCTCCTCGGGCACGACGTCCGGCGGCGGGGTCTCGGCAGTCACGATGAGGCCTCCTTCGATCCGATCATCGATGACATTCCGAGAGCCAAAGCCTCCACCGACCTTTCGGTCTCGTCGCCGCGGGCGAACGCGACCAGGGCGATCACCAGCAGCGCGATGGCCACGATCAGCAACCACCGCCCGGTATCAGTCATCAGCCGCCTCCATTCACAGCGGGTCGCGGAGCAGGGGACAGGTCATGCAATGCCCGCCTCCCCGGCCCTTGCCCAACTCGAATCCTTCGATGGTGACAACCTCGACACCCGCCCGGCGCATCGCTTCGATGGTGTGGGTGTTCCGCTCATATGCCACGACCACACCCGGCTCCAGGGCCACGACGTTGTTGCCGTCGTCCCATTGCTCCCGCTCCTGTTGGTAGGAGTCGCCCCCTGTCTCCACCACCTGCACCTTGCCGACACCGAGGGCGTCTCCAAGCGCACCGAGAAAGCTCTCCTCTTGGGTGACATGGAAGGCCTTGCCCGACGCTCCGGGCCGGAGGCTTATCGCTCTTACATTCCCCATGACCTTCGGGTACAGGGTGACCTTGTCGCGGTCCAGCATTGTGAACACTGTGTCGAGGTGCATGTGTGCCCGATCTTTGGTCATCACCACCGCGATCACCCGCTCGGCGGCTCCCTTCTCGAACAACGCCTTGGCGACCTGTTCGATCATCCGGGCCTGGGTCCGCTCACTGAGCCCGATGAGCACGGTCCCGTTGCCGATCGGCTCTACGTCCCCGCCTTCCAGGGAGGACCGCCCGAAGTCGGCTGCTTGGAACCTCCCATCGTCCCCCAGGTGGGGGTACCAGTACTCGAAGCCGGCGTCGGCGAACATGGGGTGGTAGCGGTAAATGCTGGCGACGTTGTATGCCTCCAGCCGCCGTGCCGGCCAGAACATCGGGTTGATCGACACGCCGCCATAGATCCAGCAGGACGAATCACGCGTGAACAGGGTGTTGGGCAGCGGTGGGAGGACAAAAGCGCTGGTGTCGTCGAGGGCGGCGGCGCCTAGCGACCACCCTCGGGCCTCGCCGAGGTCGATGCCGGACTCGGCCACGGTGAGGCCACCAACCAGATGTTTGGCGAGCTGATCGGGCTTCATCCCGTCGAGCAGGGCGCGCACCTCGTCGACCAGCGAAATCCCCACCGTGTACTCCGAGACGGTGAGCTCGATGAGCCGCTTGCGGCCCTCGTCGCTTGCAGCGAGCGCCTCGCCGAGAAGCTCCACGAGGTAGAAGACTTCGACCCCACGGCCTCGCATCTTCGCCACGAACTGATCGTGCTCATACTGGGCGCGCTCGACCCAGAGGACATCGTCGAAGAGGAGGTCGTCGTGATTGGAAGGGGTGAGCCGCTGCAGGCTGAGATCCGGTCGATGGACCATGACCTTGCGCAGCTTCCCCACCTCTGAATGGACCCCGAACTCACTCATCTCCGTCGTTCCTTTCCACTGTCTTTCATTGAGGCACCACCTGGGTTCCGGCCGTGCCGGCCACGATCCCCTCGATCTCGGCCAGACCCCCAATTGCGGCTCGCTTACCGGTCGATTCCACGAATCGGGCGGCTGCTTCGACCTTTGGCCCCATGGACCCCGCTGCGAAGTCCTGGGCCCGGAGCCCGGTGACGGTTGTCCGGTCCAGCTTTCGCTGGTCGGCCGTTCCCCAACCGGTGTACACGCCGTCGACGTCGGTGACCATGACGAACAAGTCCGCTTCAACTTCCCGAGCCAGAAGCTCACTGGCCAGGTCCTTGTCGATCACGGCTTCGACGCCGATCAGGCGTCGGTCCTCGCCGGGGTCGTACATCGTGGGCACCCCGCCTCCCCCGGCGCAGATCACGACCACGTCACGCTCCAGGAGCCAGCGGATGGGCCGGATCTCGAAGATCCGCTTCGGCTCGGGGGAGGGGACTACCCGCCGCCAACTGTCACCGTCTTGTTTGAAGTCCCAGCCCTTCTCGTCACGAAGCCGATCGGCGACCTCCTGCTCGTATACGGGACCCACATATTTGGTCGGGTTTTGGAACGCCGGATCGGAGCCGTCGACCTCGACCATGGTGAGGATGGTGGCGAAGGGGACCTCCATCGGCAGGAGATTCCCCAACTCTTGTTCCAGCATGTAGCCGATCATCCCCTCGGTTTGTGCTCCGAGGACGTCGAGGGGATAGGCCTCAACCTCCTCATAGGCGGCGCCTTGAAGGGCGAGCAACCCGACCTGCGGGCCGTTTCCATGAGTGAGTACCAATTGGTGGTTGGTGGCCACTGCGGCCAGGGCGGGGGCAGCCAGTTTCACATTCTTCCGCTGGTTGTCGGCGGTCATCGGCTCGCCACGCTTGAGCAGGGCATTCCCACCGAGGGCGATGACGACTCTCACCGCGGCACCCGTCGAGTCTGGACTTGGTCGCTCACGGGTCTCCGATCAGACGGCGAGCGCTGGGGCACTCGCCACTTCCGCACCGACGGGGGCTCTCCGCCGGAGAACCAATTTGAGGATCTCCTCGACAATCAGCAGGCTCAGCGCAATGCCGGCGCAGACTGCCCACTGGGAGAGGCTGAGCTCGACGGTTCCGACGATGCGCTGGAGGAACCCGAGGGTGGTCACCAGGATGATGGCCAGCAGGGCTGTCCCGTAGCGGCGGAACTGGGTTGCGCCCGGGAGGGCGTCCCGGTCGAACACCGTGTTGTGCTGGTCTCTCGCCAGGTACCCCGCTATCAGATGGAATAGGGACAGTGTGGTGAGCAGCATGGTCGAGGCGACCACCGCTCCATGGTCCTCGACTACCAACTGATAGGCGATCAAGGATCCAGCCGTCATCAGGGCGCCCTGCAGACAGAGACGCATCCAGTTCCGTGATGAGAGCACCGGGTCCGAAACCGGCCGCGGCTTCCGCTTCATCAAGCCCGGGGTCGGCTGGTCGAAGCCGAGGGCGATCGCCAACGGGATGTCGACCACCATGTTCAGCCAGAGGATCTGCAGCGGATTAAGGGGCACTCCTCCGGCGATCGAAAGCAGTCCGGCAACGATGAAGATCGCGATATAGGCCACCAGCGTCGACATCTGAAAGCGGAGATACTTGAGGAGGTTGTCATAGAGCGAGCGCCCGTACTCGACAGCGTTGACAATGGTGGCGAAGTTGTCGTCAGTGAGGATCATCACCGCCGCCTCCTTGGACACCTCGGTGCCAGTGATCCCCATCGCCACGCCGATGTCTGCGGCCTTGAGCGCTGGCGCGTCGTTTACCCCGTCCCCCGTCATCGCCACGATGTTGCCGCTCTGCTGGAGCATTTGAACAAGCCGGATCTTGTCCTCCGGGGCCACCCTGGCGACCACTCCAATCTCGGGCAGCTGTGAGAGGAGTTCCTCGTCGCTCATCGCGGAGAATTCGGCACCGGTTATCGCCCGCCCCTCGATGCCCAGCTCTCCGGCGATGGCTGCGGCCGTTGTTGCGTGGTCTCCGGTGATCATGCGCACCTGGATCCCTGCGTCGTGACACTCGGCGATGGCCGCCTTGGCCTCGGGTCGGGGCGGGTCGACGATGCCAACCATCGCGAGCAATGTGAGGTCAGTGATCTGTTCGATCAGGTTGGCCTTCGGGTCGAAAGATTCCGGGCTGAACTCGCGTTGAGCCACCACCATCACCCGCTCGCCGGATGCAGCCAGACGGTCGTTGGCCTCCAAGGCGAGAGAGGTGTTTTGGTCGGTGATGGGGATCAGAGATCCATCGGGGTGCATGTAGGTTGTCCCTCTCGAGATCAGGACGTCAGGGGCGCCTTTCACGTAGGCCCGAACCACTTTGCGGCCCTGGCGATCGGTCATCTCGTGGAAGGTCGCCATGAACTTGTAGTCAGAGTCGAAGGGAACCTCGGCCACTCGTGGATAGGTGGCTTTGGTGCCCTCCAGGTCCAGGCCGCCCTTGCCGGCGAGGACGATCAAAGCGCCCTCGGTCGGGTCCCCGATCAAGTTCTCACCGTCGAGGACGGCGTCTGCACACAGGGCCATCGGGAGAAGGTAAGGGTCGAGATCGAAGTTCTCGCCCCCAACATGTTTGATGTCCCCGACGATGGAGTAGCCCTCACCGGACACCTTGAACACGTTCTCTCCAGGAATGACCAACTCCCGCGCCGTCATCTTGTTCAGGGTCAGGGTTCCGGTCTTGTCTGAGCAGATGGCGGAGGTCGAACCCAGCGTCTCCACCGCGGGCAGCCGCTTGACGATTGCACCTCGATTGGCGATCTCCCTCGTTCCGATGGAGAGCAAGGCGGTCACCACAGCCGGAAGCCCGGTGGGGATCGCCGCCACCGCGAGTGCCACGCCAGTGATGAACAGAGTGTCGAAACTCTGCCCCTGTGCCAGACCGAGCAGGATCACTATTACCAGCGCCGCGGCCGCGATGGTGGCGATGACTTTGGAAAGCCCGTCGAGCTGCTTTTGGAGAGGGGTCTTGTCGGTCTCGGTGCTGGCGAGCAGGTCAGCTATATGCCCGATCTCGGTCTGCATGCCGGTTGCCGTCACCAGCATTTCCCCACGGCCACGGGTAACCGAGGTGTTCATGAACCCCATCGACGTTCGGTCTCCCAGTGCAACGTTCTCACCCGGCACCGGGTCGGTGGCCTTGCCGACCGGCAAGCTCTCTCCGGTAAGGGCGGCTTCCTCGATCTCCAGGGTTGCGGCGACGATGATTCGCCCGTCGGCCGGTACTCGATTCCCGGCCTCCATCAGCACGATGTCACCCGGCAGCAGCTCCTCGGCGGGGATCTCCAAGACCTGCCCGTCGCGTCGGACCCGGGCCGTGGTCTTCATCATCGAGGCCAGGGCGGCCACGCTCTCCTCGGCCTTGGCCTCCTGACGCAGCCCGATCACTGCGTTGAACAGAGTCAGGCCGACCAGGACAACCGTTGTGCCGGTGTCGCCGGTCACCAGCTGATTGACCAGTCCCGCCGCGAGGAGGATGATCTGCATGAAGTCCTGGTATTGGCGGAGGAAGGCCTGGAAGCCGGACTCCTTCTTTTGCTCCGAGAGCCGATTGGGCCCGTACCGATCGAGCCGGGTCGCCACCTCGCTGGTGGTGAGGCCGGTGTCGATATTCACCGCGAGCTTGTCGGCGGTTTCGACCACATCGAGGGAGTACCAGTTGGTTTGACTTTCAGTGGTGGTGGTCATGGCCTAATACAATCAGATCGGTCTCGGTTGTGTTGTCACGACCGGCACGATAGCCCCCAGAAAGGTCGGTTCTGAAAGTCATGAGCGAGATCATCCCCCGTTGGGAATGGCGCACCTTCGGCCTCGACTTCGGGCCCGCCGAGGCGGTGTTTGCCGGCCTCACCCCGATCGGGCCGCCAACGGACTCCGAAGAGGTCTATTTCCACCACCCAGGATCGGGGACCATCGTCAAGATCCGCGACGACCTGCTCGACGTCAAGGTGCTCAAAGAGATAGATCCCGAGGGGTTGGAGCAATGGATCCCGGTCTTGAAGGAGGGCTTTCCAATCGCAGGAGAGCGCGTGTTGGCGGCCCTCGGGTCGATGGGAGTTGATCCGCCGAAACTGGAGCGTCCGTCATACAGCGAGCAGGAGCTCATCGATGAGGTGATGGGGGGCATTCCGGGCCTGCGAGCTGTCCGCGTCAAGAAGCATCGCGTCAGATACCTGCTGGATGGGTGCATGTCGGAGTTGAGCGACCTGGTGATTGGCACAACCCCGGTGCGCACCATCGCAGTCGAGTCGGAGGACCGCGAGGCGGTTCTTACAGCCGTTGCCCACCTCGGGCTTGGCGACCACCTCAACCACAACTTCCTCCGGGCGATCACGGCCCTGCTCGATGACCGGGCGGTTCGATACGCGGTGATCGATGTCGGAACCAACTCGGTCAAGTTCCACATCGGAGAGCTTGCGGACGGAACCTGGAGGAACGTTGTCGACCGAGCTGAGGTCACCCGTCTCGGCGAGGGCCAGCCTGCCGGGGGCCCGATCCAGGAGGAGGCCCTGGATCGGACAACCGCGGCCATCAAGGGGATGGTTTCGGAAGCCCGTGACAATCGGGTCAAGGTCTTGGCCGCAGTGGGCACCGCCGCCCTTCGCACCGCGTCCAATCAGGCCGAAGTGGTGGATTCCATACGGAAGCAGACCGGAGTCCAAGTCGTAGTGATCTCAGGCGAGGAGGAGAGCCGTCTCGCATTTCTCGCAGTCAAGGCCGAGCTCGGCCTCAAACCGGGCTCGATGGTGGTCTTCGACACGGGTGGTGGCAGTTCCCAGTTCACGTTCGGGGTCGCAGATGCGGTAACCGAGCAATTCAGTCTCCCGGTCGGGGCGGTGCGCTTCACGGAGTCATTCGGGCTGGATGCCGAGGTCTCCATCGAAACGCTGAGACGGGCTCGGGAGGCAATCGCCGCCGAACTGGGGGCGCTCGACGGGCGGGCACGCCCCGAGGCGATGGTTGGCATGGGCGGGGCAATGACCAACCTGACCGCAGTAAGCCTGAACATGGGGAGTTACGACCCGGATCGGGTCCAGGGGGCCATCCTGGAGCGGACCGAGGTCGAGCGCCAGATCGAGATGTACCGAACGACTCCGCTCGAAGATCGACGCTCCATAGTGGGCCTACAGCCAAAGCGGGCCGAGGTAATCCTTGCTGGTGCGTGCATCGTGGCGACGGTCATGGAGAAAATGGGACACGATCGACTCACCGTGAGTGATCGCGGTCTTCGTCACGGGTTGCTTCGCGAGCAGTTCGGAACCTGAAAGAGCCGGGAGCGGCTGGCGCCGCTCCCGGCTCTGAATCTTCAACCGCGGTTGTAGCTACCCGGCGAGGATCTTTTCCTTCTGAACCTCGAATTCGGCGTCGGTGAGGACTCCGGCCTCCTTGAGGGCGCCGAGCTCTTTGAGTTGAGACAGTTTGTCGTCGGTACTGGGAGCGGCGGGCGGCGGCGGGGCGTAGGCCTGCTGGGGAGCAGCCGGCTGCTCCTCATAAGCCTGAGCCTCGGCCTGATCCGACCACTTGTTTGCCTGGCGTCGGGAAACCCGATTGGAAACTGCGGTTGCCGTGCCGGCAACTACCGCCGTGCGCGCCATCGTTCTCATCAGTCTTGGCATTTCGATCCTCCTAGCTGGCCTCGGCGGCTTCGAGCTCGTCGAGGGTTGCGATCAGGTCGTTGATGGGGATCCGGCCATATGCCACGAGCCTGGCGCCGGTCTTGCGCAGTGCGGTGGCAAATGGGGCGGCCCACGAGTTCTCGTAGACCAGGATGGCGGCCGCGGTGCCCGGCTCCATTATCCCTCCGGCATCCATTTTGTCCTCTTCGTCGATGATACCTGAGGACGCTCCCTCGAAAATTGCCAGATCCGGGTTGCCGTCGAGGTCGAAGTCGGCAAGCTCCAGGGCGAGGATGTTGCCTTCCATGTCCTTCTGGACGAACGCCAGGTCCAGGATGTGAATCAGACCCCGGTCGACGAGGTCGACGAGGTAGGGGAACGCTTCCCCGGTTGGAGGCGAGCCGATGGGCCACTCCACTACGAAGTAGTCGACGGGTCCGACCTCGATGTCATTGTCAGTCACAGGTGTCCTTTCGCCTAGACGCGGCCTCAGCCGTTCGGGAATCTTACGTCGACAGAATGTTGTCTGATCCGGCCCGTCGTCGCTTCCACCAGAAGTCGACAATCGCGCTGAGCAGGAGGATCACAACCAGGGCGACTGCGGTGCCTGGCTCCTCCGGAAGTGTGGTGATCGCGAACGTGACGAGTACCACTCCAGCGCTGAGTACCCCCAATACCAGCATGAAGGCGTTGGCCCCGGTCTCGGAGCGAACGCGAAGATGCCCGGCTGTGACCAGCGTGAAGACCAAAAGGGCTATGGCACTGCCGATGGATGCGATTGCGTTCAGGTCGAAGCCGACCGCCAGGATCATGGCCAGCGCCGCCGTCCCGAAGAGACCAACCGGGAGCCGCCGCCCTATCTTGCGACCCATCAAGGGAGGGAACTCGCCAACGGCCGCCATTTCGGCGGACAGTCCTGCGGCCGGGTACAGGCCTGCGTTGGTCGCACCGGACGTGGCAAACAGTGCCGTGATGCTCATGAGCCAGTACCCCGCCTGTCCGAGCACGGGCTCGGCTGCCACCGCCAGGGCGGTCCCGCCCGAAGCGATCACCTCATCCACCGTCAGTGTCCCGTAAACCCCAAGCGCCACCGCCACGTAGATGACAGACGCGATGCCGAGTGCGAGGTAGAAGGCACGGGGCAGCTCCCGAGACGGATCCTCCAGATGGGGCGCGGTGAAGGTGATGACGCCGAAGCCCAGGAAAGCAAAGAAGGTCAGGGCGACGCTGGCAAGGATTGAACGAAAATCGGGGTAGCCAGAGAACGCCAGCAGGTCCGGGTTCATGTTGGTCAGGGTTGCGACAGCGAACACCGTGAGGATCCCGATCACCACGTAGACCACCACCGTCTGGGCCTTGGCCACGGCCTGGGACCCGGCGACGTTGAGCAGCGTCATGACGAGGATGACCAGGACTGCAAATACCTTCACCCAGCCTTCGCTTCCGTCGGCGAAGGTCGAGCTCGCATAGCTACCAAATGAAACAGCCACCATCCCGGTGACGATTGCGTTGGTCGCGTAGATCAACCAGGCCAGGATCCCCGTGATGTGCCCATGGCCGTAACCCCGGATGATGTATTCGAGGAGGCCGCCGGCTGAGGGGTAGCGGGCACCGAACTTGGCGAAGGAGTAGCCCTGAAGGACGGCGACTGCCCCGGCGATTAGGAACGAGATCCATACCGCCGCCCCCGCCAACTCTCCGGCGGCACCGAGCAAGGCGAAGATCCCGGCACCGACCATCGAGCCGACACCAATAAACGCAGCCTGGCGCACCGAGAGTCGGGAAGCGACCACCTCGTTGTTCCCAGCCACATCGACACTCTAGGTACCGAAGAACCCCGCCGTGGCTCAGCCTCCGATGATGCCCTCGATGTCAGCCGATGGGGTGACATCAGGCAGGCGCATCATCCGGAACGAGTTCACAAACCCGATCAACCCTGCGAACAGGGGCACCAGCAACGCCACCTGGAGGGCGATTGGCCGGGCTTCGGTGTTGATCCGAATGATCTCAGCTTGAACCGTCTCGGGCTGCCCGATGAGCTGCTCCTCCAGTTGGGTGTTGCTCATCAGCTCGGCGTCGTTTTCGAGTGCGGTTGCCACCTGCTGTTGCTCGTCCGGTTGGAGAACAATGCTGTTCTCGGACATGTTCACGAAGGCGATGGAGAGGGCGGCGAGCATGATCCCGCCGGCGAAAGCCAGGCCAAAGGAGAGCCCGAACGAGCCGGCGGCCGAGTTGACACCCGCCGCTTCGCTGATCCGCTCCTCGGATATCGGGGCCAAGGCGTAGTTGTTGAGCTGGGAGACGAGGAGGCCGAGCCCGATGCCCATGATGAAGAGCGGGATGGCAAGCCACCACCCGCTGTCGGTTCGGGGCACGATCGGAATCATCACGAGGATTCCCAGCGAGAGCAGGCCGAATCCGGCTCTGATCACGGCCGCAGGCCTTCGCTTTCCGGCCCGCCTTCCGGCCCGAACTGACACCGCGAACATCGTCAACGACAGGGGAGCAAGGGTGAGGCCGGTCTGCATGGCGTTGTAGCCGAGCACCATCTGGAGGAAGATCGGGACCACGATCATCGAGCCCCCGAGCGCGATCTGTTGCAGCATCTGACCGGTGATCCCAAGCCTGAACATCTTCGACTTCAGGAGATCGGGGTCGAGCAGGGTGACCTTGCCCTCCCGTTTGCGCCGGATCAGCCAGCGGGCGAGAAGCAGCAGCCCCGCGATCCCCACCACAATCAAGGCCGCGACGGCCTCGCCGCCCTCCTGCCAGACCAGGATCCCCAGCACCAGGCCCCCCATGCCCAAGATCGAGAAGAGGGCACCGACCAGGTCGAGGTGGCGATCTCCGGTGTAGGGCACCTCGCGCACCATCCCCATCCCCAGCAAAACGATGGCGATGATGACCACCTCGAGCAGGAACCCGACTCGCCAGGAGAGATAGGTAGTGACGAATCCTCCGAGGAGTGGCCCGATGGCAGCCGCGATGGCCGCCGATGCGCCGACGAGCGCATAGACCCGCTTCTGGGATTCGCCCTCGAAGTTGCCATGAATCAGGGACTGCATGGCGGGAAGAAGCAGCGACGCTCCGAGGCCTCCGAGGATGGCCCAGAAAAGGATCATCGGAAGCAGGCTGTTGGTCAACGTCATGGTGAGAGCCCCGATGGCATAGCCGAGCAAACCCAATACGTAGGCCTTCTTCCTGCCGATCAGGTCACCGATCTTGCTGCTGATGAGGATGAAGGCTGCCGAAACCAGCGCCTCCAAGGCGATCGCCGCCTGCACTGCGCTGACAGTCGTGTCGAGGTCGTGGACAACTGCCGAGATCGAAACGTTCATCAAGGTGGTGTCCACCACGAGGACGAACATCGCCATCGCCAGCAGGATTGCCAGCCGTGGATTCCAGCCGGCTTCTCCGCTGGTGGATGGGTTTGGCTCGGACAATTCGCTTCCTCTCGGTGCGTCCATCCCTCTCAGGGATTGGTGCGACGCGACGTGAATCTAACGCAGGACCGGGCTCGTATGTGACCCTGGGGCCGGCGCGTTGTCTGGTGATCTCCGTCCCGAGGCCACTCTGTAACCAGCCCAGATCAGGGTCACCGCAGCCAGCAAGGAGAGGGCAAAGGCACTGCTCTCGCCGAGCGCCAGCCCGGTCCCACCCGAGGCGGCTGCAAGCGTGCCGGCAACGATCAAGAGATTGCCCCAAACGATCCTTCGGTTCCTATTCCAGAACCTGAAGATGCTGACCACGGAGAGGGCAACGAGAATCGTCGCCCCGGCGGCGCCCCCGATGATCGCAAAAAGCTTGGGTCCGAAGCCATCGGCAAAGATCTCGTGGGGCACCCCGGATTCGGGGAGTGGATTTGCGAACGGGACAGTGGCGGTGAGCGTGGTGGAGATGGCGGTGAATGCACCGAGGGCGATAGCCATCACGTGACCGGATCGCCTACCCACCACGAGGAACATCGAGCCGAGGGCAAGGAACGGGATGTTGAGGATGGCCCCGAACAGGTAAAAGGTGCGGTAGATAGGCCCGGTCCACCCGAAGCTGAGACCGATGAAGAAGGCCCAGGTGGCCACGGCGAACATGGTCATGCCGATCCCGTAGGCAGTGATATGGGGTCGGGGCCGCCGTCGGTAGTCGAGCCACAGGTCGACGGCGAACACGGTGGCGGCGGTGGCGGCGAGTAGGGAAAGAAGAGAGTCCATCAGGGCGAGCAGGCTACGGGTAATTGGGTTTTGCAGGTCCGCATATGACCCCTGTGCATCGCAATTAGGGGCGGCCTGCGATCATCGCGCAAAGATTCTGGCGTCGATTGCGCGGGCCCGGCAGGACTCACCGATCCGGTACACAGGTCGCGGGCCGAGACGGGCCCGCACCCTGGTGCCACCCGTCAACGCCAGGGTCACCAGCTGGTCATGGCCGAAGAACTCGCTTCCGGCGACAACGGCGTTCGGAGTTTCGCCAAGTGATATCTGGATGTTCTCCGGTCGGATGATCACCGAGACCTTGCCTTCGAGCGCGGTGTCGAAACCCCCGACCGGGGTATCAACCCGGCCGTTGCGTGCTACAGCTTCGATGACATCAGCGTCTCCGAGGAATTCCGCAACCCAGGGATCGGACGGGTTGGAATAGAGCTCGGCCGGGGTATCGGCCTGAAGGATCCTGCCGTCTTTCATCACCGCGACTATGTCAGAAGTGGCCAGGGCTTCCTCCTGGTCGTGGGTTACGAACACCGCAGTGGTCCGCGCTTCGGTGAGGATCGAGCGAAGCTCGCGTCGTACCCGATCGCGCAGGCTGGCGTCCAGGTTGGAGAACGGCTCGTCGAGAAGGATGACTTCTGGCTCGGGTGCCAGGGCGCGAGCGAGGGCGACCCGTTGTTGTTGGCCGCCGGAAAGCTCGTTGGGCATCCGATCTTCGAGCCCGGTCAGCCCAACCAGTTCGAGGACCTGGCTCACACGCGAGGAGCGGTTGCCTCTTGGCAACCCGTACCCGACGTTCGACCCCACGGTCATATGCGGGAACAAGGCGTAGTCCTGGAACACCATGCCCACCTTCCTCTTCTCCGGTGGCACGAACGTCTGCGCGTCGAGGACGGTCCTGCCGTGGATCTCGATCGACCCGCTTCCATTCTCGAACCCGGCGATCACTCGCAGCGCCGTGGTCTTTCCGCAACCCGACGGGCCGAGGAGGGTGACCACCCCGCCCTCCCAGACGTCGAGGCTGAAGTGGTCGAGAGCCACCGCGTTGCCGAAGGACTTCTTCAGGTCCCTGGCCCGGATGGCAAGGCGGTCAGTCGCCGAGGTCACGTGACATCACCAGGAAGAGTGGCACGATCGACACCACAAGCAGAACCAGGCCAGCGGCCGATGCCCTGGTGAGGAAGCCTTCGGATGTGGAGCTCCAGACCCGGATGGCCAGGGTCTCGAAGCCATTGGGTCGGAGGAGGATCGTGGCCGGCAACTCCTTCATCGCACTCAGGAACACCAACGCACCTCCCGCGATCAGGCCAGGTGTCGCCAGTGGCAGCGTGATGTGAAGCAAAGTGCTGAAAGGGCTTCGCCCGAGCCCACGCGAGGCATCCTCGAGATCAGGGCTCGCTCTTCTCAAGGAGTCCTGCGTTGCACCTGCAGCTTGAGGGAGGAAGAGGGCGACATAGATCACGAGGAGAAAGATCAACGTCTGGTACAGGGGTCGGGCCCACTGGAGGGCGAACGCGATTGCTGCCACTCCAACCGTGATGTGGGGCAGGGCATAGGTGCCCCAGACCACGGATTCCGCCCATCCCGAGAGACGGCCTGGGCGCCGGGTGATCACCATGGCCACAGGAAACGCTGCCAGGGCGGTGACGAGGGCAGCGAGTATCGCCACACCGAGGGATCTCGCCGTCTCGGCTCCCAGTGTGGCGCCGAGGGCTTGACCGGCATCCAGCCCGCGCCCGACCGTCACCGCCATCACATAGATCGGCATGCCCAGGGCGATCAACGCATAGGAAGCGATGAGAAACAGAGTGAGGGCCATGGGCCAGGCCGACAGTTTGAGCAACGGTCGGTTGCGCCGCGGTCGTCGTGAGTAGAGCGCGCCCCGACCCCTGGTGCGGCGCTCCACGAACAGGATCAGGACGGCCAGAACCATCAGGATCAGCGACAAGGTGGCGGCAGGTCTGCGGTCGATCTGGCCCCGGTAGAGGGTGTAGATGGCTCTGGTGAACGTGTCGTAGCGGAGCAGCGAGACAGCACCGAAATCGGATACAACATAGAGACCGACCAGCAGCGCCGAGGAGACCAGCGCAGGGCGAAGCTGGGGCAACGTGACGGTTCTGAAGACCTTCCATTTCCCGGCGCCGAGGCCGGTCGCCGCCTCCTCCGTGGCGGTGTCGATCGCCCGCAAACCAGGGATGACCGTCAGGTGGACCAATGGGGCGGTGAATATCGAGAGGACCAGCCAGGCGCCGACGAAGCCATAAGGAGTGGGCAGTTCCACGATGACACCGTTGGGACCGGTTGCGGCGATCAGGCTCAAGGCGGCCACGTAGGAAGGGACGACGAGGGGCAGGGCGGCCAGGATCATCCAGCTTCTGCGCCCGGGGAGAGCGACGCGGCTCGAGGCCCACGCGGTGGCCAGGCCGATCACGAGCGCGGTAGCTGTGACCGCGACCGTGAGCACCATCGTGCTGGCGAACAGTTCGATGAGTCGATCGATCGGGATCGCCAACGTCGTGCCTCGCCCGATCACCAGGATTGCGAGGCTGATTGGTGGTATCAGCCCGGGCAGCAAAGCCACCGTGGCAGCCAGCCACCACCCCCGGCTGGGCCGGTGCCTGACGGGCCTGGGGTCGACGGTGGGAAGGACCAGGGGGGTGGTCACCTCACACCAGCCCAGCCTCGGCTACCAGCCGGGTGGCGAGGTCGAGGACGCTGGCAAGGTCCGACAAGTCGATGTCAGGTGAGTTGATTTCGGAGAGGGGAGGAGCTCCCTCGGGCTGCGGGACACCGTCGATCAGGGGATACTCGAAGATGTCCGTGGCGAAGTACGCCTGCGCCGTCTCCGAGAGCAGGAAGTCGACGAAGCGCTGGGCGGTCTCGGGCTTGTCGGTCGCAGACATGATCCCGATGCCGGCGGGCATCACCAGCGAGCCAACGTCTCCGGCCGGGATGTAGTAGTTCTCCGCATGCTCGCCGAGGCCCTCGGCGCGGAGTCGCAGTAGGTAGTAGTGGTTGACCAGTCCGCCCTCGAGCTCGCCGTTGTCCGTGGCTTCGACGATCGGGGCGTTGCTCTCGTATTCGGTAGGATGGTTGGCTGCGATGGCCTCCAACCAGGCACGGGTGCCGTCCTCGCCACGCTCGAGGATCATTGCCGATACGAAAGCGAGGAAGGAGGCATTGGTGGGTGCGATCCCAAGTTGATCGGCCCAGACCGGATCAGTCATGTCGTCGATCGTCTGCGGGAGCGGTACCTCCGAGTCGGTGTTGTAGACGACGACGCGGGCTCGTCCTGAGATGCCGACCCAGTGACCGGCCCGGTCGTTGAAGGCCTTGTCGACGAGATCGAGAGTTCCGTCGTCGAGGACTTTCATCATCGGCGCCACGGTGCCCAATGACGCAGGGTCCTGAGCAAAGAAGACATCGGCGTTTGTTCCGTCACCCTCAGCGATCAGGGTGGCTGCCAACTCGCTTGAGCCCCCGTAACGGATCTCGGTCTCGATCCCGGTCTGATCGGTGAAGCTGGCGAACAGGGGTGACACCAACTCCTCGGCTCGCCCCGAGTAGATCACGAGGGTGCCCTCATCTGAAGTCGAGCCCGAGTTACAGGCGGCAATGAGGCAAAGAGTCGATACGAGACCAAGAGCAAAGAGACGCTTCAAGGAGAGCCCACCCAAGATCGTTAGTTACCAAACGATCTCAAGGTATTGGCCCCGGAACCGCCACGCAAGTCTTTGTCTGGCTCGCCTGAACGAGAATTGCCAATCAACCGCGGGACTGCATTCCCAACGTCATCCTCACCATCGGGCTCCCACCCGTGATCAGCTCGAACTCGGTGGCGAGCGAGGAGAGGACCATGCGCTCGAGAGAGTCAGTCCAGGGCTCCGGGGGCCAGATGGCTGGTCCAGGCGTTGCGCCTACCTCGACGTGGAGAATCCCCTGGTCGGAGGTGAGAAAGCATCTGACGGTCGACGACCTGCCGTCGGCCACGAGCAGCGATGCAGCCTCGCTCACTGCGAGTCGGGCTTCCTCCACTCGGTCATAGCTGAAACCGGAGAGTCGGGCCGCGTTCCCGGCCATGTTGCGCAGGACAGCCAGCGACTGACGGCGCGCCGGAACTTCGAGTCTGATCTGGTCGGACGCCACGACCATATACTACGGCTGCCTGCCGACCTCTAGTTGTTGGCGGACGTCATTCGGGAGGAGCGCTGACGAACCCAGTTTCGCCGTCGAGTGGCGTCTATGAGCTGACAGTGGTGAGTCTCCCGCATCATGTCGCCACGGTGCGCATGTTCGTGTCGGCCGTCGCCCGATCGGTCGGCCTCGACGTCGAGACCATCGATGACGCCAAGCTGGCGGCCTCAGAGATAGCCACGGCGATCGTCACGGCAGGCGATCTTCCCTTCATCACCGTTCGGGCCATCCCGACTGCTCATGGCCTTTCTCTGGTGATGGGGCCCTGGCGTGACGGTCTGGGAGCCGATGACGACTTCGGGCCGATCGACATCGCCCAGGCCCTGTTCGAGGGCACCACCGTGGAGGGCGAGTTCGTCCTGCTCCCAATCGAGGCGACGGACCCCGGATGACTGATATGGAGCGGGAGGCCCTCGATGATCTCTTCGCCGATCGCGAGCAACCAGAGTCCAAGCGCGAGTTGGTCGAGGCGTTTGATGGGCTGGCGCAACGTCTCGCCCGACGTTTCGGTGGTCGCGGTGTCCCCTTGGACGACCTCGTTCAGGTGGCCCGCTTTGGTCTGCTCAAGGCAATCGAGCGCTTTGAGACCGATCGGGGCATTCAATTCTCCACCTTCGCCGGGCGAACCATCATCGGTGAGATAAAGCACTACTTTCGGGACCAGGCATGGTCGATTCGCGTGCCGCGCACCTTGCAGAACCTGTGGCTCGAGGTCTCGAGGGCAGTGGACGAGATGACCCACACGCTGGGAAGATCACCCACCATCACCGAGATCGCCGCGAATCTCGACGTTTCCGAGGAAGAAGTCTTCGAGGCACTCGACGCCGGAGCGGCGTACACAGCAAGTTCGATCGACCGCCCGATTGGAGAAGAGGGCGATGCCACACTCGCCGACCAGATCGGGGACCTCGACCCCGGCTACGAGACCGCGGCGGTCCGGGGCGCAATGTCACCCCAGTTGCTGGCATTGCCTGAAAGGGAGCGGACTGTCCTCTACTTGCGATTCTTCGACGGGAAGACTCAGGCCGAGATCGCCGATGAGATCGGGGTTTCCCAAGTCCACGTGTCACGCATCCTGAGTCGGACCCTCGATCAGCTCCGTGAGGCAATCGACCCTGAAGCTATCAGTGATTCTGCTGATTCCGACGTATAGATCGGCCTGGTCGTGGGTACTCAACACCCCAAAGTCAGTCACAGGAGTCGGTGACCCGGGATCGCCCGACGCGGGCGTTAACTTGGCGCCTGATGCCGCGTACCGCTCCTCCAACCAGCGCCAAGGAAATCGACCGCATGCGTCTTGTCTTGAAACCCGACGAGTTCGCTCCGGGCAAGGCGCGGGCCCGCGTGTCGCGCTTGGAAGCGAAGCTCGGCCCGCGCTACGACGATGTCGTTCTCGTTATTTCGGAGTTGGTCACCAACAGCGTGCGGCATTCGGCCAGTGATCGAACAATCGAAATGACAGTCGACGTGGGCGACAACCAGATTCGTGTCGAGGTGACGGATAGTGGCTCTGGCTTCGCACCGATGGAGAGCATGAGAGGAGGCGGCCTCGGTCTCATCATCGTGGATCGGGTGGCCGTCAGTTGGGGAGTGGTCATGAACGGGCGGTGCACCGTGTGGGTCGAGCTCTCGACGGTGTCCGACCTCCCTTCGGAGTCGACATCGGCGCCGTTCGAGCCCAGTGTCAAGCTCGCGAGCAGCTGAAGAGCCCTCGTTCCATATCTCGCGGACTGGCTACTATCCGCGCCCTTCGAAACGGAGTCCATCGGCTTGACGACCGCGTTCACCTACAGAGTTGACAGGGAAACCGACGTGGTGACCATCCACCTTGCCGGCGAGGTCGATCTCGCTGCGGCGCCAAGAGTGGAATCTGCGATCGATGAAGCTCTGGCGGGCGAGACTTCCGACATCGTCATCGACCTCGACGGAGTGACGTTTCTCGACTCGACCGGACTGCGAGTCCTGGTGGCGGCGCACTCCATGTGCAAGGCGGAGGGCAGAAGCCTGACTCTGGTCAATCCCTCGGTTTCAGTCTCTAGGATCCTCGAGATCACCGGTCTCGGACAGACCCTCCTGGCCGACGGTTAGGGCACCAGGTGCGGTGACCCGCACCAGGAGTAGCGAGGCATCGTCGCCAGTTCCGTGACTGGGCTGGCTGGTGATGAGCTGGTCGGCCAATCCCTCGAGACTCCCGTTGTGCTCGGCAACCTGAGCAGTGAGCTCTTCGAGAGACTCGTACAGGTCGCGGCCGGGTTCTTCGATCAAGCCATCGGTGAACATGACCAACACGTCGTCATGTCCGAGCACCACTGTTGCTTCAGTGCGAGCCCCATTTGCGGACAGGCCGACCGGAGTGTCCGACCCCTCGCTGAGCAGCTCGACCGTGCCATCCGGCCGGCTGAGGATCGCCGGCATATGTCCGGCCCGGCTGTAGCGGAGACCACCGGTCGCAGCTGAGATCAGGGCATAGAAGACCGTTGTCAACTCGGTCGTCTCGATGGTGTTGTCGATGATCTCCAACTGACGCGCCGGCCCACCTACCCCGGAGTGGGCTAAGCCTCGCAGCGTGTTGCGCATCTCTGCCATATGAGCGACTGTTTGTGAACCGTGCCCTGCGACATCGCCGACCACCAATGCCAGGTCGCCAGCGGCGTCGAAGAACACGTCGTACCAATCTCCACCCGCCCCGGCGTGCGCCGCCGAGGGGAGATAGCGAACTTCCATCTCGAGCCCTTCGACCGTAGGCAGGGCCTCGCTTCCGAACCAACGCAGCAGCCCGTTGACCAGGTCGCGATGCTCGGCGAGTGCCTTGGCCCGCTCCCGGCTGGCGGTGATGGCGCTCCACGCGGCGAGGATCGACAGGGCGAACAGGGAGCCGAGGAGGGTGATGGTCGTCGTGACCGCATGCCTTGCGTCGGTTATGCCTTGCAGGGCACGATCCCGCACTTCGTCGTTGAGTGCCATTGCCTCGTCCAAGACGCGGTCGATCTCGGCGGTGGCCAGCGCGAACCACGACCGCGGCGTTGTATCTGCGTCGGTGTTGTTGACGATGGCTTCCAAAGTCCCTTCAACCGCCTTCGACTCCCCGGAGTCCGCCAACTCCGCTACATCTGCCCGAAAGCCGCCTGTGAGAAGTGCTTGGGCGGCCCGAAGGTTGACGTCTGACTCCTGTCCAAGCAGCGACAGCTGTATTTCCTGTTGTCTGGTCAGCTCTTCGGACGACGCGAGCAATCGAGCGACCAACGCCCGCCTCGTGGCCAGCGAAGCCGACGAGTCGAGTAGGGAGAGGACGGCCCGTCTCATGCGGACGTCCTCGGCATCGTTGGTGAGCAGAGCCATATCCGAGAGGTTCTGACGGATGGGATCCACGAGACCGGCGTAGAGGTCCACCGGTGACTCCTCCTCCGCACCGACCACTGCAGACCTGATCTGCTCCAGAGGGGCGACGGCGGCGGACATTCCTGTCATCGCACCTTGGTCCTCCTGGCGAATGTCCGCCCCGCTCGCGCGCCAGGTTGTCGAATAGGTGTCGGCTGCCTCGTCCGTTCCTGCAAACGACTCCTGATATCGAGCGAGATCGTCGGCATCGCCGCTGGCCAGGTACAGCTCCCCGAGGCCACGTTCGTTCTGGAGGGCGGCGAGGAGGGCTATGGAGGCATCGGAGATGTGCGTTACCTCGACGGATCTCCGCGAATCCCGGGCTCCGTCGAGTGAGTCCCGGACCAGCACCACCAGGGTGATCCCGAGTCCGAGCACGACGAGAAATGCCAGCGCCGCCACGGTCGCCGGTGAACCGATTCGCTCAACGAGTCGGGGAGTCTTGGGGGTGGGAGAGCCGACACTCACCGCTTGGAAGTGAAAGGGATTGGCTCATGTTGGCACTCTTCGGAGACTGACGAAAGATGTGGCGAACCTTTTCGGGCTACGGGTGGCGGACGAGAAGGGGGATTTCGACCTCCGCTGGTGAAAGGCCGCCGTGATAGCAGCGCAGCCGTTTGTCGAAACCAGGCGGGAGGATCACCTTCCCGTCAGGAGGGACGAGGAGGTCGTGTCCGAGCCGGGTCCGAGCCGCGGGCGACGGGTCTGGCCCGGAGAATTGGACCGGGTCGACGAGGGTTCCCCCGGTTTCGTCGCGTAGTGAATCGATCAAGGAACGGTCTCCCCACAGCAGGACACCCCGCGGATCGCCGGCGAAGCGCAAGGGGTCGAAGCGCTTGTTGCGGATCAGGATCTTGTCTCCCTCGGAGAATCCCACGAGGCCATGATCGGCGGTCCCCACAAGGGCAACGTCGCCGGGAAGCCTCGAGGAGAGCCCGTCCCAGACCGTGGCCGCCAGTGACATCGCCTCGGCGAACTCGCGTGATGCCAAACCGTTGACGTGAGCGGCGAAGTCGACCTGCCAGACGTAGGTGAAGATGAACCGCGTCCCGGTTCCCGCCAATTGGACTGTGGCATCGACAAGGTCCATCGGGTCCCAGGTTGGCTCGAAACGGGCTCCCCGATAGAGGAGCCGGGACAGAGGGCTGCCCTCGAACGGCCCGGGCTGCACGGTAATCGGCTCGACACCTGCTTCCCGGAGGCGTTCCCAAAGGTTGGGGGATGGCAGCACTGCTTGGTAGTCATGGGTCACAGAAAGCCCGGCGAGGTCGACCCACTTCAACGTGTTCACGACACCACCGGCCTCCTCCAGCCAGGCGAGATGCGACACCAGCCCGTGCTGTGACGGCGGTGCCCCGGTGGCCACGGTGGCCATTGAGACGCTGGTAGTCGTTGGGAACGGGGCATGTAGCCGGCCGCGGTTGGCCTTGCTCATCGACCTTGCGCCCGGGTGGTCGAGTTGAGCGATGCCCAAACCGTCGACCAACAGCAATACGTAGGAGCGGGCATCGGGGATCGCACCGCCGAGATCGGGGCGAAGTGGCACGCCGACGGTGGTGCCGGTGAGGCGTTGTTCGATCTCCGACACCAGGTTTCCGAGGCCGCCGCCCTCGTAGTCCGGGTTGATCATCACCTGAGCAGGCTATTGCCTACTGTCACCCAAACCGCCTGTTGGCTCCGTCTCAAGTACATGATCACCGTTACAGGTGTGATGGACAACGAGCAGGTATACCGGTCATACGCCGTCGAGCTCACCAGGTACGCGACTGGCCTGGTGGGGCCCTTCGACGCTGCCGACGTCGTGACCGATGCCTGTTTGAAGGCCTTTTCGTCTCGGAAGTGGCCCGAGGTCACCAACCAAAGGGCCTATCTCTATCGAGCTGTGCTCAACGTGGCGAACGATCACCACCGGACCACGCTCTCCCGTCGTCTTCGTGAGATGAAGACGGCCGGGCCCGAGTCGACGCCACCTCGAGAGATCGACGTCGATGTGCTTCGGGCTGTCGAAAAGCTCTCCATGCAGCAAAGAGCCGTGGTTCTGCTCACCTACTGGGCTGATCTCCCGGTTGAAACGGTCGCACAACAAATGGGTGTCTCCCCGGGCGCGGTGAAACGTCATCTCGCCCGAGCAAGGAGACATCTCAAGGAGTCGCTGTCATGAGCGAAATCGACGACCAGAGGATGAAGGATCTTGCCGATCGGCTGGTGGCCATGTCCCCTGAGCCACCGCCCTTCCCAGAGGAGACCACTGTGACCCAACCGACCGACGGCTCTAAGAAGCAGAGTCCTGTCCTGATCTTCGCGGGCGCCGCCGCGATCGTCATCGTCCTCGCCCTGATCCCGATCCTGCTGCTTCGTGGAGGTGGCGAGGTGGCGCCGATCGGGACCACGACGACTTCGATCGTGCCTTCGACTCAGTCGAGCGAACCGGTGGTCCCTTCGACCGTTCCGCAGACCACCACGACGGTGCCCGAGGCCACTTCGACAACGGTCGCCCCGGTGATGGGCGACGCGGTGGTGTATCTGGTGCAAATCCCGGAGAACTCCAATACTGGCAACCCGACCCTGGTTCCGTTCCGCACGGTGGTTCCGGCTCCAGTGGGGACTACGGAGAACCTGCTGAGTCTGCAACTGGTTACGAGTGATCTGGCACTTCCGACGGGGTTTTCGACGACGATCCCGGCCGCGGTTGAGGTGGTCGGGGCCAGGGTCGGGGAGCATCTGATCACTGTTGACATGAACCAAGCCTTTCTCGAGGGCGCGGGTGGGCTGTTGGCAGACTTCACGATGCTCAACCAGCTGATCTACACCGCAGCCCAGGTCGGGGAGATCGAATCCGTTCTCTTCACTGTGGATGGGCAGCGGGTGAGCGCGTTCGGAAGCGAGGGCCTCGACCTCAGCCAACCAGTGGCCATAGATTCATTTCTCGACCAGATGAACTCGATTCTGATCACCAACCCGGTGGAGGGGTCCGACGGCCTGCCCTTGGCGGTGTCCGGTCTGGCCAACGTGTTCGAGGCTCACGTGAGCTATGAAGTTCTCGATGCCAACGGCAACGTGGTGAAGGATGGCTTCACCATGGCCACCTGCGGCACCGGCTGTTGGGGCGGATTCTCCTTCGAGGTGCAATACGCCTTCGCTGGTGACGAAACGGTGCAGGTCTTTGAGGTCTCGATGAAGGACGGGTCGCATACCGATGTAGTAACTGTTCCCATCCTTTGGGACGACGAAGACGGTTGGGACCTGGCGAGCGGTTGACTTTGACCCTCTCCTAATTGGGATCTCCAGGGGTCATATCCGGACCCTTGGAACCCAATTAGGGCGAGTTTTCCGTCTGACTTCGGGGTTCAAGCGACCCTGCGTATACTCGCCGTCGGTCGCAATCACGACGGAAAAAGGGCATGACTCCGTACTTCGAGAGCTATCTGACAGTCGGCGCCTTCGCCGCTCTGGGAGCGATTCTGGTGATGGTGATGTTGGGGGTGGCATCGGTCCTCCGACCCAAGAACCCAACCACCGCCAAGGAGATGACCTACGAATGTGGGGTTGATCCGGTCGGAGTCGGCTGGAGCCAGACCTACGTTCGCTACTACGTGTATGGCCTGCTCTTCATAATCTTCGACGTCGAGGCGGTCTTCATCTTCCCCTGGGCGATCATCCTGGAGAAGCTCGGCGTCTTCGGCCTCGTCGAGATGCTCATTTTCATCTTCATCCTGGTCCTGGGGCTGATCTACGCGATCCGCAAGGGAGTCCTGCGGTGGGAGTAGCCCAGAAGTTCGGCATGCCAAAGCCGGTGACCTGGCTGCTGAACTGGTCGAGGAAATACTCCCTCTGGCTTTTTCAGTTCGGTCTGGCCTGCTGCGCCATCGAATTGATGGCCGCCTCCGGGCCGCGCTACGACTTCATGCGGTTCGGGATCATCCCTCTGCCCGCCTCACCACGGCAGGCTGACCTGATGGTGGTGGCGGGCACGGTCACCGACAAGATGGCGCCGGCTGTGCGACGGCTCTACGACCAGATGCCGGAGCCGAAGTACGTGATCTCGATGGGGTCCTGCTCCAACTGCGGCGGCCCCTATTGGGACTCGTATTCGGTGACCAAAGGCGTCGATCAGGTGATCCCCGTGGATGTCTATGTCCCTGGTTGTCCTCCCCGACCGGAGGCGTTGATGGACGGGATCGTCCTTCTCCAGAAGAAGATCCAGGGCGAGGACATCAAAGAGAAGTGGAACCAGCGTGACCTCGAGCCCGTCTGAGACCGAGACCACGGTTCATCCCCTTCAAGCCTTCGCCGACCGGGTCGCGGAGGCGGTCGGGGGCGTTGCCGAAATCACCTTCGACACGCTCAAGGTCAAAGTTCCCGTCGAACGCTGGGTCGAGATCCATCGCCAGGCCCGGGACGATCTCGGGCTTGTTTTCTTCTCATGGCTGTCGGCCGTCGACTGGACCCTCGACGTTGCGGTGGGCGACCCGCCCGGTGGTGAGGTTGTCGACCGATTCGAGATGCTGACCACGGTCGGCGACGTCAGCGAGGGGAAGCGGGTGACTTTCACCGCCGATCTCTCCAAGGAGAGTCCGGTGATCGACAGCCTGGTCGGGGTCTACTCGGGTGCCAACTGGCACGAGCGGGAGGCGGCCGAGATGTTCGGGATTCGGTTCGAGGGCCATCCTGACCTGAGTCATCTCTATCTCGTGGATTCCTTCATCGGCAACCCACTTCGGAAGAGCTATCCGTTGCTCAGCCGCGAGGTGAAGCCCTGGCCGGGGACGGTGGATGTGGAGGGCATGCCGGGGTCTGGTGCCGAGCCGGACGAACCATCCGAAGAGAACCCGGAGGCCTGACATGGTCGCCGATCAGGATCTGGTCCGGCATCTTTCAGAGACGTCGGTCTCGGTCTCTCTGGAGACCCCCGAAATGACGCTGAACATCGGGCCGCAGCACCCATCCACTCATGGGGTGCTTCGGCTGGTGGCCCGGGTCGACGGCGAGCGTGCCTTCGACGTGCACCCGGTGATCGGGTACATGCATCGGGGCTACGAGAAGTTGTCCGAAGTGCGGACCTACCCCCAGATCACCACCCTGGTCAATCGCATCGACTGGGTGTCCGGATACGCAAACGAGGTGCCCTTCATCGTTGCCGCCGAGAAGTTGATGCAGCTCGAGGTCCCTGAGCGTGCCCAGTACATTCGGCTGATCCTCACCGAGATGGCCCGGATTTCCTCACACCTGATATTCATGGCGTCATACCCCTTGGAATTGGGTGCCGCCACCCCACTCTTCTTCGCCCTTCGGGAGCGGGAGCGCGTGCTCGACCTGCTCGAAAGCGTCACCGGCGGCCGGTTCCACCCGAATTTCAACCGGATCGGTGGAGTCAAGCCCGCCTACGGATCCGGTTCGCAGACCCGCAAGGTGATCCAGGACCTGCCCGCCGGGTTCTTCGCCGAGACTCGTGACGCCGTGGAGCATGTCCTCGGGGTCGCTGATGAGATCGAATCGCTGGTCGCCGGCAACGAGATAATCCTCGCCCGAACCAAAGGCGTAGGGATCCTTCCCGTCGACGTCGCCACCTCGTATGGGGTCTCCGGGCCCAACCTCCGGGCATCAGGGGTGCCTTTCGACCTGCGCAAAGTGGAGCACTACCTCCCTTACGACAAGTTCGACTTCGAGATCCCGATCGGTGAGAACGGAGACTGCTGGGATCGTTGGTGGGTTCGTCTCGCCGAGATCCGACAGTCAGCGCGGATCATCCAGCAGGCAATCGACGGGATCCCCTCGGGGCCGTTGCAGGCCAAGGTCCCCAAGGTGATCAAGGTCCCCAAGGGTGAGACCTATGTGCGAGCTGAGAACCCCAAGGGGGAGATGGGCTACTACCTCGTCTCCGAGGGTGGCCAGGGGCCCTACCGGCTGAAGATTCGATCGGCGAGTTTCTCCAATCTCTCGATTCTCCCCTGGATCCTCGAAGGCGTATTGGTGCCGGACATAATCGCCATCATGGGAAGCCTCGATTTCGTATTGGGAGACGTGGATCGATGAGTGGTTTTCTGTCCGACCTTTTCTCCAACTTCTTCGTTTCTCTGGCCGGGAAGTTGCTTCTCGTCGCTCTGATGATCCCGATGATCGGGATGGCTATCGGGTTCGCCGAGATGAAGCTCTCGGCAAAGATGCAGGCCCGGGTCGGGCCCTATTTCGCCGGCGGGCGGTGGGGATGGGCCCAGTTGATCGCCGATGGAGTCAAGTTCTTCCAGAAGGAGGACCTGATCCCCGAGGACGCCGATCGTCCCGTCTTCAAATTTGCCCCGGTGCTGGTGTTGGTGGGGACGGTCTCGCTGTTCGTCGTCGTCCCCTTCGGCCCGGGCCTGATCTTCAGAGACCTCTCGGTCGGGATCTTCTTCGCACTGGCCGTTTCCTCCCTCACCACGATCGGCATCCTGATGGCCGGCTGGTCGTCGGCGAACAAGTACTCGCTGATGGGTGGGATCCGGGCCGCCGGCCAGCTCATCGCATACGAGCTGCCGTTGATCCTGGCTGTGGTTGGCTCGGTCATCCTGGCGGGAACGATGAGCATGGAGGGGATCGTCCAGGCCCAGATCGAGGCCGGCTACCCGTACGTGATCATCCAATTCGTCGGCTTTGGCATTTTCATGGTGGCGGCCCTGGCCGAGTTGAGCCGGATCCCGTTCGATATGCCGATCGCCGAGTCCGAGTTGGTCATGGGTTATCTCACCGAGTACTCCGGATTCCGCTTCCTCTTCTTCTTTCTGGCCGAGTTCGCCAGCATGTTCACCCTGTCGGCGATTGCCGTGACCCTGTTCCTCGGCGGTTACTGGCTGCCCGGGGTGCCCGCGTCAGCTCTCGAATTCGCCGGGCCGGTGATCCTCATGGCGAAGGTGTTCCTCCTCGTATTCGCCATGATCTGGTTCCGCTGGACTTTCCCCCGCTTCCGGGAGGACCAATTGCAGAGCCTCGCCTGGAAATGGCTGATTCCGCTCGCCTTGCTCAACATCGCGATCACAGCCGTGTTCAAGGTGGTGTTCTGATGGCAGACACAGCCACGGCTCGCAAACTTCCAGGGGGAGGGATGCTCAAGGGTCTTTGGGTGACCCTGTCCACGATGTTCAAGACCATCCTCCTGCCCAAGAAGCATCTGGCGACGGTGAACTATCCCAAGGTCAAGGAGACGTTGGTTCCCCGGGCCCGGGGCGTGATCGCACTCGATCAGGACGCTTGCACAGTTTGCATGCTCTGCGCCCGGAACTGTCCCGACTGGTGCATCTACATCGAAGGGCACAAGGAGGAGCAGGCACCCTCGACTCCCGGCGGGCGGATCAAGGTCCGCGCCACCCTGGATCGATTCGACATCGACTACGCCCTCTGCATGTACTGCGGGATCTGCGTCGAGGTCTGCCCCTTCGATGCACTCTTCTGGTCACCGGAGTACGAGTACTCCGAGCTGAAGATGGGCGAGATGATGCACGACATGGACCGTCTCCAGGACTGGCTGGCGACAGTCCCCGACACCCCCGGGCTGGAAACATGAGTTTGGGCGAGTGGCTCTCCGAACCGGTCAACTGGGTGTTCGCCTTGGTCGCTCTGGTGGTGCTTGGCTCGGCGATCAAGGTGGTCACGGCGAAGAACGTGGTTCACGCTGCCTTGTTCTTGGTGGCGACCCTGGCCGGGACCGCCGGACTGTTCCTGATGTTGTCCGCCGAGTTCGTGGCGTGGGTCCTGGTCCTGGTCTACATCGGTGCGGTGATCGTCCTCTTCCTCTTCGGAATCATGATCACCCGTGCCCCCACCGGGTACGACCAGAGTCTGGACAGTGATCGGAAGGTGTGGCCTGCAGTCCTCTCCGTGGTGACCTTCGGGTTGTTGGCCTGGTCGTCTGTGCAAGCTTTCGGCAGCACGGTTGTCAGCAATCCAGGGGAGGGGACTGACACCGCGGTCCTCGGAACCGCTCTGATGGGGCGGTTCGTAGTGCCTTTCGAAGTCGTTTCCTTCGTCCTGCTTGCCGCGTTAATCGGTGGCATCACCATCGCCCGTCGCGACCTGACACCGGTGGAGGAAGAGGAGAGGGCGCTCGTATGAGCGAGGGTCACAGATGCTCCTGAATCAGTTCCTGATCCTGGCCGCCGCTCTGTTCGCCCTTGGGGTCTACGGCCTCTTGGTGCGACGCAACCTGGTGCTGATCCTGCTCTCCGTCGAGCTCATGCTTAATGCTGTCAACATCAACCTGGTTGCCTTCGAGTCGGTGCTCCGCTCCGACCTCGCAGTGGGTCAGGTGTTCTCGATCTTCGTCATAACCGTGGCTGCAGCCGAGGTCGGGATCGGGCTCGCCATCGTCATCATGATCTTCCGCAACCGCCGCTCGGCCAACGTCGATGACCTGAGCCTGATGAGATGGTGATGACTCGCTTCTTGCCGGCCGACTTCGCCCCTCGGCAACCCTCAGCCTTCTGTGGGGAGCTCAAACTGTGCCTCACGCCTCGGGGCGAACAGACGCCGGTCGGCCGGAGCTTCCGCCCCGTTGGAGGTCTGGCGTGAGCTTCGCCGTTCTCGCTGCCGAGGCCGAGCACGCAGTCGAGGCCGGCATCACCGGAGGTTTCTGGGTCGACACCGCCGGGATCATGCTGATCCTGCCCTTCGTCGCCTTCGGCCTCATCATGATCTTCGGGAAGAGGCTGAAGCGGCAGGGCGCCGAAATCGCCATCGCTGCTCTCGCCATCAACACGGTCTGGGCCGTCGTGCTGTTCGTCATGAACGCGACCGAGGGAGTCCTCGCCAAGACCACGTTCGAGATCGCCCGGATCGGAACCGTGGGCGGCCACGAGATCGTCTTCGAGCTGGGCTGGGTGGTCGACGGGCTCTCGATCATGATGTTCCTCCTCGTCAATCTCGTCGGCCTGCTGGTTTTCATATACGCCGTCGGTTACATGCGCGGTGACGTTCGCGTCCCCTGGTTCTTCGCCGCGTTCTCCCTCTTCGCCGGGTCGATGCTCCTGTTGGTTGGTGCCCCCAACCTGATCCAGCTCATCATCGGCTGGGAAGGTGTCGGCCTCGCCTCCTACCTCCTGATCGGGTTCTACTGGGAGGACCTCGAGAACGTGAGGGCCGGCAACAAGGCTTTCCTCACCAACAAGGTGGCGGATATCGGTTTGATCCTGGGGGCGATCATCGTCGCCATGGCCGTCGGCAGCTTTGACTTTGAAGCCATCAACCGCGCTGCCGTTGACCATGTCGAAGCCCTTGCCTCCGTAGCCGTGGTCGGGGGATTTCTCCTCTTCTTCGGCGCCATGGGGAAGAGCGCCCAGTTCCCGCTTCACATCTGGTTGCCCGACGCCATGGCGGGCCCCACACCGGTGTCGGCGCTGATGCATGCCGCGACCATGGTCACCGCCGGCATCTACCTGATGGCCCGCACTTTTCCCCTCTTTCAGAATCTGGCCCAAGAGGCCCGCCCCTGGATGGTGGCGATCGGGGCAATAACCCTGTTTGCAATGGGTTTGCTCGCCCTTGTAGCCAAAGACATCAAGAAGGTGCTCGCCTATTCCACCGTGTCCCAACTGGGTTACATGATGACGGCGGTGGCCGCAGGCGGGTACACCGCGGGTGTTTTCCACCTGTTCACTCACGCCTTCTTCAAGGCTTTGCTCTTCCTTGGCGCCGGCTCGGTGATTCATGCCGTCCACTCCAACAACATGAGTGACATGGGCGGGCTGCGCAAGACCATGCCGGTCACCTATTGGACGTTCCTGATCGCGTCTCTGTCCCTCGCCGGCATAATCCCGCTGGCCGGCTTCTGGTCGAAAGACGAGATCCTGGCGACGTTGGGGCATGAGGGCTACACCGTGGTGATGTGGATCGCCATAGCCGGAGCTTTCGTCACCGCCTTCTACATGACGAGAGCAGTCGCCCTCACCTTCTTCGGGACCTACAAGGGACACGGACACCCTCACGAGTCTCCACGGGTCATGACGGTTCCGTTGGTCCTGTTAGCCATTCCCTCGGCCCTTGCCGGTCTCTTCAGCATCCCGGGGGTCACACTTCCTGGGATCGGGAGCTTCAGCGCCTGGCTCGCGGTGCGTGAGGTGACGATGGGGGATCATCACGGGGAGGCGATTCAATGGGCCCTGGCTGGCAGCGGCGTGTTTGCAGCCTTGCTCGGGATTGGCTTGGGCTGGATGATCTTCGGTAAGGATCGGGATACCCAGGAGGCCCGCGATGGTTTCGAGGTTCCGGTGCTCTACCCGCTACTCCGCAACAAGTACTACATGGACGACTTGGCCAACGGGGTCGTCGGGGCGACGATGGGCCCGATCGCCCGCTTCGTGAATTGGACCAATACCTACATCATCGACGCGGTCGTCAACTCTGTTGCCCTGCTCACCAAAGGCCTCGGATCGTTTGTGTACGGGATCCTCGACCAGCGCGGTGTCGACGGCGTCGTGCATGGCCTGTCCGCGGCCACGGATGGCGCTGGGTCCGCTCTACGAAAGATGCAGACCGGCCGGGTTCAGCAGTATGCGGCTTCTTTTGTTGGCGGGGTCCTGGCCCTGATCATCGTGTTCGTGCTCGTGACATAGGAGAGACTGAGAAGAATGGAACTGTTCGAAACCTGGGGGCTGACCCTCATCGTGTTCGTCCCTCTTGCGGGAGCGCTCCTTCTCGGTTTGATGCCGAAGACGAACGAGCTCGCCCTGAAGGCGGTGGCCCTTCTGGCGTCGGTTGGCTCCTTCGTGCTCTCGCTGGTTCTGATCGGGCAGTTCGATTTCACCGCCGGCACTTACAACACCTACCAGTTCGAGGTCAACGAGACCTGGATCGAGGCCATCAACGCCCACTATCACATGGGGATCGATGGCATCAGCTTGCCGTTGCTGGTCCTCTCGACGTTCGTGATGGTGCTTGCCGTGATCTACAGCTGGAACCACTGGGAGGAACCGAAGAACCCCAAGGCGTTCCTGATCCTGATGATGATCCTGGCCACTGGGATGAATGGCACCTTCGTGGCCCTGGACCTTGTGCTCTTCTTCATATTCTTCGAGGTGGTCCTGCTCCCCATGTACTTCATGATCGGGATCTGGGGTGATCGATCGATGAGGAAGATCCCCGGCTTCGCCCGGGAGGTTGAGACCAGGATCTACGCATCGATCAAGTTCTTCCTGTTCACCTTGTTCGGCTCCGCCTTCATGCTCTTGGGATTCCTGGCCCTCTACTTCAAGTCGGGTGAGGTGAGTGGTGTGAGCACATTCGATATGGTCGAACTGACCAAGCTCGGAGCCTCCGGTGCCTTCACCGGGACATTCGCCTTCCTCGTCTTTGGGGCGATGTTCCTCGGGTTTGCGGTCAAGGTGCCGATGTGGCCGTTCCATACCTGGCTTCCTGACGCACATACCGCGGCGCCGACCGTGGGCTCGGTGCTCCTGGCGGCCATCCTCCTGAAGCTCGGCTCCTACGGGTTCATCCGGATCTCGCTCCCGATCCTCCCCCAGGAGGCGGCCAACTGGGCTCCGGCGATAGCGATTCTGGCGGTGATCGGGATCATCTATGGCTCGTTGGCATGTCTCGCCCAGACCGACATGAAACGCCTCATCGCCTTCTCCTCGGTGGGGCACATGGGCTTCGTGATGCTTGGTATCGCCACCATGACTGACATCGGGATCAACGCGGCCATCATCGGAATGGTGGCCCACGGCCTTATCACCGGTCTCCTCTTCTTCCTCGCCGGCTCTATGAGCCACCGCTATCACACCCGGGAGATGTCCCGCCTCGGTGGGAACATCAAGTTGATGCCGGTGATGGGCGGGATCCTGGCCTTCACGGCCATGGCGTCACTCGGGCTTCCCGGGTTGGCCGGCTTCTGGGGCGAGTTCATGTCACTCGTCGGCTCCTACAACCCCCTGGCCGGCTTGCCGCTCGGGGTGTTCCGCACCGCGATGGTCCTGGGGGCTATCGGGACCGTCCTCACTGCGGGCTACATGCTCTATATGTTGCAACAGGTCAACCTCGGAGAGCCGGGAGCCGAGTGGGAGGGCAAGGAGTTCCACGACGTGGACCGCTTCGAGCTCACTGCCTGGGCGCCACTGATCGTGCTCATCGTGGTGATCGGGTTCTATCCCAAAGTCATCTTCGACGCGACGACCGACACTGTGACGTCGATGGTGAACACCGTTTTCGAGTCGGACACGGTGGCGTCGCTGGGATCCGACGGGTGATGAACTGCGCCATTCAGAGTTCTTCGGCGGAGCGCCCCCCTCGGCCCTTTGGGCCACTCCCCCCAACGTCGCTGCCGCTCCTGGGGGGAGAAACATGACTTTCCGGATCGATTATCTGGCCTTCGCGCCCGAGTTCGTGATCATCGCGACTCTCTTGGCGGTCTTCTCCCTCGACCTGTTATTGCCCCGGGCCCAGAAGTACTGGACCGCCACCGCAGCCGTGGCCGGGACCGCCCTGGCGGCGGTTCCCTTGGTCTTCCTGGCAGTAAATGGAGAGACCATCTCGATGTTCGATGGCTCCTATGTGGTCGACGAGTTTGCCCTGGTCCTCAAAGGGCTATTTGTGGTGGCCGCCTATCTCGTGTTCCTCATGTCCCACCACTACATCGAGTCCGATCGCTACTACCAGGGGGAGTACTACTTCCTGTTGCTCTCCTCGCTGCTCGGGTCGATGGTCATGGCGTCGCCCGCGACATCATCATCCTGTTCGTGGCCCTCGAATTGACCACCGGGCCGCTGTACTTGCTCGCCGGTTGGCGGAAGGGTGATGTGAAGTCGAACGAGGCATCGATGAAGTACTTCATCCTCGGCGTCCTCTCCACTGCGCTCCTCCTCTACGGCCTCTCGTTCATCTACGGGCTGACCGGCCAGGTGACCTTCTCCGGAATCGCGGAGGCGACCGCCGGCATGGCAGACGAGCCAGCGCTGATCGTGGCCGTCCTATTTGTCATCGTCGGATTCGGCTTCAAGATCGCGGCCGTGCCCTTCCATTTCTGGGCACCGGACACCTACGAGGGGGCACCCACCCCGGTCACTGCCTATCTATCCGTGAACTCCAAGGCGGCCGGGTTCGTGGCGATGCTGCTGATGATGTATCTGGCGCTGCCCGCGGTCTCCGAGATCTGGGCCCCTGCGCTTTGGGTGCTGGCTGCGCTGTCGATGACGGTCGGGAACCTCTCTGCGCTCCGGCAGACCAACATCGTTCGCCTGCTCGCCTACTCGTCGGTGGCGCAGGCCGGTTTCATGCTGGTGCCCTTTGCCTCGGCGGCTGTTGTCGGCGCCAACCTCGAGGAGGCGTTCTCGGCGACCGTCATCTATCTCACGATCTACACGGTGATGAACCTCGGCGCCTTCGCTGTAGTCATTGCAGGGGCGCGAAAGACCCGGTCCGGCGAGCTTCGGGCGTGGAGCGGGCTCGCCTCGGTGGACACCCGTCTCGGGGTGCTGGTGGCGGTGTTCTTCTTCAGCCTGGCGGGGATCCCGCCTTTGGCGGGGTGGTTCGCCAAGTTCGCCATGTTCCGCTCGGTGATGATCGCCGGAGGGACGGCCACCGTGGTCCTGGCCGTGATCGCGGCCCTCAACGCAGTCGTGGCCATCTACTACTACGCGAGGGTGGTGAAGACGGTCTGGGTCGACGACCCAGTCGGGAAGTTCGAGGATGACGCGTCGGCAGCTCCGGCCGGTTCCCTACGACTCGCCCTCGGGCTCTCATTGGCCTTCACCATCGTCGTCGGCTTCTATCCGACGATCGCAACCTTCGTCGGGGACGCTTCGCGGGTGCTCGCCAGCAGTTGAGAAGTGCCCCCCTCGACGCGCTCCCTTCGGTCGCTGGCGTCGGTCCCCCCGCTTCGCAGGGGGACAACCCCTACTCCCGCGGATCATCCAAGCCCAGCATCTCGGTGATCTTCTGAACCGTGGCCCACGAGCCCCGGTCCTGATTGCAGAGCACGACCACTGTGATCCCAGTGTCGACGTAGTGCGAAACCATCGCCGACACCCCGGGATCGGCTCCGCCGTGGCCGTAGACCGTCACCCGATCGTCGACGACCACCAACTCCATCCCGTAGCCATAGGCCTCCACTCCGTTGTCGAACCCGTGGGGGACCAGCATCTGGCTCACGGTGTCAGGTTGGAGCAGGGAGCCTGACGTGATTTCGTCGAGGAGGCGGGCCAGATCCGTTGCTGTGGTGGTGAGGCCCCCGTCGGGCATGCCACCGGCCGCGACGCTGTAGATATTCGAGCGCCAGGTGTCAGGCGCTTCGTCCGTGGCCAGATAGGCCGTCGCCATGTTGCGGGGCTCGAGGTCGATCTGGAAGAAGCCCGAGTCCACCATCCCCGCCGGGCCCAAGACTTCCTCGGTCGCCACTTCGGCGAACGACTTGCCGGTAACCCATTCGATGAGGACGCCGATGAGGATGAAGTTGGCGTCGGCGTAGAGGAACTCTCCTGGTTCCGAGGCAGCAGGGAGATCGGCGAACAGAGGGAGGATGTCTGTCGGCCCTCGGGCGTGATAGACGGATACCCGGTCCCAGGCGCTGGTGAAAGAGGCCCAGGTTTCGTCCTCGTCATCGTGGTAGTTGGTGAGGCCGGAGGTGTGTGACAGAAGATGGTGCAGGGTGTGGCGCTGGTCGAGCGCAAGCGGGCGATATTCGGGGGGAAGGAAATCGAGAAGTGGACGGTCCAGTTTCAGGGTTCCTCGCTCGACCAAACGCAGAGCGGTCGTCGCGGTGACCATTTTGGTAATGGATGCCACCTGGAATCGTGTGCTGGCCGTCACCGGGACCTGATGCCCGCGGTGGGCAAGACCGGCGGCATGGCTGAAAACCGGCACTCGGTCCTCCCAAACCAGCACCACCCCGCTGAACAGATTCTGGCCGGCCCGGTCGTCGATCCAGGAGCCGAGGCCAGCCGCCTGTAGATCCTTCATCTGGTGCCGCGCACCTCGCCGGATCGCCGAATCGCTCGATATTCCCGGTCGAGGAGGGACCACAGTGAATGGTCGACCCAGTTGCCCCGGATCAGCAACTCCTCGCGGAGAACTCCTTCCCTGGTGAAACCCAGTTTTCCGGCGACGCGGTCGGACTGATCGTTTCCGACCGCGATTCGAAGAGTCACCTTGTGATAGCCGAGGGACCCAAACGCCTCACCGAGGAGGCACTCCATGGCCTCGGTGCAGATTCCCTTCGAGCTTTCGTCGGTGCGGACCCAATACCCGAACTCGGCGATCTTGCCCAGCTTGGAAATGGTCCACAAAGAGATGTTGCCCAGATGGCGCTCGGGGTGGGCTTTGTAACGGATCGAGTAGTCCCAAGCCCGGTCCTCCTTCCAGGCCTGGAGGGACTCCCGGATAAAGGCGGTGGTGTCGCCGTACTCGTAGTCCATGCGTGCCCAGGGCAGCCATTGGTTCAATTCGGGCAACGAGGAGCGGATCGCGTCGTCGAGGGTTGCCTGGTCGCGTCTGGTGAAGCGCTGGACAATCAGGCGGTCGGTCTCGAAGTACGGGCGTGGCACCGGATCAGGTTATCGGCGCACTTAACCTGACCATTGAATGTGGGACAGACTTCATTTGAGTGCCCAGGAACCGAAGCCCGGTGACGGGCCCCTCGCCGCAGTCCTCGCGGCCCTCTATGAGGACGACGACGGCTTGGTGAGGATCGTTCTCACCAAACGGCCGGACACGATGCCAACCCATGCCGGCCATATCTCATTGCCCGGCGGCAGGGCCGATCCTTCGGACCGGGGGCCCGTCGACACCGCATTGCGCGAGGCCCACGAGGAAGTCGGCATCGAGCCGTCGTCGGTGGAAGTCCTCGGCTTCCTGCCTTCGATCGACACCGTGGAATTCAAGCCGTGGGTGGTCCCTGTGGTGGGCCGATTGAGGCCGCCGGTGAAGCTGATCCCAAGTGAGCGAGAGGTGGCCAGGGTCTACACCCCCCTTCTCGAGGATCTGGCCGACAGCGAGCGCTGGTGGAGCGTTCCCTGGAATGACTTCCAGGTTTGGTACTACGACCTTGGCGGCGACACCCTGTGGGGGCGCGACGGCGCGCATGGTTCGCTCCCTGGTCGGGCTCGACTAGCTCCGCCGGTTCAAGTTTTAGCCCTTGTTTTGTCGATGTCTTCTTGTGAGTTCGCGCGCTCCGATAGAGGCGCAGCAGCGGTTTCACAGGTATGTGGCGGTGCTGTTTGCCGTGACCTTTCCTGCGCTTGCGATCATCGAGATCCTGCGCTCGGACATGAAGTCACCCCTGGCCCCGATTCGTTGGGCCAGCTACATGGTGCTCGCGATCTGGGCGATCTGGCTCACCCAGCGAGAGGAGGCCAACACCATGACTCTGGTGTTGAGCACGACCTGGTTTTTCGGTGTCCTCGCCATCATCGAGGCGCTCTTCGGTGTGGAGATATCCGCATTCGACTTCACCACCTCGTTCGGCCTGGTGATGATGCTGGGAGTGATGGCCGGCACCCTGAGCGCCGGCAGCCGGCTGGTCTGGTCGGGGGCGGTCGGGATGAGCATTGCCTTGTGGAGCATCACTATGGGGATCCTCCTCAAGGAGTCGATCGACGTGATCGGGGTGCGAAGCGTGATCGCGGTGACCGGAGTGATCTTCACCACCGCCCTTGTTTCGAGGCTCTTCGATCAGCTCTCAGAGTCGATTGCCCGTTATGAGAAAGCGACCCGTCTCCAGCATGCAATCGCGACCTGCTCCGAGGCCCTTCTGGTTCAGACCGATGTCTTTGCGATCTATGAGGCCGTGAAGGCCCTGATGGAGGCAACCGATGCCGACTACTCCTACGTGGCCCGCACCGTCCACATCGACGGAGCGCCGCACTGGGAGATAATCGCCGACGCCCGCCGAAACGCGAACGTCCGCATGGGCGGCTGGAAGAGCGGGGCATACGACGCGACCTCGGCGATCTACAAGGCCCAGTCCGAGGGGCGCGCCATAACCGTCCACACTGCCCGGCTCAAGGACGAGGAACGTGCGATGTACGAGCGTGACGGGATCGTCTCTGAGGTGAGTGTCCCGATCTTCGTGGCGGGCACCTTCCGCGGGTCCATAGGGTTCATCGCCACCCTTGATGACCGGGTTTGGAGCGACGCCGAGGTGGAGACTCTATGGCGCGCCTCCCATATGATCGGTGCCTACTGGCGGCGCCAGGACGATCAGGAAGAGCTCAAAGCCTCGAGCGAGTCGAAGGATCGGCTGCTGGCGTCGGTCAGCCACGAGATTCGAACGCCACTCACTGCCATCGTTGGCCTTGCCGAAGAAATCGCAAGCAGTCGCTCGATGCTCGCCGCCGACGAGCTGGTTGAGCTCAACGGGATCATCGCGGTGCAAAGTCGGGAGTTGGCCGAGCTGGTGGAGGATCTCCTGGTGGCATCGCGCGCCGAAGCCGGCAACCTTTCGATCAAGCCCGACATGATCGACCTGAGGGCGGAAGTCGAGAGCGTGGTCCGTGGAGTCCGGGAGTCACATCCCAGTGGCAAGGACCTGATAGTCGACGGAGACAATGTCAAGGCGTGGGCGGACGCACTCCGCTGCCGGCAGATCATCCGAAATCTGCTGACCAATGCCATCAAGTACGGAGGGCAGCGGATCGCGGTGTTGGTCCGTTCGGTCGGGGATCAGGCACAGATTCTGGTGGTCGACGACGGCACCGGTGTTCCCTCCGAGGAGCAAGAGCTGATCTTCGATAGGTACTACCGCGGACGGCAATCGCCCACCCAACCCGGTTCGGTGGGAATCGGCTTGGCCGTCTCCCGCCAGCTCGCCGAGCTGATGGCCGGCAGCCTTCGATATGTGGACGCCCATGGCGAATCCCGTTTCGAGCTGAGCTTGCCCACCCGCCCCTTGGCGCCGGCTCGCTCGGCTCCAATGTCGGCAGACCCGATCAGCTCCAGCGTTGACGCCACGTTCCGGGTCTGATCGCCCTCGCCGAATTCTCAACTCTGCGCCGATACATAGAATGTGACCTCCCACCGGGGCTGACCAAGGGTGGACCTCCTGAAGAAGCGGTTGTTGATAACCGGCGCGTTGATCGCCGTCGTGCTCCTTGGCGCTGGAGCACTCTTCGCCGCGTCCACATGGGGAGACGTGAAACGGGTCGCCATTGACCGTCCGCCAGTAACGGATCCTGTCGAGACGCCGGGCAACGAGGTCGACCCGGCACAGCCTGATCTGAACGTGACCTTGCCTCCGGCCGGCGGTGACGATCTCGATGTCCTTCTGATCGTGGGCTCCGACTCCAGGGACCATCTGACGGACACTGAGGGATTTCGGTGACTTCAAAGGTCAGCGCGCCGATGTGGTGATGGTCCTGATTCGCCCGCGTGATGGCGATCGCCGCGCCGCCGTCCTCTCGCTGCCCCGGGATCTCTGGGTGGCAGACAGCTGCAACGGCCCCGAACATCGACTCAACGACGCGCTCGAAGGTTGTGGCGCTCTCATGAACGGCCCCACCGCATTGACGGTGACGGTTGAGGATCTCATCGGGCTCAGCGTGGATCACTTCGCCCTCGTCGACCTGGCCGGCTTTCAGGAGGCGGTCGACGCGATCGGCGGCTATGAGATTTGCCTGCAGTACGCCGTGCGCGACGAGAAGGCCCAATTGGACCTTCCCGCCGGATGCACCCGGGCCTCAGGAGCCCAGACTCTCTCCTGGCTTCGGTCGCGCAGCACTCAAGAGCTCACTTCAGATGGCTGGAAGGTGATGCCCGGAGTCAGCGATCTGACCCGCAATCAACGGCAGCGGGAGTTCTTGCTGTCGATGTTGGGCAGCCTGGGCGACTTCAGCAGCCCTCAGGACGTGGCCTCGGTCGCGCAGCGAGTTGCTCCCTACGTCACGGTCGACGAAGACTTGAGTCTGATGAACGCCGTGAGTCTGGCCTGGACGATGCGTGGGCTCGGTCAGGGGTCGGTGAAACAGCTGGACTTCCCGGTGCGGGGCACTACTACCGCGGCCGGCGCCCAGGTGCTTCTTCCCACGGTTGACATTTCCGAGTTGGTGGCTTCCTATCTGGCGCCCGAAGTGGCGCAGGATTCTGCCTCCGGCTTCGCCGGATGAGCCTTCCCCTGCCACCCGGGCAGATTGAGACCAGGAGATTCCCGGTCACCGGGGAGCGAAAGCCTTCCGCCGACCTCAACGATCCTTCCAATTGGACCCTGGAAGTGGCCGGTCTCGTCGAGCGGCCGCTCGAGATCGGGCTCGATGCCTTTCTCGGCCGGGCCACTTTCCCGTTGACCTCCGATATCCATTGCGTGACCAGTTGGAGTCGCCTCGCGATGGATTGGGTCGGTCTGCCGGTGCGAGTGCTGCTCGATGAGGCCGGGCTCTCTGACGGTGCTGCCTTCGTCTCCTTCGAGTCCTATTCGGAGCGGGCTCATCACACGTCGCTCCCGATCGACGTGGTCCGCGCCTGGAGCTGGCTAATGCACAGCGCCGACGGGCGGCCCTTGAGTGCTGATCATGGCGGGCCGGTGCGAGTGTTCACCCAGGGCCGCTATTTCTACAAGTCGCTGAAATGGGTGAAGCGGATCGCCGTCCTCGGCGAGGATCGGCCGGGATGGTGGGAGACCGAGTCCAACTATCACAACAACGCCGACCCGCTTTCAGGGAACGAAAGGTTCACCACCGGCTCGATCCGTCCCGAGCAGCTCCAGCGGTTCCTCACCGCCGGGTCCTATGAGAAGTATCGGGGCCGAGTGATGGTCGGCCTCGACCTGAGGGGGTGGTCGCCGGCGACTGGGGATCTGCGGCGCCTCTATCTGAAGAACTGCGACCTGTCCGGGGTGGATCTCTCCGGCGCCGACTTGAGGGAGTGCAATCTGTCCCTCACCGACCTCCGACGTGCCGACCTGCAAGGCGCCGACCTCTCCGGGTCGGATCTGGAAGGCGCAAACTTCGCGGGCGCCGATCTCCGAGACGCCGACCTCTCTGAGACTGCCCTCACGGCGACCCGTTTCCAAGAATCAGGTCTCGGGGCGGAGGTGGCCGGCGCAAGGTTCGATGGCTCCTGGGGGTTGACCGAATCCCAGGAGGAATACCTGGCGACCCGAACCTAAGGTGTCGCCCGACGCTGCGTGAATTGTCAGCCCAGGAAAGGCAATAGTGACGGATCGAAAAAGGGTGTTCTCGGGGATGCAGCCAACCGGCGAGCCTCACCTGGGGAACCTGGTGGGGGCCCTGCGCAACTGGGTCAGGATGCAGGACGATTACGAGACCATCTATTGCGTGGTGGATCTGCACGCAATGACGATCCCCTACAACCCGGCAGACCTCGCCAGGGAGCGCCGCGACCTGGCCCGCATGATCCTGGCTGCCGGGATCGATCCCAACCGCTCGCTGCTCTACTACCAATCCGAGGTTCCCCAGCACGTCGAGCTGGCATGGATACTCGGCACCATCACGGGCATCGGGCAGTTGGAGAGGATGACCCAGTTCAAGGAGAAGTCAGATCGGTCCGGTCAAAACCTGGGGATCCTGGCCTATCCGGTCCTGCAGGCGGCCGACATCCTGATTCACAAGGTGCACGCGGTCCCGGTGGGAGACGACCAGGCGCAGCATCTCGAGCTCACCCGCGACATCGCTGAGCGATTCAACGCCCGCTTTGGGGAGGAGTTCCCTCTTCCCGAGAGGATCACTCCGGATATCGGGGCCAGGGTGATGTCGCTAACCGATCCCACCGCCAAGATGTCCAAGTCCGACCCGTCACCTCGCTCCAGGATCCTGCTCAACGACAAGCCGGAGGACATCCTGAAAAAGGTGAAGGCGGCGGTGACCGACACCGGTTCCGAAGTTGCCTATGACTGGGACGAGAAGCCCGGGATCTCCAATTTGCTGGAGCTGTACAGCTTCTTCAGCGGGCGCACCATCCCCGATCTTTCCGACGAGTATCGGACGGCCGGGTATGGGGCGTTCAAGGCCGCGGTCGGCGAGTCGATCGCGGAAGGTTTGCGGCCCATCCAGGAGGCATACACCGGTCTGACCGATTCGGAGGTCAGTCAGGTGATGGAGAACAGCGCGGCCGTCGCCCGAGATCGTGCGGAGGTGTCGATGGTGACAATCCGGGAGAAGGTCGGCCTGCTCTGAGGGCTTACCTGAGGTACGTGGCGTCATATATGGCGCCAGGGCCGCACGGAAGCCTCGGCCTGCTCTGATTCTCATGTGCTCAGGCCGAGGGATTCCGGGGGCACCAAGAGGACCAGGGCGGCGAGCAGGTTGAAACCAGAATGTAGGAAGATCGCCGGCCCGAGACGACCGGTGCGAAGGGTGACCCAAGCCAGGGCGACTCCCACGATGAAGAGTTGGGGAAGCACGACCGCCGAGGCCTCCAGCAGATGGGCGGGGTCGAGGCCGATGACATGGAAAGCGGCGAACACCAGGGCGGTGACCACGATGATCGTCCTCCGGCTCCGGTTGCCCATGGACTTCAAGAGGACCCCGCGGAAGATCAGCTCTTCGGTGACCGGGGCGATCACCACCGCGATCACCACGGCGGTGACCTGAGCCGCGGTCGACTCGAGGCTGGCGAGGGCCGAGCCCACCTGCTGTACCGATTCTCCATCAGGGAAGAAGAATTGGGTCAGGGGGAGGAAGAGGACCGCGAGCAACAGTTGAAGGAGGAGGCCGAGACCGAGGTAGCGGGCATCCCCGGGCTCGATCGTGAACCCGAGTTCGGACTCGGGCTTCCGCCTCGCTAGTAGCCAGAGAACTCCCAGGTGGCCGACATATTGGCCCGCAAGGCCGAGGACCAGGAACCAGTCGCCTTGATCACCCAAGACCAGGCTCAGTCCTGCAAAAACCCCTGCACCCAGGAATCCGCCGAGGACGACAAAGATGAAGTCGACGACTGTCCAGGGCTTGGGCACGGGCGGGTGAGCCTACTGACTGAGTCAGTCCTCCCACTGTTACCCTGCAGCTAAGAGTCGCCGGAGGTTGGACGAATTGGAAATCGAGATTGGCATCGGGAAGTCAGGGCGTCAGGCGTACGGTTTCGACGACATAGCGATCGTCCCTTCGAGACGGACCCGAGATCCCGATGACGTCGACATCTCCTGGCAACTCGACGCTTTCAAGTTCCCGCTCCCCATGATGGGCTCGGCCATGGACAGCGCCATCAGCCCATCGACTGCGATCACCATCGGCAAGCTGGGGGGTCTCGCCGTTCTCAACCTGGAGGGCCTCTGGACCCGCTATGAGGACCCACAGCCCTACTTTGACGAGATCGCCGAGCTCTCAAAGGAGAAGGCAACCCTTCGCATGCAGGAGATCTACCTCGAGCCGGTCAACCCCGACCTGATTGGTCAGCGTGTGGCAGAGGTGAAGGCTGCCGGGGTCGTCACCGCCGGGAGCCTGACTCCCCAGCGGGTTCGCTCCTGGGCGCCGGGGGCGCTCGCAGCGGGTCTCGACATCCTGGTGATCCAGGGAACGGTGGTTTCCGCGGAGCACGTCTCGAGCCGTGAGGAGCCGCTCAACCTCAAGGAGTACATCGCAAGATGCGAGGCACCGGTGATCGTCGGTGGCTGCGCCAGCTACTCGACGGCGCTGCATCTGATGCGGACCGGGGCTGTCGGCGTCCTGGTTGGCGTCGGCCCGGGCGCGGCATGCACAACGCGTGGTGTCCTTGGAGTTGGGGTGCCCCAGGCGACAGCCATCGCTGACGCTGCCGGCGCCAGGATCCGCTGTCTGGATGAGACCGGCCGGTATGTCCACGTGATTGCCGACGGCGGGATGCGCACCGGTGGCGACGTTGCCAAGGCGATTGCATGTGGGGCGGACGCGGTGATGATCGGGTCCCCGCTCGCATCTGCGACCGAAGCCCCAGGCCGCGGTTATCACTGGGGGATGGCCACCTTCCACCCGACGCTGCCCCGTGGGGCGCGTGTCGAGGTCGGGGATCGAGGCACCCTTGCCGAGATCCTGGTCGGTCCCGCTCACGAGAACGATGGTCGGCTGAATCTCTTTGGTGCGCTCACGGTGTCGATGGCGACCACCGGCTACTCAGACGTCAAGGAGTTCCAGAAGGCCGAGGTGATGATTGCTCCCTCGATCCAGACCGAAGGCAAGTCCCTGCAACGCAACCAGCGGGTAGGGATGGGATGAGTGAGTCCGGTACCAAGTACCAGGTACCAGGTACTCAAGAACCAGCACCTTTGGTGCTGGTTCTTGATTTTGGCGCCCAATACGCCCAACTGATTGCCCGCCGGGTACGGGAGTCGCATGTCTATTCCGAGGTCGTCTCCCGGGACATCACGGCAGCTGAGATCCGGACGAGACGCCCCATCGGCCTCATCCTCTCCGGTGGCCCGGCGTCCGTCTACGCCGAGAACGCATACCGCATGGATCCTTCGATCCTGGAACTGGGGATCCCGATCCTCGGCATCTGTTACGGCCACCAGCTTCTCGCCGACATGGCCGGTGGGAACGTGGCCAACACAGGAAGTGGCGAGTACGGGAACACCAACCTCGAGGTGATCGGCGACTCGCTCCTGCTTCAGGGTCTTCCAAGAGAGCAGCCGGTCTGGATGTCCCACCAGGATCAGGTGACTTCAGCACCTGAGGGCTTTGCGGCGGTGGCTCGGACGACCGGGGCGGCCGTCGCAGCGATGGAGGATCGGAACCGCGGCTTCTATGGCGTGCAGTTCCATCCCGAGGTCGTCCACACCCCGCGAGGAGACGAGATCCTCAAGCGGTTCCTCTACGACGTGTGCCACGCCTCTCCCACCTGGACTTCACACTCGATCATCGAATCGCAGGTCGCGGCCATCAAGGCTCAGGTCGGCGGGGAGAGGGTTGTATGCGGCCTTTCGGGAGGTGTCGACTCCGCCGTCGCCGCGGCGTTGGTCCACACTGCCGTCGGTGATCAGCTCACCTGCATCTTTGTCGACCATGGGCTGCTTCGAATGGGCGAAGCAGAGCAAGTCGAGCTCACGTTTCGCTCACATTTCGCGGTCGACCTGATCCACGTCAAGGCGGAGGATCGATTCCTCGAGGCGCTGGCGGGAGTGACGGATCCGGAGGAAAAGCGGAGGATCATCGGAGAGACCTTCATCCGCGTGTTCGAGGAGGCGGCGGAATCAGTTGGAGACTCCCGCTTCCTGGTCCAGGGGACCCTTTACCCCGACGTGATCGAGTCGGGCTCGGCTTCGGCGGCCACGATCAAGACCCATCACAACGTGGGTGGCCTTCCCGATGACATGCTGTTCGAGCTGGTGGAGCCTTTGCGAGATCTGTTCAAGGACGAGGTCCGCGCCGTAGGTGAGGAGCTCGGACTCCCCGAGGAGATTGTCTGGCGTCAGCCCTTCCCCGGCCCGGGCCTCGCGGTGCGGGTGATAGGGGAAGTCACCCGGGAGCGTCTCGACCTGCTCCGGGCCGCCGACCAGATCGTCGTAGACGAGATCCGACGCGCCGGTCTCTACCGCGATGTGTGGCAGGCGTTCGGAGTTCTGCCGGTAGTCAAGACAGTGGGCGTGCAGGGCGACGGCCGCACTTATGCCTATCCATTGATCGTCCGCGCAGTGACTTCGGAAGACGCGATGACCGCCGATTGGGCCCGCCTTCCGTACGAGGTCCTGGAGCGGATCTCGAATCGAGTTATCAACGAAGTCCCCGGGATAAACCGGGTTGCCTATGACATTTCGTCCAAACCACCCGCCACCATCGAGTGGGAGTGAAAAAGCCTGGGTGGGGCCATTCAGACGCCCTATTGCCCTGCCGATAAAGCCTTATCGGCCAGAAGAAAAATGCAGGTGGACCTCAACACCCCTGAACTGACGCGCATCTTCCGTGAAGAGCTGGATGAGAGGTCCGGTCGTCTTGTCGCGGGTGCCCGATCCCTGGCCAACGACACCCTGGACCCGGCATGGGTCCCCGATTTGGTTCGTGACGCTCACACCATCAAGGGCTCGGCGGGCCTCCTCGGGTACGACTCGATTCGTGAGGCAGCAACCCGCCTGGAGCAGCTCTGGCGGCTGGTCTCGGAGGGCCATGAGCCCGACGCCGACATCGTCCTGGCAATGGAGAACTCCGCCGGAGCTCTATTGGCATCGCTGTCCAACGGAGACGGCCAGCTTTCCGACCTCACCGAGAGGCTGGTTGGTGGGATCGAGGCCTCGAAACAGACCGGTGAGCCAATCCCGCTCCGCCGGCCCGAGCCGGGAAGCCTTGGTGGCCTCCTGTCCTCGGTCTCGGAGTCCCTCCTCGGTGGCGCGACCCGGGTCGACACCGGTGATCTCTACCGTCTGATCAACCGAATCGTCGAGGTGGCACTGGACACCGAGGCCCTGGCCGACCTGGCCCTGGTGTCCATCGAAGGCTCGGATCCTGCCTTGTTTCGGCGTTCCTGGCGCGGTCAGCTGGAGAAGCTGAGCACTTCGATTGGCGACATCCAGGATCAAGCGGTCGCGTTGGCCAACGTCTCCTTCCGGGACGCAGCGTCGACATTCCCCCAGTTCGTCCGTTACCTGGGCCGTCGCATGGGCAAGGACGTCAGGTTCGAGATCCTTGGCGACGACGTCCAACTCGACCGTCAGATAGTTGATCTGTTGCGTGAGCCGTTGCGTCACCTTCTGGTAAATGCGATTGATCACGGCATCGAGGGTGCCGCCGAGCGAGTCGCACAGGGAAAGCCGGCAACCGGCGTCGTTCGCATCGCCGCCCGCGAAGTCGATGAAGGCGTGGAGGTCTCTGTGTCCGATGACGGTGCCGGGATCGATTGGGACAAGGTTGCCGCCGAGGCAGTTCGAAACGATCTTCCGTTTGATCTCACGCCTCTGCTGTTCCAGCCCGGGTTCACCACCAACGATTCGATAACTGACTTTTCAGGTACCGGAGAGGGGCTTGCTGCGGCCCGCGACTCCGTGGAGCGGGTTCATGGCGCGGTTCGAATCGAATCGGTCAAGGGCCAGGGCACCACCGTGGCCATGACTCTCCCCATGTCGATGGTCTTGCAGAACGTCGTGGTGGTGGCGGCCGGAGACCAGTTCTGGGGATTCCCAGAGGCGTCCGTCGAAGCTGCCATTCCTCTTTCACAGGCGGAGATCAAGACCACCAAGGGTGGGAGAGAGCTTCATTTCGAAAGCGCCGCCATTCCGTGTGTCTCACTCTCTCAAGCGGTAGGCACCGGCGTCGACTCGGATGAGTCGGAGATCCTGATCATGAACACCAGATTCGGCCTTGTTGCCGTCACCGTTGGCGAGTTGATCGATCGTCGACGGGTCGCGGTCAAGAACCTGGGTCCGATCCTCGAGGGACCGGGGCACGTAACAGGAGCGGCGCTGCTTGGCGGCGGGCAGGTCCTGGTCGTGATCGACCCCAATTTCCTGGGCATTCTGGCTCGGCGGCGGCCTCGTCTGGCCGGGCGACGGCCCCGGATCCTGGTGGTCGACGACTCGGCAGGGGTGCGTCAGCTGCTTTCCGCCACTCTCAACGGCGCAGGGTTCGAAGTGGCCCTGGCCGGGGGCGCCCGGGAGGCTGTCATCGCCATGGCTGAGGGCGATTTCGACGCGATGGTGATCGACTACTCGATGCCGCGCTCGAATGGCGTGGAACTGGTGCGCGCGATGCGTGCCGCGGAAGTCCGAGTTCCGATCGTCATGGTTTCGGGTGTGGCCACCCAGGAGGAGAAGCGCGCCGCTTGGGAAGTTGGGGTAAACGCCTACCTCGACAAATTCGATCTGCGTCAGGGCGTTCTCACCACCACACTGCGACGGCTCATCGGCCTCGAAGATGTTGGGACGGCCTGAGCGGTAGGCCTTCAGGCCGCCCCGAAACTCCCCGATAAAAGTTGAGGATGTTCGAGCTCTCTGTCGGCGAGATACTGGCCTATCTCCTTCCGGTGGTGGGTATCGCCTGTGTCATCTGGGCCCTGGCGATTACCAGACACGGCCGGCAGCGGGAGCGTGAGGTGGTGCGCTTGTCCGAAGAGGCACATCGCATCAAGGATGACTTTGTCGCCATGGTGAGCCACGAGCTTCGAACCCCCCTTACTTCCATCGCCGGTTTCGCCGACACGCTGGTCGAGTCCTGGAAGGAATTGCCCGAGGACGAGGTGGACGAATTCCTCTCGATCATCAACCGCCAGGCCATCTACCTGGGCGACCTCGTCGAGGACGTGCTCGTCATCCCACGTCTGGAAGCGGATCGTCTCCGCTTCCAGGCCGAGCTCTTCGATCTTGGCGACCTCATCGAGGACGTGGCCAAGATGGTGTTTCCCAACGGCGGGAAGAAGACATCATTGGTGTCGCTCCCAGATGGCGTCAGGGTCAAAGCCGACCGGCGCCGGGTGCAGCAGGTGATACGAAACCTGATGGAGAACGCCCGCAAGTACGGGGGCGACCAGATCATGGTCGAGGGCTTCGTCATGGGTGACCAGTACCTGATCATCATCTCGGACAATGGCCCCGGCGTTCCCGATGTGGAAACGCAGAAAGTCTTCGAGAATTTCGAACAGTTGTCCAAGGGGGATGCCAGGGAATCGACAGGGATCGGGCTCGGCCTCCCCATCGCCCGGCGTCTCGCTCGGGCCATGGGGGGCGAGGTCTGGTACGAGCGCCGGTTCCCCACCGGTGCCCGATTCTGTTACTCGCTTCCGCTGCGGCGCCGCACCGTGGTTGACGACGAGGAGCGACCCGAGGTAGCCGAGGACGCGAGTCAGGCGGAAGTCGATCTCGGCGATCCTGTCTATCGCTCAGCTTGATCACAACTGTGTGATTCAGTCGGTCCCGCCCGGTACCATCGCCCTAGATGCAGGCTGAGTGGTTTTATGACGACGTACCGGCCGAGTCCCCGCTCTTTGCCGACCTGAACCCGACTCAGCGCGAGGCGGTGGCTGCGACCGAGGGACCGGTCCTGGTCGTGGCCGGCGCCGGCTCTGGCAAGACCCGGGTACTCACCTATCGCATCGCCCACCTGATCCGCGACCTCCGCGTGTCGCCCGACGCGATCCTGGCCATCACCTTCACCAACAAGGCAGCCAACGAGATGAGGGGCCGGGTTGGGGCTTTGGTTGGTGGCGCTGTCCGCTCGATGCAGGTGTCGACGTTCCACTCTGCCTGTGTCCGGATACTGCGCCGTGAGGTCTCGAGGCTCGGATATCGATCGAGCTTCTCGATATATGACGAAGCAGACTCGGTCCGGCTGATCAACCTGGTCCTCAAGGACCTCGACTTGGACAGCAAGCGGTTTCCGGCCAAGGCGATGAAGGCCGTGATCTCGAAATCGAAGAACGAGCTGGTCGACTTCGAGACCTTCGCCGACCAGGGCGAGGGCTTCTATCACGAGCAGGTCGCGGACATCTATCGCCTCTATCAGCAACGATTGCTCGAGGCTTCGGCGATGGACTTCGACGACCTGTTGATGGTGACTGTCGAGCTGTTCGGCGCCTTCCCCGACGTCCTGTCCCAGTACCAGAACAAGTTCCGATACGTGCTGGTGGACGAGTACCAGGACACCAATCGCGCTCAGTACGTGCTGGTGAAACAACTCACCGCGATGCATCGCAACCTGTGTGTCGTCGGTGACTCCGACCAGTCGATCTATCGGTTCAGGGGCGCCGATATTCGCAACATCACCGACTTCGAGAAGGACTACCCGGACGCCAGGGTCATCGTCCTAGACCAGAACTACCGATCCAGCGAGACCATCCTCGGCGCCGCCAACTCGGTCATTGCCAACAACACCAAGCGGACACCAAAGAACCTCTGGTCCGACAAGGGCCCAGGGGTGCCCATTGTCCGCTTCGAGGCCGAGGACGAGCACGATGAGGCCGGCTACGTCGTGGACGAGATCGAACGTCTCAAGTCGGCGGGTCACAATCTCTCGGACGTAGCGGTCTTCTACCGGACAAATGCCATGTCGCGCGTCATCGAGGATGTCTTCGTCCGGCGGTCGATCCCCTACACGGTGGTGGGCTCGGTCAAGTTCTACGACCGGAAGGAGATCAAGGACGCAGTCGCCTATCTGCGAACCATCGTCAACCCATCCGACGAGGTGTCAGTGAAGCGGATCATCAACGAGCCGAGACGCGGCATTGGCGATACGACCCTGGCCCATGTCGATCGTTTCAGCCAGACCCAGGGAATCAGCTTCTTCGATGGGCTGCGGAGGGGGGCTGAGATCCACCAACTGAATGGCCGGGCACAGGCCGCCGTCGGGGAATTCGTCGCCATCATGGACCGTCTCACCGAAAGCGCAGCCGAGGGAGGTGTGGCTTCCGCGGTGCAGTCGGTGCTCGACGACACCGGCATGCTGGCCACCCTCGAGGCCGAGAAGACGATCGAGGCCATGGGGAGAGTGGAAAACTTGCGTGAGCTCGCAGGGGTCGCCTCCGAGTTCGAGAGCTCCAATGAGGGAGCGGTGATCGGAGACGAAGAGTTCGATTCGCTCGACAACCTGCGCCGGCTCGAGATCTTCCTGGAATCCACTGCCCTGGTCGCGGACATCGATGAATGGGACGAGGGAGCGGGAGCGGTGACCCTGATGACGCTGCACACCGCCAAAGGCCTGGAGTTTCCGGCAGTCTTCATCGTCGGCATGGAAGACGGTGTGTTTCCCCACATGCGCTCTCTTGGCGATCCGGCTGAGCTCGAAGAGGAACGGCGTCTCGCCTACGTCGGGATCACCCGCGCCCAGGACAGTCTGTATCTGACCTCTGCCTGGAGCCGAATGCTGTTCGGTGGCTCCAATTACAACCCGCCCTCGCGATTCCTCGGGGAGATCCCCGATGGGCTCATGGAGAAGGCGGCCAAACGAGAGCGGCGTTCACCTGCGGAAAGAGCCGCCGCGGTCGGGCCTCGCGCCACAGTCGATGCCGCTGAGATCGGTCCCGGCGACCGGGTTCGCCACGACCGGTGGGGTTTGGGAACAGTCAGGGAGGTGGTCGGCTCGGGGGACCGTGCCGAGGCCGAGGTCATGTTTGACACCCAGGGCAAAAAGCGACTGTTGCTGGCATGGGCACCCCTTGAGCGGGCATGACCAGCTTCGAATCGACCAGGCTTCCTGCTGTCGCGCGATAGTTTGTAGACCGTGTTCAGGGAACTCTTCAAGACAATCAGGGCGATGTGGAAGGAGCCGGCCGGCCGAGGGCTCATATTGGGCTTCCTCGCCATCGTGGGCACCGGCACGGTCTTCTACCACTTTGTCGAGAAGTGGTCGTGGGTCGATTCCCTCTACTTCACCGTGGTGATGCTGACCACCGTCGGCTTCGGTGATTTTTACCCGACCACCGAGTTCTCCCGGATTTTCACGGTCCTCTTCATCCTGACCGGGGTTGCCTTCATTCTCGGATTCCTCAGCTTCATCATGAGCCGTACGGTGCAGAGGCGTGCCGAAGAGAGGCTAAATGTCGAAATCAATCCGGGTACTCCTGGCTACATCGCACCCTTGGCGGTCACGCCGGTCGCGGACCCCGAGGACCAGGAGACTATCGGTTGACGATCCAGGTCGGAGTTGGCAACGCATGAGCTCAGTTCGGAAAGAGCTCTCGCCATGGGTGGTCCGCAGCGAGATGATTCGACAGAAACTCCAACTCCTCGCTCGTCGATCCGGGAATCACCTGCGCAGCATCGACGTCATCCTTGGAGCGACGATCCTTGGACTTGAACAGGAGCTGGATATCGGGCGCGAGGTAGGGGACTCCGGATTCCGAAAACAGGACGGCTTCATGCCATGGCCGGGTCACCAGCGGATCGCGACGGAAGATCCAAAGAGTCTCTGTCCCTTCACCGACGGTCACGTCTAACTGCCACTGCTCAGCGGGCGTACGGCGGGCCCAGGTGTTGTTGGTCCTGACCTCGAGGTCCCAACCGGAAAGCCAGGCGAACAACTCTGCTGACTGGTCCCGGCACACCCCAACATCGAGATCGTCGTGGTCACGCCAGGAACGCCCGGTGTGTAGCTCGAGGGCTTGACCACCCGAGATCCACCAGCGGAACGGCGCTCCCTGAAAGACATCAACTGCCTCTTCGACAGAGAGCGGCGACCAGGCTCCGCTCAGGCCTGCTCCATCCGCTCCAGCAGTTCCAACCAGCTTTTGGTGAACTTGTCGACGCCTTCCTCTTCGAGGATCAGGACTATTTCCTCGTAGTCGATGCCGACCTCCCCGAGTCGCTTCAGATCCTTCCCTGCCTGCTCGATGTCGGCTGTGCCGAACGGAGCCGGCGCGGGGCTTCCGTGATCCTGATAGGCGTCGATGGTGGGCAGCGGCATCGTGTTTACGGTGTCGGGAGCCACCAGCCCTTCCACATAGATCAGATCGGGGTAGTCCGGGTTCTTGGTCGATGTGGAGGCCCACAACGGTCGCTGGACCCTGGCGCCGTCGGCTTCCAACGATCGGAAACGCTCCGACTCGAATTTCTCCAGAAACCTGCCGTAGGCGACCCGGGCATTTGCTACCGCGGTCACGCCACGCAAGGCGAGGGCATCCTCGGATCCGATGGCTTCGAGCCGCGGGTCGACTTCCGTGTCGAATCGAGAGACGAAGAACGAGGCGACCGAAGCGATCGTGGAGAGGTTGCCACCGGACGCCCGAAAGTCCTCCAGCCCGGACAGGTAAGCCTCCATGACTTCGTCGTAGCGCTCCAACGAGAAGATCAGCGTCACATTCACAGAGATCCCCTCTCCGATCAGAGCCCTTATCGCCGGGACCCCCTCCGCGGTGGCCGGGACCTTGACCAGCAGATTGGGGCGGCTGATCTGCTTCACCCAGTCCCGGGCCTCATTCACGGTGGCTTGGCTGTCACTGGAAAGTGTGGGCGAGACTTCTACGGAGACGAAACCATCCCGTCCTCCGCTCTCCCGAAAAACCCCGAGCAGCAGGTCACAGCCGCCTTGAATGTCCGCGGTCATCAGGCTCTTGGCGATTTCCTCGGTGGCGACGCCAGCCGACTTGAGATCCTGAAGCTGCTCGTCATAGTCGGCTGAGCCGACGATGGCGCTGGCGAAGATCGTCGGATTGGAGGTCACTCCAGTGACCGCATCGCGCTCGATGCGAAGGGCCAGCTCGCCCGAGTCGAGCATGGCTCGTGAGATCTGATCCGACCAGACAGAAACCCCGGCTGATGTCAGCCCCTGGATCCTGGAAGTGCTCACCTAGGAAGCGTAGGTGAGATCGGCGCACGTTCAGCCGGCAACTAGCCTTGCGGCCCCGCATGCCTCGCCGCATTCTCATCGCCAAGCCCGGTCTCGACGGCCACGATCGGGGCGCCAAGGTCATCGCCCGAGCCTTGCGCGACGCCGGCTTCGAGGTCATCTACTCCGGGCTTCACCAGACCCCTGCCCAGATCGCGGAGACAGCGATCCAGGAGGACGTCGACGCCGTCGGTCTTTCGTCGCTCTCAGGTGCCCATCGGACCCTGTTCCCCCAAGTCGTCACCGAGTTGGCTTCTCGCGACGGCGCCGACATCATCGTGTTCGGGGGCGGCGTGATACCCGACGCTGATATCACCAATTTGATCTCGGCCGGGCTGGCGACCGTCTTCACACCGGGGACCCCGTTGGATGAGATCACCGATTGGGCCGATGCGCACGTCCCATCCCGTTCGAGTCAGGAGAAAGGAACCCCTTGAAGATCCACGAGTATCAGGCCAAGCAACTCATGGCGTCCCGTGGCATCCCGGTGCCTAAAGGGCAGCTGGCCACCACTGTGGATGAGGCTGTTGCCGCGGTGAGGCAACTGATCGAGGACTCCGGTAACCCCGTCGTGGTCCTCAAGTCACAGATCCACGCAGGTGGGCGGGGGAAGGGGACCTTTGTCGAGTACCCCGAGGTGCGAGGGGTCAATGTGATCACGGCCGCAATCGAAGGTGGCCCCGAGGCCGCAGAAGCGAAAGTCCGTGACCTGGCTTCGAAGATGCTGGGCTCCACCCTGGTCACGATCCAGACCGGTAGTGAGGGCAAGGTTGTCAACCGTCTCTATCTCGAGCAGGGGATCGACATCGATCGCGAGCTGTACCTCGCCGTTTTGCTCGACCGCAGCGTCGGGCGCAACATCGTTATGGCCTCGACCGAAGGGGGCATGGACATCGAGAAGGTGGCCGAGGAGACACCGGAGAGGATCCTCCGCGAAGAGGTCGACCCCGCAATCGGGTTCGCAGATTTCCAGGCCAATGAGTTGGCGCACTCCCTTGGGCTTCGTGGAGAGGCGGCCACCAACTTCGGGCCTTTCGTCAAGGCTCTGGTCGCCGCCGCCGGTGAGCTCGACACCGACCTGATCGAGATCAACCCGCTGGTGGTGACGACGGCTGGAAAGATCATCGCGTTGGACGGGAAGATGGGATTCGACGACAACGCCCTCTTCCGTCATCCCGATGTGATGGCGATGCGTGACGAGAGCGAAGAGGATCCAGCGGAGCTGGCGGCCCGAAATGCCGGCCTCAACTACATCAAGCTCGGGGGCACCATCGGGTGCCTCGTCAATGGGGCCGGTCTGGCGATGGCAACCATGGACACCATCAAGCACGTGGGCGGGGAGCCGGCGAACTTTCTCGATGTAGGTGGCGGGGCGGACGCCGACCAGGTGGCGACCGGCTTCAAGATCATCACCAGTGACCCCAATGTGAAGGGGATTTTCGTCAACATCTTCGGGGGGATCATGCGCTGCGATGTGATCGCCACCGGGATCGTCGAGGCCGTCGAGCGGGTCGGTCTCAAGGTCCCATTAGTCGTGAGGCTCGAAGGCACCAACGTCGACCTGGGCAGGCAGATCCTGAGGGACTCGGGCCTCGACCTGGTGGCAGCTGACAACCTGCGAGACGGCGCCGAGAAGATCCTGGAGCTGACTCGATGAGCATCCTCGTCGGCAGCGACACCAAAGTCCTGGTGCAGGGTCTCGGCAAGACCGGGCAGTTCCACACCGACAAGGCGATCGCCTACGGAACCCGGATGGTCGCCGGTGTCCATCCCTCGCGGGCAGACACCGTGATGCATTTCGAAGGCGAGACCGACCATTCGGGCGTCGCCGACCGTGACGACGGCTACTCGGTCGATCTACCGGTGTTCGCCACGGTGAAAGAGGCAGTGGCGGCCACCGGAGCCAACGCCTCGGCGATCTATGTTCCGCCGCCGTTCGCCGCCGACGCCATCATGGAAGCCGCAGCAGCCGGCCTCGAACTGGTCGTTGCCATCACCGAGGGGATTCCGGTGGGGGACATGATCCGGGCTAAGCGCTATCTGGCGGACAAGGAGATCCGTCTCGTCGGACCGAACTGCCCGGGGGTGATCACACCTGGCGAATGCAAGATCGGGATCATGCCCGGCTACATCCATCGGCGAGGGAGGGTCGGGGTTATCTCGAGATCAGGGACGCTGACCTATGAGGCGGTGCATCAGCTCACACTGCTGGGGCTCGGCCAGACCACGGCGGTGGGAATCGGGGGTGACCCGGTCAACGGGACCAATTTCGTCGATGTCCTCCAGATGTTCGAGGATGATCCGGAGACCGAGGGTGTCGTGATGATCGGTGAGATCGGGGGCACGGCCGAGGAAGACGCTGCTGATTTCGTGGCTTCGAAGATGACGAAACCGGTCGCCGGGTTCATCGCCGGAACGAGTGCCCCGCCCGGAAAGCGAATGGGCCACGCCGGCGCCATCGTCTCCGGTGGTCGGGGAACCGCGGCAGCCAAGATCGAAGCGATGACCGGCGCCGGAATCGTGGTCGCCACCACTCCATCGGATATGGGTGAGGCGATGGTCCGTGCCCTCGGCTGAGCGAGAGACGATCCGATCGGAGGCACTGCGGATCCTTGAGGTGGCCGATCGAGATCTCGAATCACCCGGTTCTCCAATACCCCGGCTGGTCGATGGCTGATCTTCTCTCTCACCTCGCCGCAGTGCACGGTCGGACCACCATCGTTTGCGTCGACCTCGCCCAGGAACGGGTGTCTGGGCCACGATTGCCGATGCATGGTGATGTGCCGCGCTGGTTCTCAGAGACTCTCGAGACGATGTTGGAGGCATTGGCGAGCACCGATCACGACGCCGCGGTTTGGGGATTCGGGGCGCACTCCACCGTGGGGTGGTGGCAGCGTCGGATGCTGATCGAGACCGGGATTCATCGTTGGGATGCCGAACAGGCCTACGGCGAGGAACGTCCGCTTCCGGAAGCGGTGTCGATGGCCGGTCTCGATGAGTTCCCAGACATGTGGTTGCCGCGCCTCGACGGGGTTCCAACTCTGGCGGTGGCCGCGACCGACCTCGGACGGTCCTGGGTCTACGGCGATGGCGAGCCCTACGCCAGGGTCGAGGGACATGCATCGGACCTCTACCTGCGTCTTATGTGCCGGTCCGGGCTCGAGCTACCCGCGGAGTGGGCTGTGGCGGTCGACGCCCTCGAGCCACCACCCAAGCGCTGATATCTAGAAACGCGCCAGGTCGGCCTCGGCGTAGACGGCCACCATTTCGTCGGCTCGACAGACGTCCTTCAAGGCGTCGACCAGTTCTCCGACCCGGCTACCGGGAACCGCAACTGTCAGCTCGTCGTCTCCCATCCCGGTCCTCGCTCTGGACAATGCACATCCCATGGAGGCGGCGATGACACCGGTGTCGGCGGCTCGGGGCAGGATCTGACATTGGGGCTTGCCCGACCATTCCACTTCGACCGCGTCGTTGATCTCCATCATCTGACGGGGGGACACCCGCAGCATGACTACGTCCGGAGTTGTCTTCGCCTCGGCGAGTGGCCCGTAGCGGACCCCTTTCGGCCGCCTGGAAAGCGTCGCGACGCCGGCGAAGGCCTCCATGGTGACCCATCCAACGTCGAGCAGGGCGGCCACGTCGTTCTTGTCGATGATCTCGGCGGCCTCGGCGAAGCCATGGGTGTATCGGCCGACCGAGCAATTGCCATGATCCTCGGCGACGGTGTCGAAGGTGTAGTCGTGCCCGTGCATCCAGAAGACACATGGGGCCGCCGCCCGACCCGACCGCCCGTCCTCAGTCGGCTCCGACATCGGCTCGGCGAATCGGGGCACCCCGTTGCTCGGGACCTCGTCGTGGAACGTGATGGCGATCGGCGAATGCTCCAACCCGAGCAGAGCTGGTCAGGGCATCGGAGTCGGCGGCGAAACTCAAAGCGGTCCTTTCAAGATTGAAGGTCAGAACCTAGCCGATCTTCTCGAAGCCCAGTTTCGGGTCGAGAAAGAGGCCTATCACCTCGAGATCGGGGAACCTGTCGCCAACCGCGATGATCGCGTTTCGAAGCTGTGCCTTCTGTTCGGAGTCCGGGACCGGGTTCCCAGCGCATCCAGCATGGGCCACGATCGCCACCTGAGTCGTGCCGTGGGCGTGCGATCGAGACCGTCAGGCTCTCGAGCAGGCCCTCCCCGGTTGCGCGTGACCGTTCCGGCGAGATGTTTGACGGCTCCAGTGGTAGTGATGTTGTCGATGTGATGGGCACCGAACCTCGCCATCAACTGGTCGAGGGTGCGGGTTTGAATCCGCCCATCCATGCAGGTGATGACAGCAGCGAACCTGTCGAACCGACGTCATGGCGGCAGCCTAAAACGGTCGCAGGCGGTGCGTCCCGTGACGCCGACGGCCGTGCTCTACACTCCGCAGCATGTGGTGGATCATCGGCATCATCGTCGCCCTGCTCCTGTTCGCCGTCCTCATCTACAACCGTCTTGTCCAGGGGCGCAATCGGGTGGACAACGCCTGGGGCCAGGTGCAGGTTCAGCTGAAGCGGCGGTACGACCTCATCCCCAACCTGGTGGAGACGGTCAAGGGTTACGCCGCTCACGAGCAGCAGACTTTCGAGCGGGTCACCCAGGCCCGTAATGCGGCAGCTTCGGCCGCCGGGCCCGCTGAGGCGGCACAGGCAGAGGGGTTCCTGACTCAGGCTTTGCGCCAATTGTTTGCGGTGGCTGAGGCCTATCCAGAGTTGCGGGCGTCCGAGAACTTCCAGCAACTCCAAGGCGGAGTTGGCCGAGACCGAGAACAAGATCGCGGTCTCCCGCCAGATCTACAACGACACCGTCCTCAGCTACAACAACACGGTCCAGCAGGTGCCCACCAACCTGGTAGCGGGAGCCTTTGGCTTCAAAGTCAGGGAGTTCTTCGAGGCCGGCCCTGAGGCGGAGCAAGCGCCGACCGTCGACTTCTGAGTTGAGCCGTCTCACCCGGCTTGCGCTGGTCCTTCTGCTTGTAGTTGGCCCGGCGACCGCCGCCCTTGCCAAGTCCTTCTGGCTCTCGAACGCCGATGTCACTGTTGTGGTCAATGACGATGGCTCCCTGTCAGTCACGGAGATTCTCAGCTTCGACTTCTCCGGGGACTTCTCAGGCGCCTATCGCGACATTCCGCTCGAACCGGGTCAACGGGTGACTTCGGTCTCGGTCCGGGATGAGTCGACCACTTACACGCCTGGAGGGTGCACCGAGCTGGGATGCACCTCGCCTCCAGGCACCTACGGGGTGGCCGAGTTCAATGATCTGGTGCGAATCGTCTGGCATCACGACTCGCAGGACGAGACGCGCATCTTCAAGCTCTCTTACGTCATGACCGGGTTGTCCACGGCATATGACGACGTGGTCGACGTCAATTACAAGGTATGGGGTGACCAGTGGTCGGTCGGGCTCGATCAGCTCCACGCCAGAGTGGAGCTTCCCGGTCAACCCGTCGATGGCGATGTCAAGGTCTGGGGCCATCCCTTCGACGTCGACGGAGTCACCTCGTTGGGTGACGACGGGGTCTCTCCCTCACTGGAGGCGAGGAACATTCCGGCCGAGCAATGGGTCGAGATTCGGGTGGTCTTCCCCACCGAACTTCTATCCGCCACCAACGGGGCCACCGTCGTCTCCGGGGACGGCCTCCCGACCATCCTCGCCGAGGAGGAGTCCTTCGCCGATGATGCGGAACAGGCGGCCCGGGCGGGGCGAACCGGTCTGATCTGGGGGACTGTGTTCGCCGTCCTAACCGCGGTTGGCCTCGGTGGGTTCGTCTATATGCGCTATGGCAAGGAGCCCCGTGTCGACTACGACCGCCAGTATGAGCAGGAGCCGCCGTCCGATCTGACACCGGCCGAGGTCGGAGCCCTGATTACCCAGGGGAGCGTCACCGAGAAGGAATTCACCGCAACCATGTTCGATCTCATCCGACGTGGGGTCATCGCTGCCAGCCCATCCCAGGTCGAACGCTCGACATGGGGCGGTCTGAAGACGGAGACCATCACCGACCTTGTCCTGTCCGTTCCGGAGAAGGAAGTCGAGCTCCGCAATTTCGAGCAGTCTCTGATGGGAGTTGTCCGACGTGTGCTCGAACTGGGGCCGCGCCCACTCCATGAGTTTCGGGACGCAATCCGGGACGATGCGGCCGCCAACGCCAAGAGCTACGACAACTTCCGGGATGAGTCGCTCGGCGCGGTGCGAAGGAGCGGTCTGCTCGACGACAGTGGCTACGGAGTCTCCTGGGGGGTCCGCTTGGTCATGGGCGGCGCCGTGATCGCCTCCTTCTTCCTGCTTCCCAAGCTGTTGTCGCACGTCCCCGGCGGAGATGTGATCGCTGCACTGATTTCCATCGGGCTCCTGGTGGGAACGATCATGTTGTTCGTCCTGCTCAGCTTCAGGCGGGTGCGGATCCGTCGGTCCAAGGAGGGCGCCCTGGAGTCGGCTCGTTGGGAGGCATTCCGCAGGTACCTGTCCGACTTCTCCAGACTCGAGGACGCGCCGCCGATCTCACTCGAGCTGTGGGATCGCTATCTGGTGTACGCCATCGTCTTTGGGGTGGCCGCCGAAGTCCTCCAACAGGCCCGGCTTCATGCGCCACCCGAGTTGGAGACCACGTCGTCGATCTACTGGTTCGGCACCTACGGCTATTCGGGCGGTCACAGTGAGAACGCATTCGCCGGCATCCAGGCCTCCCTCGCGGGGGCATTCACCCCTCCTTCGTCCAGCGGCGGCGGCGGCGGGTTTTCCGGCGGTGGTGGCGGTGGCGGAGGAGGCGGAGGCGGGGGCGCTTGGTGATCGGCTAGGCCGAAAGCAGGTAGAACGCCGAGAACCGGTTACTGATGTCCTCCAGGGTCTGGAAGCTACTGAACCCGGCCTCGGCGGCATAACGCTCTGCTTTCTGATGACCCCACGCGGCACCCAACCCGTCGCCGCCCTTGGCCAGTGATTGGGTCATGCAATGCATGGTGGAAATCCCGTAGAGCAATGCGCCGCGCGAGTTCAGGTTCTCTTCCAGGTTCGAGCTGGCGTTGGGCTCCATCATCAGATACAGGCCATCATCGGCCAACGACTCCCGGATTCTTCGCAGCCCGTCCATGGGCTCGGCGAGGTCGTGGATCACGTCGAACGTGGTGATGAAATCGAAGCCAGGCTCGGTGGGGATCGCTTCGGCTCCCGCCACCTGGAATGAGGCATTGGGAATAGTCCGCGCCCTATCCGAGGCCACCGCAACCGAGTCGGCCGAGATGTCGAATCCGACGACCTCGGAGTTGGGATAGGCCTGAGCCATCAAGATCACAGCGCTTCCAGAGCCGCAACCGACATCCGCGATTCGGATCCCTGACTCCAGCCGGGCCGCCAGTCCGGGCACGGCCGGCAGCCAGCGATTGGTGAGGAAGATCCGCTGTGAGGGGCCGTTCCCCCGGCCGATTCCACGTATCAAGCCCGGACCGAATTGCTCGAAGGCGACGCCGCCGCCGTGAATCGCGGCATTGGCGATCCCGTCGACTTGGCCCATCACCGCCGGAATCATGTCGAACCAGCCGCCCATGAAGTAGGGGCTGTCCTCGTCGGACAGGAACAAGGCGTGCTCGGGGGGGAGGTCGAACCGCTCGGACTCCGGGTCGTAGTCCACCACTCCGGAAGCGGCGAGACCGGACAGGATCTCCTGGACGTATCTCTCTTCAAGGCCGGCGGCCACCGCTATTTCCACAGAGGTGCCGCCCTGTCCCGTGCCCAAGTACTCCAAGAGCCCACTGCGATCTGCCACCGCCAGGAGGCCGATGGTGGTTGCGCCAGAGGCGAGTTCCAGAAACCGATCGAGGAACGACTCGATCTTGTTCCGATCCATTTCCTGCCTTTCAGGCTCCCAGCTTGGTGATCATTGCCCACAACGTGACGAACAGAACAACGAAGTCCCAAAGCCCGGCCTGCTGCGCCCCTTTGATCGCCTCCGGGATCCCCGCTCCAGATATGGCGGCCTCCATCACCCTCTCGTTTGCCCTCTTCCCGATGGTGGACTGGATGACGCCGCTGGCGATGAAGGCCCCGAGACCGATCAGGACGAAGGTGTCGCCCCAGCCGAACGCGTCGGAGGTCAGCACCAGGCCGATCCCGGACAGGACGACCAGCCCGGAAGCGGATCCAAAGTAGATGGCCCCCCACTTCTCCATGCCCTTGAGCAGCCCTTCTGCGGTCGGCGGGCCCAGTCGCACCAAGGATGGATAGCTGAAATACCCATAGATGCCACCACCGATCCAAGCGGCGGCACCGAGGATGTGGAGGAAGAGGAGGCCGTCACGCACTTGCTTGCTCCTTGCTCGAAAGGTGGGGCTGGAAGCTACCTCCTCTGATGGTCTTCCACACCAGGTTGGTCGCCGGTCGATAGGCGAGATGGGCTTCGGTGGGTGCGTCCAGGATCACCAGGTCCCCGGCGGCCCCGGGGCTGAGGTGCCCGTGATCGTCGAGGCCCAACGCGAGCGCACCGCCCCGCGTCGCGGCGTAGACAGCCTGTTCGACAGTCAGTTCCATCAAAACGCAGGCCATTGAGATCACCAGGCCCATCGACTCGATGTAGGACGTGCCCGGGTTGCAATCGGTGGCGAGGGCGATGGTCACCCCTCGCTCCAGCAGCATCCTTCCCGGCGCCTGTGGGTGCCGGAGCGAATAGGAGGCCCCCGGGGTGAGGACACCGCAGACTCCCGCCGCGGCAAGAGCGTCGGCGTCGTCGACCGTCGCCCAATCGAGATGATCGGCCGACATTGCCCCCAACTCGGCGGCCAGGAGCGCACCGCCGCTATGGCTCAACTGCTCGGCGTGAACACGAGCTGGCAGGCCGAGGTCGATCGCCGCCTCGAGGATGCGTCTGCCCTGATCGAGGCTGAAGGCGCCCTCTTCGACGAATACATCGCAGAAGTCGGCTTCGGAGGCGACGGTCGGAAGCATCTCGTCGACGATCAAGTCGACGTATCGGTCTTCGGCATCTTCGAAACTCCTCTGGGAAGGCGTGGGCGCCGAGAAAGGTGGTCTTGATGGTCACCGGCAACTCCAGCGCCAGGCGCCGGGCGACACGGAGGAGAGTCTGCTCCGTGGTCAGATCCAGCCCGTATCCCGTCTTGATCTCGAGGGTGGTGGTGCCGGACGAGAGCATTCGACGGATGCGGTCGGCCGATTGCCGGACCAGGTCGTCCTCCGATGCCGATCTGGTCGCTGCCACCGTGGAGAGGATCCCACCACCGGTGTAGGGGGCTCCGGCCGAGACGTGCCACGAACTCGTCGGATCGATCGCCGGCAAACACGAGATGAGTGTGAGCGTCGACAAATCCCGGGATCACGGCTCGACCCTCGCATTCGATTCGGCGGCTCGAGCCCTGCAGCGGGGCATCTGCCTCTGGCCCGGCGTAGGTGACCCGGCCGTCATCGATGGCAACGGCCGCTCCGAGGACCGGCGGCCCGTCGTTGGTGATCAGACGTCCGATCCCCGTGATCAGAACGTGGGTCATCCGGTCAGCCCGGAGACCACTGCCTCGATCTCGCCCGACCCGATCAGCTCAGCGACCGTCTCGATTTCAGCGGCCAACGATCTGTCTTCGGTCAATGGCGGGACGTGCTCCCTGATGAGGGCGGCTACGGCAGAAGTGCCCGGGGCGGGGCGCAACGGCTGTCGGTATTCGAGGGCCTGGGTGGCACAGAGCATCTCCACCGCAAGTACCCGGCGGGTGTTGTCGAGGACGGGGAACAGCTTTCGCCCCGCGCCCCAACCCATCGACACATGATCTTCCTGCATCCCGGAGGTGGGAATCGACTCGACGGAGGCGGGATGGGAGAGGACCCGATTCTCGGCGACCAAGGCCGCCTGTGTGTATTGGCTGATCATGTAGCCGGAGTTGACACCGGGATCAGGCGATAGGAAGGCAGGGAGGCCGGCGGAACGGGTCGGGTCCAGCATTCGGTCGGTCCGCCGCTCGGAGATCGACCCAAGCTCGGTGACGGCTATCGCACAGAAGTCGAGGACGAAGGCGAGGGGCTGGCCGTGGAAGTTGCCCGCTGAGATCACCTCTGCCGTATCCGGGAAGACGATCGGGTTGTCGACCACCGACCCGATCTCGATGTCGAGGACTCTTGCCATGTGGCTCAAGGTGTCGGCTACCGCTCCGTGGACCTGAGGAGCGCAGCGCAACGAGTATGCGTCCTGGACTGCGTGGTGGAAGTCCTCGGCGTGGCTGGCCCCGATCCCGCTTCCTTCGAGGAGGGCGGCAATCCGACGGGCCGACTGCCCCTGCCCGGGATGGGGCCTCAGCGCGTGGACCTCGGGTCGGAACGGCCGGGAACTGCCCATCACCGCCTCGACGGTGAGGGCGCAGGCTACGTCCGCTGCCAGCAGGAGGGTGTTGGCTTGATAGTGGGCGAGGATCCCCATTGCAGCCATCCCCTCGGTCCCGTTGAGCAGTGACAGGCCTTCCTTGGTCTGAAGGCGAAGTGGTTCGAGACCGGCCTTCGCCAGGGCCTGCGCACCGGTGAGGGTCTCACCGTTCCAACGGACCTCGCCCTCACCGATCAGGGGGAGCGCGAGGTGGGCGAACGGTGCCAGGTCTCCGGAGGCGCCGACCGAGCCCTGGGAGGGGACAAGGGGCAGAATCCCCCTATTGAGCATCTCGATGAGCCGCTCAACGATCTCGGGTCGGACCCCGGAATGGCCTTGGGACAGTGTCCGCGCCCGGAGCAGGAGCATTGCCCGGACCACGATGTCGGGAAGGGGGTCCCCGACTCCTGCGGCGTGGGAGCGGACGAGGTTGTATTGAAGGGCCTCGGTCTGGTCCCGCCCGATGTGGGTGGATGCCAAAGCCCCGAATCCGGTGGTGATCCCGTAGACGACCTCGCTCGAGTCGACGGCAGACTCGACTACGTCTCTGGCGGGCCTCATACGGTCGGCCAGGTGTGGGCTCGTGACCACTGTGACCCCGTCGCGGGCGACGGAGATGACATCGGCCCGGGTCAGGGGGTTGCCGTCGATGACGATGGTGCTCACGCTCACTCACGGTACATATTGGATTCCAGGGAAGGCCATAACTTCCGATACCGTTGTCTGAGGAAATGACGGATCTCACACCACTCCTGGCCCAACCCGGTGCCTCAGTCGCAGTGATCGGCGCGACCGATCGCCCCGGCAAGTACGGCGGGATCATCTATCGGGATCTCAAGCGCAAGGGCTACAAGGTGTTCGCCGTCAACCCCTACCGTGAGATCGTCGATGGCGACCCTTGCTGGCATTCGGTCCTCGACCTGCCCGAAAAGCCAACCATCGCCGATTTCGTGATTCCGGCGGCACGGGGCCTGCTCGTGCTCGACGAGTGCGAGAAGGCGGGGATTCAGAACATCTGGATCCAGCCGGGAGCCGAGTCACCCGAGTTGGAGAAGAGACTTTCCAGCGGCCCGTTCGTCTGGTTGACCCGGGCCTGCATCATGGTGCGGGCCGGGTACGCGGCCGCGCTCGGAGGCTAGATCCTCCCCGCGAACAGCTCTCTGGCGATGATGTTGCGCTGGATCTCAGAGGTCCCTTCGTAGATCCGGGGGGCCCGTACTTCGGTGTAGAGGTGGGCAAGAGTGGAGCCCGCTTCCAGGCCTCTCGCCCCCAGCACCTGGATGGCAACATCGACGGCTCTCTGTGCGGTCTCGGTGGCAAATAGCTTTGCCATCGCGGCCTTCCCGGTGAGGGCATCGCGGTCGCCCGAGTCGTGGGCTTCCGATGCCGAGTAGACCAGATGGGCAGCCGCCTCGATCGCAAGCCTGATGTCGGCCAGCTGGTGGGACACACCCTGGAATTCCCCGATCGGCGTCCCGAAAGCAGTCCTGGTGGTGGCGTGGTCGACCGCAATGCCGAGAGCCGCTTCTGCCATCCCCAGGGCGAAGGCCCCGACGCTGGGGCGAAACAGGTCCAGGGTCTGCATCGCCACCCGGAACCCATGGTCTACCTCACCGAGAACATGGGTGGACGGCACCGCCACTCCGTCGAAGGTCAGCCGCCCCAGTGGATGGGGGGAGATCATCGGAATCGTCTCTCCGGTCAAGCCTGTGGCGTCACCCGGGACTGCGAATGCGGTGATCCCACGCGAGCCGACGCCGTCGGCGGTTCGGGCAAAGACCGTGTACACGTCGGCGTCGGGCGCGTTCGAGATGTATGCCTTCTCGCCTGTGATCCGATACCCGTCGTCATCCGGCTCGGCTCTCGTGGTCAGCGCCGCGGCATCCGATCCGGCCCCTGGCTCGGTGAGGGCAAACGCCGCCACTGCATCCCCGGTGCGAATCGCCGGAATCCACTCTTCGCGAACGGCAGTCGTGCCCATCAAATGAATCGGTATGGCGCCCAGCCCCTGGACGGCGAAGGTGGTCTCGGCCTCGGTGGAGACCCGGGCCAAGCCCTGGCGGATTGCGCAAAGGTCGGTGGCGGTGACCCCTTCGGTGGCGAACAGCCGGTCGAAGAGGCCATGATCGGCGATGCCCTTGGCCAGGCCTCGATTCACCCGGCCCGGCACACCGCCTTCGGCCGATTCGAGCAGGGAGCGGGCGATTCGCTCGGACTCTTCGACAAGGGGATGGGTTTGCATCGGCAGATCCCAAGTTACCGACAAGAAACCGAAGTCACACAGGCTGTCGATGCTTGCAATGGAATAGTCTGCGACGGAACGCCCATCTCGCGAGTCTGGAGACCCCGATGTCCACGATGAAGGCAGTTCGGATCCATAACTACGGCGGTCCCGAGGTGCTCACCTACGAGGATGCGCCTCGGCCGGAAGCCCGGGCCGGAGAAGTTGTGGTCAAGGTGCATGCCACCTCGGTCAACCCGTTCGACGTCGCGGTTCGTTCCGGATACCTGGCCGGCTACTTCGACTACACCCTGCCTTTGATCCTGGGAACGGATGTCGCCGGCGTCATCGAGGAAGTCGGAGACGGTGTTGAAGGCGTGTCGGTTGGCGACAGTGTCTACGGCAGGGCCGGCGTGATTCGCGACGGCGCATATGCTGAATACGCCGTGTTGCCAGCCACGGATGTGGCGGCCAAGCCCAAGACGCTCGACTTCCTCCATTCGGCCGCCATTCCGCACGTGGTCCTGACTGCCTGGCAGGCGTTGATCGAAGCCGGTGAGATCTCCGAGGGGCAGACGGTTCTCGTTCACGGAGCCGCAGGTGGCGTCGGCCACATGGCTGTCCAAATCGCGAAGACACGTGGGGCGACTGTGATAGGCACCGCATCCAAGAACATGGACTTTCTGCGCATGTTGGACGTCGACCAGGAGATCGACTACTCGACGACTCCATTTGAAGATGTCGTGGTCGACGTGGATCTCGTCCTGGACGTCGTCGGAGGCGACACTCAGGAGCGCTCGTGGTCGGTCCTCAAGCCGGGAGGCATGCTTGTCTCGACGGTGCAGGCGCCAGATGTGGAAATCGCCCTCACCCATGGGGTGCGTCAGCACATGGTCATGACGGCCCCGCCGATCGGGGAGACCCTGACCGAGGTCGCCGGAATGGTGGATGCCGGGATCATCGTGCCCGAGGTTTCCAAGGTGTTCTCGTTGTCCGAGATCCGACAGGCGCATGAGTTGATTGCCCTGGGGCACACGCGGGGCAAGATCGCGGTGCAGGTTGTGCCTGATTAGCCTCGACTGATTGAGCCCGCACCGAGCTTCCGCCGCCTTCACCGATTCCTGGGACCACTTCGATTTCGAGATCGATCAGGGGGTGGCCACGGTTACCTTCAACCGGCCCGATCGGCTGAATGCACTGACTTTCGAGGTCTACGCGGACCTCCGCGATCTGCTTGGCGAGCTCGAGCATCGGGAAGATGTATCTGTCCTGGTGATCACCGGAAAAGGCCGCGGGTTCTGCTCCGGCGGTGATGTCGACGAGATCATCTCCAGGCTGCTGCAAATGGACTCAAGGGGCCTTCTCGAATTCACCCGCATGACCGGATCTGTCGTCGAGCGGATCCGACGGCTCCCGATTCCGGTGATTGCGGCGGTCAACGGGGTTGCTGCCGGTGCGGGGGCAGTCATCGCCCTCGCCTCCGACCTACGGATCATGGCGCAGTCGGGTTCGTTCCAATTCCTTTTCACCAAGGTCGGGCTGGCTGGAGCGGACATGGGATCGGCTTACCTTCTCCCGAGGGTGGTTGGTCTCGGTCGGGCCACCGAGATGTTGCTACTCGGGGAGAAGATCGAGGCTGAGGCGGCGGTCGGCCTCGGTCTGGCCTCGAAAGTCGTTGCCGATGGTGATCTGGCCTCCGAGGTGGGGGGTCTAGCGAGGCGTCTCGCCGACGGGCCCACGCTGGCATTCGGAGCCACCAAGGTCCTGATCGGCCGGGAGCTCGACATGGACCTGGCCTCGGCGATCGAGCTGGAGGCGTACACCCAGGCGCTGTTGATGACCACCAGGGACCACGCCGAGTTCTACGAGGCGTTCACCGGGAAGAGACCGCCGGTATGGGAGGGACGATGAGCGGGCATCACTTGTTCAACCCCGACGACCTGACCCCGCCTTATGGCTTCTCCCACGGGGCGCTGGCGAAGTCCGGAAGGACCCTTTACGTCGCTGGTCAGACCGGTCATCACCCTGACCTCAGCATCGACGACGGGCTCGTCGAGCAATTCGCGCAGGCGTGTCAATCGATGGCCCACGTCATCGAGGAGGCAGGCGGGGCGCCGGACGATCTGGTGTCCCTCACCATCTACACGACCGAGCTCGGCAACTACCGCGAGAACCTGGGCCCGATTGGAGAGGCCTACCGCGAGGTTTTTGGCCGACACTTCCCCCCGATGGCGCTGATCGGTGTTTCCGAGCTCTTCGACACTCGTGCGGTGGTTGAGCTGGTCGGGGTGGCAGTGATCGGATCTGACTAGAGCCCGGCCAACACGGCGGCCAGACGGTCGACGTCGTCTTCGTCGTGATAGATGCCAAAGCCGATGCGAAGCCGGTCGGCTCGATAGTCGGTAACGACACCGCGCTCGTGAAGCGCCCGATAGACGTCACCGGCATGCTCGGATCTGACCGTCAAGAAGTTCCCTCTCTCAGCCGGCTCCGCTGGGACCAGCTCGCCGGGCAGGCTGCCCGATTCCAACAGATGCCCCTGGAGGCTGATGACATGAGCGCGGATGTCAGCGACGGTCACGTTCATGTCTGCCAGCCATGACTGCACCGCCCGCATCCGATAGATGCCGGAGACGTCGTAGGTGGCTCCTGCGAATCTCGAGCCATCCTCGGAATATGGAATCTGACCGCTGACTCCGCTCTCGAGCTGGCCGAACCCGGCGTACCACCCGGTGTCGATCGGCCTCGGGCCGTAGCCCGGAGGAGAGTGGAGAAAGCAGGCCCCTTCGCCGGCCATGGCGTACTTGTAGCCGCCGGCAAGGAAAAAGACTCGGTCCTGGATGGCGCCGACGTTGTTGGGTCGGGCCATGAAGGCGTGATAGCCGTCGACGACCACGAAGGCCCGATCCTCTGAGACTGCGGAAACAACGCGATCGATGTCGGGCACCACGAAGCCCGAGTCGAAGAACACCTGGCTCAAGTAGATCAGGTCATGGACTCCGGCTCGTGCCTCCCGGGTGAAGCGATCGGCGAACGTGTCGAAGGGCTCTGCACTGATTCGGTCCACAATGGCAAGACCCGCCTCTTCCCATCGCCGTGACTGGCGATTGAAGGAGTGGAACTCGGCGTCCGTGGTGAGGATCCGGACGGGTGGCTCGAGACAGGAGAAGATTCTGGTCAGGAAGTCGTGAGTGTTGGGGCCGAAGGTGAGAGTGGTCGGGTCGGCTAAGCCGAGGACCGAAGCGACCATCTGTTGGGTCTCGGGGATCACGGTCCCGAACACGTGCTCCCATTTGTCGTCCGCCAGCCGGGCAGCGTCCATCCAGGCCTCGTGCTGGGCGTCATAAGAGGCGTCGGGCCAGGGGTGGTGGGAGTGGGCCGCAAAGTGGAGGCGATTCGGTGCCGCGTCGAAAAACCGCGAGAAACCAGGTTTCAGGTTCATCCCTGGTACCGGAATCTCATCGCCTCCACGACATCAACGGGCAGGGGTGGACGGCTCTCCCGAGGGATGAGAAAAGTCGAGAGGTCGAACAGGTCCCCGAAGACGCGACTTCGCTCCGCAGCCTTCTCCAGGTACTTGGCGCCGGCAGAGCCCCCAGTCCCGATGCGGCGTCCGATCATCCGCAACGCCATCTGGGCGTGACGATGCCGCCATGCGGTGAACCCCTCGTCAATGTCCATGAGCAACTCCAGCATCTGATATGGCTCGTGGAGGGCGGGCTGGTCGCGATAGAGGTTGATGAACAGAGCTGCCTGAAAAGCGCGATGGCTCAGTCGCCGCCGCCCCGTCTTTTGCTGCTCCACGTGTTTCGCCTCGTCAAATAGGGCCTCGTATGCCTCCATGGTGAGGGCGAATTCCTTGAGCTGGGCCTCACGCTCTTCTGGGGTCAGATTTGGGTTGGCGGCCACCACCTCGCGATCTGCCTCGAGTCTTGCCCGAACCGCCTCCTGGAACGCATCGCGGAATTGGAAGCCACCGCTCTCCAAGAACGGGGTCCGCTCCAGCCATTGCTCGACGAGATCGAAGATCGACGGCTCGCTTTCCACCGACTCGACGGTGGCTCGGTCCTCCGGTGTGAATCTGGCGGTGTAGGTGGCTCCGGCCAGAAGCAGGCGGTCCTCGGGTCGGATCCCGAGTTTGTTCTCGACCAACCGGAACTGGGCCGACTGGAAGCCGGAAGCGGGGAAGAGGTGGTCCCTGAAGTCGAGGAAGTCGAGCGGGGTCATCGTCTCCAGCACGGCGACCTGTTGGATCAGGACTCTCTGGATCTCGACAATGCGGCGGAGCCGGCTCACCGCGACGCCCATGTCCTGCTCGTCAACCAGATCCCTGCCGAAAATCAGGAGCAGGTCATCGAGCTCCCAGAGGATCTGCTTGAACCAGAGCTCGTAGGCCTGATGCACGATCACGAAGAGCATCTCGTCATGAACCGTCTTGCCTGCTCGCTCGCTCTCCAATGCTTGAGCGGAGAGGAGCTTGTCGAGTTGGAGGTAGTTGCCGTAGTAGAGGTGTTGATCCGGCATGGTGGGAAGCTAGTGCCCCCCTCCCGGCTTCGCCGGCTCTCCCCCCAACGCTCACTCCGTTCGCTGGGAGGAGAAACCGGTCCACTCCACGGACCGCTCCCACAGCTCCGCAGCCACTTCGTCGTCGGTCGCGAGCGGTGATGCCGGATGGATCTGACGTCGGGCGTAGTAGAGGCCAGATTGGCCGGCCACCTCGTTGGAGGTGGCACACCAGATGACGGTGTCTGCCGCCTCCTCGGCGGTCAAAAGGGTGCTGCCGGCCAAAGCTCGCACTCCCCAAGGGATGAGGCTGGTGTCGGTCAGGCCGGGGTGCACGGCGTGGCATTCCAATTCTGGATTTCGGCGTGCCAACTCACGGGTGAAGAGGATGTTGGCCGTCTTCGTCGTGGCGTAGTAGCCGAGACCGAACGGCACCCAGCCCTTCCCACGCACCCGCTCCAGATGCAGCTTGCGGGCTCGATAGTGCCAATCACTCGAAACGGTCACCACGCGTGACCGCTCGACCAACGTCGGCGCCAGTTGGCTGGTGAGCAGGAAGTGCCCGAGATGGTTCACCGCCCAATGAATTTCGAACCCGTCCACGGTCACACCGTTGGTGGCGCCGACTCCCGCGTTGTTGATCAGGATGTCGAGCTGGCGCCCGGTCTCGACGAAGGTCGCCGCCGCTTCGCGCACCGAGGCGAGTGAGGCAAGGTCCAGGTGGAGAAACTCGGCGGACCCACCCTCGCCTCTGATCTGATCGACTACGGCCTGGGTTCTCTCCCGGGACCGACCGGCGGCGACGATGTGCAGCCCGAGCCCGGAGAGAGCGAGAGCCGTCGCACGGCCAATTCCCGACGAAGGCCCGGTGACCAGAGCGATTTTCACCGGTGAGAACCGTAGTGCCGACTAGGTTCGCTATCCGTGAACACGTGGCCCGAGCGTCTCAACGTGGACCGATTCTTGCTTCGGGATCGACTCGAGGAGGGCCTCGGGAGCGTTGTCGCCCTTCATCTCGACGATCGCCAGGTGACCTTTCACGAAGTGGACGCGGCGGCGTCTTCAGTAGGGGCGATGCTTGCCGACCTCGGAGTCGGGCATCAGGACCGGGTGTTGATCATCCTCCCCGACGGCCTGGCGTACGTCGCTGCCCTCTTTGGCATCTTCCGGATAGGTGCGGTGGCGATCATGCTCAACCCGGGTCTGACCGTCGAGGCCATGGCGGTGATCATCCGAACCTCCCGGGCCGCCGCTGTCATCGTGCATGGCGACCATCTCGCCCACTTCCGCCAGGCGGCGGACATGGGCGGGTGGCAGCCACGGGAGCTGGTGGTTGACGAGGGACTTGCTCTGTCGGGAGGCGAGATCGACACCTTCGACACCGCGGCAGCAGACCCGGCCCTCTGGCTCTTCTCCGGGGGCACGACCGGGGCTCCCAAAGCCGTGCCGCAGAGCCATCGCAGCCTGGCCAATACCACCCGGCTCTACGGTCAGGGTGCTCTGGGCCTCACGAGGGAAGACACCACGATTGCCGTGCCCAAGCTCTATTTCGGATACGCCACCGGATCGAATCTCTTCTTCCCGCTCTCAGTTGGTGCTTCCACAGTGTTGTTTCCGGGTCCCCCGACCCCTGGAGCAATTGTGGAGCGGATCGGGCGACACCGGGCGACGGTCCTGGTGACGGTCCCGTCGGCGGTGAACCAGTTGCTTTCGGATCCGACCGCCTCCCGGGCTGAGCTCGATTCGCTTCGATTCGCGACGACGGCCGGCGAGGCGCTGCCTGAGACGCTCTACCACCGCTGGAAAGACCGGTATGGGGTTGAGCTCCTCGATGGCCTGGGCACCGCCGAGATGTGGCACATCTTTGTCACCAACACCCTCGGTGATGTCCGTCCCGGGACTTTGGGCAAGGTGGTCCCCGGGTTCGAGATCAAGGCATGCGACGAGGATGGAGCCGAGGTGTCTGCCGGCGAGGTCGGGCGTCTCTGGGTCAGAGGGGAGTCTCTCGGGCCCGGCTATTGGGAGAACCCCGAGAAGACAGCCGACGCGTTCCGCGGGGAATGGTTCGTCGGCGGTGACCTGGTCTCCATCGACGAGGACGTCTTACGTGACTCATCGCGGCCGGGCCGATGACGCCATCAAGGTGAAAGGCAAATGGTTCCGGCCTCAGGAGGTGGAGTCCACGCTCCTCGACCACGAGGCGGTCCGAGAGTGCGCGGTGGTGGCAGTCAATGACGCCGACGGCCTGGCCAGGCCGATCGCATTCGTTGTCGCCGACGACGTCGAAGAGCAGGAATTGATCGACTGGGTGCTCTCACACCTCGAGCCGTACAAGCACCCGCGTCGGGTCTACTTCGTCGATGAGCTTCCTCAAACCCATCTTGGGAAGGTGGACCGATCGGCCCTCAGGCGCATGGCCGGCTAGGAGGGCTCGATCTCCTCTCGAACCCTCACCGGGCCCTTTCCCTCTGGGTGGCGCCCCGCCTTGTCGCAGTAGAAGAGGCGCGCCTCATCCATGAACTTCGAAGGGTCGCCGTCATAGGGAATCAGCGGGCCCATCCCTGCGCTCCGATGGGAATAGTCGATGTAGCCGAGGACGATCGGGATCTCGGCTCCGGCCGCAATCTGGAGAAAGCCGGACTTCCAGAAAGGGGCAGCCTTCCTCGTTCCCTCCGGGGCCATGACCAGGACCATCCGGTCCGAGCGGTTGATCGCGTCGATCACCTGCTGTACCAGCCCGCCGGGCTTCGATCGGTCGACCGGGATCCCGCCAAGCCATCGGAAGAAGTAGCCGAAGGGCCAGCGGAACAAGGTGTGCTTGCCGATGAAGGATGCCTTCATCCGATAGTGATGCAAGGCCCCGAGGAAGAGGATGAAGTCCCAGTTTGTCGTGTGTGGGGCCCCGATGACGATCACCTTGGGGAGGTCAGGAAGGTCCCCGGTGAACCTCCAGCCGGTGAGTTTCAGCAACTTGTCGACGAGCCAGGTCACGGACCGGCATGCTTCCAGACGTCGGCGTCAATGCCGAATCATTCGACCTGGATCGGGGCGGTTCGAAACCCGTCCTGATCGACCCAGACATACGACGGTTGGCCGGCGACTGCTTCGACGATCTGCGCCGCCATGGCATCGTCTATGACGCCCAACCCATCGGTTCGATAGTGAACGCGGAGACGTGCCTCCTTGGGGAAGCTTGTCGCCAGGGGGCCGGGGTGGGAGCAGATGACCGTGACGGAGAAGGGGGCGCCCACCGGGGTCACGCTCTTTGGACCGTCGGCCCGGATCACGGTGAATAGATGCCAGGTGGCGATGCCGGCCAGGACTGTGAGCGTGACCGAAGTCGCCAATGACGAGGTCGACTGCCCACTGTCGCCCAACGCCGCCTGGAATGCGACCACGAGGACGGCGATCAGGGCTCCCGCCGCGGTGAGGCCGAGGATGAAGGCCATGCCTACGAGGTAGACCCGGCGCTGGATGAATCGCACTTCTTCCAAGCGATGTTCTTGCGACGACCGCCAGAAGTAGCGCCACACGGCCCCGGCGACGATGACGGTCAGACCCAGCGTTATCAGCCCTTGATTGGTCGCGTCGCCAGCCAGTGGTGTGTCCCAGATCGAGGCCACCAACGCCGTGCCTGCGCCAACCAGAGTCCCGAGGCCGATCGCGGCCATCGAGTAGCCATAGCCTATGACGGCGCGGTTTCGTGATTCTCCCGATCCGTCGGCGGTGATGGATCCAGGCTGCGAGGGCAACCACCAGTCCAGCCGCGCTGTTGGGCAGTGAATCGAAATAGGTGGCGGCATCGACGTCAGAGGCGGTCGCGTAGCCGATTGCTTCGCCCAGGATCACGACTCCCAGGCCGAGGGCACTTGCCAAGCCGGTTACCGAGGCGGCTCCGAGGTACAAGGAGCGGAGAACCGTGGGCTCCTCGTCCCAGGCCGGCAGCCATCTCCATGCCCAGATCAACGCCCCGGTGACCAGGAGGGCGATGGAAACGACGACCTCGGAGCGCGACGTCGCAAGGGAGCCATTGGTGACGGCGTCGAAAACAAGCTCGAAGAGCCAGGCGAGCAATCCCTGGAGGCCGATGGCGAGGGCGATAAGGGAGACGCCAGATCCGATCAGCCGAGGCAACTCGGCTGCGTCGCCGGCGGGTCGATCCTGGCGCGCCGCCCACCAGTGAAATGCAACGACCCCGCCGTAAATGATCAGGTTGGTCCAGCGATCGCTTCCGCCGTCTTCGGCCATCGCGCGGGCCACCTGCGTCACACTGCTGAAAAATGCGGTCAGGAAGACGACCTCGATCGCTGCCAGGTAAACCGGCCACCCTGGCAATGACGGATACAGCCTCCTCCGCCGAGCCTGGCGTCGCCAGAGGAAGAAGCTGATCGGCGATGCCACGACCAAGCCGGCGAGTGCCGCCGCGATCTCATTGGTGTTGTCACCGGCGAGTTGACCACCGGCCATCCCGGCCCGAGCCAGCCGGGCGAGAGAGAAGGTGGCGATCCCGACGGCAATCGCCAGGATCACGTAGGGGAGTATGTCGACCCCTTCCTGCTCCGGTTGATCTGGATGGCGATTCCAAAGCCGGGAGATGAGGAGACCAATCCCGGCCAGGATGATCAACAGGATCACGACTGCGAATATGGCGGAGCTCATCGGATCAGCATTCTGTCGCCGCGTAGTAGGGCCAGACCGGTTGCTGGATCAGCCACGTGCCGTCGTGGTTGAGCAGGTTGAACCATTCTTGCCATTCACTGAGCCCGCCGAACGGGTCGTTTGAAGGCTGACTCATGTTGACCACGACGGTGGCCTGGGTCTCGTCGCCCTCGACGCTCTCCAGCGAGGCAGAAACGCCCTCCACGTCAGACCCCGGGCCAAGGTTGGTGTCACACTCACCTTCGGTGAGCGCCGCCGCCGCGTCCTTGTCACCAGCGAACACCGCTTGGAGGTATGCCTGAACGGTGCCTTCAGGAGTCGAAGGGTCAAGCTCCGGTGTCTTCCGGAGCACCCCAGCCGTCACCAGGGCCACGACCACAAGCACTCCCACCGTTGGGAGCAACCAGCCTGGAAGCTTGCGTTCGCCGGCCACGAAGTCAGTGTCGCATATGTTGTGGGCGGGGCGTGAGCTTCCCTCGCCTCCGGTCAGTCCTGCAAACCGAGCGCCTTCATTCCCCCGGCCAGGTTGGCGGCATTGGTGACCCCGTTCATCGAAAGGTAGACGGCGACCTGTTGGCTGCGCGCTCCGGAGCGGCAAACGACGAGAACCCCGTCTTTCCCGGTCAGGTCCTCGAGCCGATCGGGAATCTCACCCATGCTGATCCTGACCGCGTCGGGGAGCGTGCCGAGATCCCACTCCTCCGGCTCGCGCACGTCGAGGAGCATCCCCTCGTTGGCCTCGAGCCACGTCTGCCATTCGAGGGCAGGAACCTGTTCTATCGGCGACATCGGCGCCAATGGTACGTCCTACAGTCCCCCCCACGTTCGACTCAGGACCTGATCGGAGGGCCATCATCGACATTGGAGTTCTCGTCTCAGGCTCGGGTTCCAACCTGCAGGCCCTCATCGACGCGCCTGACCTCGGCGCCGCGATCAGCGTGGTGGTGGCCGACCGGCCCGGGATCAAGGCGCTCGAACGCGCCGAAATAGCGGGTATCCCCACGGTGGTCTTGCCCTGGGAGGAATACGGCTCGCGTGTCGAGTTCTCGAAGGCGGTTGCCGACGTTGTGGAGAAATCGGGCGCCAAGATGATGGTTCTGGCCGGGTTCATGCGCATCCTGGCACCGGAGGCGATCGGCCGATTTCCCAATCGGATCCTCAACATCCACCCTTCCCTGCTCCCATCTTTCCCCGGCTCCAACGCCGTGGCCCAAGCATTGGCTCACGGCGTGAAGGTGACCGGGGTGACGGTCCATCTGGTGGACGAAGAGGTGGATCACGGACCGATCATTGCCCAGCGCGTGGTCCCGGTTCTCCCAGGCGACGACGTGAGCGTGCTGCATGCCCGAATCCAGGCTCAGGAACACGACCTCTATCCCCGGGTGGTTCGAGCATTCGTCGAAGGGGAGGTCAGCATCGTTGGCAGGGAAGTGATCTGGCGATGAGTGTCGTTCCCGTGACCAGGGCACTGATCAGTGTGTACGACAAGGATGGCCTGATTCCGTTTGCCCAGCGTCTTGCCGCTGCCGGCGTGGCCATCGTCTCTTCCGGGGGGACAGCCAAGGCTTTGAGCGACGCCGGGGTCGGGGTGACGCCGGTTGAAGAACTGACGGGAGCCCCGGAGATGTTCGGAGGCAGGGTCAAGACGCTCCATCCCATGGTCCACGGCGGGATCCTGGCCCGGCTCGACAATGAGTCCGACGTCGCCGACATGGAGGCAAACGGGATCGAGCCCTTCCAGTTGGTCGTTGTCAACCTCTACCCGTTCCGGGAGACCGTCGCTTCTGGCGCCGGCGACGAGGAGATCATCGAGAAGATCGACATCGGTGGCCCAGCGATGGTGCGTGCGGCGGCGAAGAACTACCGGCATGTCGGGATCGTGAGCTCGCCGGAACAGTATGTGGAGGTTGCCGAGGCCGTCGAGCGCGGTGGTCTGGATGACGACTTACGGAAGAACTTGGCGGCCGAGGCGTTCTTTCGCACCGCCTCTTACGACGCGGCAATAGTCGGGTGGATCGGCGACGATCTGGTGATTCCTCTGCGACGCGTTTCGGACCTTCGCTATGGCGAGAATCCCCACCAGGAGGCTGCTCTATACGTGGAGGACGGTTCCCGGCCCTGGTGGCAGCAGGCCGTGCAGCTTCAGGGCAAGGAGATGTCGTTCAACAACTATGCCGACGCCGAGGCGGCGTGGAGGCTTGCCAACTCGGCTCCCGGCATGGTCGTCATCGTCAAGCACACCAACCCGTGTGGTGCGGCACAGGGTGGCGAGGTCTCCGATGCATTCGAGCGGGCCTGGGATTGTGATCCGCTGTCCGCCTTCGGCGGGGTTATCGCAGTGAACGGCGTGGTCGACGAGAAGACAGCGAGCTCGATCGCGGACAAGTTCGTCGAAGTTCTCGTGTGCACCGGTGTCAGCGACGAGGCCCTCGATGTGCTGGGCCGTAAGTCGGCCGTTCGAGTGCTGGTGGCAGGCCCTCCTGGTGACACCGATCCGGGTATGAGCCGTCTCGAGCAGGGATTCCTGGTTCAGACGAGAGACGGACAATTGACCGATGCCTGGGAGGTTGTGTCCGAGAGACCGCCTACCGACGCTGAACGCGACGACCTTGAGTTTGGCTGGATGGTCGCGATGCACACCAAGTCGAATGCCATCGTGATCGTGAAGGATGAAGCCGCGGTCGGGGTGGGCGCCGGAGACCAATCGCGTGTGGGGGCCGCAGAGAGAGCGGTGGCCAGGGCTGGGGATCGGGCCCGCGGCGGCGCGGCCGCCTCCGATGCCTTCTTCCCTTTCCGTGATGGGCTCGACGCCCTCGCCGAGGCTGGTGTCACCGCGGTGATCGAGCCCGGCGGCTCGCGCAATGACCAGGAAGTGATCGATGCTGCGAATGAGCATGGAATCGCTCTTGTGTTCGCCAGCAACCGTCATTTCCGCCACTGACCATGGGTGCCCTGATCCTCGATGGGAAGGTCGTTGCCGCTGCGGTCAAGTCGGAAGTCGCGACGGCGGTTGCCACCGTCGACTTCACCCCGGGCCTGGCGACGGTCCTCGTTGGGGACGACCCCGCTTCGCACACCTATGTCCGAGGCAAGCGCAGCGATGCAGCCGAGGTGGGCATCGTCTCGATGCACTACGAGTTGCCGGCCGCTGTATCCCAGTCGGACCTCGAAGACCTGATCTCGCAACTCAACGCCGACGACAACGTGGACGGGATTCTCGTCCAGCTGCCTTTGCCTGGTGACCTCGATTCGGAGCGGATCGTCGAGCGCATCGCGCCCGCCAAGGATGTCGACGGGCTGCATCCTCACAACCTGGGGCTTCTGGTGCTCGATCGCCCCGGCCTGCGACCTTGCACTCCGAGCGGGATCATGAGGATCCTTGCCCACTACGACCTGCCCGTGTCGGGCACACGGGCGGTGGTCATCGGCCGCTCGTTCCTGGTTGGCCGGCCACTGGCCGTCATGCTCGCCAGCCGGGGAGTGGATGCCACCGTGACTGTCGCCCACTCCCGAACCAGGGACCTTGCAGCGGTCGCCCGTGAGGCCGACATCCTGGTTGCGGCAGTCGGTTCGCCCCAATTGGTGACTGCGGATTTCGTCAAGCCTGGCGCAACGGTCATCGATGTCGGTATCAGTAGGACCGATCGTGGGATGGTTGGGGACGTCGACTTCGAATCAGTTCGGGCCGTGGCTGGGGCGATTACCCCGGTTCCGGGCGGAGTCGGCCCCATGACCAGGGCGATGCTCCTTGTCAACACCTTGACCGCCGCTCAGGCTCGACGCGCCTAGCTGCGGCTAGTGTCCCGGCTCCGAAACCACCTCCCAGGAGTCTCTATTAATGGCCACCCCGATCACCATGGGCCCCGACGGGCTTGCGGTTCCCGACGACCCGATCGTCCCGTTCATCGAAGGCGATGGCACCGGCCCAGACATCTGGGCAGCCTCTGTTCGCGTGTTCGATGCCGCAGTCTCAAAGGCATATGGGGACTCGAAAAAGGTCAACTGGACCGAGGTGCTCGCCGGTGAGAAGGCGCACAACGAGGTCGGGTCCTGGCTGCCGGACGAGACGGTCGAGGCGTTTTCCACCTATTTGGTGGGGATCAAAGGCCCGCTGACTACTCCGGTTGGCGGCGGAATCCGATCGCTGAATGTCGCCCTTCGCCAAATCCTCGATCTCTACGCCTGTGTGCGGCCGATCAGGTGGTTCGAAGGGGTGCCCTCACCGGTGAAGGAGCCCGGCCTGGTCGACATGATCATCTTCAGGGAGAATATCGAAGACGTCTATGCCGGCCTCGAGTTGGAGCAGGGGACCGAAGACGCTTCCAAGCTGATCGACTTCGTCAAGGGGGAGTACGGATGGGATGTCCCTGGTGACGCGGGCATCGGAATCAAGCCGATCTCGATCACTCGGTCGAAGCGCCTGATCCGGGCCGCCATCAACCACGCGCTGGCCAACGACCGGAAGTCGGTAACGCTCGTGCACAAGGGCAACATCATGAAGTTCACCGAGGGAGCCTTCCGCAGCTGGGGTTATGACCTGGTGCACGACGAGTTCTCCGACGTGGCGGTGTCGTGGGAGGACTGCGGTGGGAAGCCCGGCGACAAGCTGCTGGTCCAGGACGTCATCGCCGATGCCATGTTGCAACAGGTGCTCACCCGTCCCGCCAATTACGAGGTGATCGCAACCACCAATCTCAACGGTGACTACTTGTCAGACGCCCTTGCGGCACAGGTTGGCGGCATCGGCATCGCGCCCGGGGGCAATATCAACTTCGTAACCGGTCATGCCGTGTTCGAGGCCACCCATGGCACCGCTCCCAAGTATGCGGGGTTGGACAAGGTGAACCCCGGCTCGGTCGTTCTCTCCGGTGAGATGATGTTCCGTTACATGGGTTGGGCGGAGGCCGCAGACCGGATCATCGCCGGGTTACAAGGCGCGATCGCGGCGCGGACCGTCACCTACGACTTTGCCCGCCTGACCGACGACGCCACTGAGGTCAAGACCTCAGAGTTCGGCGACGCCATCATCTCCCACATGTAGCTCTGTCCCAGCGCTTGTTTCCTAGGGCGATCGGGCTAGTACTTGGTAGGTGTGGCCCAGTGGGCTGGTCCACTGGTAGGTGCCGGGTCGGGTTTGTTTGATGTTCCATCCGTGGTGTCGGATGACGTGGTCGTGTCGGCAGAGTGGGGCCAGATTCTCCACTTCGGTCGGGCCACCCTCTGACCATTCCTGGTTGTGGTCGATGTCACACTCCGATGCCGGGTTCCGGCACCCAGGGAAGACACAGGTCGGATTCTCTGCTTCGACTTGTCTGGTCTGGTCGGCGGTGGGTCGTCTCCGGGTGGTTCCGTTGTGGACCACCTGGCCTTCGTCGTTGGTGATCGTGTATCGCCATTCAGAGTCTGCCTGTTGCTTGGTGACTTGGCGGGCGATGTCGGCGATTACTGGTCCGTAGCCGGCGAGCTCTGCGGGGTTCTCAACCAGACCTGCCAGCGTGTTGAGGTCGACTTGGATGTCGACAGTTCCTCGATATTGTCGGTCGTGGTGGTTGCTGCCGGCGAGGAGGTCGAGGAGGACGTCGGCTCGGATCTGGTCCATGGTCCGGGGGTCGTTGGCGGAGCGGGCGGCTCGGGCCAACCGGTTGATCCGTCGCATCACCGCACTGCTGCGGTGGGGGGGAAGGTTGAGCCCGTGGAGGTTGGCGGTCCCGTCAGGGTTGGCTTCGGAAATGACCCGACGGTCTTCGATGCCTTGCTGGTATCGGGTCTTGGCGGCGTCGGGGTCGATTTGGATGACCAGTTTGCGGAGTCGGGCGTCTAGTTGTCCGGTGGTCTGTTGTGGGGCCCGCTCTAGAGCTACCCCGGCGACCTTGCTGCGGAGTTCGGGTTCTAGGTGACAGGTTCCGGTGATGATCACTTTGGCTTTGGCCAGGTCGATGCTGCCTTCGGAGAGTGCTTCCCACAGCAGCGGGTAGTCCTCGACTAGTTGGGTGGCCCAACCCAGGTGATTGTCGGCGGACCGTCGGGTGAGAGTGAGCGCAGCCCGGATTTCGGAGGCGGCGAGATCCTGGATCTCGTCGGATTCGAGAAGACCCGGACAGTTGCTCATGTTCGGCGTCGGCGACCGCCACCATCGCCGCGTAGAGCTCGGCCTGGGTATGAGCCAGTTGACGGTTCCAGGCTTGGACCAGGACCACCCGGTCATGACCGGTGATCAGGTTCCGGTCGATCGAGGACAGGATCGCCCCCAGCTTCGGGCCCGGTGTCATCTGGGCTAAACCTTTGGGAATCCCCACATCCTCGAACATATGTTCGACCATGCTCGAAACATACAAGCCGACCCCGACAGATTCCATACCCTCGTCAGCCGATTTCGAAAGATTTCTTTGGCGCGAGCCGGCTTGCCTATTGCCGGCGGGCGGCAATGGCCAGAAGGCGCAGTATCTCGATGTAGAGCCAGACGATCGTCACCATCAAACCGAAGGCGGCGAACCACGAGAAAACCCGCGGGGCACCACTCTTCACACCCAGCTCGATCACCTGGAAGTCCAGCAAGAGATTCAACGCCGCGACGAATATCACGATGATGCTGAAGATGAGCGCCGTGGTGCCCGCGCCACTCAACACGGGGACGTTGACGCTGAATAGGGACAACACCCAGCTGAACAGATAGAAGATCCCAATCCCGACGGTGGCGATGATGATCACCGAGCGGACCTTCTGGGTCACCTTGACGATCCGGGTCGCGTACAGGAACAGCATCGCCACGAACACCGCCATCGTGGCCAGGAACGCCTGGAACACGATCCCGTCGTAGAGCGTCTCATATACCTTCGACAGCGAGCCAAGCATGGCTCCCTGGCCCAACGAGTAGATCACCCCAGTGATCGGTGCTAGTTGGGGTCGGGATGCGGTGGCGACCGCCAGGACGATCAGGCCGATGATGAATAGCCAGTACCACCGTTGGACGGCGGCTGCGTTTGCCCATCCGTAGGCAGCTCCGGTCATCACCAGGGCCAGCAGGACAATCGTCGAGAGGATCACGGATCCGATCGACATCGTGCGGCGGCCGTCCGCTTTCGGGATGGGGGTGGCCTGGAGGGCAGAGTCGGCTGTTGCCGTGCCGAACTGCTTTTCAAGAACAGGATTTGCCATGAGGCGAGTGTATTTGGCGGTCTATGACGGATCGCGGTCTTGCGGGTCGGGCCCGGGTATCTGGAGCGGCGTCCGACCGTACACTCGTCCGAGATGACCCCGATCGCCGTCACCCGCGCCACGGATGTCCTCCCCGAGGCCGAGGTTTTCGCGCTCCAGCCGTTGATCGATGAGATCAATTGGTGGAAGAAGGAGCGCAACGCGATCGTCGCCGCCCACAACTACATGACGCCGGACATCTACCACCTGGCAGCCGACATCAAGGGCGACTCCCTGGCCCTGGCCCAGATCGCGGTCGACACGGAGGCGGATGTGATCGTTCTTGCCGGCGTCCATTTCATGGCGGAGACGGCCAAGATCATCAACCCGGAGAAAACCGTTCTCATCCCCGACTTGCTCGCTGGCTGTTCCCTCGCCGATGGGATAACCGGAGCGGATGTTCGTGCGCTGCGGGAGAAACACCCGGGCGTCCCCGTGGTCACCTATGTCAACACGTCGGCGGAGGTCAAGGCCGAGTCCGATATCACCTGCACCTCGAGTAACGCGGTGGCCGTGGTCGAGTCCCTGGGCGTGGACAAGGTGATCTTCACACCGGATCAGTATCTGGGGAGGTGGGTGGCGACCCAGACCGACGTGGAAGTGGTGCTCTGGGAGGGCTCATGCATTGTCCACGAGCGCTTCACCGGTGAAGAAATCGCCGACTACCGCCGCGGGAACGAGGGGATCAAGGTGATCGCCCATCCCGAGTGCCCGCCCGATGTCCTGGCCGAGGCGGATTACGTCGGGTCGACCCACGGGATGATCCAATGGGTGACCACCAACCAACCCGATCGGGTGATGATGATCACCGAGTGCTCGATGGCTGACAACGTGGCGAGCGAGACGCCGAACACCGAATACGTTCGTCCCTGCAATCTCTGCCCCCACATGAAGCGGATCACTCTCGAGAACATCAAGGATTCGCTGGTGACACTTACCCACCAGATCGAGATCGACCCTGCCATCGCCGAGCGGGCCCGGACTGCCGTGACCCGGATGCTCGAAGTCGGCCGCCAGGACTAGAACTAACCGATGACCGATATCACGCGCCTCGACGCCCCTCTTGTCGTCGGCGCCGGCGTCGCCGGGCTCACCGTCGCGCTCGGGCTCCCCCGGGCCTACGTGATGTCGGCGCCTGAGATGGGCTCGACCTGGTGGGCTCAGGGCGGGATCGCTGTTGCCCTTTCGGAGGAGGATTCTCCGCAGCAACACGCAGAAGACACGTTCAACGTATCCGGCGGTCTGGCGGTCAGAAATGTTGTCGACGTCCTCACCAAGGGAGGCCCGGCGGCAATCGAGAACTTGATGCGCCTCGGCGCCGAGTTCGACCGTGACGACGATGGAGGCTTGTCTCTTGGCCAGGAAGGTGGACACCAGAGGAGGCGCGTAGTACACGCCGATGGCGATGCAACCGGGGCCGAGGTGATGCGAGCCCTGAGTGGGGCGGTGGACACCGATCGCACCGAGATCATCGAGCGCAGGGTCGTGGATCTGGTGATGGCGGACAATCGGGTGGCCGGCGTAGTCACCGCTGACGGAAAGAATCGTGAAGTCGTCCTGGCCCCGGCTGTGGTGCTCGCCACCGGCGGCGCCGGGCGCCTCTACTCACGAACCACCAACCCGCCTGGTGTAACCGGCGATGGAATCGCGATGGCAGGCCGGGTGGGGGCCCGGCTGGCCGATCTCGAATTCGTCCAGTTCCATCCGACCGCGCTCCTTGCGGGCAAGGACCCGATGCCCCTGTTGACCGAGGCCTTGCGGGGCGAGGGGGCGATCCTCGTCGATGCCCACGGTCGGCGGTTCATGGATCAGTACCACCCGATGGCTGAGCTCGCCCCCCGAGACATCGTCGCCCGGGCCATCTTCTGGCAGTACGACAAGGGGATGGGCGCCTATCTCGACGCTCGTGCGCTGGTGAACTTTGCCGATCGATTTCCGACAGTCAACGCCCATGCTCACTCGGTGGGCCTCGACCCGGAGCAGCGACCTTCTCCCGGTGTCGCCGGCGGCCCACTATTACATGGGAGGCATCGACACCGACTCCAGTGGCCGGACATCGATCCAGGGCTTGTGGGCCGTGGGGGAGTGCAGCTCGAGTGGCGTCCACGGCGCAAACCGGCTGGCTTCCAACTCGCTGCTCGAAGGCCTGGTGTTCGGTGCCAGGGCCTCGGTCGACGTCGCCCGCAATCTGGTCGAGCCGAGTGGAGAGCCGATGGCGGCCAAGGAGGCGTTCGACCTGCCCTTGGTGGCCGGGCCGGCTCTCGAGGAGCTTCGCCAGATCATGTGGGACCGGGTCGGGCTGGTGCGGACCGGGGCCGGGCTCTGGGAGGCCCGCAATCACCTTCTCGATTTGGAGAATGTCCTTCGTCGGACCATCGCAGGCCGGGTGGCGGCCGACCTCTCGTTGATGGTGGTTCTGGCGGCGCTGCGCAGAAGCGAGTCACGTGGCGGGCACTATCGGGCCGATTACCCCGAGCCAGACCCGATGCAAGAGCATCGCACCCTCATCGATCCAACTCGGGCCGACCTGGTGGCGGTCACGTGATCGATCGTGCGGCGTATGTCGACCTGGTGGGGCGGGCCCTTGCAGAAGACCTGGGAGGGGTCGGCGACCTCACTACGGACGCCTGCATCCCCGAGGAGATGGAGGCCCACGCCGAGTTGGTCGCCCGTGCTGACGGCATCATCGCCGGGCTCGAGGTCGCCGAATATGTGTTCCACGCAATTGATCCGTCCACCGATTTCTCACCCATGGTGTCGGACGGCCGTCAGGTGTTTGCAGGTCAGACCATCGCCGCCGTTGCAGGGCTGGCCAGATCCCTCCTTCGAGCTGAGAGGACGGCGCTCAACATCGTCTGCCGGATGTCCGGGGTGGCCACCGCGACGGCTCGTTTCGTGGCTGCTGTCGAGGGAACGCGTGCCAGGATCAGCGATACCCGCAAGACGATGCCGGGCATGCGGCTGCTCGACAAGTACGCGGTCTCGATGGGAGGCGGCATCAACCACCGCCTCGGCCTGTACGACGCGGTCCTGATCAAGGACAACCACATAGCCGCCGCTGGCGGTATCGAGTCGGCCGTGAGAGCGGGTCGGGAACGGGTTGGGCCCGACGTCACGATCGAGGTCGAGGTCGAAACGCTCGATCAGCTGAAGGTCGTGCTGGGCACAGACGCGGATCGGGTTCTTCTCGACAACATGGGTATCAAAACGCTTCGGCAGGCGGTCGAGATGACGGATGGCCGGCTGGTGACCGAGGCGTCAGGGGGGGTGACCCTCGAAAACGTCCGTTCGATCGCTATGACCGGGGTCGACGTGATCTCGGTGGGTTGGATCACCCACTCCGCCCCGCAACTGGACCTTGCCCTCGATTTCCTGACGTGACACGACGCGCGTAATTTGGCGATCACATGAACAACGAACCAGTTCGGGTTGCCGTCACCGGCGCCGCGGGCCAGATCGGGTACAGCCTTCTGTTCAGGATCGCTGCCGGCGAGATGCTGGGCCCTGACCAGCCGATCAACCTTCAGATGCTCGAGATCACGCCGGCGCTTGGCGCCCTCGAAGGCGTGGCCATGGAGCTCGACGACTGCGCGTTTCCTCTGCTGGCCGGGGTGACGATGACCGATGACCCGGAGTCGGCATTCGAAGATGCCGACATCGCCCTCCTCGTGGGGGCCATGCCCCGCAAGGCGGGGATGGAGCGCTCCGACCTGCTTTCCGCCAACGGGGCGATCTTCACCGTCCAGGGGCGCGCCCTCGCAGCGGCGGCGAAACCTGACGTCAGATGTCCTGGTGGTGGGAAACCCGGCGAACACCAACGCTTTGATCGCTTTGAACAGCGCCCGAGGTCTCGATCCGAAGAGGTTCACCGCCATGACACGGCTGGATCACAACCGAGCGATCAGCCAACTGGCGGCGCGGGTCGGGCGGCCGGTGACTTCAGTGAAGAAGATGACGATCTGGGGGAACCACTCCTCGACCCAGTATCCGGACCTGTTTCACTGTGAGGTCGACGGAGAGCAGGCCTATGAACTGGTTGGAGACCACGCCTGGGTCAGCGATGTCTTCATCCCGACTGTGGCGGGTCGGGGGGCAGCAATTATCGCCGCCCGAGGTGCCTCGTCGGCTGGCTCGGCGGCAAACGCCGCGATTTCGCACATTCGTGACTGGGTGCTGGGAACCCCCGAAGGCGATTGGGTCTCGATGGGTGTCCCTTCCGACGGCTCATACGGGGTGCCGGAGGGTTTGGTCTCCTCGTCCCCTTGCGTCTGTCGGGATGGCAACTGGGAGGTCGTGACCGGGCTCGAGGTCGATGACTATTCGAGAGGCAAGATCGATGCATCGGTGGCCGAACTCATCGAGGAGCGGGATGCGGTGAGGGAGCTCGGGTTGATCTGAGCGAAGGTCAAGTGACGACAGCTGGTTCGACCCGGAAGACAGCATCCTCTTCCCACGTCACTGTGCCGTTCCACCACAAGAAGCCTGTTTTCCAAGCATGGTCGACAATGACCTTGACTCCTAGCCAATCGCGAGCCGAGCCACCAGCCTCTCTGTCTGAGGGTGGCCAGGTTGCCTGGATTTCGAACCACTTGTTGTTGCATCGCAAGTCGACTGGATCGTCTCCGTTTTGACCCGGGCGATACCGCTGACGACTGCCGCCTACTGCGCCGCTGGCATCTGACTCGTAGATCCAAAGCTCCTTCACCTCGTTGCCCGCTACGGCGTTCAGGGCTCCCGCCGCCGCCTCGATGATTCGGCAATCGGCTTCGGAATTGGTCCCGGCGGCGCTGCCAACGCGCCCGGCTTCCCGAACAGCCGATGTCATGGCGATGCGGTCGGCAAAACCGGTGCCCCACTCATAGGCGCCGAGGGCAAGCATCAGCATGAGCACTATCGCGAGAGCAAACTCGATCACCGCAGTGCCGCGTTCAAGGTGCATCTGGGATAAGCCTTACTGGATTGCCAATAACTCGGGCGCGCCAAGTTGTGCGTTCTGTTGGCAGGCTCAAGTCGAGTTCCATCTTCCAAAAACAGTCGGACCCGCACATATCCACCGGATCGTCAGGAAGATCGATGACGGCCACGATCCATTGTTCGTTGTAGACCCGAGGATCGCTGCCGAGAGAGGTGTCGGTGGTCTGCCAACGGCACTGCCCGGAGCCACCCTTAGCCGGGTTTTCGACGGTCAAGTCGTGATTCCACACCGTCCAGCTGCAGAAGGGGGTTCCACCTGTGGGTGAAATGACTGACATCCAGGAGTTGTCATCGGCGTCGCCTGGATCGTAGAACTGAAGCTCGAGTTTCTTCCCGGCGTGGATGTCGTCGATCTCTGCGAGATAGAGCTGGCTGTTTTGGACCAGGTCGTTGGTCCAGATTGACATGTCATTGATTCCGAAGACGCGGGGTGTGGCGCCACTGCCAACGTTGGCCATGACCGAGTAGTGGTTACTGGCGATCCCTTGACCGCTGGTCGTCACTTGAAGAACGTATATCCCCGGAATCAGAGACCCAGACACTTCCTGGCCGCAGAAGTTGTCCCAATCGTCCTGAGGGCCCTCACCGGGTCCATAGGACTGGGAACAGATGAGAGGGTTGTCCGTCGGGTCGAGGGGGGTGGTGTCCACCATGTGCAGTGAGTAGTTGGTCGTCGGCTCCGGGCCGTTGCCAATCTTGAAGTCCCCGGTCCCTTGATCTTGTGGGCGCGCGAAAAAGCCAGGGTCATACAGGTCGACGTCCAGGTTGCTGGACCCCGAGAACACCTCGATCCCGTAGTAGTACCCGGCGTAGGCCCCGCCACGATTGAAGTCGGTGTTAGAAGACTGACATGCCGTGCCTCCGGCGTTCGGCACCCGGCATCGGGTGGAGTACGGATCTCCATGCTCCTTGTGGATGAATTGCGATGAGATCGCGGCCCACGAATCACCGACGCTGGGGCAGCCGAAGCAGTTGTTGGGATTGCCCAACGGTATCGGTTTGATGTATTCCGCAGTCGCCTGTCTCGTGACATTGAAATGGTCGAAACCGAGAACCTTCAGGAAGAGCGAAGGTACCTCAGCCCGCAACTCGGCGTGCAGCTTGTTGTCCGCCAGTGGAGTCACAGTCAGACCGGCGGGGTCAAATCCGTTGGCCGTGGTGGCAGCCTCGGCATCTAGTGTCGCCTGGACGATGAATCCAGGGAGATTGACGACTCCGGCGAGAGCGGCGGAATCAACCGCTTTCTGCGCCCTCGTGGTATTCAGATACAGCCACCCAAGATCCGTAGCGAAACCGGCCATCCCGATCAAGAGCACCAGGGTGATCGCCAGCCATACCAGCGCGATGCCCTTGTCCTCCTTGATGCGCTTCATTCGAAGGCCTCCGGTTCGAGTCTCTGGAGGGCCGTCCGACTTACATTCATGGTCCCGCGCCAAGGCGGGAGCCCGGTGACCCAGTCGTGGGTGGTTTCGATGGTGACGCCAAGGATGTCCAGCTTGGTGCTCGGTCCAACGTTCACCTGGCGGTCGACGCTAGGCCAGCTCGCGACACCGGGCCCAGTTACGGTCCAATCGTCGCAATCCTGTCGCGTTCCCTGAGTTGAGTGTCCAAGTGCTGATCGTGTTCGCCTCGGGATCTCCGGTGGCTTCGCTGGCTTTGAAAATGTGGATATCGACGCCTCCGATATCCGAAGCGCCAAACCCGGCGACGATGCTTTGGATTAGCAAGCAATCGGCGTCTGGGTCATTCCCGGCGAGAGCACCGACCCGAGCCGCGTCACGCGCCGTGAAAGACACCGTGAGCAGATCCTTGAATGCGAGTCCCAACTCGAGAAGGCTCACTGTCAACAGGATCATCAACGGGAAGATCAGCGCGGTCTCTACCAGCGTCGCACCGCGGTTCTTTTCTCCCTTGCCCATTTCTTGCCCCTTGATGTGACACGGCCACCAGCCGTGGTCACTGACTCAACATTATCCGGCCCACGGGGCTTAGTATCCAGGGACCCCCTCGTTTTTACGCGAACTGACTAGTCGGTGTCAGTAGTCGACGTCGAGATCCACCGTCGCCAGGTTCCACTGCTGGATCGCCGACTGGTGCATCATCAATTTTGCGAGATTGCCCGAGACCTTGACCTTGCCGGTCATGAAAGCGGTTTGGGTGTTCAGCTCGCCCTTGGAGATGGCAGTTGCGGTGTCATAGGTCTGCCGCACCGTGACGTCAGGGTTTTCCAGTGTTCCAACCGCCATCGTTGAGTTGCCGCCACTCGACTTCAGGTAATAGGCGGAGTCGCCGTCCGGGCCATCGCTGACCTCGAATTGGATTCCGAGTTCGGCCGATCCAATGGCGTTCTTGAATCCCGGGTGCTGGCTGAGGGCGGCGGTTACCTCCGAGGCCCACTCTTCACTGAGGAACTTGGACAAAGACTGTCTCCTTGATGGTCTGGAAACGTGGATCGTACTAGTCAGGCAGACTTTGACTACAGGTTCGCTTCAACCATCAGATGAGTTTGGCGATCGAAGTCTCCGCTCCACGGGAGAGCCGGGTGAGCGGCTCCCGCGGATATCCGGGGTCGAGACCCGCGGCCTTGGCCGCCGCCTTGACCCCCGGGATCCCATGGGCTTCGACGTCGGCGCTCACCGAGCTGAGGCGCTTCTGAAGTCGGCGGGCCGTCGCCGGGCTCTCCTTGGCGGCCGCCATGACCCGGAGGACCAGTTCCGGCAGATAGTTGCCTGATCCGGTGATTGCCCCATAGCAACCGACCGCCATGGCCGCGGTCAGCGCCCTGGAGGATCCTGAGTAGAGGGTGAAGCCCGGTGGCGTGGCGTCGATGATCGACTGGAGACGAACCACGTCCCCGCCCGAATCTTTCATGCCCACCACGTTCTCGTGGCGTGAGATTCGCCATACGAGCTCGATCGGCAGGTTGTAACCCGTCACCCCAGGCACCGAATAGATGAAGACCGGAAGCGGAGATGCGTCCGCAATCGTTCGGTAGAACCTGAGCACGGCTTCGTCACGCCCTCGGGCCATGGTGGTCGGGGTCATCACCAGGATGCTGTCGGCTTGTGCGTCCGCCGCCTCCTGGACCTGGCGCATCGCCACCCGTGTCGACTCGGCCGAGATGCCGACCATGAAATGGGCTTTGCGTCTTCGCCCGGTCTTGACCAGCCGGCTCCGCTCTCCAGGCTCGAGATAGGGCCCCTCGCCGTTGGACCCGCCGATCACGAATCCACGGATGCCGAGCTCGGAGAGCACCCGAAGGTTGTGGGTGTGCGCCTTGATGTCGACCTCGCCGCTTCTGGAGAAAGGCGTTATCAGCGCGGGCATGTACTCAGGAGGAGGCAACATGCCGACAGGGTAAACCTGGATGGCCGCGGTCAGTCGATGAGGTGGATCGGGTTCCCGATCATGTACGCCCGCCAGGTGGTGGTGTCGTTCACCGCTGATGGGTAGGCGTACTTCATGTTCCACCAACAAGTGGAGCAGGAATAGGTTGCGGGCAGATCCATCTCGAATTTGAGCCAGCGCCCGTTGTACTCACCCGGTGTCACTGTTTCCTGGCAGTCGGATCCGCTCGAGATCGTTTGCTGCAGGTTCCAGGACTGACTTGGATTGTCTCGGCTGTAGATCCGGCATTGACCGTCATTGAACGTGGTCCCGGAGGGATCGACCACCTGCAGAGTGCCGTTGGCCGCCGACTCGCCGGCGTCGTACAACTCCACCACGAAAGTCTTGCCGTGGTAGTAGGTGGGCACTTCGGCCAGGTAAAAGGCGGTGGTGGTGCCACTGGCATTGTTGTAGATCGAGAAGTCGCCGAGGGCGAAGAGCTTGGCCCCGTTGTTGTTGGCTCTGATCGAATAGCGATTCAGCCCGGCTCGGTCGACCGTGTTGCCGGGGTCTTGTACAGCGATCTGAAGGACATAGATACCCGAGCCGTTCTGAGTCCAGCAAGCGCTCCCAGTCGGGCTGGCCCAGGTGTAGGCGGCCGCAGGCAGCACTTGCCCGGTGGGGGTCAGGGTGGCCGAACACAAGGGGGCGCCGTTGTCCGAGAGGTCGAGTGGTGTCGGGTCCGGGGCGTAGAGCCTGACGATCATGGTCGGCCCACACGTCGCCGCCGTGCTTGGGGTCCAGTCCTCGCAACCACGGTCACCGGTGCGGATGGTGTCACTGGTGGGATTGCCCCCTGAGGTGTTGTAGAACCTGAGATCGAGACCCTGGATTGTGAAGCTGCCTGTCCCTTTCTCGATGCCGTAGAGGTAGCCGGTGGGGCGAGCGATAGAGTTCGCGGTACATGTAGGGACGTCCGAGCTTCCCCGGCAGTGCGACGTATAGGCATCACCCATGGTGGTGTCGGTGAACCATCCGTGGATGTTGGCCCAGAAGTTGGCCTGCCCGGTGCAGCCAGGCTGGGTCGGATCGCAGTTGTTGCCGAACTGGCCGGCCGGGCTCCCCAATTTCAACGGAGGGATGTACTCGGCGATCGCGGAACGCCGGATGGTCATCGTGTTGAACCCGAAGATCTGGGCGAAGAAAGTGCGGACGGTATCCCGGACGGTTACCTGGAGTTGATTGGACTCGCCAGCTACGACTGCCGGGGTCACATCGGTCAAGGCGAGGGTGTCGTCGTAGCCATTCTGGAGGGCGATGGAGCGAGCGGTGCTGATGGCGGTTCCGGATTGGCTGGGAAGCCAGACAACACCACCGAGGGCGCCGGCGTCGGCTGCTCGCTGCACCCTGCTCGCGTTGAGGTAGAACCAGGCAAGGTCGGTGCCGAACGCTGCCATCCCGAGCAGCACGACCATCGACATGGCGACCAGGACCATGGCTGCCCCGGATTCTTTGCTCTTTGCTTTTGCTATGACTTTGGAAATCTTCATTGGGTGCCTCGGGTGTCCGGCTCGATCTGCATGACCGCCGTTTCAGTCCAGTTGATGGTGGGGAACGGGAAAAGGCCCGTGATGTCATCGTGTGAGAAGGTGACTTCGACTCCAAGGACGTCGAAGGTGGGTGGCACCCGGTCGCGGGTGGATGCAGCCCATGGACAGCCGTTGTCACACCCGAGGTTGGTCACGGGTGAGTCGCAGGCTGGTGCCGCGGTGGGCGAATAGACATTGATCGAACCGACGATTGGGTTGCCGTTGGCGTCGGCCTTGAAGATCCGAACTTCCTCGAGATCGCCGAAGGTGAGGTTGCAGGCTGACTCTTCGACTGCGGCGAGGATGAGGTCGTCGGCATCGATCCCGCCTTGATCGAAGTTCGCGGCCGCGCCGCCGGTTCTGGCCCCCTCTCGTGCCGAGTTGGTCACGGTGAGATAGTCGACCACGAGGAATCCGACCTCACTGAGGCCGATGGCAAGCATGATGAGTAGGGGAAGCAGTATCCCCACCTCGACCAGACTCGCGCCGCGCTCTTTCCGGGCTCTCATGAGGCTCCGAACACTTGGGGCTCGACCTGGAAGTCAGTGGAAGTCGTGAAGTCACTCGAGGGAACGAAATAGCCGGTCAGCCAGTTGTGGGTGAAGCGGACCTCGACTCCGATTCGGTCGGTGGTCGGCGCTTCGATATCGCGATCGGCGGGATCCCAGACGGGCACGACGTAGGTGAGGCGATAAGGCTCAGGGCAAGGTGTCCAGTCACAGCAACCGGGGAGTGCTGGGTCACCAGGTGGTGGAGCGCTGCCACAGCCAGTACCCGGCGCGTAGCTGTACAGGGTCGACTCACCCGTGGGAGCCTCGAAGACGCGAACTCTTATACCCGAGGCGATCCCCGCAGGAGAGAGGGTTCGCTCGACGTCGCGCAAGATCTGAATGTCGGCACGGGGGTCATCGCCGTAGGTGGCGCCGGCGCGTGCCCCTTCTCGGGCGGCATGACTAACCGAAAGCCAGTCTTTGAAGGCAAGCCCGAACTCGACGATGGCGAACATCGAAATGAAGAGGAGCCCATAGACGATCGCCGCTTCGACGATGGTCGCTCCCCGTTCTTTGTCTCCTCGAATATTCATGGCGTTTGGAATCCCTAGTTATCGGTCGTGGGCGGCGCGAACTGAAGTACAAAAAGCAGTGATGGCGATGCGCAATTCGGGTGTGACCGCGAGCTACGCAGAGTGGTTACGTGGCCCAACAGTACGGCATTCAGAAACCTGTGCAACGGGTCTAGTGACCCATCTCATCGCAAAGGAGAGTCAGCCGTTTTGTGAAGCGAGACGGCGATTCTTGAACTTCGCCTTCACGTAGTCGGCGTTCATCATCGCGATGAAGTCGATCGAAATCGACTTGGGGCAGGCCTTCTCACACTCACCGTGGTTGGTGCAGGAGCCGAAGTAACTCTCCATCACCTCGACCATCCGCTCCACCCTCGTCCAGCGCTCGGCCTGGCCTTGGGGGAGAAGACCGAGGTGGCTGATCTTGGCCGCAGTGAAGAGATTGGCCGCCCCGTTGGGGCAGGCGGCAACGCAGGCTCCGCATCCGATGCAGGCGGCCGCGTCAAAGACAGTGTCGGCGACAGGCTTGGGTATCGGGGTGAGGTTGGCCTCTGGAGCCGACCCGGTATCAACGGTGATGAAGCCTCCAGCCTCCACGATCTGATCGAATGGCGACCGATCCACCACCAGATCGCGGATCAAGGGGAATGCCGCCGCCCTCCACGGCTCGACCGTGATCGTTGCCCCATCGCGGAACTTGCGCATGTGGAGCTGGCAGGTGGCCGTTCCCGCCTGAGGCCCGTGGGCTTGGCCGTCGATCATCACCCCGCAACTCCCGCAAATGCCCTCCCGACAGTCGTGGTCAAACGCCACCGGCTCCTCACCCTGGACGAGTAGTCGTTCGTTGAGGACGTCGAGCATCTCGAGGAAGGACATCTCTTCGGAGATCGCGTCGACCTGATAGGTCTTGAACCCGCCGGGAGCGGTCGGCCCGGATTGTCTCCAGATCTGCAATGTGATGTTCACTTGTAGCTCCGGGCGCTCAGCTTGACGTGCTCGAAGACGAGCTCTTCGATGCTGGGCTCTGGCCGGGCCGGGTCCCCGGTCCATTCCCAGGCGGCAACGTGGGCGAACTTCTCGTCGTCTCGCAGGGCCTCGCCATCCTCGGTCTGGTGCTCCTCGCGGAAGTGCCCACCGCAGGATTCCTCCCGCCTCAAGGCGTCGAGGCACATGACCTGGGCCAATTCGAAGAAGTCGTCGACTCGGCCGGCTCGTTCCAGGCTCTGGTTCAGGGACTCCGAGGAGCCGAGGACCCTGGCTTCGTTGCGGAACTCCTCATGCAGTGCAGGTATGTCGGACAGTGCCTTCTGCAGACTGGCCTCGCTTCGGGACATCCCGCATTCGTCGAGCATGATCTTGCCCAACTGGCGATGGAACCAGTCCACCGATCTGGAGCCGCTGCTGGACAAGAACCGACCGACACGATCCTCGACCTGGTCTTCGATCTCGGTGAATGCCGGGTCGTCAGTGGGGAGCGGTGGCACGTTGAGCGAGCCCGACAAGTAGTCACCGATCGTTGCGGGAAGCACGAAGTAGCCATCGGCAAGGCCCTGCATCAGCGCCGAGGCCCCGAGCCTGTTGGCGCCATGGTCGGAGAAGTTGGCCTCGCCGATGGCGTAGAGCCCCGGGATGGTGGTCATGAGGTTGTAGTCCACCCAGAGCCCGCCCATCGTGTAATGCGGCGCCGGGTAGATCCGCATCGGCACCCGGTAGGGGTCCTCGTCGGTGATGCGCTGATACATCTCGAACAGGTTCTCGTAGCGCTCCTCGACCACCGGCTGGCCTAGACGGGCGATGGCGTCCTTGAAGTCCAGATAGACCCCGTTACGCAGCGGGCCGACTCCCTTGCCTGAATCCACCATTCGCTTCGACACCCTGGATGCGACGTCCCGGGGGACGAGATTGCCGAACGCCGGGTACATCCTCTCCAGGTAATAGTCGCGATCCGCTTCGGGGACCTCGTCGGGGGAGCGGGTCTCGTTCGAGTCCTTGGGCACCCAGATCCGGCCATCGTTTCGCAACGACTCCGACATCAACGTGAGTTTGGATTGAAAGTCGTCCGAGGCCGGGATGCAGGTCGGGTGGATCTGCGTGAAGCACGGATTGGCGAAGGCGGCGCCCCGGCGGTGGGCTCGCCAAATGGCGGTCACATTGGACGCCTTGGCGTTGGTGGACAGGAAGAAGACATTGGAGTACCCACCGGTGGCGAGAACCACCGCGTGCCCGGAATGGCTCGACACTTCGCCGCTGACCAGGTCCCGCACGACGATTCCGGCCGTTTGACCGTCCTTGACGACGACGTCGAGCATCTCGGATCGGGTGTGGAGCTTCACAGTGCCGGCGTCGACTTGTCGCATGAGCGCCTGATACGCCCCGAGGAGAAGCTGCTGACCGGTTTGCCCTCTCGCATAGAAGGTCCGTGAGACCTGGGTCCCACCGAAGGACCGGGTGTCGAGCAGGCCCCCGTACTCACGGGCGAAGGGAACGCCTTGGGCGGTGGCCTGGTCGATGATGTCGACCGAGAGCTCGGCGAGCCGGTAGACGTTGGCCTCGCGACTGCGGTAGTCGCCGCCCTTCACCGTGTCATAGAAGAGACGCTGGACCGAGTCTCCGTCGTTCTTGTAGTTCTTGGCCGCGTTGATTCCACCTTGAGCCGCGATCGAATGGGCCCGTCGTGGCGAGTCGTGGAAGGTGAACACCTCCACCTCGTATCCGAGCTCGGCAAGCGTGGCGGCTGCCGATGCCCCGGCAAGCCCGGTCCCGACGATGAGGATCTTGAACTTCCGCTTGTTGGCCGGATTGACCAGCCTCACCGAGAACTTGTGGTTCTCCCACTTGTCGGCGATCGGCCCCGCAGGAACTCTGGCATCGAGTTGAACGGTCATCGCCTCAACCCACCCATCCGAAAAGGACGGCCAGCGGCATGATGGCGTTGCCAACAGTCACCAGCACAGCCAGTCCGATGGCAAAGACCCTCCGTCCAGCATTGAAACGCGGGTTGTTGATCCCCAGGCTTTGAAACATCGACCAGGCTCCGTGATAAAGATGCAGCCCCAGGAGCACCATCGCCAACACGTAGAACAAGGTGACAGGGGCCCGGCTGAAGGTGGCCACGAAGTTGGCGTACACCGCACCGTGCTCCCAGGTCTCGGTAGCCACCGGCTGGATTCCCCAGGTGAGGTCGGCGAGGTGAAACAGGAGAAAGGCTCCGAAGATGACGCCACTCCACCTCATCGTGCGGCTGGCGTAGTTCGCCGCCACGTACTGACGAGGTCCCTGGTAGTCGTCGGGTCGGGCACGGTGATTCATGAGGGTGAGCGAATACGCGGCGTGGATGTGGAGGAGGAAGGCGACGATGAGACCGGTGCGGAGGATCCACAGCACGACGTACTGGGGTGCGAAGGGAACCAACAACTGGCGGAGGGCGTCGGCATAGATGTCGATGTCGGGGATGCCATCGACGTCGGGGAGGAAGATCTTCCAGTTGCCCACCATGTGGGCGAGGACAAAGAAGATGATGGCGATACCGGTGACCGCCATTATCCATTTCTTGCCGATGGCTGAGCGGTAGAAACCCAGAGGCCAGGGGGGCGACTTCTTCTCGAGCGTGGTGGCCACGGCTGCTCATTATGACAACTCTGCGTCTCAGCCCGGTCACGTCGGCCTGTGGTCGGCGCCTTCTCACAGCGCGCTCTTGACGGCGCGCGCGGCTAGTCGTAATCTCAAACGTGTAATTACACAGTTGTGAGGAGTCCCTGATGAAGAGCAAGCTCATCGAAGCGCTAGCGGTGGGCGAGCTGTCCTGGCAGGACTACGCCAACTGCCGGGGGGCCGATGCAGATCTCTTCTTCCCCGAACGGGGGGCCTCGACACGGAAGGCCAAGGCCATCTGCGCCTCTTGCGAGGTGCGGGTCGAGTGTCTCGACTACGCAGTCGACATGGGTGAGAAGTTCGGCATCTGGGGTGGTCTCAGCGAGCGGGAGCGACGGCGGGTTCGGCGGGAGCGGGCAGTCCGCGAACGCAAGGTGGGTTAGGTCGGCTCTCTAGAGGTAGAGGCCGGCGGAGTCGTCAGCCGGCGCCGCTTCTCCTGGTGGGAGCATCGAACCCTTCTGCATCTCGGCCAACTGGGTCTGAGCCGCCATCTGCTGTGACCACAGCGAAGCCTGGATCCCGTGGAACAGCCCTTCCAGCCAGCCGATCAGTTGGGCCTGGGCGATTCGGATCTCTGCCTCGGTGACCGCCTCATCCAGGGGGACCATGACCTCGTTGAATTCTTCGAGGAGATCCTGGGACAGCACCTCTCGCAACTCGTCCAGAGAGCGCTCATGGACCTCGGCCAGTCGTTTTCGCCCACTCTCATCGAGTGGTGCCTGCCGCACCTCTTCGAGCATCGCCCTGGTCATCGAGGCAATGCGGATCAGCTTGGTGGGCTGGGAGACAGGTGGCTCCGCTTCGACCTGCGCATCGGCGGGTTCGACGGCATCCGGCTTTACTGACTCTTCCATCGGGCTCCAGCCTACAAACAGCTGTCTATTGCTCGGTCATCTGGGCCAGCCGCTCCCTGGTGATCTGAACCCTGACGCCGAGCTCGTGGTCGGCGTCGCCGTGGTACACCCCGCGGAAGTGGCATCACATCCTGATAGTCACGGCCGTGCCCGATCTTGACGTGTAGCTCGCCGGCCGGCTGGTGGTTGGTCGGATCCAACGCCCACCAACCGTGATCGGGGATGAAGACCTCCACCCAGGCATGAGTCTGGATCTCGACCTCGGGGTCTGTTGGCTGCACCGCCTCGGTCTGGTCGGTGGCATACAGGTATCCCGACACATAACGGGCGGGGATCCCGCGGCTCCGGTACATGGAGATTGCGAGGTGGGCGAAGTCCTGACACACCCCTTTGCCTTGTGCCAGGACCTGACCGATGTCCACGCCGACATAGGTGGCACCAGGGACATAGGACATGGTCGCACTCACGGTGTCGACGATGGCTCGCACTACTTCGAGCGATGTCTCCAATCCGGCCACCGACGCATCGGCGAGATCGGCAATTGCCTGGTGCCAGCTGGCGTGGGGTGACGGTCTGAGATACTCGGACAGCTCGACAGCGACCTCGCCGTAGCGGCTGAGCGGGGAATCGGAGACCGGCTGGGGTGGTGCCCCGGTCTCGACGACCGATTCGGCGATCACCCGCAGCATCGAATGGGGGGACGTGATCCCGAACTCGTCCACCCGCGTTCCCCAATAGTCGGTGTATGTCTCAACTCGGGTGTCCGGGCTGACCTCGACCCGATACTCGAAGAGGCGTTGCTCACCGTTGTCGGCCGGGCAGGCCCGCAAGAGGTTGTGGGACTCAGTCACCGGCTCGGCGTATTGGAACTCGTTGACGTAGCGGATCTCGAGACGCATCAGGCGGACCGATAGGAGTGGATCTGCAGGTCGGTGCCGCTCTTGAAGAAGTGGGCGTCGACCTCATTGGCCACCTCATAGATCTCGATCTGGAGGCTCTCGAGGAACTCGTCGAGACCTTCTTCGAGGATGGCAGCAATATCACAGAACTCCGCCCGGGATCGAACCCGCCCGATGGCGCGGCCGACCGGTGTTTGCTGCGATGGGCCGGCGAGGATGGTGAGTTGGTCTTCGACCGTGCGCAGGCAATAGAGGACACTCCGTGGGAACTCCCGGTCGAGCAGCAGGTACTCGAGGACGCTCGTCGGATCCAGAGCGGCGTCGTGTGCTTTGAGGTACGCCTCATAGGCCGACACCGACTTGAGCACCGACACCCAGGCGTGAAAGCCCATCCTGGTCTCGCTGCTGTTGAGCCCGGCGTAGCGCACTGCCAGGAGGCGACACGTCATCTCCGCTCGCTCCAACATCCACCCGAGCACGATGAAGCGGTACCCCTCGTCTCGGGGCATGGTCTGTGAGGTGACACCGCTGATCAACTGACATTGGCTCTTGACTGTTCGGAACACTTCATACGGCCTATGGATCACCATCGTCTCGAGGTCTGGCCTCCCCAACTCCAGATAGAAGCGATTGATCGCCTCCCACAGCTCTGTAGAGATGCGGTCCCGGAGCCCCCGGGCGTTCTCTCGCGCCCTGGCTATTGCTGAATAGATCGAGCCCGGGCTCTCCCGATCGGTGACGAGGTAGGAGCTGACGGTCTCTCGGTCGATCGCTCGCTCCCCATAGGACCGATCGAGGTAGAGGACTTCGAGCAACTCATTCCAGGCGGCCGCCTCGTCGTCGGGCGGGGATTCGAGGAGGTTGTGATAGGTGACATCGAGCATGCGTGCGGTGTCCTCCGCACGTTCGACGTACCTCCCAAGCCAGAACAAGTCCTCAGCGTGTCGTGACAGCAAGCTCTTCCTCCTCGCCCCCATCCAGCACCCAGGTGTCCTTGGAGCCGCCGCCCTGCGAGGAGTTGACGATGAGCGAGCCCTCGCGGAGGGCAACTCTGGTGAGCCCCCCAGGCACGACCTCGATGTGGTCACCGCTGAGGACAAAGGGGCGAAGGTCGATGTGTCGGGGCTCCAGCTTCCCGCTGACGAAGGTGGGATGGGTCGACAGGTCGACGATGTCCTGTGCGATATGGCCTCGGGGGTTTGCCTTCAGCGAAGCCGCAGTTCGCTCCAGAGTGGCCTCGTCGGCCGTGGAGCCGATGACGATCCCGTGTCCTCCAGCCTCGGCCACCGGCTTGACCACCAGTTGGTCGAGCCGGCCGAGGATGTCCTCCAGTTGGTCGGGCTCCCACGGGAGGTAGGTGTTGACGTTGGGAAGGATCGCCTTCTCGCCCAGGTAGTACTCGATGAGCGCCGGAACGAACGGATAGACCCCTTTGTCGTCGGCGACGCCGTTGCCGATCGCGTTGGCGAGGGTCACGGTTCCGGCGCGCGCCGCTCCGAGGAGCCCGGGCACACCAAGCAGGCTGTCCTGGCGGAAGACCACCGGGTCCAAGAACTCATCCCCGATCCTTCGATATATGACGTCGACGCGCTTCAGCCCACGCGTGGTTCGCATGTAGACGATGTGGTCGTCGACCAGGAGGTCGCGGCCCTCGACCAACTCCACACCCATCTGGCGGGCCAGGAAGGAATGCTCGAAATAGGCCGAATTCGCGACCCCAGGGGTGAGAACCGCCATCGTCGGGTGGTCGACGGCGGGTGGGGCGATCGACCGCAGTGCTTCGGCCAATGAGGCCCCGTAGTGGTCCACCGGTCGAATGTCGTGACTGGCGAAAGCGACCGGGAGCACCCGGGTCATGGCGACACGGTTCTCGAGCACATAGGAGATGCCACTCGGCACCCGAAGGTTGTCCTCGAGCACCCGGTACTCCCCGCTGCTGTCGCGGACGATGTCAATGCCGGCCACGACGCAACGCGCTCCTTTGGGTGCAGGCACGCCGTAGGCCTCCCGGATATAGCCGTCGGAGGATTCGACTAGCCAACGGGGGATCACCCCATCGTGAATTGCGGCCTGCTCGCCGAAATAGAGGTCGTCGAGAAAGCGATTGAGGGTGGTCACCCTCTGGATCAAGCCCCGCCTCGATGTGAGCCCACTCGGTGCTCGGAATGATCCGGGGTACCAGGTCCATCGGCCAGGTCCGGTCCCGCCCTCTCTCGTCTCCACTGACCGCGAACGTGATTCCGAGGGTCTGGAAGAAGGAGTCGAGGAGCCCGAAGCGGTCGGCCAGGTCGTCTCCACCAAGACTTTCCAGCCGATCCATCAACTGGCGATAGTGAGGTCGCACCCCGTCGGGGCCATGGACCTCATCGAATCTCATGGATCGAGTGTATGGTGCACGGGTAGGCGGTACAGGTCGCCGCTTCGAGCACTCCAAACGAGTGCTCGTAGCCGGCATGTCTGGGTCAGGTCACTTCGATGGTGCTGACCATTCCGTTCTTGAAGTGCGAGCCGTCTTCATCATTGACGATGTTGCAGAAGATCGTGTAGGTGCCCGGTGCCAGATCGAATAGTGCACTATCGCTCGTGCCTGCATCGAATTCGGCGATCTCACCGATCACGGCTTCCTCAGGTATCTCCTCCTCGACCACGTGGCCTTGGTCGTCGGTGGGCAGGTCTGCCGGGGCCACATCCTTGACGATCACCAATTCGTGGGTCTTGCCTCCTTCGTTGGTGGCATTGAATAAGACTTCGCCCGAGCTCACTGAAGTCGGTGTCGGGGTAACGCTCCACTCGATTAGCGAAACGTCCACCTCGCTTCCACTACTGGAACAAGCGGCGATGACGAGCCCGAACATTGCGAGAAACGCAAGTCGTTGCATCGTGCGCACAATCAGCCTCCCTTCTGTTTCCGGTCGGAAATACAAAGGTGGCTCTGGGTTGCCGCGGAGTCCGGGAGGGCCCCAACGGGCCCGGTGCCATCACCAGCGAGTCTAGGAGATCAGGGTCGGCCGATGCAGGCCGGTTGACCTGAGGCCCGGGTCAGGCCTGCCCGATGGGCTGGCCGCTTTCGGTCCTGACCCTGGTTCCGCAGTACTGGCAGATGTCAAGGCCAAAGGCCACCTTGGATTGGCACGATGGGCATTGCAGAAGGCGGGATCCTCCGTGACCATCAGCGCGGTCGAATTCCTCCAGCCTGGCAATCAGCTGCTCTGAGTTGAGCCCCAAGCGTTCCAACAGGGACGACAATGCTGCAACGATCAAAGCCAGTTCATCGAGGTGCTTTTCGAGGTCCTCGATTCGCGTGGCGGGGCTCAAGCCCTCGCCTGACGGGCCGCGGGAGGCCGATGGCGGCGGTGGGGACGGCTGCTTACCCATGCTGTATCCGAGCACGAACTCGAGCATGAGGTAGTTATCGGTCCGGGCTTCGACCTACTCAAGTCGTGCCGGGTGTCATCCTTGTGGTTCCCGGAAACGCCAGGAAGCTGAGCAGGAGGCCGACCGCTCCTGCGAGAAACGGGGCTCCGACCGCCATGTGCACCGACCAGCCAATGCCTTCGCCCCAGAACATCAGCGAGAGGAGGTAGAGCGCATACCAAACGGCGGGCACCAGGAAGGCAACGACGCGAATACGCAGGGGTGTCTCGTTAGATGGATGGGCCAAGGCAGCAATCAGGTCTCCGGCGGCTCCGGCGAGGAAGGCGACCGCGATGTACCAGTAGTTGTCGCTGATCAGGGTCATCAACGCCCCGCTCAGGCCGATGAGGACGGTCAGCGCCCCAAAAGGCACACGACCATGACGGAGGATCAGCAGAAGGAACCCGCTGATCAAGGCGGCCTGGATCAGCAGGGCAGAGGCCCCAAGTGCCTGCCGGACGAAGGGCTCGAGCCAGAACGGGGTATGCCCCGAAGTGTTGGTGGCGATGGCCGAGCCATCAGCCGACCAACTGGCTCCGGCCCAGGCGTCATGTGCGCCCGGGTTGCGTGTCAGGTTTTCGACTCCCGAGCCATCTACTCCCATCACATAGAGGTCGGACTCCCCGGTCCGATCACTGGCGAACGAGATTCGAGCCCCATCCGGCGACCATGCCGGGGCTAGATCTGGGGCCTCGTCAGAGGTGAGCCGTGTCCACCCGCTTCCATCGGGGTGGATGAGAGCGATGTCCTGAGTGCCGGCTTCGTCGGTGTCAAAGGCGATCCACTCGCCGTCCGGTGACCAGGTCGCTCCCGCCTCCGAGCCGTCGGCATCCGTCAGCTGGCTGGGGTCGCCGCCTGATGAGGACATCAGGTAGAGGTCAGGATCGCCATCCCGGTCCGAGGTGAAGATGATCTGCGTCCCATCCGGCGACCATGCGGGGCCCCAATCGACGGCCTCGTCATCGGTCAGCTGAATCGCGGTGCCTCCCTCGGCTGGGACCACGAGAATCTCGGCGTTGCCCTCCACCTCGGCAGTGAAGGCGATCTGGGACCCATCGGGGGACCAATCGGCGTGGTGGAAGATTGTGTTCCCTTCATACACCGTGACCTGTTCCGTGCCGTCGGCATTCATCACAACGAGTCGACCCACATCATCGGTGACCATGCTGACGACGAGCCGGCCGTCCGGGGCGAAATCGGGCATCCACACCTGATCGGTGCCATCGATCGGTATCCGAATCTGGCTTCCGCTTTCCGCCGAGACGATCATCAGATCCGAGCGGCTCGCATCGAAGCCCGACACGTCTTCCGGCCAGGTGTCGATTGCGGTGTGGGCGTACTCGGTGAAAGCCCCGAGGATTGCCAGCCCCATCGTCATCGACGCAACCCATGGCAGCCACCTTGGGAGGGAGGTCGGCGGGCCCTTGTGCCATGCGGATCGCACGGGCCCGAAGACCATCATCAGCCCGCTGGTGGCTAGAGCCAGATGGGTCGGGCTCAGCAAAGCATCGACATCGGCTTCGATTCCGAACAGCTGGTGCCAGACGAGATCGGCCAGCCCTGAGGCGAGGAAGAGCGCAGCGCCGATCAGAGAGAGGCCGTAACCGGCGGGCAGGGATTCCGACCATCGCGCTCCACCGCGTCTTCCACGCAAGGCGAGGCCGAATAGGACGCCGCCGAAAAGCCCGGCAGCTGCATATAACAGTCCGTGCCAGGGAGTGAAGAACGTGTCGTCGACCCTCCCGTGAGAATGAGCCCAAAGGTCGATGAAGAACCCTCCAACCAGGAGCACCGAGAGGATCCCCATCCCAATGTCGAGCCGGCTCGGATTCGGCTCGGCTCTGACGACGATGTCGGGCGTCGCTTGTGTCGGATCGGACGGCACGGTCGGAGTGTATGAAATGAGACATCCTGGAGCAGGCAAGAGCGTCGGCCCTCACGAACCCGTTCCAACCGAATCCGACATGTCGTACGCTCTCACCGAGTGATGACGATGGACGCCATGGTGAATGAGGATCTACCCCCAATCCTCGATGCGGCCCAGGTGGCGGAGTTGCTGGGGATGAACGTCCAGATGGTGAGGCGCTATGCCCGCGAGGGTCGCCTTCCTGCGTACAAGCTCCCCGGAGGCCGCACCTTCAAGTTCTTCAGAGACGAGATCTTCGAATGGGTTCGCTCCCATCCGGTGATCGCCGACCCGGCATCCGGGGAGGGCTCCCAACCCGTGACGAGGGGTGGGCGGGCAGCGCTAGTCGGCGCCGAGTTCAGGTATCGAACGCCACCGCTTGGTCGATGTAATACACGAGGGCTTCCTCGGCGATGTCGTCGACCGATCGGAGTTTGAGGTGCTTGGAGACATGACCCACGCCTTGGAGGAGGTTGTACCTGTCTTCGAAGGAGGCCCCGCGGGAGAAGGCGAAGGTGATGTCCTTCTTGGTGGGGCTGATCACCGCCAGACCCTTGTTCCGGGTGTAGTTGGGAATTCCATAACTGATGTGCTCGCGGGCATCGGGGACGTGTTTCTTCATCAGCTCGCGGAGCATCTCGACGACCGGCCGCAACTCGGGCAGGACTTTGGCGTTGACGAACTCGTCGACTGTTATCTCATTGTCTGCCATGAGGCTCCCTCTGGATCGTGCGCTTGAACCGACCTTCCGGAATCGACGATCCGGTCCGGAGCAGCGCCAACTCCCACGATGGCGAGTAGCCAAGGGCCCAACGCAGGCCGGCAATTGCGGTGCGGCCGGCGGTCATGGCACCGGGGGCCTTGGTGAGCCCGAGTATGGAACGCACCCGGATGGGAAGGGTGGCGACGGCTGCTTCCAGGAGGATCTTGTAGCCGATCTTGATCCCGGGCTCCAAAGGCGGGTCGACGAGAAAGTCGACCGCCTCCCGCATCTCCGGGGATGGGGCCAGTTCGGGATGAAGGCCGATCCATCTCGATAACTCCGGCGCGGTGATCGGCATTGGGTCGGAGTCGAGCAGCGCGCCCACCCGGGTTTGCTCGAGGACGAAGGAATCCTGGTCGGACAGGGGAGAGGGTGAGTCGCCCGTATGTCTGGTGGGCGACCAGAAAGGAGTCGGTCAGGGCGTTGTGCACCCAGGCCGCGTAGCCGGGATCCCCGGCGTCGTATGGAATGCCGCGGCTGGAGACTCCCGAGACCACACGGTGGATCCGCCGCACCTGGGCCACGGCGGCGTCGATCTCGGGCATGCGGCCCCGTAGGTGGTGGCTGTGACGTAGGCCGAGGTACGGGAGAGCCGGCCCAGGGGATCTTCCCGGTATCTCGAATGGTCGCCGACGCCGGCAACCACTTCGGGATGCGCCGCTTGGAGGATGAGGGCGCGTATCCCACCGACAAAAGTCGCCACATCGGCAAACACCGACCAAGACACCGATCCCGGTCCCAACAGGCCGGGATCGTCCGGGTAGTCGAGGGTGTGCTCGAGGGGATAGGCGGCATGAGTGAAAGGCGAGGTCGCCGAGGACGCGATTCGCTCCCTCAAGCCCTCCAAACGGCCACTAAGCGCTGTCGGAATCTGCAAGACGGGCCCATTATCAACCCCCTTAACTCCAAGCTGACCGGGCCGTACTGTCGGTGGCGTGATCGCGAGCAGCGAGATGTCAGCGGTGATGAGAGGTGATGACCGCCAGGATCGAGTCGTTGGGCACCAGAACCGTGAGATGGTCCTGTCGGATCTCGACCTGATCGGCGGCAACCACCGCGATCGAACCGACCAGAGCCCTCCCTTCGGCAACTACCAGGCGCACCATCTCGCCGCTCGACGCCAGCTCTGCCAGGCGGGCTTTGAGACTGGTGGCGTCTCCAGATTGATCGCGACCTGCTCCGGGGTCGGGTTCGAGAGTCCAGATGGCCCGGTCGAGGCGGACGGAGACCTGGTCCTCCACTCTCTCGATGGTCACGTAGTCGGTGCCCGCGAACACGACCTGACCGGCGAAGGTCTGGGTTCCCGATTCGGCTCGAACCCGCTGTCCGCGGTGAACCCACTCGAGTGCGAGGTCGGCCATCCCCAGCCGCCGCCGGCGGAGGAGCTCGGTAAGGCGCTCATCCTCAGCCGCCTCTTCGATCATCTCCCGGCCCGCCTCGCGGAGAACCGACTCCAGCTCCGGATCGTGATTCTCTTGCTCGTTCATGTCTTTTCGCGCTCTCGACATCGGGTGCTACCCCGAAGATAGGTTGTCGCCCCGTGGCATCGGGCCCCTCTGTCATATCGAGGGAAGCGGGCACCTCTTCACCACCGGCCAGGCCGGCGCGTCGTCGACCTTCACTGTCGCACATTCTGATCGCGGTAACGGTGATCCTGGCTTTCGGTCTCAACTATCTGGCTCTTCAGAATCGTGACGCCCAGGTGCTCGTCGCAGTAGCCGTCGCCCCGATTTCGGAAGGATCCACGCTGACGGCCGATGTTGTGAAGTTCGTTCCACTGGCCTCGGGTTTCGGGGCATTGGAGGCGCTTCTCCTCGAAGACGAGCTCGATGCCATGGAGGGTCGGATATTCGCCCGGTCAATACCCGCCGGCGGTCTTGTTGATGACAGTGCCCTGGTCGAGCCCGGGGCGGAGGATGGTCATCGGGCGATGAGCATTCCAGTAGCGATCGAACATGCAGCAGGCGCCCGGCTCGTGGTCGGGGATCGGGTTGATGTGATCACGGTTGCCGACGGAGTCGCACGGTTCGTCGCGACCGACCTCGCCGTGATCGAGCACGCCGACACCGAGACCAGTGGCCTTTCCACTGGGGCGTATCACGTCACAGTCGCGGTCGACAACGACGAAGCCCTGGCGTTGGCGGAAGCGATCGCCGCCGGTTCCCTTGAGATCATTCGCTCGACGGGAGCGACGCCGATGTCAGGGTCTGGAGGATGAGCATGGGGCCTGAGTTGGCGCTGGCGGCCTCGGCCCGGGACTGGCCTGATCGGGTGCATCGGTTTCTGCTCGATCACGGTGGAGGCCGGGTCCTGGCGCGGGTCATGGGCCCTGAGCAGGCAATCAACGACCAATACGACGTCCTCCTCATCGACGACGTGTGCTCGTTCCTCACCCCGAGGCTGGTGCACCGTCTGCGAGAGGCCGGCCGCGAAATCGTAGGTGTCTACAGCCCGGGCGACGGCCCGGATGCCAAACGGCGCCTTCTCGAGTGTGGGATCACAGATGTCATCGAGGCAGACGCCGAGCCCGAGGAGTTTGTTGCGATGTCGGCGGCCGTCCTCACCCATCGTGCCGTCGTCACTCGCGAGGCCCCAGCGAGATCATTGACGTTTCGAATAGGAGTGATGGGATCGGGCGCTGGCACCGGCGTCACGGAGGTGGCGATTGCCCTGGCCGGGCAGCTGGCGGGTCGGGGATCCGCCCTCCTCGTAGACCTGAATCAAGCATGGCCGGCAGTCGCGCAACGTCTCGATCTGACCCTTCATCCGAACCTGCGGACCGCGGTCGACCTCGCCCACCACTCACCGGACCGACTCGACGAAGCCCTACACCAAGCCGGCGGACTCGATGTGGTGACCGGTCTCGCCAACCCCGGCCCAGGACAGGAGGTGCCCGGCCATGAATTGAGCGGGCTGATCAACGATCTGGCGATGCGTGGATATGAGTTCTTGGTCGCCGACCTCGGGCCAATGGCGGATCTGCCCGACCTTGGCGAGTTCGGACTGCTCATCGTCGTTGGGACCGCGAGCCCGGTGGGCCTGACCCGTCTCGTCCAATGCCTGGAGAAGGTTCCCACCGGTTACCGCGCACCACTCTTGGTCGTTGTCAACAGGGCACCCGCGGGCACCCATCGTCGAAGCGAGATCCGATCGGAGTTGAGCCGCGCTGTCTCCGGAGTGCCGGTGGTCCTCCTTCCGGCTGATCCGAAAATCGAGACCGCCGCCTGGAATGGAGTCATCGCAGACCGTGGTGGATTCCATCGGGCGGTCAAGGACATGGCTGCCCTTCTCGTTGATGCGAGCCGCTCATGACAACCGACGCCTACCAGGAGATCAGACGACGCGCCCTGGAGCGGATCGACGGCGCGGGCATCGATCCGACTGAGGAGTCGGGACCATTGATCAAGCTTCTCGAGGAGGCAGTCGACGACTATCAGAGAATGGCCCACCTCGGAAAGGGCCGCTCCCTGGCTAATCCAGAAGAGACCGTGCAGAGGCTCTATCGGTCTGTGTCAGCGCACGGGCCGTTCGGCGAGCTGCTCGAGAGGGAGGACGTCGAAGAAGTCTTTATCGAGGGTGACCGGGTTACCTACCTGGAAGCAGGCGGGTGGCTCCGCGGCCTGGAGACGCCAACCACCGAGGAGGAGAATCGCCAGCTGATCGAGCGCTTGATCGCCACGACCGATCGGCGTCTCGACGCCTCGAATCCGATCGCTCAGGCGCGAATTCTGGACGGGACTGCTCGTTTGACCGCTGTGATCCCACCTGTTGCAGATCGTCTCTCGGCGACAATCCGGCGCTACGCCCTGCGCCGCGAGACGATGGACTCTCTCGTTGGGCTTGAATCGCTCACCCCGGCAGCCGCCTCTTTCCTCTCATCCGCGATGCGGGCGTCGACGTCGGTGATTGTGAGTGGTCCTCCCGGCGCCGGCAAGACTTCGTTTCTCTCAGCTCTCATCGCTGCAGTTCCGGTCTCTCATTGTGTGCGCGCCTGCGAAGAGGTACGTGAGCTCCACGTTCCCCTGATCCACGGCTCGTACTACGAGGCCCGACCTCCGGCGCTCGACGGTGGAGGCGAGATTGCACTCCGCGACCTGGTGAAGGTGACGCTGGCGATGCGCCCTGACTTGATCGTGGTTGGTGAGGTTCGGGGAGCGGAGGCATTCGAGCTCACTCGAGCGGCCAATGCAGGTTGCGGCATGGTCTGCACGATCCACGCCAACTCCGCCCCTGATGCGCTGGCTGCGCTCGTCAACGCGGCTCTGATGGCGGGCGAGAACGTTCCGGAGCGAGTGGTGCGCAAGATATTCTCGACTTCGATCGACTTTCTCGTCCATCTGGATCGGGACGTCGAGCCCTCGGAGGGGAAGATCCGACGGCAGACCGTCGAAATTCGCGCTCTGGTTCCCTCGCTCCACGAGGACTTCTCGTCGCAACCGCTGTTCGTCAGGGAGCGCATGGGAGGGCCGATGGTCTGGACCGGAGCTTTGCCGCCCGAACCGGTTGCCCGCCGACTCCAGGACGCTCTGCCGGACGGTTTGACACTGTCGGAAGTCATGAAGGGCACGGAGAGCTCGTGGTGACCTTCCTTGCGGCGACAGCGACTGCGACGGCCGTTGGCCTGATGATTTTCGCGATTCACTCCGCCTATCGCCGCCGTCAGAGGGTGGCCCCGATCGAGGCGCCGTGGCAAGCCCAGGCCGGAATCGACGTGACTCCGACCCAGTTCTGGTTGGCGTCGATAGGGGCCGGGGCGGTGACCTATTTGTTGGTCTTTGCGGTCACTTCTCTGCCTGTGATCTCGGCGATGCCCGCGCTGGTCGTGGCGACACTTCCCCGGGCCTACTTCGGCCGTAAGCGGGGGCGTCGCTTGGCCGAGGTCCAGGAAGCGTGGCCGGATGGGTTGCGGGACCTCATCTCTTCGGTGCGCTCCGGAGCCTCGTTGCCCACTGCAATAGAGAATCTCGCCGGGTTCGGGCCGGCACCCCTCCGCTCTGCGTTCCAGGGCTTCGCCGTCTACTCGCGATCCCTCGGGGTGATACCTGCATTGGAGATGGTGAAGTCCGACCTGGCGGACCCGACTTCTGACCGGGTGATCGAAGTGCTGATCCTCGCCTACGAGCGAGGAGGGGCAGTCGTTCCTGAGATCCTTTCCGACCTGGCTGAAGCGACAACCCGCGACATCTGGACCCTCGAGCAGATTCGAACCGAGGCACTGGAGCAGAAGATCAATGCCCGGGTGGTCTTTGTCCTCCCGTGGTTCGTGCTGATCGCGATGACCGCCAAGGATGGTGCATTTCGCGAGTTCTACTCGACCGCGGCCGGACTGACAGTCGCTGCCATCGGCGGCGTCATGAGCCTTCTCGGAATCGCGATTGCGTCGCGGCTGGGCAGTCAGCCTGCCGAGCCGAGAGTGTTCACCTCGGGAAGGGTGCCGTGACCATGTCGCCACTGGTCCTCCTGGCTGCGACGGCTTCGGCGCTGGCCGTAGGGCTCCTGGTCCATCATCTGGTCCCGCCGCCTCGATCGCTGGCGTCCCGCATCCATCCCTACCTTGCGCCCGCCCGGTCGATGTCACGGTCGCACCGCGCCGGCGGCCCGATTTCCGAGGTGTTCGGACCGATTGTTCGCCATCTGGCTGAGACCCTGGGGAGGTTGCTCGAGAGGTCAGGCGACCAGGTGACGATTCTGAAACTGCGGCAGGCGGGCTGGTATCGCCAGCTCCCAGAGGAGGAGATGGTTTCCGCCTATCGCGTCACGCAATTGAGGTCGACAGCGTTGGCGATTGGACTTGCGGTGGTGGCGGGATCGGCGATCGGTGCATCGTTGATTCAGCGGCTGATATTGATTGGCCTCGGCTTGCTCATCGGAGCGACCAGGCAGCGATCCAAGATCGAGAAGGCGATCGAGACCCGCAGGGAATTGATGCGGATCGAGGTGTACACCGTCAATCAGCTCCTGGCCATGCGGGTGCGGGCGGGAGGTGGTGTCGTCCACGCGGTCACTTCCACGGTCGCTCGGGGACGCGGTGAGGTCATCAACGAGTTGGCGGACGCTCTGCGGCTGCATCGCGCAGGATGGAGAGCCGGTGACGCGTTCCGCAGGATCGCCGAGCTCACTCCCGAGCCGTTCTGCAGCCGGACCTATCGGCTCCTTGCCTCTGCCGAAGAGCGGGGCGCTGATCTAGCCGGGGCCTTGCTCGATCTAGCGGAAGATGTTCGGGAGACACGGCGTGAATCGATCAAGCGGTCGGCAACCAAGCGGCGGGCGGCGATGCTGGTGCCAACTATCGCCATCCTGGCCCCGGTCTTGATCCTGTTCGTTGCGGCACCGCTTCCAAGTTTGATCACGGGCTGGCGATGAAAGGAGGCCGACCATGCCCGATGTAAACCAACTACTGCGCTCGATGCGCGACGACGACCGGGGGCTAAACACCGCCGAGCTAATGGGGAACGCCGCCCTGGCGATCGCTGCCTTGGTGGTGATCTGGGGAGCACTCCAGGCGCTCGGGGTCGACATAGTCAGTTGGATCCGCACCTCGCTGATCGGAGGGTGAGCGAGCGGGGGGTCACCTCGGTCCAGTTCCTCTTGGCGGGGGCGCTCTCGCTCGTCCTCTTCCTGGCATTCGCCAACTTGATCGTCGTCCAGTACGGCCGAGGCGCGATTCGCTCCGCCCTCGACCAAGGAGCGCGGGTCGGTGCTGTCACCGGCGCCCTCGAAGGTTGCGAGCAACGGGTCAAAGCGGTTCTCAGCCAAATCCTGGGAGGCGATATGGGTGAATCGACTGAGGTCGACTGCACGATCCACGGAGACCTGATCGTTGCTCACGGCAGCGCCGTCTTTCCATCGTGGACTCCGTTTACCTCAGACTTTGTTGTCGACCTCCAGGCCCAGGCCACGCTGGAGCCAAATCGTGCCTGAGAGAGGCCACGCCGCCGTCGAGTTCGCTCTCGCGGTTGGCCTCTTACTGCTCCCGGTCGCGATCACGGTGCTCGCGTTTGGGCCATGGTCGGAGCGACGCGTAGTGGCCGAGGCCGCGGCCGCCGAGGCGGCAAGGACTGCGGTGGTCTCTCTGGATCTCAGCCGGGGAAGCCAGGTGGTCTCGGAGATTGGCGGCAACCACGGCCTGGGGTCGGAGTCGATTCAGCTCGGTTGGTGTGGCTCTGAGCCTGGTCCGGCCGAGATCTCGATCGCCGGGTGCTCGCTGGACCGCGGGTCGGAAGTGGTGGCAGAAGTGCGGATCTGGGCACCCCTCATCACCACGCCTTGGGGCCCGGTGGGTGGGCTGTGGGTCACCGGGGTGCATGCCGAGCCAGTTGATCTCTACCGGAGCCTGGGATGAGGGACGACCGGGGATCGATGACCATCTGGATGCTCGGTCTCTCGGTCCTGCTGCTCCTGTTCGGCGGGCTCGCCATCGACTTTTGGAGGGCGCTGGCGTTGCAGCGCGAGTTGTCTGCGATGGCCGACTCGGCGGCTATCGCCGCCGCCTCGGGCATCGACGAGGTTCGCTATCGGGAGTCCGGCGAAGTGGTTCTCGACCCGTTCCGCGCCAGGGAGCTCGGGGTGGCGTCGATCGAGGAACAGGACGTCGATCCGCTCTCGTTTCAGGTCGCCACTGACGGCGCCGGGCTCACGGTGAGTGTCATCGTGGTCGACGCTGTCGAACTTGGTCTTCTCGGCCTGCTTGTGGATCAGACGGAGCCTCTGACTGTAAGGGCTGAGGCAACGGCTTCACCCCGTCTTCTGCCCTGACCGCAACTTCGCACTGACCCGGTGATCGGGTAACCTTGCGTTCCCCGCATTGCCTTCGGGTGTGTGCGCGTTCGGGGGTGGTGTAATAGGTAACACGACAGGTTCTGGCCCTGTTATTGAGGGTTCGAGTCCTTCCCCCCGAGCCACGGCCAACGCGAGTTGGCCGAGTCTGGTCCCGTCGTCCAGAGGCCTAGGACGCCGGCCTCTCAAGCCGGAAACGCCGGTTCGAATCCGGTCGGGACTGCCATATCTAGCCGCCGTGCACCAAGCGGTCATACAGGCCCCGGAACATCGCCGCCGACCTGCCCAAGAGGTCTCGAATGACCTCGGTTGATTGCTCTACGAGCCAACGCCAGCCGAGGATCAACTCATTCATGCGTTGATAGATACCCCGGTCGGCGTGCGCCGATACCAGGCGACGATTCAGATCTCTCTCAGACCCGAGCGACCTTCGGATTGGAACCGGCCGCCACGTCGACAAAGTCGGGGATTGTCTTGAGGACCTCCTCGGCTCCGGCCGGGGCGTAGATGGCGAGGATCACCATCGTCTCGTAGCTGGTGTTCAGAGTGGAGTGGAAGACACCTTTCGGGATCCACACCGCATCCCCAGGAACAACGGGAAACGGCTCACCGTCGTCGATCATCTGGTTTCCCCTGCCGGCGAGGATGTAGAGGATTTCATCCGACTCGGGGTGGTTGTGACGATCGTGGCCCTTGCCCGGGAACAAGATGACGTGCATGAGGCTGCAATCGCCGTCATCGGTGTTGTCGGTGGCGATGAGGGGCTTGATGATCCCCCAGTCGAATGTCCAGGTCGGGATCGAGTTGCGGTCTACGAGCTTGGCGGGCATTTTCTTCCTTGCTGTCTAGATGGTCATTGACTTGAAGCGGCGCATGTTCTCCGTCATCGCCACCTCGGTGGGCAGACGCTCCATCGATGACGCTCCGAAGAAGCCGACGATGCCTTCGGTGCGGTCGAGGACATATTGAGCATCCTCGGGCTCGGCCAAGGGGCCCCCATGGCAGAGGACCGTGATGTCGGGGTTCACCTTCACCGCCGCATCGCGCATCGCCTGGATCTCGACGACACAGTCGTCGAGCGTCTTGGCGGTGTGGGCTCCGATAGTGCCTTTTGTGGTCAAACCCATGTGGGGTACCAGCACGTCGGCCCCCGCTTGAGCCATGGCGACCGCATCGTCGGGGTCGAACACATAGGGCGCCGTGACCAGGCCGAGGTCAGCGGCTTCCCTGATCATGTCGACTTCCAGGCCGTAGCTCATGCCGGTCTCCTCCAGGTTGGCGCGGAAGGTCCCGTCGATCAGACCGACTGTCGGAAAGTTCTGCACTCCGGCAAAGCCGGCATCGATCACCTGGCGGAGGAATCGGCCCATTATCCGGAAGGGATCGGTCCCACACACTCCGGCCAGAACCGGGGTGTCCTTCACGATGGGGAGCACCTCTTGGCCCATCTCCATCACGATCGCGTTGGCGTCGCCATACGGGAGCAGGCCGGCCAGCGATCCCCGGCCCGCCATGCGATAACGGCCAGAGTTGTAAATGATGATTAGGTCGGCTCCGCCGGCTTCGGCGCACTTCGCCGACAGCCCGGTGCCGGCTCCGGCGCCGATGATCGGGTCGCCGGTCGCAACGGTCGCCTTCAATTTTGCGCGAGCCTCCTCACCTGTCATCTCGAGGCCTTCATATAGCCGTCCAAGGTGTCCGCCATCGCCTTCGCGAAGTCCGGGTCGTTGATGTCGCACTCCATCTCGATGAGGTCCACCGAATCGGGAAGGTTGTCCCGAATGGCTCCGAAGAGGGCAGCGTCGGCCTCGGGGTCGTAGAACGGTTGACCCTCCACGGCGATCATCGAAACCCCCTTGAGCGGAATGAAGAGGGTTGTCGGACCGGTCGCGGCAGAGAGCTTCTCGGCAATCTGACGGCCCAGTTCGGCGGATTCTTCTGGTGTCGTCCGCATCAGCGTCACCGAAGGGTTGTGCTCATACATGGTGCGACCCTCGAACTTGGCCGGCACGGTGTCGGGCGCTCCGAAGTTCACCATGTCGAGGGCACCCAAGGACACCACCTGAGGGACCCCGGTCCGAGCCGCCGCCCCCATCCTGTCAGGCCCTGCCGAGAGGACACCACCCACCAATTCATCACACAACTCGGTTGTGGTCAGGTCGAGCACGCCATCGAAGAAGCGGGCCTCGATCAGGTTCTCCATCGCCCGTCCTCCGGTGCCGGTGCAATGGAATACCAGCACTTCGTAGCCACGCTCCTCGAGAGCGGTCCGGGCCTCGGTGACGGCCGGAGTGGTGACGCCGAACATGGTCGCTGCGACCAAGGGCCGCGCCCCGTCGAGTTCGACCGGCGCTCTCTTGACCATCCCGACCATTGCAGCCGCTGCGTTGGCGAGGATCTGGGCAGAGATCGAGTTGACGCCGGCGATGTCTGTGATCGACGCCATCATCGTGATGTCGGTGCTTCCCACGTAGCTCGAGGTGTCCCCCGATGCCATCGTGGAGAGCATCAGTTTGGGAACACCCACCGGGAGAGCCCTCATGGCACGGGTGGCAATGGCCGTGCCTCCCGAGCCTCCTGCGGCCAGGATGCCATCGAAGCGCCCCTCGCGGTACAGCTTGGAGACGAACTCTCCTGCGGCCTCGGTCATTGTGGCCACAGCCCGTCCCCGATCCGAGGCGGCGGCGAGCGAAGTTGCGTCGGCCCCGATGGAGGCCGTCACCTCGTGACGCGTCACGTCGGGGGTGATCCCGTTTGGATCGTTGATCCCGACGTCGACGACAAGCACGTTGACTCCGTCCGCCAGGAGGCGGTCGCGGAGGTAGGCGTACTCGATTCCCTTGGTGTCGAGCGTGCCTATCAGCAGGACGGTGGGCGAGTCGGGCACAGATTCTCCTCTCGTGGTCAGGCCCGTCGCAACGGGCGAAACGGCTCGGGTTATGGTGACTGAGTGCGGGCTGTCACCGTCAACGATCGATGAACGACATGTTCCGTCTCGATGGTCGGATCGCCATCGTGACCGGCGCCAGTAGGGGTTTGGGCAAGGCAATGGCAAGCGCCCTTGGGCAGGCCGGGGCGAAGGTGGTGCTGGTCAGCCGGAGCGCCGGCGACCTGGCTGGAGCGGCCGAGGAACTGACCGCTGCGGGATGCGATGTGCTGGCGACACCGTTCGACCTGTCCAATATCGGTGCCATCGAACAGTGGGTCTCGGACACCTGGTCTGATGTCGGACCCGTCGACATCCTGCTTCATTCCGCGGGCCACCAACGTCGGGGAGCTGCCGTGGACCTGGACCACGCCGACTGGGAACAGATCCTGGCTGTGAATCTGACAGGGCCCTTCTTCCTCTCTAGGGAGGTTGGAAAGCTTCAGATGGAATCCGGGCTGGGCGGATCCCATATCTTCATTGGCTCGTTGACGACGAGCATCGGGATTGCCAACACTGCGGCCTACTCCGCCTCCAAGAGCGGGGTCGCCGGAGTGGTGAGGACCTTGGCGGTCGAGTGGGCATCGTCGGGTATTCGGGTCAACGCCATCGCTCCTGGCTATTTCCGGACCCAGCTCACCGAGGGCCTTTTCCAGGATCCAGAGCGAAGTGCATGGATCCAATCGCGGATCCCCATGGGCCGGATCGGAGCGCCTGACGACCTGGGAGGTGCCGCGGTGTTTCTCGCCTCCGATGCCTCCTTGTACATCACCGGCACGATCCTCAACGTCGACGGTGGTTGGCTCGCCGGTTGACGTGAGGATTGCCGTCATCGGGGGGGCCCGAAGCCGAGCTTGCCCGGGTTGAGGATGCCGTCGGGGTCGATGGCGTCCTTGATCCCTTGCAGATAAGGCCACATCGCCCCGTACTGCTCACGCATGAACCGGCCCAACTTGACCCCGACGCCATGGTGCTCGTTGATCACACCGCCGTGGGCGAGTGACGTGCGGACGGCAGAGTCCCACAGTCGGTCGTGCAGATCGAGCGCCTCCATCGGGTCCTTGGGAGAGTCATGGATGTAGAACCGGTCATAGACCATCACTCCCCACGGGAACCAGTGGGAGAAGTGGGCGGTGTACTGGGCCCCGTACTCGGCGAAGCCTTCCTCCACGTTCTTGCGCTTTGCCCGATAGAGGTCGGGCATGTCGTCGAAGGTGCAAACCGTGTCGGTGGTGCCGAAGATCGTCGGGGGAGCGGGTGCCTTGCCTTCGGCGTAGGGCTCGTACTTGCCATCCCACCAGGTCTTGGCGCCCCCGGGACCTAGATGAGTTCCGCCCACCTCGCCGCAGATCGCGGTGATCGCCTCTGATTCGAGGTCAACGAGACGCTGATCCCCGTCGCAGATGACGACCAGCAGGGCCCCGGTCAGTTCCAGGCCCAGAATGTGGTTCAGCTTGTCCCGGTCGGCCTCGTCATAGAGACGCATCACGGAGGGGCGCCAACGTTGAGTCATGATCCGCCGACCCGCTTCGAGACCATCGAAGACCGTCGCAAACTCGTACGTGAGGAAGGCCTGAGTCTCGGGCAAGGGGTCCATTCGGAGGGTGGCCGAGGTGATGACCCCCATCGTGCCCTCGGACCCGACCAGGAGTTGGAGCAGCCCGGGACCGGCCGCATGGTTTGGGACCGTGGGTGTCGACGCCAGCTGGCCCGGGGGAAGGGCAGCCTCGACCTGAAGCACCATGTCCTCCGGCTTGCCGTACTTGGTCGATCGAACGCCGGATCCGCGAGCGGCCAACCAGCCGCCAACTGTTGCGCCGAAATGGAATGAGCCAGGCTCGTGCGCAACGGCCAGGCCAAGAGGGCTGAGTGCCTCCTCGAGTTGGGGCCCGGTCACACCAGCCTCGACGTTGACGACCAAGCTGGTCTCATCGATTTCCAGGATGCGGTCCATCCGGGTCAGATCGAGGGCGATTCCCCCGTATAGGGCAAACGTCCCCCCTTGAGTGCCCGACCCACCCCCACGCGGCACCAAAGGGACCCGATGGTCGCTGGCGACCCGGACCACGTCTGCCACCTCTTGGGCGCTTCCCGGCTTCACCAGTACATCGGCGGTCGGCAACTCGATGCCGTGGAGCCTGTAGAGCTGTGACATCCACGACCAGTCGGCCGCCTGGGCAGCCAATTCCCCATGATCGACCGAGACCTGCTTCGCGCCCACCACATCCTCGAGCTCATGGCGGAGCATTCGGATCCGGTAGTCGGCGCGGGAATCAGACATGATCGAGGGCTGATCCGTTCGTCGAAATGAAGGGACGCGCCATCTCGAGATGGCGGATCATGCTCTCCTCCATGTGATCGATGTGCTCGTTGACGAGTCTTCGGATGCCGTCATGATCCGAGGCTGCGATCGACTTGGCGATCGAGGAATGCTCGTCGGCGCATTTGGCCAGGCGCTCGAGGCGGCCGGCTCCTGACATCCAGAACCGGTGAAGGCGGCGCCGCTGCTTCTCGGCAATGTCAGAGAAGAGAGTGTGGTCCGATGCCATCTGGAGAAGCTCGTGGAATCGGGCGTCGGCGGTGGACCACATTTCCAGGTCTCGTTTGGACGCGGCCATCGCCATTCTCTCGACACACTCCTGGAGGTGGTCGCCCTGCTCGTCGGTGAGGTTCTCTGAGGCTCGCATGAAGAGGGCGGCGTCGAGGAGACGGAGGACGTCGCAGATCTCGTGGACGTCCCCGGCCGTCAACCCGGCTACCGAGTAGCCACTGTTGTGGTTGCGGCGCACGAGTTGATCCAGTTCCAGCCGCTGTAGGGCGGCCCGGACCGGTGTGCGGCTGATGCCGAGCCACTGGGCGACGGCGACCTCTCCCAGGTGGTCGCCTGGTCGGACGTTCTCGCTCGTCAAAAGCTCGCGCAGTTGGACGTACGCCCTATCGGTCACGGTCGTGGGATCGGGCTCCGCCATCACAAGACTCGGTCGATGAACTCTCGGTTCTCGACCTTGACCGGCACCTTCATCAGCTCCAGGACACCCCGAGCCACGTGTTCCGAATATCTGCGGAAAGATTCCTCGCCTTTCTCCTTGGTCGCCCGCATCGGGTTGCCAATCACTCCGGTCTCGGTGAACTCATGGTGATCCATCGGGAAGTTGAAGTAGGTGTAGCCCTCGAACTCGACGTCGGGGGCACCGTCGTACTTTCTGAACGACTCGGGCAGGAAGTCGGGGATCGACGTAGGCGTGTGCTTCGCCCTGTCCATGCGAACCAGCTTCTCGTTCCAAGCGAGACATTGCGATGTCTCCCACTCGCTCGAATGCCAGCCTGGTGTCTCCTCCGGGGGATTCTCGAATACACCTTCGACCACGCCCACATAGCGCTCCATGTAGGGCTTGACCAAGCCGATCAGGGCTCCCGTCTCATAGCGAAGTTTGCGCAACACGGGGTCGACGACCTTGATATTCGAACCGTGCCCGTTGACGAAGATGATTCGGTTGAAGCCGTGGTGAATCAAACTTCGGGCGATGTCTTCCATCAGGGCGAGGAGGGTCGATGAGCGAACCGTGATCGTGCCTCGCCCTTCTCCGGGTCGATGCATGTGTTGCGGCGAGTAGCCGGTCCAGATGGGCGGGGTATGGAGGACCCCGATCAGGCGGGAGACGCGTGCTGAGATCTCGATCGCGGTGATGGTGTCGCAGTAGAGGGGCAGATGAGGCCCGTGCTGCTCGGTGCTCGCCATTGGCACCAGAACCACGTCCTTGTCCTCGAGGTAGGCCTGGATGTCCACGTATGAGAGCTCGGCCAGGTTCCAGGAAACGAACTGCTCGCGAAACGCCCGCTCGGCTTCGGTGACGTCGGTCAATGCGTCGGTGGTCATGTTGCTTTCTCCAGTTGGGTCGTTGCGCCAGCCTGGTCGAGCAGGTCGGCGAATAGGTCGGCGACGACCTCTCCGAATCGAGGATCGTTGACGTGATGGTCGAACTCACGAACCGCGATGTCGGGTCGCAGGTCGGATCTCAGGCTCCTGGCAAACGCGGCGTCGGCGTCGGGATCCCAGAAAACGCCGCCGGGCACGTTGGGTATCGACAGCCCATTGGTGGGGATGGCAATGATCAGCGGGCCGCTAGCGCGGTTCAGTCGCTCGGCGAAGAGCTCCCCGATTTGGGCCATCTGGCTCGCCGGTGTGCGAACCAGGGTGTACTCCGGGTTGTGGTCGTAGACAGGGCGGTCGGCGAGTTCCAAGGGGACCTGGCCACTAGCGAAGACGCTGAAGTCGATGCACCCGGGGACCACGATTTGTGGAATCCCGAGCTCTGCCACCGTCGACAGGCGACGGGGACCGCCGTCGTGGATGCCACCGACCATGGGGTCTGTCACCTCGTTGGTAGTGAAGTCGATCACCCCCACGAACACGCCAGCCTCGGCCAGCTCCTCCATGGCCGGTCCGCCCACACCGTTGGAGTGGAAGACAACTGCCTCATAGCCATGCTCGGCCAATCGGTCGCGGAGAGCCATGACCGCCTTGGTGGTATTGCCCAGCATCGTTACACCGACCAGGCGGCTGGCGGAGCCGTGAGGCTCGAGCCGCCTGTTGTCGTGGGCCATCGCCGCCACCGCGGTGGCCACGTTGTCAAACACCGTCGTGGCCACCGGGTTCAGCCCCATGATGTCGACCACCGTGTGCACCACCATCATGTCCGAGGTCCCCACCAGAGGACCGAACTCGTGGCGCCCGGAGGCAATCGGGCTGAGAACCACTTTGGGGACGCCGATCGGCAGCATCATCAGCGCCGCCGCTCCCATGACCGCCCCCTCGGCCCCACCGAGACCTATCGCCGCGTCGACCTTGCCTTGCAGGTAGAGGTCGGTCATCAGCGATCGCACCGCCTGGCGCATCAGCGCAACGGCACGTCCCCGGGTTCCGGCCTGGCGGACCTCATCGATGTTCGCCCCCGCATAGGCAGCGACCGCGCTGTGGTCGACATCGGGGACGATGTCGAGGGGCTCTCCGAGAATCCCGACGTCGACCACCGTCGTGGTACACCCGCGATCGATCAAGCGATCGCGGATGTACGCAACTTCCGGCCCCTTTGTGTCGAGGGTGCCGACGATGACGACGTTGGGGACCATCCTCAGTCTTGGATCAATGGCAGCACATGTTCGCTGGCCTTCATGACCATCCAGTCGTAGAACTCCTCGCTCAACGTCGAGCTTCCATGGTCCTGGATGAACTTGAGCTGCTCGGGTGAGATGCCCTGGGGGTTGTGCTCGATGGCATTCGGATAGTGATTGGCCGGGGTGCGGTCGATCGGAGCTACGAACTCCATTGTCATCGCGCCGTCGTAACCGACCTCCCTCAAGATCGACACGACTTCTTTCCAGTCATAGTCGCCCATGCCCGGAGGCATCCGATTGTTCTCGGCGACATGGAAGTCGGTGAGCCTGGGTCCAACGTCACGAATCGCCTGACGCCAGTCGGCTTCTTCGATGTTGATGTGAAATGCATCCATGCACACCCCACAGTCGGGGCCGGTCGCCTCGGCGAGCGCTAGGGCTTGTTCGCCGCGGTTGATGAAATAGGTCTCGAAGCGGTTGAGCGGCTCGATGCAAGGGCGGACCCCCTCGATGAGAGCGTGAGCCATGATCTCGGTCATCCCGTCGACCGCCCACTTCCATTCTTCCTCGGGGGAGGCGTCCGGGATGATCTTGCCGACGGTGGCCGGAACGATGGTGATCTCATAGCCCTCGAGCTCCTTGACCATCGTGATGCAGTCCTTCACGTACTTGACAGAGGCCTCCCGCTGGGCTTCGTCTTTGGCGACCAGGTTTCGCTCACCGAGCATCAGGGTCACCGCTCCCCAGCACTTGAGGCCGGCATCTTTGAGCAGGCCGCCAACGTGCTTTGTGTCGTAGATGTCGGGCTCTCCACTGATCTCGATACTGGAATATCCGAACTTCGCCAGCCGGGCGATCGTCACCTCGATGGGCTCCGCTCGCATCCAGTTGTGCATCGACAAATGCATCGTTGGTCCTCCTCGGACTAGGGAGCAGACCGGGTTCTGCTCGCCCGAAAATTGTATACAGGTTTGTACACACACGTCCCGACGGGGCGTGGTACTTTCCTCGCCGGTGACTAGATGAATCTGGCGAGTGCTGCCGGATCCGACACGTTGACCCCCGCCCGTAGCCGGCCAGAGCTGCGGCGTCGCCTGGTGCTGGGCTTGATGGTCGTGCCACTGCTGCTCGTGCTTGCCTGGGTGCTCTTCCTGGCCAACGGGACCTCGGCTGGCCCCGCCATCAGGGAGCCAGGCGAATTCCTGGTCACGCTTCTCGACGGGATCACTGTGGCCGGGCTCTTTTTCGTGGTCGCCTCAGGCTTCACCCTCATCTTTGGGCTGATGCGCACCGTGAACATGGCGCACGGCTCGCTGTTCGCGATGGCCGCCTACATCGGGATCACAGTGCAGCAGACGATGGTCGGCAAGACCCGCAACATCGAGGCCGCCGACGTGAGCATGGCTGCCTGGTTTGTGCCACTGCTGGTTGGCGCGCTTGTGGCTGCTCTGATCGGCATCGCCATCCAACAGGTGCTGCTGCGATGGAATGAGGGCCAGGAGCTTCGCCAAGCACTGATCACCCTGGCCGTGGCTGTCATCCTCAGCGATCAGATGTTGGCATGGTTCGGCGGTCTGGCACAGCGGATGGTGTGGCCGGGAGCTGTGACCCATTTCTTCGAGATCGCGGGCCAACGCTACGCCACCTCACGCCTGTTCATGCTCGCGATCGCGATCGTGGTCGGCGTGGGCCTATGGCTCTGGCTCGGGCGAACCCGCATGGGCATGGTCATCCGTGCCGGCGTCGACGACAGGGACATGGTCCGGGCTCTCGGCATCAACATCATGGCCGTCTTCGCGATCACGTTTTTCGTGGGAGCGTTCCTGGCCGGAGTTGGAGGGATCATGGGAGCGTCTTTCGCCGGAGTTGCCCCGGGGGCCGACGGCCAGTGGCTTCTCAACTCCCTCGTGGTGGTGATCATCGGGGGCTTGGGCTCCTTGAAGGGCGCGGTAGCGGGATCGCTGTTGTTCGGTCTCGTGGTTTCGTTCTCGCCCGCGTATCTGCCACAAGAGTTCACCTTCTACAGCATCATTCTCACCTTCGTACTGCTGGCCGTGGTGCTGGCCGTCAGGCCATACGGCCTGTTCGGGAAGGCGGCTGCCTGATGATGAGCAAGTCGCGGATCGCTTTCCTTCTTGTCATTGCAGCGGTGGTGGCCCTGCCGTTGATCGGGTCTGACTTCTTCATCTCGTTCCTGATGACCAGGGTCCTGATCCTCGCCATCGCAGCTGCCTCGATCGTTTTCCTGTTCCGTTACGGGGGGATGACCTCGCTAGCCCAATTCCTCATTTTCGGTGTGGCCGGGTTCATGGTGGGCAACGCCGTTGCCGAGTCCGGTAAGGGGCTCAAGCTGGGCTGGGGGCCATGGGTTGCCGTCGCCTTCGCGCTCGGGATATGCCTGCTCGTCGCTTTGATCCTCGGCGCCTTGGCGAGCCGGACGAGTGGGATCTATTTCCTGATGCTGACCCTCACGTACGCGGTCATCGGCTACTACTTCTTCGGCCAGGTGACATCTCTTTCAGGATTCGGGGGGATCACCGGAATTAGGCCTCCTCCGTTCTTCGATGGGCACCCCGATCGCCTGTACTACGCGGCGGTGGGCCTTTCGATTGTTGCTTATGTCGGGTTCAAGGCGATCGCACGGACTCCGTTCGGGCTGGCGTTGCAAGGGACCCGTGACGACCCGGTGAGGATGGCCTCACTTGGTTTCAATGTCCCGTTGCATCGCACCCTGGCGTTCGTGATTGCCGGGTTCGTTACCGGGTGCGCCGGGATCCTCTATATCTGGTGGAACGGCCAGATCGATCCGACATCGATCTCGATCGGCCCCACCCTCGATCTCCTCATCATCGCCGTGATCGGCGGCATCTCCTACTTCGAAGGTGCTTGGCTAGGCGCCCTGGTTTACGTGCTGGCCAACAACTATTTGCGAAACGTCCCGCTGCTCGATCAGATCGGTATCACGGAGGCTCGATTCAACACAGTGATCGGTCTTCTGGTGCTGCTGATCATGATCCTCTCACCTGAGGGGATCATGGGCATCGTCGACCGACTTGGTCGTGGTGGCCGGGGCGCCGAGCCTTCGGTGCCTTCCATTGCGAAAGTCGAGACAGGTTGATGCTGAAGCCGGCGGACGAAACAAAAGGAAAGGTGAGTGGCATCGGCAACTCACCGTTATGAGGAGGAAAGATGAGAGCATCTAACACGGGACGTGTGAGGCCAGCCTGGTGGCTGGTCATCCTCACCGTCCTCGCGTTGACGCTGGCCGCGTGTGGCGAGGATGCCACCGACGGGAGCACCACGTCGACGGGGGCCACCGCAACCACGGAAGCCCCGACGGGGACCACGAGCGCTCCCGGCACCACGGTCGCCGGAGGTGAAGCAATCAAGCTCGGCATCCTCGCCGAGTGTGAGGGGGCCTTCGGTGGCTTCAATGAGGACGTCGTCGCCGGAGTGGTGCTGGGCCTCATCAATGGTGCCGGGGCCACCAGCGTTTCGCGGACAACCGCCCTCGAAGGGTGGACCGGCGCGGTCGCAGGTGGTCGCGAGATCGAACTGGTAGGCATCGGCTGTGGTGACGACACCGCGGACAAGATCATCCAGGAAGTTCGGAAATTGGTCGAGGAGAACGGCGCCGAGGTCGTTATCGGCCCGCTCTCGGGCGACGAGTCGATCGCCATCGCCAACTATGCGAAGGATCATCCTGAGGTGACCTTCCTCAGTGGCATCGGCGGCGCCCAGGAAACCACACTGCAAGTGCAGGCTCCCAACTTCTTCAGGTTCCACGGCGACGGTGCCCAGTGGAATGCAGGTCTGGGTGACCTCTTGCACAACACGGCCGGTTGGGATACCGCAGCGGTCATCGCCGACGACTACAGCTTCGGCTGGACGTCATCTGCGGGATTCATCGCCGACTTCTGTGCGGTCGGTGGGACGATCGCACCCGAGCATCGGATCTATCCACCATTGGGGACGACCGACTATTCGTCGTTCATCCAGCAGCTCCCCGACCCAGATGAGGTCGACGGTTACTTCTGGGTTGTCGGCGGAACCGGTACCCAGGCCGCACTCGAGGCCTTCGTCAATGCCAAGGGCGAACTGACAGGGGCCCAGCATGCTGGGAACCTGTTCTTCAACCCCGGTCTGGCGGCAGCCCTGGGCCCGAACATCGCGGGTGCCTATGTGGGTGGGTTTGCCACTCCCCCCGGCGATGTGGTCACGCCTGAGATCACGGCGTATCTGGACAGTGCCAACGCAGCCTGGGATACCCTGGCTGGGGCCTTGACCGGCAACGAGCCGGGCGATCCGTCGATAGCGGCGGGATTCGGGTTCTTCTACGGGTTCTACAGCGGCACCACAGCGCTCGTCAATGCGCTGAATGCCGTCAATGGTGACCTGTCGAACAATCACGAAGCGCTTCGCGCTGAATTGTCCGGCATGACTGCCGAACTGCCGTATGGCCCGGTGAAGCTCGACGCGAACCGTCAGGGCATCGTCGACGTCTACCTCTCACAGCTGGTCCTCGATGGGGAGGACGTGGTCCAAAGCACGGTCGCGCTCATCCCACAGGTCGACCAGACCTTCGGAGGAACGTTCAGTGGAGACACCCCAGGACCGTCGCGAGACTTCCCCGGGTGTGAGACAGCGGATCTGCCGTGGGCCGGGAATGCAATTCCCGTCGTCGACGGCGTTCCCCAAGGATAAGTAAGGGCCTTCGTGGGGCTTAGTCCCGATTCACCGACCGAAACCGCTCAGGGCGAGGCCCTCGGGCTTCGGTCGGTGACGAAGGCATTCGGAGGCCTTGTGGCCGTGGACGGCGTCGATCTCGATGTCGCCCACGGCCAACGCCTCGGCCTCCTCGGCCCCAACGGCGCTGGGAAGACAACCCTCTTCAATCTGATTGCTGGCGACCTGAGGGCTACCTCGGGAACGATCCGAATCGGAGGCGTCGACTGCACGATGTTGCCATCGCGGCATCGGGCGAGCCTCGGAGTGGCCCGCACCTACCAGCGCACCCGCCTCTTCGGCGGTTTGACTGTGGCCGACAACCTCTACCTGGCCCAGACCGGCAAGAGTGGGCGGCATCGAGCGTTGTGGCGGTCGGCGGTGGATGATGTATATGAAGAGAAGGCCCGCGCCGCAGCAGAAAAGGTTTGGCTGGGCAAACGGATGGCCGACGTCGTCGAGGACCTTTCCCACGGCGAGCATCGTCAGCTCGAGGTGGCCATGGCGTTGGTCACCGATCCGGCGATCCTCATGCTCGACGAGCCCGCCTCGGGCCTTTCGCAGGGTGAGCGCGAGAATCTCACACAACTCCTGCTTGGCTTGCCCCGCGAGCTGACCCTGATTCTGATCGAGCACGACATGGATGTTGCGCTCAAGGCTGCCGAGCAAATCGTGGTGATGTCCGATGGCAAGGTCGTCGCGTCGGGCACCACTGAAGAGATCCGTGATGATCCAGTCGTTCATGAGGTCTATTTGGGGGAAGCAGAGAAGGGTCACCGGTGACCGATCAACTCCTGGAAGTTCAGGGATTGGAGGCCGGATATGGCCAGTCGAGGGTCCTCGACGGCGTCTCCTTCTCGATGGGCACCGAGTCGGTGGCGATCATCGGCCGCAATGGCATGGGGAAGACCACATTGTGCAAGGCGTTGATGGGTCTCATCCGACCCAGTGCCGGGTCGGTGAGGTTTGATGGAGTGGTGCTCAACGGTCTGACGCCGGAAAAGATCTCGCGGGTCGGAATCGGCTATGTCCCCCAGGGTCGACGCTTGTTCCCCTCATTGACTGTCGACGAGCATCTCCGCATGTTGGCGAACGGGGCCAAGGGAAAGCGGTGGACCTCCGAAAGTGTCTATGAGCTGTTCCCACGACTCGCCCAGCGACGCCAGAATCGGGGCGGTGAGCTCTCCGGCGGGGAGCAGCAGATGCTCGCTGTCGGCCGGGCGCTGATGCTGAACAGCAAGTTGCTCCTCATGGACGAGCCATCCGAGGGCCTTGCCCCGACGATCGTCGATACTCTCATCGCCGCCGTCATCGCGCTGGTCGAAGAAGGGGTGGCAGTTCTTGCAGTGGAGCAGAACATTCACGCTGCCACGGCGATGGCAGATCGGCAGCTGGCAATGGTCTCAGGCCGGATCGAGGCTGAGTTCGGGGCCGAGGAGCTTCGAAACGACCCCATCCTGCAACGCCGGTATCTCGGGGTCGATGCTTAGCCGAGTCCCGAAGAGAGGAATAACACTCAATGACCGTGACCAATATCGCATTGCTGGGCTCCAAGTTCATGGGACGTGCCCACTCCAACGCCTGGATGAGCGTTGGCAAATTCTTCCCGGAAGCCGGCGCAGCGGCTCTCCACACAGTCGCTGCTCGAAATGCCGAGGAGCTCGAGAAGTTCGCGGCCACGTGGGGTTGGTCGTCCTGGACCACCGATTGGCACGCCGCCGTCACCGATCCTGAGGTCGACCTCGTCGACATCGCAACGCCAAACGATGTCCACGCTGAACAGGCAATAGCCGCCCTCGAGGCAGGCAAGCACGTCGCCTGCGAGAAGCCGATGGCAGCGACCCTCGATGGCGCCAAGGCAATGGCCGCCGCGGCGGCTGCCGCCGACGGCAAGGCCTATGTCTGGTACATGTATCGCCGGGTGCCGGCTCTGGCTCTGGCCTATCGATTGGTTCGAGGCGGGGCCCTGGGTCGGATCTATCACAGCCGGGCCGCCTACCTCCAGAGTTGGGGCGGGCCGAGCACACCACTCCTGTGGCGATTTCAGGGCGAGGTTGCAGGTTCGGGCGCACACGGTGATCTCAATGCCCACATCATCGATGCCGTTCGGTTCCTCACCGGGGAGGAGATCGTCACTGTCGATGGGGCGATCGAGCACACCTTCATCGAAGAGCGAGCGCTCCTCGAGGGCGGCTCGGGAGGAGAGATCGCCGGCTCCGGCGCCCACACTTCGGGGGGTCTCGGCAAGAGCACTGTCGACGATGCGGTGCTCTTCATCGGCAGACTGTCCGGAGGGGGGCTGGCCAGCTTCGAGGCGACGAGGTTGGCGACCGGCTATCACAACGCAAATCGCATCGAGGTCCACGGCGAAAGAGGAGCCATCCGCTTCGACTTCGAGCGAATGAACGAACTGGGGTTCTACGACGCCAGTGGCGAGGGCGCCAGTCAAGGGTGGACAACCATCGACGTCACCCGAGGTGGCGACGGCCATCCCTATGCCGGCGCCTGGTGGCCCGATAGCCATGGGCTCGGGTACGAGAACACATTCGTCAATCAGGCTGCGGACATGCTCCAGGTGATCGGTGGGGGGGAGCCTGTGGTTCCCTTGCCGGACTTTGCCGACGCCCTCGAAACCCAAAAGGTGCTCACGGCGGCTCTCATGTCGGCGCGCGAGCACGCCCCGATCGACATCACCGAACTCTGACACCCAACGAGAGGAACCAAATGAGCACTGCTGCACCCTTTGAGCCAACATTCATGCCCGTCGGCGTGTTGACAGCCGCCCTTCAGGAATTGACGCCACGTGAGAAGCGGGATCCCGATCCCGACCTCGCCATCGAGGAATGGCTTCAATTCGCGTCGGAGTTGGGCGCCGACTGCATCGAGCTGTCAGCGGCCGTCCATCCTGACCTCGCCGACATCCCTCCCGAGGCGATGCTGGATCCGGTGGCCAACACCCTTGACCTGCGTCAACCGTTCGACCAAAGCCGGGCTCGTCGGGTCCAAGCGGCAGTCGACTCCACCGGGGTTCGCATCGTCGACATCGCGTATTTCGACAACCTCTTACATCAGGACCCTGACATACGCCGTCAGAAGCACGAATTCATGTTGCGCGTGATGGACACCGCGGTCCTGTTGGGAGCGCCGGCCGTGGCCGGCTTCGTGGGTCGTGACCAGACCAAGTCGATGGACCAGAACCTCATCGAGTACGAAGAGAGCTTCATCCCGCTGCTGCAGGCAGCCAAAGACCGAGGCCTCATGTATCGCGTGGAGCAGTGCCCGATGCCGGGGTGGACTCCCAGTGACAACTACCACAACAACATCGGCTACACGCCTGCGATGTGGATTGCCCTCCACAAGATCGCTGAGAAGCACGGCCTGGGCGATCAGTTCAGGATCCACTACGACCCGTCGCACTCGGTGCTTATGGGTCAGGACACCCGGTCGATGTTCCAATACTTGAAGGATGAGGGCTACGCATTCCTCATCGGAGGGCTCCACGTCAAGGGTCAGGTGATCGACAGCCGCGGAGTCTCGGCATGGGGCTACGGCGGCCAGACAGTCCAGCGCGGCGACTGGATCGATGGCGAGATCTCGCCGAATCCGGCCGATCACGCCAAGGCGTGGCTCATTCAGACCGTGCTGGCCGAACATGAGCTGCCGGGCACTGCAAAGCATGACCCGCTCGCCTATCTCCAGAACCGATCGGTTGACTGGCTCGACCATCAATTGGCGCTCCGCGAATTGCTCGATCTCGACGTGGCAACGACTCCTCTGATCGTCGAGCACGAATACCCCCTGGCGCGCGTCCAGGACAAGGACAACCTTCGGCCAATACTCGAAGGGTCGATCGCATTCACCCGGTACATCGATCAGGCGGCCGCGGCGATGTATTCGCTGCAGAACCAGGTGCTCGCGTCGCAGGGCATCCCGGTTCAGGGGGTCGGGCGAGAGGCTTATCGAAGCTGATTCTCAACTGATTGGACGCTATGGGCCGCCCCGAGGTCGAGCCTTGCCGGAGCGTGGTGCGGGTCGGGCTAATACGTCCCGTCCGTATAATCCGCCTCGCCGGTCGCCTGCCTCAATGACGAGGTCCTTTCGATGTCAGACCTGATCCTTTATGCCGCGCTCACTGCCGGTCTAGCCGCTCTCGCCCTGGCGTCGTATTACCGACGATCGGTGTTGGCAGCCCCGCGCGGCAATCCACGGATGGTTGAGATCTCCGACGCGATCAGGGAAGGAGCCATGGCCTTCCTACGTCGCGAATACACCTGGATCTTGATCTTCGTAGCGGCGATGACCGCCCTCATCGCCCTCCTCCTCGATTGGGGATGGCCCTGGGGCGCCGCCGCCTACGTGTTCGGAGCGGCCCTGTCCGCGGGCGCTGGCTACGCCGGGATGCGAATCGCAACCGCGGCTAACTCGAGGACGACCGAGGCGGCGCGAACCGGCGGAGTCGCCGCCGCTCTGACCGTGGCCTTTCGTGGGGGGGCGGTTGCCGGTTTCACCATTGCCGGGTTCGGGCTGCTCGGCGTGGGTCTCGGATTCCTGCTCTTTAATCGCATCCTGGGATTGGACTCGTGGGCCGACACCATCACCGCCATCGCACTCGGGGGCTCGTCGATAGCCGTCTTCGCCCGGGTCGGCGGCGGGATCTTCACCAAAGCAGCCGACATCGGCGCCGATCTGGTTGGCAAGGTGGAAGCAGGGATCCCCGAAGACGATCCACGAAATCCCGCAGTGATCGCTGACAATGTCGGAGACAACGTGGGCGACGTGGCGGGGATGGGTGCCGACTTGTTCGAGTCCTATGTCGGCGCCCTGGTCGCTCCAATTGCATACGCGGCGATCGTGTTTGGTGCCTCCGACCTGATCGAGGAGTCGATCCTCTTCCCCCTTGCGGTTGCCGCTCTTGGGATGCTGGCCGCGATCCTCGGCTCGTTCCTGGTCAGCACCAACGATGAGGGTCATCTCGCGGCAGCCCTACATCGGGGCTCAAACTTCGCCCTGGCAGCGACCGGTCTCGGGGCCCTCGGTTTGTCGTATTGGATCTTCGGTGACGCGGTCGATAACCCGCTCGGGGTCTGGCTGGCCGTCATCGCCGGTCTCGTTGTCGGTTGGCTCGTGGGGAAGATCTCTGAGTGGTTCACCTCGGACAACCACAAGACGGTCAAGGAAATCGCCCGGCAAGCGCAGACCGGCCCGGCCACCGTGATCATCACCGGCCTCGCCGAAGGAATGCGGTCGGCGGCCTTCTCGGTGGTCGTGGTGGCGGCAGGAATTGGCGCCGCGTACTGGGCGGGCGACTGGGCTCTCGGCCCGGGAGGCGGGCTCTACGGAGTGGCCATAGCGGCGATCGGTGTCCTGGCCACGCTGGGAATGACCATTTCGATGGATGCCTACGGCCCGATAGCCGACAACGCGGGCGGTATCGCTGAAATGGCCCAGTTACCCCCTGAGGTCCGCCATGCCACCGACTCGCTCGACGCACTGGGGAACACCACGGCCGCCGTGGCCAAGGGCCTGGCCATCGCTTCGGCGGCGGTGACGGCCCTTGCCCTGTTCACCGCTTTCATCGAGGCCGTGGGGTTGACCGCTATCGATCTCACCAGGGCCGACACCACGATCGGATTGCTGATCGGTGCCATGTTCCCGTTCTTGTTCGCCGCCCTCACCATGAGCGCCGTCGGCCGGGCCGCCAACCGCATGGTCGATGAGGTTCGGCGGCAGTTCCGCGAGATCGCCGGGTTGCGCGAGGGCGAGCCCGGCGTGAAGCCTGAGTACGCCAAATGCGTCGACATCGCTACAACCGGCGCACTGCGCGAGATGGTGGTCCCGGCCACCATGGCCGTTGCGCTGCCGTTGGTCGTCGGGTTCGTCGATGTCGAGGCTCTCGGCGGCCTCCTCGCCGGTGCTCTGGTCACCGGCTTTCTGCTGGCGATCTTCATGGCGAATGCAGGGGGCGCTTGGGACAACGCCAAGAAGTTCATCGAATCCGGCGCTTTCGGCGGCAAGGGCTCTGACGCTCACAAGGCGGCAGTAATCGGTGACACCGTTGGGGATCCGTTCAAGGACACCTCGGGGCCTTCGATGAACATCGTGATCAAAGTCATGACCATCGTCTCACTGGTCTTTGCCTCGTCGTTCGTCAGCTGAGATCGATATGCCAGAAGTCGTACTCATCCGCCACGCCGAGTCCGAGACCAACCGCTCGGCGGTCTGGGCAGGACGATCGGACGGTCCGCTGAGCGCATCTGGCGAGGCCAGTCTCGAGGCCCTCGCCCGCCGGTTCTCGAATCAGAAGTTCGACCTGGTGGTCAGCTCGCCGTTGGAACGAGCGGCCCGCACTGCGGCCGCCCTCTCTTCGAGAATCGAGATCTCAGAGGAGTTCGTCGAGCTCGACATCGGGCGATGGGAGGGACTGACCCGCGACGAGGTGCTCGCTGGCGATGGGGAACTGCTCCGCGAAGTGAGGGTAAATCGTGGTCTGGCTTGGGGGGAGACCGGGGAGAGCCTTCGTGACGCCGAGCATCGGGCCTTTCTCGCCATGGACGAACTGGCCGGGCGGCTTGGAGAGCGGGGCCGGGCGGTCGTCGTAACTCATGGGGGCCTGCTCAACGCACTGCTTCATCGTTATCTGGGTGGATCGGGCCGAAGGGTCCATGGCTTTTCCGGCAACACCTCGGTCACCAGGCTGGTTTGGACCCACGATCGTCCGAGGTTGGCCTCGTTCAACGACCAGGGTCACCTCGGGCCGCGACCCAAGCTCGTCACCGAGGAACTGGCTGCCAACCGGCCTGTCCTGGCCCTGATTCGCCACGGTCAGACTCAGGCCAACATCGAGGGTCGGTGGCAAGGCCACGGTGACTGGGATCTCGACGAGCGAGGCCACCGTCAGGCGGCCGCCTTGCGGGACTGGTACGGAACTCATGACCTTGTCTATTCCTCACCCTTGAGTAGGGCGCGGACCACTGCGGGCTACCTCGCGAACAATGGCGTGGTGACGGTCGACGGCCTCAAGGAACTGGGAATGGGGAAGTGGGAGGGGCTCACCTCGCCCGAAGTCATTGAACAATGGCCGGACCTCATGGATGACATCTTCAGGGACGGAGTCGATCTCCGTCGAGGCGAGGATGGGGAGACCTGGGGAGAGTTGGCGCATCGAGTCCGTAACGCCGTTCATTCCCTGAGGCCAGCAGTCGGCGTCCCGACGGTTGTCGTGGCTCATGGGGGTGCCATTCGCTCGTACATCTCGTCATTGACCACGACCACCGACACCCATGCCGAGTCCCTGCACACACCGCGGAACACATCGGTGACCCACATCGCCTTTCACGACGATGGCCCCTTGATTCTCGACTACGCAGTTGCGACTCACCTGGAAGCCCTCTCCTAATCTCGTCTGATGGCCGAATACGACTCCCGCCGCTACGCACTGGTCAATCGGTGGGACCCCCAGCACCTGAAGACGGTCGACCGCCTGCTCCCACTGAACCCCGGAGACCGGGTGTTGGAGGTGGGTTGTGGGAGTGGGCACCTCACCAAGCGCCTCGCGGCTCGGGGGATCGACGTCGTCGGCATCGACGCCAATCCCAACGCTCGGGAAGTTGCCGACACCGAACGTGTCCTTCACATGCGGGCCGAGCAACTGGACTTCGAGGACAAGGAGTTCGATGCCGTCATCTCGGTGCACGCCATCGAGCACATACCCCCCCTCGCCGAAGCAGTTGCCGAGATGGCCCGGGTATTGCAGCCCCAGGGCCGAGCCCTGTTCATCTATCCGGCGGAGCCGATACAAGGGCTCTACGCGATTCCCACCTCGGTGATCCTCTACGGAACGCCGTTCAAGGCCCGTCAGGTTCACTGCCACAAGCTGTGGCCCTCCAAGGTGCGTCGCATCGTCGAGCCATTCGGGCTCACCGAGACCCACCACGAGTTCAATCTGTGGAAGTCGCCGCAGTTCGTGTCTCTCTTCACCCGGTTCTAGAGGTGTTCCTCTGTGACACATGCGGGCGCAGTTTCGAGGTTCGTCAAGAAACCCTCGACCGTTATCCGGGCTGGGTGCCCCGTCAGTGCCTCGACTGCAAGAACCGCTCCAGCGCAACCTCCTCGAAATTGGGATCTACAGGTCCGGATATGACCCCTACTCGTCCCAATTACGGAGGTGGACGGGCTCCGCGAGCCGGACCAAGGGCAAAGACCTGACCACCGCCGAGGTGCTCGCATCGTTCAGCGATGGCCCGACCACCGGGGTGTTCACCGACGGCGCATCGGAGGGCAATCCGGGGCCAGGGGGATGGGGGGCGGTCTATGTCGACGACGATCGCATCGTCGAACAGGCCCACGGCTCGGAGCCGCACACCACCAACAACCGCATGGAGCTCACCGCTCTCATCCACGGTCTGCGCATGCTTCCCGGCGACTCGACCATGACCGTCTACACCGACTCACAGCTCATCGTGAACATCGTCACCAAATGGGCTGACGGTTGGGAGGCCAAGGGCTGGACCAAGAAGTCCAGCGGCCCGATCGCCAATCTGGAACTGGTCAAAGAGGCGCACGCCCTGTACCAGCAGCGGCCCGGGGTGGGCATGGAGTGGATCAAGGCGCACAACGGCTACCGGTGGAACGAGTACGCCGACGCCCTCGCCACCGCCTATCGCCGCAAGGTTTTTTGATGTGGACCAGCCCGCAGGGGGTCCGCGCCTGGGGAAAACATGCTCATGGTTCGCCGCTCTATGCCCATCTCGTGGAGGTCATAGCCGACGATGAGGAGTTGATGCGGGTTCTGCATCGAATCGAGCATCTTCCGCAGGTGAATCTCCTCTTGGGCAGCATTCACTTCCTGCTGCTTCGAGACCCGGCTGCAACCCTGGCAGGGTGGTACGGGTCGCTGGTCGAAGACCCGAAGCCGGCCAGCGAGGTTGATTCGGTGTTTCGCTCCTTTCTCTTCGAACACGAAGACCAGATCGTGGAGCTGGCCAATAGTCATTACACCCAGACCAACGAATGCCGGCGATGCATCGCCCTGCTACCCGCGGTGATGTCAGCGGGCTTCGATCGTTTTCACCTGATCGAGGTGGGGGCGAGTGCCGGCCTCAACCTCGCCATGGATCGCTATCGCTACGAGTTCGGAGACCTGAGATGGGGCCCCGCTTCGAGAGTTGTCCTCGAGGGTGAATGGCGTGGGAGGCGGGTGGCGCTCCGGGACATCGAAGTATTGAGCCGAACCGGTCTCGACCTGAGCCCGATCCTGCCCGGGGACGTTGATGCCCAACAATGGCTTGACGCTCTGATCTGGCCTGAGCAGATGGAGCGTCGGGATCGGCTTCGGGCCGCCCTCTCGATGGTGCCGACTCTGGGTCTGGAGATGGTGGCAGGCGACGCATTGGAGACCCTGCCGGACGCCCTCGAGAGATTGCCTGCAGGCGAACCGGCTGTCGTGATCAATGCCTTCACGTTCGGTCAGCTCACGCCCGAAGGGAGAGAACGAGTCGAGGCAATATGTGATGCAGAGCGGGAGAGTCGCCGGGTGTACCGGGTCTCCTTGGAGCTGTTGGCAAATGCCGATGAGTGGGCACGGGTTTCGGTCGCCAACCAAGGGCCTCTGGTGCAAATCGGTCAGGCGCATCCCCACGGGGAATGGGTCGAGCTCTGGGATCAGGCTCGGCCGTAGACGGGGATCGATGCCCCGTTCATCACGCCGGAGTCGTCGCTCAGGAGGAAGTGGGCGACTGCGGCGATCTCATCGGGAGTCGGCCAGTTGACGTAGTCGGCGTAGGGGAGCGACTGTCGGGTGGCCGGGGTGTCGATTACTGACGGCATCAGCACATTTGCCGTGACGCCGGTCCCATCCAACTCCTGTGCCACCGACTTGGCGAGGGCGACCACTCCTGCCTTGGAGAGGTTGAAGGCTGCCTGACCGGTCGGGTAGTCGACTGCGCTCTTGCTACCGACCAGGACGATCCGCCCCCACCCCGCCTCTTTCAGGTAGGGAACAACGGCGCGCACTGCATAGAAGGCGGAGCGGAGATTGAGGTCGATCATCCTCTCGAATCGGACGTCGTCCGTCTCTTCGACATCGCGGCCTCCGGCCCATCCACCAACCAGCGAGCACAAGCCATGTATCGAGCCCCATTGCTCGGACACGTTCTTCATCAGGCTGTTGACCGCCTCGGCATTGGTGGCGTCGACGCGGAGCAAAAGAAGGCGATCCTCGTCGATGTCGAACTCCTCCTCGAAACGGGTCGCCTCGTCGGGAAGGAGGTAGGTGACTACCAGTCGGTAGTCCTCGAAGATGAGCCGACGGACCAGTGCGGTCCCAAGTCCGCCCGTGCCACCGGTGATGACGACTGTTTTTTCCACGCTCTCGATTGCTTTCTGAAGTTGTCGGTTCGCTAACTCTACGTTGCCTCCGGGGCATGTCGCCGGAGAATCCAGAGATCGGCGACATTGGTCCCGGTCGGTGGGCAAACCAGCAGATCTCCCGTGGCGGCCAGATAGCGAGCAGAGTCGAAGTCGGCCAATGCCCGATCCGGGTCTCCTCCCCGATCGATCGTGCTCCCATCGATGATGGCCCCGGCGGTCCCCGACGGGCCGTCAACACCGTCGGTCGCGAACGCGGTGAACAAAGCATCCGTGCCCGCCAGGCGCCGGGCTGCGAGTAAGGCGGCATGGGTGTTCCGGCCACCGGTACCGGATCTGGTGACTTCTACCACGGGCTCTCCCGCAGCGATCGTCACACCAGGGCCGGCACCGGCGAGGAAGTGCTCGAGACAGATCGCGATGTCCCCCTCCAGCCATTCGGGGCTGACGGTAAAGGGCCCGCCCTGGATCCCTCCTATGGCCATGGCTGCCGTGCGGCCATCGGCAAGCACGGTGACCACCGGCGACTCGAGAGGACCGGTATCCCGGTTCATCGCCTCCCAAACCGGGTCGGGGACGTCGATGTGGTGGCGAATCATGATTGATCTCGCCCCGTATGGGTCGGACGCGGTCGGGATGGTGGGGCCCGAGGCGACGATCGACGGGTCTGCGCCTGCCACGTCGGACAGCACGAGCGTCTCGATTTCCCGCCCTGCGGCACGGGCCAGGCCGCCACACTTGATCGAGGACAGGTGTCGTCGCACCAGGTTCAGGTCCTCGATGCTGGCGCCGCCGTTGAGCAATGCCCTGGTTGCCATAGTCAGGTAGTCGCCCGAGATCCCCGGGCGCGGCGACTCGCAGACAGCTGATCCCCCTCCGGAGACCAGGGCAAGGAGCTGCGCACCAGGCGGTGCATTGACGACGGCTTCGACCACGGCCTCCCCGGCGGCAAAGGAGCGATCACCGGGGAGCGGATGATCGCCCGTCATCGAGCGCATCATCGGAGGAACGGCCTCAGGGTGTTCGGAGACGCAAACTCCGCCTATCACTTCGACCGAATCTGCAGCGCCGCGCGCCATGGCGGGAGCAGCCTTGCCGAGAGCGATCACCACCACGGGCCCGTGTTGGCTGCGGCCGCGAAGCGCCTCCCGGGTGAGCCGTTCCGGGTTCACTGCCTGAAGCCCTGTCTCCAACCATCGCAGGATCTCAGTTCGCTGAACCGGGTCGTTCGCCAGAACCCGAGGGTCAAATCGGGTCACCCCGTGATGGCTCCCAGCCAGGCACCGCGTGGGTGATTCCGGGCCGAGACCAGGTCGGCCGGTGAGTCCACGTCATGGAGCAGGCCGGTGCGCGCAACCACCACCGCTTGCGGCATCCTCGCCAGGTGTCGATGAAAGCTCCCCGGTCCGTATGTGAAACGGAACGGTTCGCTGCCTCCCAATGCCGAGGTCCCGCTGTCGGACGAAGGTGCGATAGCGGCCCCAAATTGCTCGAGGGCTTGTTGCAAGACGGCCAGCTCGCCAACATCCAATAGCGGGAGGTCGCTATGAAGCACCAGCCATAGCGACCCGGCTGCAATCGCCCAATCGACACCCGCCGCGGCCGCCGCACTCAAGTCGACCCCGGGATCTTCAACGGTGGGGATTCCGCGGATTAGCGCCCACTCTGCGACCTCTTGGTCACCAGCGACGATGAGCGGGATCATGCCCGAAGCTGCTGCGAGATCGGCGGTGTGGAGCGCGAACGCCGCCCCGAGCGCAACTCTGGTGTCAACCGACAGGGAGTCGGCGAGTCGCCCTTTGCCGAGTCGGAAGGGCTTGATCGGGAGAATGGCGACGATCGGCACCCGCCGAGGGTAGAGGCGAGCCCTGTCCCTCTCCTGTCAGCATCAGGGAACTACGAGCACCGGGACTTCGGATTGGTGGCACAGCCTGTCAGCGACCGAGCCCATCATCACCCGTTCGGCAAAGCCGGCCCCGCGCCGCCCGATCACGATCAGATCGGCGCTGCTGGTTTCTGCGACTGAGAGGAGACGCGACGAAGGGTCTCCGAGCTCCTCGACGGTCTCGTAGTCGACCCCCTCGAGGTCAAGGTTCTCCTCCAACTCGTTGAGCACCTGTGCCTGGCCCTCTGCCAATGCGGCGGATAGCGCCTCCGGTGGCGGTGGTGCCCCGCCTATGCCCCACCATCCCTCGGGAGTCCTGACCACCGTGACCAGGAGGAGCTTTCCCTTCGACAGTCTCGCCATGGCGACCGCATGCTCGGCGGCGGCATGGCTGGTCTCTGACCCATCAACTCCGACCACGATCACCTTGGGCTGCCAATCCATCATTCACCTCCAGCCCTCAACATAGGCGATTCAACGCCGCGTCCGAAGGGGCGGGGGTCCTCAGAAGAGGGTCGGGGCGACAAGATGCCCGATCGCGAGGCCGTAGAGACCGGCCACCACGTCGTCGGCCGTGATCCCGATCGCGCCCGGAAGCCGCTCCGCCTGGAGGACTCCCGTGAAGCGGCTCTTGACGATGTCGGCGACCCGAAACACCAGGAACCCGATCAAGGCCGGCCAACCGGCGAGGCCGACGGTCGCGATGAAAGTTCCGGCGGCCTCATCGATCACGATCCAGCCGGCATCGCCGAATTCGGCCACCAGAGGGCGCGTGGACCAGAGGGCTGCCAGTGTCAGAAGGGCCGCTCCGATCAGCTGGCCGAGCCATCCGAAGCCGGTGCCGATCCACAACGAGAAGGGAAGCGCCACCAAGGCTCCGACCGTCCCTGATCCCGAATCCGATCCCCGGATGCGGCGCAGGATCAGGCCGGAGCCGAAAAAGGAGGCGACCAGGCGATGCATTGGCAATCGAGCCTAGATCCGGCCGTGAAGCCTCCCCGGCCACCCCTCCCGGTCCCGGCAACGATTTCACTTTCCGCCGCAGCAGTTAGCCTCTTGTCGATGGAACCGTCATCCAAGATATGGGTGGACGGCGAGTTCGTCGATTGGGACGACGCAACCGTTCATTTCCTCGCACACGGGCTTCACTACGGGACGGGTGTCTTTGAAGGCATTCGCGCCTACAAGACCCCGGAGGGAACCGCCGTATTCAGGCTCCATGAGCACATGATCCGCCTGGTGGCATCGGCTCGCGCCTACGGCATCCCGATGCCCTGGAACGTCGATCAGATGGATGAGGCTTGCCTCGAACTGCTCAGGGTCAATGAGCTCGAATCCGCTTACATCCGCCCCCTATCCTTCTACGGCGCCGGGGCCTTCGGCATCAATCCGGCGAACAGCCCGGTGCATACCTACATGGCTGCGTTCTTTCTCGGCAGCTATATGGGCGAGGAGGGCATCCAGAAAGGGATCACCACCATGGTTTCCAGCTGGCGCCGGATCTCACATACCAGCTTCATACCGACGGCCAAGGGCAGCGGCCAGTATCTCAATTCCGTGCTCGCCAAGCAGGAGGCCCTTGCCGCCGGCTTCGACGAGGCGATCATGCTCAACGATGGAGGGTCGCTCTCGGAGGGGAGCGGGATGAACCTGTTCACGGTGAGCGGTGATGTTGTCTACACCCCACCGGTCTCGTCGGGGATTCTCGAGGGCATAACCCGGAACAGCGTCATCCAGTTGCTGAGAGCCGAAGGTGTTGAAGTCAGAGAGATGGATCTTGCCCGGGGGAGTCTTTACACCGCCGATGAGGTGTTTCTCACCGGCACCGCCGCCGAGGTCACCCCGGTGCGCGAGATCGACCGACGGGTGGTAGGCAACGGTGAGCCTGGACCGGTGACTCGCAAGGCACAGGACATGTTCTCTGACGCGGTGGCAGGAAAGCTTTCGGACTATCGGGACTGGCTGACCTTCGCCTGATGGGTCAACAGCCGAATCAGGAGATCACCGAGGGCGAGAGGCCCAGAGAGACTCCGGAGACACCTCCCGCCCGAAGGTGGCGCCCGACCAAGCCTGGAGTCATCACCTCGCCGGATCAGGTCCCCAAGGGCGGGCGCTTCGGCGCTGCGGGCCCCGACGCCGGCTGGGCGCTGCGGCTCCTCAGCTTCTCCGAATTGCCCGATGACGACCCCAATCTTCGTGGTGTCCTTGCGGGCCTGATGACGGCACGGGCCGCCGCTCTCGGGCGAGCCCCTGTCAAGGAGGATCTCGAGGTAGCGCTGGTGTTGTGCGGATACGGCTTCGAGGCGCCCCCGGAGGTAGTGGCGACGAGGGAACGCTGGAAGGCCGCCGTTCCCCACGAGGCCAGACCAGGTCAGACGGCAGTGGCCGAGACCGACAAGGAGTTGATCGTCAACAAGCCAGAACAGGTCCGTTGGGCCTTGACCCGCGCCGAGCGACCGCAAGGCGAGCCCGGCGCCGTCAGCTAGCGTCCGTCGCCTCATGAAGATCGTTCGCGTCAAGGCTGGAGATGACATTTCGTACGGTGTGGCCGATGCCGAAGGGGTGCTCGTCTACCGGGGGACACCATTTGTTGCGTGGGAGCCGACCGAGACGGTGGTTCCCTGGGATCGAGTCCAACTGCTCGCACCTGTCATTCCAACCAAGGTGGTATGTGTTGGGCTCAACTACACGGACCACGTCGGTGAGATGGGCGACAACTTGCCAAAGGAGCCCCTGATCTTCCTGAAACCCGCCACCGCGGTGGTGGGGCCAGATGCCTCGGTGGTCCTGCCACCAGCATCCAGCGAGGTGCATCACGAGGCCGAGCTGGCAGCTGTCATCAACAGGGTGGCCCGGAATGTGCGAGCCGAGGACGCATCGCAATACATCCTCGGCTACACCGCGGCCAATGACGTTTCAGCACGAGATCTACAGAAGAAGGACGGCCAATGGGCTCGGGCCAAGGGCTTTGACACTTTCTGCCCGCTGGGCCCGGCGATCGAGACCGAGATTGACCCGCTCGAGCGTCTCGCCGTGATCTGCCGGGTCAACGGAGAGGTGCGTCAGGCCGGCTTCACGTCGGACATGGTGTTTGGAGTGGCCGAGATCTTTGAGTTCGTCACCACGGTGATGACACTGCTTCCGGGCGACGTGATTCTGACCGGGACCCCGGCCGGAGTGGGAAGGATCGACCACGGCGACACCGTGGAAGTGGAGATCGATGGAATCGGGACTTTGAGCAACCCGGTTGTGCGGCGGTGACGGTTCGGGTTCGGATCGCTCCTTCCCCGACCGGGCACCTCCACGTCGGCACCGCCCGTGCCGCACTCTTCAACTGGCTCTTCGCACGGCATAACGACGGGATCTTCATCGTCCGCATCGACGACACCGATCGCGAGCGCTCGACGACGGAGTTCGAGACGGACATCCTCGATTCTCTGCGCTGGCTGGGACTCCAGTGGGACGAGGGAGTCGAGGTGGGGGGACCACATGGCACCTACCGCCAATCGGACCGTTACGACCGGTACCGGGAGGCAGCCGCCGGGCTGGTCGCGAGCGGGGCGGCCTATTACGACAATCGGACGCCCGACGAGCTCGAAGAACTTCGCTATCGCGCCCAGGGCGAGGGAAAGCACCCCGGTCATTACATCCGGCGCCCGGAGTCGGCGGCCGGCGAGCGGGGCGATCCGGGTCTCGATCCCTCAGGATGCGCCCGTGGTCTTCGAGGACCTGGTGCGTGGAAAGGTGAGTTTCGAGCCACGTGACATCGACGACTTCGTCATCTTGCGCAGCGACGGCACTCCCACCTATCACCTCGCATCGACGGTGGATGACGTCGATTACGAGATCACACACGTCGCCCGTGGCGAGGATCTGCTCCCGTCGACGCCCAAGCACATCCTTCTCTCCAGGGCGCTCGGCGCCACCGAGCCGACCTATGCCCATTTGCCCCTGCTGTTCGGCACGGACGGGAAGAAGCTCTCCAAGCGCTTCGCCGCCGTCTCACTCTCGGTTTACCGCGATCAGGGCTATCTGGCCGACGCGGTGTTCAATTACTTGTCGTTGCTCGGTTGGTCTCTCGGACCGGAGGCCACCCTCTTCAGCAGAAGTGATGCGATTGCGGCCTTCGACCTGCGCGACGTTTCCAGCAACCCGGCGACCTTCGATCCCGACAAACTCGCCTGGATGAATGGCGAATACGTAAGGGCGCTGCCGACCGAGCAGTTCCTGGAGCTCGTGGCGCCCTATGTGGAGTCAGCTGTCGGCCGACCGCTGGAGCCCGAGGAGTGGAGCAGATTCGAGTCTGTGGCGGCGCTGGTGCAGGAGCGCACCCGCCTCTTGCCCGACGCGGGAGAGCAGGTGGTGTTCCTGTTCGAGGACTTCGAGGAGTACGACGAGGCCTCGTGGCAGAAGGTGATGGCCAAGGACGGAGTCGCCGCGATCCTCGAGGAGGCCAACAACCGTCTCGAACCCATCGACGACTGGGATGTCGGGAAGATCGAGCCTGCTCTCAGGGGGATGCTCGACGAGTTGGGGATCGGCGCCGCCAAAGGACTGCAACCACTCCGGGTTGCCGTGACCGGGTCCTCGGTGAGCCCACCCCTTTTCGAATCGATGGCGGCATTGGGAAAGGCGAGGACCTTGGAGCGACTCAAGAGGGCCATCAGGGTCTTGAACGGAACGGTCAACGGTCAACGGAAAGCGGAAAGCGGATAACCAAGTCGGCCCCGGTATCCTCTGGTCCTTCCAGGTCCCGTCGTCCAGAGGCCCAGGACGCCGGCCTTTCAAGCCGGAAACGCCGGTTCGAATCCGGTCGGGACTGCCCCTAAGAGAAGCGTGATGTCAGTCGAAGCCACTCTGATCTACAACAACGTCCTCGCCATACTCGCCCTGGTTGCTTTGGTCGCTGCCGTCGGCCTCCTCGTCTATCGGATGGTGAAAGGGCCCGAGGCGGCCGGGCTCCTCGGAGGCAGCGCGATCTGGCTGACCTGGATCGTCGCCCTTGTGTGCACCGTTGGCTCCTTGATCTACTCCGAGGTCATCCACTTCGTGCCCTGTCGTCTCTGCTGGTTCCAACGAATCGCCATGTACCCGCTGGCTTTCATACTCCTGGTTGGTGCCATTCGCAGGGAAGCGGTGGTCAGGTATTACGCCCTTCCACTGGCTCTTACCGGGCTGGCGGTGTCGATCTATCACAACCTGGTCCAGCTCAACCCGAGCCTGGAGGGCGGCTCCTGCGATCCGCTCAATCCCTGCTCGGCGCGCACCATCGAAGTGTTCGGTTTCATCGACCTCCCGTTTATGGCCGGCGCCGCGTTTATCTTGATCTCCACCTTGCTCGCCTTCTATGTGAAAACTGAGAACTACCAATGACGCAACGCACCTCGAAGAAGCCTCCGCCCAAACCGACGCGCAACCTGAGCACCCTTTGGTGGATCCTTGGCGGAGTGGTCTTGCTGGCACTGATCGTCCTCCTCGCGATTTCGATCGCGGGCGAAGGGGAGATCGACACGACAGTCGGCTACGGGGAGGTCACCATGGACGGTGACCCTCTCCCCACCTACTCCGACCCGAGCAATGACCCGGCAGCGGGAATGACACTGGCCACTATCAGCGGCGGTGACTGGAATGACAACCAGTACACGATCGCACCCGACGGGACCCCCAAGATCGTGGTCCTTCTCGCCCACTGGTGCCCTCACTGCCAGGCCGAAGTTCCCGTCATCCAACAGTGGGTGAACGACGGAAATCTGCCCGATGGGATCGACATGTACTCAGTGACGGTGTTCACCGACCCGCTGCGGGGCAATTGGCCACCTCAGGAATGGTTGGAGGGGGCAGGTTGGACTACCCCGGTGATCATGGACGACGACGCCGGCACCGCTGCGGTCGCCTTCGGGATGGCAAGCACCCCGATGTACGTGGTTCTCGACGGGAACAACAAGGTGGTGCAGAGAGTGTCGGGCGAGATCGGCACCGACGGTCTGGACGCGTTGTCGCTGCTCGCCCTGCAGGCCTCCGGTTGAGAATCAGGTCTCGAGAGACCGGATCTTCTCCAATCGGCGAACGTGCCGTTCCTCGCGGCTGAACTTCGCCTCCAGAAATGTGGTCACCAGATCTTGAGCCAGCGAGAGGCCGATCACCCTCGAGCCGAGGCAGATGACATTCACATCGTCGTGCTCAACCATCTGATGTGCCGTGTAGGAGTCGTGGGCCACCGCGGCCCGGATCCCGTTGAGTTTGTTGGCGGCTACCGATGCTCCAGCCCCTGAGCCGCAGATGATGATGCCACGGTCGGCCCGCCCGTCGAGGACGGCCTGGCCCACGGCGGCCGCATAGTCGGGATAGTCGACCGGTTCCGCAGAATGGGTGCCGAGGTCGTAGACGGCATGACCGGACTCGGCGAGCCAGGATGCCAGGTGTTCCTTCATCGAGTATCCGGCGTGGTCAGAGCCGAGTGCGATTCTCATGGCCGCGGCAGGGTAGCCACGCCACTCAGGGTGACCGGAGCCAACCTGAGGTTGGGGGCGCATGGTGGTTACATTCGACGCAATGTCCGTGATCGTCGTCGAGGGTGGAGCGCGTCTCCAAGGAACCGTTGGTGTGCGCGGGGCGAAGAACGCCGTGCTCAAAGAGATGGTTTCCGCGCTGCTCGCTCCCGGCAGGCATCACCTCACCAACGTCCCAACCATCCTCGACGTCGACCTCATGTCCCAGGTTCTCGAACACCTCGGGTGTCGGATCGAGCAGGGCGACAACGAGTTGTGGGTGGTGGTCCCCGAAGATCTGCACCCCGAGGCTCCCATCGAGCTGGTACGTCAGATGCGAGCCTCGATAGTCGTGCTGGCGCCGCTCCTGGCACGGACCGGTTTCGCCAGGGTGGCCCTGCCCGGTGGGGATGACCTGGGAGCGCGGCCGATCGACATGCACCTCAGTGGCATGGAGTCGATGGGAGCGGAATTCGATCTGGTCCACGGCGAGCTCGTTGGAAGGGTCGACGGTCGATTCAAAGGAACGGAAGTCGAACTGCCCTTCCCCTCGGTCGGTGCCACTGAGAGCCTCCTCTTCGCAGGCGTGACAGCGGAGGGAGAGACGGTGATAGTCAATGCGGCGCGCGAGCCCGAAATCCAGGACTTGATCGACCAGCTACTGGCGATGGGTGCCGACATCGAGGGCGGCGGTACCTCGTTGGTGACGATCACCGGTGTCGAAAGCCTCTCCGCGGTCGAGCATCGGGTGATCCCCGACCGGCTCGAAGCCGGGACCTACGCCGTGGCCGCAGCGATCACCGGTGGAGACGTGACCGTGACCGGGTGCTCCCCAGCCGACCTCAGGATGGAGCTGAAGAAGATCGAGGAGACCGGTGCCGGCGTCGAGCGGGGAGACGGTTGGCTCCGAGTGACCGGACCCGAGCGGCCCGCCCCGGTCGACTTTGCGACCCTTCCGTTCCCTGGCTTTCACACCGACATGCACCCTCAGATGGTGGCGTTGCTATCAGTTGCCTCGGGGACCTCGGTCATTACCGAGAACCTCTATGACTCCCGTTTCCGCTACGTCGGCGAGCTGGCCCGTATGGGAGCCGACATCACGACCGAGTCCCAACATGCGATCGTCCGCGGCGTCGAACAACTCTCCGGATGCCCGGTGCTGGCGCCTGATATCCGGGCGGGTGCCGCGCTCGTGCTCGCTGGTTTGCGTGCCGAGGGGACCACGTCGGTGGCAGAGGCCGAGCACATCGACCGTGGGTATGAGGACTTCACCGGTCGCCTCGAATCGTTGGGGGCGCGGATCTCGAGGAAGTGACTCGATTGGGCCAGCCCCGGCGGCACCGTAGAATCGGGAAGAGTTGACCCCAAGGACCGGTTCTACCTGACGATGACATCGATCACCCCAGTCACCATCAATTCATCGAGCGCGCCGGATCGAATCGAAATCGACCAGGGCAAACTCGCTGAGACACTGGAGTACATCCGGCCGGCCGTTCAGGCCGACGGCGGTGACTTGATCCTGCTCGGGACCGACGGCGGCACCGTGAACATTCAGATGGTCGGCGCCTGCGGAGGTTGCCCGCTGTCGATGATGACCTTGAAGGCCGGGATCGAGCGGATCCTGATTGATCGGGTTCCCGGCGTCGAAGAGGTCAATGCCAGCGCCGATTCTCCGACCCTCGAAGAGGACGTGTCGATGTCGAAGAACGGTGGGATCACGCTTCCTGGTCACCTGCTGGCTTCCCCCGATCCAGCCTGACCGGTCTTTAGGCTCCATTCCATGAGCTCTAGTGAGCTGATCGACCGCGTCCGTTCTGGTGATCGCGTGGCCTTGGCCCGATTGGTGACCGCCATCGAAGCGGGTGAGCCCGAAGCGATCGCAGCCGTTTCCTCAGGGAAAGAAGTGGCAGGATCAGTCAGAAGGATCGGGATCACCGGGCCGCCCGGCGCGGGCAAGTCGACGCTGATCAGTGCGATCATCGGCGAATTGCGATCACGAGGCCTTTCGGTCGGTGTCCTCGCGGTGGATCCATCGAGCCCGCTCACCGGTGGCGCCTTGCTTGGTGATCGGATCAGGATGCAAGAGCACGTCGATGATCCCGATGTCTTCATCCGCTCCATGGCCACCCGGGGGCACCTCGGTGGATTGGCTCACGCTGCAGAAGCGACCATTGGCGCCTTCGTCGAGGCCGGGTTCGACTATCAGGTAGTGGAGACGGTCGGGGTTGGGCAGTCCGAAGTGGAAGTCATGGATCTGGTTGATGTGGTGGTCCTCGTGGTTGGCCCGGGCTGGGGTGACCAGGTACAGGCCGAAAAGGCAGGGGTCGTTGAGATTGCAGACCTCTTCGTGGTGAACAAAGCGGACCGGCACGGGGTGGATGAGGTACGTCGCGCGCTCATGAGCGCCTTCGGGGAATCAGGGCGGCAGGTCATGGTCACTGCCGCCACGATCGGTCAAGGTGTCGAGGCGCTGGTCGACGAGATCGACCGGCTCCTCAACCGCTAGCCATTCAGCGCAGCCTGTGCTGCGGCCAATCGGGCGCCCTCGATCCGGGGTGGGCTGCAGGACACGTAGTCGAGGCCAAGTTCATGAACGAAGGCAATCGATTCCGGATCGCCGCCGTGCTCTCCACAGAGACCCACCGTCAGCGAGGGGTTGGCCTCCCGTCCTTCCTTGGTAGCCACCCGCACCAATCGCCCAACTCCGGCGCGGTCCAAGGTCTGGAATGGGTTCGAGGCGAGGATGCCCCGTTCCAGGTAGTCACGCAGGAAGAGTCCTTCTGCGTCGTCGCGACTGAGCCCATAGGTCATCTGGGTCAGGTCGTTGGTGCCGAACGAGAAGAAGTCGGCGGCCTTGGCGATGGCGCCTGCAGTCAGGGCCGCTCGAGGCAGCTCGATCATGGTTCCCACCGGAACCTTCAGCTCGAGCCCTGACTCCTCGGCCGCAGCTGCAACCTCCTCCTCGATCATCTCCCGCATCCGGATCAGCTCCTCCACGTCGGCGACGAGGGGGATCATGATCTCGAGCTTGGGGTTGCCACCTGCCTGGATTCTGGTCACGAGGGCATGACATGCGGCACGGGCCTGCATCCGGTAGAGGTGGTCGACCATGAGACCGAGACGGACCCCGCGTAGCCCGAGCATCGGGTTGTCCTCTTCCCATCGAGCAACGTGCTCGGACATCGACTGCAGGGCATCTATAGGACGACCCGCCTTGGCGTCGAGACGCATCTCATGCTCCAGCTCGAAACGGGAGGGAAGAAACTCGTGAAGTGGGGGGTCGAGGAGCCGGATCACAACGGGGAGGCCATCCATGGCCTCGAGCAGACTCTCGAAATCACCGACCTGGACCTGCTCCAGCTCCTTGAGGGCAATGGCCCTCTCCTCCTCGGAATCGGAGAGGATTATCCGCTGCACGACTTGGAGTCTTTCGCCGAGGAACATGTGCTCGGTGCGGGCCAATCCGATTCCCTTCGCCCCGTTCTTGCGGGCGATCGCCGCGTCCTTGGCGTTGTCTGCGTTGGCCCACACCTCCAGGACCCGGTACTCATCGGCCCATTCCAGGAGCTGATGCAGTTCGGGAGGTGACTCGGGGGCGACCACATCCACACTGCCGATGTAGACGGTTCCGGTACTGCCATCGATCGTCAGCAGGTCACCGGCCCGGATCTCCCCGGCAGGGGTGCGGGCGACGCCGGCCTCGGCGTCGACCACGAGACCGGCCGCTCCCGTGACCGCGGGTTTGCCCATTCCCCTGGCGACGACCGCAGCGTGGGAGGTCTTCCCTCCCTGACTGGTCAGGATCCCAATCGCAGCGGCCATGCCGTGAATGTCGTTGGGAGTGGTCTCGGGGCGGATCAAGATGACGATCTCGCCCGTCTTCGCCTCGGCTACCGCGTCGTCCGAGGAGAACACTGCTCGCCCGATGGCGGCTCCGGGGGAGGCGGCGACCCCAGTCACGGCGGCGTCGGACTGCTTGACATGATCTGCGATACGGGGGCGATGCAGCTGCTCCAACGAGGCGGGGGAGACTCGCTTGACCGCGGTGACTCGATCGATGAGGCCTTCCTCAACCATGGCCACTGCCATCTTGACCGCAGCTGCCGCGGTCCGCTTGCCGGCTCGGGTTTGGAGGATGTAGAGGACGTCATGCTCGATGGTGAACTCGATGTCACACATGTCCTGATAGTGGGTTTCCAGACCGTCCATGATCTCCAACAGCTGGCGATGGCATTTCGGATGGAGCTCTCCAAGCTCATCGAGCGTCAGTGGGTTGCGGATCCCGGCCACGACGTCCTCTCCCTGGGCTCGCGGCAAGTAGTCGCCGTAGACGAGACGGGCGCCGGTCCCGGGATCTCTGGTGAAACAGACGCCGGTTCCCGAGTCGTCACCGAGGTCACCAAATACCATCATTTGCACATTGGCCGCGGTCCCCAGGTCGTCGGGGATCGCATTGATCCTCCGGTATTCGATGGCTCGTTTGGTGTTCCAGGAGCTGAACACTGCAGTGATCGCCCCCTTCAGCTGCTCACGAGGGTTGGTCGGGAGCTGGCCGGGTCGAAGCTTCTCGACGATCGCCTGGAACTGTCGAGTGGCAACTTCGAGGTGGGCGGCGTCGAGCTCCGAATCGTCCGTTACGCCTGCTGACGTCCTGAGCTCGCCGAGAACATCCTGGAACAGGACCTCGTCCACTCCAAGGACCACATCACCGTACATCTGGACGAAGCGGCGGTAGGCATCCCAGGCGAAGTGAGGGTCCCCTGACCAGTCGATCAAGGCCTCGACGACGTCGTCGTTGATCCCGAGGTTCAAGACCGTGTCCATCATCCCGGGCATGGAGAACTTGGACCCGGATCTGACGGAGAGGAGGATCGGCACCGGGCCTCCCCCGAAGTGGCGCCCGGTCTTGTCTTCGAGGCGAGCTATCGCGGAGTCGACCTCGCCCCAAAGGTCTACAGGCACGCGCCCGTCTCTCATGGTGAGACGGCAGGCTTCGGTGGTGATGGTGAACCCCGGAGGGACCGGAAGGCCGAGTGAGGTCATCCTCGCCAAGCCAGCCCCCTTGCCACCCAATAGGTCCGGGTCCGATCCGTCGGTGATTGAGAAGTCGAAGAGATGGGGCAAAGCTCGATGCTCCGTTCGCTGCCTTACGACAGGAAGTTAACGACTCAGGACCGATGGACAACAGAGTCCTCCGCGAAACAAACTCGGGTCTTTCGACCCCAATCAGGGAGTCCGTTAAGTTTCGGCCAATCCGTTCTTCGATTCTGAGGCCACATGCCCACCAACACAGATGACATGGTTGCCGTCCCCGCCGGCACCTTCACCATGGGCTCGGACGACCACTATCCGGAGGAGCGGCCGTCACATCCTGTCACCGTTGACGCCTTCGCCATCGACCGTCATCAGGTGACCAATCGCGAGTTCACCAGCTTCGTGGATGAGACCGGGCATGTGACGGTTGCCGAGGTTCCGCCCGACCCGGCGGACTACCCCGGGGCACTTTCTGAGATGCTTTATGCCGGGTCGCTGGTCTTCATACAACCCCCAGGTCCGGTCGATCTGCGTGACATCGGGAACTGGTGGTCCTTCGTCAAGGGTGCAGATTGGAGGCATCCAACCGGCCCGGATAGCGATCTGACCGACCTCGAGGATCATCCGGTGGTCCACGTCGCCTACGCCGACGCTGTCGGCCTATGCCGAATGGGCGGGCAAGGAGCTGCCCATCGAGGCCGAGTGGGAGCGTGCCGCATGGGGCGGGCTGGAAAACGCCGAATACGCCTGGGGTGACGAGCTCATGCCCGACGGGCAGCCGATGGCCAACTTCTGGCAGGGGGACTTTCCCTGGCAGAACGACCTGGTCGACGGCTACCTGCGAACCGCACCGGTCGGATCGTTCCCGCCAAATGGATTCGGGGTCTTCGACATGATCGGGAACGTCTGGGAATGGACCACTTCGTGGTATTCGACCTCACACCCCGAAGCTGTGGCTCACGCCTGCTGTGCTCCGGTGAACCCTCGCGGTGCTGATCAGGAGGCAAGCTTCGACCCCTCGCAGCCGGAGATTCGGATTCCCCGCAAGGTGATCAAGGGCGGTTCCCATCTGTGCGCCCCCAATTACTGCCGGCGATACCGGCCTGCGGCCCGATTTCCCGAGCCGATTGACACGTCGACGTCACATCTCGGATTTCGCTGCATCTCCCGGATCGGATAGTCAGGCGATGAAGAACCTCGTCGCCCGCGTTGACGAGGTGGTCATCCCCTTCCTCCGTCGTTGGGGTGTGCCCACGTTGCGGATATCGCTGGCCGTGGTTTTCATCTGGTTTGGCGCCCTCAAGGTCCTGGGCGTTTCGCCGGTAGTTGATCTAGTGGCTTCCACCGTCTACTGGGTGGACCCGGACTGGTTCGTGCCTGCTTTGGGAGTGGTCGAAGTCCTGGTCGGTGTCGGCCTGGCGGCACGGTTTGGGCTGAGACTGGTGTTGCTGGTGCTCGCCCTACAAATGCTGGGCACCTTCATGGTGTTCGTCCTGCTCCCCGAGATCACATTCCAGGATGGCAACCCGCTCAAGCTCACGATCGAGGGTGAGTTCGTGCTCAAGAACCTGGTGTTGTTGGCGGCTGCGATGGTCGTGGGGGCCAGCATCGAGTCGTCGGAGGCCGTGCCCTAGTTTCCTCCCCCAGGAGCGAAGCTGTTTCCTCCTCCAGGAGCGGAGCGACGTTGGGGGAGGTGGATCGGCCGTAGGCCGAGACGGAGGGGGTGCCTTGGGGGAGGTGGCCCGAAGGGCCGGAGGGGGAAACTCCTACGTGTGGAGGGCGTTCCCGTTAGCCATCGGCCTCGGTCTCGATGCCGAGGGCCACGAAAATCCGGTGTCGTTCCGAGGTGTAGTGGCTCTCGCTGACGACGTTGGCGTTGTACTGCTCGCTCAAGGCCCTGAACTCCTCCATGAGCGCCGTCTCGTCGGGTGCCTCAACCAGTGCTGCCTCCTCGACGCGATCCTCCTTCTTCTGGCGCTTGGCCTCTTGCTTCTCCTGACGGGTCCGCTCCCGGGCCCGCTTGCTCATCGCCTCACGTCCTCTTTGTGCCATCTGAATCCTCTGCTCGCGTAGGGCGTCGACTCACCCGGTCAAACGAATATGTCGATGGTGCCCGTGACCGAATTACTCGTCCGTCGAACCGTCCGGTCGGGGTCGGCCCTCGGGGGCCTGCGGTGAATGACGCGGTGACCACCCTAACCCTGTGTCACCGCTAGACCGGAAATGGGCGGATTGCGTCCTTACGACTCGGAGTACATGACCGCGTCGGTTACTGTGGGAATCACAGCGCACGCCTGGATGCGTGCTGCGCCGTTTCTTCGCTCCTTCGTACCGTCGGGTGAAGTCGCCACAGGCGCCCACTCGGACCCTCCGTTTCAAACCGAAGGTGATCACAGTTGGGCCGGATGTGGGGCGTCAAGGAAGTCGACGGTTCGAGCTCTGGAAGGAGCAAATCAATGTCCACCAATATCTATGTGGGAAACCTCTCGTTTTCCACGGACTCTGCAGCGTTGGAGTCCTTGTTCGCGCCCCACGGTCGTGTGACAAAGGCGCAGGTCATCAATGACCGCGACACCGGCCGTTCCCGCGGATTCGGGTTCGTCGAGATGGAGTCGGCCGAGGAGGCGCAGGCTGCGATCTCCTCGTTGAACGGCAAGGACATGGGAGGGCGTCAGCTCACCGTGAACCTGGCCAAAGAGCGTTCCCGCTGACCAACCGCACGCACGGTGGTTTCGGCTGCCGAGCCCATCACAACGTGAGAAACCCCCCGGATTCCGGGGGGTTTCTTCTCGTCCTATGATCGTCGGATCAGGCGTTGGCAGCGAACACCAATTCGACACCCTCACCGGTCAGGGTCAATGTGTCATCGGTCGCGGTGAAGGAATCGACCTTGGCCATGGCATCGAGGTACATCGATTCCAAGTCCATCACCTCTGGCTCGCAGGCCATCATCGTCGAGCCCATGTCGGTGAACGAGATATCGCTGCCTTCGAGGGTGTAGCCACCGAAGTACGAGTTGCAGGCCGCACTGCCGGCGATGGCGTTGTCTGCCTCAAAGGTCAGCGTGATCGGATGGTCGGCGACGATTGGGATGTCAGCCCCATCGACGGTTCCCGATTGCAGGGTCCAGTCAGAAAGTGTGGGGTCTGCCCCAGGCTCGCTGGGATCGGCACAGGCGGTCAGGATCAGTCCAAGTACAGCGGCAAACACAAGAGTCTTTCTCATATCGATTCGACGCTACTCCGATCGAAAATGGTTCCGATCACAGCCAGGCGCCGACGGCGAGTACGACTCCCGTCCAGAGGTGGAGTCGGCCGTTCATCTTGAGGGCCCGAATCAGGGAGGGACCGTCAGTGTGCTGCCACAGGGTGCGCACCGGTCCCACGGCGTAAGGGGCGAGCATTGCCGCAAACAGGGTCGGGAGCGGCGTCCACCCGGCGATCGCGAAGGCGACGATTAGCACGAAGGCGCCATAGATGAGCACGGCATAGAGCCACTTGGTGGGCTCCCGTCCGATGATGACGGCCAGGGTGCGTTTGCCCGCTTCCCGATCCGTGTCGAGATCCCTGTAGTTGTTGGCCACGAGAAGTGCGGTGACCAGCATCCCCACCGGGATCGCCAGCAGCCAGGCGGAGAGGGGGGCGGTCATGTCGTGGACGTACCGGCTGCCCACGGTCGCCACCAGCCCGAAAAAGACGAAGACGAACACCTCGCCCAGACCGTGGTACCCGTAGGGGAACGGCCCCCCGACGTAGCCGAGCATCGCGATGATCGAGATCACACCGATGGCGAGGATCAATGGCCCCGCGATCAGGGCCAGGCCGATCCCGGCGCAGGCGGCGATCAGGATGGCGATCGCCACCCCGCCCCACATCTGGCGCGGTGTCAGCACACCCAGGGCCACCATCCTCGGGGGGCCGACGCGGGCCGAGTTGTCGACTCCGCGGGCGGCGTCCGACGCGTCATTGGCGAAATTTGCCGCCACCTGAATCGAGAGCGCTGCGATCAAAGTCAGGATGAACGCGTCGGCTCGAAACACGCCCTCTCCGAGCGCCAGGCCTCCGCCAACCAGCACCGGCACCACGGCCGCGGGCAGGGTATGGACCCGTGCCGCGGTCTTCCATGCCTGGAACCGGGTCAATGGATCAGAAGTGCCAGGGATAGCGGCCAAAGTCCGGATCGCGCTTCTCGAGGAACGCATCCCTGCCTTCTCCGGCTTCCTCTGTCATGTACCCGAGGCGGGTGGCCTCCCCAGCGAAGATCTGTTGGCCGACCAGCCCGTCATCGATGAGGTTGAACGCAAACTTGAGCATCCGTTGCGACATGGGGCTCTTGTGCGTGATCTCGACTCCCCACTCCAGGGCCACTCTCTCTAAATCGGCGTGAGGGACCACTGCATTGACCATCCCCATCTCAAAGGCTTCCTGGGCGGTGTAGGTCCTTCCCAGGAAGAAGACTTCCCGGGCACGCTTCTGTCCCACCTGGCGGGCCAGGTAAGCCGAGCCATAACCGGCGTCGTAAGACGCGACATCGGCGTCCGTCTGCTTGAAGAGGGCGTGCTCTTCGGAGGCGATGGTGAGGTCGCAGACGACATGGAGGCTATGGCCGCCGCCCACGGCCCAGCCAGGCACCACGGCGATGACGACCTTGGGCATGAATCGGATCAGTCGTTGCACTTCGAGGATGTGGAGGCGTCCGACGCGCGCCGGGTCCACGGCCCCCTCCCCATCGCCCGCGGCGTACTTGTAGCCGTCGGCGCCGCGGATTCTCTGGTCACCGCCGGACGAGAAGGCCCAACCCCCGTCCTTTGGTGAGGGCCCGTTCCCGGTGAGCAGCACGCAGCCGACATCGGTGGTCTGCCGTGCGTGGTCAAGGGCGGCGAAGAGCTCGTCGACGGTCTGGGGGCGAAAGGCGTTTCGGACTTCGGGACGGTGGAAGGCGATGCGAACCACTCCGGCGCCCCTGGCCCGGTGGTAAGTGATGTCGGTGAGGTCGAACCCGGGCACAGCGTCCCAGGCAGCTTGGTCGAATATCTCGGAAACCACGGACCAGCAGGATAAGAGGCACAATCGTCTTGTGATCCATTGGCTGACCCGCCACGACCCAAACCGAGTGTTCTTGGAGACCCCGATTGGCTCGCATACATACGGCGATGTTCTCGAATCGGTTTACAACCGACCGGTGGCTGGCGCAGAAGTTCTGCGTCCCCGTCTCACGGCCGGGTCGGTTGTAGACGTCCTGGCCGTGATGTCCTCAGCCAGTGCAGTCCTCGTCGGTCCCGAGGCCGATGTTCCTCCTGACACCGATCCTGGGGGAGCGGCCACAGTCGTCTTCACTTCCGGCTCTACCGGGAGCTCGAAAGGCGTCCGCCTGACTCGCGACAACTGGGAGGCGGCGGTGATCGCATCCCAATTGCACCTTGGTAACCGTCCTGATGACGTTTGGCTGCTGGCAATGGGGATGCATCGGGTAGGAGGCCTTGCCATCGTCCTGCGCTCGGCCCACATCGGCGGAGCGGTGCGAATGCTTGCGAAGTTCGAAGCCGCTGAGTTCGCTGCCGCATTGCGAAGCGGGGTGACGATTGCGTCCGTGGTCCCAACGATGCTTCGCCGGATTCTCGACATCGACCCGGGACCGTTTCCGGCCGTGCGCGCCATCATTATTGGTGGTGGCCCGATCCCCGATGGACTGTTGGAGCGCGCCGAAGCCGCAGGGCTTCCCGTCCTCCCCAGTTATGGGATGAGCGAGACTTGTGGTCAGGTTGCGACACTTCGTCCCGGTTCGGCAGTCGAGCCGAAGGCGCATCCGTTGCCCGGTGTTGAGCTGCGGATCGAGCGAGATCAACGAATCGCGGTCCGGGGGCGGATGGTCTCGCCGGGGTACGTAGGTGAGCCCGACCGTGCCCCGGGAGCATGGTTCGTGACCGGCGACCTCGGGAAACTCGACCTAGATGGCGCCTTGCGAGTCCTGGGCCGGGCAGACGGCGTCATCGTGAGCGGGGGGGCGAATATTGACCCCGCGGAAATCGAGGCTGCTTTGACCGCAATTCCCGGGGTGGACGCCGCGCTGGTGTTTGGTGTGCCCAGTCAGGAGTGGGGGATGGAGGTGGCCTGTCTCTATGTTGGGAGCCGGACGCCCGACACGGTGGAATCGCGTCTCAGGGAGCAGTTGTCCGGCCCGCTGATCCCAAAGCGCTGGCGACGGGTCCAAGCCCTCCCGATGACAGATCTCGGCAAGCCGGATCGCAGCCAGGCGATTCGGCTGCTCAGCTGAAACGCCGGGCGATCATCACACCCTGACGAAGGGGCACGGCAACGGCTTCGAAGTCAGGGTCGGCAGCGATCAGCCTGTTGAACGGATCGGTCCCGTATCCCTGATCCACCCACCCTTCGCCGGTGCCGAGAACATTGTCGGCGAGAACGAGCCCACCGACAGCGATCAGCGGTCGGGCGGCCCGGAAGTACTCGGAGTACTCCGTCTTCACGGCGTCGATGAAGAGGACGTCGACGCTCCCCGGCTCCAACTCGTCGTTGAGAGCGGTCAGAACTTCGATTCCAGGGCCGAGTCGAATCTCTACCTGGTCCGAAACACCGGCCCGCTCGAACTGCTTCCTGGCAAATTCAGCGTGCTTTGGCTGCAGTTCGATGGTGATCAGCTTTCCGTGTTGGTTGCAGGCCTCGGGCGATCCAGATCCCGGAATAGCCGGCCAGGGTGCCGACCTCGACTGCCAGCAGGCCTCTGGTCATCAGCGGTCAGGATGTGGAGCAGCCGGCCGACATCCGCGGTCACCGCGATATCCGGCAGGCCGGCTGCCACCGCCTCATCCATCAGTCCGGACAGGTGGTCATCCTCGGCTCCGAAGACTTCACGGGAGTAGTCGTCGAGGAAGTCCCAACGCTCAGGGGTCATCGTCATGCCAGGACCCTAGGTCATGTCGATGCGACTGAGCCGGAAAGCGAGGTCGGTGTCGTCGGGCTTGCGTGACGGGCACGCTCAGCGTCGAGGAGGATCGGAATCGTCCGGACGACAGTGTCGGGATTGAGGCTGATCGAATCGATCCCCATTTCCACCAGTCGACGAGCAACTTCTGGAAAGTCGGAGGGTGCCTGACCGCAGATCCCGATATGGCGACCGTGGCGATGTGCCCCCTCGACTGCCAGTCGGATCGTCTCCATGACCCCCTCGTCGCGCTCATCGAAGTCGAAGGCGACCAGCTCGGAATCGCGGTCGACGCCAAGCACCAGCTGGGTCAGGTCGTTCGACCCGATCGAGAAGCCGTCGAAGATCTCGGCGAAGGCATCGACTTGCACGACGTTGTTGGGAATCTCACACATCACATAGATCTCCAGGCCGTTCTCACCTCGGCGGAGGCCATGAGATGCCATCACATCGAGCACCTTGACGCCCTCCTCAACCCTCCTGCAGAAGGGGATCATCAGCCTGATGTTGGTTAGCCCCATCTCGTCTCGAGCCCGTTTCATTGCTGCGCATTCCAGGGCAAAGCCGGCGGCGTATGCCGGATGGGCATAGCGCGACGCTCCCCGGAATCCGATCATCGGGTTGGACTCGATGGGCTCGAAGGCCTGCCCACCGAGAAGGCTCGCGTACTCGTTGGTCTTGAAGTCGGACATGCGGACGATGACCGGCTTCGGGTAGAAGGCTGCAGCGATGGTCCCCACTCCCTCAGCGAGACGCTCAACGAAGTAATCGGCACCGGTCGGATATCCATCGATGAGTTCGAGAATCTTCTGCCGATCCTCGAGATCCTCAACGCGATTGGGGTCGAGGAGGGCCATTGGATGGGCCCGGATCGATTCGGAGATGATGAACTCCATCCGGGCAAGACCGACGCCATCCACCGGGAGCTGCGAAGTTTGAAAGGCGAGGTCTGGATTGCCGATGTTGACCATGATCTCGGTCTTCGTCTTGGTCAGATCTGCCAGATCGATGGTTCGGGTCTCGATCGGAACCTTGCCCGCGTAGACGCGGCCTACCTCACCTTCGGCGCAGGAAACGGTGATCAACTGGCCGGAGTGAACTTGATCGGTGGCGTTCACCGTTCCGACAACTGCTGGTATCCCCAGCTCCCGAGCAACAATCGCCGCGTGACAGGTGCGTCCTCCGCGATTGGTGACGATCGCTGCGGCGTTCTTCATGACCGGCTCCCAGTCCGGAGTGGTGGTGTCGGCGATGAGGACTTCATTGTCTTGGAATGCGGACAAACCGGCGGTGGACGTGATGACACGGGCTCTGCCTGAAGCAGCTGCGCTACCCACTGCCCGGCCCTCGACGAGGACCTGAGACCCGGGTTGCACCAAGTACTCCGTGAGCGTGGTGCCGCGTCGTTGTGAAGCGACGGTCTCCGGTCTGGCTTGCACGAGGTAGAGCCGGTTGTCGATGCCGTCCTTGGCCCATTCGATGTCCATCGGCATCTGGTGCCCTGCCTTGGCGCCGTAGTGGCGCTCGACCTCGATGCCATATCCGGCCAGGGCGAGGACCTCAGCGTCGGTGAGACAGAATCTTGCTCGGTCGGCCTCGGGAGTGGGCCCGATAGAAGTGGTCTGCCCACCACGGCCTTGGGAGTAGACCATCCTGATTTGCTTCCTCCCCAGCTCGCGTTTCAGGACAGACCTGTACCCGAGCGCAAAAGTCGGCTTGTGGACGTAGAACTCGTCGGGGTCGACCACTCCCTGAACCACGGTTTCGCCCAATCCATAAGCACCGGTGATGAAGATGACATCTTCGAACCCCGATTCGGTGTCGATCGTGAACATGACCCCGCTGCTTGCCAGGTCGGAGCGCACCATCTTCATGACACCCACCGACAGAGCAACCGAGAAATGATCGAAGCCTTTGTCGATCCGATACGAGATCGCCCGATCCGTGAACAGCGAGGCAAAGCACCTCCGGCAGGCCTCGACTACCCGCTCTGCGCCGTGGACGTTGAGATAGGTCTCGTGTTGTCCGGCAAAGCTCGCGGTGGGCAGGTCCTCGGCGGTGGCTGACGATCGGACCGCAACGCTCAAATCAGTCCCGTATTCCTCAACCAGTCGTTGATACCCCTTCATGATCTGCTCGCGAATCGGCTCAGGGAGGGGTGACTCGTAGATCAGCTCACGAGCCTTTCGAGCGCGTCTGGCAAGGTCATCGACGTCGGACTTGTCTACGCCGCCGATGATCTCTTCCAGCTTCGACCAGGCACCCGAATCGGTCAGTGTGTCCCGATACGCCTGGGCGGTCACCGCGAATCCGTTGGGAACATTGACCCCGAGCGGGGTCAACTCGCGGTACAACTCGCCGAGGGAGGCGTTCTTGCCTCCGACCTCGCCGACGTCATCGATCCCTAGCTCCTCGAACCAACGTATGTATCTGATCCCCAAATGTGTGGTCATCTCGAGCTCTTGTCAGCTGGTGCGGCCACGGACGAACCAGAGGGCGAACAATCCGGTGACAACAGCTCCTACCAGCATCAGCCACATTGCACGATGGCTCGACGCTTCTTCTTGACGGCTCATACGTACCTCCTTGAATCAATAGATACGTCATGGGGCAGTTCACCGCCAGGGTCGGAAGTCAGTATCGGGCCTAAGGAGATGTCTCGAAGTTCTTGACCATCGATGGTGCAGTCGACTACCTGATGACCCACACCGGGTCGTCGGCCTGACCACTTCTGAGTCTTGCCGAAGCCGTCAGGCCATTGTCCTCTATGAGCGACGGTCGCAGGGACGGATCCTTGTTGGTGAGCATGAAGGGAGTTCTTGATGCATGCCAAACCTGGCGATTATCTCGTGATCCAAGGCCACCATGTCGGAGAGACCGACAAGGAGGGAGAGATCCTGGAGGTGCACGGAGAGGGCGGACAGCCACCCTTCCTTGTCCGATGGTCTGACGAGGAGCACGAAACCTTGCTCTTCCCCGGAAGCGATGCAGTTGTGCACCCATCACGAAGGAGACCACCGAAGAAGAACCCGGCCTGACAAGAAGCTTGCGGGAATCGGGACTTCCGGCTCTGTCGACTTTGTGGAAGGGCGCGCATGCTTGGGGCATGGCACGAAGCGACGCAGAGCGCATGCTGGAGCTGGAGGAGTCGGCTCAAGGGGCGGATCTTTATCGAGCGCCCGGGAGTGAGTTGCAGTTCCAGATTGCGTCCGAAGAAGCCGAAGTCCATTCGGACACCGATGAGGTCCACGAGCTCTCCGCCCTGGCCAGGGCGGTGAAGCGCCGGGGTCGTCTTTGCAGCATGATGACTGGCCTGGAGAAAGCGGTGGCCGGACCGTCGTCTCGAGAGGGGTGGCTCGCCGATGTCGACGTGGCTCTCGCCGAACTCCGCAAAGCCCTCGAGGAACACATCGAGGTGGTGGAGGGCACGAATGGCTTGTTCGAGGAGATCATGGCGACCGCCCCCAGGTTGGCTTCGGAAATGGAGGGGCTCCGCGACGAGCACCGGCAGGTGATGACTTCACTGACTCGCACAACCGAGGTATTGCTCTTCACCAAGGGCGATCCGACAAAGGGACCCGAGCGGTTGCGTCGATCAGCGACAAGTCTCCTGGGGCGATTGACGAGGCATAGACAGCGGGGATCCGACCTGGTGTTCGACGCCTACAACGTGGACATCGCAGCGGCCGACTAGGCGCGTTGCGATGAGCGCCAAACGCCAGCAGATCATCGACCTGGCGCTCGGCATCGTCGGGGGCGCGGTGGTCGGCGCGATAGTGGCCGTGAACTTCATCATCACAATCGGGATTGGCTATGACGTCACCCTGGCCGATGTTTACCGGGAGAGCCCTCCAGCTGGAGTTCTCACCACCGCCATCCTGGTTGCTGGCCCCATAATCGGCGTCGTGCTGATGCGAAAGCTGAGCAGACGTCGCAACGGTTCCTCGCCGTGACAGTGGTCGTGATCTGGAATCGAAGGAGGATCGAAGGAGGCGAGCCATCTGAATGGCTCGCCTCTGCATCGGTCGCGTTCACTATCAGGATGCCTTGACTTCGATCGGGATGTGATGCGGCTCGGTTGTCCTCTCCTCAGGGAGCGATACTCGAACCTTGAGGATGCCTTTGTCGTAATCGGCCATCACTTTGTCCGGGTCAACTCCAGTCGGGAGTGGGATCCGACGCATGAACGTCCCATGGGCCCTCTCGTGAACATAGCGACTGTCCTCGGAGACCTCGGTCTCCTCGGTCTTTTCGCCCTTGATCGTGAGAATGTCATCTTCGACAGAGATCTCGACGTCCTTATCGGGGTCGATGCCCGGCAATTCGGCCGTGACGATCAACTCCCCTTCTTGCCTGAAGATGTCGATCGAGGGTCGGAATGCAAAGTCGTGCTCCCCGATGAGGCGGGGGAAGTTGAACAGCCGCCATTCCTTGTCGAGGTCGAAGAACGGTGTCCATACCTTGAGTTCCATTTGGTGATTCACCTCCTTTCTCGGGCCTGACCCTTGAGCAGCAGGCGGCCCGGATCCAGCACGGGTGTCATTCGCGATGATCGGACTTGGCGAATTCCTTGACCAGAGCCAAACGGCCCGATTCGTCGCCATTGACGTGAGTCTCGATGAGAGGGCCTATGGCGACGGGACGGGGACTTCCGACCGTAGATGACGGGAGAAGATCCCGTCACCGTTCAGTCGACCAAGGGAGATCCCCATGATTGTCGTCGGAGTGGACGAGTCGTCGGTTGCGAAAAGGGTTCTGGCTAGGGCGATTGACGAGGCCGCCTGGCGGGGAGCGGAGCTCCATGTCGTCAACGTCTATCAGCTGCCCTACACCTACGTCGAGATACCAGTTGACTATGTGGCGATAGCCGAAGGGCACCACAGCGCGGTGTGGGAACCGCTCGCGGCCCAACTCTCCGAGCCGAAGGTCGAAGTGCTTCGAGTCGAACTCGAGGGCTATCCAGCGGAAGCTCTCGTGTCTTATGCCAACGACATCGGCGCTTCACTGTTGGTGGTCGGCACTCGTGGCCGTGGCGAGTGGGGAGCGCTGATCCTGGGGAGCACCAGTCATCGTGCCGTTCATCTCGCCGACTGCGATGTGCTGATCGTCAAGTGACGATCGCACGGTTCCGGGGTCAGCCAAGTAGGACGGGATACTCGCGAATGTTGATTCGGCTGCCGTCTTTGGCCGAGTATTCCCACACGATCAGTGCACCGACCTGGTCACGATCGACTTCGTAGGGGACTGAGACTCTCCAGTCGCCCCAGCATCCGGTGCCACAACTGGCCATGACCGTGTTCTCAAACAGAGGCAGACCATCGTCATTGGTGAGCCTGACCTGAGAAACGGCTTCGAAGACGTTGCTCAGACTCCGGACCTCGATCGGGCTCGTCTGCGGCCGAACCCACAAACGTTGACAGGGAACCGTTGATCACGTCTCCTGCAGGGAGAAGTACAACTCCTCTTCCTGGTCGAAGTGAAGTCGGAGGATGGCGTGGAGGCTGTACAGGGTGCGACGGAGGTCCAGCACGTCGGCGGGCTCCGGCCCAGTCTCGGGGAGGTCGGCCAACTGCCTTTGGTAGACGTCGACAAGGTGGAAGATCTCCCGGTGGGTCCGGCTCATCAGGGACATCGGGTCGTCTCCGGGGAGGACGGCCGATACCTGTGGGTAGATCTCCTTCTCGTCTTCAGCCTCGTGGGGGAGGATCACATCCACCAGGAGTCTCCGTGTCTGTTCCAGGTCTCGTCTGGCTTCCTCAGGGGCCAGGGTGTCGAGCAGATCTGCAGTGTCGCGAAGCGAATCGAGCTTTGGAATCAGTTCGTCATGTTCGACGCGGAGACGATGGGACAACTCAGGAGAGATCTTCGGCCCGCTCTCTGACGGGGTCTTACCGCCCAGCGCTCGGAGAGCGTTGGTGATCGAGAGGAAGTCGATGGCCTCCTGAATCAGTGCTCCGGCGATCGGGGCCAAGAGCCCAAGGGCGGCCACGGCCATTGCCATCAGCGAAAGGCCCATCCCGATCACCATGCTCTGCACGGCAATCCGTCGCGACCGCTGTGCGATCCCGATGGCATCGACCAGACGTTGCAGCCGATCGACTATCAGAACCACCCCAGCGGCCTCCGACGATGCGGTCGCCCCGCGTGCTCCCATGGCCACGCCCACGTCCGCCGCGGCCAGGGCGGGAGCATCGTTGATGCCGTCCCCCACCATCGCCGTCGTTCCCTGGGCTCGCAGCCCTTCGAGGGCGGCGACCTTCTCCCGTGGCGTGGATTCGGCAAGGACGTCGTCAACACCTATTGCCGTGCCAACGGAACGAGCCGCATCGGGGTGGTCTCCCGTCGCCATGACGATTCGCTGCACGCCAATCCGGCGCAGTGCCCGGATGGTGTGGGCAGCGTCAGGCCGGATCGTGTCGTCGAAGGTGATCGCGGCCGTGACTTTGCCATCGATCGCGACGTAGACAGCGAGCGGTGCCACCCGCATCAATCGCCGGCGAAAGTTGGCGATCTCGATTGGCTCCGGCTTGCCATCCAGCAACCAAGCCAGCCGTCCCACCTCGACATGCGTGTCTCCGACCATGGCCCCTACGCCGGATCCCGCAACCTCGGTGACGTGCTTGGGCATTTCGATTGAGAGCCCACGATGGCGTGCGGCCTCGACGATTGCCCGGGCCAATACGTGTGAAGACGTTTGATCCACCGAGGCGGCGAGGCTGAGGAGCTCGCTTTCGTCGACTCTGGTGTCGAAGCCCACGATCGAGCGCAAGGTCGGCTTGCCAACAGTGACGGTCCCCGTCTTGTCAATGAGAACATTCTTGGTCTGGGCAAGCGTCTCCAACGCGGCTCCTCCACGGAAGACGATCCCGCGATGGGCCCCACGCGAAATCCCGGAGACGACAGCAATGGGAACCGCCAGCAACAACGGACACGGGGTGGCTACAACCAGGACGGCCAGTGCCCGGATGGGGTCACCGGAGACAGCCCAGGACAAAGCTGAGAGCCCGAGAGCCAGCGGGACGAACCAGCCGGCCCATCGATCGGCGAGGCGGATCGAGGGCGACCTCGATTCTCGTGCTTCTTGCACCAGCCGGATGATTCCGGCATATGTGCTGTGCTGGGCATCCGCGGTGGCAAGTAGCTCAAAGGCGTCGGCGGCATTGACGACTCCGCTGCTGACCAGGTCGCCGTTCTTGCGTTCGACCGGCATTGGCTCCCCGGTGAGAGCCGACTCGTCAATCAAGGCAGATGGGCTAAGTACCACGCCGTCGACCGGGATCACCTCGCCTGCCTTGATCAGAACCCTGTCACCACGGCCCACCGAGTTGATGTCGACTTCCTCGATCTTGTGATCGCTGATGACATGCGCGAATCTGGGCACTCTCCCGAGCAGCGTGGTTAGCTCCCTCTCGGCTCTTCCTGCGGCGAACTCCTCCAAGAACCGGCCGGTGGCCAGCATGAGCCCGATGATCGCTGCCGTCAGGTATTCGCCGAGGGCCAAAGCCCCTGACACCGCGAGGACCGCGATGATGTCGACTCCCGGTCTGCGGAGCCTGATCTTGACGATGATTTCCCGGATCAATGGCAACACCGGCACCACCGCAACCGCGGTGAAGGCGACATTGGCCGCGGTTTCGTAGTCGAGGACCGCGAGGAGGCCGCCGAGACCCAGACCGGCAGCCGTGCCGATTAGCAACCAACGGGTGGACCGTTCAGAGCTGAGCTCTTCAGTCAACGACGGCGGCTTGTCGGAGCGGTCCCGTGCGTCGAATCTGCAGCCAATACCCGGCTCCGTATGCCGCTGAGCATTTGGTGGGACATGATGAAGTCGGCGGGAATGATTGCCAATCGGTAAATCGCGAGCAGCCACCACGGAGCGGCATTCCCGCGGCAGCGAAAGATCAACCGGCTGCGTTCTCCGCCAAGGTCGTCGATTGAGAACGACCAGGTCCAGTCCAGCCGTGCACCGTAATTCTCCCGCCAGGACTTGGGCAGGTGCGTCGTGGAGTGGAGAACCAGGCTTCGGTCCGTCTCCATGCCCTCGATTATGAACCCGCACTCGCTTTCCGGGGGGCCGTCCGGGATGAAGTCTCCAATCGCTCGATCTTGGAGGGCGGGGAGGATCTGGGTAGCGGCCGGCCAATTCGCTGGAAACAGGATCCGATCTACCCAGGGAGCTGTGTACCACCCTCCCTGATGCCAGCCCATTTGAATCAGCCACGGCCACACCTCTCCCGGCGACGCGTCAATGGTGGTGGCGTGCGTGGTCAGAATCTGTGGGTGGGGCACAATCTCATCGCCAGGCATCAGTGCCCTTCTCTCCGCGCCGGTGGCCCCCCACGTCCTCCCGAGCCATTGCAGGAGGAAATAGGAGGCCACGGCGACGAATAGGGCAAAAGTCGATTTGCGTGTCATGAACCTACGTCGACGCTATGACCCGAACTTCCGGCCTGGCAGGGCCGTTAGGCCCGGATCGCCACGGCAATACGGTCCAAATCGCCGATTCCGCCGCCTTTTGGCCCTACTGACGACTCTGGGCCATTCGTAGCGTTTTGGGTATGCGAACCAGAGAGCCCTTGAAGCGTCTTGTTGTCCTCGGCGCTGGCACGGCTGGCACCATGATCGTGAACAAACTTCGGCCGCGGCTGGCGGTTGAGGAGTGGGAGATCATTGTGGTGGACCCTGCGCCCTCTCATCTCTATCAACCGGGTCTGTTGTTCGTCCCTTTCGGCCGTTACGAGGCTGACGAGCTTCGCAAACCAACCAGAGACCTCCTCTGCGACGGAGTGGAACTGGTCACCGAGCCAGTGGAACGGGTAGATGTCGACGCCAGCCAGGTCCAACTGGCCGGTGGTCGAACCATTGACTTCGACCAGTTGGTGATTGCGACCGGAACCCACGCCCGACCGGACATGACGCCTGGAATGGACGGCCCCGAGCTCGGGGACACCATCCACGAGTTCTATACCCTGCCTGGGGCCGAGGCCCTTCGCTGGAAGTTGGCACTTTGGGACGGCGGGCGGTTCGTGGTCCACATCACCGAGCTTCCGATCAAATGCCCGGTGGCACCGCTCGAATTCGCCTTTCTTGCCGATGACTACTTCAGACGGGTCGGGATGCGTGATCGGGTCGACATGACCTTTGCCACGCCCCTGTCTGGCGCTTTCACCAAGCCGATCGCCTCGGGGCTTCTGGGCGACATGCTCGAGTCACGGAATATCCGCGTTGAGCCTGATTTCTACGTGGAGCGGATCGACGACCACGCCATCGTTTCTTATGACGAGCGAGTCATCCCCTTCGACCTTCTCGTCACCGTGCCGCTGAACATGGGGGCGGACTTCGTCGGCCGGTCTGGCCTCGGTGACGAGTTGAACCATGTCAGAGTCGATCCCCACACCTTCCTCGCGGACGGCTGCGAAAACGTGTTCGCCATCGGTGACGCCGCCGCACTTCCTATCTCGAAGGCAGGGTCGGTGGCCCACTTCGCCGTCGACGTCTTCGTCGAGAATTTCATGGATCACATCGTCGGCCGACCTATGACGCGGGCGTTCGATGGGCATGCCAACTGCTTCGTCGAGTCGGGTGCAGGCAAGGCGCTGCTGATCGATTTCAACTACGAAACCGAGCCTCTGCCCGGTACCTACCCCGTTCCGGGGTTAGGGCCGCTGCGCCTTCTCAAGGAGACAAGGCTCAACCACCTGGGCAAGCTCGCGTTCAGGCCCATCTACTGGCACCTGCTGCTCCCGGGTCGACGACTTCCGGTTCCAAATGCGATGTCAATCGCCGGAAAGGAGATACCGACCGGTCAACCACCAAGAGAGGACGTGAACATATGACGGTTGCAACCATGCGAGGACGCGAGCTCCACGTCGACGCCGAGGGGTTCCTCACGGACTCCACGGAGTGGGACGAGAGCCTGGCGGAGACCCTTGCCACCAACATCAGCCTCGAGCTGACCGAACGTCATTGGGCGGCCATCAACTTCGCCCGGTCGGACTTCGCCGCAAACGGCGAGGCTCCGACGCTCCGTCGCATGGCGACAGCGGGTGGCATCCCCACGAAAGAAATGTTCGAACTGTTCCCCAAAAAGCCGGCGAAGAAGCTGGCCTATGTGGCCGGCCTCCCCAAGCCGGTCGGATGCGTCTGAAGGAGGCATCATGACCATGACACTGGAAGCACCAGTACCGGTGTTCGATGACGAGTCGACCACACGGAAGCTGGCGATCATCTGCTCCAAGGGCTCGCTCGACATGGCGTACCCCGGTTTGGTGCTGGCGAATGCGGCCCTGGGCGAAGGCATCGAAACACATGTCTTCTTCACCTTCTGGGGCTTCGACATGATCAACAAGGAGACGATGGAACATCTCAAGTTCACCCCAATCGGGAATCCGGCAACCCACATGTCGCCGATGCTCATGGGGCTGCCCGGGATGACCTCGTTTGCGACTCACATGATGAAGAAGCAGATGGAGGGGATCGACGTCCCGGGTGTCCCTGAGTTCCTGGAGATGATCACCGACGCCGGCGGCCATCTCTGGGCCTGCCGGATGTCTGCCGACATGATGCACATCAAGGAAGAGGATCTCTACGAGCGGGTGGAGGGGATCATCAGCGCGGCTGACTTCATCGAGATCTCCGAGGGCGCTCAGATCATCTTTGTTTGAAGAAGGTCGCAGGTTTCGTCATCGGTCGATGAGTCGGTGGTCTCGATCCCGAACAGCGCCATGGTTTCGATGGCCCGTTCGCGGGGGATGATCTCGATGGCATATCCGGAGTGGATCACCACGTAATCCCCGACTGCCGCACCGGGAACCATGATCAGGTCGACATCTTTACGAGTGTTGATGACGGACACCCGAGCTGGGATCGAATTGGGGGTGGACTCGCCGATGGCCACTACCAATCCTGGAACCGCGACACACATCTCTAGTCCTCGACGCCGATCGAAACCAGGAGCACTCCGAGGGCGTTGGCGTCACCGGGGTCCTCAGACTCGTCAACCTGCACATCGGGTGCATATCCCCACTCCTCCAGGGCGTAGTGACGAGCGCCCTCTCTCAGAGACTCGGATCCGATGCCTGACAAGGCCCCCACCCGGAATCGAAGGCTGGTGACTTGTAGCCGCCCGGTGTCGACTTCCCTCTCGACCCTGCTCATGAGGTCACGCACGATGCCACTCTCATGCACGGTCTATCTCCGTCACAAGTTCACTGACCGCTTGCTCGACCTTGGCAGACAGTCCGACTTCGGGTCCCAGGCTTGAGACCTCGATCCCGTAAACCACGACCCGTTCTGGAAGCCGTCCCAGAAGGCGGGCCATTTCGATGGTCTCCACGACTCCGACCGAGTGGGTGCTGGTAGCCAAGAGCCCACCTGGGAGCGGCGCATCGTGGGCGTCGAAGCGGTGGATGGTTCCTGGAGGGGCGCCTGATCTTGCTGCGTCGACGACGATCACCTCGTCGGCTCCTTCCCAAACGTCCATGAGCTCGTACGAGCCACTGCGCGCTTGGTGAGCATCTACAGAGACGACCCTTCGGGCAACTTCCAGCCCGGCTCCATCGTCGCCGCGGGTCGGATTGCCGACCCCGATCACCATGCGTTTCATTCCCGCTCCACCGTTAGGTCGAGAAAGTGGGTGGCACAGGAGATACAGGGGTCGTAACTGCGGATGGCCTGTTCCAGCTCCCACTTCAGCTGGGCGTCCGCCAGCTGGGTGCGGCCCACGATGTAGGCACGGAGGTCGTCCTCGATGCTGAGCTGATTCTGCGACGTTGGCGGGACGATGCGGGCATCAGTGATCAGCCCTTCGCCGTCCACTTCATATCGGTGATAAAGCGTGCCCCTCGGTGCTTCCGAGGCTCCGTGGCCCACCACATTTCGCGGTTCGACTTCAATGGACGGTGAATCGGGCCTGGTGTACCCGTCGATCAGTCGTAGGGCCTCTTCGCAAGCGAAGGCGATCTCAACAGCTCTGACCACGATGCTGCGAAACGGGTTGTTACATGTGGGTCCTAGCCCGACCGAGTCGGCGATCTCCCTCGCGGCTGGGGTGAGCAGCTCGGAATTGAGTGAGTAACGGGCCATCGGCCCGAGGTGATAGGACCCTCCATCCTTGCGTCGGGCGTGGAGTGCGTTAGACCACTCGACATGACTCTCTTCGAAGTAGTCGCCCCACTCGTCGACGCCTATATCCAGACCTCGGTTCGACACGATGCGCCCCTCGTGGATGGCGTACTCGTCGGGATGCCGGAGGGCGACGAACTCGTAGTCGCGCTCGAACTCAGGAAAGGGGAAACCGGAAACCCACCGCGTCGTGGCCAGGGCGGCTTCCAGTGCCCACTCCAGGTCGGGAATGAGGCTCTCCAGCTCCTTCTTGGTTGGAACCCGGTAAAACCCCCCAACCCGAATGTTGATTGGGTGAATCTCCCGGCCCCCAACCAGAGACATGATTTGATTCCCGATCTTCTTCAGCCGGAGCCCCATCTGCACCTCTTCCGGGAAGTCGGCCCCCATTGCGATCGCGTTGTCATATCCGAGGAAGTCGGGTGCATGAAGGAAGTAGACATGAAGTGCGTGGCTCTCGATCCACTCCCCGCAGTAGATGAGCCGGCGCAAGGCACGGAGCCCCCCAGTCAGCTGGACACCCGCGGCGGATTCCATGGCATTGCAAGCGCTGGTCTGATAGGCGATCGGGCAGATGCCACAGATTCGGGCAGTGATGTCGGGGGCTTCCGAGAACCTGCGCCCCCGCAGGAAGGCCTCGAAGAAGCGCGGTGGTTCGAAGATCTTGAACTTGAGGTCGAGCACTTCCTCTCCCTTCAGCTTGAGATACATCGCCCCCTCGCCCTCCACCCGGGCGAGATAGTCGACGGCAATCTCACGCTCAGTGGTCATAGGCGTTGCTCGCCTCTCGGAATTCAGGGGCGTAAGCGTTGAAGGTGCGCAAGGCCCGCACCAGGTCGAGGTCGGATACTCCAAGCCGTCCCCACCAGTCAGCCAGTGAGCCGATATTTGGAGATTGGGAGGGCCCATAACACCCATAACAGCCCCGGTCATAGGCGGGGCAGATGGCTCCGCATCCAGCCTGGGTTATCGGCCCCATGCACGGAATCCCCTGGGTGACCATCACGCAGTTGGTGCCTCGCAGCTTGCATTCGACACAGACGCTGTGCCGCGGGATATTCGGCTTTCGCCGATGGAGAAAGGCGTCTATCACTTCCAGAAGCTGATGCTTGGAGATGGGGCAACCCCGTAACTCGAAGTCGACGCTGATGTGATCGGAGATCGGGGTGGAAGTAGCCAAAGTTTGGATGTACTGGGGTTGGGCGTAGACGATGCTCAGGAACTCTTCGACGTTCTCCCAGTTGCGCAAGGCCTGGATTCCCCCAGCAGTGGCGCAGGCGCCGATGGTCACCACAGTCTTCGAGATCTCCCTGACCGTCTGGATTCTCTCGGCGTCGTGTGGGGTGGTGACCGAGCCCTCGACAAGGGACAGGTCATAGGGCCCGTCAATCTCACCTCGAGTCGCCTCGGGGAAATAGGCGATCTCGACCGCGCCGGCAACCTCCAGGAGGTGGTCCTCGGCGTCGAGGAGGGTCAGCTGGCAACCGTCGCACGATGCGAACTTCCAGACAGCGAGTCTCGGCTTGGACGACGTCATAACTCAGGCACCCGGAGACGTTCGGCGACCTGTGCATACGTGAGCACCGGCCCGTTCCAACACAGAAAATCACGACCGAATTGGCAATGGCCGCAGAATCCAATCGCGCATTTCATGTTGCGCTCCACGCTCACGTAGATGCGCTCGGCGGGGACGGCACGCCCTCCCATCTCATTGGCCACCACTTTCATCATGATCTCAGGCCCGCAGAGCATGGCCAAAGTCTTGGAGGGGTCGAAGGCGATTCGGGACAGCAGGCCGGTGACCACACCGACGTCGCCGAGCCAGGATTCGTCTGCTCGGTCCACGGTGACCTCGACCTCGATGTCGAAGCGGCTCCTCCAGGCGTGAAGCTCTTCCTCGAAGAGGAGATCACCTGGGGTTCGTGAGCCGTAGACGAGGGACACCACACCGAACCGGTCTCGACGGGCCAGGACGTCGAGGACGACCGGGCGGAGCGGAGCTAGACCGATGCCGCCAGCCACCACCACCAAGTCCGTGCCTTCGGCGGCATCGACCGGCCACCCGACGCCGTAGGGACCGCGAATCCCGACGCGGTCGCCGACGCCCAAGCCGACGATGGCTGCGGTGACCGCGCCCACGGAACGGACGGTATGAACCAAGGTCGCCTGGTTACGAGGATCGCCGGAAATGGATATCGGCACCTCACCCACGCCGAACACGTAGATCATTGTGAATTGGCCGGGGAGAAAAGAGAGGGCTGCTCCGTCCTCTGGTTCCAACTCCAGCGTGACCGTGTCCTGGGTTTCAGGGTGATTGGAGATGACCCGAAAAGGTCGGGGCAACATGGCTTCCTTTGTGCCTGGCGGGACCTGGGTCGTGACCTGGGGCATGGTCAGGTCGTCCGGTACAGGTCGAGGAGCTGAATCCTGGTGCGCTGGAGGCGTCGGACCACCTCTTCTGCGACCACTCCGAGCACCTCAAGGGCGAGGTCGCGATTTGCCTCGCATGCACTGCGAACCGCAAGCGCGTCGAACGCGATGAGGGTGGTGTCTTCGATGGCTCGAGCCCTCCAGTTCCATCGATAAGGAGGAAAGAACCAGCTCACCCCGACCAGGTCTCCGGCTCCGAGGGTCTGGATCACCATTGGTGACCTGCCGGGGCTGGTCATCTCGAGGCCGACTTTTCCGGTCGAGACGATGAAAAAGCTCTCGGCCGCCCCTCCTTCTTCGAACAGGATCGCACCGTTCGCCAGGTGGACCTCAGAGGAGATCCCCTCGAAGAATTCGAGTTCGGTGTTGGAGAGGCTGGTCAGCAGTTCGCTGCTCTCCCGCACGGATCGGAGGTTCATGATGTTGCACCCATGGAGGCGCGAATAGCGGCTACCTCCTCCGTGATATCGATTCCAACCGGGCACCAGGTGATGCAACGGCCACAACCGACGCACCCCGAAGAGCCAAACTGGTCAAACCAGGTTGCCAGCTTGTGGGTCATCCACTGTCGGTAACGCGACTTCGTCGAATCTCGAACCGGGACACCGTGCAGACTCGAGAAGTCCATAGTGAAGCAAGAATCCCAGCGACGTGACCTGGTGGCGGTTAAGCCGTTGAGGGTGACCGAGTCCTCGGTCGTGGAACAGAAACAGGTGGGGCAGACCAGGGTGCAATTGGTGCAGGCAAGACATCTGTTGGCCACGTCGTCCCAGCGGGGATGCTCGAGGTTCCCCAAGAGGAGTTCCTTGATTCCCGCGGTGTCCATCGCCCTTCCCATGCTCGAGGCGGTCTGGTCGACGATGTAGTCCACACGGGCGAGGTCAGGCTCGGTTGCGGCCCGACCTTCCATCTTTGCCAGGACGGCCTCGCCCGCCTCGGATCCCGCCTCGAAGACGAATTCGTGATGTTCGGCATCGATCACTTCGGTCAGAACCAGGTCGTAGCCCGAGGTACACCGCGGCCCGGTCTCCATGGAGACACAGAAACACGTACCTCCGGCAACCATGCAGTTGACCGCGATCGTGAAGACATCGCGTCGCGCGGTCTCGTAAGTCCGATCGACCGGCCCACCGCCCAGAAAGACCCGGTCTTGTATCGCGATCGCCGCCAGCTCACATGCCCGGACTCCGAGGAACGCATAGCGCACCTCGGGGACTTCGCTCTGGATGAACTCGATACTGCCATTGGTGCGCCGTGCCTGCATGAGGGTCACTCTCGGTGGGAAGAGGTATTTCTTCCACGAGTGCTGGCCGACGGCGTACCCGAAGAGGGCCTCGTCATCTCGGCGGATCAGCCGATACTTCCCACCATCCTGCTCGTCGGTCCACCCGATGGGGAGGTCATCAACTCCGGCCAGCTCGTCGTAGACGATGGCGTCGTTCCGGACGGTGGGCCCCATGATCCTGTAGCCGTCGGACGCCAGGACCTCGAAGAGAACGCCGATGTCGTTTCGGTCGACGACGGTTTGCCTCATCGCGGCTCCATCGTCCAGACAGTACCCACGATGGGTGTCAGCTGCGGTCAGGGGTTGCGCGGGGATGGCGACCAACCTCGCTTGGTGGTCGGTAGGGTCCAGGGACCGTGAAATACGACACGAAAACCACGGGATTGCAGAGTCGGCAGGTCGGTGTCCTCCTCGCGGCTGTAACCGCGGTGATCAGCGGCGTCGCCATCTTCGCGAATGGCTACGGGGTACGCGCCTGGAGCGAAATCTCGGATCCGACCACCTACACGACGCTGAAGAACATCGTTGCCGCCCTGATCCTGCTCATCGCCGCCACCGTGGTTGGGCGGAGAACTCCGGGTCGAGTCGATGCGTCTGCAATCAGAGAGCATTGGCTTGGTCTGTTGGTGATCGCCATTGTCGGAGGCAGCGTTTCGTTCGTCCTGTTTTTCGAAGGCCTGGCACGGGCCACCTCCAGTGATGCCGCTTTCATCCACAAGACCCTGGTGGTATGGGTCGCGGTTCTGGCCGTCTACTTCCTCCACGAGAAGATCGGCCCTCTCCAAATCGCCGCCATCGCCCTCCTGGTGTTGGGCCAGGTGGCATTGGCCGGGGGGGTGGATGGCATCCATTTTGGAGCGGGCGAATGGATGATCCTGGCCGCCACCCTTCTCTGGTCGATCGAGACAGTGATCGCGAAGCGTGTGCTTGCCTCTGTGCCCTCACTCACACTCGGCGTCGCACGCATGGCAGGCGGAGCCGTGGTTCTCGTTCTATATGGCTTCGGACGAGGCGCCTTTTCCGGGTTGACGGGTGTCACGGCGTCGCATGTCGGGTGGATCCTCATCACCGGCTTGACCCTCTCCTGCTATGTCGCCACCTGGTTCGCTGCACTGGCCCGAGCACAAGCCGTGGACGTGACCGCCGTCCTGGTTGGAGGGGCGATCATCACCGCGCTCCTCGAATTGGGTGTCCGGGGAGTCGAGCTTCCTCCCTCGCTCGGCCTGGTGCTGGTGTTCGCGGGGACGGCTTTGGCAGCAGTTGCGGGATGGCGTCGTCCCGCTGTGGCCCGATGAGCTCGATGGAGGGGCCGTCGCTCTTTTGCAGATTCGCCTTTCCCCCGAACTCCCTGGGGTATTGCGGCCCGTCAGACACCGGCCTCCTTGCGGAGCTCATGCTCGGCGGGAAGAGCGCGATGCAAGAAGTCACTCATGTCATCCCTGGCTTCGCCGGCGCCTGGCCATACCTGCAGCTCATAGCGACGTGCACCGATCGAGACCCGCTGGACGAGAGCGTGGTCGAGGCCTATTGGTTGGGTGGCCCTCTATTGGAGAAGGTCGATCTGCTCACCATGGGCAATTCGGTCGATGACCGCTTCCGGGAATGCGCGGGCTGGGACTGGCGGATTGTCTCCGAAGCTCTCAACTCAGGAGGTCGTCCCACCCACTCCTTCCACGTCTTCTGCATCTATCCGTGGGTTGGTCTGCTTCGATCGGGAATCGTCGATCAGGCGCTGGATGTGCTCGATCGTTGTCGGATCCGTTGGGGCGAAGTCGTCGGCCGCACTGGTGACCGGCTGTTGGTTGACTCGCAACCACTGTCCTGGGACGGGGAGCGACTTGCCCTCGCTCCCGGTCGCGTCGAATCCGTGGCCGCACCAATCGATAATGGTCACATCGACGCCGGTGACCTCGTTGCGATGCATTGGGACTATGTCTGCCAGAGGATCACACCCAGCCAGCACCGATATTTGAAGGGGTACCACGACCTTCACTTGTCGATCGTCAATCGATCGCAGTCGGAGCTTGCTGCGCGGATCGAGAGCTGAGCTGATCAGTCGACTTCAGGCGGACGTCGCTTTTGCTTGATCTCGCTTCGGGCCTTCTTGCTCTCGAGTCTTCGTTCCTTGGCGGCTTTGGACGGTTTTGTCTTCTTGCGTGGCTTGGCCTCGACGACCGCAGCTTCGAGCTTCGTGATTAGTCGGTCTCTCGCGACTTTCCGGTTACGCCACTGGGAGCGAGAGTCCGCCGCGGTGACCTCGACCCACGAGCCGAAATGCCGCTTCAGGATCTGCCGGATGTCCTCAGGAAGAGACGAATCGTCGACGTTGAATCGCAAGGAAACCGCAGTCTCGTTCTTGTTCGCGTGCTGACCGCCTGGGCCGCCCGGAGTGTCGAAACGCTCCTCGAGCTCCGACTCGGGGATCAGCCACCCACCGACGGTGATCCCTTCGCCGGTCACATTTCGTCGTAGTACTCGGTGCCGAGATGGGTGATGAGATCCTCACCCATCATGTGGCGCAGGTTGTTCTTCAACTTGGTGTGCTGGATGAAGAGGTCGTTCTCGGGATACAAGCCCGGGGCATGCTGGGGGCTTTTGAAGTAGAACGACAGCCACTCCTGGACACCGCTGCGGTCGGCCCGGGCCGCAAGGTCCATGAACAGGGCGAGGTCGAGGACGATCGGGGCGGCCAGGATCGAGTCTTTGCACAGGAAGTCGATCTTGATCTGCATCGGGTAGCCCAACCACCCGAAGATGTCGATGCTGTCCCAACCCTCCTTGTCGTCGCCCTTGGGCGGGTAGTAGTTGATCCTCACCTTGTGATAGAGGTCGCCGTATAGCTCGGGGTAGACCTCGGGCTGCAGGATCTGCTCGAGGACTCCCAGCTTGGAGACCTCCTTGGATCTGAAGCTCTCCGGGTCGTCCAGAACTTCGCCGTCCCGGTTGCCGAGGATGTTGGTCGAGAACCATCCCTTGATCCCCAACATCCTGGCCTTGAGCCCGGGAGCCACCATGGTCTTCATCAGGGTCTGCCCGGTCTTGAAGTCCTTGCCCGCGATCGGGAGACCTTCCTCGGTTGCGAGTTGGACCATCGCCGGGAAATCCACGGCGAGGTTGGGGGCGCCATTGGCGAAGGGAACACCCATCTTCAAGGCCGCATAGGCGTAGATCTGCGACGGCGAGATGGTGGGATCACTCTCCTTGAGGCCCTTGACGAACGAATCGAGGTCGAGGTGGGCCTCGGACAGGTCGCGGTAGGCCTCGGTCGAGCCACACCAGACCATCACCAGGCGCTCGACCATCTTCTCGGAGCGGAATCGATCGATGTCCTCCATGAGCCTCTCGGCGAGGTCCATGTAGTTGGTTCCCTCCTTGATCTGGTCAACCCCGTCGAGGTTCTTGACCCAGTTCTCGGAGAACACGGCCGGGTAAGGCTTGACGGAGCGCAGTTCCTCGCCGATCCCCTCGATGTGACGGGGGTCGAGGACGCCCGCCTTCATGGCTGAGGTGTAAGCATCGTCGGAGTACGGGTCCCATCCGCCGAACTCCAGGTCATCGAGGGCAGCCAGTGGGACGAAATCCTTGATCAGCGGGTTGCGCTGCTCGGTTCGCTTGCCAAGTCGGATATGAGACATCTGAGTGAGCGATCCGAAAGGTGTGGCATCGCCTTTGCGTGCCGCCAGCACACCGGCGATGAAGGTGGTTGCGACCGCGCCCATCCCGGGGGTGAGGACGCCGAGCTTGCCGGTGGCCGGTGCGATCTGGGTCTTGTCTGTCATCGATCCTCCTGGGCGGGAACGATAGGTCACCGCCGAGGGCGAACCGAACCGAGGCTTGGTCTCGGGTGGTGGACCGGGCTCAGTCGACGAATCGACCCACCCAGGTCACGAACGGGGCAGTGTCTCCCTCCGGATATGTCGAGAAGATCCCATCCAGGTAGGTGACCGACGGCTCTGCCGGGTCCCCAGGCAGAGCCAGCTCCTCCCAGGTAAGCCCGTTGCCGGAGATGCTCACCGAGTCGAAGCCATTGATCAGCCATCCAAAGTCGGTGCTCTCCGGCCGGAACAAAAGGGTGTCGATGCCCACGTCCACCGTCTGCCAGTCACGCGCGTCAATGGAAGTCCAAACGCTGCCGCCCGTCCCGTCGTGAACGACCATGAACAACCGGCCCCCGCCCCCGGCCAGATCGACGTAGTCGAATGTCCCGTCGTGGAGCTGGGGCAGGTCCACCGCGTTCCAGACCAGCCCATCCTCCGACTCCCAGAGATGGATGGCGGTGGCCGAGTAGTTCTCGCCGAGGGTGAGGGTGTTGGTGTAGTACCGGCCCGATGATTCGACGATCCCGTTCTCACTCCATTCGTCCCCCATGGGCCATGGCGGCCGTACCACTGATAGCTCGCCGTCGTTACTCACCACGAACGAGACGTCGAAGAGCCCCCATCCCCGGACTCCAGCCAGCATTTCCTCGGGGCTCCATCCCGGCAGTGTCGCCTCCACCGTGTGCACCAGGTCTCCGGTCTCCGCGTCTCGGAACTCGATCGCCGCTGGATCACCCCCGACCACTTCGACGGTCAACGACGCCAAAGGGTCGCTGGTGAATGGATCCCCGGGGCGAAAGATCTCGAGCACCTGGAGATCCTCGTTCCACATCGGCCACGGGCCTATCGGATTGGAATCGGTCGGATCGATGTTGGGGAACGTCCCGTACACGTCAGCCCACGGGACCCTCACGAAGAACATCGTCGGTGCCACCCAGTTCGAACCGTCGGTGCCCGCCATCCCCTGGATTTCGGGGCCGAGGATCTCGAGCCCAGAAATCGGTCCTGGCTCCGTTGCCGGGAGTGGAATCTGGACCCACCCGGTGTCTTCCTGTCGCAATACTGTCGCGTTGGCTTCCGGGTCCTCCTGCCAATCTCGGGACAGAACCTGGCGCGCCGATGCTGGCCCCATCCTCGTCCCAGCGCTGACGAGTGGAGACACCGCGGCCAGCGTCTCCTCGCCGACGGGAACGTAGGACCAGGGGCTGATCTCCGGCTCCCCGGCCGGCTCCCAGGTGATCCCGTCGCTGGACTGCAGATAGCCAACGACGTTGAACTCACTGTCGTACTGAACCGCCTGGATCAGGCCGTCGACTATGCCAGAAGGGTGGATCCTGCTGTCCGACTCCACCCGGGTCCACTCGATGGTGCCCAGGGAGGTCTCGGAAAGGAAGACGTCCTCCGCACCTGTGACCGAGGGTGTCGTTGTCGCTGGGACGCTGGTGGACGTGACCGCGACCGTTGTGGTCACCGGATCATCCACCACTGGCGGCTCGGTCGAGTCCCGCAACAGCAGAATGGGGACGAATAGGAGCAGGGCGACCGCCGCCGCCGCCAGGGCCACCCTTAGAGGTGTCCAACGACGACGGGAAGGAGTCAGGACCGCGACGTCGAGCCATTCGGCCCGTCGGTAGATCTCGTTGGCGGTGACGGGATCAAGCGCAGAGTCGAGATCGGTCCCGTAGTCGCGCAGACGGCGCTCCAGGTCAACCATCGACCACCACCCTCAGCGCGGAACGGAGCTTGTGCATGCCCCGCTCGATGTGACTTCTGACCGTGCTCACCGATAGATCCAATAGCTCGGCGATCTCCTGGTAGGTCCAGGCGAAGGAGTGGTGGAGGACGACCGTCGTCCGTTGCAGATCCGAGAGCCGGGCCAGTCCCGCCTCCAGATGCGGCTCCACCCACGGATCGGACCACGCCACCGGTTCGACGAGGACCTGTTCAATGCGATCCGGTCTCATGCTGGAGACTCCAACCCGGTACAGGTAGCCCGCGGGGTTCGCCATCTCGCTGACCCGGGCCCAGTTGCGCCAGCCATAGACCAACGCGTCCACTGTGGCCTCCCTTCCGATCTCCGGACCGCAGCGAGCCACCAGGGCCCTCGCCAGGCGGGGCTCGACTTCTGCGACAAATCGCTCGAAGGTTCCACGATCAAGGTCATCGGCCAGAGCTGTCTCCTCCGGTTCTCCTACTTAAAGGGGGTTGCTTCCTTGTTCGTGCGACATGATTTTCCCAGAACGACGATCACAGCCGAGGCCGGTTGGGTCAGCGGAACCCGGGTCTAGTCTCCGCCCGTGGATCTAGCCCCCGATTCGCTAGGCCCGACTGTCGACGTCGCTCTCCTCGCGGACGCGGTCCAGGCGGTCAGAGGCAAGCTGTTCGTGTTGGGTGGAGGATGGGACACGCTGTGGGTCCGCTCGTTTCCGGCCCGTCATCCCAGCCTTGCAATAGGCCTCCGACTCCGGGTTCCTTCATCCTGGGGTGAGGAGTCGTTGAAGGTTTCTGTGGAGCTGCAGGACGCGGATGGTGCGGCAATGCTGCCTCAACCCCTCGCCCACGTGGTCACGCTGCCTGGTCGCAATCAACCGTCGGCCACCACCGACTTCGGCCTCATCCGTTCCTTCACTTTCAACAACTTGCTGTTCCGCAAGGAGGGCTCCTACTCGTTCGTCATCTCTGTGGATGACGAGCCGGTGTCCCGGCTGCGCTTTGCGGTTCGGGCCCGAGTCGACGAGGGCCAGTCCGCTTCTTGACGCGAATCGGTGTTGGCATAGCGCGAGCACCTTCGTAGCCTGCCCACCTCGCACGGGACAACACCTACGTCCCCGACTCTTTTTCCTACTGACGGAGGTCTATCTGTTCTCGCTGCAACACGCTCGGTCGCCTTTCGCCGGGGTTCTCATGATCGCCCTGGTCGCGGTATCTGTGCTCATCCCCTCGACACCGGCTGCCGCGGCGGACGGCCCTCCGTTTCAGATCAGGTTCCCCCAGGAGACACAACCAACCACGTTCTCCGCGACGTTTGGCGACCGGCGCTCGGGTGGGCGTCGCCATCACGGTGTGGATCTGATGGCTCCCAAGATGACTCGGGTATATGCCGCCGCCGATGGCTACGTGTCGAAGATCGAGACCCACCCACTCGCCGGCCGCTATCTGGAGCTCACCCATGTCGCCGGGTGGACCACCAAGTACGTGCACCTCAACAACGACAATCCAGGCACCGACGATGGCGATGCTGACTGGTCGTTGACGCTGTCGCCCGGCATCGAGATCGGGGCCTGGGTGGAGGCCGGGCAGCTGGTCGCATGGGTGGGCGACTCCGGCAACGCCGAGTCGACCGGCTCCCATACCCATTTCGAGCTCGCCCTGAACGGGGATCCGATCGATCCGTATCAATTCTTGAAGCAGGCCTGGGCCCGAGACGACCACCGATATGGGTCCGACGTTTGGGATCTGGCAGATCCGCTCGACCACTATCGAGTGCTCTGATCAGTCGATCACCCGGGCGTCGTCGAGCTCTGCGACCCGATGCGCGAGGTCCGGGTCGCTGGGGGAGACCGTGGCCACTTCTGACACGCCCACGGCAGGCGGGGTCCCGTCGTAGACCCAAATCACCCGATTGACCTGAGCGCTCCCCACCGCACGCGCCCAGGCGTCGAGGACATCGGCCTCGTTTTTCGCAAACGATCGCTCACGATCGTCACATGCCGCCTCGGCTACGAGCACGGCAGTGAAGCAGTGCAGGGCGGCGGCCTCGATATGGCTGTCGTCCGACACGTCTCCCAGCGCGACCTTGACTCCTCGACGCTTCAGATCGCCTGCGACCTCGGGATCCGAGACGAAAGCCCGAACCTCTCGCCCCGGATGGGCCAACTCTTTGCTGATGGCGAGCCCGGCGTCGGTGTCGGCCCCGATCACGATCACAGGCATGTCACCGAAGCTAATGCATCCGGAACAAGCGCCGACCGGTGGATGTTGAACAGGTCATCGGATCGCACGGGCTTTCATCCAGTCCCACCCGTCCGGTACAATCGCACTATCGGGATAGTGCAAATTATTCCCGCCAACAGGATGTGGTGATTACCCAAATGGCAACTGTCGATCTCGATCTAGGTTCGTACCGGCTCGGCTGGCATGACGACGTCGAGTACGCATTCACGCCGCGCAAAGGCCTCGATGAGGGCGTGATCCGTGAGATCTCGGCGCTCAAAGGTGAGCCGGAGTGGATGCTCGCTTTTCGCCTCAAGGCCTACGACCGCTTTCTGAAGAAGCCAATTCCGCAATGGGGCGGTGGCGGCCTGCTCAACACCATCGACTTCGACGACATCTACTACTACATCAAGCCCGCAGGCGAGCAGCAGAAGGACTGGGACATGGTCCCCGAGGGGATCAAGGCCACCTACGAGAAGTTGGGGATCCCTCAGGCCGAGCGCAAGTACCTGGCCGGGGTCACCGCGCAATACGAGTCCGAAGTGGTCTATCACCGGAATCGGGAGGACCTGGAGAAACTCGGTGTCCTGTTCACAGACATGGACACCGCGCTCCGCGAGTACCCCGAGATCGTCAAGAAGTACTTCGGCACGATCATCCCACCCAACGACAACAAGTTCGCCGCCCTCAACTCGGCTGTCTGGTCCGGTGGGTCGTTCATCTATGTCCCGCCCGGGGTCCACGTCGACCAGCCGCTCCAGGCCTACTTCCGGATCAACTCGGAGAACATGGGTCAGTTCGAGCGGACCCTGATCATCGTCGACGAGGGGGCGTACGTGCACTACGTCGAGGGGTGCTCGGCTCCGGTCTACACCACCGACTCCTTGCATGCTGCCGTCGTCGAGATCATCGTCAAGGAGGGGGCTCGCTGCCGGTACACGACCATTCAGAACTGGTCGAACAACGTCTTCAATCTGGTGACCAAGCGGGCGGTTGCCTACCGCAACGCCACGATGGAGTGGGTTGACGGGAACCTGGGTAGCCGTCTCACCATGAAGTACCCCGCGGTCTGGCTGATGGAGCCCGGAGCCCATGGCGAGGTGCTGTCGATCGCGTTCGCCGGCGAGGGCCAGCACCAGGACGCCGGCGCCAAGATGGTCCATGTCGCCCCCGACACCACCTCCACGATCGTCTCCAAGTCGATCGCAAAGGGCGGAGGACGGTCCGGATATCGCGGCTTGGTCCGGGTCGAGCCTGGCGCAGAGAACGCAAAGAGCTTCGTCCGATGCGACGCACTGATTCTCGACGAGAACAGCCGCTCAGACACCTATCCCTACATGGAGATCGAAGAGAACGACGCCGAGATTGGTCACGAGGCCACCGTGTCCAAGGTGGGTGAAGAGCAGCTGTTCTATCTGATGAGCCGGGGCCTGACCGAGGACCAGGCCACATCGATGATCGTTGCCGGATTTATCGAGCCCATCGTCAAGGAACTACCCATGGAGTATGCGGTCGAGATGAACCGCCTCATCGAGCTCAACATGGCCGAGGCGGGCGCGGTCGGTTAGGCGACGTCGTCGCCGTACCTACTCAGTTGTTGCTGCGCCCGACCACGTAGCCGAGGATGAGGCCGCCGACGGCCCCCCATATCACTGAGAAGTCGTTGCCGACGGTGTAAAACCCTGGGGCTCCTCCCATGCGCATCACGGTGCAGAGTGAGATCCCACCGATGACTCCCATCAGGAGGGTTCCGAACAGGTTGTCGGCGCTGGCAATCAGGCCGCCGATCAACCCGGCAAGCCCGCCGACAGCTCCGATGATCGCGAGAGACTGCCACGTAGACGCTTCCAGGAACATGAGATCAGACTAGACAGCGTTAGGCCGCCGGTCGATGAGTGATTCCAGAGTCAGATTGAGATGACCTTTTCTTCCAAAACCGCCGCCATCGGAAACTGCACCGAGCGTCCGGCCAGGCTGAACGGCTCGGTCAACAGCAAGACGATCGTCGACGGCCCGCGGCACACGACGTGACCCGTGTAAGTGTGAAAACCGCTCTGATCCTGTGTGATGAAGGTGACAACCATCTCTCGTGCTCTCTTCTGACTTCGACCATGTGAATCGGCATCTGGTTGCAAAATCCGTAGGGCCGTTGGGCCTGTTTGCAACTGGGTGCCCACCTGGGTGTTTATCCGACCCTTATCCGGCGCGGCATAGTTTCATTGGGAAGTGCGCCTACTAGTAGTCGAGGATGAACCGGATCTGGCAAACGCGATCGCGAGGGGTCTGCGTCGTGACGGCCACGCGGTTGACGTGGCCCTCACCGCCCATGATGCCGACTTCAAAGTCCGGACCTCCGGCTATGACCTGATATGCCTCGACTGGAATCTCCCTGACGGGTCCGGGCTTGCCCTGTGCTCCGCATTGGTCTCGGGCGAGGTGCCTACCTTTGAGGCCGACCGTCCCCGAATACTGATGCTCACCGCGAGGGACGCTGTGGAGGACCGGGTGGCAGGCTTGGACTCCGGCGCTGATGATTATCTGGTGAAGCCTTTTGCGTTTGCGGAGCTTTCGGCACGGGTCCGGGCGTTGCTGCGCCGTGATGACACAGTGGATCCGGTGATCGAGGTGGGCGGTCTGCGACTCGACCCGGCGAGATTCGAGGCAACCCGTGATGGGCGGCCCCTGGAGCTCACCGCCAAGGAGTTCTCGCTTCTCCACTATTTCATGTCGCATCCCGGGTCGGTGCTCAGCCAGGAGCACCTCCTCGAGCACGTGTGGGATGAGATGGCCGATCCGATGACCAACGTGGTTCGGGTCACGTTGAGCAACCTGCGTAAGAAGCTCGGGTCACCCCCACCGATAACCACCGTCCCCGGCCGCGGATATCGACTCGAGGAATCGTGATGATCTGGCGCTCGATTCGATTCCGGCTTTCGGTTCAATACTCGGCGGTCGTCTTCGGGCTTGGCGGCGCCTTGCTCGGACTGGTCTATCTCGCCCTTCGCAAGATGCTCCATGCCCAGACCTTCACCCAGTACGTAGTGCGTGGCGAGCCAGTGCTGGTCAATGGGGCGCAGGTGGACGTGATGCCGAGACTCGAGGCTTGGGAGCTGCGCACCCTCGAATCCCTATTCAACGAGCTCGTCCTCAATCAATTGGCCCGATACACCATTCTCTCGTTGATCGTCCTCTTTCTCTTGAGTCTGGTGGTCGGTTGGATCATGTCCGGAAGGGTCCTGAGGCCGGTTCAGGAGATCACCGAGGTCGCCAGTGACATACAGGCCACGGATCTGAGTCGTCGCATCGACCTCCAAGGCCCCGACGACGAGCTCACCCGGCTTGCTGCCACTTTCGACAGCATGCTGGAGAGACTCGATCGGGCGTTCTCGAGTCAGCGGAGGTTCCTTGCCGACACAAGCCATGATCTGCGCACTCCGCTGGCAGTGATCCGCGCCAATGTCGAGGTGGTTGCCGATGACTCGGAGGCCAGCATCGACGATTGGAAGGAAGTTGGCGGAGTCGTCCGTCGGAATGTCGAGAAGATGTCCGAGATGATCGAAGGACTTCTGGCGACCGCTCGTCTCCAAACCGGTCGGGCTCAAGCCGTCACCATCGACCTCGCCCAGCTTGTCACCGCAAAGGCCACGGAATTCGAGAACGTCGCAGGAGAGGTCGGCGTCTCGATCGAGCTGGTGGTCGGGCCCGCAGTCGTCGAAGGTGTCGAGGTGCCCCTCGATCGGGCGCTCTCGAATCTCCTCGACAACGCTCTTGGGGTGTCCAAGCCGGGAGACCTGATCCGCGTCGGCTCCGGTTTCAATTCGGACTGGGCGTGGATGGGTGTCCAGGATCAGGGTCCTGGCCTGCCCGAAAGCCCTGAATCCGGCCGCACCGGGCTCGGACTGTCGATTGTGACCCAGATTGCCGAGGCTCATGGGGGTGAGCTCGCTTCCTACCCGGCCACGAATCGGGCGGGCACGACGATGATCGTCTGGCTTCCCGGGGCAACGACGACGACGCCCCATCCGGAAGCCTCACCTTTATCAGAGGTTTAAAGGCCGTTTACCGGTCGTTTAGGGCGCTGCCAATAGCGTCACTCACCAGGAGGTCCCCGTACAGAGATGATTGACCAAGAAACCACTCAGGAAATCACCGGCTCGGCCGTTGTTGTAGACCCTGCGAGCGCATCGCAGCCGGCGCCACCGACCGCTACCCCGCCCGTCATTCCGCCGAAGCCGCCGAAGCCCGCGAAGCGTCGAATTTGGCCCAACGTGTTGAGCGCCCTGTTCCTCGTGTTGGTCTCTTCCGGACTCACGTACCTCGTGGTCACCGATTCCACTCCCGACAACACTGTGTCGGCTGGGACCACTTCCAACACCGATGAGAACTCCTCCGGTGGCAACCCTTCCGCTGTGGTGCCGGCTGACGAGCCCATCGCCAATGCCGCGGCGATCATCCTTCCGTCGGTGGTCCAGATCCAGACCGAAACCGGGGTCGGCTCCGGTGTCATCTACGACTCTGACGGCCTGATCCTCACGGCGGCACACGTCGTCAACGGCGAGCAGACGGTCACCGTTCGCCTGAACGACGGCGAGGAAATGCAAGGGACCGTTCTCGGTGGGACATCCGGTGCTGATGTCGCCGTGGTCAAGGTCGATCGGACTGGTCTTCCCGCCGCCGAGCTCGCCCTCGACTCAGATGCGATCGTCGGGCAGATGGCCATCGCCGTCGGGAGCCCCTGGGGCCTCCAAGGCACGGTGACCTCGGGAATCATCTCCGCTGTCAACCAGTCGATCCCGTCAGGAGGCACAGCTCGTTCCGTGCTCCAGACAGACGCCGCGATCAACCCGGGCAACTCTGGTGGGCCGCTCGTCGATCGTGATGGGCGGGTTCTCGGGATCAACGTCTCGATATTCAGCGTCTCCGGGGCCAATGACGGGGTGGGATTCGCAGTACCGATCGCGGTCGCCAACGACATCGCCGAGCAGGTTGTTGCCGGTGACTCCATTGAGACCGCCTTCCTCGGAGTGAGTGTCGGGAACGTCGAGTCCGGCCAGGCCGGAGCCCTCATCGCTGAGGTCACGCCCCGGAAGCGCGGCTGACAAGGCCGGGATCAAGGTCAACGACCTCGTGACCTCGATCGACGGGGTCCAGGTTCAGGGTGGCTCTGACCTCGCAGCTCAAGTGCAGACCCATCGTCCGGGGACCACGGTCGACGTGGTTGTGGTCCGCAATGGCGAGGAGCTCACTTTCAGTGTGACCCTCGACCAGAGGCCCGACGACCTGGGCTAAGTCTTTCCTTCACTGCAATCAGGGAATGCGGGCCCGGCTACAGTTGCCGGGCCCGCTTCCTTTTGGGGCGGGCGCTCGGAGGACAGCGAAGCCGGTTTGATCCCGGTGCTGTCCCGCAACTGTGAAGCCCCTGCATGGGGACGAGCCAGGTCGCCTGAACCTCCGGGGCACGCAATAAGTCTCGGATGAAGACGATTCGTGGGCTCAGGGAAGCCACCGGCCTCTTCATCCTCCGAACGGAGGATGTTTCATATGCGAAGGACTGCGCTGCTGATAGCGCTCGTATTGGCGGTGACCGCCTGCAGCACCGCCGGAAGTGGCGACACGACCACTAGCCAGGCATCTGCAACGACGGTGGTCGAAACCACAACCACCCTGAACACCACGACTACCGCGTCGGATGGTTTCCCGGTGTCGGTGACCGACGGGAACGGCGAGGTGACCATCGAGAGCCAGCCGCAGAGCATCGTCTCGCTGTCCTCAACGGCGACCGAGATGCTCTTTGCGATCGATGCCGGGGACCAGGTGGTGGCGGTCGACGAGTTCTCGGTCTATCCCGAGGAAGCTCCCATCACCGACTTGTCCGGATTCACACCCGACCTGGAGGCGATCCTCGACTACGAGCCGGACCTGGTCGTCATCTCCTTCGACCCGGGTGAGTTGGTGTCGGGCCTTTCGACTGTTGGGGTTCCCGTGCTGTACCTGCCGACCGCGGGGAGTCTCGACGACTCTTACGCCCAAATCGAGACCCTCGGAGCGGCCACCGGACACATCGGTGAGGCTGCAGAGGTGGTGGGCCAGATGCAGGTCGACCTCGATGACATTCTGGCGGCGACCACTGTTCCTCCCGGAATCAGCTTCTACCACGAGGTGGATAGCACCCTCTACTCGGCGTCGTCAGCCAGCTTTATAGGCCAGGTCTATGCGTTGCTGGGGATGGAGAACATCGCCGACGAGGCCGATCCCGACGGGCTCGGCTTTCCCCAACTCGCCTCGGAGTATGTGGTCTCGGCGGACCCCGATCTGATCTTCCTCGCCGATTCCAGCATGGGAGTCACCCCGGAGAGCCTTGCCGATCGTCCCGGATGGGCGGAGATGACGGCGGTGCAGGGTGGTGCGATCACGGTTCTCGACGAGTATCTGGCATCGAACTGGGGGCCCCGGGTCGTCGAATTGCTGCAATCGATTGCTGACGCGGTGACGGAGATGGTCCCCGCAGGGTGAGCCAAGACACGACAGGTTCCGCCACCCGCCCGCCCCGAATCGGGCGTGCCCGATGGCTGGCGGCGATCGCGGTCCTTGTCGTTGTCGGAATGGCCGGGATCCTGGTGGGATCGGTAGCGCTCGATCCCACCAGTGTCCTCAAGGCGCTGGCGGACCGGCTCCCCTTTGTGAGCGTCGCCAGTGGCCTGACCGAAGTCCAGGAGCGGGTTCTCTTCGAGATCCGTCTGCCGAGGGTGGTGATGGGAGGCATCGTCGGCTCGGTGCTGGCCCTGGCCGGGGCCGGCTATCAAGGGGTGTTCCGCAACCCACTGGCCGATCCCTACCTCCTTGGAGTGGCCGCAGGGGCCGGGCTCGGGGCAACATTCGTAATCGGTGCCGGCGGAGCATCGGCCCTGATACCACCGTTCGCCTTTGTCGGTGGACTTGTGGCCGTGTTGGCGACCTACGCGGTTGGCCGCACTGCCGGCGGGCGAACGATCACCTCGCTGATCCTGGCCGGGGTTGCAGTGGCCGCCTTCGCAACTGCGATCCAGACTTTTCTGCTTCAGCGCAACTATGAGACCCTGCGGGAGGTGTACTCGTGGATCCTGGGCCGGCTGGTGACTGTCGGGTGGGGCGAGGTGCTGACCCTCCTCCCATACGCCTGGTTGCCGGTGTGGTGCTCGTCCTCTATCGGCGTCTTCTCGACGTGCTCGCCCTCGGGGACGAAGAGGCGTCCGGGCTTGGAGTCGACGTGGTGAAAGTTCGGCGGGTCGTGGTGCTGGCCGCGACGTTGGCCACCGCGGCCGCGGTCTCCGTCAGCGGGCTGATCGGGTTCGTCGGGATCATCGTCCCCCACACCGTGCGGTTGTTGACCGGTTGGAGCTATCGACTCATCATTCCTCTGTCGATTCTCTACGGAGCATCGTTCTTGATCCTCGCTGATCTCGTCGCCAGGACTGCTGCAGCTCCGGCTGAATTGCCGATCGGTGTCGTCACCGCATTTCTGGGGGCTCCGTTCTTCATCGTGGTCCTGCGCAGTGTTCGAGGCGGCCAATGATCGCCTGGCACGAGGTCGCGGTCGCCTTTGGCGGGCCACCCGTGGTGGGCCCACTCTCGCTCACCGTCGTCGACGGGCAGTGGCTCGCCCTGGTCGGGCCGAACGGCGCCGGCAAGTCGACCTTGCTCAAGGCGGCCGTCGGGATCGTCGAGCACAGTGGTTCCGTCCAATTCGGTGGTCGAGCATCGAGGGCGGGCCTGGACGTCGCCTGGATGCCACAACGGCCCTATCTGCCTGACGAGATCTCGGTGACCGACTATGTGCTCCTGGGCCGAACCCCCCATCTCGGCCGATTTGGCAGTGAGCGGCAGGCCGACCTCGACTCCGTGCAACGTTCGCTGCGACGCCTGGATCTGGACGGGTTCGCCGATCGCCCCTTGGCGACACTGTCCGGGGGCGAGGCGCAGCGGGCGGTCCTGGCCCGCGCGATCGCACAGGAAGCTCCGGTGCTGCTTCTCGACGAGCCGACTTCCAACCTCGACATCGGCCACTGTCTGGACGTCCTCGAAATCATCGACGACCTGCGGCTCACCGATGGGCTGACTGTTGTCACCGCACTGCATGATCTGACGCTCGCCGGCAGGTTCGCCGAACGGGCCGTGATGCTTGCGGCGGGCAAGATCGTTGCCGACGGTTCCCCGGATCAGGTGCTCACTGAAGAGCTGATCAGAGCTCACTACGGTGCCGGTATTCGGGTGGTCGACATTGGAGAAGGCCCGACTGTGATACCCACCAGGAACCGACGTGTCTGATCCGACGAAGCCTCCCAGCGAGCCACCCCCTGCCGCCACAATGCGCGAGCCTTCCCTGGTCCTGGTCAACACCGGTGAGGGCAAAGGGAAGTCCACTGCGGCTTTCGGCACCGCGATCCGGGCCGTGGCTCGCGGATGGAGAGTCGGAGTCATCCAATTCCTCAAATCGGGCGACTGGCACGTCGGCGAAGAAACGATCGGAAGGCAACTCGGAATCGACTGGTGGGCACTTGGCGACGGCTTCACTTGGGATTCGAAGGACATCGACGAGTCAGAGGCAATCGCCCGCGAGGCATGGTCAGTCGCCAAAGAGAAGATCGGCGACGGCGAATACGACCTCGTCGTGCTTGACGAAGTCACCTATCCGATCAATTGGGGCTGGATCGCGCTGGACGATGTCCTCGAGGTGATCGCGGCCCGGCCGGTGAACGTGAACCTGATCCTCACCGGACGCGACGCTCCCGGCGAGCTCGTCGAGGTGGCGGACACGGTGACCGACATGGTCAAGGTGAAGCACGCCTTCGACCGCGGGGTCATGGCGCGGCGCGGGATCGACTTCTAACTCAGCTCGGTCACACCCGAAGCCGGAAACGCAAGCTCCAGAGCCTGGTCCACGGTCAGAGCCTCGCCCTCCATGGTGGCGCGGGCGAATCCAGCAGCCAGCGCCTCCCGCACTGCTGCGACTCTCGAGGAATAGTCGGGCTCGTCCGGGGGCGGCCATGACCGGACCCCTCACCTTCGCTCGCGATCCATTCGGCAAGCCCGAACAGGCGACCAGCGGTCTCGTTGTCACCGATGGTGTGCGCGCAGACCGCCAGCCCTGCGACCGCGATCGCGGCGCCCCGCTTGTCGCCGGCGGCGTCGGCCAGTCTCAGGCTTTCCGCGAGTGCGGTTTTCGACCTCTCGGGTCTCGGGAGGTCATGGTTGGCCCCAAAGTAACAAGCCTTCGGCCTTGCTCAGCCGGGGACTGCCACCTCGATTTCGTGGAGTGAATCGGGGGCGACGGCCCGGAGAAGGCGGATCGCCTCATGCTGCACGTCATCTGCGGCCTTGATGGAGAGGCTCGAAAACGGGGTGATGGTGATCCTGGCCTCCTTCTTGGTGTACGCCAGTTTCCAACTGCCGCGGAGGAATCCGTCGTGCAACAGGTTGCCCGCCCAACCCGGCGGCTTTGCCCCGGGCCCGATCACCCTCGCCCGGTCGGCATGACCGAGGAGGACGTTGTCGTATTCGGGCAGGAACCGGGTCGGCGCAGGGGTGTCCGGGTCCGGGCGCGGCGCGTCGAGGAGATCGAAGAGCTCTCGACCATTTTCGTCGGTGAATACCCGGAGCCGGGGCCGAAGCTTCTCGACGACGGCCGAGAGCTTGGTCACCCCTGACCAGACCCTGATGTCGCTGACCGATGCCGGGCCAAAGGCAGCCAGATATCTGACCACCAGCGACGCGACGTCCGATTTCCGGTTGGGCTCGGATCCGAGCCAATGCTCCACGGTGGTCCAGGTTGCGGTGCCCTTCCCTTTCCAGAGGCCGCGAGGTGGCAGTTGCACGAGGGGGAGAAGATATGAGACAGCGTAGGCCATCGATGCTGCGTCCCGCCCGGGCCATTTCTCGGCGAGAAGGCGCCCCAGTTCGGCCCTCCCCATCGGCCTCCATTCGAGTAGGTGGCGGCCCTGCGCCAGGAGCTCCTCGCGGTCCATCCCGCCGATGGCCCGGGCGAAGGCGGTGGAGCCAAAGGTTCGTCGCGAGACCGGCCGCACGGTGGCGTCGAGCCCGATGCAGTCAGCGGCAGTGACGAGGTGCAGAGTGGCGCGGAGGAAGGCGGTGCGTACTGCCTTGCGCTCTTCGATCAGCTTGGAGAGGTCGGCAGGGTCGAATCGCTCGAGCCGGGCCCACAACGCGTAGTAGGGGTCGTGTGGGTTCTGGGCCTGCATCCCCACCAGATGTTCGATCGTCTCCGCTACACCCGCTTCCACCCTCTCCAACAGGAACTGGCGTTGCAGTGTTGCCCGATTCAATGCTCGGTTGCTGAGGACATCGGCCACTCAGCGATGTTCGCAGGCCGGCAGCCTTGCCGGCACCCCCCTCGCCCGACCTCCGGTCGGACGGCCTCCCCGCTCCGCAGGGGGACCACTGTCTTGAGCTCAGGGAGTGGGCACCAGACCGATGTCGCCTTCGAGGACCACCGCCACTTCACCCGGCTCTTCGTATATATCCCACTGCTCGAAGAAGGCGCTCGCTCCCTCACGGCTTTCCCAGTTGGCTACCGCGTAGAACGCCGATTCGTCGGAGGCATACCAGGCCCGATGGAATCGACACCCATGCCCGGCGGCACTGGCCCGCATCTCGTCGGTGATCCTGTCCACCCGCTTCTGATATAGGTCACGGGCGGTCTGGCCATCGGGTGTGGGGCAGGGGACGGAGAACAGGATCCACATGTTGTCGCTCCTGGAGGTTGGTAGGCCGAGGTTATCCTCGCCGCCCCAGGAGGAATCAATGCGTATTGGAATCTTGACCGGTGGGGGAGACGTCCCCGGCCTCAACGCCTGCATCAAGGCGGTGGTGAATCGAGTCGTAAGCGAGGGCCATCAGGTAGTGGGTGTCCGTCGTGGCTGGGGCGGTCTTGCCGAGACCAATCCCGACGACCCAAAAACCGGTGAGGCGAACCTCGTCCCGCTGGACCGGGTGGCGGTGAGGACCATCGACCGCAGCGGGGGCACCTTCCTACACAGCTCGCGGACCAATCCGGCCAAGGTACGGACCGCCGAGCTGCCTGACGTTTCTCGCGGGCGATTTCAGTGGCGACGGCCCGCACGACATCACACCGCATGTGCTCCGCGTCCTCGAGACCCACAAGATCGATGTGCTGATCCCGATCGGTGGTGACGACACCCTCTCCTACGGTCTCCGTCTCCATGAGGAAGGGGTGCCGGTGATCGCCATCCCGAAGACGATGGACAATGACGTCCACGGCACCGACTACTGCATCGGTTTCTCCACGTCGGTGACACGTGGCGTTCAGTTCATCCACAGTCTGCGCACGGCGGCCGGGTCACACGAGCGAATCGCGGTTGTGGAGTTGTTCGGTCGTTACAGCGGAGAGACATCTCTGGTCACGGCCTACCTGTCCGGCGTGGATCGGGCGATCATCTCCGAGGTCCCCTTCGAGATCGACAAGCTGGCGGCCTTTCTCCAGGAGGACCAGGCGGCCAACCCCTCCAACTACGCGATGGTGACGATCTCCGAAGGGGCGCGTCTGGTCGAGGGCGATATTCACCTGACCGGCGAGGAGGACGCCTACGGCCACCGCAAACTCGGCGGCATCGGCGCCACCACCGGCGAGCTGCTCAAGGAGCGGACCGGCGAGGGGATCCTCTATCAGCAGATCGGCTACCTGATGCGGTCGGGTGCGCCCGACTCCCTGGACCTGATGGTTGCCACCAACTACGCGGTGATGGCCTCCGACCTGGCAATGGAAGGGGCCCACGGGCGAATGGTCGCCCTCAGGGGCGGCACCTATACCGACGTGCCGATCAGGCGTCACCCGCGAGGGCGTGAAACGGGTCGACGTGGACGAGTTGTACGACGTCGACGCCTACCAGCCCAAGGTCCGCCACGTCCTGGGCAAGCCGATGTTCCTCTACTGAGGAATCAGGAGGCCCGCCGCACAGCCTCTTCGATGTGGGTCCGAATCTCGATCGGATCGGCGCCCAAACCTGCGAAAACCCGGTTCACGGGGTCCGCTGGGGGCAAGGCGAGCAACGCGAGCAGGACGTGCTCGGTCCCAATCTGTCGCCCACCCTGCTTGATCGTTTCCCGCAGCGAACCGACGAGGACGGACTTTGCCCCATGAGTGAAGGGGCGGTGGCGTCGAGCACGAGTTGGGGCCGTGGCGCCCAGGGCCCGAATGCGGGATCGAGGAGCTCCGGGCCCACGCCGACCGCCGCCAGAGACTCAGCGTCGACTCGATCCAGTTGGCGTCGGATCTCGTCGGATCCCACGTCCAGAGGCCCGAGCAGCGAGCGCTGGAACGGGAAGCCCACCCCCACGACGGCAATCAGGAGGTGCTCGGTTCCGACCCGGCTGTCACCTCTCGCCTCAGCCTCGGCCACGGCGGTGGTAACGATCGCCCGAGCCTCTTTTCCGAATCTCTCGAACATCGCTATCTCCCTGACTTCTTGTGAATTGCTTGACGGGAGACACCGAGGGCGTCTCCGATCTGTTGCCACGTCCAGCCTTGACGGCGGGCGGAGGCGACGTGAATCTCCTCGAGTCGGTCTGCCAGGCGACGGAGGATGACCACTGCCCGCAGTCCCTGGGCCGGGTCGGCTCCTTCGGCGGCGACGAGGGTCTCGTTGAGATCCATGTTGTCATCCTAGGTTGACAAGGTGCGGTCTGTCAACCTCGATTGACAGCCGCTAACTCCGACGCGACGCCGCCACCCGAAACAGGGTGCGGGCGCCGTCCCCGAGGACCGAGAACCGGGGATCCTGGGTCTGGCCACGGACCCAACGGATGTAGATCTGCTGGAGCACCACTCCCAACTTCCAGGTGCCGAAGACGATGTACCACTCGACCGCGTCCATGGCCCGTCCCGACATCTCGGCATAGCGGGCGACCGCCGATTCCCGACTCATCCAACCTGGCGAGTCGGTCGGCATGGGGTTGAGCGCAGACCGCTCTTCACCAGGGTCATACCACGCAGCCATCAGGGTCCCAACGTCGGCGAGAGGGTCACCCCGGGTGGCCATGTCCCAGTCGTAGACAGCAACACAGATCCCGGGATCCTCCGCGGCGACCGCCATGTTGTCGAGTCGCCAGTCGTTGTGGAGCAATGTCACCTCCGTGGAAGAGGGGAGGTTGCTCATGAGCCACCGGGCCACTTCCTCGGCCACCGGGTTGTCATTGTCTTTCGCCTGGTTCCATCGCTCGGTCCACCCATCCACCTGCCGGATCAGAAAGTCCTCAGGGTGCCCCAGATCGCCCAGCCCGGCACGCTCGGGGTCTACGGCATGGAACTCCGCAAGGGTGTCGACTGCTACCTCCGAGAGTTTGCGATTGGACTCGGATCCGTTCCACCTCCGAACAGCGGAGGGACCGCGTCACGAACCACGACCCCGTCCCGGCGTTCCATCACGAAAAAGGGCGACCCGAGCACCGAGTCGTCGTCGCAGAAGGCGAGAGCGCGCGGTGCCTTGGGGAAGGCTCGCCAGAGCCGGGAGAGGACCCGATACTCCCTGGCCATGTCGTGGGCACCGGGCGCCACCCGGCCGAGGGGCGGTCTGCGCAGCACCAACTCGGATCCGTCGGGAAAGGTGAGGAGGTAGGTGAGGTTTGCCTTGCCACCGGCGAACTGCTCGACGATCGGAGCCCCGGCAGGGAGGTCGGGAATAGTCGTTGAGCCACTCCATGAGACGATGGATATCGAATCCTTCGTCGTCTCGAACCGGGATGATGTCGCCCACCAGACCGACAGTATCCAACCGGTGTAACCGGCCGTCTAGCCTCGGGTGCCCCTGGCTGAGGAGACCATGACCACACCCTTCGAGATCTCTGATCGATTCACGGAGCAATGGTCCGACCTGACCCCGATCGACGCCACGATTCAAGGTGTCGAAGGTCGTGACCACCTGTGGGACGATTTCACCCCCGATGGCGAGGCGGCACGGGCCGACCTCGCCCGATCCACCAGGGAAGAGCTCATCGGGCATCTGAGCGATCCCGACCCCAAGCAGGCGTTCGCCGCCAAGGTCCTCGCCTCCTGGATGAAGAAGAAGGTGACGGTCTACGAGCGGGGCAAGTGGAAGAGCGACCTGAACCACATCTACAGCCCCTACCAACGCGCCAGGGACACCTTCGATGTGATGCCCAAGGAAGGCGAAGAGGCCTGGTCCAACATCGCTACCCGTCTTGAGACCTTCGGACAGGTGACCGACGGATATCGGGCGGCGCTCCAGGTCGGGCTCGATGACGGGGTGACCGCCGCTCAGCGTCAGGTGCGGACCCTGATCGAGCAAGCGCGCGCCGTTGCGGCCGAGGAGTCGCGATTTGCAGGTTTTCCGAATGAGGCATCGACCGGCGGTGGCGATCCGACGAGGGTCGCGGACGCGGTCAACAAGACACGCGCCGCCAGTGGTGAGTTTGCAGATTGGTTGGAGCAGACCTATCTGCCCGCGGCCACCCCCGAGGATGCCGTTGGTGAGGAGCGATATCTCCTCAATGTCGACGACTTCTTGGGGATGAGCATCGATCCTCGCGAGACCTATGAGTGGGGCTGGTCAGAGGTCCACCGCCTCCGCGAAGAGATGCGCGCTACCGCCGCCGAGATCGACGGGTCGATGAAAGTCGAGGAGGTGATCGAGTTGCTCGACACCGATCCGGCGCATGCCGCTCCCGATCACGAGACCTTTGCCCGTTTCGTCCAGGAAATCCAGGACACGGCGGTCCAGCAGCTCGATGGGACCCACTTCGATGTCCCGGGCCCCCTGAAGCGAGTGACGGTGAATCTTGCCCCACCCGGCGGCAGCCTCGGGGCCTGGTACATCTCGCCGTCCGAGGATCTGTCCCGGCCCGGGTCGATTTGGTACGCACCGGGCGAGCGGATCCGGATCCCGTACTGGTCGGAGGTCTCGACCGCCTATCACGAGGGTTTTCCGGGACACCATCTCCAGGTGGGGATGTCGGTGGTCAACGCAGATCAACAGTCCCGGTTCCACCGACTGTTCATCTGGTACTCGGGCGCAGGCGAGGGCTGGGCCCTCTACGCGGAGCGCCTCATGGATGAGCTGGGCTACTTCGAGAAGCCCGAGTATCGACTCGGGCTATTGGCGAGCCAATTGTTCCGGGCCACGCGTGTCGTGCTCGACATCGGAACCCAGCTGCAACTCGCTATCCCGGGCGATGCACCGCTCCATGCCGGGGCGACCTGGGACTACGAGATCGGGGTCGACTACATCGAGAAGGTCGGGATCCAGGCTCGGGACGTGGCCGAATCGGAAGTGAAGCGCTATCTCGGCTGGTATGCACAGGCGATCTCCTACAAGGTGGGGGAGCGGGTCATCCTCGACATCCGCGACCAGGTGATGACTCGTGACGGCGCCGCCTTTGATCGGAAGGACTTTCACCGCAGGGTGCTCGACGCCGGCGCCATCCGACTCGATCACCTGCGTGAGGCGATGGTTTGAACAAGAGATCCTTCGATCTGACGACCTCCGAGCCCAATGATCACTACAAGCTGCTGACCGGCCTGGTCATCCCTAGACCGATTGGTTGGATCGGGACCATGGCAGGAGATGGGAAGCTCAACCTGGCGCCATTCTCGTTCTTCAACGCCGTGTCCAGTGAGCCGCCGATCGTGCTGTTTTCGGCCGGGCGCCACAGCGACCGACCCAAGGACTCGGTGGCCTTCGCCGAGGAGTCGGGGGTGTTCACTGTGAACATCGTCTCAGAAGAACTGGCGCCCGCGATGAATCTGTCCTCGGAGACGTTTGCCCCTGAACAGGACGAGTTCGTGATCGCCGGGCTGACACCGGTCATGGGAACCCTCGTCGCGGCCCCGATGGTGGGTGAGTCACCGGCAAACCTGGAATGTCGGGTGCTGGACGTGATCGACATCGGAACCGAGACCCGGATGGTTCTGGGCGAGGTGGTGATGATCCACGTGCGCGACGATGCCCTCGACGGGACGAGGGTCGACTCCGAGGTGATACAAGCGATCGGGCGCCTCTCCGGAAGTTTCTACACGACTACCCGTGACCGTTTCGAACTGCGCCGACCCGGCTGAGGCGCTACTTACAGCCGTTGGCGATGAGGGTCGGGTAGGGATTGACGGGCACACCAGCCATATACATCCCAAAGTGGAGATGGGGATGGGCGCCCTGGGCGTTCCCCGAAGTTCCGACATAACCGATGATGTCTCCGGCGTTGACTTTGCCGTCGGTTTCCTTGGCCGAGAGATGGCTGCCGATGTACTCGACGCCGTCGGCCCCTTTGAGGTTGAACTGGAGACCGCCGAGGACACCTGTCTTGAACTTCACTGTCCCGGACACCGAGGCCCGAATCGGGGCGGCGTACTCGGTGAACAAGTCGTTGCCTTCGTGGAACCTGAGCCCGCCGTCCCTGGGGAACCCCCAGTCGTTGTAGAAGCTGGCTTTTTCAACCGGGCACACCCAGGCTCCCGCTGCGGGAACCTTGAGAGACTGACCAGCCCGGACCAGATTGACATTCGAGATGCCGTTGCTCGAGGCGAGCTTCGACACTGACGTGCCGTAGTGATTGGCGATGTCGACGAGGCGATCGCCGCGCTGCACTGTGTATGTAGCTGATTCGCTCGTCCCCTGGGAAACGTGTCCTGGCCCGTCGAGGAAGAGTCGGGTGCCGGTGTAGATGGTGTGATTGGTTATCCCGTTGGCGGTGGCGATGGCCTCAACGGTCACACCTTCGGCTTTGGCGATCTGCTCCAGCGTCTCACCCTTTTTCACGATGTGATATCGACGGGAACCAGCGGAGGCCCCGTCGGGCTTCTGAGTGGAGCCGTTGCTGTCGGAGCCACCTGTGGAGCTCCCCGGGCCACCACCGGACCCTGCTGCTGCACCCGGGATGATCAGCGTCTGATCGGGACGGATCAGGTTGGGGTTGTTGAGCTTGTTGGACTTGATCAGCGCGGCAACCGTTGTCCCGTACTTCTTGGCGATGGTGTAGAGACTCTCACCGGGCGCCACTACGTGGGTTTGATCCTTGGTCGGCATTACCAGCACCTGGCCGACGCGGATCAGGTTGGGATTCGCGATGTGATTGGCGGCGACCAGGTCCGACACCGAGACGTTGTTGTCTCTGGCGATAATGCCAAGCGTGTCGCCAGGTTGCACGGTGTAGTCCACCGAGAACAGGGCGACGAGAAGAGTGAGCGCCGTGGCTACCGAAGCAGCCCGGACGCGACGATCGACCGGCATGAAGGCACAGCTCCTTCAGCCCCTGAACCGCTCCGCCCGACCACCCTAACCCCCGAGACCGCGTTTTCCAGAAAAAACTCGGAGCTGGCCACAGGCGGCATCGATGTCCCGTCCCCGGGTGTCCCGGATGGTGACATTGACCCCAAGATCTTCGAGCATCCTCGCAAAAGCCCTGATCACAGTGCCTTTTGAGGCCCTTTCCTGGGTCAATGGGGTGGGGTTGAGCGCGATGAGATTCACATGGGCGCGCAACCGCAGCGCGATCGGGGCCAATTTCTCGGCCTGGTCGGCTGTGTCGTTGACGCCATCCATCATGGTCCACTCGATGGACAGTCGGCGGCGCTTCTTTTCGAGGTATTCGGCCGCTGCCGACTCCAGCTCGGCCAAGGGATACCTCTTGTTGATCGGCACCAGGCGACTTCTCAACTCGTCGTCGGCCGCGTGCAGGCTGATCGCCAGGTACACCGGCCACGGTTCGTCGGCCAGCATGCGGATCCCGGGGACCATCCCAACCGTGGAGACGGTGATCGACCGGGCGGAGAGGCCCATGAACTCGATCATCCGACGAATCGCCTCCCTGACCCGTTTGTAGTTGGCCAGAGGCTCGCCCATCCCCATGAAAACGATGTTGGTGAGATGATCGGGAACCCCGGGCATTCCGATCTGGCGGAGGAATGCTTGAGCGAAGGCGACCTGAGCCACGATTTCCCCGGCCTCGAGGTTGCGCTCGAACCCGAACTGCCCCGTCGCACAAAAGGTGCAACCCAGGGCACAGCCCGCCTGACTCGAAATGCAGAGCGTCGCCCGGCGTGGATAACCCATGAGCACCGATTCGATAGCGGCGCCATCGGGAGCACGGAACAGCCACTTCCGGGTACGGCCCTTGTCTGCGAACTGCTCCAACTCGACTTCGAACGGCCACAGTTGCCCCTCGAGGCGTTGCCGAATGCTGCCCGGGAGGTTGGTCATGGATTCGGGGCGGAGGACCGGGGTCTTGTAGAGCCAGTCCCGCAATTGGTCGGCCCGATAACCGGGCTCGCCTTCGAATACATCTCCCAGGCTCTCGGGAGCTTCGAGGTAGGGCACGTCGTCAGCGGATCGACTTGGCTTGCTCGATCCAGGATCGAGCTCGTGCCGCGCTGACACTCGCCGCCTCGGCGACCCGGTCAGGTGACGCCGCGGCGAGCTTGGCGGCATTGTCGATACCGGCGGTCTTCAATCTCACTGCGAACACCGGCCCGATGCCATCGATGACGTCGATCTCGGGGGAAGCCGGTGCCGGCGCACCGGTTCGGAAAGTCGGCGGCTCGGGCTCGCGCGAGGTGGCAACCGAGATGAATCGGTCCCGCATGGCCCAGACGAGGGCGGCGGCCCCGGCGACGATCCCGACGATCTTGGCGAGTCGTTTCATCAAGGAGCCAAGGCTACCCATTTCGGCCTGCCTCTACGCTGGTGGCGATGAAGGTGGACTTCTACTTTCCACCCAGTCCTCCGGAGGGGGCCGGGGCGGCGGCCCGAGAGGCCGCCCTCCTCGGCTACTCGGGCTTCTTCACCGCCGAGACCCAGTACGACCCGTTCCTGCCACTGGTGCTGGCCGGCGCCGAGGCGCCGGGCCTCGAGCTCGGCACCGCCATCGCAGTTGCGTTCCCTCGTTCTCCGACGGTGGTGGCGATGACAGCGTGGGACCTCGCCAGGCTCTCCCGGGGAAAGTTCCTTCTGGGGCTGGGGACACAGGTCCGGGCCCATATCGTTCGCCGCTTCGCCTCGACATGGGACCAGCCGGGCCCGCGGTTGCGCGACTACATCCTGGCGTTGAAAGCGATCTGGGAGGCGTGGCAAAACTCGACGCCACTCAAGTACGAGGGGGAGTTCTACAACCTCTCTTTGATGACGCCCTTCTTCGATCCGGGGCCGATCCCCAATCCGGACATCCCGGTATACATCGCCGGCGTCGGCCCCTATCTGTGCAGGCTGGCAGGCGAGTTATGCGACGGGTTTCACGTCCATCCGTTTCACACAACCCGATATCTGGACCGGGTGGTGCTCCCTGGGATCACCGAGGGGGCGCGTCGAGCGGGCCGGGCGTTGGGCGATATCGAACTGGCGACGACGGTCTTTGTGATGACCGGGGAGAACGACGCTCAAATCGAAGAGGCGATGAGCGGAGTTCGACAACAGATCTCCTTCTATGCCTCGACTCCCACGTACAAGCCGGTGTTGGAGTCGAATGACTGGGATTTCGGCGACCAGCTGACCGCCATGTCGAAGCGGGGCGAATGGGGGGAGATGGCGGCTGTGGTCCCTGACGAGGCTGTCCTCGAAGTGGGCGTTGCCGCGCCCATCGACCGGCTCGGGAATGCGATCAGAGAGCGCTATGGGGATCGGGTGCAGCGGATCGGCTTCTACGCCATCGGGTCGGGTCTGGACAGCGACCGGGAAGCCTTGACCGAGGTGATCAGGCAGATCCAGGGCAAGTAGCCCCCCTCCCCGGCTGCGCCGGTACTCCCCCCAACGCTCATTTCATTCGCTGGGGTGAGAAATGGTGTCCTCCCCCAGGAGCGAAGCGACGTTGGGGGAGGTGGCCCGGAGGGCCGGAGGGGGCAACTCCGACGAGAGACGCTAGAAGACCATTGCCTTGGTGGTGTCCACCCGGGGGTCGGCTGCAGTCCTCAGACCGTCGGGGCTGACTTCGATGATCGAGACCGGGCCCCAACCGGGCTGACGGTCCGGGAGCTCCTCGATCCGGTGGCCGCGACGTCGCAATTCGTCCAGGGTCGATGATGACACCCCTGGCTCGATCGCGGATCGCGGTGTCGAGTAGGGACCGTGATCCGAGATCGTCCAACGGGGCGCTGACTGGGCCACGTCCAGTTCCTGGCCGGCGATCACCGCCCTGGCGGCGATCTGGGCTACCACTTGGGGCTGGACCGAGCCGCCCCTGGTCCCGATGAGCCAGCGAGGCCGGACGCCATGAGTCCAGAGCGTGGGTGACAGCGTGTGCAACGGTCTCCTGTGTGGCAACAGCTCGTTGGGGTGCCCCAGGGTCAGGGTGAATCCCGCTCCTCGATTGTGGAGGAGAAAGCCCCCTCTAGGAACCCCGAAGGCTGAGCCGGTTCCCCAATAGTTGGAATGGATGATCGAGACCGCCATTTCATCGGCATCGACCACGCAGAGATATGCGGTGCTCGATTCGGAGCCCATGCTCTGGGGCCAGATTCCGGTGCGGTCGCGTTGGACGGTTGCCGCGGCCCGCTGCAGTCGGCCATGGTCCAGCAGAAGACTCGCAGGCAACGGTGCGGTGTCCGGGTCGGCCACGACATCGTCTCGCTCCCAGGCCACCGATCGGAATGCCTCGATGAGGAGATGCAGCCAGTCCGGGTCGTCAGGATCATCTGGAGGGCCAACCATCTCGAAGACGGCAAGGGAGGCCGGGCCGAGATAGCCCTGGGAGTTCGGAGGGATGGTCCAGGCGGTGTTCCCGGCCACATCGCAAGAGATCGGTGTCACCCAATCGGCGTGGGATCGGGCGAGGTCTTCATGCGTGATCGTTCCGTTGAGCTCTGAGACGATCTCACGGGCGGGGTCTCCCCGATAGAAAGCGTCCCGCCCGTCACTCGCCACAGCTTGCAACGTGGTCGCCAACGGAAATCGGTGGACGACGTCACCTGCGGACACCACATCCCCATCGGGATAGAACTCGTGGACCGCCGGGTTCTTGGAATAGATGGATGCGGTCAAGCGAAAGGCCTTCGCCTGCTCGGTGGAGACTTCGAACCCTTCCTCGGCGAGCCCGATCGCCGGCTGGAGGCAGTCGGCGAGTCCCAACACTCCAAGCTCTGCGGAGAGGGTTGCCCACCCGTCCACGCAGCCGGGAACGGTCACGGTCAAAGGGTGATCACGCGGGATCTCGGCTAGGCCGAGCGAGCGCAGCGTCTCAGGATCTGCGTTGGACCCGGCCCGACCAGAGGCGTTTAGAGCTAGTGGGCGTTCCCATCCCGGGCGATGGATCAGGGCGAAGAGATCGCCGCCGATGCCGCAGGTCTCCGGAGCCACCACTCCTTGCGCTGCGGTAGCCGCGATCGCAGCATCCACTGCATTGCCTCCGGCAAGGAGAGCCTGTCGTGCAGCCTCAGCCGACAGGTAGTGGGGGGTGGCGACCGCGTGCGTCAGGACAGTTTGAGGTCGGGGAGGAAGCGGTTCAGGGCGTCGAGCACGGCTCTGACCACGGCCCGGCCCTCCTCGTCCTCCACATACGCACAACCGATCAGCATCCGCTCGCTGGCCTCGGTGACCACCACCACCTGGGCGACGGCAACCTTCCGATTGCCGAGGAGCGGCACGTCCATGGAGTTGATGGCCAGTGCCGCCTCCTTGTGAATCCCCTGGCGGACCGCATCCAGAGTGGCATCTGCGATCTGGCGGGCCCGGGTCGAAGCGGCCGCGGCACCGTTGGCGGTGCCGGACAGGATCTCGTTCTCCCAACGAAGGCTCACGGTGACCTCGGCTCTCGAGCCTTCCAGGGTCTCCGCCACGTCGATCAGGGCCGGGCGGAACCCACCCTCCAGGTCGCCATCAGCTAGCTGCACGACGGAAACGACACGCCGATCGATCTCCTGGCCATAGAGGGCCTGGCTGAGGGATTGGACGTCGCGCACCAGTTGTTTGGGCGGCTTGTTACGTCGGGCGAGGACATGGATCTCGGAGATGTGCCCATTTCCGTAGACAACCCGCGCCGCCTCGACTCCATCAATCCGGCCGATCTTCTCTTGAAATGCGACTATGTCCATTACCCGGTCAGGGTACATCCGGGTGTCATCCCCTGACGGGATAGTCGCTCGTCCCCTTGTCGCGGGAAGCCAACAGGTCTAGATTGCGTGGCGCTGGAGCTATTCATGGGAATGTGGGGCAACCGAGGTCTTTGACTCGCTTGCCTCGGTCCGTGGCGGGCGAAGTCAGGGGCCTCTTTGACATGTGAAGAGTTCCCGTGAAAGCGGGAACCGGGTGAGACCGGCGTCAGACGTCGGCCTTGTAAAGCAATTGGACGCCATCTACCCCAGCGGAGCGGAACGTCTGGTCGACAACACAACGTCGGCCAAATACGAGAACCGAAGGTGAGCGTCACAGCATGAAGGCCCGTTTGGTCCGAATTTCCGCTGCTGCCGCCAGCCTCGCTGCCGTGTTGGCCGCGAACTCGCTGTATCGGCTGACGAACGACGCCGGCTCACCACACACATCAGGGTCTCCCATGAAACTAAGAAGAAACAGAAAGCTTCGGGGCTGGTTCGGCCGTCTTCGCCCCTCGGTGCAGCGACGTCTAAGAATCGCTGTGCCCTATTCGGTGATGGGTGTCGTCACCCTGGTGGTCACCTACACCCTTGCCGACCCGCCCCAGTGGCTGATCTGGCTCCCCTTCACCGCCCTCTTCGTCCTTCTCGAGTTCTTCGCCGTCGAGGTCAACGACCGTCTCCTCCAGTCGTCGGCGGTGATGGTGGCGATGACCGCCGGGGTCATCTTCGCCATGACCCCCAACTCGGATGCAATGTTCGGCATGGCCCTACTGGGTGGGATGGCCATGTTCACCCCGCTCGATTTCAAAGAGAAGCGCTGGTTCCAACCCCTGACCAATTTCGGTCAGATGGTGGTGGCGGGGGCGGTGGCCGGGTTCCTCCTCGATGTCAACCTCAGTCATCTCGCCGATCCCACTGCGGAGAACTTGCTTCGGGTGGCGGTGGCCTCGGCGTTGGCGGCCCTGGCCTACGCGACAGTCCAAACCGTCCTCATCAGACATGCAGTGAAGACCGTCTACGGCAAGGACAACCTTCAACCCTGGTCTCAGATGCATGTCCTCTTCCTCGGGCAGGTTGCGATGGGTCTGCTCGGTGGCTTGATCGGGGCCGCCTATCTGATCGCCGGTCGAGAGGCCGTCCTGATCCTCACCGTCGGGGTCTATGCCATCGGGCACATGTCGCTCTACGCCTTCTCCCAACTCCGGGAATCTCACATCGGCTCGATCCGGGGCTTTGTGAAGACCCTCGAGGCCAAGGACATGTACACCCGGGGTCACACCGAACGTGTGGCAGTCTTCGCCCAGATGATCGGCGAGGAGCTCGGATTCACCGGGACCCAGCTGGAGAGGGTGCGATGGGCTGCCCTGATCCATGACCTGGGCAAGTTGGCGGTCCCCACCGAGCTGATCCGCAAGCGGGGGCGCCTCGATGATGAGGAGTATGCCGAGATGCAGACCCACGCCCATCTGGTCGAGGAGATCCTGGCGGAGGTCGATTTCCTGCAGCCCATGGTCGAGATCGCCTCGGGGCATCACAGCAACTTCGATGGTTCCGGCTACGGCGGTCGTGGTCACACCGAGGGTCAGACGCCGAGTCTGGAGGCCTGCATCGTCGGGGTCGCCGACGCCTTCGACGCCATGACTTCGGCACGTTCCTACCGGATGGCGCTGTCCCAGCAATATGCCTTGCGTGAGTTGCGACGTCACTCCGGCGGGCAGTTCCACCCCGATGTGGTCGATGCCTTCGAGAAGGGGCTCATCAAGACCGGTCGCAACTGGGGCGCCCCCCATGTGAACGACGAGGAGATGGCCCGTCGTCTCGCCGAAGAGCCGGAGTTGACCCTCCGTGGCTAACTGGCATCCCCGCGCCGTGGCCGTTGTCTCCTGGTTGTTCCCCTTTGGCGCGGGCGGAGTCGGGCTCTATGCGGCGAGTCAGGCGTCGACCGACCCCTACAGCATCGCGGTCGGGGTCACCGCCCTGGTGATCGGCTCTCTGGTCGGAGTGGCGACGTCCAGCTCGGGCAATCGGTTCACCACCGGGCTCGCCGTGGCCGCAGCGATCCCGTTCGTGTTCACCAACCAGGAGACCGGATGGGTCGATCTCGCGGGTCGATCGCTGTTTACGGCATCGGATTGGCGGTGGTCTGGGTCCTAAGCCTGGCTCGTGGCGAGAAGCACATCGACCTTCTTCCGACACTCATTCGTCGTTTTGCGGGTTATGTGACCTACGCCACTGTCTACACGGCGATGCGGGTTGGGGTATTTGCAGATGTCCTGGCGGCTGGCTGGACCTGGTCCCATTCGGGATCGCCCTCGTGGCCTGGATCGCCGTCGAGGTCTTGTTACGGGCGGCTCTAGTCCTCAAGCCAGGCGAGTTGTCACGGACCTACCTTGCGAGATCGGCCCTGTACGACCTGAACGTCTTCCTGGGGCTCACCTTGACCGGAGCGCTGTTCGGTGAGCTGTTTCCGGAGCTGCGGCTGGTGGGCGCTTCCCATCGCTCTGCTCCCGTACTCATTCGCTCACTCCGCCTTCAAGAGGTTCCAGAAGACCAAGACCACCTACAAGCAGACCATCCGGGCCCTGGCCCGGATCCCGGAGGTATCTGGTCTCGGAGTCGATGGGCACGCAGACCGCACTACCGAGCTGGCGTCGGCGGTCGCCAAGGAGATGGGAATGGGACCGGCCCAGGTCGAGGACGTCGAGTACGCCGGCCTGATGCACGATATCGGTCGGGTCAGCCTCAACGAGCCACAGATCATTCGGATGGGCTACACCAACGACGACATCGCTCGATGGAGCGCGGAGATCATTGCCGAGTCGCCCTATCTGGACCGGGTCGCCGAGCACGTGAGGCGACAGTACGAGTCCTATCGGAGGCCGGGCGAGCAGACCGACCCTGACGTGTCGGTTGTCTCCAGGATCATCAAGGTCACCGCCGCCTATGACTGGCAGGTGTACCAGCAGGGCCTCTCACCACTTCAGGCTCTGGAGAATCTCCACACCGGCGCCGCTTACGAATACGACCCTGAAGTGGTCGCCTCGGTACGCAGGATCCTCGAGGCCAGAGGGGTCCTCAGCCCGGCGAGAGTGTGAACGAAGGCGCCCAACGCCTCAGGGCTTGGTGGCGGAGCCCGCCTGAGCATGCGCGCCGCGCTTGAACCAACGTCGTGGCCTCCGCAACTCGTGCTCCAGGAAGCGGCCGAGCCCAACGGCCAGGAAGACGTCACCGAGACTGATCACCTGACCGATGCTGGCGACTCGCAATGGGATCACGTCGGCGAAGAACGTCAGTCGCGACGACTCGTCGAGCATCACGTGCTTGAAGGAGTCGCTGAGATCCGGTGACGAAACAGCGAAGCCGCTTGCCACCTCGGCTGCCCCGGCGAGTACTGGCATCCCGCCGTTGAGTGCAATCACCGTGAAGTTCATGAGGACGCCAAGCCCGGCGAGCCACATTCCCGACTTCTGCCGGTTGAGGACGACCATGATCATCAAGAGGCCGAAAGAGACGAGCACCATGGCCAGGGCGACTCCGTGTGCCCAGTCGGTGTCGGGTAGCCATTCGGTGGCGAGCTGGAGAGCGAAGCCAAGCGGCAGCAGCCACCAGGCTTTCAGCTCGATGTCTCCCAGGTTGGTGAGACGGCCTCCCCGGAGGACGGCGATGGCGAGTGAAAGAAAGAGGACAATCGCCATCCATAACATGTGAGCGACGGTAATACCCGGGCAGACATTGACAAGAAAGCGAAATTCGATGGTGGACTACGAGGCGTCCCAGGGTCGAGCGACCATCACAATCAACGACCCGGAGCGTCGCAACCCGATCTCAGTGGAGACCATGGCCGGTCTTCTCGATGCGACAGGGCGCGCAGTCGACGACGGTTCGGTGAAGGTCATCGTCTTCACCGGCGCCGGCGACGAAGTGTTTAGCGCGGGTGGCGACCTGTCAGGTTCCTTTGTCGACGACGCAGTCGGCCTCCATCGGAAACGGGGTGTGTTTGCCGACCTGTTCCGCCTGATGTGGAGGTCAGGGAAGCCGACCGTTGCCCGGGTCAATGGGCATGCCTTCGGCGGTGGCTTCGGACTCGCCGTCGCCTGCGACATCACCGTCTGCGTCGAAGACGCCAGGTTGGGAACCACCGAGGTCACTGTTGGCCTATGGCCGATGATGATCACCGCGGTCCTGGCCCGCTCGATGCCGCGGAAGGCGCTTCTCGAGATGATGCTCACTGGACGCACGATCGACGCACTCGAGGCGCATCGTCTGGGGGCTGTCTCCAGGGTCGTCACACGCCCTGATCTCGACTCCGCCGTCGATGACATCGTGAGCCGACTGCAGTCGCTGAGCCCGGCCACCTTGCTGTTGGGGCGTGACATCTTCCACGGAGTCTCAGACCTTGGTGTCGATGCGGCGTTGGACCGTCTTCAGCTCGGCCTTACCGAGGTGGCCATGACCGAGGACGCCAGGGAGGGCATCACGGCGTTCCTCGAGAAGCGCGACCCACACTGGCCCGGGGGCTGAGACCGCGACATCTGGTTGGAACCACCGCCATTTAGCCTCTCCGGCATGCGCCGCAACATCCAGATCCTCGGATGGGCCCTGATCTGGACCGGGCTCTTCATCTTTGGCTATCTGGGATGGCAGCTGGTCGTCACCGACATCGTCAACGAGCGGGTGCAGGCCGAGGCCACTGATGATCTGCACGACTTTTTCGAAGTCGAACGTGTGCACCTTCCCCCGGTGCAGGCGGTGGAGAGTGAGGAGGGTGCCCCGCTCCAATTCCATCCCGAACAGGAACCCGATGAGAACACCAGTTTCGCCCGACTCCGGGTCCCCAAGTTCGGTCTCGATGTCGTGGTGTTCGAAGGGGTGAGCCGCGATGCCCTGGCTCAGGGCCCGGGCCATATGCCGGGCACGCCGTTGCCCGGTCAGCCGGGAAATGCGGTGATCTCCGGGCATCGAACCACGCACGGTCGGCCCTTCTTCAACTTCGACCGGCTTCAGCCAGGAGACCGCATCGAGGTGGAGACGTCGATCGGCACCCATGTCTATCAAGTCAGGGAGAGCCTCATCGTGGCTCCGACCGATGTCTGGGTTGCCGACAACAAGGCCGGCGCCTGGCTGACGCTCACGACTTGCAACCCCAAGTTCTCGGCCCGGGAGCGTCTGGTCGTATTTGCCGAAATGGTGGAGGGGCCGAATCTGGCGTTTATCAAGGACCTCGAGGATCGTCCGGTCGGGGTCTCCTAGCCGGTCATTTCTTCGAGTGCCTGTTGGTCCACGAGCCCGTTGACGATGCTCGAGACCGTTCCGTCCGGCTCGATGATGAATGTCGCCGGCAGCCCCACGGTCTGGTAGGCGTCACGAAACTCCTTGTTCCCGAATGCGAGCGGGTATGAAGGCGACATCTCCTCGGCGAACGCTTCCGAGTCGGCCCGGGCGTCCTCGACGGCGACCCCGAGCACGGCAACGTCAGGGTGATTCGATGCGAAGTTGGATATGTCGGGGATCTCGGTGCGACAAGGGAGGCACCATGACGCCCAGAGGTTGAGCACCAGGGTCCGCCCATCCTCGTCGAGGTGGTTTTCAAGTGTGAAGGTCCCACCGTCCAGAAGTTCCAATGTGAAATCCGGTGCCTGAGCCCCGACGGAGGCCACGGCCGTGTCATCGCTCAGCAGCCATGCAATGCCGAGCCCGGCAATCACGACGCCGACGAATACTCCAGTGAGCAGGAGAGAGCGCCTGGGGAGCGGGTCAGGGACATCCGCGGGATCAGTCAGAGGCCATCCTCCGCAAGACATAGTGCAGGATCCCGCCGTTGCGCAAGTACTCGACCTCGATGTCGGTGTCCACTCTGGCGATCATCGGGAAACTCCTGACCGATCCATCAGCTGCGGTCGCACTCACGATGATTTCCTGCCGCGGGTGCAGGTCGTCGGTGAGCGGGATGTCGTAGGTCTCGGAGCCATCGAGACCCAGGCTGGCGGCGTCTCCTCCATCGGCAAAGACCAGAGGGAGCACCCCCATCATCACCAGGTTGGACCGATGAATCCGCTCAAACGACCTGGCGAGGACCGCGTTGACTCCGAGCAAGAACGGGCCCTTGGCTGCCCAATCTCGCGACGATCCCATTCCGTAGTCAGACCCGCCGATGACAATCAGGGGGATCCCGCTCTCCTGGTAATGCATCGAAGCGTCGTAGATCGATTTCACCACACCATCGAGGAAGTCGGTGGTCCAGCCGCCCTCGGTCCCCGGCGCCAGTTGGTTCTTGACCCGGATATTGGCAAAGGTGCCTCTGGTCATGACCCGGTCGTTCCCACGCCTGGACCCGTAGGAGTTGAACATCGGGGGCTGTACCCCTTGAGAGATCAAGTACTTCCCGGCGGGGGAGTCGATGGCGATCGATCCCGCCGGGCTGATGTGGTCGGTGGTGACGGAGTCGCCGAGCAAGGCCAGTGCCCGGGCCCCGTTGATCGGGGCAAGTGGCGTGAGGTGGGGGGTCAGCGTGGTGAAGAAGGGGGGCTCCTGAACGTATGTCGATTCACCATCCCAGGGATAGAGGTCGGACTCCGGAGTCGTGATCGCACGCCATTCGTCCGAGCCTGCGAACACGTCGGAGTACTTGTCGAGAAACTGGCTTTGGTGGACGTGCGCCGAGACGATCTCGGCGATCTCCTCCTGGCTCGGCCAGATGTCGCGGAGGAACACGTCGTTGCCTTCCTGATCGACTCCGAGAGGCTCGGTGATCGGGTCCCACGCCACGGTCCCCGCCAGGGCATAGGCCACCACCAGGGGAGGGGAAGCCAGGTAATTGGCTCGCACATCCGGGGAGATGCGACCTTCGAAGTTCCTGTTGCCCGAGAGCACGGATGCCGTGACCAGATCGCCGGCATGGATCGCCTCGGAGATCGGTCCCGATAGTGGGCCCGAGTTGCCGATGCAGGTGGTGCACCCGTAACCCACCACATAGAACCCGAGCGCCTCGAGGTCAGGGAGCAATCCGGAGCTGGTGAGGTACTCGGTGACCACCTTGGACCCCGGGGCCAGCGAAGTCTTGACCCAGGGCATGCGGGTCAACCCACGCTCCCGGGCCTTGCGGGCGACCAGGCCCGCTCCCACCATGACATCGGGGTTCGAGGTATTCGTGCACGACGTGATCGCGGCGATCACCACGTCCCCGTCACTCAGATTGAAATGCTCGCCATCCATGTGGACATCGACGCTGGCCTGGGCCTCCAGAGACCTGCCCTGGGACGACTGACCGCCTTCGTCTTCCCAACTGACAACGGTGGCTGTCTTGGCCCCGCCATTCTTCCCAAAGAGGGTGGTGAGATCGGCAGTCCATTGCGCCCTCATCGCAGAGAGGGCCACCCGATCCTGTGGTCGCTTGGGCCCGGCCAAAGACGGCTCCACCGTGGACATGTCGAGGGCGAGGTCCGCCGAGTAGTTGATCTGGTGACTGTCGTCCCGCCACATGCCCTGGGCCTTGTGGTACTGCTCGACGGTGTCGATCAGCTTGTCATCGCGACCGGTCAGCCTGAGGTACTTCAGGGTCTGCTCGTCGACCGGGAAGAAGCCGACCGTGGCGCCATATTCCGGCGCCATATTGGCGATCGTTGCCCTGTTGGCTACCGGCATGTCCGCAAGCCCCGGGCCGTGGAATTCGACGAACTTGTCCACCACCCCGTGTTCGCGGAGCATCTCGGTCACCCGGAGAACCAGGTCGGTGGCGGTCGATCCCTCGGGGAGTCTTCCGGTCAGCCGGAACCCGACAACCTCGGGCAGGAGCATGTAGATCGGCTGGCCAACCATGGCAGCCTCGGCCTCGATGCCGCCTACTCCCCAGCCGACCACCCCGAGCCCGTTGATCATCGTGGTGTGGCTGTCCGTTCCGACGAGGCTGTCCGGATAGAGCTGATCCCCGTCGTCCCAGACCACTTTGGCCAGGTATTCGAGGTTGACCTGATGGACGATGCCCGTGGCGGGTGGGACCACGCGGAAGTTGGCGAATGCCGACTGGCCCCACTTGAGGAACTCATATCGCTCCTGGTTTCGCTCGAACTCCTTGCGAGAGTTGATGGTGAGGGCGTCCGATCGAGCGAAGGCGTCGACCTGGACCGAGTGATCCACCACGAGGTCGGCGGGGATGAGGGGGTTGACCTTCTGCGCGGCGCCCTCATCGCCGGTCAGACGCACTATCGCCGAGCGCATCGCGGCGAGATCGACCACCGCCGGCACCCCGGTGAAATCCTGGAGTATCACCCGACCCGGTACGAACGGGATCTCTTGCTCGCCCACTTTCCGGGCGTCATAAGAGGCGATCCTGCGGACATCCGCTTCGGTCACACTCTTGCCGTCGAGGTTCCGCAGGGCGGACTCGAGAAGGACCTTGATCGAATAGGGGAGCCGGTTGGCGCCTTCGATGTCGTCGATTCGGGCTATCTGGCGGGGCCCGAGCGCCGTTTCGAGGGTGAACCCGTTCATGGGGCCAAGGTTACTGGTATGGGCCTGGTGTTCCTTGGGCCTGTTATCGGTTTTCGGTTATCGGTTATCCGTTTTGGAAAGTCACGTGGTATTGCGTATTGCGTAATGCGGGGATTGCCTCAGGCGCTTCCAATCGTCACCGGCACCCGGGTCACGCAATCGTCCTCCAGGGCCTTGTGTGGGATGACCACGGGGTTGCAGGCGTAGGACAGGGCTCCGAACATCCCGGCGACGATTCCCCGGTCGAGCGAGCAGATCACCTCGGGATGACTGGTGGCAGCCTCCCCGAAAGGGCAATGCGAGGTGAGAAGCCGCTGCCCGGGCACGTCGGGGTCGATGGAGAAGCCAAGCCCGGTCATCGCACTGGCGACTGCCTGGATTGCGCCGTCATAGCCGGGCTGCTCGGGTTGGCCGATCTCGGCGGCCAACTCACGGCCGTAGGCCCTGCCGACGTTTTCTGCGATCTGGGCGACGTTCTCGGGGGCTATCTCGTCGAGAACCCGGATCAGCATCTCCACCAGCATCTCGAATCGCCTCGGGGCGAAATGGACCGAGACCTCCTTGGTCGTTGCCTCGTAGCACTTGGCCGGGCGACCTGCTCCCGGTCCGTTCTTACCCTCGGAGCGGCGGTGGCTCACCTTCAGATAGCCGTCATCGGCCAGCCGGTCGAGGTGATGTCGGGCCACGTTGGGGTGAAGGTCGAAGAGGCCGGCCACGTGAGACGTGGTGAGCGGTTCGGCGGACTCACGAACCGCGATGTAGATCGCTCGACGGGTTGGATCACCCAGAGAAGAGGTGAGGTCGGAGATCCGGCTATCGAGGGTTTCGGTGTCCATGAGGGGTACCAACAGGTCAAAACTATAGTTTCGGGGGCCTTCTATCCACTCTTGTCGTAGGGAAAATCAATGACCGCGGACAATCAGATCTTCGACGCGGTCGCATCAATCGAGTCCCCTCTGTTCGTCGGACGAACCCTTGGGGAGTTGGGTGCTGTCAAGAAGGTCGACCGATCTCTGACCGGGAAACTGAGTGTCGAACTGCTGCTCCCGACGTCTCATACCTCCGAATTGCTGGATCAGCGCCTCAAGGACGCCCTCCACGATCATGGCCGCGGCGTCGATGTTGACATCGAGGTGATGAGCGAGGAGGCGGCCGTCGAGTTGATCGCCCGTCTCCGCGAACTGGCCGGGCCACCGGTCGGCGAGGCAGGCTCGTCGACCCGGGTAGTGGCGGTGGCTTCCGGCAAAGGCGGTGTTGGCAAGTCTTCGGTGAGCTGCAACCTGGCAGTAGCCCTGGTTCGGGCTGGGAAGAAGGTCGGGATCGTCGATGGGGACATATGGGGCTTCTCGGTGCCCCGGATGCTCGGAGTCTCGCAGCCACCCCTGCTGGTGGCTGAAGCGATCATCCCACCGGTCTCCTACGGGGTGAAGGTGATGTCCATGGATTACTTCGTCGGCGACGACAAGGCCGTGATCTGGCGGGGCCCGATGCTGCACAAGGCGATCGAGCAATTCCTGAAAGATGTGTTCTGGGACAACCTCGATTTCCTGATCGTGGACATGCCGCCCGGCACCGGTGACATCGCCATCTCGATGGCGCAGTTCCTTCCCAGGGCTCAGGTATTGCTGGTCACGACCCCACAACCCACCGCGCAAAGGGTGGCCCGCCGAGCCGCGCTCATGGCAGCCGAGGTCGACCAGCAGGTGATCGGCATCGTCGAGAACATGTCGTGGTTCACGGGGGATGATGGAAAGCAATACGAGCTCTTCGGGTCGGGCGGTGGGTCCGCACTCGCCGAGGAAGTCGGGGTCGATCTCATGGCGCGGATCCCGCTTCTGCCGGCCATGGGACGTGGCGCCGACGAAGGCCACCCGGTCGCAGTCGTGGCCCCGGGCTCTGAGGCAGAGCGGGCCTTCGAGGCGCTGGCGGGCGCCGTAATTGAGAAGAGGCCCCGGATCCGGACCAACCCGGCATTGGTGATCAACTGATGGCCGATCGGCGCAAGGCAACCGGCGGCGGCGCGGCCTGGCTCTTCGGTTTGGCCTCCTCGGTTCTCTTGGTGGCGATATGGGGTCGGGCAGTCGTCGTCGACACTGAGCAGTTGGCGGAATCTCTCGCCCCCATGGCGGCAAGCGATGTCGTGGTCAGCCGCTTTACCTCCTGGCTGGTCGACGAACTGACCAAGGAGGGCGTGGACCCGATCACTGCGGAAGGGGCGGCCCAGAATGTTCTGGACGACCCTTCGGTGTCGGAGACTTTGGAAGGCTTACTCGGCCAGATCGTCGATGCCGCAGCCTCCCCGGATCCGGGCGGGTCAACGGTCGATGCCAGATCAGCGATTTCCCCCGCCGTGCCAGTCATCGCCGTTCGTCTTCGGGATCTCGGGATTCCAGTCTCCGAAGAGCAACTCGCCGCGGCGGTCACCGACCTCGACCCTTTGGTGGTTCGACAGCCGTCGACTGCTCCCTATGTGGGGCCGGCGTCCGAGGCCGCTTCGAAACTTGGCATCGCGGTCGTGCTGTCCTTGACGGTCATGGTGATCACAACCTGGGTCTACGTCGCGGCCTCCGATGACCGGCGCAAGGCATTCCGGAGTCTTCTCACCAGGTTCGCACTGGGGGCTCTCTCGTTTGCCATCTTCCTCCGGATCGGCGGATGGCTCCTCGATCCTGGCGGGGGTCGGGCTCCGGTGGCCGACACCCTCGGGTTGCTGGCGACTTCCAAATGGCTGATCCCGCTCGGGATGGGCTTCGTGGCCGCATGGGGAGCCGTTGCCTTCTGGCTCTTCAGGCGGCGCCAGGTCAAACCGGTGGCAACGTCCCCGCAGCGAACCGAACTATCCACACTGCCACCAGGCTGACACCGGTCCCGATCAGCACAATGTTCACGACGCGGGTGGGTATCGGCCCTGTCTTGCCGGCCCTGTGCAGCGTCGACCAAGCCCATCCGGCGACGGTGAGCACGGTTATGAGCGGGATGAGTGGGTGGTAGCTGAGGGCAAGTGGGAGGTCGCCCTTGATCAGCGCTGACGCCGCCCTGGTCATGCCACACCCGGGACAGGCAACCCCGGTCAACAGGGCGATCGGGCAGATGGTGGGGCCGTTGTCTGTTGGGTTCATGGCCAGAAGGGCAGCGACCCCCAGAAACGGAGCCATCGCGAAGGATCGGTCGCGCCACCCGGTGAGAGTCATGGGCTCAAGAATGGCATCGTCGGCGATTTGTCGCTGAAAGCGATGATGGCCGGGAGGGCAATCGGCGTCATGGTCGGACCTAACGCCCCAGCCGGTCGAGGGTCCTGTAGAGGATGGAGGCTGGAGTGAGAAACCACGGCTTTCCCCTGTAGTAGAAACGGGTGGGGTGGGGGACCTTGGTGAACGAGCTCGGGGGGTCCTCGCCGAGAATCATCCCGGCGAGCTCGTGGCCCATCAGCGTGGACAAGCCGACCCCGTGACCCGCGTAGCCGAGGGCATACCAGACGCCGTCGATCTGACCGACATGTGGGATGAGATCGAAGGGAACACCGAGTTTGCCACCCCAGGCATGGGTTATCTCCACGTCGGCGAGCTCTGGAAAGTAGCCAAGCAATTGGCGTCGGAGATCGGCGCCCGACTCCTGGAAATCGAGCCCGGTGTGGAGGTTGCGCCTTCCGCCGATCAGGATTCGGTCGTCCGGTGTCCTTCGCATGTAATTGAGGAGCCGTTGCTTGGTGTAGGTCATCGAGCCCTTGGGGAAGATTCGGGCCGCCCGCTCTCCGAGCGGCTCGGTGACGATGATGTATGAGCCGATCGGAACCACCCGTCTCGACATTTCGGGGACCGGCTCCGATGTGGTGTAGCCGTTGGTGGCCAGGATCACATCGCCTGCTCGCACCGATCCCTTGTCGGTGCCGACCTTGAAGCCCGGCCCATCCCGGGAGACGTCGTGGACTGCGCACTCCTCGACGAGCAGCGCTCCGGCCGACGCAGCCGCCGAGGCCATCCCGAACACAAAACGCGCCGGCTGGATACCGAGCCCTTCTGGCTCGAAGAGGGCTGCGGTGAATCGATCACCGGCAACCACCTCCGACAGGCGGTCTGGCCCGAGAACGTCCCAGTCGACGCCGACCATCTTGTCGTACCAGGCAACGGACGACTCGAAGGCCGCGCGCGACTTGGCGTGGATCCCGAACGCGGCCATTCCGCCACGAACGATCCGGGCGTCGATGTTCTCCACCTTTGCGATCTCGGGGACGATCTCGACCGAGCGGACTGTGGCCTGCCACATCTCACGACCCAACTCCGGCCCGAAGCGGTCGAAGATGACCTTGATCCCGGCCTTGATGTCGGGAGAGACCATGCCCCCGTTGATCGAAGAGGCACCTGAGGCGATCGGCCCTCGATCGACTACGGCCACGGTCTTCCCGCTCCGGGCAAGTCGAAGAGCTGCTGAGAGCCCGGTCAGCCCGGATCCCACGATGAGGACATCGGCTTCAGAAGGCAGTTCGGACGTGATGCCCTCGGGGCGCGGAAACTCCTCGACCCAGAAAGGGCTGGGCTTCACAATCCGGCTAGGCCAGCCCGGAAGAGGGAGGCCATCTCTGTGACCTGATCAGGGGTCATGATCAGCGGAGGGGAGACCTGGAGCCCGCCGCCCGCGACCGCCCGGGTGAGGACGCCCGCCTCACGGCAGGCCGCTGCCGCCCGGTAGGGAAGTGTCTCGTCGTCGCCGAGCTCCAGCTGCACTGCGGCCAATGCCCCAACTCCTCGTCTGATCGTCGACACGACGGGCAGCTCCTCGAGCGGCAGCAGGGCCTGGTACAGCTCGTCTTCGAGGGCGGCGCCTCGGGCGAGGAGGCCATCGCGCTCGATGATGTCCATGACCACCAGCCCGGCGACACAGGCCGTGCTGTGCCCCGAATAGGTGTAGCCGTGGCGGAACATGAGCCCCGGAGTCTCGAAGAAGGGAGCCGCCACCCGGGGGCTGGCGATGACGCCGCCGAGAGGGGCGTAGCCACAAGTCACCCCCTTGGCGAAGGTGATGATGTCCGGCTCCAGATCGAAGATATTGGCCGCAAACCAATCGCCACAGCGACCGAAGCCGGTGATCACCTCATCGGAGATGTAGAGGCCACCTGCGGCGCGGACCGCATCTCTCACCCGCGTCAGATATTCGGCGGGGACGGGACGGATCCCGCCGGCGCCGATCACGGGCTCCACGAAGATCCCGGCGATCCGTTCTGCGCCGACATGGTCGATCGCCTTCTCGACCGCCTCGGCATCGTCATAGGGCACGAGGACCACATCGGACACGAGGTCGCCTCCGTATCCGGTGCGGTTGGGCTCCATCCCGCCCAGCGTGGTGCCATAGGTGTGCATGCCGTGATACGCCCATTCCCGCGAGATGAAAACGGTGCGGTCCGGCTCACCCACTGCGGAGAAGTAGCGACGAGCGAGCTTGGCTGCGGTGTCCACCGCGTCGGAGCCGCCGGAGCCGAAGAAGACCTTGGAATCGGGATCGGGGGACACAGCGGCGATCCGGCCTGCCAATTCGATCGGTGGTCGGGTGGCGTAGTCGATGAAGGCATGGAATGCCGGGAGCTTGCGGGCCTGCTCCGACATCGCCTCGACGATTTCGTTGCGGCCATAACCCACATTCATGTACCAGAGGGAGGCGGCAGCGTCGAGGTAGCGGTTGCCATCCTCGTCGTATACGTAGATCCCCTCGCCGCGATCGACGATGAACGGCGCGTGCTGCACCTTGTTCATTTCCCCAAACGGATGCCAAAAGGAAGACATATTGCGGAGGCTAGCCGGGGTGATGCCTGGCTACCCTCGCCGCCCCATGCCCGCCGATCTCGCCTTCGTCAACGGTCCGGTGTTCACTGCAAACGCGTCAAGATCATTCGTCCGTGGAGTAGCCGTGATCGGGGATCGGATCGTGGCGGTTGGCTCCGAGAGCGAGATCTCGGAGCACATCGGCCCCGGGACCGAGGTCGTCGATCTCGACGGCCGCCTCCTCACCCCGGGTTTCCAGGATTCGCACGTCCATGTATGGAGCAGTGGTCTCGATCTCCTGAGGTGTTCGTTTGCCGGATGTGAAGATGCCGATGGGGCGATCGCCTATGTCGCCAGGTACGCCCGGGCCAACCCCAACGTGGAATGGATCATGGGCGGAGGATGGCATCAGACCTGGTTCCCGCGAGCCTGCCCTTCCAAGGAATTGCTGGACCAGATAGTCCCCGACCGCCCGGTCTTCGTTTACAACGCCGACGGTCACGGGGCGTGGGTCAACAGCCGCGCCCTGGAGTTGGCCGGTATCGACGCATCGACCCCGGACCCCTTCGATGGCCGGATCGAGCGGAACCCCGATGGGACGCCCCAGGGCACGCTTCACGATGGCGCCGCCAACCTGGTTGAGGCCGCTTCACCCAAAGACTCGCTGGAAGACGTGCTTCGGGGCATCCTCGCCGGCCAGGAGTACATGCTGTCCAAGGGGATCACCGGGTGGCAGGACGCCCACGTCGATGACCTGGCCCATGCCGCCTACCGGGCGCTCGCCCAGCGTGACCAGTTGCGGGGAACAGCGTTTGGAGCTCTGTGGTGGGATCGACGCAAGGGGCTGGAGCAGCTCGAGGAGCTGGAGAGGATGAGAGGCGAGGGGGTCGGTCGATACCGGCCGGTTGCGGTGAAGTTGATGACGGACGGAGTGGTCGAAACCCAGACCGCCGCCATGCTCGAGCCCTACTTCGATGAGTCCGGTGCCAGCACATCGAATCGCGGCATCGACTTCATCGACCCCGAGGAGCTGAAGGAGATCGTCGTGGCCTTCGACGCACGGGGTTTCTCATGTCATTTCCACGCCATCGGCGACGCCGCGGTTCGCAACTCGCTCGATGCGGTCGAGGCGGCGCGAAATGCCAACGGCTGGTCATCGGCGAGACACACGATCTGCCACGTTCAGGTGGTCCATCCCGATGACCTCCATCGTTTCAAGCAACTGGGCGTTGCGGTCAGCGCTCAGGCTCTCTGGGCGGGCAACGGCCAGGACCAGCTCGAATTGACACAGCCCTTCCTCGGCTCGGTGCGAACGATGTGGCAATACCCGTTCGGAAGCCTCCTGCGCGCCGGCGCCACGCTGGCGATGGGCTCGGACTGGGCGGTTTCGACCGCCAATGTCCTGGCTCAGAGCGACGTTGCCGTCAATCGGCTGAATTGGGCCGAGCCGGGCCATCCGCCGCTGAACCCTGAGGAGCGCATAACACTGCTCGACGCCCTCGCCGCGTTCACCTCAGGCTCGGCTTGGGTAAACCACCGTGAGGCCGACTCGGGGACGGTGGCCGTGGGTATGCTCGCCGATCTGGTAGTTCTCGATCGAGATCCGTTTCAGACCGGGCCGATTCGAGATGCAAAGGTCGCGATGACCGTTGTGGGCGGGCAGGTGGTTTACGAGGAGGAGTGATGGTCAACGCGGCCGTTGAGTTGAGCGGTGTCACCAAGCGCTTCGGCGATGACTTCGTGGCGGTCGATGGCTTGGACCTGAGCATCAACGACGGCGAATTCTTCTCTTTGCTCGGCCCATCGGGGTGTGGCAAAACCACCACATTGCGCATGATCGCCGGGTTCGAATTTCCCACTGAGGGCAGCATTCGGGTCCATGGCGCCGAGATGGCGCTGAAGCCGGCGAATGAGCGGCCGATCAACACCGTCTTCCAGTCCTACGCCCTGTTCCCTCATATGACAGTGGCCGAGAACGTGGCCTTCGGCCTCCAGATGAAGAAGGTGGAGAAGTCTGAAGTCACCGGCAGGGTGAAGCGGGTGCTCGATCAGGTCCAACTCGGGAAGCGAGCCGATGCAAGGCCGAACCAGCTCTCCGGAGGCATGCAACAGCGGGTGGCCCTGGCTCGGGCTCTGGTCAACGAGCCCGAGGTGCTGTTGTTGGATGAGCCCCTTGGTGCGCTCGACCTCAAGTTGCGCCAGGCGATGCAGGTCGAGCTGAAAGACCTGCAGACCAGGGTTGGAATCACCTTCATCTATGTCACCCACGACCAGGAAGAGGCCCTCACCATGTCCGACAGGATCGGGGTCATGAGTGAGGGAAAGCTCCTCCAGGTCGGGCGCCCCGAGGAGATCTACGAGACGCCGACTTCACGGTTTGTCGCCGACTTCATCGGTGAGATCAACCTCCTGTCTGTGACGGTCCTAGGACCGGACAGCGCACGTCTTGGCAACGGACAGGAAGTTGGGGTTCCCTGCGGTGACGCCTCGCCAGGCAGCGAGGTGACACTCGCCTTGCGGCCGGAGCGCTTGGCGCTATTCGACATCGACGAGGACCTGCCCGCCGGGCAGAACCAACTCCGGGTGCGCGTGACACGACGCATGTACTTCGGGGACGTGTACTTCTACGACGTCGATGCCGGGCTTGGCACTCAAATCGAAGTCAAGGAGGAGAACCGGCCCGGAGTGGAGTTGTACGACATAGGAGATGAGGCGTACCTGGTGTGGAGCCCGGAGGCGGCAAACCTTGTGACCGCCTGATGACGACCACCGAGGTCACGCCAGAGTTGGAGCAGTCGGCGAGTCGGGCCGAGTCGCGTCGGGGGTTTCTCTTCTCGTTACCCGGTGCCTTCTATCTCGTCCTCTTCTTTGCGATTCCCCTGGTCCTCGTCTTCGTCTACTCGTTCGCCACCAGGTCATCGACTGGCCAGACAGTCCTCGCCGACTGGAATCTCGACTCCTACAAGCGTCTGTTCACCGCTGACGTCCTGGCGATCTTCATTCGGTCATTCGTGCTCGCCGCGGTCACCACTGCGATCTGTCTGCTGTTCTCGTATCCGTTGGCTTTCTACATCGCCACCCGGGCACCCCGCGCCCGAAACATCCTGCTGATCCTGGTGATGATCCCGTTCTGGTCGAACTTCCTGGTTCGAACCTACGCCTGGAGGATCCTGCTCGGTTCGGACGGTCCGCTGTCGCAGTTGAGCCAGAGTTTGGGTGGTGAGCCGATCCGATTGTTGTTCACCAACACAGCGGTGCTCATTGGCCTGGTCTATGGCTTCATGCCCTTCATGGTCCTCCCCCTGTACGCCTCGCTCGAGAGGATGGACTGGAGGCTGGTGGAGGCTGCCCGCGATCTCTACGCGGATGGGTGGACCGCCTTTCGCAAGGTGACCCTGCCACTGTCGCTGCCCGGGGTGATAGCTGGATCGATCCTGGTGTTCATCCCGTCGCTGGGCACCTACGTGACCCCTGCCCTCCTTGGAGGGGCGAGGACAGTTGGCATTGGCGACTACATCGTCAGCCAGTTCCTCGCCGCCCGCAACTGGCCATTTGGGTCGGCGCTCTCATTCGGCGTGATGTTCGTGATGCTGCTGGCAACCATCTTCTACTTCAGAGCGGGGGCGAAAACCCTGTGAGCAACGGTGCGGCCCCCAAGGGAGTGGTTGACCGCCTTCTGGCAGTCAACGCCTGGGTGCTTTACATCTTCTTCTACGCCCCGATTCTGGTGCTGATCGTCTTCTCGTTCAACGACAACAACAACGTGGCGATCTGGACCGAGGCCTCGTTGCGATGGTACGGGGAGATGTTCCAGACCGAGAGTGTGATGTCGGCCCTCCGGATCTCGTTGATCGTCGCTTTCTTCTCCACCATCATCTCGACGGTCATCGGCACCTTGCTGGCGATCGGCCTCGAGCGATACCGGTTCAGGGGACGGGGGACATTGGACGGTCTCGCCTATCTCCCGATCATCATCCCTGACGTCACCATGGCTGTGATGCTCCTCATCTTCTTCTTCCAGGCGTTCGGCATCGTCGATGACCTCTTCGGGATCCAGCTGAACACCGGGATCCTCACCATCACCCTGGCTCACATAGCTTTCAGCATCTCTTTCGTGGCAGTGGTGGTTCGCGCCAGGCTTGCCCAGCTCGACTCTTCACTCGAGGAGGCCGCGGCCGACCTCTATGCCGGAAGATGGCAAACCTTTCGCCGGGTCACATTGCCTTTGATCGCGCCGGGAGTGGCCGGTGGCGCTCTGCTCGCGTTGACCCTCTCGCTTGACGATGTCGTCGTCACCTCGTTCGTCTCGGGCCCCGGCTCTACCACCCTCCCGGTATACGTTTTCGGACTGGTCAGGGTGGGGGTAACCCCCCTGATAAACGCAGTGAGCACGGTGATGCTCGTGGCCTCGATGATCCTGGTTGGGATCTCATTGGGGTTCCAACGAGGGGCAGTGGCTCGTGGCCAGAAGCTGGCCGATCCCGATGCCTTGGCCCTGGAGTTGACAGGAGACTGAGTGCGATGGGCGGGATCGAGGACTTTCGAAAGGATGAAGTGTCGGTTTAGCCTCGGATGAATCAGACCAGGGAGGATCGAAAGATGGGACGAATGGCGAGGTTCGTGGTCACGCTCGGCGTGCTCGCCCTGCTAGTGACTGCCTGTGGCGGAGACGATGGCACAGCTGGTGTCGACGGCACTGCTGTCGATGGAGGTGAGGGCGCCGCCGCCGCTGATTGCACCGTTGGTCAGGTGGACGGTGATCTGAACTTCTACAACTGGACCGAATACATGGACCCGGCGCTGATCACAGCATTCGAGACCGAGTACGGCATAGACGTTGTCGAGTCCTTCTACGAATCCAATGAAGCGATGCTGGCCCAGCTCCAAGCGGGTGTGAACTACGACCTGATAGTTCCCTCCGACTACATGGTCGGGATCATGATCGAAGAGAACCTGTTGTCCCCGATCGACCCCGCCGTTGTGCCCAACATCGTCAATCTCGGTGAGCGCTTCACTAGCCTCCCGTACGATCCCGGCAACGAGTACTCGGCCCCCTACCAATATGGGACTACTGGCATCGGGGTGAACACGGCTCTGGTGGGCGAGGACTTCCCGCACAGCTGGGCATTGCTGTTCGATCCCGAAGTCACCGCCGACTTCCCGGGCGGGGTCTCGGTCCTCAACGACCCTCGAGAGGCGATGGGGGCGGCTCTGGAATATCTGGGCTACTCACTCAATGACACCGACCTCGGTCACCTTCAGGAGGCGGCCGACGTGATCTCTGCCGCCAAGGGAACGATCGCCGCGTTCGACTCGGATCAGAACGACGAGGCCCTGGCCAACGGCGAGGTCTCGGTGGCACACGGATACTCCGGCGCAATGATCGTCGGGTTCGGCGATGCCACCAACCCTGACGACTTCGTCTACATCCTCCCCGAGGAAGGCGCGACCCTCTGGATAGACAATATGACGGTCCCCACAACGGCCGACCATCCGTGTTCGGCATTTACTTTCATGAACTATCTGCTGGACGCCCAGAACGGGGCAACCCTCACCAATTTCAACTACTACGGCAGCCCCAATGCGGCGGCTCTCGAGTTCGTAGAGCCGGAAGTGGTCGAGTTCTATTCGTCCGCCGAGGAGGGGGCGAAACTCGAGGTCATCCAGGACACGGGTGACTACGAGATCAACTTCACCGACTATCTGGCCATCGCCAAGGGTTAGAGAACAGGGCTCCATGAGGAGCCCTGTTCATCATCCAGCTTGGGGGTTTGCGGGGAGGACCGGTGGGATCGGCTCGGGCGCCGGGGGCGCCGGGCGACGGCGCTTCCTCCACCAGCGGTAGAGGAGATAGAGGGCCAGCAGCGGGATCCCCAGGGTGAGAATCAGCAGGGGAAGGGTGTAGAGGACGAAGTTGATGCCCCACTCCCCGACATCCTGCAGCCCGCTCACCAGGTTGCGCAACGACTCGCGGGCGACCTCGAGAGGCGCCCAGGTGTCTTCGACAATCGGCACCGCGGCCGGCGTCGGGGCCAGGTAGACCGACACGGTCGCCAAAGTCACCACATCGTTGAGGTAGTTCAGCTGCCCTTGCATCTGCTCGATCTCGCCACGGACGCGGGAGACCTCGTTGTAAACCTCGAGAAGCTTGGCGGGGTCGGCGTCCGGCTGCTTGCGGACTTCCGAGAGCAGCGCCACCAACTCTGTCTCCAGAGCCTGAGAGTTGTGGAGCCGTGCCTCCAGGTCGACGAATTGGGCGGTGACGTCCTCAGCGTTCTGGGACTCGGTCAGCACCACCTCGACCGAGCCCTTGATCGCGTCGAGGACGTCGGGCAACTGGTCGGCCGGTACCCGGAGAACCATGTTCACGACTGGCTGGTCGGTCTCGCTGTCGGTCGGCTCGACCGTGGCGCTGGCGACAAAGCCGCCGACCTCCTTGACCAGGTCGACGATGTGATCGAAGGCCGTCCTGGTGTTGTCGGCCTGCAATTCGAGGCTGGCATTGCGGATCACCTGGCGGTCGGTGGCCACTACGTCGTCGTAGGACAGCTCATCAGGCGACGCGCTTGAGGCGGCCACCGTGGTCATCGATTCGGGGACCGCACCGCTCCCGCCTTCGAGACCGTCGCTGACCTCGCTGAAGGTTGTGGCGGCTTCGTCGCCGCCGCAAGCGGCGAGCGCCAGTCCGAGTGCCAGGATCAATGTGAGTTTCTTCATCATTCTTCCTCTCGTGTCACCCAGGAGGGGTTTGGCCGTTGGACGCAAACCGTGTGTCAGCGGTTCCCGGGTACCGTGTGCCTATGAGTGGCGGCCCACTACGCGTCCTCGAGATCTACGGTGCTCCCGGGGATTTCGGGCGCTTCCACGGCACCGAGTGCGCCGACCTGATCCGGGCGTATGCGAGTGATCGGCTTGGGTTGTCAGGCGACTCGACGTGGGCCGGCCGGACTGCTGATGCTGATGTCATCCTCTCCCTGGCAGAAGCCACGCTGCCTTTCCATCGCTCGTACTCGGCCGATCTGTATGAAGAGATGGATGCCCTCTCGGCAGCAGCTGGCATCACTCCGGCCCAAGCGGTGGTGGTCGGGGGCTTCACCGATCTCGTCGACGTGGTCAGGGCTCACCTCGGGGATGCGCCGACCGAAGACAACTGCACTGCAGTGATCAACCCGGTGGAAAAGGTCCTCGCCCAGACCTGGGACATGCACGCTTCGGCCGGTGACTATGTCGTGTTCCTGAAACTCGATCCCATCGCCGGCCCAGCACTGGTCGTGCAGACGACCGCCGGGTGTCTGGGTCAAATAGGGATGAACGAGGCGGGCATCGCCATCGGCATCAACAATCTCACCGCATTCGGGAAACCCGGTGTGACCTGGCCTTTCGTGGTGCGCAAGGTCCTCCAACAGACCGACCTGGATCGACGCGATCGATGCGGTTCTCGAAGCCGACCTGGCCGGTGGGCACAACTTCTTGCTGATGGGGCCCGATGGCGTCGGGGTCAATATCGAGGCGATGCCCGGCTCGACCCATGTCCAGCGCGTCGAACGACGAGCCTTTCGTGCACACCAACCACTGCCTCGAACCGACAACCAGGGGTGAGGAGTCGGTGCGGGCCCCGGAAAGCGTTGCCAGCAGCCTGACCCGTCTCGAGAGGGGGACGACTCTGGCCACCGATCTCGACGCCTTCTTCGCCGAGCCCTCGATTTCTCGACGGGCCGGCGCCCCCCACGAGACGGCAACCTGTGGCGCGGTGATCATGCACCCGGCGGAGCGTCGGATGGAGTCGGTGTGGGGCGTGCCAGGCGACCACCCATGGGAGACCTTCCAACTGTGAGCGAGGTGTCGATCGTCAATCTCGATGCGGCGCTGGCGCCCGAGCTCGAAAGGATCGAGCTCACCTGCTTTCCGATGGCCAATCCCGATGACCTGCTCTCCGAAGAGGACATCCGCGCCTATGCCGGCGTTTTTCCCGAGGGCTATTTCGTGGCGATGGTCGATGGGCGCCCGGTGGGGATGGGGGCGGGGATCTATCTCGACTTCGACTTCAACCGGCCTCAGCACACCATCGCCGAGATCACAGGGGACCATCAATGCGCCAACCACGATCCGCATGGCGAGTGGTACTACGGCACCGACATGACCGTCCTTCCCGAGTACCGGGGCCGTGGCATTGGGAAGATGCTCTATGAGGTGCGCAAGGCTCTGGTGATCCGGGACGAGAAGCGGGGGATCATCGCCGGTGGCGCCCTCCCCGGGTATTACGGGCACAAGGCCGAGATGACGATTCACCAGTACGTGGCCAAAGTCATCGCCGGTGATCTCACCGACCCGACGCTGAGCTTTCAGATGTCTCAGGGCTTTGAGGTGCGGGGGATGCTGGAGAACTACATCGAGGACGAGTCCGACGATGGCTGGGCGGCACTGATCGTCTGGCAGAACCCGTATTTCTCCCCCCAGCGAACGGAGTGAGCGTTGGGGGGAGTCCCCGGCAGGGGGGAGGGGGGCGCTACTGGCGTCAGACCTTGCCTGAGGACTTCCTCTCGGCCATCCCGTTGAGCACCTCCAGCACCACCCGATTCGCAAGATAGGCCGTTTGCTCCCCGGGCCCGTCGTACGGAGGCGAGACCTCGACTATGTCGGCACCGAGCACCACCAGGTCCTTGGAGAGACGTCGCACCGTGTCGAGCAGCTCCCGTGAATTGAGCCCGCCCGGCTCGGGGGTGCCGGTGCCCGGAGCCAGGCCAGGGTCGACGACGTCGATGTCGACGGAGATGAAGACTCCCTTGGCCCCACCTTCAAGTGAATAGGCCACAGCCTCGTCGACGACATCGGTGAGGCCGCGGTCCACGATCTCGTTCATCAGGAACGAGCGCATCTTTTGCTCTTTCATCCACTGCATCACCTCGGGCTCGGGCCAGTAGCCACGGAGGCCGATCTGGACGAATCGATGACCGGGGACCGCCCCCGACTCGATGAGCCTGCGCATCGGGGTCCCGTGGCCGTAGAGGGAGCCGTTCTGGATGAAGCCGGCGTCGGCGTGGGCGTCGAAATGGATTAGCGCTATCTCTCCGAAGCCATGGACCCGGGCCACGCCGAGAGCATCGGGCCAGGTGATGGTGTGGTCACCGCCAAGGATCACCGGGACCTTGCCGGAGGCGGCGACATGCTCGACGGTATCGGCGATCCGGTCGATCGAGAGCCCTAGGTCCCCTGGCCGAACATAGACATCGCCGATATCGACCACTCCGAGCACCTCGAACGGGTCCAGACCTGTGGGCAGATGCGGCCGATAGCCATCCATGGCTCCGTAGTCCGCATTCCTTATGGCCCGGGGACCGAATCGCGCCCCGGGTCGGAACGTGGTCCCCCAGTCGAAAGGGGCGCCAAGGATGACGACGTCGCCGTCGCCCATCTCGTCGGCCGTTACGGCGGGCACGCCAAGGAACGAGCTGCGCGATGCAAAGGCGAGATACTCGGCCGAGGCGAAGGGGATCTCGCTCTGGCGTTGCTCGTAGGGCGTGTACATCGCCCTCGGTACGCTAACTGGACTCGACGCCAGGTTGGTGAGACATGACGCCCGAAGTCGTACAACGCACATACGTCACCCTGGTCCTCCTCCAAACGCTGGCCGCCTCGCTGATCTGGGGGGTCAACACCCTCTTCCTTCTCGATGCCGGGCTTTCGCTGACCCAGGCATTCATCGCCAACGCGGCCTACACGGCCGGCATGATGATCTTCGAGATCCCAACCGGTGTCATCGCCGATGCCTTCGGTAGACGGCTGTCCTTCATGCTGGGTGCGGGCACGCTCCTCGTCACCACACTCGCCTACCTCGGGCTCTGGTACGTGGAGGCGGGCATCTGGTGGTGGATCCTGGTTTCCGCTTTGATCGGGCTCGGATTCACCTTCTTCTCGGGAGCGACCGAGGCCTGGCTCGTCGATGCGCTGAGGGCTACAGGCTATGAGGGCTCAGTCGAGACGGTTTTCGGAAAGGGTCAGGTGGCGGGTGGGGCGGCCACTCTGGTGGGGACCATCGCCGGTGGCTTTCTGGGCCAGATCAGTCTCGCCATTCCCTATCTGGTCAGGTCGGCTCTGCTGCTGGCAGTGGTGGTGGCGGCTTGGCTGTGGATGCGCGATCTCGGCTTCGAACCCAGGCGCGGGGTGGCGATCAGACCCCAGGTCGCAGGAATTTTGCGTAGCTCGGTGAAACATGGCTTCGGGAATCCACCTGTTCGGATGTTCCTGCTGGCGGCGCCTTTCACCAGCGGAGTCGGGATCTGGGCTTTCTACGCATTCCAGCCCTATCTGCTCCAACTGGCCGGTGACCCCAACGCGACCTACCTGTCGGGCATCGCCGCCGCCGTTTTTGCTCTCGCCCAAATAGTTGGGGGATCCTCGGTCCGCTGGGTTCGCCAGGCCTTCGCCACCAGGACGAGTGTCCTGGTCAGTCAGATCTCTATTGCCTCTTTGGCCCTCGTCGGTGCCGGTTTCGCCGAGTGGTTGGACATCCCGACCGGGTTCTGGGTCGCCATCGTCCTCCTCACTGTCATGTCGCTGGTCGGTGCACTGGCCAACCCGATGCAACAGGCCTTGCTCAACGACTGCATCCCGTCGGAGCAACGAGCGACGGTGCTCTCATTTGTCTCTTTGACGGGGAGTGCTGGGGGTGTGGTCGCACAACCCGTCCTGGGCAAGGTCGCCGACGTCTACTCGCTGGGAGTCGGGTACATCGTGGCGGGTGTGATCTATGTCCTCAGCTTGCCGTTCGTGATTGCGGTGCGGAGGATGAGTCTGGCTGCCGACAAGGTGGTCAGGGCCGAGCCAACAATCGTTGCTTGAGTTCTGGCAAGATTCGGTGATGGACGAACACGACACCTCGTCGGAGCCGACCGGCCACGCCATCGCCCGGGGGGCGATGATCGGGGTACCGGTGGGGATCGTCGGTTTGACTATTGGTGTTTGGCTGATCACCGGCCTTGCCCTGTTGGAATGTTTCGCCACGGCGATCATGCCCGGCGTCCTGCTCGGTGCCTTCGCCGGGGGCTTTGTGGGGATGACGATGAGCATGGGGGAGTAGGGGACATTCTGTGTTGTCCCCCCTTTCAAGGGGGGACCGACCGAACGCAGTGAGGTCGACGGGGGGTTGTCCTATTCCTCCTTCAAGACGAACACCACCGTTTGCAGATCGGTGAACTCGTCGATCCGCTGCCGGCCCCAGCCGGTGTCGGTCCCTGCGGCGCCTCCGAACGGCTGGAAGGTCTCCCAGAAGTCGGTTGAGTCGTTGATGATCACGGTGCCGGAGCGGATCCGATCGGCATACCAGAACGCCTTGCTCAGATCATTGGTGAACACGGCGGCCTGAAGCCCGAGGTGGGTCCGGTTGGCGACGCCAACGGCATCCTCATCGTTCTTCGCACTGAGGATCGGGAGTACCGGCCCGAAGGACTCCTCCTGTGATACCTCCGATTCCTCACGGACCCGGTCCAACATCGTGAACTGGTAGAAGAGATCGGTGGGGAAGCCGGATGCCCGACCGCCCCCCATCAGCAACTCGGCGCCATGATCGATCGCGTCGGCGATATGACGGTCCATCTTGGCCGCTGTCGGCTCGTTGTTGAGTGGGCCCATGTTGGTCGACGCGTCGAAGGGGTCTCCGAGGCTCACCACTAGTGCGGCTTTGAGCGCTTCTTCGACGAACTCGTCGTGAACCTCGTCCACCACGATGACCCGCTCCGTGGCCACGCAGACCTGCCCCGCGTTGTAGTAGGCACCGTAAACCGCGGCCTCAGCAGCCTTGGCGACATCTGCGTCAGCGGTGACCACGGTCGGGCCGTTGCCCGACATCTCCATGATGGAGCGCTTCAGCCCCATGGCGGCCACGATCTTCTTGCCGGTGGCAGAGGATCCGGTGAACCCAACCGCATCGACGCCGTCGTGGGTGACCAATGCGGTTCCGATGTCTCCGGCGCCGGGGATCACCGAGACTGCCCCTTTGGGGACACCGGCCTCCTCGAATACCTTTGCCATCTCCAGCAACGCCCATGAGGTGAACTCTGGGGGCTTCACGATCACTGCATTGCCCGTGGCCAGCCCGGGGCCCACGTACTCCATTGGGATCATCACCGGGAAGTTCCACGGGGTTATCGCCACCCAGACTCCGACCGGCCGGCGCATCGTGAACATCCGCCGGTGGCGGCTGGTGGTCGGGATGAGCTCACCTTTCAGTCGCTTCACGTCTTCGGCGGCGATCTGGAAGTAGTCGCCCGACTCGCCGATGTCGTCGAGCGCCTCCGCCTCGTAGGGCTTTCCTTGCTCGGTTGAGAGGATGCGGGCCACCTCTTCGACACGGGTTTTCCAAAGGTCGTAGATACGGAGACATAGATCAGCCCGCTCGAAGGCGGTCCAGCGCCGCATCTCCTCTGTTGCTTCGCGGGCCGCCTTGACCGCACGGTCGATGTCGGCTTGCGACGCCTTGGGGACGTTGTAGATGTGCTCGCCGGTGGACGGCGACTTCACCTCGTAGTGGTCATCACCTGTGCCCTCGGTCCACTCGCCAGCGATGAACAGCTTGAGATCGGTCGCCATGGGCCAAGCGTAGTTTCCAGTCATCCCCCGGGTTAAACGACGGTTCAGTACGATGCCCGGAGAGGAGTGAGATATGAGTCTCCAGGGAGACAAGACCAGGCAGTGGTACCAGCGAGCTTCGAAGGTCCTCGTGAACGGCGTCTCGAGCCAATTCCGATATTGGGGCGACGAAGACACCATGGTCATCGACCACGGGAAGGCCGGCCATGTGTTCGATATGGACGGCAAGCGCTACATCGACTACCAGTGTGGTTTCGGGCCGATCATCCTCGGCCACGGTGAGCCATCAGTTTCGGCCGCCGTCGCCGAGGCGGCCGGAGAGGCAACCAGCTTCGCCATGACCCAACGCCGCGAGATCGAAGCGGCGGAAAAAGTGGTCGACACCCTCGGCTGGCCTGACTTCATGAGGTTCACCAACACCGGCACCGAGGCGACGATGCATGCGATCCGGTTGGCCCGGGGCGTGACAGGTCGCGACACGATCATCAAGTTCGAGGGTCAATATCACGGGATGCACGACTACGTGTTGTTCTCCACTGCCGGGGTCGCGGTGGGTGGGCTCGGCTCCCGGTTGAAGCCGATTCCGATGCAGTCGAGCTCGGGGATCCCGGAGTCGATTCGCTCCTACATTCGGACCCTTCCATTCAACGACCTCCAGCTCGTGGAGCGGGCTTTTCGCGATGAGGGCGGCCGAATCGCGGCCGTGATCGTCGAGCCGATGCTCGGCAACGCCTTCGGGATACTCCCGCAGCCCGGCTTTCTCGAAGGTTTGCGCAGGCTTTGCGACGAGTACAGGACGGTGCTCATCTTCGACGAAGTGAAGACCGGGTTCCGGGTTGCCTTGGGGGGTGCCAACGAGCGTTTCGGGGTCACCCCGGACATGGGCACCTATGCCAAGGCCCTGGGCAACGGGTTCCCGGTGGCGGCGATCGCTTTCAAGGATTGGGTCGCCGAGGGCTGGAGACGGGGCGGTATCGCCCAGGCCGGGACCTACTCCGGCGGAGGGATTGCCTCGGCGGCCGCCGGCGCGACCCTCGACCTGCTTCGCACCGGTGAGCCCCTTGCTCGGGTGCAGAAGACCGGCCAGGCCCTGATGGAGGGGCTGGAGAAGATCCTCGCCGATCAGGGGGTGGAGGGGAAGACCATCGGTGATCCCGCGATGTTCTCGGTTTTCATCGGTGAGGGCGATCTCACCGAGTTCCGAGACACGGGCAAGCACGACGATGAGCGATATGACGATGTCATGTTCCGCATGATTCGAAAGGGCGTCATGCCCTGCCCCGACGGACTGGAACCGTGGTTTGTCTGCGCCGCCCATACCGAGGAGGACGTGGCAACCACTCTCCAGGTGTTCGAGGAATCGCTCTCGGAGTCGCTGGCAGGCGCTTGATACGTCGGGCTGTCCCTGGCGATCTGGGCGTCGTCCTGGAGCTTTCCAAAGAGTTCTGCGTTCTCGATGGGCATGTCTTCGAGGCCGACCGGGTCAAACCGGCCCTCGTCCCGTTGCTTGCCTCCGATGAGCACGGTGTCGTCCACCTGGTGGAGGAGGAGGGCTGGGCTCTCGGCTACGCCATAGTCACCTGGGGCTACAGCCTCGAGTCCGGTGGGCGTGATGCGCTCATCGACGAGATCTACATCCGCGACCGCGGCTCAGGGGTCGGAACCTCTCTGTTGGCTGCGATTCTCGACGACCTGAAGGCACGGGATGTGCCCCGCCTCACCCTGGAGACCGAGAAGGCCAACGAGGCCGCCCGCCGCTTTTACGCTCGCCATGGCTTCGTGGCTGAGGACTCGGTGTGGATGAGCCTCGACCTATCGTGATCCCATGATCCAAGTCGTGATATCGGGCGCGGGAGGAAAGCTGGCCGGCGCCATCGCCGATGCCGTCCTCGCCGCGGAGGATCTCGAGTTGAGCGGCCTATTCAATCCAAAGCGGGCCGGTCAGACGCTGCACGGCGTGACTGTGGGCGGCGACCCCGACGCCATGACCGGAGACGTCGTGGTCGAGACGGCTCACAACGACGTAGTGCTCGACAACCTGAGGCATTGGCGATCCAACGGGCTCGCTGCCGTGGTCGGGACCTCTGGGTTCACCCCCGAGCGCCTCGCTCAACTGCGGGGGCTGTGGGGGACCGATGGTCCGGCCTGCCTGGTCGTTCCCAACTTTGCGATCGGCGCCGTCCTGATGATGAGGTTCGCTGCCCAGGCCGCTCCCCACTTCGAGGCGATCGAGATCGTGGAGACGCATCACTCCACCAAACCGGATGCCCCGTCGGGTACATCTCTGGCTTCGGCGATGGGTGTCTCATCAGCGGGCGGCCGTTCCGCAGAAGGCTCAGAGGAACTCGTCGCCGGCGCCCGCGGCGCAATGGTGGAAGGGGTTCGCGTCCATTCATTGCGACTGCCTGGAGTGATCTCGAAACAGGAGGTGGCGTTGTCCAACTCGGGTGAGGTGCTCTCCATCGAGCATCTGTCGACCGACTACGGGGCGTTCGCCTCCGGTGCATTGCTCGCCATCCGCACGGTCCGCGGGCTCGAGCCGGGGGTTCACCTCGGGTTGGATGCTGTTCTCTGATTCTTGCCGGCCGACTTCGACCTCGGCCAACCATCAGCCCATCGCAAGGCTCACTGGTCTTGATCTCACGGCCTCGGGCGAACAGACGCCGGTCGGCCGGGGCTGCCGCTCCACGGTTGGCTAAAACACGATCACCGTAAGGGCACCCAGGGCCACGCAGTAGATCGCAAAGGGAAGCAGCCCCACCCGCTTGAGGGACGTCATCAGCCAGCCAATCGCCAGGTACCCGGTGACCCCGGCCACGATCACGCCCACTATCAAGACCGGGTCGAAAGACGCCGAGCCCGACACTCGGTAGAGCTCGAGTAGCCCGGCGCCGGCAACTGCAGGGATCCCGAGCAGAAACGAGTAACGGGCGGCCTCGGTCGGCTCGATATGACGGGCGCTGCCGACCGAGATCGTGGTGCCCGACCTCGAAATCCCAGGCACCAGGGCCAGTGCCTGGGCTAGCCCGATGAGGATCGAATCGGGGATCTTCATGTCCATGATTCGGCGGGCGCCGAATGCCATCCGGGAGCCGAGGTAGAGGATCACGCCATTTGCTATCAGCGCCCACCCTACGTTGGAGATGGTGGTCGAGAAGGCATTCATCTCAGCTTCAAGCGTTAGCCCGAAGATCACTGCCGGAATGGTCCCGATCGCCACCAGCAGGGCGATTTTTCGCCCTTCTGGGTCGGTCCGGAAATGGATGACCCGTGCCAGGTCTCGACGGAAGTAGATGAGCATCGCCGCCAGGGTCCCCAGATGCAGGATTGCGGTCGAGGCCAATGGTGGGGGCTGGACATCGAGCCCCAACTCGTTGAGGAGTGCAGGTATCACTACCAGATGACCATCCGAGGAGACCGGAATGAACTCGGTTATGCCCTGGATGATCCCCCAGATGACGACGGCAAGCACGGCGGCACGGTAACTCTCATCGGGTCGCAATCATGATTGCGACCCTTCCCTCCACCGCAGCAGCGGCAACGTCGGCGGCATGGTCTCCCGGGACGGCGACTATGCCGAGGCCGGAGCCCAACGGGTCGTCGGTTGAGCCGGCAACGACTACTGCAGGCACCGTCGACCCGGCCTCGAGGAGGACAACCTGGGCCTCATCGCCGGGACGGGCCGAGATCGGGAGGGCCATTTCTACGCTCCACCATCCGGCCGGAGTCTCCCCGCTTTGGTCACCAACCGACGAAGCTAGGACCGGCTCACCAGGAGCGATGTCGGTCAAAGCCACACCGTCGGGAGGTACCGATTCCAACAATCCCGCCGGCACCAGCCGCAGGACGGTGTTCCAATCGCCAATCTCGGCTCCAGCGAGGATCTCCTGTGATGCGAATGGATGTTCAACGGATGGCTGGGGCCTCAGTTCGACCCACAAGGATCCGAGGACGATGAGACCGGCCGCCAGCCAGCGTCCCCACGGCGGTGTCTGCAACCAGAGCACCATTCGAGGGTACGGGTGCCGACTGGCCGCCGGAAGGGGGCCGGCGGTTCAGTCGCTGGAAGCGGAGGGGGAGGGCACGGTTGACTTCGACGGCTCTTTTACCGAGGTTCCGGAGCCATCCTTGGACTTGGATGTGTCCTTGGACTTGGAGCCTTCACTGTTCTTCGAGGTGCTGGAAGCGGCGCGAGCATCGGTGCTGTAGAAGCCGGGGCCTTTGAAGACGATCCCCCGTGCATGGAAGACCTTTTGGAGGTCGCCGCCACATGTGTCATGGCGACGCAGAGGCTTGTCCGAGAAGGACTGGAACTTTTCGACCGTGGCGCCGCACGACTTGCAGACGTATTCGTAGGTAGGCATCGAAATCTGACCGCTGGGAAAGGGTGAGACGCGATCGTACAACCGGCGACCGCGCACTTCCATTCCGACCCCGGGCAATATGATCGCCTAGATGACACCCGCTCTGGCGATCCCTGTGGCCCTGATAGCGGCCTATGTCGTCGGAAGCATCGACTTCGCAGTGATCGTTGCCCGGATGCATGGCGTCGACATCCACGAGGCCGGGAGCGGCAACCCGGGAACTACGAATGTGCTCCGTACCCTGGGTCGCCTTCCAGCCGCGATGGTGTTCATCGGGGACATGCTCAAGGGCACGGTGGGGGCGGCGATGGGGATGATCGCGTCGGGCGTATCCAACCCCATGGGACCGTGGGCGTTTGCCGCCGGCTTCGCGGCTGTCGTCGGCCACTGCTATCCGATCTTTCACAAGTTCAAGGGCGGCAAAGGGGTGGCCACGGGTGCTGGCGTGCTTCTGTTCACCGTGCCCATTGCTGCTGTGATCGAGGTGGCCGTTTGGGGGATCATCGTGAAGCTGACGAAGACGGCGTCGATAGCTTCCCTCGTGATCATGGTCGTGACCGTCCCGATTCTGATCTGGCAGGGTGTCCCCGGGGCTTCTCTGATCTGGGTCGCCCTGACCATCGCCCTCATCGTCTGGCGGCATCGAGGAAACATCCAACGCATGGTTTCTGGCAGAGAGCACAAGGTGACCAGCACATGACCATCGATGTCGCAGTGATCCCGGCGGCGGGGCGGGGAACCCGGATGCGCCCGGCGACCAGGGTGGTGCCCAAGGCGCTCCTCACGGTGGTCGACCGCCCGGCGATCCAATACGCAGTGGAGGAGGCGGCGCGGGCCGGTGCCAAGGAGGCGGTGGTGATCGTCGACCTCGACGTCGGCCATCTGGTGGCCCAGCATTTCAGCCTCGAGGGACCACTCCCCGGCTTGGAGGAGATCCACCTTCGCCCGGTCGTCCAGGAGGAGCCGCTGGGCCTCGGCCACGCGGTGAATGAGGCGGCCGATGTTGTTGGGGATCGACCCTTCTACGTCCTCCTCGCGGACAACATTGTTCGTCCCGGCGTGGACGTCCTTGCCGCGTTGTCGGCGGGTAGCAACGAAGGATCGGTGTCCGTGGTCTGCCTCCGCGAGCTCGCCGATGAGTTCCTGTCGAAGTACGGGGTAGTGGTGCCCTCGTCGCCGGTGGAGGAGAGCTATCTCATGCTCGGCGGGGCGGTGGAGAAGCCCGGGATCGAGGAGGCACCGTCCCGGCTCGGGATGGTTGGCCGATACCTGTTCACGCCGGAGGTCTTCGGCCTCCTCGACAAGACGGCCCCCGGTACCGGGGGCGAGATCCAACTGACCGATGCGATCGACGGATTGGGAAAGGCGGGCCGCCTGCGAGGCTACGTAGCGGGGCTGGACCTCCTCGATGTGGGCACCCCGCTCGGCCTTCTCGAGGCCTCGGTGGTCCTGGGGAAGGACCAATTCGGGGAGGAGTTCATCACCTGGCTGGAGGATCGGCCGGGAACGTGAGACCTCTCGAAGAGGCCCGCGCCGAGGTCTTGCACTCGGTCCAGGTGCTGGATACCGAGCCGGTCTCGATATGGGATGCCTCTGGCAGGGTCCTTGCCGCCGATGTGATTGCCGCCGAGAACGTTCCTCCCTTCCACAACTCGGCGATGGACGGTTACGCGGTGCTCGGCGTCGACGTGGCTCGGCCCGGAGCCGTGCTCGATGTCATCGGTGATCTCGCCGCGGGCTTTGTGACAGAAAGACGGGTCGGTCCCGGCCAGGCACTGAAGATCATGACCGGCGCCCCCATGCCAGAAGGCGCCGACACGATTGTGAAGATCGAGGACACCGACGGTGGCACCGATCGGGTGACCATTGCCCCCGCGGTGGACGTCGGGACCTCGGTGCGGGCTGCCGGGGGCGACGTCCCCCTCGGGAGCCTGGTGTTCGAAGCCGGGACCAGGCTCACTCCGATGCATGTCGGAGTGCTGGCGACGATTGGTGTCGCCACCCCCACAGTCCGGCGACGTCCTCGGGTCGCTTTCATGTCAACCGGTGACGAGCTCGTTCCCCCCGGAGGGGGCCCACTCGCCCCCGGGTTGATCCGTGATTCGAACCGGCCGATGTTGAAGGCCCTTCTCGAGGATGCCGGGGCCGATCTGATCGACCTCGGGATCATTCCCGACAACGACGACGCCTTGCGGGAGGCACTGGAGACCGGTTCCTCCTCAGACGTGATCGTGTCCACGGGCGGCGTCTCGATGGGGGACTACGACGTGACCAAGAAGGTGCTCCAGGGCAGCTCATCGGTCGGGTTCTGGCAGGTGGCGATCCAGCCAGCCAAGCCATTTGCATTCGGAAGGGTCGGCGACGCGCTCGTTCTTCGGCCTACCCGGCAATCCGGTGTCGGTCCTGGTGTCATTCGAGCAGTTCCTGCGCCCTGCTCTCCTCAGGATGCAAGGTGCGGGCAGAGTTCTCCGGGATCAGACTGCAGCTATCGCCGGCGAGCGATTCGACACCGATCCCGAAAAGACTGTCTTCGTGAGGGTGCGAATCGCCGATCAGGGCCCAACCGCCCCGGTTGTCGTGTCGTCGGGAGGCCAGTTGTCCAACATCCTTTCGGCAGCTGCGGCCGCTGACGCTTTTGCGGTGGTTCCCCGTGGAGTCGCTGTGGTAGCCGAAGGAGAGGCCGTGGTCATCGAGCGGTTCAAATCACCAGAGACGAGGGAGTGGACGGATGGGATCTGAGGGCGATCTGACGCACCTGAACGAATCGGGTGAAGTCCACATGGTCGATGTCGGGGACAAAGACGAGACCCATCGCGAGGCGGTCGCCGAAGCCCACGTCGTCATGTCAGAGGGGTTGGTTTCGCGGTTCTTCGCCGGTGACCTGCCCAAAGGGGAGGCGGCGGCCGTCGCCCGGATTGCGGGGATCGCGGCTGCCAAGAAGACTCCTGATCTCATCCCGTTGTGCCATCCCATCCCCCTCGGTGGGGTCGAAATCGACTTGAAGCCGAGTGGGCATGGAATTCAGGTGGTTGCTACCGTTTCCACTTGGGGGCGCACTGGTGTCGAGATGGAGGCGATGACGGCGGCGTCGGTCGCAGCCCTCACCATCTACGACATGGTCAAGGGCGTGGAGCGCGGAGTGACCGTGGATTCGGTGAGACTGATGAAGAAGTCCGGAGGAAGGTCCGGTCTGTGGGAGAGGGATTTGAGTCGTTGATTGGGACAAGGTCTCCCCACTACGCTCACCCTTGGACGGAGTGAACGCGGGGTATGCAAACAAGCGTCATCATTGGCCTGCTGGTAATAGCCGCAATATGGAGCGTCTACCTTCTCCCATCGGTATTTGGCAACCGCCAAAACACCCCCCTCAACTCCACTGAAGAGTTCGATCGCTGGACCCATCTCATTGCCGACGTCCAAAAACGGCCATACGGCAAGGGGGACGTCGGGCACCGCGACATCATCAGGCTTCGTCAGCGACGGACCATGGCGCTCCTCATCACACTCGCCCTGGGGACAGCAGCCCTTGCTTGGTGGCAGAACTCGTTGCCGCTCTTGTTGGTCCACCTTTTCGTCGACTCGTTGATAGCCCTGTACGTGGCCGCACTGGCGCAAATGAAGCAGCGTCGACAGTGGCGTCTCAAGGTGAGTCATGTTTCCGAGCGGCCCGAGTGGGAGGAACCGCAGGTTCGGGTCATCGCCAACTGACGCGATGGGATTGAACTTCGCAGACGATGCTCGGTCGGTTCTCGACGAGCGGTTCACAGCTCGAGAGAAGGGCTATTCCGGCTCCCGTCAGGTGATCAGGGCTTGTGCCAATGCGATCCGGGCCCTGCACCGCGGGGAATGGGAGTCGGCCCGTGAGCTGATCGAACAGGCGGGTTCGCAGCTGGCCGAGATCATGGCGACACTCGCTGGCCACCCCGACGTCCTCCACGCCGGCTTTGTCTGGGATGCGGCGAAGGAATACGCCGAGGCGAGGATCACGGAGGCGCTTTTCAAAGACGAGCCGGTTCCGAGCTTCGTCGAACTCGGCATCGATCCGGTGCCCTACCTCAATGGTCTGGGCGAAGCCGTCGGTGAGATGCGCCGTCGGATGTTGGATCTGTTGCGGGACGGCGATGTCGACGGTGCGGACAAGGCGCTCCAGGCGATGGACGAGATCGTCGATCTGCTGGCATCGATGGACTACCCCGACGGGATGACCTCGGGCCTGCGCCGCACCACGGACGTGGCCCGCGCCCTGGTCGAACGCTCCCGTTCCGACCTCACGGCGACCGTCGTCCAGGAACGCCTCCGCCAGGACTTGTCCCGGCTTACCTGAGGTACGTTGCGCCATATGTGGCGCGGAGCCGACAGAGAATGGCGCTCTGGCCCACCAACCACCCGCCGGTACAATCCGGTCTCCCACAAGGGGCTGTAGCTCAGCCTGGCAGAGCACCTCGTTCGCAACGAGGGGGTCACGGGTTCAAATCCCGTCAGCTCCACAATTTCACTCTGTATCAGTTGGGGAAACCCAGATCCTTGTCCGGCTCCAGCCGTGGGTTTCCGTACCGTGATGACCCTGTAGTTCAGATCAGGTCGCTCTCTCGAGTTCACGCTCTTGCCTTTGCGGCAACCCCGCCAATCCTCCCGATGTTCCGTGTCACCCGTATTCGGGGTCTGTGGCTACTTATGGTGATGACTGTGATCGACGAGAGGTCGGTTGATGCCTACGCGGCGCATGCTGATGGCCTGGTTCGATTCGCCGCCGGGCTTGTGGGTCCATCGGATGCTCAGGACGTCGTGTCGGACGCGATGGCTCGTCTGATGGGTTCTCGTGTGTGGCCAGAAGCAGAGAATCCGAGGGCGTTGATGTACCGGGCGGTGTTCTACGAGGCCCGCATGTTCGTCCGATCGCAGCGTCGCCGGCTCAGGCGGGAAGCTCGGGCAGCGGTCGAGGAAGCCTACGACATGCCGAATATTGCTCCTGAGGTTTCCCGGGCAGTGGCGGGTTTGAGTCCCCAACAACGAGCTGTGGTCTTCTTGACCTATTGGGATGACCTGGATGCGGGTTCGGTAGCCGGCTTGTTGGGGGTGAGCGAAGGGACTGTGCGCAAGCAACTGGCGCGGGCTCGTGATCGTCTTCGAGAGGTGTTGGGATGAGTGTTCTCGACGACCGGATAAGAGATGTGGTTCGTACGATCGGAGAGTCGGCGCCGAACCCGCCCGCTCTTCGCCAGGATACGATCCGCACACCGCTCGCGGGGCGTCGGATACGTGGACCACTACTGGCGGTTGTCTCTTTCGTGGTTGTTATCGGTGTGTTTGTCGGAGCCGGCTTCTTGTTCGGCGGCCAGAATCAGACTCCGGCTACGAATGCGACCCAGCCTTCAACGCCGGACGTGACCCAGCCTGCAACGACCAACCCTTCCGGGCCGACAACGTCGCCGCCTTCCGAGGCGAAGATCGCTGAGCTTCTGAACGGATTCCTCGAGGCCCGAGTCGCCGGTGAGGGGGCACAGCAGTACCTGTACGTCCCCGAGGAGGACATTCCGCTCCTCTACGCGACTACGTCGGGAGCACCGTACGAGCAGGCCGAGTTCGAGCCAGTGCCTGACATCGAGTGGCCCTACGGTTTCATGGCGTTCAAGGTTCGGATGTTCGCCGGGGACACGGTGGTCGAACAGCTCTTCTTCATGCCCCACGACGACCCCATACAATTTCCAGCGGACGGCCGCCTTGGGCTCGAGTATGAGCAGGACGGTTTTGGAACCGACATCGCGCCAACTACCGAGGACGGTCAACCCGTGGCCGTGCCCGTCGACTTCTTCGACGGCGAGATGACCATGCAGGCCGCCCACCCTTGGATCTTCGTCGACTACCCATTCGGCCCTCTCGGCCGCATGGTCCCGGAGGGCCCGGATGTGCTGCCGACAACCGACGGCGGGGAGCGCATCGACTGGGATGAGTTCAGGGTCATGGCCGACCCGACGGCGGGCGGGACGGGTTGTCAAACAGCGAGTCCAGCCGACGCCGAGGCCCTGGCCGAGAGCATCCGGTCCAACCCCGACCTCGAGGCGACTGCTCCGGTAGCGGTGAGTGTCGGAGGGGCCGAAGCCCTGATGATGGACGTGGTGATCGCCGCCGGAGCGACTATCAGAGTGGCTGTCGACGAGCAGTTCAACCTCTGCGCCAATGAGCTCCTGAACCCCATCCTCGACCAAGGCGTCGGGTCTTCTATGACGGTCGTGAACGATGGCGTCATGAGTGGCCAGGCAACGGGGGAACGGATGCGGCTCTACTTGTTCGACATGCCCGAGGAGTCCTCCATGCGGACCATGGCCATAGCGATCATCGCGCCGGAGTCACGTTTCGAGAGGGCAGTGAACACAGCGGCACCGATCGTCGACTCCTTCGAGTTCCACGCTCCGTGATGGAGACGGAATCGGGGGAGGAGATCCCGGAGGACGTCGAATGACGATGAGATTGAGACCGGCGGGACCCGTGGTGGCTCTGCTCGTCATGACAGCGTGCACGAGCGGGGGAGCTGTAGCAACGACAGAATCGACAATGAGCAGTGCGCCTACGACCATTGCACCCAGCACGACGCAAGACCCGAACGTTGTGCCCACTGTCGGGCCGGACTCGAGCGTTGTGCCCACCATCGAACCGGACCCGACCGGTCTGCCGACCAACGGGTGGATTGCGGTTGGCGAGGGAGGCGACATCTGGCTGGTCTCCCTCGACCAAGAGCCGCGTCGGGTCATTGGCACCGACACGGACTCGGTCGACGAGCTCTGTCCCGCCTTTTCGCCGGATGGGCGCAGACTGGCCTATGGGCGCTGGGAGGGCGAGAGTGTCGCGCTCGCGGTCGTTGATGTGGACGCCGATGGACGGGTCTCCGACCCGGTCACCATCGAGGTGGGCGACGGGCTGCCGGCACCATGTCCACTCTGGTCCGCAGACGGCAGTCAGATCGCGTTCGAAGTCGCACTCACCGACCCCGGCAACACCACCACATCAGCTGCCGGCAGCGAAGTCCGGATCGTCACCTTGTCCGACAACAGTGTCACCGTTCTCCCGGACCTGCTGGCCACGGACCTCGAGTGGTCGCCCGATGGCAACCTGTTGGCCATCGTCAGCGGTTTCGACGGTGTCGACCCCGACGGCAACAGTCTCCGCGACGGCCGGATCTACCTGTACTCCCCGGCGTCGGGGACGATCCGGTCCATCGACGCCACCCTCGGGGCCACGAATCTGACTTGGTCGCCCGACGGCGGGCACATCGCCTACCACACCGGAGACTCGGCTCACGAGCTACGGGTCATCGACATCGACACCGAGCAGCAGGAGACGCTTGCCTCATACGATGACTTCTACGGGATTGGACCGGTGTGGTCACCCGATGGCGAGTGGATCCTCTACCAACGATGCTTGGGTTCCTGCGGTTTTTCGACACATGAATTGGTCCTGCTTTCGGTGGGTGATTCAGAAGACGGTGCTGAGAAATCCGGGGAAGTCGTCATCCGCCCCTTCATCGAAACACTCTATGGCACATGTCGCTTGATCCCACGCGGGGTGACGTGGTCACCCGACGGCCGGTATCTGCTCCACAACGGTGAATTTTTCAGAGGGGGGTGCGGAAGCAACCTGACGTTCTTGGCAACTGTTCCTATCGACCTCGAGATGATCCACTCGGCGTTGATGAAGTCCGATGGTGAGCTCGAGGTGGATTTGGCGGCGGCGAAGCTGACCGAGCCGGACCTGGGCGACTCCGACGGCCGCTATGACGCGAGATCGCTGGTCGTCCCAATCCAAAACTGGGGAATCCGACCACAAGAATGACGCAACGAGGGGGTCACGGGTTCAAATCCCGTCAGCTCCACGGTCTTTGTCTTTGGTGGAGAGGATCAGGAGGACAACATGATCAAGGTTTTCGTCAACGTCGGTATGACCCTCGACGGCTACATGGTGCCGGAGGGGATGGATATCGCCCATGCCGACGATCCCGAGTATCTGGGTTGGATGGCAAGGTGGTCCCAGCTTCATGACTGGATTCTTCATCAGGAGTTTTTCAGGCAGAACTTGGAGCTGGGCGGGGGTGGCGAGACCGGCGTGGACAACGACATCGTGCGCAGGACCTTCGAGCGCACCGGTGTGAGCATCATGGGCAAGCGGATGTTCGAATTAGGTGAGCGGATGTGGCCCGAGGAGGCACCCTTCCACACGCCGGTGTTCGTGCTCACCCACGAGGTTCGTGAGCCATGGGTCCGTCCAGGCGGCACCACCTTCTACTTCGTCAACGATGGGATAGAAAGTGCCCTCGAGCAGGCACGTGAGGTGTCGGGCGAACGCGACATCCGGATCTCCGGAGGTTCCAACACCATCGTCCAGTATCTCAACGCCGGTCTCATCGACGAGCTGGCCATCGATGTGGCGCCAGTGGTGTTCGGCGGCGGCACACTGCTGTTTGACGGCCTCGACAGCGACCGAATCGAAATCGAGATCGCGGAGGCAATTCACTCGCCACTCGTCACCCATCTTCTCTACCACGTCCATGGCAAGAATTGAGGAAGCGGGCGACCCGGCGACAATTGACCATGGTGAAATGACATAGGGCTGCTGAGTACGCTGCACGAATTCCCGATCACCCAGGTGGCTCCATGGAGGTTGACGGCACTGAGCGTTTGACCGCTGTCGAGCGATTTGTGCCCGGGGTCGCGTCTCTTCGCAATTACCAGCGGCAGTGGTTGCGCTCTGACCTCGTCGCAGGGATCGTCCTGGCGGCGATCCTGGTCCCACAGGGAATGGCATACGCCGAGCTCGCCGGGCTGCCCCCGGTGAACGGTCTCTACACCACGATCGCCTGCCTCGTCGGATACGCCCTCATGGGGCCGTCGAAGATCCTCGTACTTGGCCCCGACTCTTCCCTTGGGCCGTTGATCTTCGCCGCCATCACCCCGCTCGTCGTAGCCGGTGACGACCCGGTGACCGCTATCGCCCTGGCCGGAATGCTTGCCATCCTGGTCGGCCTCATCGAGGTCGGGCTGGGTGTCGGCAAGCTCGGTTTCGTCGCAGACCTGCTCTCGAGCGAGGTCCAGGTCGGCTACATGAACGGGCTGGCCGTCACCATCATCGTCGGGCAGCTGCCCAAGCTCAGCGGGTTCTCGACAGACGCCGACACCTTCATCGAGGAGGTGCGCGAGTTTGTGACGAACTTCGACCAGCGTGACGCCACGACCCTCGCCCTGGGTCTCGCCACGCTCGCGGTAATGCTTGTGCTCCCACGTGTGACCCGCGCGATCCCCGCCGTCCTCGTCGCAGTGGTTGGCACCACAGTCGTCACTGCCGTGTTCGGCCTCGACATTGCCACGGTTGGCAACCTACCGAAAGGGTTGCCCACCCCCGAAGTCCCGTGGACCGGCATCGGGGACGTGGTGCCGTTGTTCGTCGCGGCGCTTGGCATAACGCTCGTGTCATTGACAGACACCATTGCCCTGTCCACCTCGTTCAACGCGCGGCGTGGCGAGCAGGTCAATGCGAACCAGGAGATGATTGGCATGGGGGCGGCCAACATCGCAGCCGGGTTCTTCCAAGGGTTCGCCGTCTCATCCAGCAGCTCACGCACGGCTGTCGCCGAGCAGTCTGGCGCCAAAAGCCAGCTCACCGGCGTTGTCGGCGCCGCTGTCGTGGTGCTCTTGCTCTTGTTCTTCAACGGACTTCTCGCAGACCTGCCGAACTCCGCGCTTGCCGCAGTGGTCATCGCTGCGGGCCTCTCCCTCACCAACTTCTCCATCCTCCGCCGGGTGTGGAAGATCCGACGGTCGGCGGTGGTGCTCTCGTTGGTTGCCAGCGCAGGTGTCATCTTGCTCGGGGTCCTCGAGGGCATCGTCGTCGCCATCGTGCTCTCGATCCTGCTCTTCTTCGCCCGAAACTGGTGGCCGCACGGAGAAGTACTCGGACGTGTACCCGGCCGCGAGGGCTGGCACAGCGACCCCGACGGTGACGGTCTTCATGAGCACCCGCAAGTGGTGGTGTTCCGTTGGGAGGCGCCCCTGTTCTTCGCCAACTCTGGCTTGTTCGCCGAAGAGCTCCGCCGCCTGGTGCACGAGCGCCGTCCGACTTGGGTGTTGTTGCAATGCGAGGCCATCACCGACATCGACGTCACTGCGGCGGGGATGCTCGAGCGTCTCGACAACGAGTTCAACGCCAAGGGCGTACACCTCGCCTTCGTCGAACTCCGAACCCGCCTCCGTGACCTGGTGCACGACTACGGGCTTCTCAAGACCCTGGACCGCGACCATTTCTACGCCTCGATCGAGGAAGCCCTCACCGACATCGATTCGACCCTCGGCGAAGGGAAGCCCGGGCAATGAGACGGCATGTTCGAAGCTGGTTCGGGGCGAGAGCAACGGTCCTGCATTGCCCGACAGGCTCGATGCCACCATCCCTGATCACGGCCTGTAGATTTCGGCCCGATGGTTGACACTGCGGGTATCGAAGCCATGGGCCCGGTCGAGTTCACACTTCTCGAATTCCCCAAGAGGTCATTCGATGGCGAGATCGCCAAGGAGCTGGCGGACCTGACTGACCGTGAGATCGTGTCGATCTTCGACCTTCTCTTGGTGAGCAAAGACGAGGAGGGCAGTCTCGAGGTGGTCGAGCTGGTCGACGCCGAGCCGGCGATCGCTGAGCAGTTCGCTGAGGTGAACGGAGAGGTGATGTGGCTGCTTAGTAACGCAGATATCGCAGAGGCGGCTAAGACCCTCAAACCCGACACCATTGGGATCCTCGTTGTGTGGGAGAACGCCTGGGCACGGAACCTGCGCAGCGCCGTCGCCCACGCCGGTGGGCGGGTGGTGATCCATGATCGGCTCGACTCCGACGCGGTGGCAGCCTCCATCACCTCATCATCTGGAGGTCAATGATGCTGATCCGACCACCCGTCGTCCGCGAGATGCGTCAAGATCTCTGGGTCAAAATGACGGCAACCCCTGGAAGGCATCAGGCCCAGCCGATCGCCGCCGCCCAAGAGAAGCCGGCGACCGATCTTCGGCTGGAGCGTCTCAAGACCTTGGGTGAGCTCAGGTCTACCGGCGTCCTCAGCGACGATGAGTTCGAGCGCGAGAAGGCGAAAATCCTCGGTTGAGTGCCTGAGATTTCTGCACCCGGGCGAGATTGTTCGCAAGGGAGGGTGTGTTGGTTCATATCTCAGGGGACGGGTGCATCGCCTAGATGATTGGCGCGCCTAACTCCAGTGTCGGCGCGCGTTCGTCCACCGCGAACTGGGACTCGACGGACTCATCCAGACGACCTGAGCGAAGGTCGTTCCAGAAGCCAACGAGATCCTTCCGGTCGACGGTTAGAAAGGCAGTCCCCTTCACGTGACTGAATTTGAAAGTGACGACATCCCATGTCGCCACCGCTGCTTCGACCCGGAAGCGGTCCCGAACTACCTCGTCCAGGATCAGCCCGTCGATTGGGCGCCTCGGCGTCGGTCGACGGTCCAGGTCGACCGGAGGAACTACCGCCCGAGGCCCCTTGGCCTCCATGAGGACTCGATCGGCGATGACCAGTTCCGATTTGTCAACCATCCCCTCCAAGGCCTCTCGCGCGCTGAGCCAAGATCTCGCTACATGGGTTTCGGCAGCAACGCGGCCGCGCCACGTCATCAGATATGGGTTCGTCGCCGTATAGAGGTCAAAGCCGAAGGCCCGCCGATCGAGGTACCAGCCGTATCGATCTATCGCGGGATCGACAGTCGACCTGATCGCCGGCGGGAGGGTTCGTTTCGAAGTTCGACGCTCCGCTACCTCAACACAAGCGAGGGCGGCTCCTGAACATAGGAGGATCGCTGCCACGAGATGCTGATCGTCGGCGTATTCCCCGCCCACTTCGACGCGACCACGCCGGGGACGGACGAAGACCCCGGGAGATGAGACCGCGTCTAAGGCCAACATGATCGCCACCCCGAACCGGCACAGCATCATCCACGAAACCTGCACCACGAGGTGATCGGGCACTGAGACGTTGACGTGGGTCGAGTAGCCCTCGATCTCGTAGCTCTCCCCGAGTGACTCCATGAGAACCGATCGGCCAATCGCCGCGTGATCCAGAAGTCGCCCTGTGAAGCCAGAGGTCACTTGTTCGGGCGGGGTAGCGATCTCTGCCTCCCTTCCATCGGAGGTGATGACCAAGCCCCAAGGTGTGCGAACCGCTCGACCATCACCGGGGTCGATCCGCCTGCCCCCGAAGTCACATGACTCCAACAGGACACGTGCATCGCACAGACCAGTAGGGCCGCCAACCTGATACTCGTGTTCGACTCCGACGATCACATCATCACAATGTCGTCAAAGGCAAGCACCACACTCGGCCCGATCACGGAACACGGGTGCCAATGAGAGTCAGCGATATCTCGACCGCATCCTCACACCCGTCGCCCCCAGAGCCCGATCCGAAGGATGTGACGTACCGGAACGACTCGACCGTGATCCCGTCCGATCCGTAGGTGGGCTCGACCATGCCCTCTTCAACTCGAACAGGAAATCCGCAGAATTCTCCTCGCTGTTCCATGGTCATGAAATCGACGACATACAGGAGACCGGCCGGTGTCAGACTTATAGCGCGGGGAAATCGGTCGGCAGAGAGGGTGAGCACGCATGAGTCGGAGCTACAGGCCTCCACTTCAGCGGGCCCATCCACGGCGAACGAGAAAGACCCGTTGCGCAATGCCTCGGTATTCACATAGCTGACTGTGTCCTCGGCTATCTCGATTTCGGTGCCGGGGGCGGCCCACACGCCTGCGGTGTTGAGGACTACCAAGTCTTGGCTCACGAACTCGTAGGCACCTTCGAAGCCCAAGAGAGAAGCAACTGGCAACTGCCCTTCAGCGGTGCTTTCCGTCACGGCCGGGCCGCCAGCTTGCAGGGTCGAGGTCGGAGACCCCACCGTCGAAGGCGTGCCGCCGGCCAACTGCGTCGTCTCGGTGGATCCGTTGCCACCTCCAAGGGCGATCGCTGCGACGGTGCCGACGGCAACGATCACGACGACCGCAACCGGAATCAACCATTTCGGCCGGGACCGAGGGGGACCGGTTGAGGAGGAGCTAAACCGAACCTCGCGAACCTCGGACTTGTCGGATCTGAGAGAAGATGCGTCGGTCAGCGCTCCGGTGAGAGGATCCCGCTCGAGCTTCAGGAGGGACTTGGGATCGCCGAGCTCTGTCGTGAACCGAAGACCAGGGCCGTCAGGTTCCCGGCTTGACATCGTCGCCGCCGGTCAGCTTCTGCTCGGCATGGTCGACCGTGCGCTCGACCGCACGGTCCTGAGCTTTCTCCACTAACCGATCGGCCATATCCTGAGCCGCGTCGCCCGCCGAACCGACAATGGTCGTCGACGATTCGATAGTCGCCGTCACAGACTCCACGGCGCCGGCAGCCGCTCCTAGGTTTCCCTTCTCACCCATCCCCACCTCCTATTTAAGAGAACACGCAACGTAATACCCCCGTCGGTGCTAGTCACAATGCTCAGCCTGCACCGGGTCTTACCCGATGTGGCCACGGGAAATCATCTTTGGGGGGCGGGGAAGTCACACGCCGGTCGCGCACGCCGCGGCACGCGGGATTCGTCTATTAAGGCCCTGATTGGACTACCGACCGACAGTGCTCTCGCGGATCACCAGCTCGGCGCGGAGTGGGATGACCACAGGCGCGGTCTCGCTGCCGTCGAACTCAGACGACAGCCTTCGCACCGCCTGTCGCCCCATTTCCGTGAGTGGTTGCTCTACAGAGGTGAGGGGCGGTGCAAACCAGGCGGCTTCATCGATGTCGTCAAAGCCGGTGACCGCCACATCTTGGGGAATGCGAAGTCCTCTGTTGCGGAGAACATGCATGGCGCCAAGCGCCATCCGGTCGTTGCCGGCCACCACGGCATCGAGATCCGGGACGCGGTCGAGGAGGGCCTCCATTGCGGCGGCTCCGCTGGCGGGAGACCAGTCGCCCTCTTCGCAGAGGCCGGGCTCGGCCTCGAGATGGTGCCGCTTCAGGCCGCGCTCCCACCCCTCCCGGCGGTACTCGGCCTCTTGCCAGTTGACCGGGCCGGAGATATGGCCGATCCGGGATCGGCCAATCGACACCACGTGGTCAATGACATCCTCGATAGCGGCGAGGTTGTCGACGAGCACGCTCGAGTGTCTGTCCGACACGCCGGCCTTGACGAATACCACCGGGTCATGGTGGTCGGAAAGCACCGCCTTGATGCGGTCCACCGCCTGCCCAATGGCAGGGACTGACATGATTATTCCGTCGACGTGATGCTCGACCAGGGCGGAGATGGCAGGACGCGGATCGTCGAGGCTGTCGCCTTCGGGCAGCTCGGCGATGAGCACCGTTAGCCCGAGACTCGCCGCCTCATCGATGATGCCTTGCAAGGTGGATGCTGTGCCGGTGTATCGCATGCCGGCGAGGAGCACGCCGATCGAATGGCTGCGCCGGGCCACGAGAGTTCGAGCGACGGCACTCGGCGTGTATCCGAGGGTGGCAATAACGCCTTCGACCCGCTCCCTTGTGTCGGCCGCCACATCAGGGCGGTTGTTGATGACGCGGGACACGGTCTGTGTTGACACGCCACTCCGCGCAGCAACATCCTTGATCGTGACCCTGCCCGACCCCAACATTGCCTAGCTCCCTCTTCGAATTGAGCGATTGGAGATTGAATCGGCTCCTGAGATCACGGCACTATAGCCGTATGTTATCGTTAACGGGAGCGTTAACATTGGAACCCGTTGCAGAGGGAAGGCTCGTCGGCGATGGAAGCAGCAAACCAGGTGATCATCGGTGTCGACTATGGGACGGCAAGTGTAAGGGCCGTGGTCGTCGACCCTGGGAATGGTCGTGAGCTGGGCGAGGGAGAGTACGCCTACGCCCACGGCACTGACGGCGTGATCACAATTTCGGGACAGGCCCATCTCGCCCGCCAATCGGCGCAGGACTACGTCGAAGGGCTTCGCGTCTCTATCCAGCGGGCCATGGCAGCAGCGGAGGCCAATGGCTTCGAGCGTCGCCGGGTGGTTGGTATCGGGGTCGATACGACTGGCTCGAGCCCAATCCCGGTCGATTCTCAAGGAATGCCGCTGGCCCTCGATGGGCGCTTTGCCGATGATGCCGACGCCATGACCTGGCTGTGGAAGGACCACACCTCCTATGTCGAGACGGCCGAGATCAACCAGCGTGTGTCCACCGACCGGCTTCCCTACTTGGGCCCGTGTGGCGATACCTATTCCAGCGAGTGGTACTGGGCGAAGCTCGCCCACTTCCTGCGGACTGCCGACCCGACGGTGCGCGAGGCGACCGGAGGATGGGTCGAGCTTGCCGACTTCGTCCCCGGCTATCTGGCGGGTCGGCTCGATCCCGCCACCATGGCACGCGGAATCTGCCCCGCCGGTCACAAGGCGATGTACGACACGGAATGGGGTGGGCTGCCATCGGCCGAGTTCCTCAACGGCATCGAGCCCGGCATGGGTGATTTCCGATACGCCACAGTCGCTCAGTCCGCCGTGATCCCGGTCGGGGGATTGACCGACGAGCTGGCCGACCAACTCGGCCTCCAACCCGGGATCAAGATCGCTTCCGGGGCGTTCGACGCACATACCGGAGCGGTGGGAGCAGGGGTTGCCGAGGGCACCTTGGTGAAGATCATTGGCACCAGCACCTGCGACACGACTGTGGTTCGCGGGGACCGACCTTTGATTTCGGGTCTCTGTGGGAGCGTCCCTGATTCGATCATCCCCGGCATGGCCGGGCTCGAGGCAGGCCAGTCGGCGGTCGGCGACATATTCAACTGGTTCGCTGACACCCTCGCCCCCGGGACGAACGGAGCCGCCGCACGGATGGACCAGTTGGCCGGTGAAGCCGCAAAGATCGCACCGGGAGCAAGCGGGCTGTTGGGGCTCGACTGGCACAACGGCAACCGGTCGGTTCTCGTCGACCCGTTGCTCTCCGGAGCCATGGTCGGGATGACGCTGACGACCACGCCTGCAGAGTTCTACCGGGCGTTGATCGAATCGACCGCATTTGGCGCTCAGCGCATTATCGAGCAATTCGAGGCGAACGGGGTCCCGATTCAACGGATCGTGCTGAGCGGCGGGATTGCCAAGAAGAGCCCGCTGCTCGTCCAGATCTATGCCGATGTCACGGGTCGAAGCGTGGAACTCGCCGGGACCTCGCAGACCTGTGCGGTCGGCTCGGCAATACTCGCCAGCGTCGCAGCCGGCATTTACGAGACCACCGAGGAAGCTCAGGCGGCGATGGTCCCGAAACCGGAGAGAGTTGTCGACCCGAACCCGAAGGCTGTTGGTGTCTATGCCGAGCTCTACGAGATGTACCGGAAACTCCACGACGCCTTCGGCCAACGCGGCACGGCTGACCTCTATGACGTCATGAAGGACCTGCACCGGATCCGAAGTGGGGTGACCAGTTGACCAACGCTGCCGATCTCCGCGAGTACGTACTCGCACAGAACGCCCGACTGCCCGAAGAAGGATTGGTGTCCCTCACTTGGGGCAATGTGAGCGGGCGTATCGACGAGTTGATCGGCATCAAGCCAAGCGGCGTCCCCTACGCCGGCATGAAGCCCGAGAACATCGTCGTGCTCGACCTCGGAGGCAACATCGTCGCCGGAGCATTGAGGCCGTCGATCGACACGGCAACTCATCTCGAGCTCTATCGGGAGTTCCCCGAAATCGGCGGCGTGGTCCACGCGCACAGCACATATGCGACCGCCTTCGCCCAGGCACGGGTGCCCCTCATGTGTCTGGGCACTACTCACGCCGACCACTTCAACGGCTCGGTGCCGGTAACCCGACCCCTTAGCGCAGATGAGGTCGCCGATGAATACGAGGCCAACACTGGGCGCGTCATCGTCGAGCATTTCCGGTCCCACGGGATCAACCCGATGCACGTTCCGGCGGTGCTGGCAGCTGGCCATGCCCCATTCGTCTGGGGTGGTGACGCGGCTGCCGCGGTCGACAACGCCGTCGCGCTGGAAGCGAGTGCCCGTATCGCCGTGCTCACCGGGCTGGCGGCGGGCTCGCAGCCCGTCCCGCTCGAAGACTGGATTCTTGCAAAACACCACGAACGCAAACACGGCACCAACGCCTATTACGGACAGGGGGACCAATGATCGATCCCGGAGGCTCAGAACTTTGGTTCGTCACCGGAAGCCAGCATCTCTACGGAGACGAGACACTCGCCATGGTCGCGGACAACTCGCGCCAGATCGTGTCCGGGCTGAACAGCAGCCCCCACATCCCGCTCAACATCGTCGTCAAACCGGTCATGAGTACCGGGGATTCGATCTCAGCCATCGTCCGTGAGGCCAACGCCGACCGCCGCTGTGCCGGGTTGATCCTGTGGATGCACACCTTCTCGCCGGCACGGATGTGGATCCGTGGCCTCGAGGAGCTCAACAAGCCCTACCTGCACCTTCACACCCAGTTCGCACGCGACCTCCCGTGGGCGACAATCGACATGGACTACATGAACGCTCACCAGGCGGCCCATGGCGACCGCGAGTTCGGCTACATCGCAAGTCGTCTCCGCTCCCGTCGGAAGATCGTTGCCGGGCATTGGTCCGAGCCTCGGGTCGCCGAGAGGATCGGCGTCTGGGCCCGAGCGGCTTTCGCTGTTGCCGATGCCTCCGATGCTCGGATCGCCCGCTTCGGCGACAACATGCGAAGCGTGGCCGTCACCGAGGGCGACAAGGTCGAGTTCCAACGTGTTTTCGGGTACGACGTCGAGGGCTACGGACTTGGGGAACTGGTGAACCGCATCGGGCAGTTCGCTGATGCTGAGGTGGACAAGCTGTGCGACGAGTACGACGACTCCTACACGATGGCGCCGGAGCTTCAGCCTGGCGGAGAACGCCGGGAGTCGTTACGGGACGCTGCGGCGATCGAGCTCGGTCTCCGGTCGCTCCTCGAGGAGGGCGGCTTCGTCGCTTTCACCGACACCTTCGAGAATCTGGAAGGCCTCAAGCAACTGCCGGGGATCGCCGCGCAGCGGATCATGGCCGATGGTTACGGGTTCGGGGCCGAGGGCGACTGGAAGACCGCAGCCATGGTGCGGGCCATGAAAGTGATGGCGCACGGGCTCGAGGGCGGCACCACCTTCATGGAGGACTACACCTACCACCTCGCCCCTGATGGGTCGCTCACTCTTGGAGCGCACATGCTGGAAGTGTGCCCGTCGATTGCGGACGGAACACCCCGATGTGAGATCCATCCGCTGTCCATTGGTGGCAAGCAGGATCCCGTGAGGCTCGTCTTCGATGCGCACTCCGGGCCCAGTGTCAACGCGTCCGTCATCGACCTGGGCAACAGGTTCCGCATGACCGTCGCCCGAGTCGAAGTGGTTACCCCACCTGCGAGCACGCCCGCCCTCCCGGTCGCCCGATCCATTTGGAGGCCGGAGCCGGATCTGGCCAGCGCGGCCGAGGCGTGGATCCTGGCCGGCGGTTCGCACCACTCGTGTCACAGCAGGGCGCTGAAGGTCGAGCATCTGGAAGATCTGGCGATGATCCTCGGTGTCGAGCTGGTGAGGATCGATGCCGGGACCGACCTCAGAGAGCTCGAGAAGGAGCTGTTCTGGAATGATTCTGCACACCGTCTGATGCAGCGATAGGAGCGGCGAACCAGAGGCACCTGCAAGTGAGTCGACAGGAAACCGGCAAGGTGTTAGCGTTCCCGTTAACGATAACAATCGGCCAACAGCACCCCCCCCAAAGACAATCCCTGAATGAGCAGAGAAGGAGAAGCCCCCATCGATCAGACACCCGATGAGCAAGGCCGTGCCAACTAAGGCGTCGGATGAGACACACTCACACCGACGGGTGCGTGGTTTGCCAAGCATCACGTCGACGAAAGAGAAACAACCCCAAGCAGTGAGGAGGAACAATGAAATCACTGAGTAATCGGAAGTCGCAATTCCTGGTGCTACTCGTAGTACTCGGAATGGCTATTGCCGCCTGTGGCGGCGACAGCACAGCGACCACCACGGGAGGTGACACCGCGACCACCGCCGGAGGGTCGGCAAGCGGAGACCTCGTCACCGTTGGCTTCGCCCAGACCGGCTCGGAGTCGGGATGGCGCTCGGCGAACACCGAGTCGATGAAGGCCGCCTTCTCGGAGGAGAACGGGTTCGACCTGATCTTCAATGCGGCTGACAACGACCCGGCGGCGCAGATTGCTGCGGTTCGCGGCTTCATCAACCAGGGCGTTGACGCGATCGTCATCGCTCCGATCGTCGAGGACGGCTGGGACGACGTGCTGCAGGAGGCCAAGGACGCTGGGATTCCAGTAATTCTGGAAGACCGCACCGTGACTTCTTCGGAAGACCTGTGGGACACCTGGGTTGGCCTCGACTTCAAGCGCGAGGGCACCTACGCGGGGGAGTGGGCGAAGGAAACCTTCGGCGACACCCCGACCAAGATGGTGGTACTCGAAGGAACCACTGGCTCGGCTCCGGCCAACGACCGCGCTGAGGGTTTCGACGCGGCCGTCGCCGGCACCGGGATCGAGAAGATCGACTCCCAGACCGGTGACTTCACGCGTGACGGTGGCAAGACTGTCATGGAGGGCTTCCTCCAGAAGTACGGTGTCGACGGCATCGATCTGGTCTACGCCCACAACGACGACATGGCGCTGGGTGCCATCGAGGCGATCGAGGCCGCGGGCGGCAAGCCGGGCGAGGACATCCAGATCGTTTCGATCGATGCTGTCCACGACGGTCTCCAGGCCCTAATCGACGGCAAGATCAACTTCGTCGTCGAGTGCAACCCGCTCTTGGGTGAGCTAGCTGCGGGCTTCGTGACAAGCGTGCTCGCCGGCGAAACCGTCGAAAAGCGGAACTTCGTCGATGACAAGACATTCACCGCGGAGCAGGCCGAAGAGGCGCTCCCCGATCGTTTGTACTAAATCGCTTGAACTAACCCGCAAGGGTTAGCCCCAAGTGGATAGCTTGAGTGTCCGGCCGTGGTCCCGGTTCGTCGCCGGTGCCCCGGTCGGACACTCCTTCGATATATCGAGAGCAAAGGTGTGACGTTGGTCGCTGGCGCCGCTTCCCCTCCCATCGTCGAGATGCGCGGAATCACAATCCGCTTCCCTGGCGTGCTTGCTCTTGACAACGTGGACTTCTTCCTCCACCCCGGTGAAGTGCACTCGATCATGGGCGAGAACGGCGCTGGGAAGTCCACCCTGATCAAGGCGCTGACCGGGGTCTATGCGATCGACAGTGGGTCGATCGATGTGACCGGCAGCAGTCGGGTCTTTCGCAGCACTTTCGATGCAGAGGCTGCAGGCATCTCGACCGTGTACCAGGAGATCAACCTGTGCACCAACCTGTCCGTGGGCGAGAACGTGATGCTTGGCCACGAGCCCCACAAGGGTGGCCGGGTCGACTGGAAGGCCGTGCACCGAATGGCGGCCGAGCACCTCGAAGGTCTCGGGATATCGATTGACACCCGGTCGATGCTCTCCAACCACTCGATCGCCATTCAACAACTGGTGGCGATCAGCCGCGCCATGGTGTTGGACGCCAAGGTCCTCATCCTCGACGAGCCGACGTCCAGCCTGGATCGTGGCGAGGTCGAGCGGCTCTTCACCGTGATCCGCGATCTCCGGGACAACGGCGCGGCCATCATCTTTGTCAGCCATTTCCTCGATCAGGTCTACGAGATCGCCGACCGGATCACAGTTCTGCGCAATGGGAAGCTGGTGGGCGAGTACATGGTCACGGACCTGCCGCGCGAGGACCTGGTTACCAAGATGATCGGTCACCAGCTCAGTGACCTCGAAGCCATCTCTTCGACTGCAGCACGCGTGATCGACCGCAACCAGACACCGATCCTCAAAGTGACTGACGTGGGAAGACGCGGTGTGCTCGAGCCGGCAGATCTCGAAGTGTTCGACGGTGAGATCGTTGGAATCGCCGGTTTGCTGGGATCCGGGCGCACCGAGCTGGTGCGGCTGCTCTATGGCGCCGACAAGGCCGACTCGGGTCAGATCGAGGTTGCCGGCGCGCCCGCCAAGATGACCTCCCCCCGCCACGCAATCGACCACCACATAGCCTTCTCGTCCGAGGATCGGCGTGAGGAGGGCATCGTGGCCGACCTGACCGTCGCCGAGAACATTGTGCTTGGCATCCAGGCGCGCAAAGGGTTCCGGAAGATCCGCCGGGCGAAGCAGGAATCGGTGGTGTCGGAATACATGAAGGCGCTCGACGTGCGGCCGGCGGACCCGGACATGGTCGCCGGCAATCTGTCGGGCGGGAACCAGCAGAAGGTGCTCATTGCACGCTGGCTCGCCACGGCGCCCGAGCTCCTCATCCTGGACGAGCCGACTCGTGGGATCGATGTCGGCACCAAAGCCGACCTTCAGCGAAAAGTCGCTGAGTTGTCGGAGCAGGGCCTGTCCGTGATCTTCATCTCATCGGAGCTCGAGGAGGTGCTGCGACTCGCCCAGCGCGTGCTGGTCATGAGAGACCGCAAGTGCATCGGTGAGCTCGACTCGCGAAACGTCAATCTGGATGGACTGATCGACTTCATCGCCAATGAGGGCAAGGAGAGCGCAGCTTGAAGGGACTAATGAAGCACCGACTCTTCTGGCCGGTTGTCGCATTGGTCACGCTCATCCTGATCAACACCATTGCCCGCTCACAGTTCGCCAGCATCACGATTCAAGACGGCCGTCTCTACGGCGCCTTGATCGACATCCTGCGTCAAAGCGCTCCATTGATGCTGGTGGCGCTTGGCATGACGATCGTCATCGCCACGCGGGGCATCGATCTGTCGGTCGGAGCGGTTATGGCCGTGTCCGGAGCGGTGGCACTCACCATCATTGACGGCGCGGCGGATCCGGACAGTCTCAGCGTGGTCATGGTTGCCGTGGTGGCCGCGATCCTGGCGTCGCTCGTGCTTGGCGTGTGGAACGGTTTCCTCGTCGCCCTGTTGGGCATCCAACCGATCATCGCCACCCTGGTGCTCATGCTCGCCGGCCGCGGCGTGGCACTCCTCATCACCGGTGGATTCATCACCACCGTGAACAGCACGCCGTTCGAGTACATCTCGACCGGGTACCTTCTGTTGTTGCCGTTCGCCTTCTTCATCTGGGTGGCGGCGTTCGCGGCCGTTGCGGCGATCGAGCGGAGGACAGCACTTGGCGTCCTCACCGAGGCTGTTGGTATCAACCCTGAGGCGAGCCGACTCGCCGGAGTGCGCTCGCGCGGCATCATCTGGAGCGCCTACGCCGCCAGTGCCACGCTCGCCGGCATCGCGGGCGTGATCTATGCCTCGAATATCAAGGCAGCCGATGCCAATGCGGCCGGCCAATTCATCGAGCTCTACGCGATCCTCGCCGTCGTGTTGGGCGGTACCTCGCTAATGGGTGGCAAGTTCAGCATCGCGGGCACTGTTGTGGGCGTGCTGATCATCCAGACACTCGACTCCACGATCCTCTTCCTCGGAGTGCCGTCGGCTCAGAGCCCGGTGTTCTTCGCAATCGTCGTCATCATCGTCGTGGTCATCCAGTCACCACGCTTGCATCGTGTTGTGCGAAACCTCTTCCATGCGGTGCGCTCTCGAGGGTCCACCGATTCCACCCATGACGCGGAGGTGGCAGCGTGAGTGCCAAGGTCGAGGCCGTCGCCCCAGCACGCTCGAACGTCGGCGAGTACTACCTGACGTTCTTGAGTCGGCATTCGTCGCTGCTCCCTACGTTTGCGGCGATCGCCATCCTGATCCTGCTCCTTATTGGCGCGGAGGTGTTCTTGAGGGGAGAATTCCTCTCCCCGGGCAACATTTCTGCGCTGCTGCTGGACAACGCCTTCCTGCTGATCCTGGCCGTGGGCATGACATTTGTCATCCTCACCGGGGGAATCGACCTCTCCGTGGGCTCGGTGATGGCGTTTACCGGCATCTGGCTGGCGAAGCTGCTCGAGGCCGGGACCTCATTGGCGATTGCCCTCCCGATCATCATCGTGGGTGGCGCATTGATCGGCCTGCTCATCGGGGTCCTGGTGCAGTTCTTCGACGTCCAGCCGTTCATCGCCTCGCTGGCGGGCCTGTTCCTGGCCCGCGGTCTCGCCTTCGTCGTGAGCCTTTCGTCGATCAAGGTCGAGACCGCTTCCGTGCTGTGGCTGCAGTCGACACGATTCCGGCTTGGCGATTGGTACATCACACCGACCGGCATCCTCGCGCTGTTCGTGGTGCTCGTCGGTGCGTTGGTGATGCAATACACCCGCTTCGGGCGGACTACTTACGCGGTCGGCGGGAACAAGCAGGCAGCATTGATGGGCCTCAAAGTGGCACGCACCACGGTCTCCGTATACGTCATATCGGGCGTCTGTGGCGGTCTTGCCGGCCTGGTGCTTACCGCATATTCGGGTGCTGGCTATCCGCGCAACGGTGTGGGTACGGAGCTCGACGTGATCGCGGCCGTGGTCATCGGCGGAACATTGCTGAGCGGGGGCCGCGGATATGTCTTGGGCTCACTCGTAGGTGTGCTCGTCTACGGCACCATCAAGACCATTATCTCTTTCATGGGTGCCGAGCAATTCTTGATGCAGATTGTCATCGGCGGGCTGCTCCTGGTGTTCATCGTGGTCCAGCGGGCGATCGTTGCCCGCTCCGATCGCCGAACCTGATCTCCTCGATTCGCGTTCGCCGGCTACCTCAACGATTTCGACGTGGGAAGCGTCGTTTCCACCCCGCCCTTCGGCCCTGGGCCTCGCGTCGCATTCGGCGGCGATAGCATCGCCTGCGATCCGGCCGTGAGCAGAAAACCACTTCTCCTTCGCTCTCCGCTCCTTGCAACCGCCGCCCTGATCATCGCCGCCACCTCCGGGGGCGTGGTCGTCCATGTGGCCGGGCTTCCCCCTCCAGCAGTCGGGACGGTTGGTGAGGACGGGCCGGCCGCTGACGCCGCGTTGAACAACGCCGAGGATGTGGCAGTCGCGCCCAACGGCGACATCTACATCGCCGACTACAACAGCGCGCGACTGCTCCGCATCCGCGATGGGATCCTCACCGTCGCCTATCGGGGCGACCTCAGCGCCGATGAGAACGATTTCTCCGGGGTCGCGGTCGCCGCAGATGGGACGGTCTACTTCACAACGGGGGAGGCAGTGATGTCCATCTCTTCGGAGGGGACGATCGCCGAAGTAGTCGCGGAAGAGGCGGGGTCTCAGGTCTACGGTCCCAAACTGGCCGTGGGACCGGACGGCGCTCTCTACGTCGCCGGTGGACGCCTTCCCCGTCTCGATCGCGTCGAGGAAGACGGGACCACCACGCTCATCGCCGGATCGGACGAGTTGGCAACCGAGCCGGGAGTCGGTGATGGTGGGCCGGCCAGTGGTGCCCGTTTCGGGAGCATTTCCGATCTCGCGATCGACTCTTCAGGTGCGATCTTCGTCGCCGACGAAGCGTTCGGCGATGTGAGGCGAATCGGCCCCGACGGCATGGTTTCCACGGTGTTCGGTGGCGGGACGATCCCGATCCAACAGGCGGTCGACGGAACCGCTGCCGTCGCGATCGACTACGGGTCGGCCGAGATCGGAGTGGCGGTCGACAGCAATGATCGTCTCTACCTCGTCCCCCGTCTCGGTCGCGGGGTATTCGTCGTCGACCAAGGAGTTGTCACCACTGTTCTCGGAGGCGGAACCAATCCGGGGACGGGCTTTCCGCCACTCGAAACCCAGCTCTCGGCGCCCACCCGGATCGCTCTCAGCAACGACGACGAGTTGCTGATCCTCGTTGAGGACGGGCGTTACCTTTATCAGTCTGCGGGAGCAGCCGAAGTGGGCAGCCTGGTGGCCTCGGTTCCCTCACCTGACGCCATCAACCTCGACCCGGTGGTGGTTGCCGCATCGGTTGCCCTGACTGCAGGGCTGCTCTTTCTGGTCCCCTTCCCCGCCGAGATCTTCAACAACACGCTGGTCGACCATCACGACCAGATCCGGTCCTGGTTCCGGCGAAGGAAGGATGAGGCCTCCGGCGCGATCTGGGAAAAGCCGTGGATGCTGATTCTGGGGCTGATCGTGATGGCCCTTCTCTACGGATTCCTCGATCCTGGCTTTGGCTTGAACAGCGCGTCGCTCTCCACGTTCGGCGGGCTTCTTCTCGGCGTTGTCTTCACCACTGTCGGCTTCGCGGTGCCAACCCTGATCCTGCGGCGAACCCGAGCCAAGGATCGGGGCCACTTGAGGGTCCTTCCGGTCGCACTGTTGGTGGGAGTGGCCTGTGTCCTCATCTCCCGGCTGATCGGTTTTCTTCCCGGCTACCTCTACGGGGTTGCCCTCGGCTTGGTCTTTGCCGCCGAAGTCGGAGATGACGTGGCTTCGAAAGAAGTGACAACCACCTCGGTTGTGATCCTCGCGATCGCGTTGACCGCATGGTTCGGCCTCGGCGCCGTGAGGTCCGCTGGCGCAGGGAGCATGTCCAACTTGGTTCAGGCGACCCTCGCCATGACGACGGTGTCAGCCTTCGAGGCGCTGGTGTTCGGGTTGTTGCCGATTCATGGCATGCCCGGCAGGGTCCTGTTTCAGCAGCGTCGCTGGCTTTGGGTAGTGATATGGGGGACTTCCGTCCTCGCCTTTTTCCACGTCCTGGTCAACCCGCAGTCCGGGTACCTGGTCAACACCGCGTTGGTGCCCGTGGCGACCACCTACGGCCTGCTTGCCTTCTTCACACTGGTCTCTCTCGGCCTCTGGGTCTGGTTCCGCCGCGCCGATCGGAGAGAGTCGGCAAGCTTGGGCTGATCACCATGTTCAGCCGAGAGCTCTAGTCGCCATTTGGCTCATCTGTTCGTCGGTGATGTCCTGTGAAAGCGAAAAGACCACCACCACATTCTCACCTTGCCGGGCTACCACATAAGTCAGGGGATACCCTGCGAGAAGGCGGAATCCGACGGCTTCCTCGCCAATGCCGGTCAGCTGCTCTGCGGGCTGGTAGGCGCCTTCTGGTGGGAAGGACAGCTCGTAGGTGTCAGCTCCCGTGAGCACGTTGACCCCGACGAATCCGTCTCCCGCCGTTGTCTGGTAGTTGGCGCACATCCCGCCGGCTCCGACGTCCGAGCCGCGGGGCACGGCGACGACCTCGACGCCGGTAATGGTCTTCACGTCTGCAGCGGTGAGAGAGGGGCATTCGTCGCCCTCTTGAGCGGCTGCCGTTGTGCTGGCCCCGGCGAGGGTGGTGACGGCAGATGGTCCGCCTGTGGTAGACGTCCCTGAAACGCCGTCATTGGTGCTTCCGGTGGCTGAGTCACCTCCGCACGCGGCGATGAGCAACAGGGCCGCGGTGACCACGTAAAGGGCTGAGAAGCGTCGTTCCCTTGAAGTCATATCTTCTCCTTTCCTCCCTTTCATTACCCGTTCGGCGTTACCAGATCGTTACCGGCCTGTGGTTGCACCGCCCCCGAGCGAAACCTGCCCCTGGGTCGCGATCGGTGCTGCCTTGGAGAGGGTTCATTCAAAGCGCCGGCGCTCCGATAATCTGACGACATGACCCGGCGTCTCTCTTCCTTGCTCGCGCTCGCGCTCGTGATCGCAGCCTGTTCCAGCGGCACCACCGACGGATCGAGCACCACGTCCTTGGGGACATCGGCGACGACAACGGCACCCGCCGACACCACGACTACTTCTCAGGCCACCGCCACCTCGACCACCGCTCCTGCGCCCAACGGCCCCCTTCCCGGCACCGAGGCTCTCACTCCCGAGGTGCGCGACGAGTTGGTGAATTTGGTCGCCGTCACCGAGGAGGTACGAGGGCTCCAGTTCCTCGAGATGCCAACCATCACCGTCGTGTCCGAAGAGGAGCTCGAGGAGCGGGTTCGTGCCCAATTCGAAGAGGACGCCGCCGACTATCCCGCTGATGCCGCTCTCTACAAGCTGCTCGGGCTCCTCGGCGGGGATGTGGACTTTCAGACCTTGCTCACCGATGTCTACGGGGAGCAGGTTGCCGGCTATTACGACGGCGACACCCGCGAGCTCGTGGTGCCGATCACGACCGAGGGATTCAGCGTCGTCCAGCGGGCAACACTGGTTCATGAGTTGACCCATGCGCTGACCGATCAGCAGTTCGGATTCCACCCGGTGTTCGACGCAATGTTCGACGAGGATCGGCTCGATCAAGCCTCCGCCTATCAGGCTCTCATCGAGGGCGACGCCAGTCTGGCCGAGCTTCGTTTTCTGGGAACACTCTCCCAAGCGGAGATTGGGGAATTCATGGCCGATGCTCTTGGTGTCGATACCACCGCCCTCGACGCGGCGCCCCAGTTCCTCCAGGACTCCTTGATCTTCCCTTATGACTCCGGTTTGGCGTTTGTCCAGGAGCTCTACGACAACGACGGGGACTGGAGCGACGTCAACGACGCCTACACCACCATGCCGTCGCTGCCCGGTTCGACCGAACAAGTGATCACACCCAGCGACTACGAGCGTGACCTGCCGAAAGAAATCACGCCCGAGACAGTTTCAGTTCCTGGCTACAACCTGGAACGGACGTCGGTTTGGGGCGAGGAGGGCTTCCGGATCATGCTCGACCAGGTGCTGGGCCAGGGGGTCGGGGTCACAGCCGCCGACGGCTGGGGCGGCGACTACTACTTGCAATGGTTCGACGGCACCAACGCCGCACTGCTCCTCGTCTTCGAGGGAGACACCAACCGTGACACCAACGAGCTGCATCAGGCGATGTCCGACTACACGGCGGCGGTGTTCGAGCTGGATTACGCGTCGGTCCAGATCATCGACGGGCAGTTGGTGTTCATCGCCGCAGACGAGGAGGCTGTCGCTCAGTCGATCCTCCAGGCGGTGTCGGGCTGACGCCACCCTTCCCGGCCGGGCCCGCATCATCTAGCGTCGGTCCGATGAGGAGGGTTCGGGTGGTCGCAGAGGGTTGGGTCTCCGAGGCGACCCGGGCCGTGACCTTTTTCGAGCGATTTCGCGGTCTTCGCGGACAGCCCGATGATGCCCGAATCCTCTTCGAGACTTCGAGCATCCATACGATCGGGATGTCCCGATCGATCGCTCTGGTCATGATCGCCGCCGATCGGCGGGTCATCAGAGTGCAAACTCTCGCACCGAACCGCCTGGTACGAGAGCGCGGTGCCCGCTTCATCCTCGAGCTTCCTGAGGGCGCAGAGGTGCCCAACGAGGGCGCTCACGTCGAGGTCATCGATGCCTGACCAGGGTCGTCTCGTCCTCTGTGCCACACCCATCGGGAACCTGGGCGACGTCTCGGATCGGTTGCGAACCGCACTAACCGAAGCCGACGTCGTCTACGCCGAGGACACGCGAAGGACTTCTGTCCTCCTGGCCCACGTCGGGGCATCCACGCCGATTCGATCCTTGTTCGTCGGCAACGAGGAGACACGGACCGACGAGCTCCTGCAGGCCGTGCTTGGTGGGAAAGTCGTCGCCTTGGTCAGCGACGCCGGTATGCCGGGAATCTCCGACCCTGGCGCGTCGGCAGTGACGAGGGTGAGGGACGCAGGTCTTCCGGTCACGGTCATACCCGGCCCGAGTGCGGTAACCAGTGCTGTCGCTGTCGCCGGGTTCGGCGGCGAAGGGTTTGTGTTCGAAGGCTTTCTCCCCAGAAAAGGCACGGCAAGAGCCCGACGTCTGAAGCGAATCGCTGTTGAGGATCGACCCGTGGTCTTGTTCGTGGCTCCGCACCGCTTCGAGGCCGATCTGGGCGACCTCGCGACTACCTCAGGTCAAGAGCGCCAAGTGGTCGTCACCAGGGAACTGACCAAGCTTCACGAGGAAGTCTGGGCAGGGACCATCGCGGAAGCGCTTGATGAATGGTCACAACGCACACCAAAAGGCGAGTTCACCATCGTTCTCGCCCCAGCCGAGCCGCCGCCGGTCAGCTTGAGCCAGGCCGTCGAGCAGGCTCGATTGCTGGTCTCAGAAGGATCGACGCCTTCTGAGGCGTCTCGTGAGGTCGGCCACGCCACGGGTGTGGCCCGACGAGAGATTTACGAGGCCCTGCTCGGGCCTCACGACCGGAGCTGAGACCGGCAGGACGAACAGACACCACGACCTTTGAACTGGGTGATCTTGGTGTCGGATCCGCAGAAGGTGCAGGTGGCGGTCATCTTCCGGAGCACGATCGAGCTTCCCTCGACCGAGATGAACAAATGGTCGCCCTCCCTGATGTTGAACAAACGACGGGTCTCGGCGGGAATCACGATCCTTCCCAGGTCGTCGATCTTGCGGGCGATTCCAGTTTCCATGCCGGGCCTTCTCCTCCGGGATCCGAGCCTACCCGGGGCCTTCAGGTCCGTGGCGGGTACCGTCCCTCACCGATGGGATGGGTCGACACTCACTGTCATCTGCAGTTGGACGGGCGCGACCCGGCTCAGCTCCTGGGCGCGCGGCCGATATCGACTGGGTGGTCGCTCCTGGCGTGGATCTCGAAAGCTCTGAGGCTTCCCGAGACCTGGCATTGGGTTTTCCGGGCCGGGTCCTGGCAACTTCGGGCCTCCATCCCCACGACGCGGAGTCGTGGCCCGAGCAAGGCGAAGGCATCGCCCGATTGGCGGGGGCAGCCGCTGCCATCGGGGAGACCGGTCTCGACTTCTATCGGAATCTGGCCCCGCGTGAGGACCAGATCATTGCGTTCCGCGAGCAGATCGCTCTCGCCGCCAGCTTGAGCAAGCCGATCATCGTGCATTGCCGGGACGCCTTTGCCGAGGTCTTCGAGATCATCGATCAGACGGGGATTGGCCCTCAATCCGTCCTTCACTGCTGGACGGGTGGTCCGAAGTGGACCAAGCGGTTCCTGACACTGGGAGTCATGTTCTCCTTTGCGGGGCCTGTCGCATTCGAGACGGGAGACACCGTTCGATTGGGGGCGGCCGAGGTGCCGCCGGGACGGGCAATGGTTGAGACCGACACGCCTTACCTCGCACCGCCCCCGCACCGTGGCGAGCGCAACGAGCCGGCGTGGGTGGCTCTGGTGGGTGCAGCCCTCGCCGAGGTGTGGGGAATGGACGTCGACAAGGTCTCGAGCATCACCTCGGACAACGCAACCCGTGTCTTCAGACCATGACGCCGCAGACCCGGTCCGAAATCGTCAACCTCCTCGAGCGTCACGGTCTGACACCGAGGCATCACCTCGGCCAGAACTTCCTCGCCGACTCCAACATCACTCGCAAGATCGTGGACGTTGCCCGAGTCGAGAGCGGGGACCAGGTTGTCGAGGTGGGAGCAGGAACCGGCACGCTGACCCGTGCTCTGGCGGCCGCCGGGTCCCATGTCGTCGCCTATGAAGTCGACTCCGGCCTGGCACCGGTTCTCGAAGAGGTCACTGCGGGGCTCGATGTCGAGCTGCGTTTCGCGGACGTCATGGACGTCAACTTTGGGGCGGCCTTGGGCCCCGGGCTCTGGGTCATGGTCGCCAACCTCCCCTACAACGTCGGCACGCCCCTGGTCCTCGATGCCCTGCGAAATGTGCCGGCCATTGTCCGGTTCGTCGTCATGGTCCAGCGTGAGGTTGGCGAGCGGTTCGCAGCATCACCAGGCTCCAAGGAATACGGGCTTCCCTCGGTGATCAGCGGCATCTACGCGCCGGCCAGGGTCGCCTTTCGAGTGCCCCCACAGGTGTTCTATCCATCGCCCTCGGTCGAGTCTGCGGTAGTGATCATGGACCGGGTGCCTGCCCCCCCTGATGCCGAACGTGCGATCGAACTGGCTGCAGCAGGGTTCAATCAGCGTCGCAAGATGTTGAGAAGGTCACTTGCCGGCATGTTCGAAGATCCCGCCACCTCGATTCGGTCCGCAGGGCTCGACCCGACGGCTCGCGCCGAGGATCTGGCGCCAGCCGACTATTTGAGGTTGGCCCGGATATGAGCCTGTTTGAGGCTCCGGCGAAGGTGAATCTGTCCTTGCATGTCGAGCCGCCTGCGACCGACGGCTTCCACCCGATCACTTCACTGGTGCAGACAGTCGACTGGTGTGACCGTCTCGAGGTCGACGAGGCCGAGAGCGAAGAGATGACGGTGTTGGGTGCGGATCTCGACCCTGAGGACAACCTCGTGCGAAAGGCGGTGGAGGCGGTTCGCCTTCGCCAGCCGGTGCCCCCGCTGAAGCTGCGACTCCGGAAGCGCATCCCAGTCGGGTCGGGTTTCGGCGGTGGGAGCTCGGACGCCGCGGCCACTCTGCTTGCTGCATTCTCTTTCGGTGGTGGCGACCAAACGGGGATGGCCGACGTTGCGTCGTCGCTCGGAGCCGACGTGCCTTTGTTCCTGGTGGGCGGCACCGCTCTGATCTCCGGGTATGGCGAGGTGGTCGAGCCTCAGCCGGCCCTGGCCGGTCTGGCAATAGCCGTTGCCGTTCCGCGCGTTCTCGCTGTCGACGCAAGACGTCTACCGGCGATGGGATGAGATGGAAGGCCCGGTCGGCGAGACCATCGGCCCGGGCTCGCTGCCTCCCCAACTTCGTGGCGGAATGCCGATTCGCAATGACCTGACGCCCCCCGCGCTCGATCTCGAGCCGGCGCTGGGCGACTTCATCGCCGATCTTCGTCGCGGCCTGGGGATCTGCCCTCATGAGCGGTTCCGGTTCAGGGTGCTTTGGCTTATTCCCCGGTCGAGACGAGGCGGATGACGCGGCCACGGCAGTACGGAAATGGTGCCGGGTCGCAGTCGGCGCAGACCTCAGGAACCACGGGGCAAGCCGCGTCGAGGACTAGGCCCGGGCTCACGCTCCCACATCTCGCCGACGGAACCCGGCGAGGCCTATCGCGAACAGAGCCAGAGCCAGCACCGAGAGGACCACCAGGGGCAACACGGTGAGGTCTTCGGCCGGCAGTGCCGGTATGTGACTGAACGGGGAGAGATCCAGGGACCACTGCGGGAACTGGAGGATCCGACCGAGCTGGCCGAGTAGGAAGAAGGCCACCAGTACCCCCCAGATCGCGTCGTTGAACCTGGGGGCCAACCCGAAAAGCGCAACCGAGATCCCCACCACCACCCACACGGCCGGGATCTGGATCATCGCCGCCTCGAGGACGCGGGGCACTTGCCCACCAATATCGCCGATGATCACTCCGTAGGTGGCGCCTGCGACGAGGCCCGACACCGCAAGGATCAAGACCGGGCCGCAGCAGTGCAAACAGGAAATGGCTGTTCGCCCAGCGAATCCGGGGGGTGGCCGTCGCCAGCACCGAGTCGGCTCGGAGACTCTCCTCCTCGACTCTCGTGCGGAGGGCTGTCCTGATGGCGTAGGCGGTGGCGATCAGGGCGAGGATCCCCATGGCTGTCGCGAAGTAAGCAGCGGTGATCCCGGCCTCACCTCCCAACTGCTCAAAGATCTCGGCGAGTTGTGGACTGTCCGTGAGGAAACCACCGACACTGTCGGCAATACTCCCGTATACCGCACCGAGGAAGGCCAGTCCGAGGCCCCAGCCAAGCAGGGCTGGCCGATGGAGTCTCCAAGCGAGCCCCAGAGGAGATCCCAGTCTTCGCGAGGCCGATCCGGAGCCCAGTCTGGGTTGGACTATCCCGGCGCCGACATCCCGGCGAGCCGCCAGCCAAAAGGCGCCCGCGGTCGCCAACAGCGCCAGCCCGGCCGAGAGCAGCAATACGGGCCACCGTTCCTCGGCGTAAGCCCGGAGCTGGGTGAACCAACCGATGGGGGACAGCCACGACATCCACCCCAGACCGCTTTCGGAGCCACCGTCACCGGCCAGGCGGAGCACGAAGGAAGCACCAATCATTCCGATGGCGATTCCCCTGGCGGCCCCGGCCCCCTGGGTCAGCTGGGCTGCAACTCCGGACAGCCCGGCGAAGACGATGGCGACCGCGGCGTATCCCACGCCAAAGGCAATCGACCCCGATGTCGGCAGACCGAGGCCGATCAGCCCGGCGGCGCACAGAGCTCCCAGTATCAGGCCGGCAGATGTGGTCACGATGAGGCTGGCAGTCAGCGGCGCGTTGCGCCCCACCACCGTTGCCCCCAGCAACTCGCGTCGCCCGGTCTCCTCTTCCTCCCTGGTGTGTCTGATCATGGTCAGTGCCGCCATGACCCCGATCAGGACCGACCCGATGACTCCCACCCGCCAGGCGGTGAGGTCGCCGACAGACGAGCCATTTATCGGGCCGAGAAAGGCGACGATTGACGGGTTCGAGCCAATGGTGGTGACCAGCATCTGACGCTCGGCCTCGTCCGGATAGAGGCTGATGAAGGCGCTGGCGGTGCCTATCGCCAATGAGGACAGCACGAGAATCCAGACCAGGAGCCGGAAACGGTCCCGTCTCAGGATCAGCCGAATCAGATGCCAGGTGCCGGTGAAAGTCGTCACTCGCCCTCATTCCGGTAGTGACGCATGAACAACTCTTCCAGCGTCGGGGGCTGGCTGGTCATGGTCCGAACTCCGAGCGCCGTCAGATGGCTGAGCACCGACCCGAGTTGCTCGGAGTCGACCTCGAAATGAACCCGATGGCCCTCCACGTCGAGATCGTGGACGCCGGGCAGATCGGCGAGACCGGTCGGCACATTGGCCAACTCGGCTGTGATCGTGGTCCGGGTCAGGTGGCGGAGCTCGGTGAGGGTGCCCGATTCCACGGTCTTGCCGGCGCGGACGATGCTTATCCGATCACAGAGAGCTTCGACCTCGGCCAGGATGTGGCTCGCCAGAAGCACCGTCCTCCCATCGTGCCGGTCCTCGTTTATGCACGCCCGGAACTCCGCCTCCATGAGCGGATCCAAGCCTGCGGTTGGCTCGTCGAGGATGAGCAACTCCACGTCGGATGCCAGGGCCGCGATCAGCGCCACCTTCTGGCGGTTGCCTTTCGAGTAGGTGCGGCCCTTCTTCCGGGGATCGAGATCGAACCGTTCCAGGAGCATGTCCTTCTTGGCAACATCGAGGCCTCCCCGGAGCCGGCTGAGGAGGTCGATGACCTCGCCACCTGTCAGATTCGGCCAGAGATTCACGTCGCCGGGCACATAGGCGAGCCTGCGGTGGAGGTCCGTAGCCTCGGACCAGGGATTTCGCCCGAACAGGGTGACCTCCCCACCATCGGCTTTGATCAGCCCGAGCAGGATTCGAATCGTCGTTGTCTTGCCCGCGCCATTGGGGCCGAGAAACCCGTGCACCTCGCCTTCGGCAACTTCGAGATCGAGGCCGTCGAGCCCGATAGTCGGCCCGTATTTCTTGGTGAGTGCGGAAGCGGAAATCACGGATGGCATGGGGGCAAGGCTACAAGTCTCAGGTCCCAAGTCTCAGGCCAGAATGGTTCTGGCTTGGGACCTGCGACATGCGACTTGGGACTTCGCCTGTGCGGGGTATCCCCACTTGCGCAGGTAACCTCAACCCTCCCTGATGGGGGGTGGTGTAACCGGTAGCACTGTCAGGTACAGGGTCCTGTTAGAGCGGCTACCTCCTACCTCCCCTGTAATCTCACTCACACCCTTTGGGGGGTGGTGTAACCGGTAGCACCATGAGGGACAGGGGTCCTGTAAGAGCGGGCACGAGACGACGGACCGGTAAACTCGGGGTCCCACCAGGCCTTGTTTGGGGGGTGGTGTAACCGGTAGCACGGCAGGTTTTGGTCCTGTAAGAGCGGGTTCGAGTCCTGCCCCCCCAGCGTCTCCAAGCAAGAGGTTTGTCGTTGTCTCTTCATGTGATCGTGCTCGCCGCCGGGCAGGGAAAGCGCATGATGTCCGAGCTTCCCAAGGTGGCACATATGGCAGCTGGCCGGCCCCTAGTCGGTTGGGTCTTGAAGACGGTGTCAGGGCTCGATCCTGATACCACGGTCGTGGTCGTGGGTCACGGCGCCGATGATGTCGAGCGTCTCCTTCCCGATCACGTGGCTTCAGCTGTCCAGGAGGAGCAATTGGGCACCGGTCATGCCACCAGTGTCGGGTTGAGCGCGATCAAAGACATCGATCCCGACGACACCGTGGTGGTGCTCTATGGCGATCTGCCTCTGCTCACGCCTGATCTCGTTTCGGATCTGGCGCATCGTGAAGACGGGGTGGCGGCCCGATTGGTGGTGGTCGAATTCGAGGACCCGACTGGTTATGGCCGGGTGATTCACGATGGCGACGGACTTGTCACGTCGATCGTGGAGGAGAAGGACACCAACGAGGAGCAGAGGGCGCTGCGCGACATCAATGCCGGCGTCTACTCGTTCCGCGCCGGTGACCTGATCGATGCCCTGGCCGTGATTTCGAACGAGAATGCACAGGGCGAGTACTACCTGACCGACGTGATTGGGATCCTTGCTGACCGTGGTGAGCGCATCGAGCCCGTCCGGGCCATTCCTGAGGAGGTGGTCGGAATCAACTCTCAAGATCAGCTGGCCGAGGCGAGGCGCCTCCTCCAAGCTCGCACCAACCAGAGGTTGATGGAATCTGGTGTGTGGATGCTCGACCCCGAGCGGACCTACATAGACGACACGGTGACCGTCGAGCCTGGGGCGAGGATCTACCCCGGCGTCCACCTCGAAGGCAGCACCACCGTTGGCGCCGGCGCCCAGGTGGGGCCGGACGTGTTTGCGGTCGACTCCTCGATCGGCGCCGAGGCCACCGTTTGGTACTCGGTGCTCAGGGGTGCGGTGGTCGGCGAGGAATGCGAGGTCGGGCCTTATGCCTCCCTTCGACCCGGCAGTGTCCTGGAGCGGGGCTCCAAGGTCGGGACGTTTGTCGAGACCAAGAACACCACGCTGGGGGAGAAGGCGAAGGCGCCCCATCTCAGCTATCTCGGCGACGCCAGCGTGGGAGCCCGGAGCAACATCGGTGCCGGGACGATCACCTGCAACTACGACGGGTTTGAGAAGCATCGAACCGAAATCGGACAGGATGTCTTCATCGGATCAGACTCGATGCTGGTGGCTCCGTTGACGATCGGAGACGGAGCCGTGATCGCTGCCGGCTCGGTGATCACCGAGGATGTGGCCGAAGGCGCCCTGGCGATCGAGCGCAACGAGCAGAAGGAGATCCCCGGCTACGCTCGGCGCCGCGCCCAGAAGCGGGCAGCAAAGAAGTCGGAGGACTGAGTTGGACATCGTCTCCCGCAAACGGATGATGCTCTTCAGCGGAGGGGCCAACCTCCCATTGGCCGAAGAGGTTGCCGAGGTGATGGGTGTCTCCCTCGGTGCCCTCGAACGGTCCCGCTTCGCCAATGGCGAGATCTATGTCCGACCCACCGAGAGTGTCCGCGGCGCCGATTGCTTCGTGATGCAAAGCCATTGCGAGCCGATGAACGACAACATCATGGAGCAGTTGATCACCATCGACGCTCTCACTCGGGCGTCGGCGCGTCGGATCACGGCCGTAATGCCGTTCTTCGGCTATTCACGACAGGACAAGAAGGTCCTCCCTCGTGAGCCGATCACGGCGCGCCTCATCAGTGACCTTTTCATGACCGCCGGCGCTGATCGCTTGGTTTCAGTGGACCTCCACACCGGCCAACTCCAGGGATTCATCAACAAGCCGTTCGACCATCTCACCGCCCTGCCGATTATCACCGACTACCTGAGCCAGCGGATCGAGGGCCCCACGACTGTTCTCTCCCCGGACGCCGGTGGTGTGAAAAGGGCCGAGCGGTACGCCCGTTTCCTGGATGCCTCGGTGGCTTTTGTCTACAAACGGCGCGACCCGGCAGCACACAACACCTCGACCGCACTGGAAATGGCCGGGAGCGTCCAAGGGCGCCATGTGGTGATCGTCGACGACATCATCGACACGGGCGGGACCGTCTGCAATGCCGCAGAGATGGTCCGGGCTCAGGGTGCGGCCAGCGTGCGGATCGCGGCAACCCATGGGGTGTTCTCCGAACCGTCGATCGATTTGCTGAAGAATGCAGCTGTCGAAGAGGTGATCGTCACCAACACCCTCCCGGTGTCGGAGGCAATTCTGGAACTGGACAAGGTTCAGGTCTTGTCGATCGCACCCATCCTGGCTGAGACCTTGCAGGCGATCTTCATGGACAGTTCGGTTTCGGAAATCTTTCTTGGCGAGAACGCCTAGAGCGGCCGCCAACCCAACGACCCTTTCTACACTCGGATTTCTGTGCAGCGCGCGACACCGAGAGCAGCAAGGGCCGGCCCAGGCTCGGATGCGCGGGTTGATCATCGGACTTGTGGTCGTGTTCCTGGTCGGCTTCCTGGTGTTCCGCGTCCGCGGCAACGACGAAGAGAGTCCCGGGACCACCGTTCCAGTCGCCGTTGGGTCGACCACGACCGTCCTCGGTAGTTCGGGAACCGTGACCACCCTTCCCGGCGGCTCAACCACGTCGTCGCTCCCGGGATCCACTGGTTCGGCCGGTGCTCTCGGCCCACTCCAGTCGATCAAGCTCGAGACTCTCTTCGAAGGCATGAACCAACCCACGGTGGTGACCGCTCCCAAAGGTGATGATCGACTCTTCGTCGTGCAGCGGGTTGGAGTGATCCGGATCCTCGATGCCAACCACCAGATGCTCGACCCAGCCTTCCTCGACATCACGGACCGGGTTCTGGCTGGCGGGATCGAGCAAGGACTGCTCGGGCTCGCGTTCCATCCTGACTACGCCAACAACGGGCGGTTCTTCGTCTACTACACGGACAAGGGCGGTCGGCGCCAGCTCTCCGAGTTCCAGGTCACCACCTCCGACCCCAATCGGGCTCGGGCCGACTCAGAACGCGTTCTGATCGAGCTCGAACAGCCACCCAATGCTTCCGATATTCGCCACTATTCGGGCCAGTTGGCCTTCGATCCCGAGGGCTTGTTGATGATGTCGATGGGTGACGGCGCCGACTCGAGGGCCCAGGCCCAGGACCCGAACACCTTCTTTGGCAAGGTGCACAGAATCGATGTCGACTCAGGAGACCCCTACGGGATCCCGCCGAACAACCCGTTTGTGAACGGCGGCGGGCTTCCTGAGGTTTGGGCCTACGGGATGCGCAACCCGTGGCGATTCTCCATCGATCCGGTGGACCGACTCATCTATATCGCCGATGTCGGCCACGCCGATGAGGAAGAGATCAATGTCCTACCTATCGACGAGGGGGGTTTCAACCTTGGTTGGTCAGACATGGAGGGGACCCGCTGCTTCCACAAACAGGATTGCAACCCCGACGACTACACCTCGCCTGTGATCACCTACAGCCATGACGACGGCAACTGCTCGGTGACGGGGGGTTATGTCTACCGTGGGCAGGAGATCCCCGAACTCAACGGGACCTACTTCTACAGCGACTGGTGCAAGCAGTGGATCAAGTCGTTCAAGTACGTCGATGGCGAGGTCACCGAGGAGCACGACTGGACGGATGAGTTGGGAGCCATCGGCCAGATCGACAGTTTCGGGATCGGTGGTGACGGCGAGCTCTATCTGGTCACCTACGACGGGGTGGTCGCCAAGTTCACCGCCGTTCGCTAACCCAGCTCGGGCAGAAGCACTGTCTCGCCGGGGTAGATCAGATCTGGATCGCCGGAACGAAGCCGGTCGCGATTGACGTCGATGACCTGCCGCCAGTAGGGGGCGATTTCTTCCTCGCTTGCACGACGAGCCAGGCGTTGCTCGAGGTGCTTTGCGGAGATGCTCCAGAGATGATCTCCCTTCTCGACGATGACCGAATCGGGCTCACCAGCTTCGATGGCGATCGGGAGGTAGTTGCGGATCCCACCCGTGTCGGCCCGGGCCACCGGGCTCAGGGTGATGACGGCAGTGGCGATCGACAACACCGCACAACGACGAAAAGCATGCCCCATGATCCGAACCTAAGGCTGTGAACGGGACTACGGAAGAGGGTTACGATGAGCGGACCGACAGGTCAGGGAGTTGTCATGAAGGTCCGCATTGGGATCGCCGAAACCAACAAGGTGGTCGAGATCGAGGTCGATGACGTTCCGTCCTTCAAGAAGGAGTTGGAACGAGCGGTCGCAGCCGGCGAGCTTGCCTGGTTCGCAGACAGTAAGGCGAGGACCATCGGAATACCCGCTGGCCAGGTGGCCTACGTGGAGATCGAAGACGCCGAAAGCGGGCCGGCGGTTGGGTTCGCTCCTGCGGTTTGAACCGACTCGGTTAGACGGCGCGGCGGCGGCGCTCGGCCAGCCAGCGCTTCCGGAGCCGACGCCGATCGTCTTCGGCGTACCCGCCCCAGACACCAGACTCCTGGTTGGTCTCGAGTGCGTACTGGAGGCAGTCCTCCTGAACGGCGCAAGTTGAGCAAATGGCGATCGCAGCATCGATCTGTTCGACCGCCGGACCGGTGGTGCCGATCGGGAAGAACAGGGTCGGCTCCGAATCCCGGCAAGCTGCCAGGTCCCGCCAATCAGTGGTGATGGTTGTGAGCACGAAGTTTTCCTTAATTTGTGATCTTTTTCACAAGGGTGCCAGCCGTTTTAGAGGCCGCACGAGGGATTTCCGGTCCGAACGGTACTGTCCGAACCTTCATTTGTAAACGAATTTCTCAATGAGACACACGCCATTGGTCATTGGTCACCGGGGATGGCCCTCCAGATTTCCGGACAACACCTTGGCCGGAGTCTTGGCCGCGGCTTCCGTAGCCGATGCCATCGAGGTTGACGTTCGGCGATGTGCCGACGGCAAACTCGTTCTCTCACATGACCCCGAACAACAGGGTCACCTGATCTCGAACTACGGCTGGGACGTCCTCTGCGAACTCGATCTGGGAGGTGGCCATCACCCGATCCTCCTCGACGAGGCTCTCTCTTCGTTGCCCGAGACACCGCTCATGCTCGAGGTGAAGAACCTTCCTCATCAGCCGGGATTCGAGCCCGATCACAGGGTCGGTCTCGAGACCGCGTCGAGGGCTCGGGCCGACGACTGGGTCACTTCGTTCCACTGGCCAACCGTCGACGCCGTTCATCGCGAGTTCCCGGGTGTTGCCACCGGGCTCCTTGTCCACAACCAGGAAGATCTGGTGCGGGCCGTTGAGCACTGTTTGGAGGTCGGCCACACCGCGGTGGCTCCCAATTGGAAGTTGCTCGACACTGACGCCGGCCAGTTAGCCCTGGGTTCAGGCCTTCAGGTGCACGTCTGGACCGTGAACAACTTGGAGGTTGCGAGAGAGTTGGCCGCGCTTGGTGTTACGGGCATCATTACCAACGACCCGGGGACTATCGCTTCGATCAGGGACAAGGGATGACCATCAAGGATGAGCTGGCCGAAGAGCTGAGGGACGCGATGCGGGCCCAGGACAAGCCGCGCCGCGATGTCATTCGACAGGTGGAGACGGAGGTCGCTGTAGCCCGGAGTCATCCAGGATTCGACGGCGAGGCAGACGACGAGCTCTATCGCAGCGTCATTGCCTCGTACGTGAAGAAGATGGAGAAGGCCCGGGACGAATACCTGGAGATCGGCGAGCGTGGAGCCGCGATGGCTGACAAGCTCGGGTTCGAGGTGCAGTACCTATCGAAATGGCTGCCAACGAAGCTAGACGAGGCCGCAACACGTGAGCTGGTGAAGGCTGCGATCGTCGAGTTGGGTGTGGCGGGCGATGCGAAAGCCACCGGGAGGGTCATCGGCCAGGTGATGAAGACCGGTGGCCAGGACCTCGACGGCGGTCTCGTCAATCGTCTCGTCCGTGAGGAGCTAGCTCCCGATTGAGGGTCCCTGACTTCGAGCCGATGCTGGCGACCAGGTGGCCGGCGGCGTTCGACGACCCCGGATGGTGGTTCGAGGTCAAGTGGGATGGCTACCGGTCGATCGTCTCCGCCGAAGACGGGCGGGTCAGAGCCCGCTCCCGTCGCGGCCTGGACCTGATTGGGCCATTTCCGGAGTTGGCCGGCCTCCCGATCCCTGATGGCGTGGCGTTGGATGGTGAGGTGGTCGCCTTCGATGAGGAGGGTCGGCCTTCGTTCTCCAATCTCCAGCAGCGGACCGGTTTCGGAGGAAAGGGCACGCGAGCCGACGTCGGGGTGAATCTCGTTGTTTTCGACGTCCTGTTCGCTGGAGAGCCTCTCACCGGTGTGCCCTATGAGGAGAGACGTTCACGATTGGAGGACCTCGCCCTCCCCACGCCGATCGTGGTTCCCGAGCCGCTTCTCGAGCAGGGGATTTCGCTTTTCGCCGCAGCCGAGGCTCAGGGTTTGGAGGGGATCGTCGCCAAGCGGGCAGGCTCGACCTATCTGCCGGGGAGGAGGTCCCCCGATTGGCGAAAGGTGGCGATCAAGCGTCGTCTGCGGGCAGTGGTCGGTGGCTATTTGCCTGGCGAGCGGAGCCGCGCCTCCACGTTCGGCTCGATTCTGGTGGGCCTCAACGACGAACTGGGCCTCCGTTGGATCGCGGCGGTCGGCTCGGGTTTCGACGAGCCCGCTCTCGAGGCCTTCTCAGAGGCGCTCCGTCAGTTGGAGAGGCCGACCAAGCCGTTCTACAACGAGGTGTTGGTCCCCAATCCAAGACCGCCAGTGTGGGTGGAGCCCGGGATCGTGGTCGACGTCGAGTTCAAGGAGTGGACCCACGACGCCCATCTCAGGGCGCCGGTCTACAAGGGGATCGAGATCGCCGACCCGGACACCGTCACCTGGGCCGAGGAGGGACCGGGTTAGCCCGCTTTGGCGGTTCTGACCTCTTTGGTCTTAGTCGCCTCCACCGACGCCTTAAGCGCTTCGAGAAGGTCAGTGACCTTGGTCGGCTCGGGTGATGCGGTGGCGATTATCTCCTCGCCGGCGACCTTCTTGGAGGCCAGGTCCTCGACGGCCTCGCGGGTTGGATCGACATAGGCCGCGGCGTCGAAGGGCTTAGTGAGGTTGTCGATGAGGGAGGCGGCCATCGCCACCTCTTCGGGCCTGATCTCCACATCCGCTGACAGCTCCTCGAAGTCGGCCTCGCGCAGCTCGTCAGGCCAATACATGGTCTCCATGACGATGGTGCCGTCCTTGGCCCTCAGGGTGGCGAGCTGCTGCTTTTCACGGATCGAGACCTTGGCGATGGCGACCCGACCCTTCTCGGCGAGGGCCTCGGCGAGGATGCGATAGGCCTTGATCCCGATCTTCTCCGGGATGAGGTAGTACGAGGACTTATAAAACATCGGGTCGATCTCGGCCTCGTCGACGAACTGGACCACGTCGACCAGCTTGTTGCCGTCGGGATGCGCCGATTCGAGTTCCTCGTCGGTGAAGACGACATAGCGGTCCTTCTCGAACTCGTAGCCCTTGACGATGTCGTCCCACTCGACTTCCTTGCCGTCCTTCTCGGCCACCCGCTTGTAGCGAATGGGGGAGTGGTCGGTCTTGCGGAGTTGCTTGAACTTCGGGGTCTTGTTGTCGGTCGCCGTGTAGAGACCCACCGGGATGGTGACCAAACCGAAGTTGATTGCGCCTTTCCAGATTGATCGAGCCATGTGGGGGAGTCTATTGGAGGGCTGCGACAAGAAGTTGTGGGGACGCCCCCAACCGGGCGGACCGGCGTTTGTTTGGGATGCCCCGCGAGACGTGGGTGGTCGGCGTTATGGAATTGCAAGGACTTGGAGGTCTATGGCAGAGGCCGCCTTCAAGCAGAGATTCCTACGCCCATTCGTGTGACGGCGGCTTCCGCAATCAGATCGAGTATGTCCGCCATCGCATAACTCCGACCCTCGGCTTCGAGCCTCTTGTGTTCATGTCTTCCGAGGCCATGGTCGAGGATGGCATTCGTCGAGTCGTGGAGCGCGATCGAGGAGAGGTATGGCCGGTCGTCCGCCGACCGATGGTTGGCACCGTGAGCCAGAGCTGCAGTCTCCAAGGCACCGGCCCTGGCAAGGACCGTGGCTACTTCTTCGAGCGCGAACAAGTGATTGCGATATGTGATCCCAGTTTCCAGCGAGATCCCGCGAGGTCTCTAAGCCAAACAGCAGGGCTTCTTCGAGACGCCCTGCCAGAGCCAGGATCGCGGCCTTGTTCCCCCGTGTCCACATCCCCACGTATCGGGCTCCGATGGAGTCGTGAATCTCGAGCGAATAGTCGACCAGCTGAAGAGCCTCGGCGTGTCTTCCTTCGCACACCGATCTGTCGGACAGCGAGGTTGTTGGCGGTCATGCCGATGTGAAACGGGGCGTCGATTTCCACCGCCAACTCATACGCTTCTTCGGAATAGCGAACTGCCCCGGTCAAGTCTCCAGCCGCCCAAGCGAAGATCGAGGCTCTGGTCCGCGCATCCACTCGCAGCCACGGATCATCGGTCGCATCGACCTCATTGGAACTGACGAGGAGTTGACGCGCTGTCGCGACATCCCCGAGGTCCGAATAGGCGAAAGTGAGAAGCACTCTTGCCGCCAGGCGGAGATGGTCGTTTGAGGTCCTGGCGATGAGCTCCGACGCGAGTTCGATGCTTCTGATCGAGTCGTCCTTGTTCAGCGCCCGAGCCAGCTGGTGGTCAAGTTGATCTTGCACCAATGGGCTTGTCCCCTTGAGGCGGCGGGTGGCTTCGAGCAGATCGACTGCGTTCAGCAGCGGCTCTGTTATGAACAGGAAGTCCGCGACCCCGACGACTGCCCTGGCAGCCGCCTCGGGATCCTCTCCCGTCCCCCATCGAATTGCAGTCCTGATGTCCTCATCATGTGCCGCCATTCGGCGGATCCAATCTGCTTGTTGTGGAGTGCGAAGGGCGTCGTGTGCAGCGGCCGCCTCGTCAAGAAAGAACCTTGCATGCCTGTCGTTCAGCGTCTGCGCACGCTCGGACAGGATCAGAAGCTCGGCCGCCCTTGCTCGTACCGGCTGGAGCATTCGACGAGCCCCCATTGAGTGACTGAGGAGAGAATGGTCGAAAAGGAGGTCCATTTGATCTCTGGCGTCGTGTTCTGATATCTGGCAGATGTCGGCCACTGCCACCTCGTCCAGGGGTCCGGTGAACACGGACAACTGTTGGAAGATCTGCTGACTGGCCGTCGGCAAGAGGTCGTATGACCAGTCAACGGTTGCCGCCAGAGTCCGTTGGCGGTCCGGTGTCACCCGATAGGGGCTCTGGATTTGGTTCAGATTGCTCTCGACCATTGAGGCGACTTCTGTGAGCTTCCGGTGGCGGAGTTGGGCTGCGGCCAGCTCCACACCGAGAGGAATCCCACCGACCGCGAAACAAACTCGCACCACGTCGGGAGCGGTCTGCTGGTTGAGTTCGAAATCAGGATCGGCGAGACGAGCTCGGTCGGTGAACAGCGCCACGGTCTCGTTTCGCTCAAGGCGTTCGAGCTCCTGGCTCCCGTCAGGAGGGATGAGCAAAGGGACTGTCCAAAGGCGTTCGCCCGGTACGCCGAGTCGGCGCGCGGCTCGTCGTCAGGATCTTGACGCCACCAGCATGCTGGAGAATGTCCGCGGACATCTCGGCCACGATTTCGACCAACTTTTCGCAGTCGTCGAAGAGAATCAGGAGTTCCCTGTTGTTGAGCCAGTCTCGTAATGCCGCCCTCGAGTCGCGCTCAATCGATTCCTCCACTCGCACCGCCCGAGCCACGGCCTGTTCCAATTCGGTCGTGAAGGAAAGCTCGGCGACCTGCACCAGCCACACTCCGTCCGGGAACGATCCAACTCGGTCTGCGGCCAGCTGGAAGCCAAGACGGGTCTTACCCACGCCACCAGGCCCGGTGAGCGTCACCAGTCGGTTCTCGTCGAGGATCCGGTTCAGCTCGGCGAGCTCTCGGGTCCTCCCTACGAATGTGGTGAGTTGGACCGGCAGATTCGTGAGGCGCCCTCTCTCGGAGCCTCGGATGCCTGAGGCCTGGTCTTCGTGTTCGAGCAACGTAACGAGCTCAGGGGTCGTCACGCTGGGCAGTGACAGCTCAGCCACCGCCCCGGGACGCCATCCAGAGGGAAGTTCTCCGAGTCCAGCAGCCACAGCGGATCTTGACGCGACAATCTGGCCCGGAGCGAGTGCACCTACCACTCGGATCAGTCGATGAAGATCGAGACCCTCGAGGCGACTGTCAGCGACTTGCAAATCTCCAGATCCGATCGCCACACACAATCCCGGGAATCCGGGACTCAACAGGTCGAAGACTTGCAGGGCGACTCTCGTTGCCCGCGGGACGTCGTCGAACAAGAGGGCGGAAAACCCTTCCATTGGAGTAAAGACTTCACATCCCAGGGTCTCGGCTTCCGCCGCAATTGCTCTAGCGAGGTGCCCCCTCAGGTCGGAATCCGAGCTTTCTCGAGCGGCGAGCTTGGCAACAAGGAACCCGTTGGCCCGCGCGGTGGATCAGAAGCCCTGGGTGTGGCCTCGAGGTTGGGCGAGTGACGAAGGATTGCCTCGTACACCGCTTCGGTGGCAGGGCTCGGCTCGCTGCCAATCTCGTCTCGGAGTGCTCGGGTCGTCGAATCGATCACTCGAAGTGCATCCGCCTGTCGACCCCCCCTGTAGAGGGCCACGGCGTAAAGTTGTGCGAGCCGCTCGTCCAGAGGATGCTGACCGCCGAGGGTGGCAAGTTCCGGAATTGATTCGTCGTGCATGCCCAATTCGAGTTGGCAATCGAGGCGCAGCACGGAAGCGGTCAAACGGAGCAGCTCGAGGCGTGAGGCCTCAGCGAATGCGAAATCCTCGAACGCAAAGTTCGAGAACGCGGGCCCAGACCACATTGCTTCCCCAGATGACAGGCGTTGAACTGCCACGCTGATGCTCCCGTTTTGCTGTGCGTTCCTTGCCTCGGCGATATGGCGCTCGAAGACTGCGACATCGAATTGGTCGGGCTCGATCCTGAGCAAGTAGCCGGGGGAGCGGTTGACGATCAAGTTCGAGGAACCGAGTGCGGTCCTAAGGCGTGAGATTTGTGTCTGGAGCGCAGCTTCGGGATTGATCGGCGCCGAATCGCCCCACATCCCATCGATCATTCGACTCGACGAAACCACTTTGCCGGCGTCGACCAAGAGGATCGCGAGGAGGCGCGTTTCCATCGGGCGGAGAGACACCAGTTCGCCTGAATCACTAACTGCCTGAACTGGTCCTAGACCGCGATAGAACATCCGGGGAGCAGGCTATCCAAAGCACTCGTCTCGCTGTCACGCTCCTGAAAGTGATCTGAAAGACCTGTACTTGATGCTCCTCTTGACCCCTGAGGGTTCAGGGGCAGGAAATGGAGGCAGAGATGACACGAAAGATCAGGTCGCTTCTAGTGGCAGCAGCGATCGCCTTGGTGGCATGTGATGGCGGTTCAGGTGGTGTCGAAGCACTTCCTGAGGATGGAGAAGTTGGTGGCGAGAGCATGCTTGAGCTAACCCAGGCCTACGGCGTGGGGATCATTGAGACTCCGATGGACTCGTCATGGCTCGCCGATCCCAACAACTGTGATGGAGGGATTTCGACTGCCGAGGTCTACTTCGCTCCCACATTTGCGTCTGACGGTGCCACCGCAGCTACCTGCACTATGAGCGCCGAGCAGAGTCTCTATCTGAGCCCGGTCCTGGTGATCTGTACGGACGGGGTGGAAGGTGAAAGCGCGGATGTCGCGTGCCTGGACGGCCTCTGGAATCCGACCGATTCGTCGGTCACGGTCGATGGTGTCGAGATGATCGGCGGGCTAGACGAGCGGATCTACGAAACCGAAGTCTTTGAGGCGACGCTTCCCGAGGAGAATGTCTTCGATGCCGCGGGGGGACCGACGCGAGGGATCATTCGGGGACAGGCAGTCGTGGTGGAAGGTCTGGAGGCCGGGGAGCACGAGGTAGTCGTCTCCGGCGATTTCGGCAACGGGGAGTTTGCCGGGGCTTTGACGATCGACCTGACAGTGGAAGGGTAGGAGTTCGACGGAGCGTCGGCGCGAGTCGGCGCTCCATCTGAAAGGACGGTCGGCGCTCCCGGCAGGATTCGAACCTGCGCACCCGGCTCCGGAGGCCGGTGCTCTATCCCCTGAGCTACGGGAGCAGTTGGAGGGTCAATCCTATCCGTAGGCTCCGCCCTACCCTCCGGCCGGTGAAGTACGTCTCGACCAGGGGTAACGCGCCGGAGCTCGACTTCAGAGGAGTGGTCCTGGCCGGGTTGGCCTCGGACGGGGGCCTCTATGTGCCAACTGAGATCCCGGCGCTTCCCGTTGGCTGGGAATCATGGGGCTACGTCGATGCGGTCTCGGCGACACTCGAGTTGTTCGGCGCCGAGAGCCCGCACGGCCTGGTGAAAGAGGCAGCGGCGCGTTTCAGGCATCCCGAGATCGCACCACTGGTCCCGGTCGGCGATCGCCTGGTCTTCGAGCTGTTTTGGGGGCCGACTTTCTCCTTCAAAGACCATGCTCTCCAGGTCCTGGGCGGTCTTCTCGAACGTGAATTAGGGGCCGGGACTGGTGTGATCCTCGGCGCCACCTCTGGTGACACTGGATCAGCCGCCATCGAGGCGGTTCGGGGAAGGTCCAACATGAGGATCGTGGTCCTCTACCCCGAGGGCATGGTCTCGGACTTCCAGCGTCGCCAGATGACCACTGTCGGCGATGAGAACGTCTCGGTTGTGGCCGTTCGGGGGACTTTTGACCAGTGCCAGGCGATGGTGAAGGAGGCATTTCGAGTGCACTCCGACCTGCTGGCTTTCAATTCGATCAACTGGGCCCGGGTGGCGGTTCAGATCGGCTACTACATCTACCTCGGTTCGAAGATCGAGAAGCCCTTCGACGTCGTGGTGCCGACCGGCAACTTTGGGAACGTCTACGCCTGTTGGATGGCGAAGCAGATCGGGATCCCCGTCGCTTCGATCACGATCGCCAACAATGCCAATCGTGGGCTCACCGATCTGATCAACGGCGGGACCATGACTCACGGGCCTGTGGTTCCCACCTTGGCCCCGGCGATGGACGTGGGCCTGCCCTCCAATCTGGAGCGATTCACCGGTGATCCCCGGGCCGAATTCGCCGCTGGTTCGGCCAGCGACGCCGAGATCCGCCGGACGATCGCCGAGGTATATCGGGAGCAGGGCTATCTCCTCGATCCGCACAGCGCGGCGGCCTGGCATGTCGGCTCGGCCACGCTCACGGCCCGGCCCCAGGTGGTGGTCGCCACCGCTCATCCCGCCAAGTTCTCGACGACGATTGCGGAGAGCCTGGGAGAGACACTGCAATGGCCTGACCTCGCTCCCGGTTTGTTCGGCCTGGAGGAGCGAATCGTCGCGATCGACCCCGAACCTTCAGCCCTGGAACCTTTCATCCGATAGTTCAGTGGGACGCTGCTTTGCGCAATCGCGTCGAGTGGCTACGATGAACATTGCTGCCGGCGCCAAGGGACGCGGCAACGATCCACTCAACAGCCTTGTTTCGAGGCATTGCCCCATAGCTATGCGATGGTGCACATCCCGGTCCAAGTGAGCCTCCAAGGGACGAATCGCGAAGGATCCAATGACCACACGAGCTCAACTCCAGAGCAAATCGATCGATGAACTCCGCCAGATCGCAGAAGCGGTCGGCATCGAGACCGACGGTCTCCAAAAATCGAAATTGATAAGTGCGCTGGCCGACGCCGGTCAGGTCGCACCGGACGGCTCGCCGGCTGATGTCGTCGAGTTGCCCCAAGTGACGGTCCGCACCGAGCGGACGTCGACCGACGTCGATTCCGATCAGAGTGATGCCGAGCCGGCAGATGCCGACGAGCAAGGCGCTGCTCCACGTGTCGACGGGCGCTCGGAGTTCTCTGATGAGTTCCGACCCGGCGCAAGCCGCCAGCGTCGCCGCCGTCGTGGCGGTGGCCAGCGCGATGATGAATTCATCCCCGAGGAAGATCTGGAGGTCAGAGAGGGTCTCCTCGACATCCTGCCCGAAGGCTATGGCTTCCTGCGCGTCACCGGCTACCTGCCCGGAGAAAAGGACGTCTACGTCTCGGCCAACCAGGTGCGCAAGTTCCGCCTCCGCAAGGGCGACATCGTCTCCGGGCCGATTCGGCCCCCTCGCTCCAAGGAGAAGTTCCCCGCAGTAGTGCGCATCGACAAGGTCAACGGTGTCACCGCCGACGAGGCCATGAAGCGGCCGAAGTTCGAATCACTGACTCCGCTCTTCCCTGATCAGCGGCTCCGTCTCGAGATCGAGTCGAGGCCGAATGGGATCCTCACCAGGATCGTCGATCTGATCGCCCCGATCGGCAAGGGCCAGCGCGGGCTGATCGTTTCGCCGCCCAAGGCGGGCAAGACAACCGTTCTCCAGGAGATCGCCCAGGCGATCACCACCAACAATCCCGAGTGCTATCTGATGGTGGTGCTGGTCGACGAGCGTCCCGAAGAAGTGACTGACATGCAACGCTCGGTCAAGGGCGAAGTGATCTACTCCACCTTCGACCGTCCCGCCGAAGAGCACACCCAGGTCGCCGAGCTTGCCCTGGAGCGGGCCAAAAGACTTGTGGAGATCGGGACCGACGTCGTCATCCTGCTCGACTCCGTCACCCGACTCGCCCGTGCCTACAACCTGGCGATGCCGGCTTCGGGGCGGATCCTCTCCGGTGGTGTCGACTCCCAGGCCCTTTACCCGCCGAAGCGATTCTTCGGTGCAGCCAGGAACATCGAGGAGGGCGGCTCGCTAACCATTCTCGGCACCGCGCTCGTCGAGACCGGATCGAAGATGGATGAAGTCATCTTCGAAGAGTTCAAGGGCACCGGGAACATGGAGCTTCGCCTCGACCGCAAGCTCGCCGACAAGAGGATCTACCCGGCCATCGACATCGAGGCATCGGGAACAAGGAAGGAAGAGCTTCTGTTCGATCAAACGGAGCTGAGCCAGGTGTGGAAACTGCGCCGGGTGCTGCTCGCCCTCGAGCCGGGGGCAGCCCTCGAGCTGCTCATCGACCGTTTGAAGACTACGAAAAGCAATCCGGAGTTCCTCGCAGAAGTCGCCAAGAACACCGGAAACTGAGACAGGAGCCAGCGGTGAGAACCGACATTCATCCGACATACGCCGACACCCACGTGACGTGCTCGTGTGGCAACACTTTCACGACCAAGAGCACCAAACCGGGTGAGATGCATGTCGAGTTGTGCAACGAGTGTCATCCATTTTTCACCGGCAAGCAGAAGCTGGTGGACACTGGTGGCCGGGTCGAGCGTTTCCAGAAGCGGTATGGCAAGACCACCTTCACCAAGGGCTCCGAACAGCCGGCCGGGGACGAACAGGCAGAGCCCGCCGTCACCGAGTGATCCGGTCCCTCCAACCGAAATTGGGATCAGGAGGGGTCAAATATGAGCTCTGAGCGTCCCAATTACGAGGCGCCAATCGATCCGACCAAGACGGTCGGTGGACAAGCCGTCATCGAAGGGGTGATGATGCGCGCCCCGGGGGCGTGGTCGGTTGCGGTTCGTCAGCCTGATTCGACTATGACCGCCCGCCGTGAGCCGCTGGCCCGACTCTCCGAGCGCAACAGTGCCGCACGCATCCCCTTCGTCCGCGGGGTCTTGATTCTGTGGGAATCGCTGAGTCTCGGGTTCCGAGCGCTTTCCTGGTCTGCCGAGAAGGCATCGGGGGAGGAAGAGGAGCCCCTAACCGGCTCTCAAATCGGTTGGACAATGGTCGTGGCGATGTTGGTGTTCGCCGGGGTGTTCATCGTGCTCCCCGCCCTCACCGCAGGATTCATCGCCGGTGATTCGGGGATCCTCTTCAACGTCGTCGAGGGTGTCCTCAGACTTGGGCTCTTCGTCGGCTACATCTGGGCCATCGGCCGATCCGCCGAAATCGGCCGGGTCTTCGAATATCACGGTGCCGAACACATGTCGATACACGCCTATGAGGCCGGCGAGCCGTTGAGCGTCCAATCCGTTCGCCGCTATCCGCCCGAGCATCCCCGCTGTGGTACCAGTTTCCTGCTCATCGTGGTCCTGGGCTCGATCATCTTCTTCTCCTTCTTCGGTCGCCCGGGTTGGGTCTTTCTGATCACGACGAGGTTGATTGGGATCCCGGTGATTGCCGGGGTCGCATATGAGCTGCTGCGCTGGTCGGGCACTCGCGGCGGATGGGTTGCCAGCGCTCTGGCAGCCCCCGGGATCTGGCTGCAAAAGCTCACGACTCGCGTCCCCGACGAGTCCCAGATCGAGGTGGCGATCTCCAGCTTGGTGGTGGCACTCGACGACGAGATGCTCGAAGAGGTCACTGGCCGAGGCGGCATCCCCGAGTCCGCCCTCGCATTGCGTAGGTCTATCGACGACCTCAGCTCCCAGGAGGGCTGATGGACGCCAACGTGGAAGCCCGTCTCGACGAGATCGAGTCGGCCTTCGCCGAAACCGAAGCCCTGTTGTCTGATCCCGTGGTGCATGCCGATCTCCCCCGGCTTGCTGATCTGGGGCGCAAGCACTCTGAGTTGAGCGATCTCGTGGCCGACATCCGGCGTTGGCGTGAGGCATCAACAGATCTGGTCGAAGCCGAAGAAATGTCTGATGACCCAGACATGGCCCATCTCGCCGCTGATCTCTCGAAGGAGATCGAATTCCTCGAGGAGCGGATCAGAACTGCGCTGGTGCCCACCGATCCCAACGACGGCAAAGACGTGATCGTCGAGATCCGCTCCGCTGCCGGGGGCGATGAAGCGGCCATCTGGGCTGGAGACCTCTTGCGAATGTATGAGCGGTACGCCGATCGCCACGGTTTCCGCGTCGAGGCGATGGAATCGTCACCGTCCGAGGCTGGCGGCTACGACAAGGTGACCGTCGCGGTCAAAGGGCGCGGCGCCTACTCCAGGATGAAGTATGAGGCCGGCGTTCATCGGGTGCAGCGCGTCCCCAAAACAGAGTCTCAGGGGAGGATTCACACCTCGACAGCCACCGTGGCGGTACTTCCCGAGGTGGAGGAAGTCGAAGTGGAAATCGATCCCAATGACGTCAAGATCGATGTCTATCGCTCCACTGGCCCGGGTGGGCAATCGGTGAACACGACCGACTCCGCCGTCCGGCTCACCCACTTGCCGACCGGTCTCGTGGTCACCTGCCAGGACGAAAAGAGCCAGCTCCAGAACAAGGACAAGGCGATGAGGATCCTCCGGGCCCGGCTCTATCAGATTGAGATGGAGCGCCAGCATTCCGAGGTTGCCGGTGCCCGGCGCTCGCAAGTGGGCAGTGGCGGGCGGTCGGAAAAGATCCGGACCTACAACTACAAGGACAACCGGGTCACGGATCACCGCATCGGGCTGACGCTGCGTCGTCTGGATCAAGTCCTGGAAGGCGATCTCGACGAGATGGTGGATGCGATGGCGGCCGATGAGCAGGCGAGCCGTCTCAGTCAGGGCGATTGAGGGGCCCCCCTCCCCGCCTCCGGCGGTACTCCCCCCATGCCCCCCTCCCCGGCTCCGCCGGTACTCCCCCCAACGCTCGCTTTCGCTCGCTGGAGGGAGAAATGTCGCTTCGCTCCTGGGGGGAGACATGAGGTCAGGTATCGGTCCCGAGGTTGGCCACGCCTTTGCGCTCCATGTTCCCCCAAGCAAGGGTCGACCTCCCTCCGATCAACGCCCGAATCCTCCATGCCACGGTCACCTGGCGGAAGCCGAGGTTTTCGATGAAGGCCATGACGACGAGGCGTGCGGTGTCGGCTCGGCCGTTGAAGTACCCGAATGATTCGTCGAGCAAGAGCGCGAGGAGCGAGCTCATCAGCCCGACGCCGAGCGCCAACCCCAACATCACCATGAGGTTGGTCACATTCAGCGCTCCGAGGATGAAGGCGAGGGGGATCAGGAACCAGCCGGCGAACTCGATGATCGGCGCCAGGAACTCGAAGAGGAACATGGCGGCCCAGGTCACCGTCCCGACCTTGCCGTACTTGGGGTTGAAGGTCATCGGCATGAAATCACGCACCGCCCTCATCAGCCCCCGGTGCCACCGGATCCTTTGCCGCTTGAGAACTCGGAGCGTGTCCGGCACCTCGGTCCAGATAACGGCCGAGGGCTCATAGACGATGCGATAGGGGATCTTGTTGTCGATGTGGTGGCGATGCAGGCGCATGGTCAGATCCATGTCCTCGCCCATGTGCCCGCTCGTGAACCCGCCGACGGCGATCACGGCTGATCGCTTCCAGATCCCAAACGCGCCCGACACCAGGGGCAGCGCGTCCATGCGGGACCAGGCCGGGCGAGAGGCGAGAAAGGTCCTCACATATTCGAGGACTTGCATCCGGGGCACCAGGCGCTTGGGGACTTCGGAGCGGATCAAGTGGCCGAGCTGGACGGCGCTCCCGTTGAGAGGGCGGATGTTCCCTCCCACTGCGATGGTGCGCTGGCGATCCTCCACTACCCGTCGCATTGCCGCCACCAGGCACTTGGCGTCCAGGATCACGTCGGCGTCGGTGCACAGGGCATAGGGATAACGGGCTGCGTTGATCCCGGCGTTCAGTGCGTCGGCCCGCCCACCGTTTTCCTTGTCGATCACAGTGATGTCCACCGAACCACGGCCGCGATAGATGGCCCGGACCGGGGCGGTCGGGATATCGGGCCGGTAGGGAATGCGCACCCGCTCCAGCTTGAACCCTTCGATCAAACGTTGAAGGGTCTCGTCGCTCGACCCATCATTGGTGATCACTATTTCGAAGCGGGGATAGCCGACGATCGACATTGACCTCACTGATTCGATGATCCCCACCGCCTCGTTGTAGGCGGGGATCACGATCGACACCGGAGGCGAGGTCTGGCTCGACAGCATTTCGGACACCCGACCGAAGCGGTTCAGGTGATGGCTGCGCCGCATGGCAACCGCTGACAGCAGAGCGAGAAATATCAAGTAGGTCTGCATCAGGATGAAATAGGAGATGATCCCGTATCCGACCCAGCGCATGAGGTCGAGCAACATCAGGGCACCAACGCGTCCTCGACCATGAAGTCGAGCAGTTCGAGATCGGCCGCACTGGCCTGGCCACTCTCCTGCCGTTCCCGAGCCCTGCCCAGCTCGCCGCAGTCGGCCAGGGCCTCCGCTGCCGCGTCGCGGGCATAGGCATCCGCCGCATGCAGTGCCTCACGGAGGATCTCAAGACCTCCCATCATCCCGGCCAGGGAGGCCGCGGAGTTTCTGCGGACCCACCAGTTCTCGTCCTCGAGACCGATGCGAAGCACCGGGCTGGCCACCGGATCACCGATCTGACCCAATGAGTGTGCTGCTTTGGCTCTGAGCCTCCAGTCTTCGGCGGCGAGGTATCCCACGAGAGGGGTGACGGCCAAAGGGCCGCCGATGTAGCCGAGAGCATCGATCGCGGTGATCTTGAGCTCAGGATCCTCGAATTCGTGGAGAAGATCGGTGAGAGCGGGTCCGATCTCCCGGTCTCCGATGGTTCCCAGGACCCGAATCGCCTCCGCGACCGCTTCATCTTCATCGTGGTCATGGTTGACCCTGATGTAGGCGAGCAACGACCAGACCGCCCCTGATCCAAAGCCGACCAGGGTGTCGGCGAATCGACTTCGAACCCATGGTGATTCCTTGCCGAATCGCTCAATGATCTCGTCGATGGCGGGCGTATGTTGCATTCGACCCAATCCCCGGGCACATTGAATGCGGATTTCAGGCTCGCGATCGCTCAGGAACTCGATGAGGACCGGCGCCGACGACTCGTCTCCCATTTCAGCGAGGGACACCGCGGCCCGAAGCCTGCGGCCTAGCGGGAAGCGGCTCCGAAGACGCGCCGCCTGCCGCTTCACCAGCCCGTATCTGTCGATGATCCCGGCCAGGGTGTCGATCTCCGGGCCGGCCATCGTGTTGCGAAGGTCGATGACCGCGTCTAGAAATGCAGCGTCGTTGACTGCCTTCGGGTCGATGTAGTCGGTGTGGAGGGGAAACGACATGCGGCGGCTCAACACACCCAGATAGGCACTCCGCCTCTGGTCGTGTCGTTCCATGCGAAGTCGATGCACCGCCTTCAACGTGATCAGCCCCAACAGCAGCATTGCGTCCACGACGAAGACGATCCCGACCGCGAGCAGGGCGATCTGGCTTCCGTTCATGAGATCTCACAGGTTCCATCGGTCGATCCGAGGTGCCAGTTGACCAGGATGGTCAGTCGCGGAGCCTCTGACGGATGCGAGCCATGAGCTCGGGCAGTCGAAACGGCTTGCGGACAAAGTCGACGGCGCCCAGATCGAGGCTGTCGACAATGGTCCGCTCATCATCCACTCCGGAGAGCATGATCACCGGGATCTCGTAGCCGTCTGCTTGCCAGCGGGCGATCACCTCGATGCCGAGCAGGCCCGGCATGAGATGATCGAGCAGGGCGAGGTCATAAGAACCGGTCTTTCCCATTTCGTATGCGTCGTTGCCGTTCTTGGCAATGGCGACTTCGTAACCGGCCATTTCGAGGGCGGTGACGAGAAGCGTGGTGACCGCCTCCGAGTCATCGGCGACCAGGACCTTCTTGCCTCCGCTCATCAATGTCTCGATGTCATAGGTGAAGCGCCTCCGGGCGAAGCGCAACGCGACGGTACCCACGCCGGGCCTGATTCGCCTTCAATCCCCACAACCAGATTTCAGATGTAAGACTCTTGGCCGAGATGGGACTCCTCCCCGAACATGAGTTACGCAGACTCCAGGCTGTAACCAGCCTCGATCGAGATCTCGACAGCCTCATAGCCAGGCGGTTGGCAGGAGAGCCGTTGCAATACATCGAGGGCACGGCGCCGTTCGCCTCCCTCGATCTGGTCGTTGACGAACGGGTGCTGATCCCCAGACCGGAAACCGAGGGCCTTTTCGAGATCGCGACCCGCATGGTGCGCGCCCCAGAAGTGATAGTCGACCTGTGCACCGGCTCGGGCGCGTTGGCTCTCGCGTTGAAGAAGGCTTTCCCGGCAGCCGCAGTGTTTGCGACGGATGTCTCACCAGATGCCATCGAAGTCGCAACGGTCAATCGGTTCCGAACCGGTCTCCAGGTCTACATCGCGGAGGGAGACCTCTTCGACCCCCTTCCGGCAGCCATCGTCGGCACCGTCGACCTGATCGTCTCCAATCCTCCGTACGTGGCCGAAGTCGACTTCAACGGGCTTCCCCGTGACGTGCAGAAGGAACCGAGGATCGCCCTCGTCTCCGGGCCCTCGGGCCTGGAGGTCATACAGAGGATCGGCGCGGTCGCCGCCCAATGGCTGCGACCGGGCGGCGTGTTCATTTGCGAGATCGGTGAGACCCAGGGGGTTTCCGCAGCCAGCTCGTTGCTCGACCTGCCCGGTGTGGTTCGCCAGGACTTGGCGGGCCGCGACCGGTATCTCGTCGCAGTCAAGCCGTGACCGTCGCTGCCGCGGTCGAGGCGGTTCGAGCCGGCGCAGTCGTTGGCCTGCCGACCGACACCGTCTACGGGATCGGCGTGGATCCGTTGAATGGCTCCGCCGTTACTCGTCTGTTCGATCTCAAAGGACGCCCGGAGCACAAACCGATCGGCCTCCTCGTGGCATCTGTTGAGCAAGCGCGAATGGTCGGCGAAATCGAAGGAGTGGCGGCCGAGTTGGCGGCGGCTCACTGGCCTGGAGCGTTGACGCTGGTGGTGACCCCACGTGTGATCCTGGCGAACTGGGTCGGAGATGCGCAGCGAAGCACGGTTGGGATCCGGGTCCCCGATCATCCAGTCGCCCTGGAGCTGCTCGCGGTGTCCGGCCCACTCGCTGTGACCTCGGCCAATCACAGCGGCGGCGCCGAGGCCAGGGACGATGTCGAAGCCCGTGCCACTTTCGGGGAAGGCGTCGCCGTCTACCTTCCCGGCGTTGCCCCAGGGGGCGAGGCCTCAACAGTTGTGGACGCCACAGGCGCCCGTTTGGCTGTTCTCCGCGAGGGCCCGATCCGGTTCTGATGGCGGTCTTTCAAGCCGGTAGCCTCCGGTAATGATCTCAATGGACCCCCTGGAGTCGGTCGATCCCGAAATCGCCGGGCTCATACGCAAGGATGTTGAACGTCAGAACTCACACATCCACCTGATCGCTTCCGAGAATTTCGCCTCTCCCGCCGTGATGGCGGCTTCGGGCTCGGTATTCACCAACAAATACGCCGAGGGTTATCCGGGCCGTCGCTACTACGAGGGCTGTCAGGTCGTCGATGAGATGGAACAACTGGCAATCGATCGTGCCAAGGAGCTCTTCGGGTCGGAGCACGCCAATGTGCAATCCCACTCCGGTGCCCAAGCGAACATGGGTGTCTATTTCTCGCTGCTCTCGCCCGGAGACACCGTGCTCGGAATGCGCCTCGACCAGGGTGGGCATCTCACACATGGCTCCCCGGTGAACTTCTCCGGTCTCTATTACAACTTCGTCGCCTACGGGGTGAACCCGGAGACCGAGTTGATCGACATGGACGAGGTGCACGCACTCGCCTTGGAGCACCGCCCCAAAATCGTGCTCGCCGGCTTCTCCGCCTACTCCCGGACCCTCGACTATGAGCGGTTTCGTGAGATTGCCGACGAGGTGGGAGCCATCTTCATGGTCGATGCCGCCCATTTCATCGGCCTGGTTGCCGGCAGATCTCATCCTTCGCCGGTGCCCCACGCCGACATAGTCACCGGGACCACTCACAAGGCCCTGAGGGGCCCCCGGGGTGGGCTGATCTTGAGTAAGGAGGCGTTCGCCGTCGCTATCGACAAGGCAGTCTTTCCCAATGTCCAGGGGGGCCCGATCGAATCCCAGGTCGCAGCCAAGGCAGTCTGCTTCCACGAGGCGCTTCGCCCCGAGTTCGGGGCATATACCGACCAGATAGTGGCCAATGCATCGGCGATGACGACCGCTATCCAGGAGGATGGAGTGCGGGTGGTGTCCGGAGGGACCGACAACCACCTGTTTCTGATCGACCTCCGATCGGTCGACGAGGAGCTGACCGGAAAGGATGCCGCCAGGATGCTGGATGGAGTGGGGATCACCCTGAACTTCAACACCATCCCCTTCGACCCGCGGCCTCCGTATCGGGCATCGGGTTTGCGGATCGGGACCCCCGCCATGACCACCCAGGGGATGAAGGAGGGGGAGGCGGCCGAGGTGGCACATCTGATTGCTCGGGCGTTACAGAACCGGGAAGACCCGGACGTGTTGGCGGGTGTGGCCGGTCGGGTGTCGGAGATGGCGGCCAGCTTCTCGCCGTACCCGCACGAGTTCGCGGGGCATGTCTGAGGTTTCTCCCCCCAGCGAACGAGACCTTGCCGTGGAGCGGCAGCCCGGGCCGACCGGCGTCTGTTCGCCCGAGGCGGCGACAGCTCGATCATGATTCCGTGTGCGGGCGAGGGTTGGCCGAGGGCGAAGTCGGCCCGCAGGAAGAGCGGACAACTAGGTTCGGGTTGGCCAGAAATCCGGCCGACAACTAAACTTTGTGAAACGATGCACAAGCCCTCTGTGAAACGTGAATCGACGACGCAGCAAGTGGCCGCTGCAATGAGCGAAGGTTGGTCCCCAGCCGGCTCCTTCGTCGGCTCCATCCTCTCCGGGATGTTGATCGGGCTTCTCGCCGATAACTGGCTCGGAACCGAGCCGTGGCTCGTGGTGATAGGCAGCCTGGTCGGCATCTATTCCGGCTTCCTCAACATGTGGCACTACTCGAAGAAGATCGAAGAGGAATCACAACGGTGAGCTTGGAGTACGGACCTCCAGTCGAGTCGAACCTCGCCCGTGACACTGTTGCCCGGGGCATCTATGTCGGGCCTGCCCTGGTCCTCATCTTTGGCCTGCTCCGAGGGTGGGACGGGGCCTGGAGTGCGGCGTTGGGCGTGGCGCTCGTGATAGCCAACTTCCTCCTCGCCGGGGCCATTCTCTCGATTTCGGCAAGGATCAGCCTCCAGGCTTATCATGCCGCCGCTCTGATCGGCTTCTTCCTGCGTCTCGCCTTGTTCGTCGGCGCGGTCTACCTCGTCGCCAGCCTGGTCGAGGTCGACCGGATCGCCTTCGGAATCTCGGCGGTGGTGGCGTACTTCGCCCTGCTGACGTGGGAGGCAGTCGCGATCAGCAAGAACAGAGAAAGGGTATTGAGTTGGCGCCGCTGATCCTCGCCGCTGAGTGCGATGTCGCCAATGAGGTGATTTGCGCTCCGGCCAACGTGACAGAGCTCTTCGAGTTCCCCACCATCTTCACCATCGGTGGGTACGAGGTCACCCGCACCGAGGTCTTGATGTTCGTGGCCGCTTTCATCGTGCTTGGCCTCTTCTACTTCGGGCTCCGGCAACAGCGGCTGGTCCCTTCCAAATTCGGCGTCGCCATGGAGGGCATGGTCGGATTCGTGCGAGACGGCATCGGTCGGGACGTGATCGGCCCCGAGTCGACCAAGTACGTGCCCTACTTGTTGGCGATGTTCTCCTTCCTCCTCGTCGGCAACCTGTTTTCGGTCACCCCGCTGATCAACTTCCCGATCACTTCGCGGATGGCAATACCGGCCTTCCTCTCCTTGGTCACCTACTGGATCTTCGTGATCGTCGGTTTCTCCAAGAACCACTTCAGATACCTGATCGACACCGCATGGCCAAAGGCGGTTCCCATTGGTCTCAGGTGGCTGGTGGGTTTGATCGAACTGGTCTCGATTTTCATCCTTCGGCCGATCACGCTGGCGGTGCGGCTCTTCGCCAACATGGTGGCCGGCCACCTGATGCTGACCCTGCTCCTCGGGTCTGGTGTCATCTTCGTCGCCGCCATCCCCGAGATCGGGGCCAAAGGCGCGATCGGGATCTTCTGGTTCGCCCTCGGGCTCTTCATGTACCTATTGGAGATCTTGATCGCGGTGCTCCAGGCCTACATCTTCACCCTCTTGACCGCCATCTACATCGAATCGTCCATCCACTTCGAGCATTAAGGAGAAAGAGAGAATGGAAGGCAATATCGCGGATCTGGCCCCCGCACTCGCCCTGATCGGGTACGGCCTGGGCGCTATCGGCCCAGGGATCGGCATCGGCATCGTGGCCGGCAACGCCATCACAGCCATGGCCCGTCAGCCTGAGATGCAGGGCACAATCCGGACCACCATGTTCCTGGGTATCGCCCTCACTGAGGCGCTGGCCCTGATCGGGTTCGTCCTCTTCTTCATCGCCTCGGCTGGATAGGAACCGTCATGTATTTCTTGAGTGCCCTGACCGTGCTGGCCCAGGAAGAGGAGACATCGGATGGTCTCAGTCTGGTGCTGCCCCACCCAGAGGAGCTGATCGCCGGCATCCTGGCCTTCCTCATCGTCTTCTTCTTCGTCTGGAAGTGGGCGCTGCCGACGATCAACAAGACGTTGGAAGCGCGTCAACAGGCGATCACTGCCCAGATCGACGAGGCGGAAACTGCAAAGCGCGAGGCCGAAGCCCTGCTCACGGATTACAAGGCACAACTCGCCGACTCCAAGGCCGAAGGCAACCGGATTGTCGAGGAGGCACGGGTCGCCGGTGACCAGATGAAGTCGGAGATCATCTCCAAGGCCAATGATGAGGCGGAACAGCTGATTGCCAAAGCTCGGACCGAGGCGGACACTGAGAAGAGCCGGGCCCTGGCCGATGCCAGGCGCGAGGTAGGGGAGCTGTCGGTTGAGCTCGCCGGGAAGATCGTTGGCGAATCGCTCGATCCCAAGGCCCACCAGGACCTCGTGGACCGCTATCTCGCCGACCTGGAGAAGATGTAAGTTGGACGACCGGATCGTCGCGTACGCAAACGGGATCCTCGAGCTCGCCAGGGCCGAGGGGGAGGCGGACCGCGTCGAGAATGAGCTCTTCGAGATCGCGCAGGCGCTCGACAAGTCTCCCGAGCTCCGGTCATCGCTGACCGACCCGCAACTACCGATCGAGCGCAAGCAGGCGGTGATCGCCGACCTCCTCGGAGGGCGCGCATCTGCGACCACGGTCGGCATCGTTCAATTCATCGTCGGCCAGGGCCGTGTCTCAGAACTGCCCGAGGTGGCCAGGGCTCTTGTCGAGAAGGCCGCCGAGGCCCGCTCCAAGGCGCTCGCCGAGGTCCGCTCCGCTGTTCCGCTCGACGACAACACCATCGAGCGGCTCACCAAAGCTTTGAGCAAGGCGACCGGGAAGACCGTCGAGGTCAAGGTGATCGTCGACGAGTCCGTGATCGGCGGGATCGTCGCCCGGGTTGGTGACACCGTCATCGACGGCTCGATAGCCCGCCGCGTCGACTCGTTGCGCCAGGCCCTGAATACTCGCTAGGAGACCAATGACAGACCTGACCATCACTGCAGACCAGATAACGAAGACCCTTCGCAGCCAGCTGGAGAGCTGGTCGCCGGAGGTCGGCAAGGAGACGGTCGGTTACGTCACGTCCATTGCCGACGGTGTTGCCCGCATCGAGGGTCTCCCCAGTGTCATGGCGTCCGAGCTCCTGGAATTTCCCGGCGGTTTGAGCGGAGTCACCCTCAACATCGACGAGGACGACCTCGGCGTGGTGCTTCTCGGGGAGTCGAGTCATATTCAGCAGGGTGACCCTGTCAAGCAAACGGGAACCCTGCTCTCGGTACCGGTGGGGGACGCCCTCCTCGGCCGGGTGATCGATCCGCTCGGCAACCCGCTCGACGGCAAGGGCCCGATCAACACTACGGAGCGCAGGCTCCTCGAGACCCAGGCCCCGAGCGTTGTCCAGCGCCAGCCGGTCAACCAGCCTTTGCAGACCGGCATCAAGGCGATAGACGCGATGACTCCGATCGGGCGCGGTCAACGACAGCTGATCATCGGTGACCGGCAGATCGGGAAGACGGCGATCCTCGTCGACACGATCATCAACCAGAAGGTCAATCAGGGGACGCCGGACGCGGTCAAATGCATCTACGTCGCTATCGGCCAGAAGGCTTCGACCGTTGCCGAAGTAGTTGCGGTTCTCGAAGAAGCCGGTGCCATGGAGTACACCGTGGTGGTCTACGCCGCCGCATCATCTGCCCCGGCACTTCAGATGTACGCCCCATACTCGGGATCGGCCATCGGCCAACACTGGATGTACGACGGGCAGCACGCCCTGGTTGTATTCGACGATCTCTCCAAGCAGGCAGTGGCCTACCGCGAGATCTCGTTGCTGCTGAGGCGCCCCCCGGGCCGTGAGGCCTACCCCGGCGACGTGTTCTACCTCCACAGCCGTCTCCTCGAGCGTTGCGCCAAGCTCTCCGATGATCTCGGTGGAGGCTCTCTGACCGGCCTTCCTGTGATCGAGACCAAGGCCAACGACATCTCGGCCTACATCCCGACCAACGTCATCTCCATCACCGATGGGCAGTGCTACCTGCAGTCTGATCTCTTCTATCAGGGGATCCGGCCCGCTCTAGACGCCGGGATCTCGGTGTCCCGGGTCGGTGGCGCCGCACAGATCAGCGCCATGAAGAAGATCGCCGGGCCCTTGCGTCTCAACCTCGCCCAGTTCCGCGAGCTGGCTGCCTTCGCCGAATTCGGCTCCGAGTTGGATGCCGTCTCCTTGGCCCAGCTCGAACGCGGGCGGCGGGTGGTCGAGGTGCTCAAGCAACCCCAGTTCTCACCGGTGCCGGTCGAAGAGCAGGTGCTCGCGATCTATGCGGTCACCGAAGGGCATATGGATGATGTCGCCATCGGCGACGTTGCCCGCTTCGAGCTCGGTCTGCGTGAGTTCTTCAGGTCCCGGCACACCAGCCTCCTCGGAACGATTGCCGACAGCGGCAAGCTGCCCGAGGCCGCCGACATGGACAGCGCCATCGCCGCCTACAAGGAGACCTTCGAGGGCTCCCTGATCGAGGAGTGACGGGTTAGTGGCAGGCGCCCAACTCCGTGACACGCGACGTCGAATCCGCGGCATCGAATCGACCAAGAAGATCACGCGCGCCATGGAGCTGATCGCCGCCAGCAGGATCCCAAAGGCGATGGCCCGGGTCCATGGCTCCAAGCCATATACCGAGAAGTTGATCGAGGTCATCGAGAATGTGAGTGCCGCGCAGGGTGGGACGTCGCATCGGCTGCTGGAGCGACGTGAGGTCCAGACGGTCGGCTTGCTCATCGTCACCTCTGATCGTGGCCTGGCCGGCGCCTATGCCTCGAACGTCATCAGGCTGGCCGAGCATCGGATCCTCCAACTGTCGAAAGAGGGCAAGGACGTGCTCCTCTACACAGTGGGCAAGAAGGCGCAGAGTTACTTCCGCTATCGGGGGTACCGGATCGAGCAGGCGTACGTGGGGATCACCGACACCCCCGGGTATGGCGATGCCCGCGCCGTCGCCTCACGGGTGATGAGCTCATACGCCGAGCATCACATCGACGCCCTGGAGACGTTCTTCACCAACTTTCGGACGGCGATGACCCAGGTGCCCACTCGACTCGACCTGCTCCCGATTACCCCGCCCGACCGGGGCGAGGCCGGGACCGGGCAAATCTCCTATCAGTTCGAGCCTTCGCCGGAGGAGATCCTCAGCCGACTCTTGCCCAGGTACGTCGAAGCAACAATCTTCAACATCCTCCTCGAAGCCTCGGCATCGGAGCACAGCGCCCGCCGCCGGGCAATGAAGGCGGCGACCGACAACGCGGAAGAACTGATCAGGGTGCTCAGCGTTCAGGCGAACCGGGCACGGCAGGCCGAAATCACGACGGCGATCACCGAGATCGTCGGCGGTGCCGAGGCGTTGAGCGAAAGTGAAAATGAAACCAAGAATTGAACGGAGTGAGCAATGAGTGACACTTTGAGTGTCGGCCGAATCGTCAAGGTGGCCGGCCCGGTCGTCGACGCCGAGTTCCCGCCTGACGGGCTGCCCGAGATCCTCTTTGCCGTGGAGATTCCGATCACGATCGGCGGAGAGACGCGGACCATTCTCGCCGAGGTCGCCCAGCACCTGGGCGGAAGCAAGGTGAGGGCCATCGCCCTAGCCCCCACCGACGGGCTCACCCGAGGCACCGAGGTGCGCAACACCGGTGGGCCAATCACCGTCCCGGTGGGCGACCAGACCCTGGGCCACATCTTCAACGTGTGGGGCGACTCGCTGGACGCACCGGACCAGGACTTCTCCGACCCCAGGTGGCCGATTCACCGCACCCCACCCGCCTTCGAAGACGTCGAGCCCCAGAAGACGGTGTTCGAGACCGGGATCAAGGTTCTCGACCTGATCTGCCCCTATCTCCAGGGTGGGAAGATCGGCCTCTTCGGTGGTGCCGGAGTTGGCAAGACAGTTCTCATCCAGGAGATGATCAACCGGGTCGCCACCCAGCACGGCGGCGTCTCCGTGTTCGCCGGAGTCGGGGAGCGCACCAGGGAAGGCAACGACCTCTATCTCGAGATGCAGGAGTCGGGTGTCATCGAGAAGGCCGCTCTCGTCTTCGGGCAGATGGACGAGCCACCAGGCGTGCGGCTTCGTGTCGCCCTGTCGGCGCTGACCATGGCCGAGTACTTCCGTGACGTGCAACGTCAGGACGTGCTCTTGTTTATCGACAACATCTTCCGCTTCACCCAGGCCGGGTCAGAGGTCTCAACCCTGCTCGGCCGGATGCCGTCGGAGGTGGGTTACCAGCCCAACCTGGCCGACGAGATGGGGTTCCTCCAGGAGCGGATCACCTCCCTCAAGGGCCGTTCGATCACCTCGTTGCAGGCGATCTACGTCCCCGCGGACGACATCACCGACCCGGCGCCGCATACCGCCTTTGCCCATCTCGACGCCACCACGGTGCTCTCCCGGCCATTGACCGCACTGGGGATCTACCCGGCGGTCGATCCGCTCGACTCGAGCAGTC
>CAVVCY010000004.1:0-55223 GCA_963746905.1 uncultured Acidobacteriota bacterium
GCCTGGCTTGTTCTCGACGAGCACCGTGAGGGTGTGCTGCATCAAAGGTCCTCACGGCTCATCACGACTCTATCGTTTGAGCCGCCGGCCGGCACCATCGGGAAGCACATCTCCTCGGTGTCGACGACCACTTCGAGGACCACCGGCTTGTCATTGACCGAGAGGGACTTCTCGATGGCGGGGTCGATCTCGGAGGGATGATCCACCCGCAGCCCCACACAACCCATCGCCTCGGCCAGCATCGGATAGTCGGGAGTGTGCGTGGTGAGGTCCACCGCGCGGAAAGGCGACCGCCGTAGAAGAGGTTCTGCCACTGCTTCACCATGCCGTAGCCACCGTTGTTGAAGACGGCGACCTTGACCGGGATCCCTTCGGTCGATGCGGTGATCAGCTCCTGGCAGGTCATCTGGAAACACCCGTCCCCATCCAATGCGTAGACCAGGTCATCGGGGCGGGCCGCCTTGGCGCCGTTCGCGGCCGGCACTGCGAATCCCATGGTTCCCAGGCCTCCGGAGTTGACCCAGGAGCGGGGGGTGTTGAACTTCCAGAATTGGGAGGCCCACATCTGGTGCTGGCCGACACCGGCGACAATCACAGCTTCGCCTCCGACAGCCGCATGCAGCCGCTCGATGAAATGCTGAACCTTGATCGGGCCTTCGGGCTGCTGGTCGTAGGCGAGGGGATGGCTCTCCTGCCATGCGCCGATCTGAGCCAGCCACTCGCTCCGGGCCGGCGCCTGGTCCGCGTCGCGGCGTGCGGCCAATTCGACCAGGAAGTGCTTGAGGACCGAGCGGGCGTCGCCAACGATCGGGACGGTGCCCTCCGAACCTTGCCGATCTCGGCCGGATCGACATCCACGTGAATGACCTTGGCGTTGGGGGCGAAAAACGACGGATCGCCGGTCACCCGATCGTCGAAGCGGGCGCCAAGGCTGACCAGGACGTCAGACTTTTGAATGGCTGTGGTCGCGGTGTAGAGCCCGTGCATTCCGGGCATGCCCAGGGCAAGAGGGTGATTGTCGGGGAACGAGCCCCGGGCCATCAGCGTGGTGACCACCGGAGTGTTGGCTGCTTCGGCGAAGGCGAGCAGCTCTGCGGCCGCTCCCGCCTTGATCACCCCGCCGCCAACGTAGAGGACCGGGCGCTCTGCAGCCTCGATGAGGTCGATGGCGGCCTTGATCTGGACCGGGTGGCCAGTGGTCGTGGGTTTGTAGCCGGGAAGCTTCATGTTCCCCGGCGCATGCCAGCTGGTGCGTTGGTTGAGGATGTCTTTGGGAAGGTCGACCAGAACCGGCCCGGGACGACCTGTTGACGCGATATGGAAGGCCTCGTGGACGATGTCAGGGATCTCGTCGGCGTCCGTCACCAGATAGGAGTGCTTGGTGCAGTGCATGGCGAGGCCCGTGGTGTAGGCCTCTTGAAAGGCGTCACTCCCGATGGCCGTGGTCGGAACCTGACCGGTGATTGCAACCAGAGGTGTCGAGTCCATCAAGGCGTCTTGGAGTGGGGTGATCAGGTTGGTGGCCCCTGGGCCGGAGGTCGCCATCACGACGCCAACCCGTCCGCTGGCCTGGGCAAATCCCTCGGCCATGTGCCCAGCGCCCTGTTCGTGTCTCGCCAGGACGTGGCGAATTGAACTGTCGAGCAACGGGTCATAGGCGGGGAGGATTGCCCCACCGGGCACACCGAAGACGATGTCGACACCCTCGTGCTCGAGGCTTCGCATCAATGAATGGGATCCGGTGAATGGTTTTTCAGTCATGTTCTTTCAACAAAAAACCCTCCGGCGGGAGGGTTGAGCGCACGCAGACGTCGGCGTGCGCTACTCAATGAGCAGGAGTACGGCGACGGTGGGGTTGGTCTTCATGTGCCCTACGAGTAAACAACCTGGTCAGGGAGATGTCAAGATCTCCCAACAGGAATCGGTCCCTCGTGCTTCCTTCTTGAGGTTGAATGCCCCGATGTACGGGATCGTCGAGCTCGGGGGCACCAAGAGTCTGGTTGGATTTGGCACTTCGGCCGACGACATCAACGATGTGCTCCGGGTCGCCACCACGACGCCCGACGAGACGCTGGGCCAGCTTGTCGCCCATCTACAGACCCGGGCCGACGAGCTGACTGGCCTGGGGATCGTTTCTTTCGGGCCTCTCGAGCTGCGCTCCGACCACCCTGGCTACGGGCACATCACCAACACCACCAAACCGGGATGGTCGGGAGCTTCGATCCTCGAGCCCTTTCTCGTTGCATTCGACCTGGAGGTGGGGCTGGACACCGATGTCAACGGCGCCGCTCTCGGCGAGGGCCGATGGGGGGCTGCTCGAGGGTTGGAGAGTTACGTCTATCTCACCGTGGGGACCGGGATCGGCGGGGGAGCTGTTTCCGGCAGTCATCTGGTCAGCGGGGCCTTCCACCCGGAGATGGGCCACGTGGTCGTCAACGCCCACCCGAATGACGACTTCGAGGGACTATGCCCTTATCACTTTTCCTGTCTCGAAGGCATGGCCAGCGGGCCGGCGATTCAGGCGAGATACGGGGTGCGGGCACCCGATCTGGGAGACCAGATGGGAGAGGCAGTCGAACTGGTCGGTTTCTACCTCGCCCAGGGGATCCGTGACATCGTCTACATCCTCAGCCCGCAGCGCGTGGTTGTCGGTGGTGGCGTTTCCAAGCTGCCCGGCTTCATCGACTCGATTGAGACCCACCTCAGCCAACAACTCGCCGACTACCCGGGTCATTCGGAGCACGGGTCGGGATTCGTCGTGCTTCCGGCACTGGGTGACCTCTCGGGCCTATCCGGCGCCGTAGTGCTCGCCGAACGGGCTCTCGCCTGAGATGGGAACTCCACACCTCCAGATTCGCCCGGGCAACCCGGACTTCCTCGATCTTCCATGGGCAGACCCGATCGAGGAATGGGGCTCCGAACGCCTGGTTGAGATGCCTACCGGAGTCCATCGCCACCCGGTCGTGTTCGTCGCCTACGACGAGGGGGTGTACGCCATCAAGGAGCTGCCGCGGCGACGGGCGGCCTCCGAGTTCTCCGTACTCCGATCTCTCGAGGAACGAACTGCGGTGGCAGCCACCCCCGCCGGTCTGGTCTCCAGGGACTGGCTGGAGCACGGGGCGGAGCAGGGCGGGGCGGTGATCACCAGATACGTTGAGCACTCGTTTCCCTACCGGCATCTGGTGAGCGGCCCCGGGTTCGGCCGGCGCCGGGGCCAGCTGCTCGACGCCATTGCCGGCCTCCTCGTCGAGCTCCACCTCGCCGGGTGCTTCTGGGGCGACTGCTCGCTCTCCAACGTCCTCTATCGCTACGACGCCGGTGCGATCGAGGCGATCATGATCGACGCCGAGACCTCCGAGCTGCACCCAGGGCTCTCCGACGGACAGCGCGCCCAGGACCTGGAGATCATGAAGGAGAACCTGGCCGGTGAGATGGCAGACATCGCCGCAGAGCACGAGCTGGATCTCGACGAGGCGGATCTCGGGCTCGGACACGGGGTCGAAGAGCGTTACAACGCACTCTGGTTCGAGTTGGACCAGGACCTGGTCATCTCCTCGAGTGAGCGGTACCTGATCCGCAAGCGGATAGCCCGTCTCAACGAGTTGGGTTTCTCCGTCGACGACGTCGACCTGGCTCCGGTTGGGAGTGATGACCGGGTGAGGATGAGGGTCCGGGTGGGGGGCCGCACCTTTCACAGTCAGCGTCTGCGCGAGTTGACCGGGATCGAAGCCTCGGAGAATCAATCCCGCCACATCCTCAGCGATCTGAACTACTTCATCGCCAAGTCGAACACCAAGTCGGCCACCGGAAAGACAGTCGCCGTGATGTCATGGATCACGACCTGTTTCGAGCCTCTGACGATCCGCGTCGCCGAAGTGTGGCAGGGCGATCCGATCCAGGGCTTCTGTGACCTACTCCAGTTCCGGCTCTCGGTTGCCACCGAGCGCGGCTCCGACGTTCCCAACGACGAGGCGTTCCGTTTGTGGTCTGATGCCGGGTTCCCGGGATTCCCGGTGCGCTGATTGGGCTAGATGGTCTTGGTCACCTTGTTCAGCCCGCGTGGCTGTTCGGGATCCAGCCCTTTGGCCCGTGTCAGGTGATAGGCGAAGAGCTGGCCGGCAACTATCGCCGGAATCGGGGTCAGCCACTCGTCAGCATCGTCAGCCAACGTGATATGGCTGCCTTCGAGGTCGCTCAACGCCGGGTCGTCGCTGATCGTGAAGAGGCGGGCTCCCGAGGCGGCGGCTCGCTCCAGGACCTCGGAGACCTCAGAGTGCGCAGGGCCCCGCATGCTGACCGCCAGGACTGGGTAGCCGGGCTCTACCACCGCCACCGGGCCGTGGAGAAAGTCAGCAGTTGAGAACGGCTGGGCCACGACTTGTGTCAGTTCCTGGAGTTTGAGGGCGAGCTCGAATGCGGTGGCGTGGTTGAAGCCCCGCCCGAGCACGGCGCAGTGCTCGATGTCGACGAACTTGCGTGCCTCGGCTTCGATCTCAGCCTCGATGCCGAGCACGGCTGTCACCGAGGCCGGCAAGGTGTCGATGCCGCCGTCGTCGGAGTCGATCGCGGTCGATATCAAGGCAATCGTGACCAGGGTCGAGGTGTAGGTCTTGGTGGCCGCCACCGCCCTCTCGTCCCCGGCGACCAGGTCGACGATCACGTCTGCGGTCCCGGCTAACGGCGAACCCGGGTCGTTGGTGATGGCGACGGTGGGCCGCCCCTGGCTCCGGGCCTCATCGAGGACCGAAACGATGTCGGGTGACTGCCCGCTTTGCGAGATGCCGATGACCAATGCATCGGTAAGGGCTGGCGGGCGGTCGTAGATCGAGAACAAGGAGGGGGTGGTCAACCCAACGGATAGCCCGTTGCGGGTTCCCCAGGCGTACTGCGCATACCGCGCCACGTTGTCCGAGGTGCCACGTGCCGCGATGACGGCGTGGGTGCATCCGGCGACAAGGTCGGCGACCTGTCGCGTGCTCTCACGATTGGCTTCGACAGCCCTGGCGATGACAGCAGGCTGCTCCCTGATCTCGTCGATCAACCCCACCGTCAGGTCGCCCCTCGCTGGAATGCCACATTTCCTGACACGAGGGTCATCACGACTCTTTGGTGCTCATCGAGGACCGTCAGGTCGGCCCGCCTTCCGGTGCGGATGGCGCCGCGATCGGTGAGACTCAAGAGATTGGCTGGGGTGACGGTCGCGCACCGGACGGCCTGGGCGAATGTTGCGTCGGTCCAGGCCTCGAGGTTGGAGACTGCCCTATCCATGGTGAGAGTGCTTCCAGCCAGCTTGCCCTCGGCGGTCCTGGGCCCTTCGCTCCCGACGGTGACTTCACCATCGCCGAGCCGGTAGTTGCCGGCTCCCAGGCCCGCGGCCTGCATCGCGTCGGTCACCAGCATCATCCGGTCGGGGCCGAGAAGTTGCCATGCCAGCTGAACCGTTCCCGGATGGCTGTGCACGCCGTCGACTATCAGCCCGCACGGCCGATTCGAGATGAGTGCGGCCCCGACCATGCCCGGGTCACGGTGATGAAACTGGCTCATCTGGTTGAAGAGATGGGTGACCGACTTCCACGGGCCGTCCAGGGCCGCAGCTGCGGCCTCAAAGTCGGCAGCGGTGTGGCCGGCCGCCACCAGCACACCCGAAGCATCGAGCATCTCTGCAACTTCTGGAGCGCCTTCCAGTTCGGGGGCGATCGTCAGCATCCGGACTACACCTGAGTCGGCCCACCTCGCGGCGATGTCAGGGTCAGGGAGTCTCAGGTAGTCGAGGCCGTGGGCGCCTCGATACTCCGGAGAGATCCACGGTCCCTCGACATGGGCGCCCAGGATCTCGGCACCCGAATAGCCGGCTGGCGGCCCTTGCGTGAGAACCTCTATTGCCCGGTCGATCACCTCGTACGGGCTACTCACGATTGTGGGGACGAACGACGTGACGCCGGTCTCTGGCAAACGTTCGCCCACCTTCCAGATCGATTCCGGTTCGCTGGTGAAATCATGGCCCCACCCGCCGTTGATCTGGATGTCGATGAGCCCGGGGATCACCGTCGCGCCCTCGACCTCGATCATCCGGCTTCCGGCAACCTTGCCCAAGACGAGGAGCCCATCGGAGACACTGATGTCGGTTTGAACCAGGCCGTCAGGGGTGAGGGCCTTGGCTCCTCGGAGGGTGATCACCGGATCAACCCGTGTCCTGTCGGGTAGAGGTCCGGGATGGCGGCCGGGAGGCGTCCGGAGAACCCGGAACGCCCAAACATGGCAGATGCAACTGCGTCCATCGACGGCTGATGCGAACTGTAAGTGCAGATATGGGTCTGGGAGCCGGGGTAAGAGGCCAGGTCGAACGGGGTGCGCAAAGCGATTGTCACCACCGGCTTGCCCGTCGCCAGCAGGGCCTGGACCAGGGCGCCCTGACCAGGGGTTGCGGTCACCGTGCCCACCACGACCACGTCGTGGGAATTGGCAGCGTCAACTGCCGCTGAGATGTCGTTTTGCTCGGGGTGATGTGGGTAGACGATCTCGGTGACCGAGGGATGCTGGGAGCGGAGAGCTGTCGCCAGGCCTCCCTTATAGAGCGCCGTGGTGTCCGCCGGGGTGACGTTGGAGGGTTGAGGCTCGAGAGACAGCACACGGGAATCGGCCGACACTTGGAGCGGGAGCAACCCTGCTTCTTCGCGGACGAGTGTTATCGATCGAAGTGCCAGCTCCGAAGCGAGATGTTGATGTTCGGCCGAGCCCACCAGGTCGGGATCACCGGGAGAGATCTCAAGTGATGACCGGAGCTTCTCGATCCGGGCCCTGGAAGTGGCCAAGGTGCTCTCGGGGATCAAGCCACGGGAGAAGCCCTTGTCGAGTGCGACTCTGACCCGTTCTTGGAGGTCGGGGTCTGGCATACAGAGGAGGAGGTCCACCCCGGCGCGCATCATCGCGATGATCTCAACCACCTGCGACGGCCCCTGATCGAGAGCTCCCATATCCAGGGCGTCGGTGATGATCACGCCGTCATATCCCATCTCGGCGCGGAGGAAGCCGTCCATTCCCTTCTCGGTGGCCCCAATCGGGATCTCCCTGCTTCCAGTGATGGCCGGAACGACGTAATGCCCGATCATCACCAGGCGGGCACCGGCCTGGAACGCCGCCTTGAAAGGCGCCAACTCGACTGCATCGAGACGCTCTCGGTCGAGATCGAGGAGCGGCAGCTGATAGTGGGGATCGACCATGGCCTCGCCCTTGCCCGGGAAGTGTTTCACCGTGGGCAGAACGCCGGCCGAGATGAAGCCCTCCACCGAGGCTGCGATCATCGTGGCCACCGTGGTCGGGTCATCGCCGAAGGAGCGGATGCCCAGGGACGGATTGCCGGCCTGGCTGGCGACATCGGCGCACGGGGCATAGTTGACGTTGACGCCGACGGCCCGCATCTCGCGGCCCATTGCCTGGGTGACTCGAAACACCAGGTCGTGGTCGCCGGTGGCGCCCAATGCCATGTTCCCCGCGAACGGCGTGGAGCCGGTGATTCCGAGCAGCTGGCCGCCCTCTTGGTCGGCGGCGATCAGCAGGGGCAGCTCGGCCGAGTTTTCGCTTTGCAACCTCGCGGTCAACTCTGCGGCCTGACCCGGAGAGTCCATGTTCCACTCCCGGAACAGGGTCACACCCGCCGGAGGCGACTCGGCCAGGCGCTGGCTGAGCCATGGGGGGACCTCCGTCCCCTCGAACGCCAGCATCAAATGGGGATCGGCGACGTTTCCAGAAGGCGTCTCGCTCATGCTGGAAGCGATTGAACTACACGGCGGTCGGTCCCGCTACACCGGATAGATGGCCATGACTGGCTAACTTCTCGCTCGGCATGAGTCAATCCCCTTCGAGGAAATGGTGGCAGGACGCCGTTTTCTATCAGATCTACCCCCTCAGCTTCGCCGACTCCAACGGAGACGGCTACGGCGATCTGGAAGGCATCATCTCCCACCTCGACTACCTCACGGACACGCTCGGGGTCGATGCGATTTGGCTCTCGCCCTTCTTCAAGAGCCCGATGGCGGACTGGGGCTACGACGTATCTGATCACACCGACGTTGATCCGCTGTTCGGCGACCTTTCGATCGCCAAACGGATGATCGATGAGATCCACCAGCGAGATATGCATGTGATTGTCGACTACCTGATGAATCACACCTCGATAGAGCATCGCTGGTTCACGGAGTCGAGAAGGTCGGTCGAGGACCCGAAACGGGATTGGTATGTGTGGCGCGATCCCAAGCCCGACGGATCAGAGCCCACCAACTGGATCAGTGTCTTCGGAGGCCCGTCGTGGACTCTCGATGACTCCACCGGCCAGTACTACCGACACACCTTTCTCCCTCACCAGCCTGACTTGAACTGGAGGAACCCAGCGGTCCGCGAGGCGATGTACGACGTGGCCAGGTTCTGGCTCGACCTCGGAGTCGATGGGTTCCGGGTAGACGCCGCCCATCAGATGATGAAGGACCCGCGGGAACGTGACAATCCTCCCGCCCCCGACGACCACACGCGGCCCTGGAAGGACATGGGCGATTACGACCGGTACGTCCACCTCTACGACTTTGCCCACCCCGACGTCCATGAAGCGCACCGGGAATTCCGCGCGGTGCTCGACTCCTATCCCCATGACCCGGTGTCGGTGGGGGAGATCCATATCTTCGATCTGCCCGAGTGGGCGGCCTACTACGGCGAACATCTCGACCAGATCCACATGCCGTTCAATTTCCATCTGATGGTGACCCCTTGGGAGGCCGCCAGCATCAGGGCGGTCATCGAAACGGTGCTGTGGCATGTACCTGACGGGGGATGGGCCAACTGGTTGATGGGCAACCACGACGAGATCCGCCTCATGACCCGTCTCGGCCCGTTGAATGCGCGTCTTGCGGCGATGCTGCTCTTGACGCTTCGTGGGACACCCTTCCTCTACTACGGCGACGAGTTGGGAATGCCCCAGTCCGAGATCGCCCCCGAAGATGGCCGTGACCCGTGGGGGGAAAACGTCTCGTACCTGAGTCGGGACGGCTGTCGGACCCCAATGCATTGGGACGACTCGCCGACGGCCGGGTTCGGTAACAACGGGTCCTGGCTGCAGGTCGACGCTTCGTACGTCGAACTCAATGTCGCCGCGGAGTCAGGCGATCCGGGGTCCATGTTGTCGCTCTATCAAAGACTCCTGGCCTACCGTCGTTCTTCGGTCGTCCTCAAGCAGGGCAAATACGTTTCTCACCCTGCATCCAGCGCCGACGTCCTGGTGTTCGAGCGATTCACTGACGATGAACGAGTAATCGTTGCACTGAATCTGAGCGACCAACTCCAACTGCTCGACCTGGCCGAGGGCTTGGTCGTGCTCTCGACGAACAGCCCGTCGCAGCGCGACGTCGGCAGCGAAGGCGTCTTCCTCGGACGCCGCGAAGGCGTGATCATCGAGGTTTCGATGCCGTGACCAGCGAAATCGGGCTATCTTCGCAAGCAACACATTCCTGGAGGAGATGAGTTGGCTGAGATCAAGCTCGACGGAGTCGGAAAGATCTATCCGGATGGCACCAGAGCGGTCGGTGATCTGAATCTGAAGATCAACGACGGGGAATTCCTGGTCCTGGTCGGCCCGTCGGGCTGCGGAAAGACCACGGCACTCAGGATGATCGCTGGTCTCGAGGAGATCAGCGAGGGGACGATCACCATAGGCGAGAAGGTGGTCAACGACGTGGCCCCCAAGGATCGGGACATTGCCATGGTCTTCCAAAACTATGCCCTCTATCCCCACATGTCGGTGTTCGACAACATGGCCTTCGGGCTCAAGCTGAGGAAGTTCAAGAAGGAAGAGATCGATCGGCGGGTGAAAGAGGCCGCCGACATCCTCGAGATCGGCGAATACCTGGAACGCAAGCCGAAGGCCCTCTCTGGCGGGCAGCGTCAGCGGGTGGCGATGGGGCGGGCGATCGTTCGTGAGCCTGCCGCCTTCCTGATGGACGAGCCGCTTTCGAACCTCGATGCCAAGCTCCGAGTGCAGATGCGGGCCGAGCTGGAGCGGCTTCACACCAGGTTGGGGACGACCACTGTCTACGTGACCCACGACCAGACCGAGGCGATGACTCTCGGCGACCGGGTCGCCGTCCTCCGCCCGGTTTCGGCAGCGCGGCCTTTCAACCTGCAGCAGGTCGGCCCACCGACCGAGTTGTTCGACAATCCGGACAATCTCTTCGTCGCCGGGTTCATCGGTAGCCCAGCGATGAACCTGACCTACGGCCACCTCGAAGGTGAGGGGGATCAGGTGTGGGCGGTGACCGCCGGTGGCTTCAGGGTCAGAGTCGACCCCCGCGCTCTGACTGCACATCCCGGCATCGAGAACAGGATGAATCAGGAGTTTGTGATCGGTATCCGCCCCAACTCTCTCGAGGCGGCCCAGGTGGCCGGCCCCGATCCGGACAGGACCATCACGGCCCAGGTCGAGGTGACCGAGATGCTCGGGGCCGAGACTTTTGTTCATTTCACAGTGAACCGCCCGCCAGTCGTGACTCCCGACATCGAGGAGCTCCTGGCAGACACCGGCCAGGATCCCACTTCCCTCGGCGAGACCACCAACTTCATCGCGCGGGTCAGCCCCAACGCCGTGGTGCACAAGGGCGACAGCATCGACCTCATCGTGGATTGCGCAAAGCTCCACTTCTTCGATCCCAAGACCGGCCTCCGGGTCGGGGCGCAGGCTCCGGTGCCGGTCGAGGCCTAGGCCACAGGCTGTTGCCGGCATGAGCCGGGTCTTCGAGTGCGGATGTGGGGTCACGGTCTCAGGAACCAATATCGAGGACCTCGTCCCACAGGTCGCTGCTCATTTCGACGAGGTTCATTCTGAAATGGGGATCACCCACGTTGCCGTTCGTAACTACCTGGAGGCCGAGGACCGGCTGATCGGGCCCACCGAACGGCTGGACTCCATCGGAAGCATCGAGATCAGGCCAATCGGGCCTGACACGCTCGACGACATCCTGGCCTTCTTCGACACTGAGGCCTACGCCGGGAATCCGGCCTGGGGCTCTTGCTATTGCATGTTCTTCCCGGTGGGTGGTCGCGAGGCCGAAGAGGTCTGGGGAAATCGGTCGGCAGCCGAGAACCGGAGCGACCAGGCGGCGAGGATCGAAGCTGGATCGACCACCGGTGTCCTCGCCTATGTCGACGGGAAGCTGGCCGGCTTCTGCAACGCCACCGCGCGTTCTCAGTTCCCCGGATTCGCCACCGGTAACAGCGATGAGGGCGTGGGATCAATTGTCTGCTTCACCATTTCGCCCCCCTACCGTGAACATGGCATGGCCGGGCACCTCCTCGACGGGGCGATCTCCTTCCTCTGGTCGAATGGCTTCACCCGGATCGAGGGATATCCGTCGGCAGAGTCCCCGGACCGACAGCGCGCCTTCCGTGGCTCTCTCGGCCTGTTCCGCAGCAGGGGCTTCGAATTGGTCTCGGACGATCCGTTGGTGGTTGCACTACAAGCCTGACTGCGCACGGCCCCGATAACGTGGCTGGCATGAGCGATCGTCTCGATGAGTGGATGGAGGGCTATGTCGAGGCCTGGGCCAGTAACGATCCGGCGATGATCGCGGCCATGTTCACCCCTGATGCGGTCTATGACCCGCAAACCGCCGAGGGGGAGCGCCACGGAGTGGATGAGATCGTCGAGTTCTGGCTGGAGCGTGACGACCAGGAGGACAACTGGGATTTCGAGTGGCTGCCGCTGATCGAGAATGACGAGCTCGCGGTGATCACCGGGGCCACCACCTATTTCGACCCACCGGCGACCTACCGGAACCTGTTTGTGATCCGCTTCGACGACGACGGCCGGTGCCGGGATTTCACCGAGTGGTACATAGAAGAGGAGGGGGCGTGATTGTGACCCCCCTCGCCCGACCTTCGGTCGGACGGTCCCCCCGCTGCGCAGGGGGACAACCGGGGGGAGAAATATGACGACGGCATTCGTGCTCGGCGGTGGAGGCCGTTGGGGGGCCGTCGAGGTCGGGATGCTGCAGGCACTCGAGGAGGCCGGGGTAAGTCCCGACATGGTGCTCGGGACTTCGATCGGTGCATTCAATGGGTCTGTGATCGCCGACAAGCCGGGAGCGGAGGGTGTCGACCGTCTCACCAATCTCTGGATCGAGATCGCGAGGACGAAGGTCTTTCAGGGATCGACCTTGGAGAGAGTCAAGAACGCGGCAACCCTTCGGCCCGCGCTTCATGAGACATCTGAGTTGCGCCGCCTTCTGGAGCAGGTGCACGCCAGGGATCGGCTCATCGAGGACCTGCCGATCCGATTCCAGTGCGTTGCCGCCTGCATCGAACGGGCCACCGAGCATTGGTTTACCGAAGGCCCCCTGATCGACTCGATTCTCGCCTCGTCGGCCGTACCCGCACTGTTTCCTCCTGTGGAGATCGGTGGCGAGCATTTCTACGATGGAGGGCTGGTCAATTCCGTGCCCTTGACCCGGGCGATGGAGCTGGGAGCGGATGTCGTGTTCGTGCTGCAAGTCGGCCGAATCGAGGCCCCACTGCGCCCGCCGGAACGACTCCATGAAGCTGCCCTCATCGCTTTCGAGATTGCCAGACGCCATCGCTATGCCACCACTGTCCAGAACCTGCCGGAAGGGATCGAGCTCCATCTCCTCCCGTCGGGCAACGCGGTCCCCTTCGACGACAGCCGACAGCGAAAGTGGCGAGATGTCTCGTCTACCCATGAGTTGATCAATGGGGCCTATGAGGCGACGTCCGGCTATCTGTCCGGCATCCGAAGATGAGATTGCCCCCGAAGTGGCTACGCAGGGTTCTCATAGATCCGGCTGTGACCCTTCTGGTGATACTTGCCGCGGTCTCGCTGCCCCTGTGGGCGATCGGTGCCGCCTTTGTCTCCCGCTATGTGCCCGGGAAATGGCGAATACTGAGACTCCTGTGGTTTCTCTTTCTTTACCTCGCTGTCGAGGCGCTGGCCCTGATCATGATGTTTGGGCTTTGGGTTGGGTCCGGATTCGGGTGGAAGCTCAGGTCTCCTGCCTTCGAAACAGCCCATTACTGGCTTCTCGGCCTGATGCTGCGTCTGATCATTGGCTCCGCCAAGCGGACCTTCAAGCTGACGATTGACTTCGAAAGCACACCTCGGGTCACCGCCGGCGACGTGGATCGGAGGCCAATCTTCGTCCTCAGTCGGCATGCCGGCCCCGGGGACTCGATGTTGCTCATCGATGCCCTGACGAACCGCTACCTGCGACGCCCACGGATCGTGCTCAAGGACTTCCTGCAGTGGGATCCGGCGGTGGACGTCATTCTCAATCGCCTACCCACCTCGTTTGTTCACACCGGCAAGAACACCGGGGACTCGGTGGTGGACGCGATCGCCGACCTCTCCCGGACGATGTCCGCTGACGATGCATTTGTGATCTTTCCGGAAGGAGGGAACTTCACCGAGGGCCGCCGCGAGCGGGCGATCAAGAAGCTCATCGAGATCGGGCGACCTGATCTGGCCGAGAGAGCGCAAGATCTCAAGATGACCCTTCCCCCGAAGCCAAGGGGTGTCATGACGGCTCTCTCGACCGCACCACAGAACTCTGACGTGGTCTTCGTTGGCCATGCAGGCCTCGAATCGTTCATCACAGCGCGCGACATCTGGCGGGGCATGCCGATGGATACTTCGGTCGCTGTCCGGGTCTGGGAGTTTCCGGCGGAGACGATCCCGCCTCCTGAGGACCAGGAGACCTGGCTTTACGACACGTGGGAGGAGATCGACAACTGGATCGAGGCGAAGATGGAGGGGACGGGCTAGGCGTCCGGCACGGTCTTGGGCTCCATGAACGGCATCATCGTCCGCAGTTCTTTGCCTACCTGCTCGATCTGATGTGCCTGGTTCAGGGCTCGCTGTTCATAGAGGAAGGGTGCGCCTTCCCGGGCCTGAGCCATCCACTCGTGGGCGAACGCACCGGACTGGATCTCGGCGAGAGTTTCTCTCATTGCTTGCCTGGTGTCCTCGGTGATGATCCTCTTTCCACGGGTGTAATCGCCGTACTCCGCGGTGTCGGACACCGAGTAGCGCATCCAGGAGAGCCCTCCCTCATAAAGGAGGTCGACGATCAGCTTCAACTCGTGAAGGGTCTCGAAGTAGGCGGACTCCGGCTGATATCCGGCCTCGACCAGGGTCTCGAATGAGGCCTTGATCAACTCGGAAACACCCCCGCAGAGGATGACCTGCTCACCGAACAGGTCGGTCTCAGTCTCTTCCTTGAAGGTGGTTTCGAGTATCCCGGCTCTACCCCCACCGATGGCCGAAGCGTATGAGAGGGCGAGATCGTGCGCCTGACCGGATGCGTCGCGATGCACGGCGAGGAGGCAAGGAGTTCCCGATCCCTGTTCGTAGGTGCGTCGCACCAGATGGCCGGGACCCTTGGGCGCCACCATGGCGACGTCGATGTCCTCGGGTGGGACGATCTCTCCGAAATGGATGTTGAACCCGTGAGCGAAGAGGAGGGTGTCGCCGGACTCGAGGTGAGGGGCGATCGATTCGCGGTAGATGGTTCCCATCACCTGGTCCGGGACGAGCATCATCACCACGTTGGCCCAGGCGGCGGCCTCCGCTGGGTCCATCACGGTCAGACCGGCACTCTCAGCCTCGGCCACTCGATTCGATCCGGATCGAAGGCCGACGACCACGTCGACTCCGGATTCTTTGAGATTGAGGGCGTGAGCGTGACCCTGGCTCCCGTAGCCGATGACGGCCACTTTCTTGCCCTGGATCAGGCCGAGATCGCTGTCGGAGTCGTAGTAGATCGTTGCCATGGTCGAATTGTGGTCGGTTTCGGTCCGGGACCAAACCCGACTCCTTAGGATTCCTCGGGACATGCCAACAAAGATCAGATCCCAGGAAGTGACCGAAGGACCAGCCAAAGCTGGAGCCCGTGCCATGTTGCGAGCGGTCGGGCTAACGGAAGAGGACTTCAACAAGGCGCAGGTCGGGGTGGTTTCGGCCGGCAACGAGGTCACGCCGTGCAACCTCACCGGACCCGAGCTCTCCCGCCATGCCAAGGCCGGGGTGGCTGAAGAGGGTGGTGTCGGCCTTGTCTTCTCGACCATCGCCGTCTCCGACGGGATATCGCAAGGCCACGAGGGAATGCGTGCCTCCCTGGTCTCCAGAGAGGTGATCGCCGACTCGGTGGAGTTGGTTATGCATGCCGAGCGTTTCGATGCGCTCGTCTCCATTGCCGGGTGCGACAAGTCGTTGCCGGGGATGTTGATGGCTGCGGCGCGGCTCGACCTTCCGGCCATATTCCTCTACGGCGGATCGAGCCTGCCCGGGCACCTCAACGGTCGGGACATCTCCATCGTCGACGTGTTCGAGGGGATCGGCTCGGAGTCGGAGGGCAAGATCACCCCCGAGGAGCTCCTCGCCATCGAACGGGCAGCCTGTCCCGGCGCCGGTTCCTGTGCCGGGATGTTCACTGCCAACACGATGGCTGCAGTGGGGGAGGCGCTTGGCATGTCTCTGCCCGGTTCGGCATCGGTGCCTGCGATCGACCCTCGCCTCGCCGAGTATGCGAAGAAGTCCGGTGAGGCGGTCATGAGACTGCTCGACGCGGACATCCGACCCCGCCAGATCATGACCCGCCCGGCGTTCGAGAACGCGGTGACCACTGTCATGGCTTTGGGTGGCTCGACCAATGCCGTCCTCCACCTGATGGCGATTGCCAACGAGGCCGGGGTTGCGTTCGACCTGGAGGACTTCGATCGGATATCGAGGGCGACACCCCACATCGGAGACCTCAAACCGTTCGGCCGCTATCACATGGTTGATCTCGATCGCATCGGCGGAGTGCCGGTGGTCCTGAAGGCACTGCTCGACGAGGGTCTCCTCCACGGTGACGTGCTCACGGTCACCGGATCGACCATGGCCGAGAATCTCGCCGCCATAACGTTCCCTGAGGGCCAGGACGTGATTGCCCCGCCTTCGGCGCCCCTCGCGCCCCAGGGTGGGATCGCCGTCCTCCGCGGGAATCTCGCACCGGAGGGGGCAGTGGTCAAGGTGGCCGGCATCGATTTCGAAGTGTTCGAAGGCCCCGCGCGGGTCTTCGACGGCGAACAGAGCGCCCTCGAATCGCTGTTCAATCATCAGATCCAGCACGGTGACGTGGTCGTGATCCGCACCGAAGGGCCGAAAGGCGGGCCTGGCATGCGCGAGATGCTTTCGATCACCGCGGCGATAAAGGGCGCGGGCCTCGGCAAGGATGTCATGTTGATCACCGACGGGCGCTTCTCGGGCGGGACCACGGGCCTCTGCATCGGTCACGTGGCACCCGAGTCCGAGGTGGGTGGGCCGATCGGACTGGTGGAGGAGGGAGACCGGGTCAAGGTGGATATTCCCGGTCGCCGACTGGATGTCCTAGTAGATGACGAGACCCTGGCCAGGAGGGCCGCCAGCTGGTCACCGCATCCTCCTCGATACGCGACCGGGGCGTTGGCCAAATATGCCAAGTTGGTCGGCTCCGCCGGATCTGGCGCCGTGACTGGTTGACCTACCCGATGTAGATGCCGGCGGGCTAGCGTTTGCCTCGTGACCCAACCAGAACCAGAACCAACCGTCGATCTCGACATCGATTTGGAGACCGCTCCCGACAACGGTCGCCGCGGGCTCTTCACCCGCATGGCACGTGGTGCCAGCGAGCGGGTGATGGACGTCGTGGACGTGGACATGGTTTTGGACCACGTCGATATCAATGCACTGCTGGAGCGGGTGGACATCAACGCCGTGCTGGAGAGAGTTGACGTAGACGCCCTCGTCGCCAGGATGGATATCAGAGCCATTGTTGACCGGGCCGGTATTCCCGAGATCGTGGCCGAGAGCACGGGCCACCTCACCGGTTCCGCTCTAGACCTATTCCGCAAACCGATCGTCGGGATCGACGAGATCGTCTTCAGTGGGGCGAATCGAGTGATCGGGCGTGATCCGAACGAGTTTCCGAAGGGTCCGGGAAACCTCACGGAGTGGGTTGACGAGAAGGAAGAGGAGATGGCGCAGATCATCGGCGGTCCTCCTCGAGGGACTGGTGCGGTGCGGACCGGTCGCTACGCGGGCCCGATCACCCGGCTGCTCGCCGTCATGCTCGACGTCTTTCTGATCACGACCGGGTTCACCCTCGTCGTGGGTGTGATCGCATTCCTGGTGGATCTCCTGTTTCGCGACACCGTGACCATCCCTGAGGGCGGGCTTTGGTACCGCATCGGCCTCGGTGTCTTCGCGTTCCTCTACGTGTGGCTGTCATTGGCTGTATTCGGGAAGACACCTGGCAAGACCGTGCTGGGTCTTCGGGTGGTCGGCGCCGACGGGACCGTGGGCCTCGGCGGAAATCGGGCATTGATAAGGACGTTGACGTTTCCGATCAGCGTCGCAGTCTTCGGTCTCGGGCTGTTCGGCGTGGTGTGGGGGAGAGAGCGACGCGCCTGGCACGATCACTTCGCGGGCTCGGCCGTGGTCTACGACTGGGGGAGTAGGGCGGCGCAGATGTCGAGCCCTCTTGCAGATTGGCTGGAACGCCGGGGCAATTCGGGCTGATTGAGAAAGTGAGTTAGTTGTGGCAAAGGTTCTCTGTGTTCTGTACGACGATCCTGTCGAGGGTTATCCGAAGTCATACGCCCGAGATGGGATTCCCAAGATTGAGCGCTACTACGACGGTCAAACCACGCCAACGCCCCAGCAGATCGACTTCACGCCGGGCGACCTCTTGGGCAGCGTTTCCGGGGAGCTCGGGTTGCGGCGGTTCCTCGAAGAACGCGGTCACGAGTTTGTTGTAACGTCGGACAAGGATGGGCCGGACTCGATCTTCGAGCGTGAGCTCCCGGATACCGAGATCGTCATCTCCCAGCCGTTCTGGCCGGCCTATCTGACCGCCGAGAGAATCGCGAAAGCGCCGGGGCTGAAGCTGGCGATCACGGCTGGGATCGGGTCGGACCATGTCGACCTGGCGGCGGCGATCGAGAAGGGGATCACTGTCACCGAGGTCACCTATTCCAACAGCATCAGTGTTTCCGAGCATGTGGTGATGATGATCCTGTCCCTGGTGCGGAACTACATCCCGTCTTATCAGTGGGTCGTCAAGGGCGGATGGAACATCGCCGACTGCGTCGAGCGGTCATATGACCTCGAGGGCATGCAAGTCGGGACAGTCGCTGCCGGCCGGATCGGTTCTGCCGTGCTCAGGCGGCTGAAGCCATTTGAGGTGGGGCTGCACTACACCGATCGACACCGGCTTTCAGAGGAGGTCGAGCGCGAGCTCGGCGTGACTTACCACCCGACCGTCGAGTCGATGGTGGGCGTCTGCGATGTGGTCACGATCAACGCACCCCTGCATCCCGAAACCGAGCACCTGTTCGACGACTCGATGATTGCCAAGATGAAACGAGGGGCATTCCTGGTCAACACCGCTCGGGGCAAGATCTGCGACCGCGATGCGATCGCTAGGGCGCTGGAAAGTGGTCAACTGGCCGGATATGCCGGCGATGTCTGGTTTCCCCAGCCCGCACCCCAGGATCATCCCTGGCGGACGATGCCTCACCACGCGATGACGCCACACGTCTCTGGGACATCTCTTTCCGCCCAAGCCCGCTACGCGGCCGGAACGCGAGAGATCCTGGAATGCTGGTTCGACGGTCGTCCGATCCGGGAGGAATACCTGATCGTGGACGGCGGCGACGCTGGCGGGTGCTGGAGCTCACTCGTACAGCGCCGGCGACGCCACCGGCGGCTCTGACGAGGCCGCACGCTTCAAGGGCTGATCGACCAGTCAGTTCCGACGGGATGGTTCCACTCGGAACCTATCCGGGAGTGTGGCGGCGGGGTCGACACCGGCAGCTGTCATTGATGCCGATAGCGGGATCCCTAGCACCTGGCTGGCTACCAACTCACCGTACGCAGGAGAGGTCATGATGCCGGTCCCGCCCTGACCCACCAGCCAGAAGAAGCCGGGCGCGTCGGGCTCTTCGCCGATCACCATCTCTCGATCTGGTGCGAAAGTGCGAAGACCAACCCAGTTGCGAGTTCACCGTGCGAATGGCGAGCGTGGTGGCCCGGTTGATCCTCTCGATGGCCAGGGCCACGTCCTCGGAGCGAGGCCGGGGGTCGCCAGGCTGGTCCGGATTCTCCTCGGCGAGGGAGCAGAGGATCTGTGACCCGTCAGACTTGAAGTAGAAGCGGTCGTCGATATCGTCGACAAGGGGCCAGCGGGAATATGAGTCATCACCCGGGACCATGAAGGCAGTGCGCCGCATCGGGGTCAGGCCAACCGGGGCGACGCCAGCGAGAGTTGCCACTTGATCCCCCCAAGCTCCCGCCGCGTTCACCACCGCGTCGCACTCCAGAGTGGCGCTCGCTGTCTGAACCCGCCAGCCGGTGGCAGTTTGCTCGATCTCCGTGACCGGGCTCGACGTGAGGATGGTCGCGTTGTCGCGACGTGCGAGGCGCACGAAAGCCTGGTGGAGGGCGGCCACATCGAGGTCGGCCGCTGAAGCGTCGAGGAGCCCACCGGCGAGTTGCTCTGGATTCAGGACCGGGACCAATTCAAGGGCCTGATTGGCGTCCAGCATGTCGAGATCGGCGCCTAACTTTCGCCCAAGATCGGCACGCTCCGCGAGCAACTGGGCTTGATCGTGATCGGCTATCCAAAGGGCGCCTCGTCGGTCAAGTAGGGATGAGTCGGCCGTTCCCTCGGGCGGATTCTCGAGGAATTCCCGACTGGCGCGGGCCAGAGGCCTGGACGCCTGCCCGCCGTAGCTGGCGGTGAACATCGCCGCCGAGCGACCGGTGGTGTGGAAGGCGAGCGCCGACTCCATCTCGAGGATGGTCACCGCCCCATGAGGGGCGAGATGGGCTGCGGCGGCCATACCGGCGATCCCACCGCCGATCACAACAAAGTCAGGCATGGGTCGCAGCCTACGGACGCGGCCCGCTCCACTCTGGAACAATCAGGTGGTTGGCCATTGATCCCATCCCCTCCCAGTTCGTGCTCCCAGAGCCGAGTGATGACGACGGCGACGTGATCGCGGTGGGTGGAGACCTGGCCCCGGGAACTCTGCTGCAGGCCTATCGGAAGGGGATGTTCCCCATGACCCTCCCCGACGGGCACCTTGGTTGGTGGTCTCCCGTGGAGAGGGCGATCATCCCGTTGCGCGGATTGCACATAAGCCGGTCCCTGCGTCAGTCGTGTCGCCGTTACCGGGTGTCGGTGGATGCCGACTTCGAGGGCGTTATCTATGGCTGCGCCGATCCTTCGAGACGGGAAGACGGGTGGATCACCGACGAGTTCGTCAAGGCCTACATCGAGCTTCATCGACTGGGTTGGGCTCACTCGATCGAGGTTTGGGATGACGATGGCGCCCTGGCCGGCGGACTGTACGGCGTCGCCATTGGCGGCCTGTTCGCCGGTGAGTCGATGTTCCACGACGCTCGCGACGCATCCAAGGTCGCCCTCGTTCATCTGGTGGTGGTCATGTCCCAGGGCGAGGGGCGCCTGCTCGATATTCAGTGGCAGACACCGCACCTGCAGACGCTCGGCGCCACCGTGATCGGGCGTCTGGCATACCTCGAGCTGCTCGACAACGCCCTCGACGGCCCTGATCCCTTCGCTTCGGCGCACCATGTGGACAGTCTGTAGAGTCGCCGCCACTTCCTCGGGAGGAGCTTCTTGCGGCCCGTCGTAGCGGGAATTGACCTGACAGCAATGGGCCGGCGTGTAGCCGACAGGGCCCGCATGATGGCCGAGTCCACTGGTGCGGACCTCAATCTGGTCCACGTCCTCGAGCCGCTTGGCGAGGCGATGATCGAACCCGGGCTCGCCCGACTGATGCGCGACCACCAGACGACGGAGGCCGAGCGTCTGGCGGAGTGGGTCAGAGAGCGAAGCGAGGTTCCGGTCACCCTGGAGGTGGTCAAAGGGTCGCCTTCCTGGGAACTCGCCGCCCGTGGCAAGAACGCGAGCCTCGTCGTAGTCGGATCTTCTTCGATCGATGCTTTCGCCGTGGGCCCGGTGGCGAAGCGGGTTGCCCGAAAGACGACGACGGACACATTGGTCGTTCGCCGCCAGCCCCGGGTTCCCTATCGGAAGATCATCGCCGCCGTCGACTTCTCCGAACAGTCACGGATTGCGGTAAATCGCTCCCTCGAAGCCTTTCCCGGCGCCGATGTCACAGTGCTGTTCTCACTGCCGTCTCGGTTCGACCAGATCCTCTCCGATGCCGGGCTCTATCGCGAGGAGTTGGAGGCCTCGAGAGGTACCAGGCTCGCCATGGCTGAGGAGCGGATGGATGAATTCACCGCTGGGTGGGATGGGGATATTCGAACTCTGGTGGTCGATGGCCCGCCGACTGAGACCATCGAAGAGATTGTGAGGCGGCGAGGGGCGGACCTCGTGGTGGTGGCCAGCCGGGGCGCTTCCGCAACCCGGATGGTCCTTTTGGGGACGATCGCAGAGGGCCTGGTCACCGAGGCGCCCTGCGATGTGCTCGTCGCCAGGGCCAAGAACCTGTTTCGTAGGCCCTGACCGCGGTTGGCCTTCTTCGTGCAGGGCGCCACATATACGTGACGCCCTGCATTAGGAAGAGTGTTCAGCTGACGTTGGCCAGTGCCGACTTGAGGGCCCGTGTCACGTACACCTTGGCCAGGTGTGACTTGTACTCGACCGACCCGTAGAGGTCCTCGAGCACCGTCACCCCTTCCAATGCATGCTCGGCGGCTGCGGCGATCGCTGCATCGGACCCGTCGGTTCCGATGATTGCCTGGCCGACGCCCTCGGCGAGCATGGCCCGGGTTCCGACACCGGTCAAGGCCACCCGGGCATCGTCGATCGTCCCGTTGGACTTCTTGACCCAGGCTGCGGCTCCGGCCACTGCGTAGTCCGAGTGCCCGCCGCGCCGGCCCAGCTTGTCGTAGGCCGATCCCTCGCCGGGCCCCGCCTTGGGGATCTTGATCGCAACCAGGATCTCGTCGGACCGTAGGTCAGAGGTCAGGGCATCGACAAAGAAGCTCTCTGAGGCGATCTCCCTGGTCCCCGCGGCTGACTGGGCGACCATCGTGGTACGGCAGGCGATTGCCGCCGCCGGTTGGTCGGCGGCCACGTCCCCATGAGCCAGGGAGCCGCAGGTCGTCCCCCGGTTTCTCACCTGAACGTCCCCGGTGAGGGATGCCGCGGCTGCCAGAGCTGCGGCATTCGCCGCCACTAATGGGTCGGAGGCCGTGGTGGAGTGGCGCACCAGGGCGCCGATGGAGATGTGATCTCCTCCATCCTCCACCGAGTCGAGACCCGTGATCCGGCCGATGTCCACCACTGTGCCGGGCGAGAACAGCCGCATCTTCATCAAGGGAAGAAGGCTCATCCCGCCTGCCATCACCTTGGAGTCGTCGCCGAGAGCGGAGAACGCCTCCTCCAGGCTGGCCGGAGCCACGTATTCGAAGCTTCTCGAGTACATCTCAGCCCCTCGCTTCCTGCATTGCCTGCCACACCCGCTTTGGCCGCAAAGGCATGTCTATGTGTTTGACTCCCATCGGGGTCAGGGCGTCCACCACCGCATTGACCATGGTGTGAGCCGAGCCGATCGTCCCGGCCTCGCCGATTCCCTTGACACCCATCGGGTTCACGGGTGACGGTGTCACCGTGCGATGAAGGTCGAAGAAGGGGAGGTCGGCTGCTGTGGGCAGGGGGTAATCGAGGAGCGATCCGGTGAGCATGTTCCCGTCGCTGTCATAGATCGCTTCTTCGAACATCGCCTGGCCGATCCCCTGGGCGATCCCTCCGTGAACCTGGCCGTTGACGATCATCGGGCTGATCACATTGCCGCAGTCGTCGACGGCGTGATACTCGAGGATCTCGACGTCGCCTGTGTCGGGGTCGACCTCGACCATCGCCAGATGGGTCCCAAAGGGCCAGGTGGCATTGCCGGGGCTGAATGCGGTGTGGGCTTCGAGCCCACTGTCGACGTCGTCCGGGCTGGTGTGCGCCTGATAAGCCGCCTTGGCGATTGCAGCCCATTCCACCTTCTTGTCCGGTGAGCCGGCCACATGGGCGCCTCCATCGGCAAACACCATGTCCTCGGCTGATGCCTCGAGCAAGTGGGCCGCGATCTTCGCCGCCTTCTCCTTGACCTTGAGGGTCGCTTCGTAGGTGGCTGTCCCGTCCACTGATATGGATCGGCTACCGAAGGTGCCGATGCCCATCGGGTGCTCCCGGGTGTCGCCGTGAAGAACCCTGATGTCCTCAACCGGCATGCCCAGACCGTCTCCGACCAACTGAGCCCAGGTGGTCTCATGGCCCTGACCGGTGGGACCGGTCCCGATGACGACTGTGGCCGTGGCGTCAGGATTCACTCGAACCAGGCCTGATCCGTTGAAGGACGCGGGGAGCCCGTAGTTGGTCCACGAGAATCCGATCTCGGCGAGGATCGCAGGGCCGAACCCGCAGACTTCGACATAGGAGCCGATTCCGACTCCGACGAGTCGGCCCTCGGCGCGTGCCTGCTCCTGTCGTTTTCGCATCCCCGCGTAGTCGCTGACCTCGACCAGCTTGTCAACCGCCGCCTCGTAGCTGCCGGAGTCCAGGGAGAACCCGCAGCCCATCTGGGCCGGGAACTCGTCGGGCTGCCAGAAGTTCTTCTTCCGAACCTCCAGCGGGTCCATCCCGATCTCGTGTGCATAGGCGTCGATGATCCGCTCCAGGTAGTAGATCGCCTCGGGGCGGCCGGCGCCTCGATAGGCATCAGTGGTCATCGTGTTGGTGACCACACAGGCCACTGTCCAGGAAACCGGCATCTTGTATTGCCCGGATGCGATCCAGAGCCCGAGGAGGGGGATGGCGACGGTGAAGTTCTGGGTGTACGCGCCCATGTCCGCGATGGCATCGAGCTTGTAGCCGAGGAACTGGCCGTCCTTGGTCCCGACCAAAGTGGCGGTGCCGATCCAGCCCCGGCCGTGGATCGTCGACCCTGCCGCTTCGCGACGGGTCTCGGTCCACTTGACGGGGCGTCCCAATTCCTTTGCGGCGAAGGACACCAGGATCTCGTCGTTGTAGACGTTGAGCTTGCTCCCGAAACCGCCACCCACTTCGGGTGCAATCACCCGAACCGAAGTGGACTTCATCCCGAAGGTCTTCGAGATCGCGCCACCGAGGGCATGGGGCACCTGCGTGGAACTGTGCACCGTGAAGCAGCTATAGCCGGGGTTGTACTCGGCGAGCACTGACCGCGGCTCGATCGCCACTGGGATCAGTCGTTGGTTGATCATCTCCAAGGAGACGACGACCGCGTCGTCCCGCTCCATGGCCGCGTCCACCTGTGGGGTCTGGTCCTCGAGGCCGAGTGCGGCCCAGTAGCCGTGATAGGTCCAGGTGTGGAGGACGTTGGAGTCGAGCTCGTCGTGGACCTTCACCTCGTCAGAGGCGGCCTTCTTGAGGTCGATGATGGCCGGGAGCGTGTCGTAGTCCACCTCAATCGCCTCGGCGGCATCCTGGGCCTGGTAGCGGTCCTCGGCTACCACCATGGCCACCGCCTCACCGACGTGGTTGACCTCACCGGCGGCGAGCAGCGGGCGCAGCTTTCCGATCGGCACCTGCGCCAGCAATGGGCCGAGATGGGCCACGTCGTCGTGGGTGTAGATGGCGACGACACCCTTCATCTCCTTCGCTGCCGAAGTGTCGAGCTTGGTGATCTTGGCCCTCGCCACGGGAGATCGGAGGAAGGCGACGTGGAGCATGCCGGTGGGGGTGAGGTCGTCGACGTACTCCCCGTAGCCCTGGATCAATGCGGGATCTTCGCGGCGACGAATGGAGCCGCCCATGACACTGGTTGTAGCCATCAGGAAGTCACCCCCTCCCAATCCGGCGCAGCAGGCTCTTCGCCACGCATCCTCGCTCCGGCGTATTCGACGGCGCGAACGATGTTGTGATATCCGGTGCAGCGGCAGAGGTTGCCCTCGATGCCGTGTCGGATCTCCATCTCGGAGGGGTTGTCGTTCTCAGCGAGCAGGGCGGCCGCAGACATGATCATCCCGGGGGTGCAGAAGCCACACTGCAGGCCATGGCGCTCCCAGAAACCCTCCTGAACCGGATGAAGCTCGCCGTTGTTGGCGAGCCCCTCGATGGTCGTGATGTTGGCGTCTTGGGCCTGCAAGGCGAGCATGGTGCAGGACTTCACCGGCTTGCCGTCGAGGTGGACGGTACAGGCACCGCAATAACCGGTCTCGCATCCGACGTGAGTCCCGGTGAGATTGAGGTTCTCCCGGATGAGATGGACGAGGAGCGTCCTGGGCTCTACGTCGGCCGACACCTCCCGTCCGTTGACGGTCATCGACACATACATGACGACCCCTTTCGGCCTTGTTCGATGGGACGGCGCGAACCTATCAGAACCAAGGGGAGCGTGAGGCCGGGATCAAGGCCAAAATATCGAAGCCCCTGCCGAGCAAGCCAGGGGCTTCGATCCAGAGCGGGGTCTGATGTTGTCCCATCGGCCCGTTCGGCCACGATACACGATTAGACACATTGAGACTAGTCGGCTTTGTCCGACGGACCGCACATCAGTCTTGACTGACCGTGCAGCAATTGTTGGCAACGGCTTCAAGGGATGTGGCCATCTTTTCGGCGAGGTTGTCTCCAGTTAGCACATCTTCGATCAGCAATTCGTCATCGAGGATGTAGACCACCGGTACCGAATCGAAGGTCCATTGGGAACTCAGGGCATCGAATTCGCCATCGATGGTGGGCATGGTGAGACCCATGGTCTCCACTGCGGCCGCCAGAGTTTCATAGCCTGCCTCACCGGGTTCGGATGGATGGAGCATGCCAACCGTTAGCACGTTGTAGTCAGCAGAAAGCTCCGGCCAGGCGGCTTCGATCTCTGGCAGTTGCTCATGGCAGTGGGGGCAGGTGTTCAGCCAAAAGACGACCGCAGTCGGCTTGCCGGTGAGGTCAGCGAGATCAGTGACCCCGGTGCCGGTGAGGTCGTCTCCGCTGAGGGCGGGTGCGATTGACCCGACCATCGAGAGTGGATTTGCTCCTTCATCATCATTCGAGCAAGCGGCAGCGCTGAGGATCAGAGCGGCGAGCACGGCGATGAGAATGAAGGATCTTGATCTGTGTGGCATGGCGATCTGCATGGTTCGAGATCATAAGGTGCCCGTTGGCTTGTAGGGCAGGCGTCGAGTCAGATCACATGTTGGCCATGCCGAGGATGTTCCCCTCGGAGTCCTTGAACCAGGCCGCCTTGCCGTCGGGTGACTCCATCACGCCGTCGACGGTCTGGAAGTCCTCCCCAAAGTCATAGTCCTCGAAGACCACTCCGCGGGACTTCAATTCGGCAAATGCCGTGTCGAAATCGCTGACGGCGAAGAATGCTGCCGTCGCCTGATTGGTGCCGGCGAACATCGATGGGTAGACCCCGAAGCCGACGCCACCAGCCTCATAGCGGAGCTCGCCGCCAGGGCCTGTTTCGTTTGGCTCCAGTCCGAGTTTCTCCGAATACCAAGCGCGAGCCCGATCGATGTCCGCTGCGGGAAGCGATGCATGAAGTGTGAAATCCATCACACCTCCTTTCCCCGGGAAAGCTACCCGAGGTTCAGAGGGGCGGATCGTGTGCGTCCGGATCCGGTGCTTTGAATCGGATTCGTCCGTGATCCGGATGGCGGTAGACGGTGAATCCACGCTGATGAACGACTACGTGGTGATGAAACCAGCAGAGACTCACCAGATTCTCGGCGTCGGTCCGTCCCCCTTGGCTCCACGGGATGATGTGATGCGCCTCGATTCGGTATCGGGAATCACAGCCATCTCCGGCGCAGGTATTGCCGTCGCGATCGAGGATGGCTCGTTTCAGAGCTGGTGGTACGAGACGCTGTCGGCGGCCGTACTCCATGAACCGGCCGTCCTCGGTCCGAACCGTGACCTCGGCGACGGCGTCGCAAAGGATCGCCTCAAGGGCGTTGGCGCCGACCTTGGGCCCGGCCTCGAGGACGACTCCGGCCCTGGCGTTGGATGGCGCTGCCTTGCTTGCGTCAACGAAAACGGTGACCTGAGCCGGTGGTGCCTCGTCGCTGAAGCAGATCTCGAGCAAGGCTGTCGCCTTCCGCCAAGATGCGTCTCCACGGCTTCCATCAGGCAAGGTCGGAAGTTGATCGGCAGTTTCAGTGAGCACTTTGTTGACGATCGCCCCGGAATAGCCGTCGAGCCCGCCCCACAGCTTCCACCAGGACTCGTCGAGAGAAGGCTGGACCACGAGGAACCGATCTTCGGAAGTCTTCATCTCGGTTGCCGCCGATATCTCGGCCCGAATCCCGGCTTCGCGGCGAACGGCGCCGATATCTAGGTGGTCCATGAGCCCGACGTCCCCGACAATCCGGGATACTGCCTCGACCCGATCGAAGGTGGCCTCACCCTGAGCCAAAGCCTCTAGTAGCTCAGGTTGATCCTGGGTTCGGCGCATGGTTCGCACCAGGGTTCTCGCGCCGTCGAGGCCAATGTCGAGCCGTCGGGCGGTCCATTCCGAAAGATTCTTGGCACCATCGGCTGTGGCGACCTGGCCTCGGTCGATGGTGGCCAACGCCTCCATCTGTAGGGACCGATACGACGAGATGGCGGCTTCAGATGCGATCAGCGTCTGCTCTGCCTGATCAATCGTCATCAACGAACGTATGTTCGATTCCATGATTGAAACATACGATGTGCCTGTGACAGATTCAATAGTTCCGTCGCCCGATCAGAAGATTTTCTTGCCCGATTTCAGAACGAGGAGCCGAGGGCGAGGATGTTCCCCTCGGAGTCTTTGAACCAGGAGGTCTTCTCGCCGTCCGGGGAAGTCAGCACCCCGTCGACAGTCCGGAAGTCGTCGCCGAGGTCGTAGTCCTCGAACACGACGCCCTTGCCGAGCAGGTCGGCCCGCACCGCGTCGAAGTCGCTGACGACGAACCTGGCAGAGGTGGCCTTGTTGGTGCCGGCGTTGTCGGAGGGGTAGATGCCGAACTGGGTTCCCCCTGCGCGGTACAAGAGCTCCTCGTCCTCATCCGGGTTGACCGGTTCCAGCCCCAGGATCGCCGAATACCAGGCTCGTGCTCGGTCCACGTCGGAGGCGGCGATTTCGAACTTGATTGTGAAATCCATCTCGTCTCCTCTATTACGAACGTACTTGATCTCGCTCGCGAGGTCCGATGAATTAGCCTCCCCGTCTGCAAAGGGAGGACCCATTGACGACGTCGAATGAAGGGTGGCCGGGCGCCCGAATCCTGGGAATGATCGGCCTCGTTCTCTATATCGCCACGGGCGTGTTTCCGTACGCCGCGTCCGGATTGGTTGCTCCGCTGTGGGGTATCGCCGTCCTCTACTTCGGATGGGGGATCGGGTTCTTCTCCACGATCATCCTCTACCGACGCCGCTCGGCTTGGGCCCTCATCATGCCCGTTGCGGCACTGGCTTTCTGGTGGATCGTGATTTCGATAGGCGAGGCAGCCTTCGACTGGACTGCATGAGCGACAGTTACTCTCGCGGGCGACCGGGCCCGTAGCTCAATCCGGTCAGAGCAGCGGACTCATAATCCGTTGGTTGCAGGTTCAAGTCCTGCCGGGCCCACCATCCTCAATCTCAACATTTCCCAGAAAATCGCCTGTCGCTAGATGGCTGGCGGGAAGACCGTCTCCTTCACCACCGCCCCCGATCGGTCGAAGGTCCGCCATGTCCCGACCTGTTTGCCATTGTCGAACTCCCCGTTGCGCATCAGGCTGCCGTCTCGACGGTAGAACTCCCACACCCCATGCATGTTCCCGTTGAGCCTGAATCCTCGATGTTTGGGCCCGCCGTGGTCGTAGTCCGCCTGGTCGGGTAGCACCTCGTCTTTCATAGGCACAAGTTTGGTACACCTGCGTGAAGGAGAGAAGGACACTTACCTGCTGATTTCACGGCGCGGAGGCTCAGTCGGTGGTGGGGGTTCGCAACCAGGTCCCGATCGACGCCGGCTGCATCGTTTGTTCGACCACGCTGGTCCAGCCGGTCACCACTTGTTCGGGATCCACCTGATCGCGGAGTGAGGCGGCGAACCCGTCCATCACCCTCTGAGTGTCATATCGGGAGCGGTTGAAACGACGATCGACCACACTCTGGGTCCTTCGTCGCAGTGGATTGAACAGGGCCGCAACTGCGAGGGTCGAGCCGGCCACGGTCACGTTGGAGTCGGGGGAGACAAGCAACGTGAGCAGGCTGACGACTCCCAGGAACACGCCAGCCAGCAGACCGACCACCAACGCATAGGAGACGGTGCGGGAGACGATGCGATCGATCTCGTAGAGCCGGTATCGGAGGACGGCGATGGCGATCGAGATCGGGATCGCCATGATCGAGAAACCGAATAGAAAGTCGGCGATGCTCCCAGACAGGATCTCGCCGGTCAAGCCACCGAAGGCGTAGGTCAGTCCGAAGACGGCGATTGCGAAAAGCGGCCACTTGAGTTGTTGGCGCTCTTCGCGTGTACCCGTGCGGAACCTGAGGATCACCGCGGAGGCTGAGATCAGAGCGATCGCGGCCAATCCGATGCTCCAGACCGGACCGGCGAAGGCGTTCTCGACCGCAGCATCGGGGAGGAACCCGATCGGACTCGGAACCGTCCACAAGGTCTCGTCTTCGGTGGCGACTTGCATGGTTTCGCTGAACGTGACCGCTCCGATCATGGCTGAGATCATCACGACCTCGAGGCTCGCCGCCCAGCGCCAGCGGGGGGAGAGGAGCTTTCCGTTGGGGAAGGTGAGAAGCAGGTGGAAGATCGGGAAGATCAGAAGGACCCACGACCACGATGTGAACCAGACCAGCAGCCATATCCCGAGGTTTACCGATGAGGGCGGCGGGTTGAGCCCGAGCAACCACTGAGTGCCAAGCTCACTGATTGCGATGGTCAGACCGGGGATCAGCAACAGCCAACCGATCACGTTTCCCGGCTGCCGGCTGACGATCACCGTGCCGCCGAGCAGAAAAGCCACTAATGCAAGAAGTAGTTGAATCGCAGCCAGAGCCGCTAGCGGACTCTTGGCGAACTCACCGGACTGATAAGCGAGCCATCCCATCCAGGCGATCAACACCAGCCCTATGGCGGCCACGACCCAGACGAGTCGGGCGGCGCGACGACTGGTCGGCCTCCTGGTGGTCTCGGGTTGCAAGTCGGATCGTGATGTCATCGACGTCATCCAGCCCGATTTCTAGTTGCCCACCGTTTCGAAATCGTTACGGAATAGGCCGATCGATGAGTTCGCGAAATCGTCCGCTCGTTCGCGAAAAATGGAATACGTCCTGACTTGCATGTTCGGGACGGCATGTCTACCTTCCCATTTGTCGGTACGGGGGCAACCCCGAACCGGACCCGAAGAGACCGAGAGGTCACTCCGGGACCCTCTGGGAGACCAAGCTTTCGGGTTTGGAGTCCGAGCAGGGTCGTGAGCCCCGAGAGGGTGGAAGCTTCGGCCGAAACTCCCTCGGGGTTTTTCGCGTCCGGGCTCAGATCACGCGTGGCGGGCCAGGGTCACCATCGTGATGTCGTCCTCCTGCTCCCACTCTGCTCCCACGAACTCGGCGTGAGATTCGAGGGCCGCCCCGACCAGGTCGCCGTTCGAACCGCTGAGAGCCTGGCGAAGCCGGTCTGTCCCATACATGTCTCCGTCGGGAGCGTGCGCCTCGGCCAGACCATCACTGGTCAGTACCAGGCTGTCACCGGGAGAGAGGTGGCCCTCGATTTCCTCATAGAACATGTCAGGCATCAGTCCCAGTGGCATCCCGCGGGCCATGATCTCTGCGGTGACCATGTCGTTGCGCTGAAAGGGAAGGTTGTGCCCTGCGTTGGCCATCGACATCGACCCCGATGACGGATCAATCATCGCCAGAAGACAGGTGACGAACATGCCCGATGGGATATCGGGTTGGATACGTTCGTTGACTTCGGCGAGCACATCACCAGGCGGCCGGCCGCTGCCTGTAGACACTCGAAGCAGGGTGCGACAGGTCGCCATCACCAGAGCGGCGGGTATCCCCTTGTCGCTGACGTCCCCGATGATCATGGCGAGTCGGCCGTCGGGAAGCTCCAGCCAGTCGTAAAAATCGCCACCCACCTCACGCGCTGGGCGGTAGAAGGCGTTGAAGGCCCACCCGGGAATCTCGGGGAACCCGTGAGGGAGGAGGCCTTGTTGAATCTTGCGGGCCAACTCCAGCTCGTGGGCAGCGCGCTCTCGGTTCTGGGCTTCCTTCTCCCGCATCCTCACTTCATAGGCGAGTTGCAGTGCCGGCCCAGCTGTCTGGGCGAGCCGGTCGAGCAGCTCGAGGTCGAGCGTCGAATAGCGGCTGTCTGAGGCGCGATCACCGAGATCGAGGACACCAGTCAGCGAGCCTCCGGCTACCAGTGGGACCAGGACGGCGGTCCCGTCGGCGGTGAATGGTGCGAGACCTTTGCTGGGAGCCACATTTTCGAGATCGATTGCTGCGCCGGAAGCAAGGGCCTTCCTAGTCGCCTTGGAGAATGGCCCCGTGTGGAGCTGTACCGACTTCGGCCGCAGCGCCCGCTCCACGGTGGAGACCAACTCTGCCTCGAGAGTGGTCGGGTCGACGAGGCGGGCCGCTTCTCCGGCGAAGTCGTCGATCACCTGGCGGGCGTCGTAACGCTCCCGGTAGAACCGGCGATCAACCCCTCGTTGCACCCGTTTTCGCAACGGCTGGAAGGCCAGGACCAGCAATGTTCCGAGGACGACTCCGGCTGCACCGCCCCGCCATCCGGTGATGGTCGCCTCGAAGCCGACTCCGGCAACCGCCGCCACCCCAGCAACGATCGCGAGGAAGCCGACTCCCACGAGGGCCGTCACCGTGGCATAGACCAGGGCCCGGTTGACCAGAAGGTCGAGGTCGAAGAGTCGGTGGCGAATGATGGCCACAGACACCGATATCGGGAACATGAACACTGCGATCGTCAGCAGCACCAGGACATTGAGGGCGTAGACCGCCTTGAGTCGTGGAGTGACCACGATGAGGTCGAGGACATCGGGGGTGAGCTCCGGTTGGAGAATCCACAGGACGAGAAAGGCGCCGAGGGCGGCAACCAACGAGATAACGACCGGCTTGGTCGTTCTCACAAAGTCGGGCTGGCGGCTGCGTATGAGCTGAGCCAGGATCCCCGCGGCTGGCAGCCCGACCAGCCAGGCGAACTGGAGAGATGCGGGCCACGTACGAGGATCCAACGGGTTGCCCGGAAAGAAAAAGGTGAGCAGTCCGCTGGTCCGCAGCTGCAGCAACCAGCCACCTCGTCCACTTTGGTGTCCACTTCCCGTCGGGAAAGGTGGCGAGGAAGGCGAGCGTTGCGATTCCGGCCAGGGATCCCCAAAACACGATCAGCGTTGGCGTGGTGATCGACCCCACAAAGAGCGCAATCTGCTCGCCCTGGGGAAGGAGCGATAAGGGAGCAAAGAGGCTGGCCCCGAGTGCAGCAAGTGTCACCGCGGCGAGTGGTGCCCGATTGGAGGCGTCGCGTCGGCCGATCAAGAGCAAAGCCAGGCCAAGAAACACGGCGAGACCGAACACATGGAGTAGACGTTGGGTGGTTTCGACGAATTCGGGCTGGAACAGAACGGCGAGCTCCTGTTCGATGCGAGGGTCGACCGCCGCCGGGCCCTGTGCGATCAGCCCATCGGGCGGGTTGTTGAACAGCGTGACCATCGACGCCAGCGAAACCACCGCTATCGCAAGTACTACGACGAGACCCACCCATCTCGGTACCAGGGTCGCTCGGGGAGCCTCGAGTGTCATTCTCCGGCCCCAGCCATCCGAGCCTGGTCCATTTGATCAGAGGCGAGAGAGATGACCGCTTTCTGAGGCTCCCCTTCGACGAGATAGCCACCCCAGTGGCGCACGTCGATTCGCTCGGTGGAGCCGCCGAGTGCCGGGTCGATCTGATGACAGCCCGCACAGTCGGTGCGACCGCCCCAACACGGAATTTCCCAATCCTCTTCCCCGCACTCCCGCTCTGGGTGGGGGACGATCGGCGCCCCATCCACACCGGTGGCGTGACAGCCGAGACAGGTGGCGCGGTCGACATCGGCCGCCATCGCCGTGGGGTGGTTGGGGTCCGGTCGGTGGGGGACATTGGGTTGGTCGTCGTTGACCACCCAAATCAACGAGATCAGGAACAGCACAGGCACCAGGAATATCCACCCGACAACTCTCCGAGTGAGTCGGCGTGGAGTGTCCGACGCGGGACGATCTAAGAACAGGACTGCCAGCAGCCAAGCAGCCGCCCACAGGATCAATCCAACGGCGTAGCCGGTCTTGTGAGAGGAGGCGTCGAAGGGGAAGCGGAGACTGGCAACTCCGTAGACCGCCGCGGCGCCCGCGATGCTGAACGCCACCGTTCGGTAGCCGGTGAACCGCAGGGCAACGACCACTCCAAGGATCAGTAGGACGAGAGCGAAGGCTGCCATCACCGACCAGTGGGTGGTGTGATTCTGAGCATGAGCGAGTGCCCGAGCTACATGTCCCTCGATCTCCATCCGAAGCGGGAAAAAGGCAATGGCGACGAGTGCTATCGCCCACGACCAGACCGGGCCCTCCCGATACGGTTTTGCAGGGCGGGCCAAAGCGAGGACCGCGGCCAATGGGATGAGGTAGAGGAGGAGGCCGACCTGCCAGCGAACGCTGATTGTCACCACGATCACCAGCGTGAGCAGGGTGACTGTCGTCTGAATCAACCCAGCCAGGTTCCGCTTCGGGCTGAGGAGTTGGGTGATCGCTCCCACCAGGGCCAGGGTGAAGAAGACGCCGAAGACGACTTCGTGGAGGCGGTGGGACACCTCCGATGACAACGAAGTGTCTTGATAGGCATCGGTGAACCAGCCGAACAGGACAAATGCGGCAGGGGAGAAGAGGAGGAGAACGATCAGCATCGTCCAGACGGCGATCCGGAAGTACTGCTCTTTCGATGACCGAGATGGTCCGACGTTTCGTCGGACGGCGGAGTCTCCTCGGGATCAGGAGCTGACGACGGATCTGTGCTCACTCTTCACAGACGATCAGCATCGATGAATGGGTGACATCGATAAGGTGACCGATGATCTCGTTCAAGCAATATATCAACGGCGAATGGACCGAGGCCGGCGCCGGAGGAACCTGGGATTTGATCAACCCCGCCACGGAGGAGGTCCTCGAACAGCTTCCGTTTGGCGACGAGACCGACGCCCGCCGGGCCATCGATGCGGCGGCCGCCGCCTTTCCCGAGTGGTCACATCTGACCGCCTACAAGCGGGGAGCCGTCCTCGAGAAGGCGGCGCTGTTCATCGAGGACCATCTCGACGAGTTCGCCCGAATCACCACCGAAGAGGCGGGCAAGCCCCTTACCGAGGCCCGTGGGGAGTGGGCCAGCGCCCCCAACTACTTCCGCTGGGCCGCAGAGGAGGCACATCGGGTTTACGGCCGCACCATTCCGTCCCGTCTGCCCGGGCGCCGGATCGACGTCATCTATCAGCCGTTGGGCGTGGTCGGGGTGATCACCGCCTGGAACTTCCCGGTCTACAACCAGACCCGCGCCGTGTCGGCGGCCCTCGCGGCCGGCTGCACCGTTGTCAGCCGACCCTCCGAGTACACGCCACGGTCGGCTTTCCTCATCGCCCACGCACTCCAGGAGGCGGGTCTGCCCGCCGGAGTCCACAACGTGGTGAATGGGAAACCGCATGAGATCGGCCAGGCGATGCTCGACGACCCCCGGGTGCGGAAGATCCACTTCACCGGTTCTACCCGTGTTGGCAAGCTGCTCATGGATGGCGCCTCGCGGACTGTCACCCGACTCTCACTGGAACTCGGCGGGAACGCCCCGGTGATCGTGTTTCCCGATGCCGGCGACATTGCGGCTATCGCCAGGAGCGGGTTGAAGGCGAAGGTGCGCAACAACGGACAGGTGTGTGTGGCGCCGCAACGTTTCTACGTCCATGAGTCCGTCACCGATGAGTTCAGCGAGAGCGCGGTCGCTGCGGCGCAGGATCAGGTGGTCGGGAACGGTTTGGAGGCCGACACCACGATCGGCCCGCTGATCAACGCCGTTCAGCTCGATCGTGTCGAGCAGATCGTGTCGGCCAGTGTCGATCTCGGGGCGAGGGTGTTGGTTGGCGGGAACCGGCCCGAAGGGGCGGGTTACTTCTATTCGCCGACTGTCCTCACCGGTGTCAGCCCGGGGAGCCCGGTGCATGAGCAAGAGGTGTTCGGGCCGGTGATGCCAATCGTCCCATTCTCTGATGTCGATGAGGTGGTCGCATTGGCAAACAGCACCGAATACGGGCTGGCCGCCTATCTCTACACACGTGACCTGTCCACTGCGCTCAAGGTGTCCGAGGAGCTCGAGTTCGGCATGGTCGGGATCAACGATTGGTACCCGGCGACGCCCGAGGCGCCATTCGGGGGGATGAAGCAATCGGGGATGGGCCGGGAATCGGGACCGGAAGGGGTTTACGAGTATCTGGAGCCCAAGACGCGGTTGTTCGGGGGGATCGGTTAGCGCGGCGGAGGTGCCCCCCTCCCGGCTTCGCCGGCTCTCCCCGAACGCTCACTTCGTTCGCTGGGGGGAGAAATGCGGTTTGTTTCCTCCGCCAGGAGCGTGCGCGACGTTGGGGGAGGTGCCCCGGGGGCGGAGGGGGCAACTCGCCTACTCGGTAGCAAGCGCCGTCCTGCTAGCCTGGTGCTTGCCGCACCGGTAGGGAGGCCAGCGTTCGACGCTCCACGGTGACCAACGGCTCTTCTCTTACCCGGTCTGATTGCCTCATCTGCCGCCTAATGCCAGAAAGCAGTCATGACCAATACCTTTGCCGAGCTCGGCCTGCCCGAGCATCTGACCGCGGTTCTCGAACGCCGCGACATCACATCACCATTTCCGATCCAGGCTCTCACCATCCCCGACGTTCTCGCCGGGCGTGACGTGTGTGGGCGGGCTCCAACCGGCTCCGGGAAGACCCTCGCCTTCGGCTTGCCCATCGTCGCCCGACTGGGCCGGGGCAAGACCCGCCGGCCGCGAGGCCTGATCCTGGCACCGACACGGGAGCTGGCGGAGCAGATCTATGCCGAGCTGCGTCCCCTCGCCAAGGCTGCGAATCGTTCCATGGCCTCGGTCTACGGCGGTGTCAGTTACACCCCGCAGCGGCGTGCCCTGCACCAGGGCGTCGACCTTCTGGTCGCCTGTCCGGGCCGACTCGAAGACCTGATCAACCAGGGTGACGTCGATCTGAGAGACGTCGATGTGGTCGTCGTCGATGAGGCGGATCGCATGGCCGACATGGGCTTCCTGCCCGCAGTGCGCCGTCTGCTCGAGATGACCTCGCAGGATCGACAAACCATCCTCTTCTCGGCCACCCTCGACGGCGACGTTGCGGTTCTCACCCAGCGTTACCAGCGCGACCCGGTTCGTCACGAGTCGGATGTCCAGGAGGACGCGGAGAGCGATGTCGAGCACGTGTTCTGGATGATCGATCGGGCCGATCGGGTGGCCCACACCGCCGAAGTAGTGGCCTCGGCCAGCCCTTCCATCATTTTCACCCGGACCCGGCACGGAGCCGAACGCCTGGCCAAGCAGTTGGAGCGGGCTGGAGTCAGCGCGGTTGCCTTGCACGGTGGCCGATCCCAGAACCAGCGAACTCGTGCCTTGAAGGATTTCACGACCGGTCGCGCCCAGGCACTGGTGGCCACTGACGTGGCGGCGAGGGGGATCCACGTCGAAGGGGTTGCCAGTGTGATCCACTTCGATCCGGCCGAAGACGACAAGGCCTACCTCCATCGCTCGGGCAGAACCGCTCGCGCCGGGGCATCAGGCGTGGTGGTGTCGCTGGTCGACGGCTCCCAGGTGAGGGCAGCCAAGCGCCTTCAGCACTCGCTGGGGATCGGGAGTCAGATCCCCGACCCGTCCCACCCCGACCGGCCACTCGATGGAGCCCATTCGGGAGGAGCGCAACAAGCGTCCCTCTGCACCGACTGCTCCCTCGCACCGGCCGATCAGCCGGGATCACTCCGGTTCGACTCTCTACGTCGGCAATCTGCCTTACTCGTTCACCGAGGACGGCCTGTCTTCGATGTTCCGTGACCACGGTCCGGTCCACTCGGCAACCATCGTCAAGTACAAGGACACGGATCGATCACGAGGATTCGGGTTTGTCGTCGTCGGCGAAGGCAAGGGGTCTGCGGCCATCGCCGAAATCGACGGTCGTGAGGTCGCTGGCCGCCGACTGCGGGTCAAGGCGGCGCGTCCTCGCGGTTGACCTGATCGGGCCTGCTCTCCATTTAGGGTGAGCAGGTGTCAACCTCGTCACCGCTGACGGTGAAGGCCTGGAAGCTCGCCCTGATCGGGCTCACGGCAGGTCTGCTCTCAGGCGGTTTCGGGATCGGTGGTGGGATCGTGATGGTCCCGCTGCTGGTTGCCGTGGGACTGGACAGGCACCGGGCGACCGCCACCTCCCTTGCGGCCATCGTTCCGATCGCAGTTGCAGGAGCGATCACTTTCGCGATCTCCGGTGAGATCAATCTCGAGCTCGGCATCTTCATCGGCGTCGGGGGAGTGGTGGGCTCGATCCTCGGGGCGTCCCTGATGAATCGGATGAGCGCACGCTCGCTGACCATCGTCTTTGGATTGATCCTGTTGGTTGCCGCAGCTCGGATGATCGCCGGCGGGGACCCCATCCCCGGCTCTGCTGACTTCGAGCAGCCGGCGCAGATCGCAATATCAATCGGGATCGGGCTCATCTCCGGCTTCTTCGCCGGGGTCGCCGGTATCGGTGGGGGGGTGGTCATCGTCCCGGCCACGGTGCTGTTGCTCGGTTTCGGGCAACACGAGGCCCAGGGCACATCACTGGTGGCGATCGTCCTGACCGCGATTGCCGGCACCGTCGTCAACCTCAGAAACAAGCGAGTCCGCCTCGAGGACGGACTCGCTGCCGGCTTGGCCGGTGTGGTCGGTTCGATTGTGGGGGCCCGGATCGCCCTCGGAGTCGAGGGTCGCACTCTCTCGCTGGTGTTCGGGATCCTGGTGCTGATCCTCGCCGTGCGAACTCTCTATCAGGCGATCCGGACCCCACAGCCCGCTATCTAATCGGAGGAGGCGGCCTCGATGGCCTTCTCCTTCTTGGGGAGGAGGACCGGGACGATCACGGCGAGGCCCACTACCAGCAGGGCGATGGGCCAGAACCAGGCGCCCGAGTTGAGAAGGGCATCGATGAGCTCTTGCGGCGTGTCCGGGACCAGAAAGACCAACCCGAGGACCGCAAAGGCCAATCCTGCGATGAAGGAGACTGCGTCAAACCTGTGTGTCTTCATGTTCTTCGATCCTTTCGATCAGCCATGTGAGATTTCGATGTTGCCGATGTCGACACTGGCGTCGAGGTTGACGGTTCCGCTTGGTCCGGGGTTGTCGAACGTCAGGGCTGGGTTGCCCAGACCCGACGACTCGCGGCCCGGGCCCCGCCACCCGACCGACCGACGACTTCAGCCTTGTCCGGTCAGACCGACACCCTCGGGGAGCCGGATCTCGACATTGCCGGCGTCCACAGACACCGACAGGTCGATTGTCTCGGCCGTCCCACGGGAGTTGTCTCAGGTCGATCAGGAGATTGCCGACGTCGAGGCTGTATGACTCATCGAGCTCGGCGAAGGTCATCGGCGCACCGATCCTCTCGAAGTTCTCGCTGTTCCACTGGTACTCGAACACCGGGGAGAAGAGCAAGGTGGGGACCATGATCACGCCGAGCAGGATCAGCCACCGGGCCCGGCCAGCCCAGGCTCCGACCAGGAGCCCGATGCCGAGGATGGTCACCGCCAACGCCATGTAGTGACGCGGTTCTGGCTCGATTGGCACTCCGGGGATGTTGTCCAGCAGAGCCAGGATGCCCAGGCCCAGCAGCATGAAGCCGATGGTGAGACGTCCCAGGAGGGAGTGCTCCCGCGGTTTGTGCTCCGCCGGGGGCAGGATCGGCGGGGTGGGCGTAGGAGTCGGGGGCACACCTCCGCCGACCGCGCCTCCCGACGGGGGGAAGATTGGTGGGGTTGGGATCTCGGTCGTAGTGACCTTGGTGTCGGTGGTTGTCATTTGTTGAACTCCCTCCTTGTCGGCTGCCTGCTCCCCGGTTCTATTTATCAGGCGCGGGAGATCGCCCGTATAGAGGAGAAGGCCCACAATCAGCAGGCCAACCGCCCATACCACCCCTCCATCGAGGAAGGTGAAGTTGTCGAGCAGGATCAGAGCGGCGAGAAATATCAGGCCGATCCCGACCCATGATCGCGAGGTCGTCGCTCCGCTGAACACTCGCTCGGCTGCGGACTCGGGCTCGTCCTCGGAGCGAATGAGAAACCATCCAGCGGCATAGAGGGCGACGCCGACGCCGCCTGCAAACGCAGTGAGGATGAAGGCGACCCGCACCACCCATGGTGCAATGCCGAATCGATTGGCCAGACCCTGGGCGACACCGGCGAGCATCCGGCCCTCGGTGGGCCGAATCAGTTCCGCCGGTGCCGCCACCGTGGGTTCGGGCGCCTCGGTAGTTGTGTTGTTCTGTTCCATAGGCCCTATATGGCCAGGCTCCACCCCTCGGGGCAATCGGGGACCACCCTGAGATAGCCCCCGATCTCTCAGGGTTCTCCCTGATTGAGGTTGGGGGCAAGGCCCGCCATCATCTCCCTGTGAGTCAACGTCGGGCCTTCGAGTTCCACCGCCGCCGGACCGATCGGATGGTCGCCGGGGTAGCCGGTGGATTGGCAGACGGATTGGGGGTCAGTGACGCCTTCGTTCGGGCTGCCTTCGTCAGCCTCAGCATGGTCTGGGGCCTCGGCGTCCTGATCTACGTCGGGCTGTGGCTGATGGCGATCGACCACGTAGACGACGTGGAGCCCGTTCCCGTCGAGCCCAGCCAGATGATCGGCTTGGGTCTGGCGTTCACCGGATTGATGCTGCTGCTGGGTTTTCTCGGGTGGTGGCCATCCAACGCCCTGGTCCTGACTGTCTCCGCGATTTCTTTCGGGCTGGCCGCGGTCTCCAGCAGGGACATGCCGAGCTCGATCGCTTCCTTCTTCGACCCCAATGCCACGCAGCCGGGGCGGTGGCGCCTACTGATCGGGGTCGGGCTGCTCATAGGCGGATTGGCGATTCTCTCCACCAACGTCGGGCCACTGCTCGACGTCGGGCCCGTCCTGCTCGCAGTGGGGCTCACCCTCCTCGGGATTCTGGTGGCGTTCGGCCCGTGGGTAAACCGCCTCGCCCGGGATCTGGGCGCCGAGCGTCGAGAGAGGATTCGTCAGGAGGAGCGAGCGGAGTTGGCGGCGCATCTCCACGATTCGGTCCTCCAAACCCTGGCCCTCATCCAGCGCACCGATGATCCCGCCCGTATGACGATTCTCGCCCGCCATCAGGAAAACGAATTGCGTGACTGGCTCTATGGGAACGCTCCTGTGGAGGGGGCCGACCTGGTGTCGACCGCCTTGAAAGGAGCCGCCACCCGGATCGAATCGGACCATCAGGTTCCAATCGACGTGGTGACGGTCGGGGACCGCCCGTTGGATGAGTCATCCCGGGCCCTGGTCGGTGCCGCCAGCGAGGCGCTGGTCAATGCGGCAAAGCACTCTGGAGCCGATCGCCTATCCCTCTACTTCGAGGCCGAGGACGATCAGCTGTCGGTGTTCGTGACCGATCTCGGCAAGGGCTTCGATCCGGCTGCGGTTCCCAAGGATCGAAAGGGGATCGCCCAGTCGATACTGGCTCGGGTGGAACGAGCGGGAGGAACGGTCGAGATCAACAGCGACCCCGGTGAGGGAACCGAGGTCATCCTCCGGATGCCTGTGAGTGCCGAATGAGCATCAAGGTCTATCTCGTTGACGATCATCGCCTGTTCCTCGCCGGGGTGAAGTCGGAGTTGGAGGAAGAGTTCGACATCGTGGGCTCCGCTTATGACGTCGACACCGCGATCGAGGAGATCCGAGGGCTGAGGCCGGCGGTGGTCTTGGTGGACGTTCACATGCCGGACGGAGGGGGCATCGTTGTGGTGGAGGGGGTCACCGAGACCAACCCCGATGTGAAATTTCTCGCACTTTCTGTTTCCGATCAGGCCGAAGACGTGATCGCGATGATCCGGGCGGGAGCTCGGGGGTATGTGACCAAGACCATCGAGCCTGCCGACCTGGCCGACGCGATCAAGAGGATCGATTCGGGTGACGCGGTGTTCTCACCCCGTCTCGCTGGTTTCGTGCTCGACGCCTTCGCCGGCGCCATGCCCTCGGAGGAGGATCCCGAGCTGGATCAGCTCACGCCGCGGGAGAAAGACGTTCTGCGACTTATAGCCCGGGGCTTTGCCTACAAGCAGGTGGCGCGCAAGCTCAACATCTCAATCAAGACCGTGGAGACCCATGTTTCTTCGGTGTTGCGCAAGCTCCAGCTCTCCAATCGCCACGAACTGGCGAGGTGGGCAAGCAAACGGAGGATTGTGTAGGGCAAGTGGCCCCCTCCGGCCCTCCGGGCCACCTCCCCCAACGTCGCTTCGCTCCTGGGGGAGGAAACATTTCTCCCCCCAGCGAACGGAGTGAGCGTTGGGGGGAGTGCCGGCGAAGCCGGGAGGGGGGCAACTCCTACGCGAAGCCGCTACCCCTTGTAGCGGCACCCCACCCTTGAACACGTGTGTCACGTTCTCCGGGTTGGCCAGCACTGTCACATCCGACGTCGGGTCGCCATTGACACAGATCACGTCGGCGTCGAAGCCTTCCGACCAGCTGCCCGCTCTTCGGTGCTTGCGGCCCCAAGGTGTCAGGGCCGTTGGCGGTGGCGGACTCGATGGCCTGGAGCGGAGTGAGGCCGGCCTGTACCAGATAGGCAAGCTCCTCGGCGTTTCTGCCCCAGAGGCCGGTGGCCCAGATGTCGGTGCCCAGGGCGATCTTCACCCCTTTGTCCACGGCCGTTGCCACCGCGGTGGCGTGGTGCTGGGAAGCAACCTGGCCCTTGACCTTTGCGTATTCGGGCATCCCGTTCTTCTCACCCTCGGCCATCAGGTACTCGACGATCCATCTGGTCGGCACCAGGATCGCCTCGTTCTCGATCATGGCGTCGGCCGCCTCTTCGTCGAGATAGGTGCCGTGCTCGATCGTCTTCACCCCTGCCTCGAGGGCGGCCATGATGCCGCGCTTCCCATGACAGTGGGCGCCGACCAGGCGCTCCATTCGGGTCGCCTCGTCGACGATGGCCTCCAATTCGGCCTTGGAGAACTGGGGGAGTAAGGGATCGTCCAATTCGCTCATCACCCCGCCGGAGGCGTGGACCTTGATCACCTTGGCGCCGAGGCGAAGCATGCGCCGACGCCGGCCCGGCATTCATCGGGGCCGTCGCAGATGTTGTCCTCGCCCCACTGACGGGCGGTCGAGATCCGGGAGGCGTCGAGATCCATCCCGTGCTCGTCACCGTGCCCGCCGGTCATCGAGAGCATCCCCCCGCTGGCGTACACATTCGGCCCCACCACCTGGCCCTCGTCGATGGCGCGCCCGAGGAAGGTCCCCATGCCACCCATCTCGCGAACGGAGGTGAATCCGGCGTCGAGGGCCCGTTTGGCATCGGCCGTTACCCGCATCGCGCCGAGCTGTGGCCGAAGGGTGTGCATCTCAGAAATGTTGGCGGTGTAGGTGCCGATGAAATGCCCGTGGCACTCCCACATTCCGGGCATGACCGTGTCGGTGGTCATCGTGTCGGCACCTTCGGAGGCAGGTGCACCCGAGGCGGCCCCGGCGAATTTGATGACCGCGTCCTCCAGAACAACCACAGCGTCGATGATCGCGTCGCCGCGGCCCGGGATCAGACGCTTGGCGTCGATCCTGGTGGTGGTCAAGGGGTCACCATCTCCAGGGGTGATCTGGTGGTCGCTCGGAGACCTCCGAACAGGATCATCCCGCCGATGCGGACGGTTGGCGCGTCGGGATCGGCGGTGGTTCTTGTGGAGTCGTTGAATCCGCCGAAGATGACCTTCCCGGTGAATTCCACCCTCCAACCTTCGGGGACGACCAGATCCACGCCGCCCATCCACACCAGGGCGTCCAGGTAGATGCCGGTCGGCGCCGGGGTTGCCTTGCGCAGGTCGAGGACGGTGCCTCCGTAGAGGGTCAGGATCTTCCCTCCGTAGAACGGATTGGCTGACGAGATGAGGTTGTCGCCGGCGAAGATGGTGACCAGGTCGATCTCCTGGGTCTCCTGGCCGGCGTTGGATTTCAGCATGAACTTGGCGACCGCAGCGGTCCCCAACATGGTGAAGAACGCGAGACGAATCGTCTTGAAAATGAATCTGAGCACGGCCCTACCTTACGTGACCCTCATGTTGAGTTAGCCGGTGGAGAGGCGTTCTCCGGCCTCCACGGCGAACCCGAGATGGTTGGCGGGCGGAGCCAGAGGACAAGCCCAGCGCGGTGAGTGGACACAGGACGGGTGGTACGAGTAGTTGAAGTCGAGGATGACCTCCTCACCGGCGTGGCCGAGGTCGGCTCCCTTGACAGTGTCGAGCAGGTAACGGCCCCCGCCATAGGTGGAAACACCGCTGGTGGTGTCCCGGAATGGGAGAAACACCCCGCCTCCGTAGGCGTCGAGCCAGAGGACATCGAGCGAGGCAAGGTTGCCCTTCAGCTCGAATTCGAGAGACCCGGTCTTCAAGAACCGGGCCGTTCCGTCGTCGGAGGTGTTGATCAGCGTCGGCTCGTTATCGACCGGCGTGAACTCGGCGTGGGTTCGCCACTCCGGGTCGTAGTCGAAATAGTCGAGCCCCGGAAAGGCGGTGCGGTCTTCGATCGGGGACTGAGGGTGTTCAGAGAACAGCGCATCGCGAGCTCGCCGCCATTCCTGCCATACCTCTTTGCCTTCGCTCTCCCGCACCCGGCGATAGATGTCGTGGACCCGGCGCCGATAATCCCACAGATCGAGGGTCTGGCTCAATCCGCTCAAAGGTAGCGACAGCGGTTAATTACCTTGACGGATGGCCTAAGAGAAGGCAATCTGGCCCGGTCGAGCAATGAGGTCACCAACAATGAAGCAGCGGATCATGAATCCAAACGCAGTCGGAGCGCATTTTGGCGCGCCCGCGCCCGCTGCCCTCGGCGATCAGCCAAACCGGCGACCTCTCGTCACATGATGTGACACCAGCAAACAGTCTGTTGTGAGGCCGCCGGCGAAATCCGGCGGTTTTTCTTTTCCCGAAACCAACAACACGACAAGGACTCGACATGAATACACAACTGAAAGAGCTACACGACCACGGACGATGTAGTGAGGAAGGGCTCAACGAGCTCTTCTTCTCCGAGCGACCATCGGACCTCGCCGAAGCCCAGCGCATCTGTGATGGCTGCGCGGTGAAGGTGCAATGCCTCGAGCTCGCCCTCAGTGAACGTCACGAATGGGGAGTTTGGGGCGGTGTCATCTTCTGGGACGGTCAGCCGTTCTACAGAAGGCGGGGACGGGGTCGCCCCTCACGAATCGACTCGACGCTACCGATCGAGGCCGACCTGAAGGAGCTCTGGGAGCTGGTTAAGACCGCTTAGGAAACGGCCAGTTCCCGGAGCCCTCCGGGGTGGAGGGATGACGCATCTTGGCCAGAGCCTTGGCTTCGATCTGGCGGATGCGCTCACGGGTGACGTTGAAATGGCGGCCCACCTCGTCGAGGGTGGCCGGCTCACGATCGCCGAGGCCGTACCGCATCTCGATGATGGTGCGCTCCCGGTCGGTCAGGCGGTCGAGGACGAATCGCAGGTTCTCGATGTTGAGCTTGGATGCGATCAACTCGAAGGGGGCGGTCGCCTCGAGGTCTTCGATGAAGTCTCCGAGCATTGCGTTGTCCTCGCCGACCGGCTCGAAGATCGAAACCGGCTCGGGGGCAACCTTGCGGGCCTCGATCAGCTTCTCGATGGTGAGCCCCGACTCTTCAGAGAGCTCTTCGTCGGTGGGCTTGCGGCCGAGACGCTTGATCAGATTGGCCTCCGCAGTCTGCATCTGAGTGATGGTGTCCATCATGTGGACCGGGACCCGGATGGTGCGGCTCTTGTCGGCGATGGCCCTGGTGATCGCCTGGCGGATCCACCAGGTGGCGTAGGTGGAGAACTTGAAGCCCTTGCGATACTCGAACTTCTCGACGGCGCGGATCAGGCCGAGATTTCCCTCCTGGACCAGGTCGAGGAATGGGAGCTTGGCGTGGCCGTAGCGCTTGGCGATGGAGACGACTAGGCGAAGGTTGCAGCGGATGAAGGTTTGGCGGGCCTCTTCGCCGGCATGCACCATCTCGTGGAGGGTGCGGCGCTTGGCGGGATCCCTCTCCGATTCGAGTGCGATTTCGGCCTTGCGGCCGTTCTCGATGGCTTTGGCGAGAGCAACCTCGTCCTCGGCAGTGAGAAGGTGATACGTGCCAATTCCGTCCAGATACTGGCGGATTGCCTCGTCGCTAACTTCTCGTTCGATGGCGTTTCCTCTACCCATGGTCCTTCGAGCCTCCAGCCAGCGTAGGAACAGATGTGGTCAGTCCTGGGGATTGTCAACAGGGGTATCGACCGTTTATCCACAAGAGGTAAATAGGCCTATCGACCTAGTTGTAGGGGTTTTTCAGACGGTGATTGCAAGAGGTCTTTGGACGGGTCAGCAATGAGAGCAGAGTCGGCTTGCGGATCAGGTCCCTGCCGACCCCAGAGAAGAAGGTGACCCAGGTGACCAGGCCGAGGAACTTCGCCACATCCTCGATCACGGCGGAGTAGGGGGGTGTCGGCAGGTCAGCTTCCCCGGCGGCGTCGAGTACTACCGAGAGGACGAACAGGAGCAACCGCCACGACGAATACCACCAGGTCGGGCCTTGTCTTCAGATAGGGCCAGGCCCTCCAGAACAGAACGATCGGTGATGATTCCGAAACACGGCGATGGTCAGGAGAGAGGGGATGCCGAGGATGTTCTTGATCGCCTCGTGCCCGAGGAAGGCATCGTCGGCGCCGAGGATCACGCTGCTGATCCCGCCGGCGAGCAGCAGGGCGCGTTCACCGGCCGACGGGCTGGCGCCGAGGCAGAGCAGGCAGATCGCCGCTGCCGCTGCCCATAACGCGACGCCGGCAATCGAGATGAGCCCGACGTACCAGGCGCCGTCGAGGGTGGCGCTGGGGTCGCGGAGCAGGTCGGTCACCGGAACGTCACTCGTGTAGGCGACACCCATGACGATGACGAGAACGGCCGTCACGGGGAGGAGGACATGGAAAACGAGACGGCTCAGGGCAGCCATCTGAACGCGCATCGAAACCGCTCTCCGCCACCAAGTCCTCCCTCGTGCGAGAAAATGCTAACCCGGGGTGGTTCGACTAACAGGGCCCAATTCGGGTTACCGACCTACTTCTCCGGGTATGTCAACATGGCCCAATCACGCCTCGTCCGACTTCCGGGGGTCTCTTGAGATCGACATCACTCATGCTTGGTCTGTCATTGCTCCTCGCGGCTTGTACGCACCGCGGATTCGTCGGCCAATCGTCCTCCACGGCTTTCGGATCAGACCACGACGGTTCACGATCACGTGACGACGACGGCGTCGGGTGCGGGCTCCGATCGTGCGAACCCAGGTGATGATCTCGGGCGATCAGAGCTACCCCGACGGATTCACGATCCCGGCTGACGAATCGTGGGTCTTCGACCCCAACGTCGACACCACGGTGACCGTCTCGGGCGAATGTGGTGGTCCTGGGGGAGTTGGTGATGCAGCCGGCATCCGAGATGTCGAGCACGCCTTGGTTTTCGAGGGCGTCGACAAGTCGGCCTTCGTCGGAGGAGGGATGGACCCGTTGCCCACCGACGTCGGGCTGTGGGTCATGGGCGACGGGCAGCTCGAGCTGGAGGGGGAAGAGAAGCGGTCTCTTGGGGCTATGAGTACGACCCGGCCTGGGCCGGCGACGAGGTGGTGGCCGCCCCCAACACCCCCGAGAACTACACAGACTTCGAGGCGGTCACTTCGACTCCGCCGCCAAACGAACTCGGCTACCCGACCGAGCTGCTCAATCTCACCCGCAACGTCCGCATCGAAGGGCACCCTGAGGGTACACCCATGTCTTCATTCGCTCGACCCGAGCCCCAGACCATTCGTTACGTGGCCATGCGCTACGTGGCCCCTGCTTTCGGCGAGTCGGACCAGACCGGTCGCTATGGCATTCACTTCCACATGGCCGGGGACGGGAGCCGGGGCTCGATCGTTGAAGGCGTTGTAATTCGGGACGCCGGAAATCACGCCTTCGTGCCTCATGCGTCGCATGGGATCACCTTCCGGGACACTATTGCCTTCAACGTGCTCAATGAGGCGTACTGGTGGGATCCGGCGCCCGAGGAAGACGACACGTCAAACGACACCAACGACCTGATCTGGGATCGAGCGATCGCAGCGGGTATCGACCTTGGCGTTGCGGGCAATGAGTTTCGTCTTTCCGGTTTCTATCTCGGCAACGGAGAGAATGTGACGATCACCAACTCGGTTGCAACTGGAGTACGGGGGGAAAGCGGCTGGGATCGCTCCGGCTTCATCTGGCCAGAGGGGGCCGGAGCCGTCTGGAAGTTCGGGAACAACATCGCCCACAACAATGAGGCCAACGGGATCTTCGTGTGGCAGAACAACTCGGAGAGCCACCCAGTCGACGATTTCACTGCGTACTACAACGACGGGGCCGGTGTCAGACATGGAGCATACGAAAACTCCTATCAATACTCAGACCTGAACTTGGTGAAGAATGGAATCACGATCGAGTCGCTCGCTTTGGGAAAGGCGAGTGAGGACGCCGACACCCAGAACTGGCGGAATATCCGCACCGATGGGGGCACCCTGAAAATCGGCGAGCATCAGACTGCGACCGAAACTCCGATCCGGTTCGTCAACTGCGATCTGGGCCTGGTCGTTGTCGAAGATGAGGAGGGCGCCGAACCGAGCAGCTACGATTTCATCGATTGCGAGCTCGAGCCCTCGGACTTCGACCTCGAATTCGCCAAACCCTCGTCCGTATTTCGAGTCCAACGCGCCGATGGTTCCGCCTATCGACTCGAGGGTGACGGCACGGTTGAGGAAATCGCACCGTTCTACGAATCCGACTGAGCCGGGATGCTGGAATATCCCTAGAAGTGGCCTCCGGCCGTCTGCATTCCGCCACCCACGTTGACTGTGGTGTCGGCGGCTCCAGTGGTGTTGGTGTTGCGGAGGTAGACGTTTCCGTTGGAGGGCCGGTAGAGGCCGAGGGTGTCGTCGCCGTCCTTGTCCCAGTCTCCAGTGATTACGACGTCGCCGGAGTCGCCGTAGAAGTAGACCTGTTCGCCTACTCCCTGGGTGTTGGAGTGTCGGAGGTAGACGAACCCGTCGGAGTTGCGGCGGAGGCCTGGGGTGTCGATCCCGTCTCCATTCCAGTCGCCCATGAACGGTGCGTCTCCAGGGTTGCCAAAGAAGTAGGCATAGTCGGCTGCCCCTAGTCCGGCGTCACCGGCCCCGAGATGGTTCATGATGTAGAACTTGCCTTCGGAGGGTCGGTAGATCGACACGGTGTCGCATCCGTTGCCGTCGAAGTCTCCGGCCAACGGCAGGTCGCCCGGGTTTCCGAAGAAGAACGACTTGTCGGCCACTCCTTGGGTGTTCGAGTTGCGTAGGTAGACATAGCCATCGGAGCGTCGATACAACCCCGGAGTGTCGATCCCGTCGCAGTTCCAGTCACCCATGAAGGCGTAGTCGCCGGGATTGCCATAGAAGAACTGGAGTGACGGTACGGGGCCTCGATACATCTTCCACAACCCGGCATTGCTCTGAACCGAAGCAAAAGTCGGGGTGCCTGCCGGGGGAGGAGGCGGAGTGGTCGTCGTCGTTGTCGTCCCTGGCTTGGTGGTGGTTGTGGTGTGGTTGTGGTTGTGGTTGTGGTTGTGGTTGTGGTTGTGGTTGTGGTTGTGGTTTGGTTGGGTTGTGGTTGTGGTTGTGGTTGTGGTTGTGGTTGTGGTTGTGGTTGTGGTTGTGGTTGTGGTTGTGGTGTGTGGTGTGTGGTTGTGGTTGTGGTGGGCTGGGTCGTCGAAGTACTGGTGGTTGACGGCGGAGTCGTCCCATCGAAGGAGATCTCGAACACACTCGCGGTTTCGCGGTCGGTGACCCAAAGGCTTTGCTTGCTCGAGTCGTAGCTGGCGGGTGCAATTCCCAGTCCGTCGATTCGAACCAAATCAATGATCCCGCTCACGATGACCGTGTTTATCAATACGACCGGGTTCCCAAAAGTCACCTCATAGATGACGGGAAAGTCGGGTCGGGAGTAGCCGACCAGGAAATTCTTGGTGCGGGGGTCCCAGGCCAGACCCTCCCAGTCAGATTGAGGCGACGGGTTGAGGAAACTGATCGATCGCGGGGTGATGATGTCGTTCCCGTTGCCCCAGATTCCATCAACCGGGTTGAGCTCGAGCAAACTGTTGTCGTCTCCGTCCAGGAAGTAGAGACGTCCATTGTCCCGGTTGTAGGCGGGGTCCTCGGTGTCGAGGCTGTAGGCACTGACATCAATCGTGATCATCTGCTCAGCTGGGGTGTCGAAGTTGGTGAAGATGAAAATGTGCCCACCATGCTGAGAGGGGATTTCGTCTTGAGTGACGAACAAAGTGTTCGAAAGGGGGTCGTAGTCGATTCCGGTCGGCTCCACGACACCGGTATCCCGGCTGATGGCGGCACCGGTGTGGATGTCCACCTTCCAGCCGTTGGCGTTCGGGTTATTGACATTTGTGTCGACGACAAACAGATAACCGGCCCCATCGATGTACGCCGCTCCTGAGGGCTCGTTCGACGGTGGCGTCCATGTATCGGAATGCAAAGTCTGCACCCATATGGCAATAGTGTCCGCCCAGGCGATCGACACCCCCTCCGATGAACAGGCCGCCGAAGACGAGCAGGGCCACCACCGAGGTGGCCCCAACTCGCCTCCCAATCCGCTCTCTCATCTAGCGCCTTACCCCTCCCTGACCCGGATGGCGCGTGTGGCCTAGAACCGGCCGCCGGCTGCCTGCATTCCGCCGCCAACGTGGACCGTGGTGTCGGCGATTCCGGTGGAGTTGGTGTTGCGGAGATAGACGTTGCCGTCGGAGGGCCGGTAGAGGCCGAGGGTGTCGTCTCCGTCAACGTCCCAGTCTCCGGTGAATACCACGTCACCAGAGTTACCGTAGAAGTACACCTGCTCACCGATACCTTGGGTGTTGGAGTGTCGGATGTAGACGAACCCGTCGGAGTTACGTCTCAACCCCGGGGTGTCGATGCCGTCTCCGTTCCAGTCACCCATGAACGGGGCGTCGCCGGGATTGCCGAAGTAGTAGGCGTACTCGGCTGCTCCCAGTCCGGCATCACCCGCGCCGAGGTGGTTCATGATGTAGAACCTGCCTTCGGAGGGCCGATAGATCGAAACCGTGTCTCTTCCCGTCCCCGTCGAAGTCTCCGGCCATGGGGAGGTCCCCCGGGTTTCCGAAGAAGAAGGCGATATCGGCCACTCCCTGGGTGTTCGAGTTCCTCAGATACACGTATCCGTCGGAGCGTCGATACAACCCGGGGGTGTCGATACCCGTCACCGTTCCAGTCGCCCATGAAGGCGTAGTCACCTGGGTTCCCATAGAAGAACTGTGCGGCCACGGCTGAACCTCGATACAACCGCCAGATACCGGAGTTGGACTGGTCCGTCGCGAAGGTATTTAGGCTTCCGCCGCCAGGACCAGGACCAGGGCCAGGGCCAGGGCCAGGACCAGCAGCGCCGATGGTGATGGTCCGGGTCTGGGTTACCTCGTTCTGTCCGTCGCTGATCCGGATGGTGATGATGTGGGTGCCAGTGGGCAGGGTCCGCTGGAAGAAGCCCCCTGACCCGATCGGGATTGCAGACCCATCAGGTTCGAGGTCCAGGTGATGTCGGGAGGGAGATGTCGCCCGGTGGTGGCTGCACGTTTTGGTCGGTTGCGGTCGCCTGGAAGGTGACGTTGACAGCCCTCATTGAACTGGGCCGCTCCGTTGGCCGGTTGACTGCACGGTGAGCACTGGTGGGTTGTTGACCAAGCCGACCTCGATCTGGACCTCGATCGAAGTTGAAGCGGGGGTTGGTGCCGGGACCTCCGTGGCGGTCAGCCGGAGGCGGTAGATCCCCTGCATGGAGAAAAGGGAAGTGGACGTGGTGGGATTTGACGTTGCTGAACGATCACTCGGGCGGAGCCCCCGACCTGGGTCAAGACGCTCCAGGTGGCGATGACCGGGGTGTCGGAGCCGGCATCACTGTCCTGGACCGAACCGCCGAGGGCAGCCGCCGGGCTGGAGCCGACGAACTTGTCCACACCGGCGTAGACCCCAGGCGGCTGGTTGCCAGTTCGGGAGTTTGGTCTGCCAGATGGTGAAGTCGCTCTCGTTGTCGACCAGCACCGGTAGGCCCTCACCGGTGGCGAAGCCGGCGCCTCCGGTGGGGAAGCGGGGCACGTTGTGGTTGCGGACGTCCTCAGCGTGGATTGCGTCAGCCGTCCGGTTGGCACCTTGAACAGAGGGTTGGCGGTCGGGACGAAGACCGGGTTGACCGAGGCTGTCCCGTTGGTGGCGACGGTAGTACGAGCTCTCCATTGATCATTGTGGGTGGCCATGACGTAGATGTTGGTGCCGTTGATGCCAATCACCGGACGCTTGCGGTCAGTGACGATTGTGGTGCCCACCTTCGGCACGACGGTGTGCGGGTCCAGCCTCCGGCGGCGGCTCGTTTATAGAGCAAGACCTGGGGGTCGTTCGGCGCCGGGTCGTTGGTCTCGGTCACGACATACACGTTGTTCGCGGTGTCCTTGACCAGACTCACCTCGTCGTCGGCATGGGCCAGCCCGGTGCCGCCGATCGGGGGAACCGTTTCGGAGACCCAATTGGACATGCCACCCGTCAGCGTCGCGTTGCCGCCGAAGGCGGGGACCCCGTTGATGGTGCCGGTGGTGGCGACGGGTTACCCGCCGTTGGCGAGAAGGTGTACTGCACGGGTTGAGCCACTCCCCCCGGCTCCGGATACCTCGGCGGGATGGTGGCGTTGCTGCCGGTGGAAGTTGGAGATGACGACATCGGCGTGGGGGGTCATCGAGGCGGCAAGGTAGATGCCCTCCAACCGCGCCGGGGATGGCGGCCACCAGGTTGGTCTGGGTATTGTCCACGTTCGGGTGGCCCGAGGAGGATCGTACTTCGGTGACGGCACCGAGGGTGGTGGCGAACGAGTAGGACCGACCCCGTCGACGGTGAGGGTGTCCCGGTGGTGAGCGGGTTGGTAGCCATGGTGAGGGTGCCTTGGCGCCGTCGTGGCTGTGTTCCAGGTGGCGTCGGCCTGACCGATGGTGTAGTAGAAGAAGCGGGAGGGGCGTCCGATCTGCGGGTTGGGGGTGCGTCACCGTTCTCGGCGGCGAGCCACGCCCAGTGTGGTTGCCGACACTGGGTTAGTGCCACCTGACCCTCGTCGACCGGGGTCAGCAGCTTGGTGGGGGTCCCGGCCCAGTCGGCCCCGTTGGTAGAACGATTGATGTAGAGACCGCCACCGTCCATCACCGCCGCCCACAGAACGTTGTTCGAGGTCTGGAAGATCACTGCCCGAGAATCCGAGGAATCCATCCCCGGCACCATGAGCGGGCCCTGAACCAATGAATAGACGCCACCGGTGTACTGCAACTCGTAGTACACAGTGGTCACCGATCCGCTGAACAAGACGTGGAGTCGGTTGGTGGTCTCGTTCCAAAAGACATCGGGCCGGTTGTCGGGCACGTTGTCGACCATCACGTCGTAGACCGGGGTCAGCGGGACGCCGGCCGATGTGGGCACAACACCCTTGGCTACCCACCACTCGGAGGCACCGGTGGCGGGGCCGCCGTTGGCGATGGTGGCGGCGGGGAGGATGGCATCCCATCGGCCGGCGTCTTCGTTCCACCAGACTCGGGTCTGGTTCTTGGTGTCCCACTCCGTGGGCCCCAATCGACGAGGCCGAGGTGTCGGTGCCGCGGGATCGACGCTGGGCCGGCGTCCCCGGTTACGGCCAGGGCCGGCGTCGATCGACACCACCTGGACCACTGAAGCCACCAGCGCCAACACCAATACGAAACGAAAAAGCACCGCGTACCCCTAACCGGAGCGATCCGGGTGCCCATTGATTTGTCTCCCATGCCCGTTGATTTGAAGAAGCCCCACAGCTTCCGTCGGGAATACTAGAGGGTTTTCTGACCACTCCAAGTGGTTATCCCGATAACTTTCGCGGACCCTACCACCCTCCCGGATTAACCCATCAGCCGTCGAGGAGACTGACGATGGAAGCCACCGAATCGGGGATCGAGCGGTGCCGTCGACCCGAATCAGCCGGGCGTCGAATTCCTCCACCTGGTTTGCGACCGACTCCATCACCTCCCACGAGGTCTCCAGAAAGCCTCGTCGAACATCGGGCGATAGCCCGATCAGGCGCTCGGACCGCCACGTTCCTCGAGACGCTCCTCACAGGCTGAGAGGGGTGTCTCCACCACGATGATGAACGCGGGCGGTGGCATCGCAGCCAGGTACACACCAAGGCCGGCCTCGTCGGCAGGGCCAAAGCCGTATCCGAACAACGCCACCGCACGCTGACAGAAGCCCTCGTCGATGATCAGGGATTCGAACTGTTCGGCATCGGTCGCAATTTGATAGAGCGCCATGAGATTCAGAAGCCAGCCGAGCACCAGATCCTGACCTCGGTCTCGATCACTGCGCTCGCGTTGGGCAGCGAGGATCGCCTCCATGACGGGGATGAGCGCCGAGAAAGCGGACAAGGGCATCGAAGCGATCGGTGGATCTGGCATATGCCCCCTTCCAGAGGCGGCTCTTATCGGACCTCGAAACTAGCGCTGCCGCCCGGGACGAGGCGTCGTGGCCATGGGCGGCGACGGCGGACCGAACTGCCTCCTCGAGGCCGACGGCACCCTCCAGCGAAGAGGCCAACTCCCGCGCCAATGTCGTCTTGCCCGCGCCCGGTGCGCCGAGGAATTCAACGACGGGCAAGGAGGCCTCCCACACCGAAGCTTTGGCGGCTAGTAGTACCTCTTCATAGGGATGCTCGGTGTCGATCACAACTCGCCCGGCCCCCGGCTGTAGGGTCTGAATCGCTTCACCTTGGCCCGGTGCTCCTCGAAACCGAGATCGACCTTGCGGCTCCGAAGTGTCTCCAATGAGGCAGTCGGCACGATGACGAGATCCGGAATCGGAATGCCTTTGTATTCCTTCAGTTCGTACCTGGCGAGCCAGCTAGTTCGCAAACCTGTCTGAAGACGAGGCCCGTCGATCGGAGTCGCCATACGCTGGAGTTCGTCGAGGGGGTAGCGCTCGGCGATGACGACCTCGCCGGAACGAGCTGCGGCTCGTGCGCTCTCGGCGAGATGTCTTCGTCTGCGTGCCAACAGTGCCCATTTGACCTTTTCGGTGATTCGGGCCACCCGGGTCAGGAGACCCCTGGATGGAAACCCGTTCTCGACTCGATGGCGCTCCATGCTTCCAGGCTTGTTGAGCGCCTTGAACACGACTCCGGTCTTGGGTTGACCGAAGTAGAGGTGACGAACTGCCAGTTTCCAACGAAGCCACGATGCGAGATCCCGGCTGAGCCGGGTCTTGCCGGCACCATCGGCGCCGATCAGAGCGATTACCACGCCACCACCAGTCAAGGTCTTGGGCTTAACGCCGAAACCGAGTTTGCGAAATGGCCGTGACCGCAGGAGACGCCGAGACGCCTGCTTGGCGAGAACCCTCATACGCGGCTCACGTTCGTACTTTCGAAGCTGCGTCTTGAGCGACCGCTTGCAGGATCGCGAAGAAACCGCCAGCCTGGGCCGTCGCCTTCGGCGAGACGATGAAACTCGATGACCTCGTCGGGACCGATCCCGAGCCCGCTCGAAGTGACAGCTTCGACAAGAGTCTCCCGCTCCACTTGATTCGCCAACCAGCCCAATTCCCTCTTGATTGAGGCGGGCAGCGGGCTAGTCCCGGTACAGCGGGCGCGGAGCCTTTGTCGGGTCGTGGTTTTCAGCACAACTCTCACATAGAAAACGACGAACTCCTGGCCACGCTGGGAACCGGCACACCGTTCAGCTGGCGAGAACCCTCGAACAGCCAAGCCTCGATTGGGAGGTGGTGGTTCTTGACCAGTTGCTCCCCGAGGATCAGCTGA
>CAVVCY010000005.1:0-28884 GCA_963746905.1 uncultured Acidobacteriota bacterium
TTGGATCACGCCCTCCACCACATAGCACCCGGCGACGGTGCCGGCGCGGGGAACCTTGAAGATCGCCCGCACCTCGGCGGTGCCCAACACCTGCTCGTGCTCGACCGGCGCCAGTTGCCCTACGAGCAACAGCTCGACATCGTCCAACATCTCATAGATGATCCCGTAAGTTCGGATCTCGATCCCGGCCTGTTCGGCAGCCTTACGTGCCTTCGGCTCCGGGCGTACGTTGAAGCCGACGATCACAGACTCGGTGACCTCGGCGAGGGTGACGTCATTCTCATTGATGCCACCTACTGCACCATGCACGATTTGGATCTTTCCGCCCTCCCGCTCGATCTTGCTGATGGACTCCCGAAGAGCCTCCAAGGAGCCCTGGGCGTCGGCCTTCACGATCAGATTGAGATGGGCCTCGTCCGTGCGGAGTTGATCGAGGAGGCTCTGCAGCCGGTCCCTGGCCGAGGGGACGGCATGGCTCGTCGTCTTCAACAACTGCTCGCGCTCGGTGGCTAGGCGCCGGGCCTCACGGTCCGACTCGACAGCCTCGAAATAGTCACCAGCGACGGGCACGTCGTCCCAGCCCATGATCTGAATTGGGTCGGAGGGACCGGCTGATTTCAGCTGATTGCCGTTCTCGTCCATCAGGCCGCGCGCCCGGCCTGCCACGGCACCGGCAACGAAGGAGTCCCCCTTGTTGAGGGTGCCTCGCTGAATGATCACGGTGGCGACCGCCCCCCTTCCAGTCTCGAAGCGAGCCTCCACCACCACTCCGGAGGCTGGGGCGTCGGGGTTGGCCTTGTACTCCTCGAGCTGGGCGATCAAGTCGACGACCTCCAGGAGATCCTCGACACCATCACCATTGAGCGCTGACACTTCCACGCTCGGCACATCCCCACCAAGTTCCTCGGTGATGATGTTGTGCTCGGTCAGCTCCGTCCGAACCCGGGTCGGATCAGCGCCGGGCACGTCGATCTTGTTGACCGCGACCACGATCTTGACCCCGGCAGCCCTGGCATGGGAGATGGCCTCGACTGTCTGGGGCATGACTCCGTCGTTGGCGGCGACAACCAGGATCACGATGTCGGTGATGTTTGCCCCGCGCGTCGGAGTGCCGTGAAAGCCTCGTGACCGGGAGTGTCGATGAAAGTCACCAGGTGCCCGTTGACCTCGACCTGATAGGCGCCGATGTGCTGGGTGATCCCACCCAGCTCTGCGTCCACGACGCTGGTCTTGCGGATCCTGTCGAGAAGGGTGGTCTTGCCGTGGTCGACATGGCCCATGACGGTCACCACCGGTGGCCGCGGCTTGAGCTCGTCGGCATTGTCTTCGTGCTCCGGTCGCTCGGCGACTGCCGGCGGCGGGGCGGTCTCCTCGACGTCGACGATGAACCCGTATGACTCGGCGATCTCCTCCATCAGGTCGGTCGGCATTGGTTGCCCGGCACCGACCGGCATGCCTCGGAGCAGGAGGATCTTCACGATCTCGCTCGACGGCACACCAAGGGACTCGGCGAACTCCGCGACCGAGGCACCCTCCTTCAGAGAGGCGAGCCCGACCTGGGCCTCGTCCTCGGCCTCGGGCTCCGGCTCCGGTTCTGGGGTGAGAGTCTCAACTTCCACAGCTGCCTCAGGCTCATCACCGGCGATGGCAAGGCGAAGCAGTTCGGCCGACTCGTCGTCCAGGCCTGAAGATGCCGTTTTCACTTCGAGCCCGAGCGCCTGGGCCTGCTCGAGCACGACCTTGGAATCGAGGCCCAGATCCCGGGCTAGTTCGTAGACCCTCATTCGCTTTCGTCGTCCTCTGACGCCTCGACGGCGTCCTCATCGTCGGTCACCTCGGGGGAGACCTCCCCGTCAGGCTCGACCGCAACCTCCTCGGTCACAGCCTCCTCCACCGCAGGCTCCTCAGCGACTGCCTCCGGCTCCGCAACCACAGCGTCCGGCTCCTCGACTTCCTCACCTTCGCTGTCCGACCGAATGTCGACCTTGAACCCGGAGAGACGGGCCGCCAACCGTGCGTTCTGGCCTTCCTTGCCGATGGCCAGGGAGAGCTGATGCTCGGAAACGACCACGTCGGCGGTCTTCTCCGCCTCGTCGATGTGGACCTCTTTCACCTTGGCGGGTCCGAGCGCCTCGGCAATGAACTGCCCGATGTCATCACGCCATTGGACGACATCCACTTTTTCACCCCTGAGCTCGTTGACCACCTGGCGGACCCGGGATCCCCGGGCGCCGACACAGGCACCCTTCGGATCCACGTTGGCATCGTGGGAGAGAACTGCGATCTTGGTCCGATGACCCGGCTCCCTGGCGATATTCACGATCTCGACTGTGCCGTCGGTCAATTCCGGGACCTCGAGCTCGAGGAGTCGGCGCACCAGGTCGGGATGGCTCCGGGAGACCACGATCTGCGCTCCTTTGGCCTCGTTTCGGACCTCGAGGATCAGCGCTTTGACCCGGTTGCCCCGTTCCAGACGCTCAAAAGGGATTCGCTCCGATCCGGGAAGGATCGCCTCGGCGTCGCCGAGATCGAGAATGACCGATCGGTAGTCGACCTGCTGCACCAACCCGGTGACGAGATCGCCTTCCCGGCCCTCGTACATCTCGTAGACGTGCTCGCGCTTGGCCTCACGCAACTTGTGCTGCATCACCTGCTTGAACGACTGCGCGGCGATGCGGCCAAAGGCCTCCCCCTCGGGTGTGTCCTCCCATTCGGCGGTGACATTGCCCTCTTCGTCCAACTCTTGGGCATAGACGGTCACCTCGCCGGAGTCGGGGTCGATTGTGACCCGGGCCTCCTCGGCCGCACCCGGGCTCCGCTTGTAGGCGGCAACCAGGGCATTGGCGAAGGCGTCGAGGATGGTGTCGACCGCCACGCCCCTCTCCCGGGCGAGGACTTCGATCGCCTCCATCATCGTGTCGAGCTTCATGCTTCTCCTTCAGTGGCCCGGCTTGGGGGCCTTTTCCCACCTGAACACGGTGTTCGCGGTGAGCACGTCTTCGTAATTGACAACCTGGCTCTCGCCCTCGGCCTCGACAGTGAAAGAGCGCTCGCCTGCGTCCGCGATGACACCCCGAACCGTCGTCTTGCCTCCCTCCACGGAGACTTTGGCGACGACCTCACGGCCAACGGACTTCGCGTAATGGCTGGGTAGGCGGAGTTTTCTCTCCAGACCCGGTGAGGTGACTTCCAGTTGGTAGGAATCGTCGAGCTTCGTCGCATTGTCCAGCAGACGGGAAACACCCCGAGAAACCTGGGCGAGCCGCTCGATATCGACATCTTTGCCGTCAATGACGATGCGGAGAACCCGCCCCGGCCCACGCCCGGACAGCTCGACGTCGTCGAGCTCGAGATGTTCGGCGACGAGGTAGTCCTCGACCACCGGCCAGATGTCAGCAACTGTCGTCAACTGTGTCACTCCACAACAATTCAGGTGGGTACCAAAGGCGCCCACCTGATCCAAAAAGCGTCCTGTTGTCCAGATCTGATTATAAGTGAGTTGTCAGACCTGGGCGCCGAACCGCTCTGACTCGACCCTCTCCTTCACGATGCTCGCCACATCGGCGAGCGCGACGTCGGATTTCACCATTCCGCGCCGCGCTGTCAGCTCTACCGAGCCATCGGCAACCCCCCGGGGGCCGACCGTCACCCGGTACGGGATTCCGATCAGCTCCGAGTCGGCGAACTTCACGCCCGGACGCTCATCGCGGTCGTCGATCAGCACCTCGATGCCTGAGGAGGAGAGGTCTTGGTAGAGCCGGTTGGCGGCCTCCATCGTCGGTCCGTCATCGGGACGCACCACGGTGATGACCACCTCATACGGGGCAACCGAGACTGGCCAGATGATTCCCCCATCGTCATACGACGACTCGACCACAGCGGCCATCCCCCGCTCAACACCGATCCCGTAGGAGCCCATGATGATCGGATGGCTGACCCCGTTCTCGTCCTGCACATAGGCCCCGAATGCCTCGGAGAACTTGGTTCCCAGCTTGAAGATGTGCCCGACCTCGATCCCCTTCCATCGCTGCAGCGGGTTGCCACAGACCGAGCACGGTTCGCCGGCGTCGACGGCCCGTAGCTCGGCCCAAACCCCAACACCGATGTCACGATCAACGTCTACTCCTGAATAGTGCCAATCGTCCTCGTTCGCCCCTGTCACCAGTCTCTTGCGGCCGGCCAGGGCATTGTCAGCAATCACAGTCGGCCCCTTGACGCCCACTGCTCCCAGGCTCCCGGGGTCGGCGCCCAGCAAAGGACGAATCTCTTCGGGCTCTGCGGGCCGGAGGTCGACCGCTCCCGTCACATCCATCAGTTTCTGCTCCTGGAGATCGTGGTCCCCGCGGACCAGGACGAGAACAGGCTCGCCGTCGAGGACATAGACGAGGGTCTTGATCTGACGGTCGGGCGGAGCAGCATCGGGATGCGCCTCCGCAAGGGCTCTGATCGTCCTCAGACCGGGTGTTGGGAATCGTTCGAGCTCGGCCCCATCCCCATCGTCGACCGGGGCCACCGCGGAGACGGCCCGTTCCACATTGGCCCGGTAGCCGCAGTTGGAACAGGTGATGATCCAGTCCTCGCCGGCATCACTTCGCACCATGAACTCAACCGACTCTTTCCCTCCCATGGAGCCGGAGGAGGCCTCGACGTCGACCGGATCCAAGCCCCAGCGTCGGAAGATCCTGAAGTACGCCTCCCGGTGCTTCTCGAAACCAATATCCAGGCCGGCCCGATCGATATCCAGGGTGTAGGAGTCCTTCATCGTGAACTCACGAACCCGGAGCAGACCCGACTTCGGCCGGGGCTCATCACGAAACTTGGTGTGCATCTGGTACCAGATCTGGGGCAGGTCCCGGTATGAGAAGAGCTCCGAGGCAGTGATGGCGAAGATCTCCTCCTCCGTCATGCCCAGGACGAGATCGGCTTCCTTGCGATCGACCAGCTTGAACAGGTTGTCGCCCATCAACTCGTAGCGCCCCGAAGTGCGCCAGATCTCAGCCGGATGCAGGGTCGGAGGGAGGATCTCCTGGCCCCCGATCGCGTTCATCTCCTCCCGAATGATCCCGGCGACCTTGGCCCGAACCCGCATCCCGAGGGGGAGGATGGTGTAGGACCCGGCAGCCAATTGGCGGATGAAACCCCCGCGCACCAGCAGCTTGTGACTGATCGCCTCGGCGTCGGTCGGGGCGTCTCGAAGAGTTGGGATGAAAGCTTGTGTCCAGCGCATTGGTGTTTCCGGGGCACAGCCGACGGTAGTCAGTCGGAGGAGGCCACCTCGGCCACGCGTGCTCGGGCGTCCCGAGCGTGATTGGCGTCTCCCTGGATTTGGATCAGTTCCTCGCGCGCCGCGGCCGCGATCTCCGCCGCGTTGGCCTGGGCGTGCGCCAACCGGCTCTCCACGCCCTCTTCGACCAGTTTCCGTGCCTCGTCCAGGAGGGCCTCGACCATTTGCGCTTCCGGCACGACCCGCACCACCTGGCCCTTGATGAACAAATGCCCCTTGCCTCGACCGGCAGCAATCCCGATGTCGGCCTCCCTGGCCTCCCCCGGGCCATTGACGACACAACCCATGACCGCGACCTGGATCGGCAGATTCTCGGCCTCGAGGGCCGCCTGCGCCCGTGTCGCAACGTCGATGACGTCGACTTCGGCTCTCCCACACGAGGGACAGGCGATCAGATCGAGACCCTTGCGCTCCCTGAGCCCGAGGATCTCCAGGAGTTGACGGCCGGCCTTGGCCTCTTCCACCGGGTCAGCCGTGAGCGAGAACCTGATGGTGTCGCCGATCCCTTCGTCGAGCAGCGTGGAGATCCCGGCCACTCCCTTGATCAACCCGGCCGGAGGCGGGCCGGCCTCGGTGACCCCGAGATGCAGGGGATAGTCCACCGTTTGGGAGAGGAGGCGGTAGGACTCGATCATCGAAGGCACGTTGGAATGCTTGACCGAGATTTTGATGTCGGTGAAGTCGACCTCTTCGAGATAGCGGATTTCCTTGAGGGCCGAGTCGACCAAAGCCTGGGGAAGGGCGCTCCCGTATTGCTCGAGGATGTCCTTGTCGAGCGAGCCGGCGTTGACCCCGACCCGAATCGGCACCCCGCGATCCTTGGCCTCGCGGGCGACCGCCTTGATCTGGTCTTCCTTGCGGATATTGCCCGGGTTCAGCCGGAGCCCATGAACTCCCGCCTCGAGAGCGGCCAAGGCCAGGCGGTACTGGTAATGGATATCGGCGATGATCGGCACCGGTGACCGGGGCACGATCTCGGCCAATCCCTGGGCGGCTTCCACTTCGTTGCACGTAATGCGAACGATGTCGGCTCCGGCCCCTGCCAGGGCGTAGACCTGGGAAAGGGTGCCGTCGACATCGGCGGTCTTGGTAGTGGTCATCGACTGAACCGAGACCGGCGCATCCCCTCCTACCGCGACCTTGCCTACGTGGAGTTGGCGCGTGAGGCGGCGGGCAGTCATCGGGTGCTCAAGACAAGGAGATCGGATTGACGATATCGAGAATGATCGCCACGAATCCGAGGAAGGCGAAAATTGCAATGACCGCGGCCGCGACCGGGGCCAGCCGGCGGACGTTTGCCTCCCGTCCCGTGAGCTTTTCGTAGACCGCGACTGCGAAATGGCCGCCATCGAGTGGGAACAGGGGTAGCAGGTTGATGGTGGCCAGAATCACGTTGACGAAGGCGAGGATGCCGAGGAAGGCGGCTGTGGATGGCGCCTGAGTGCCGATGTTGACGATCCCGATCGGGCTCACCGGCCGGATCTCCTCGTCAACGTCGGTGTTGCCGGCGAAGACCCCAATGTATTGGGCGAGGCTCGATGGCTTGAGCATGTCGCCAAGGGCTTTGAAAGTGAAGCCGATCCCTTCCCACACTTGCTGGCCGGCGACCCCGATGGCTGCGATCGGCCCGATCTCCTGATTCTCGATCACGGGCCTGACGCCGAGGAATCCGGTGCTCCCCGAGCTGTCGTCACTGTCCATCTCGATCATGTCTACGTTGAGCGTCAGCATCTCGCCGTTCCGGTTCACAGTCACGGTGGTCGGCCCGCCGCCCACAGAATCGAGGGCAACCGGCACGTCGTCCCACTCGTCGATCTGATGTGGGCCGATGGCCACGATGACATCGCCGCTCTCCAGACCCGCCTCCGCCGCCGGGGTGGGAACGATGTCGTCACCGACCTTCACGGTCGCGATAACCTCTTCCACGGCCGGCTGGATGACGTTCACGCCCTCGGCAAGGGCAATCCCGTAAAAGATGAAAAAGGCGATCAGGAAGTTCATCGCAACACCGGCGAGGACCACCACGCTCTTCTCCCAGAACTTCTTCTCGCGGTAGGTCCTGCCCATGTCGGCCGGATCGACTGCCTCGAGGGGGTTCATGCCGACGATTCGCACGTATCCACCCAGCGGGATCCACTTCACCCCGTACTCGGTCTCGCCACGCTGGGTCGACCAGATCTTGGGGCCGAATCCGAAGAAGAACTGGGTGGTTTTCATCCCCACGGCCTTGGCCGCGAAGAAGTGCCCCGCCTCGTGGGCGGTCACGAACACGATGATTGCGATGGCGGCTGCCAACCCTCCGAGCACGGTGACACGCTACCTGGGCCGACCGTCTAGTCAGCAAGCACCTGCGATGAATCCGGCTGCCGTAGCCCGAGCCTCGAGGTCGACCGAGAGCACCGCATCAACATCGGCCACCTCCCGCCAGGGGACCGCTTCCAGGGTCCGAGCCACCACCTCGGCGATCCCGAGGAAGCCAAGGCGGCCTTGGAGGAATGCCTCCACAGCCACCTCGTCGGCAGCATTCAGGACCGCAGGGCTCGACCCGCCTTGGGATCCGGCGCCAAATGCGATGTCGATCGCGGGGAAGGTGACCCGATCCGGCTCCTCGAAGGTCAAGGAGAGGCCGGCCATCGAGAACGGCGGAACCGGTGTCGGGGATCGGTCCGGGGCGGTCAGGGCGTATTGGATCGGGATCCTCATGTCGGGACGGCCGAAATGCCCCTTCCACGAGCCGTCGACGAATTCCACCGCGGAGTGGAGAATCGATTGGGGGTGAACCACCACATCGATCGACTCGAACGGGATGTCGAAGAGATAGTGGGCCTCAATGACCTCCAAGCCCTTGTTGAAGAGCGTGGCGGAGTCGATCGAGATCCGGCGCCCCATGTCCCACGTCGGATGACGCAGCGCCTCTTCCGGGGTGACTTCCGCCAGCGAATCGCGATCACGGCCCCGGAACGGCCCACCCGAGGCGGTGAGCATCAGCCGGGCCACCGACTCAGGGCTCTCGCCGGCGAGACACTGCATCAGCGCCGAGTGCTCGCTGTCAACCGGAATCAACTCTCCGCCATGGCTCGCCAGTGCGGCTTTCACTACCGCTCCTCCGGCCACCATGCTCTCCTTGTTGGCCAGCGCGACCCGATTGCCGGATTCCAGGCCGGCGACCGTGGCGCGCAAGCCGGCGGCGCCCACGATCCCGTTGACCACGATCGACCCGGGCATCCGTGCCAGCTCGGTAACGGCGTCGTTGTCGAACATGACCGGACGCCCCAGGTCGCGTTCAAAGGCCTTTCGGTCATCGTTGGATCCGCCGGCAACAGCGATCGAGGCCGACGGATAGCGAACTGCGAGCTTCAGCAGGTCAGAGGATGGCTCACGCGCCGCCAGGCCGGCGACCTCGAGCCCGAGATTGTCCGCGACCTCCAGTGTCTGGGACCCGATGGAGCCGGTCGCCCCGAGGACGACCACCGGCCGGGTCACAGAAGCCCGAAACCCCGGAACAGGAAGTAGATCGCAGGAACCGCAAACAGGAACGAATCGATGCGGTCGAGGATCCCGCCATGACCGGGGAGCACCGAACCCATGTCCTTGACGTCGAGGGCTCGCTTGATCATCGACTCTGCGGCGTCCCCAATGGGGGCAACGACACCGACGAGTGCCGCGGCAACCAAGCCCTTGGCGAGGCCGATGGGCTCCCAACCAGGGAAAGTCACCAGGATCGAAGCCACCACCAGCCCGGCGATGAGGCCGCCGAAGAAGCCTTCAACGGTCTTTTGCGGCGAGAGCACTGGCGCCAACTTGCGATGCCCGAATGCCCTTCCCACGAAATAGGCACCGGTGTCGTTGGCAGCGACCAACAGGACTGTGAAGAGGATGTACTCGAGTGGGTGGGGCCCGGCCGCGATCAAGATCGCAAATGACAGAAGGCCAACCCAGGCCATGGCGCCGACGGTCACCGCCGCGTCCTCCAGCGGTTGTCGCCGCGGCGACAGCGAGAAGAACAGAACGGACCCCGCGGCGATCAGAGCGGCCCACCCACCGATGGCAGTGACACCCGAGGCATGCGCCCCGATGCCCATCAACATGACTCCGAGCAGTCCGAAAAGGGACAACGGGCGGTATCCGTGGTGGCGGACGGTCGCGTAGAACTCACCGGTGGCTACCACCATCACCAGGATCACAAAGGCGGTGAACCACCACCCACCCAGGAACACGCTTCCCAGAAACAACCCGAAGACGACGACTGCCGAACCGGCCCTCATCGCGAGGTCTGAGCTTGCAGCTTGCTCTCGAGCCTCGTAGTCCTCTTCGCTGTCGGCCGCGGCCCCGGTCACGTCCTCGAATCCGACGAGGCCGCTGTCAACGCCGGGCATCGCCGCTGCCACCGCCTGCTGCTCCCATTCCTCCTCCGCGGCCCGGCTCACGTCTTCGGCGAGCCCTCGATACTCCTCGGTCGTGGCGGCCGCGTAATCCTCGGCGGTGTACTCCTCGAGGACGCTCGATTCGGACGTCATTGCCTCCCAGTCGGCGAGATCGACGTCGCTTTCTGGAACAGGCTCAGGCTCGGGGAGGGTGAACACGTCGGCGTCCTCGTCGGCTTGCTCGGCCTCCCAGGGTCGCCTGAATCCCTTCTCCTGCTCGCTGTCTGTGCGGTCACTCATACTTCGAGCAACTCCTCTTCCTTGTTGGCGAGAAGGTGATCGATCTTCATCACGAAGCGATCTGTGAGTTTTTGGAGCCCATCCTCACCCCGGCGAATGTCATCGTCCGAGATATCTCCATGCATGGCCTCCATGTCGGTCTTCGAGTGACGGCGGATGTTACGGACCGCGACCCTTCCTTCCTCGGCCATGTGCTTCACGACTTTGATCAGGTCTTTGCGCCGCTCTTCGGTGAGAGGGGGGAAAGCGATCCGAATCACCGATCCGTCGTTGGTCGGGTTGAGCCCGAGATCGGACTGCTGGATCGCCCGTTCGATGTCGGAGACGGTGGAACGGTCGAAGGGGTTCACAACGAGGAGTCTGGGCTCGGGCACCGCTATCGATGCCAGCTGTTGCAACGGGGTGGGCGTGCCGTAATAGTCGACGTAGATCCGTTGTAGGAGTTGGGGGTTGGCTCGCCCGGTCCTCACCGTTGAAAACTCTGTAGCGACATGATCAATTGCCATCTCCATCTTGTGCTCGGCCTCGACCAAGAGATCGCTGATCATCGCCCTCACCTCCTCAGTGGATCACCGTGCCGATTCTCTCGCCGTTGACCGCTTTCAGGATGTTGCCCGGGGCGAACATGTCGAAGACCACGATTGGCACGCCGTGCTCCTTGCACATCGTAACGGCGGTCGTATCCATCACCCGGAGTTCACGAGAGATGAAATCCATGTAGGAGAGCTCGGCCATTCGGTTGGCGTCAGCATGGGTGGCGGGGTCAGCGTCGTAAATGCCGTCGACCTTGCTCGCCTTGAGCAGCACATCGGCGCCGATCTCCACGGCTCGCAACGCAGCGGTGGTGTCAGTGGTGAAGAACGGGTTGCCGGTCCCGGCGGCGAAGATGACGGAGCGCCCTTTTTCCAGGTGGCGGATGGCCCGGAGCCGGATGTACGGCTCGGCGAGCTCTTGCATCGTGATCGCGCTCTGGACCCGGGTGGGCACGCCTTGCTTTTCGAGCGCATCCCTCAGGGCCAGGGAGTTGATGACCGTGGCCAGCATCCCCATGTAGTCCGCGGATGCAGGGTCCATCCCCTTGGCCGCCTGGGAAACGCCACGAAAGATGTTGCCCCCTCCAACGACTACAGCGATCTGAACCCCGGTGGCGTGCGCCGTGGCAACCTCACGGGCCACACGAATCACGGTCGCCGGGTCGATGCCATAACCGACACTCGGATCGGCAAACGCCTCACCGGAAAGCTTGAGGACTACGCGTCGCGGTCTGTCTGTCACTTCGCCCCTCCTACTCGCCAACCGCTACCCGTGCGAACCTGCGCACAGAGATGTTCTCGCCCATTTTCGCCGCGAGTTGGGAGACGAGGTCGCCCACCGTCCCATCGAATCTCTCGGCGTTCACAAATTTCTGGTCGTAGAGAACCTTGTCCGTGTACCAGGAGTTGAGCCTTCCATCCACGATCTTCTCGGCAACCGCTTCGGGCTTGCCTTCGGCGGCTGCCTGACGAGCAAGAATGTCACGCTCCTTGGCCACTTCGGCGGGATCGGCCTGATCGCGGTTCACCCACGACGGGTTGCCCCAACTCACGTGCATCGCGATGTCGTCGGCGATCTGACGGAACTCGTCGCTCTTGGCAACGAAGTCCGTCTCACAGGCCAGCTCGACCAGCACCCCCATCACGGGGCGCCCGTTCTGAAGATGGATATAGCTCCCGATAGTTCCCTCGTTCGCCTCACGGTCTGCCCGCTTCGCCGTACTGGCCTGGCCACGCTCCCGGAGAAGCTCGAACGCCTTCTCGAAGTCCCCGTCGGCGTCGGCGAGAGCCTGCTTGGCGTCCATCATCCCGACCCCGGCATCGACTCTGAGTTTCTGAATGTCCTTCGCTGTGAAATCAGCCATGCTCGGTCTCAGGATTCCTCGGAATCGTCGGCTTTGGCACTCTTGGCAGTAGCCAGCTCACGCCCCTCCAGGGCAGCGTCGGCGAGCGCGCCGGCAATGAGATCGGCGGCCCGGATCGCGTCGTCGTTCCCCGGGATCACGTACTCGATGAGGTCCGGGTCGCAATTGCTGTCGACCAGGGCGATCACTGGCAGACCCAGCCTCGAGGCTTCGGTCACTGCCGTTGTCTCCGCATTGACATCGATCACAAACACGGCGTCGGGAACCCGCTGAAGATCGACGACACCGCCGAGGTTCTGCTCGAGCTTGCCCAACTCACGCCGTAGCTTGAGACGCTCCTTCTTGGGCAGTGAGTTGATCTCACCGCTCTCCTCGAGGCGGCGCAGCTCGCGCATGTAGAAGATGCGCTTCTGGATGGTGGCAAAGTTGGTGAGCATCCCCCCGAGCCACCTGAAGTTGACATATGGCATGCCGGAACGGCCGGCGTGCTCGGCGACCGCCGCCTGCGCCTGCTTCTTGGTTCCCACAAAGAGCACCGTCCCGCCGCCGGCGACCAGGTCTTTGACGTAGGCCGCGGCGTCGTTGATCTGCTCCAGGGTCTGACGCAGGTCGATGATGTGTATCCCGTTGCGCTCCCCGTAGATGTAGGGGCGCATTTTTGGATTCCAGCGTCGGGTCTGATGCCCGAAATGGACGCCGGCCTCCAAGAGTTGCTTCATGGTGACTGCCACCAGTGATTCCTTTCTGGTTGTACCTCCGCCCGCCGGTGGAAAGCCACCCGACTCTTTCGAGTCACTCTCTTTCGGGACGCGCCCGACCAGTGAGGGTCAGCGAGCGTGCGTGATGAGGCGATTGTAAGGCCGTGGCCTTATGTCCGGTAATCCGCCCGTGCCAGCATCAGCCGACTCGCGCTGCCCCCAAGCCTTCGAACAACCTCTCGGAGGCGGCGTTTCCCTCGGTGATGAATGCGAACACCTCACGATGGCCGGTGTTGGCGAGACAGTCGAGACTGTCGAGCAGCACAGCCCGCGCCAGGCCGTGCCGCTTGCTCGAGGACACGGTCATCACGTAGGCGACGAGAGGCGCCCCTTCCCACGTGGTTAGCAGAGAAGCCGCAACCAGATCCTCATCGCTTTGGATGATTCGAGAGCAATCAAGCATGGGTTCGGAGGAGAAGAACTCATCGATCTCGGCGCGGGCGTCCTCGAGGTTCTCGCCGTCATAGTCGATCGTTCCCAAATATGCGTCGAGCATCAAGTTGGCGAGGATCTCGGCGTCAGATGGGCCCGGGGGCCGAGTCACGACTCCGGCGAGCACTGTTGAGAGGCGCCATCCGACGAGGTCGATTCGGTACTTGTGGCGGATCCTGTCAGTCACCGGGCCACTCAACCCCACGAAGGCTCGCCGAGCCGGTTGCGTAGCGACATCATCGTCTTGGCGTGGATCTGGCAAACGCGGGACTCGGTGACTCCGAGCACGTCTCCAATCTCGGCGAGCGTCATCCCCTCGTAGTAGTAGAGGGTGATCACCAGCCTTTCCCGGTTGGGGAGGCGGTTGATTGCGTCGACGAGACCCCGACGGGTCTCCTCGGATTGGAAGGCGATCTCCGGGGAGATCCCGGTCGGATCGGCGAGCATCTCGCCAACCGAGGTCGACGATTCGTTTCCGACGAATTCGTCGAGGGCGGCGATGCCGGAGCGACCGATTTCGGCGAGGGCGCTCTGCAGGTCGTCGACCGGCATTTCCAGGAAGTCGGCGAGCTCCTGATCGGTGGGGGCCCGCTGCAGGCTGTGCTCCATCTCTGCAATCCCGGCCTCGATCTGACGGGCCCGGGACCGAACCGAGCGCGGCACCCAGTCCAGGGCCCGCAGCTCATCGAGGATCGCCCCTTTGATCCGGTTGATCGCATAAGTCTCGAATTTGAACCCGCGCTCCAACTCGAATTTGTCGATGGCATCGATGAGCCCGAAAAGGCCATAGCTGGCCAGGTCGTTCTGATCCACCGAACGGGGCAGACCGGCGCCCACCCGGCCCGCAACGTATTTGACCAAAGGCGAGTAGTGGAGGATCAAACGCTCGCGGGCGTCGGCATCGGCCGAGGCCTTGAAGCGCGCCCAGAGGGCATCAAGCTGATTTGTCTCAGGCCCTTGGGTGGCTTCTGTCATAAGTCCCTCGTAGGTGCTGACGAGTCACGGCAGTGTAGATCTGGGTTGTCGCCAGGTCCGTGTGTCCCAGGAGATCCTGTACCACCCTCAAGTCGGCGCCGCCTTCCAGCAGATGTGTTGCGAAACTGTGACGGAGGGCGTGGGGGAAGGTGGCCATCCTGTCGTTCACCACCTTCCGCAAGCCTCTGGTGTCGAGTCGGCCACCCCTGAGGCCCACCCAGAGCCATCTTCCGGCCTCGGAGGAAGCCAAATGGGGCCGTCCTTCATCGACATAACGTCGGAGCGACTCCTGTGCCGGGCGCCCCACCGGGACCCGGCGGGTCTTCCTCCCCTTTCCGACGACTGTGATCATGTCCCCGCCGACATCGGAAACGGTCAATGAGGCCAGCTCCGAGATGCGAAGCCCTGTCGAGTAGAGGGTGTCGAGGACGGCGCGGTCACGGAGCCCCTGAGCCGATGAAGTGTCGATGGCCTCGATGCCGTGCACCACAGTTCTCGCCGGGAGGGCATGGGGCAGAGGTCGATCGAGACGGGGCCGGGCCACCCCTTCGAACGGGTTGGCCGTGGTGACACCACGTCGGCCCGCATCGTTGTAGAACGACCGCACCGCCGATGCCTTGCGTGTCGCCGACACGTCTCGAGTATGCCCAGAGTGTCCAGAAACGCGAGATAGCGGCGGGCGTGAAGCCTTTTGGCGCCATCGATTCGCTCCACCCCGTTTCGATTGCAGTAGTCGAAGAACTGGGTCAGATCGCGGCGATAGGCGTCGACAGTGTTTGGCGACAGATCGCGCTGCTCGCGTAGGCGGGTCAGATAGTCGTCGACCGGGGCAGCGGCCCACAAGGGCATGTCGGGGAGATGCACTTCTTTGATCCTAAAGCGAGATTTCGCGAGAACCAGTTCAGATGGGGAGGACCACGTCGCCGGAGCGACGCACCTGGCCGGCGATTTCCAACCGCGCCAACCGGGCCAGGGCCTCGCCGGGGGCACAGTCCCAGATCAGTGGCAGGTCATCCACGGCGACCCCGGTGGCCGGGATCTCACTCTTGAGCTCTGCGACCTGTCGTGGCGGCTTCCCCAATACCAACTCCAACTCGGAGATGAGGTCACCGACACCGAGGGCGGGGATCGCCCCGTCGCGAATCAGGAGATTGCATCCAACCGATGCGGCCCGGTCGACATCTCCTGGCACGGCAAACACCGGGCGACCCAACTCGGCAGCCAGACGCGCTGTGATCAACGCTCCCCTTTCTGACCGGCCTCGACAACCACCACGGCAGAGGCGATGGCCGCGATGAGACGGTTTCTCGCCGGAAAGCGCCATCGGTCAGGCGGGGTGCCAGGCGGATACTCAGACATCACCGCTCCATGGCCGTCGACGATGAGGTGATAGATGTCCCGGTTCTCTGATGGGTAGATCACATCGATTCCCGACCCGAGCACAGCTACCGCCTCACCGCCAACTCCAAGAGTGCCTCGATGTGCGGCGCCGTCGATCCCGCGGGCAAGTCCGCTAACCGTGGTCCATCCCGCGTCGGCGAGGGCACGGCCGAAGGCATCGGGCCAGAGTCAACCCGTAACGGGTGCACCTCCTGGTGCCGACCACCACGACCGCCGGAGCGGTGCTGGTGTCCCCCAACACGTACAGGGCAGGTGGCTCCTCGAGATCGAAAAGCCCGACCGGATAACCAGGGTCACCAGGCTCAACCTTCCGGTCCTCAGTCATCCCGCCATTCGCCGCGCAGACCCGATTGCCTCGGCCATGTGCTCCTCCTCGACCTGATCGACCCCCGTCAGATCGGCGATGGTCCGCGCCACCCGACGCACCCGATCCGCTCCCCGGGCGGTGAGCACGGCGTTGCCGACGGCCGACGCAACCAGCGCTCTTGCCGCGGCGGACTCAAGCAGAGAGGCAGCAGGTGGCAGGTGACGGTTCACCTGTCCGCGCGCAACCTGGATTGCCCGCGACGCGCTGTACCCGTTCTGCCACCGCAGAGCTGGGCTCTCCGGCCTCACCTGAGTACTCATTCGCCTCCACCCGGCCGACGCGCACGATGAGGTCAAACCTGTCCAGAAGTGGCCCGGAGATCCGGGACCGATACCTCCAGCGGATCGCCGGTCGACATTCACAGGGTTTACGCCGATCGCCGTAAAAGCCGCACGGGCACGGGTTGGTCGCGGCCAAGAGTTGGAATGATGCGGGGAAGTCGACGGACATACCGCGCCGGGCGACCGACACGACACCCTCTTCCAGTGGTTGACGGAGTGTGTCGAGATGACCCCGTGGGAACTCGGCCAACTCATCCAGGAAGAGAACACCGCGATGCGCCAGCGACGCCTCGCCGGGCACCGGATTCCCGCTGCCCCCGCCGACCAAAGCCGCCTTTGATGCGGTGTGATGAGGTGAGCGAAACGGCGGTGTGGTGTCGAGTCCGCGGCGGCGCCCACGGCCGCCCAGAGCATGGCGGTTTCGATGGCTTCAGCGATCTCGAGTCGGGGAAGGATCCCAATCATCCGTCGAGCGAGCATCGTCTTGCCCGATCCGGGCGGGCCGTGGAGAAGGAGATGATGACCACCTGCCGCCGCCACCTCGAGAGCCCGTCTTGCCATGATCTGGCCCTTGATGTCGGCCATGTCCGGTGCCGGTTCCCGCGGCAATGCCTCTCCGGGGGTGGCTGGCGCCCTGCGGTCGAGGCCGTCCCGAAGGAGATCCACCGCCTCGGCCAGGCTGCTCACCCCGTAGGCCGTGGCACCGGGTATGGAGGCCGCCTCGGCTGCCGCCGCCGAAGCCACGAGACAGGGGACCTGTTGGCGGGCGCTGAGCACCGCGGCGCCGAGAGCATTGGAGCCGGCACGCACCGCGCCGTCGAGAGCCAACTCCCCCACCACCACGGCACGTCGCAGACTCGGGATCTCCCTGCTGGCTGGCGAGGATGCCGAGGGCGATGGGGAGGTCGTAGTCGGTGCCACCCTTGGGTAGGTCAGCCGGCGCCAGATTGACCGTCACGGTCCGATTGGGGAACCGAATCCCGGCCGAGAGCACTGCAGCCCTGACCCGATCCTTAGCCTCACGCACCGCGGTGTCGGGCAGGCCGGACAGTTTGAAAGCCTCGGTCTGACGCCCGACGTGGGCCTGGACCTCGACCGGTCGTGCCTCTCCCCCAACGAGCGCCACCGACGTGGTCGCGGCGTACATGTTGTGACCGTACGAAGGGCCAGGTTCGGTTGGAAGGGGGGTGATCTATGGGCCTTGGCTGGCCCCACGTCCGCGGGCCGTGGGACCAGCCGCGCAACCCCCCGGTTGCTCGTAACCACTCAATGCCCGGAGTGGAGAATAGTCACCCACAAGATCCGGTGACCTCCTGATATCTACCGGGCACTAGACATGTGATGAGGGCTGTCACCCGCAACGGGCAGATCATGTCGGACGAGGAAGTGAGATTCGCCGAGCTCTACCGCCGTTACGGCAGACAACTCAACGCCTATTGCCTCCGACGGACACCACGATCTCAGGCAGCCGACGCAGTGGCCGAAACCTTCCTGGTGGCATGGAGGAAGATCGAGCAGATCCCCGAGGGGGAGGCCGCTCTCCCCTGGCTCTATGCAGTCGCCTACCGGGTCGTCTCCCATCAATGGCGATACAAGACACGCAGTCGAAAACTCGTCGAGCGTCTCGGCGGTCTGGCCGATGTCGAATCCCCACCCCCGGACGTGCTCCTGGTCCGAAGCGAGGAGTACCGGATGGTGATCAAGGCGTCGTCCCGGTTGAAGGCAATCGACCAAGAGGTCCTGCGTTTGACCCTGTGGGAGGAGCTCTCGCACGCCGACGTCGCCGTAGTGCTCGGGATCGAGGCCAGCGCGGTCAAACAGCGTGCTTACCGGGCCCGTCGCAACCTTGCCAACGAGTACCAAAAGTTGACCAAAGATCCCCAGCCCCCCGCTGCTCAGAAAGGAGGTGCATCGTGACCATCGATGACCAGGTCGCTGCACTGTTCGCTAAGGCGAACCCGGTGCCGTCCCTGGACCTGCTCGACCCCGTCGAGCCGCTGGACATGCGTCGCCTCGAAGACCGATCCGAAAGGAGCAGCGCAATGGCCGACGTCGAGACGATCCAGCCCAAGAAGGAGGAGCGGCGACCGAGAGCAGGACTTCTGCTCGGTCTCGCCATGGCCGTGATCGGGTTCGTAGCCCTGGGTTTCTTGGTCACCAGGGACGACAGGGTCGCCTCCCCCGTTCGTCGCTACCGCCTATATCGATGCCCGGGCCGAGGCGGATTTCGAGGCGATGCAGGATTTGGTGGCACCCGATGCCGCCATCGACCTCGATCTGGTCCGTGGCCATGACGAATGGGAGCGAGCAACCGGGTGGGTCTTCACCAACCTCGGGTGCGAGGAGCGATCCCGCGGCCTCGGCTGCCCGATCGAGGGCGCTCCGGCCCAATGGTGCTCTCGTCTACTGCCCATACGCGTCGACGAACCCCTGGTTCGAAGCTCTGGGCCTCGAGCCGGGTCTCGAGAGGACGGGTACCTGGGCGATGACGGTCATCCAGAGCATCACCGAGAAGAACCGGGGAGGCATGGGAGGCCTTCCGTCAGTGGGTCATCGCCAATCACGGCTCCGATGTCAACACGATGTACGACACGGGCGCCGCCCGGTTGACTTCCGAATCGATCGCCCTCTGGGAGCAGTACACCGAGGAGTTCGTCGCCGAGCACGCAGGCTGATTCGGCTCGATCAGGCCACGGAGACGTACCATCGTCCCCGTGGCCGACCCATTCCTCGACTCCCGGCCACGCCTACCTTCGATCGGCTGAGCCAGAATTCGGGTGATCTCCGCTTCCGGCCGGAGACAAGGATGGGTGATGAAGTCGGAGACCAAGCATCGATCGGCAACCGGCGAGTCCGAGGCGAAGTTCGTCGACATCTACCGCCGTCACCACAAGCCGATCCAGGCGTACTGCGCCCGGCGCACCCCCGCGTCGCAGGTCGATGACGCAGTCGCCGAGACGTTCCTGGTTGCCTGGCGCCGGGTCGACGAAGTCCCCGAAGGTGCTGCAACTCTCCCCTGGCTCTACGGCGTTGCCTACCGCGTCCTCTCCCGTCAGTGGAGGCACAAGGCGCGGAGTCGGAGGCTCATCGAGCGAGTTCGAGGCCTCGCGGGCGAAGAGTCGACGTCACCCGAGGTGTTCCTGGTGCGGAACGCCGAATACCGGGAGGTGCTCATTGCCTGTTCCCGACTGCATCCGGTCGATCAGGAGGTGCTCCGCCTCACGGTATGGGAGGAGCTGCCCCATGCCGACGTTGCAGTCGTGCTCGGAATAGCGGTTGGAGCCGTGCGACAACGCCTGTACCGCGCACGCCGGAATCTGACCGCCGAATACAACCGACTGACCGACGATCGCACGCCCCCCGCTGCTCTGAAAGGAGGTGGATCGTGAAGACAGAAGGACAGGTGATGGCGTTGTTCGCCAGGGCGAACCCGGTTTCTTCGTTGGACCTGCTCGAACCGATCGAAGCTGATCGAGCTCGACCACCTCATCCGATCCGATAGGAGCAGTGCAGATGACCGAAGTCCAAACAATCGAGTTGAGACCAGAAGGCCAAAGCCCAAAACCCCGACTTGCACTGATCGTGGCCATGACAGTGATCGCGGTAGTGGCCGGGGGATTCCTGGTCACCAGCAAAAGCTGGTGGCCTCGCCCGTCTCGGTCGCCACGGAGTTCATGGACGCTCTCGCCGAGCACGACGGGGACACGCGTCGGAACTCTTTTCTCCCGATGGCACCTTTGACGACAAGTACCCGAGCAATCTTCCCATCGTCGCCGAATGGGACCGAGCAGTCGGGTGGCTCGAAACAAACCAGGGATGCGAGGAGATATCCACAAGCGCAGCGGGCACCCTGGTCGCCTGCCCGTTTATTCGGCAGACCGACTGGATTCTGGCACTTGGTCTCGAGCCGGTAACGAACAATATCTATGAGATCCTGGTCGCCAAGGGGCAGATCCAGTCCGTGGTGGAGACCGACAACGGGGAAGTCAGCCGCGACGGGATGATCGAAGCCTCTGTCACGTTCCAATCCTGGGTTCGTGCGAGCCATCCCGATGATTACGCGACGATGTACGGCTCAGGCGGTCAGTGGTTGATCGACCCGGCCGCCATTGCCCTCTACGAGAAGTACACCGACGAGTTCGTGTCATACATGGCCTCGCCCGAGTCAGTCGCCAGGGCGTTCATGGGTGCCCTCAACACCCATGACGGGAACGCGGCGTTGGAACTCCTTGCTGAAGATGCGAGGTACAAGGGGCTCTCCCTGCTGAGCGACCTTCCTTTAGCCCTCGACCTCGATCGAGCAATCGGCGAGCACTTCACGATCCAGGGTTGCGAGGAGGTATCCACTGACGCAAACGGAACCCTGGTCGACTGCCGATTCATCGTCGAGAGCGACGTATCCCGGGCCCTCGGTATCGAACCAGTGTCGGTGATTTACACTATCAGGGTCGACGAGGGGCATATCCAGACTGTGGACGCGACCTGCTGTGAGGACGTCCCAGGCGTGGAAGACCCCTGGATCACGTTCCGCAACTGGGTCAAGGAAAACCATCCTGACGACATGGCCACGATGTATTTCGGGGAGGGTGGTGCGCACCTCAACCCGGAGTCGATCGCACTGTTCGAGCAGTACACCGACGAGTTCGTCGCGTCGCTCGAGGCTTGACCACCCTCAACGCCAACAGGTCACGGAGACGTACCATCGTCTCCGTGACCGACCCTTTCCTCAAAGCCGCCATCGACGAGGCCGAGCAAGGTCTGGCTGAGGGTGGGATTCCGATCGGGTCGGTGCTGGTGGTCGACGGCAAGATCGTGGGCCGGGGTCACAACCAGCGGATCCAGAAGGGAAGCCCGACGCTGCACGGGGAGATGGATGCCCTGGAGAACGCCGGCCGTCTCCCCGTCTCCGCCTATCGCAAAGCCACCATCTACACCACCCTCTCCCCATGTGACATGTGCACCGGGGCCATCCTGCTCTATGGGATCCCCCGGGTGGTGATCGGGGAGAACCGGACCTTCCTCGGCGCGGAGGACCTGCTCCGGTCTCGAGGCGTCGAAGTCGTCGTTGTCGACGATCTCAGATGCGTCCGGATGATGGAGGAGTTCATCGCGACCCATCCCGACCTATGGAACGAGGACATCGGCGAGGGCTAGCTGTCCTTACTTGCCCTTCCACACCGGCGGGCGTTTTTCCAGGAAAGCGGCGACACCCTCCGCCATGTCCTCGGTGCCCAGGGCCACGGCTTGGGCCTGGCCCTCCCATCCCAGGGCATCGGCCATGCTCGATTCGAAGGAGGCGTTGAGCGTCTGCTTGACGAACATCTGGCCCATCGGGGCCCCGGCCAGAAGGCTCTCCGCCAGTTCGGTGACTCGCGCCTCCAACTCCTCCGCCGGGACCACCTCGAGGACCAGTCCGATGGCGAGCGCCTCCTCGGCTCCAATGATCCGCCCGGAAAGCGCCAACTCCTTGGCTCGTTGCAGCCCGACGATCCGGGGCAGGAGCCAGGTTCCTCCGAAGTCCACGGTGAGACCTCGCTTGACGAAGATCTCGGAGAAACGGGCACGGTCAGTGGCCACGACGAGATCGCAGCCGAGGGCAAGGTTCATCCCGGCGCCCACCGCCACCCCGTCGACAGCCGCGATGGTCGGTTTGGTCAGTCGATGCAGAGTCAGAGCGGCCGACCCGATCTCCTTCATCCGCTGATGACGGTCGGTGATGGACTGCAGGGCATCTAGGCGAGTGGGGTCGAGATCAGCCCCGGCACAGAACTCTCCCCCCGCCCCGGTCACAACGAGGATCCGTTGCCCGGAGCCCTCGAAATCCTCGAATGCGGACCGAAGCTCGCCCCAACCGTCGAACGGGATCGCGTTCTTCCGGTCCGGGCGGTCAATCGTCATCCAACGCACCGGGCCACGGTCCTCGGATGAGAGCCAGGTCATGGCGTTGACGGTAGACCGACCGCATCGCCGTTACCGTTCGCTTGTGGGTTTCAACCCCTTTCGAGAGCAGAACAAGAGTGCGGCCGACATCGCGGCCATGGTCGTCGCGCTCGTTGCGATCCTGGCAGTCGTGGCATGGGCGATCTTCTCGGGGTGACAGTCAGCCCGGTGCAGCCCTATGCGGCCCGCAAGGAGTACCTGTGCCCGGGTTGTCAGAACACGATCCCCCCGGGAACATTTCACGTCGTCGTGGTTCCCGATGACGAGCCGGACCTGCGTCGCCATTGGCATCACGGCTGCTGGCACAAGGAAATGCGGCGCCGCTTCGGCGCCACTCAGGCGTCGCGGCGCTGAAGGCCCCACCAGGTCAAGGCGAGTCCCAGAATCGTCCATCCGGCGATGATGGCCAGGGCATGAGCCTGGCTGAGATCCCCACCGGGGACGAAGGCCCCGAACGAGCCGCCCATGTCGACGTCGAACAGGCCGTTGGTTGCCGCCGACAGTGAGACGTTCTGATAGGGAGCCCAGATGGCAAGGATGCTCTCGGCGAACGAGAAGGCGATAACCGCTCCGATGGCAGGGCCCACCGAGCGCAGCATTGCGATCGCGCCCATCGCCAACGCAACCCAGGCGATCTGAATCACACCCACCTTCCAGGCGATGTCGAGCCAGTCGGCGGCCGACGGGCCCCCCTCGCCATCGGCGACGATGGCGGTGAGGACTGCCCATCCGGCGATGGCGAGAAGCATGGCCAGCCAAGAAGCACTCGTGATCACAGCGAGTCGGGCGCCGATATGAGCCGGCTTGCTCGGGTTCCGGGTCAGTGACGTTGCCCACACCGTCGATGCCAGGTCGGCACCGATCAATACCACCGCAAGGATCATCGGGAACCAGGTCTGGCCGACGACCTGTTGTGCCCCAACCAGGTAGGCGTCAGGCTTGGTCAGTACCGGGACATCCTGGGCCAGATCCGGAGCGATCTTGCCGAAGATGAGCAAGAAGAACGCCACAAGTGCGACCAGGAATCCCAGGATGAGGACCATCACCGGATAGAGCTTGCGCCTGCTGATCTTGAGGTATTCGGCGTGGACCAGGCTCATGGTGCGGCCTCGGTCGTCATTCCAAGAAAAACGGCTTCCAACGAGCTCCGAGCCGAGGTGACCTCGCTCGGGTAGATACCGGATCGTGCCAGGACCTCGATGATGCGGCTGCCGTCCCCTTCGTGCACTGTCAGGGCATCCGCCGCTGTCAAAGACTCGATCCCGGCCGCGGCCAGGGCCGCTATCGCCGCGCTCTGGTTGGCAACGACCACCCTGGTTCCACCACCATCTCCCAGCAATTCGTCGAGAGTGCCTTGGACGAGGAGCCGGCCATGGTTGACAACGACTACGTAGTCAGCGAGGGCCTCGATGTCGGCAAGGTCGTGACTGGACACCACCACCGTGCGGCCCTCGTCGGCAATCTGGCGAAGGCGCTCTCGGAAGTCTCGCTGTCCGGCCGGGTCGAGACCATCGAGTGGCTCGTCCAAGAGCAAGAGATCCGGCTCCCCGAGGAGTGCCGCGGCCAGGGCCAGACGTTGCCGCATCCCTTTGGAGTACTGCTCGACCCGGCGATTGGCGTCCTGGGTCAGCCCGACGAACTCGAGCATCTCATCGATTCGCTCATGCCCGAAACCGAGGGTGTCCGCCGCAACCAACAGGTTGATTCGCCCGCCAAGGGCCTTGATGAGGCCGGGCTCCTCGATGATGGCTCCGACCTGTTTGGTGACGGCCTTCAATTCGCCCGGCACCCGATGACCGAGGACCTCGATGCGCCCGCTGTTGGGCCGGGTCAGTCCGAGCAGCGATCGGAAAGTGGTCGTCTTGCCGGCTCCGTTAGGACCGAGGAACCCGGTGATCGCACCCGACGGGATGGTGAAGTCGAGACCATCCAGCGCCTTGGTCTTCTTGTAGTGCTTGACCAGTCCTTCGACGGTGATCGCGTTTGAGGGGTCGGCCATTGCGACCAAGCTAGGGAAACCTGAAAACAGGTGTCAAACCCCGCCCGGCACCCAGTGGACGACCGCGGCCTCGGTTTCGATCCTGATCCCGACGAAGTCGACGCGGGTCGCTCCCGTCTGGTGGGCCAGGCGGCGGACCCTCCTTCGTTTCACGGGATCGATGGCGTCGATCGGATCGCCTCTGCCGGTGATGGCTCGAACTTCAATGGCGACCGTCTGCCCGCGGTCGAGGGCCACGATGTCGATTTCGCCACCGTCCACGCGCACATTGCTCGAAACGATCGAAAGGCCGTGATCGGCGAGAAAGCTGCGGGCGAGGCTCTCGCCCAGACGCCCGACTGCGGCAGTCTCGATCAGAGAGACAGCTCTTGTTGCTCGAGCTCCTCGACGTTCACGTCACGGAAGGTGAGGACTTTCACGTGTTGCAGGAAACGGGCGGGGCGGAACATGTCCCACACCCAGGCGTCGCGCATCTCCACCTCGAAGAAGACCGAGCCGTTGGCCTCGCGCACCTCGAGGTCCACCTCGTTTGCGAGGTAGAAGCGACGTTCGGTCTCCACGACATACCGAAACATCGGCAGGACGTCGTGGTACTCCTTGTAGATCTTGAGCTCTACTTCGGACTCGTAGCGCTCCAGGTCCTCTTCCATGCACTCCTCTTCACACGTTGCTGGCGATCATATGTCGCCAGAGAGAACCTAAACATCCACCAAGGACTGGGTTTTTTCAGAAGGCGCCAAAATGGGCCAGAGGCCAGATGGTCACGAAGGCCTGCCCAACGAGATCATCGAGCGGCACCGGTCCGAAACGACGACTGTCAAAAGACGCGTTTCGGTTGTCCCCCATCACGAAGACTTCCCCTTCACCGACAGGAAATGGCCCTTCATCAGGCATCTCGAGGTCTTCATCCAGATAGGGCTCGTCGAGTGGCGTCCCGTTGATCACGATGTGATTGGCCCGGATCTCGATCGTGTCGCCGGGAAGGCCGATGACTCTCTTGATCAGATCGTCCCGACCCCGGGTGCGCACCCCCACCGCTTCGAGCACCGAGCGGATAACCGCCTCAGGAACCGACTCCTCGATGTCGTCCTCACACGGATCGCGAAAAACGACGATGTCGCCACGCTGTAGCTCACCCCACTTGTAGGCGAGCTTGTTGACCATCACTCGGTCATTGACCTCGATCGTGGGGAGCATCGACTCCGAGGGGATCCAGAAGGGCTGGATGAGGAAGGTCTTGATGATGACCGCAATCGCGAGTGCGGTCAGAAGCAGGCCGGGAAGCTCGGCGAGAAAAGAGCGTTTCTTCTCCGGCGCCGGGCTTTCCTCGGGGACGCCTTCAACCTGGTTTGACGTGGGCAGGGTCAGTCGCGCAGCTCCTTGATCCGGGCGGACTTCCCGACCCGATCACGGAGGTAGTAGAGCTTCGACCGGCGGACGTCACCACGGCGAACCACTTCGATCTTGGAGATGATCGGGGCATGGACCGGGAAGACCCGCTCGACACCGATGCCAAAGCTGATCTTGCGAACCGTGAACGATGCCCGGGCCCCGGTTCGGTTGCGGGCGATGACCACGCCCTCAAAGACCTGGATCCGCTCCCGTCCGGCCTCCATGACCCGCACATGCACCTTGACCGTGTCGCCGGGCCTGAATTCTGGGATGTCGTCGCGGACGTCGCGCGCTCTCGACGATGTGAAGGTCGTTCATTGGGAGACTCCTAGGAGCGGTCGGAAAGGGTCTGATAATCCCGACCCGACAGAAATTGTATCAGGTCTCCGATTTGTCGCCATCCGCCAGGAGGTCAGGCCGACGAGCCTTGGTCCGCTCGAGACGCTGGCGGGAGCGCCACTCCTCGACCTTGCCGTGGTCACCTGATAGCAGGATCTCCGGAACCGGCCATCCGTTGAATTCGGCGGGGCGGGTGTACGCCGGCTCCTCGAGCAAGCCATTGCGAAACGATTCGGTCTCGGTCGAATTCGGGTTGCCCACCACCCCGGGAAGAAGCCGGGCGATTCCCTCGATTGCTGCGGCCGCGGCGACCTCGCCTCCGGCAAGGACGAAGTCCCCCAGCGAGATCTCCTCGTCGATCAGGTTGTCGGCCACCCTCTGGTCGACCCCTTCATATCGGCCGCAAACAAAAGTGATCTCCTCGCGGGTGGCCCAGTCGTCGAGTGTCGCCTGGGTCATCGGCGATCCAACGGGGGTGAAAAGGACCCGGTGGGTTCCGGATAGTGGTCCGAGGGCCGCGGCCAAGGGCTCGATCATCATCACCATCCCGGCCCCACCGCCGAAAGGTGCGTCATCCACCTGTCGGTGGGTGCCAAGGCCATGCTCCCGCAAATCGATCAAGCGGACCTCGAGGGCGCCGGCCTCGATGGCCCTGGCCACCAGGCTGATCCGCAAGGGGCTATCGAAGAAGTCGGGGAAAATTGTGACGACGTTGATCCGCACGATGCGGGAAGGGTAGGACCGCGCCGCCGAGCCGTAATTGAGATCTACAGGTCCCGTATATGACCCCTGTGCATCCCAATTTGGGGACTTAGCTGAGCCGCTCCACGATCATCGCCATCCCCTGCCCGCCACCAACGCACATCGTTTCGAGGCCGATGGCCTTGTCCAGGCTCCGCAGCCCGTTGATCAGGGTGCCCATGATCCTGGCGCCGGTCATGCCGAACGGGTGCCCGAGGGCGATCGACCCACCGTGGGGGTTGAGTGTTGCCATGTCGATGCCCAGCTGGTCAGCACAGGCCAACACCTGGGCGGCGAAGGCCTCGTTGATCTCGATCACATCGATGTCGGCCAGGCTCATCCCCGCCTGGGCGAGGACCGAGCGCACGGCCCCGACGGGCCCCATGCCCATGAACTCGGGCTCGAGCCCGACCACCGATGAGGCGACGATGCGAGCGAGGGGTGCCAACCCCAGATGTTCGGCCCGCTCCGCCGACATCACCAGGACTGCCGCGGATCCGTCGTTTAGGGGACACGAGTTGCCCACGGTTACCGACCCACCCTGCTTGAACACCGGGGCCAACTCGGCCAGTTTCTCGATCGTGGTATTTGGCCGCGGGCCGTCGTCGGCCGAGATGGTCCGGCCATCAGGGAGGTCGATGGGAGAGATCTCCCAGTCGAAGAAGCCATTCTTCTGCGACTCAACAGCCAGATCTTGGGAGCGCTTGGCGAACTCGTCCATCCGCTCCCGAGTGATCCCGTAACGCTCGGCGACGTTCTCTGCAGTGTTGCCCATCGGGATGTACACCTGGTCGATGAAATCGTCTCGATCCGGATCGGTGAAACGGGGGTTCAGGTCCTCACTATCGAAGGCCTTTCCGTATGCCCGGCTGGTCGACTCGGAACCGGCAGCAACGTAGGTGTCTCCCTCCCCGGACCGGATGGCGTGAAATGCCATTCGAATCGTCTCAAGGGAGGAGGCGCAGAAACGGTTGACCGTCGTGGCAGGCACGGTCTCAGGCATTCCGCCCAGTAGTGAAGCGGTTCGGGCGAGGTTGTAACCCTGTTCGTGGTGGGTAAGGCCGCAGCCCAACATGACGTCGACCACCGAGGCCCGATCAACCTCCGACACCTTCTCCATCAGAGCATTGATGGCAAAACCGGCCAAGTCATCGGCCCTGACTTCCACGAGGGAGCCCTTGTAGGCGCGTCCAATCGGGCTTCGAGCCGTGGCAACAATCACTGCTTCATTGATCACTCGTTTCAATGTAACTCCGGACGTACCCTGACGGACATGCGGTCTCCGGTGCTGGCAAGTTTGTTGTTGCTGGCTGCATGTATGCCGACGACCACCGCCACCACCTCGACAACCACTCTCGCGACCACGACGACGACTGGAGCTTCGACAACGGTCGCGGTCACCGAGCCGCTACTGGGCTGTCCCGATGGCTCGGACTTCCTCGAGAGTGGGCAGGTTGCCCGGATCGATCAGCCCTCCACGGACGCCAGCATCCTCGGTCTCGTCTCATGGGACGTCGCCGGCGGCTGCGAGCGATTCCGTCTCGACTTCGAGACAAACGAGGCGCGCGGCCACCACCCCGCCGTCCGTAGCTGTCGAGTTCCTCGACTCCGGGCAGATAGTCCGCATCCACCTCGACCTGGGCCAAACCGTCCTCACCGACCAACTGGTCGAGACGCCATTGGTTGATAGGCTCTACGTGGTGCGGTCACTGGACGGGGGGATGTTCGTCGACCTCCATCTCGCCGGGCCAAGTCAGGCGCGCGCCGAGGTTCGAAACTCTCCGGCAGGCCTCACCGTCGAGTTGCAGACGGGGATCCAGCCCTTCACCGGAGCGGCGACCATCGCCGATCAAGTCGTCGTGGTCGAGCCGTCGCCGGAGGCTGAGACTGGCACCCCGGTCGAGGTCCGCGGTTACGCCCGGACCTTCGAAGGCACGGTCCTTGTGATCGCCACCAGTGTCGGGGACAGCGCCCGCCAGTCCACGCAGGCAGCCGACTGGGCCGAGACCTGGGGCGAATTCCAGACCTCCATAGATGTCCCTATCGGACCGACCTCTCTGTTCGTGGGCGAGGAGAGCCCCGATGACGGCTCGCTGGTCGGAATCGTCGTCAACATCACGGCTCAGTGAGACCGGGCAAGACCACGATCGCTACGAAGCGCTGATCGAGGTCGACGACCGGGACCAGATCGTCAACAAATGGCACCTCGAAGGTCGAGCCTTCCCGTTCCACTACCAAGCGATCCTGAGCAAGACCTGCGACCACGCCGACCACAACCCCAAGCCGATTCCCTTCGACGGAACGAGCCTCGAGCCCGACCAGGTCCTCGGGCCAGAACTCACCTTCTCCCAACTCCCGTCGACCTTCGACTGTGACCTCGGCCCCTCGAATCTCCTCGGCCGCCTCGCGATCCT
>CAVVCY010000006.1:0-24094 GCA_963746905.1 uncultured Acidobacteriota bacterium
TGGCCTCGGTTGGTGCCTACGCCCCTGGCGGCCGATACCCACTTCCCTCGTCGGTGCTGATGACTGTGGTACCCGCCCGTGTAGCCGGTGTGGATTCGGTTTGGCTCGCCTCTCCCCGGCCGACGCAGGTCACCTTGGCGGCGGCGGCGATCGCCGGCGCCGATGGGTTGCTGGCTGTGGGCGGAGCGCAAGCCATCGCCGCCCTTGCCTTCGGCACCGTCACTCCCCCGTGCGACTTGGTGGTCGGGCCAGGCAATCGGTGGGTAACCGCGGCCAAGAAATACCTGTTCGGGGAGATCGGAATCGACGGGCTGGCGGGGCCGAGCGAGATCCTCGTCATCGCCGACGACACGGCCGACCCTGAATTGGTCGGATCCGACCTCCTGGCACAGGCGGAGCATGACGATGACACGGTGCCGATGCTGGTCACCACCAGCCAGAACCTGGCCAACGCGGTCGAGGAAGCGATCGGGCGGCAGTTGTCCGACCTTCCCACGTCCGAGACCGCATCGCGCGCCCTGGAGAACGGGTTTTGCCTGATTGTCGGATCGCTCGAACAGGCGAGCTCCGTGTCGAATCGCTTGGCACCCGAGCATCTGGCACTTCATGTCGACGACCCCGGATCTCTCCTCGCTCGGCTGCGCTCGTATGGCTCGGTCTTCGTCGGCAGCGGAACGGCGGAAGCCTTCGCCGACTATGGCGTAGGCCCCAACCACGTATTGCCAACGGGTGGTGGCGCCCGATATCAATCGGGCCTGTCGGTGCTCACCTATCTCCGGTCACCAACCTGGACCGCCCTCGACGACCCGACCCTGCTGATCGAGGACACGGTCCTCCTGGCGCGTCTCGAGGGACTGGAGGCGCATGCCCGAGCCGCCCAATTCGGGCTGGAGGTTGATCAGCTGCGCCAGCCATCGAGCAAAGCGTCGACCAGCTTCTCTTCCCATCGCTCGTCGACACCTCGTATCGGGGTCATCATCTTCCGAAGAAGTGTCGGCCCGCTGATCATGTCGACAGCAAGTTGCACATCGAGATCCCGACGCAGCGAGCCGTTCGATCCCCCGACTGATCATCTGGGCGATCATCCGCCGCCTGGGCAGGATCACCGCTTCGGCGTAGTGCTTTCCCACCTCGGTGCCTGCCGCCACCTCGCCGATGAGCCAGGGAAAGATGCTTCCTCCCTTCATCTCGGACATGAAGGTGCGCAACGCACCAGAAGCGTGACGAGATCGGCCCGGTATGTCGCCGGTCTCCGGAACTTCCACTGAGGCCACCAGACCGGCCACCGCGTCGATGAGCAGGTCCTCTCGCGAATCCCAACGCCTGTAGATCGTCGCCTTGCCCACCCCGGCCCGGGCGGCCACGCCATCCATGCTGACGGCTTGGAGGCCGACTTCGTCCAGCATCTCGAGGGCAGCCTGGATGATGGCGGCGTCTACCGATGCGTTCCGGGGCCGGCCGGGCTTTCGATCAGTGGATGTCATCGGCTGGAACTGCCCCGACTTCGGCCACTTCCAACGCACGGGCGGGCAGGAACAAATAGGTGATCACCGCTCCGAGAAGCACCACTCCAGCCGCAACCCAAACCGCGATCTCGCATCCCGCCGATGAATGCCGCCGAAGCAGCATCGACCAGTTGCGCTCCGGCTTCGCCGATCTGGGAAGCCACCGCCACCGCCCCACCGATCGAGTCGCCGGCGATCTGCGCCGCCTCGGCTGGCAGGTTGGCCACGACCGGCGCCATCGCGTTGCCGAAGGACGAGGCGAGGATGCTGCCCAAGACGGCGACGCCGAGTGCCCCACCGATCTGACGCGTGGTGTCGTTCATCGCCGAGCCCACACCGGCCTTGGCGAGGGGCAGCGAGCCCATGATCGACTCGGTGGCCGGTGCCATCGCCGTCCCCATGCCGATACCCAGAATCGCCAGTGCGATGGCCACTCTCCCGTAACCGGTGTCGACGGTGATCGTTGCCAGGATCGACATCGCCACCGCAACGATCGTCAGTCCGGTGGTGACGACTCGCTTGGTACCGAACCTCTCGGCGAACCGCGCCGACAGCGGCGCGGCAATGATCATCGTGGCCACCGGCATCACCCGGAAGCCGGCCTCCAACGGTGAGAACCCAAGGACGAACTGGAGGTATTGGGTGTTGAGGAAAACTGTTCCGAACATCGCAAAGAAGACCATCGTGATGGCCACGCTGGCGGCGCTGAACCGCGGGTTTTCGAAGAAGGAGAGCTGGAGCATCGGATGCTCGGTGTGCGCCTCCCACCAGAGAAAGACGACGATCAGCACCGCGGCGAGCCCGAACATTGCCAGAATCAGCGGATCCGTCCAACCTCGCGACGGCGCCTCGATGATGGCGTAGACCAGGGCCACCAATCCGACGATCGAGAGCACAGCCCCGACCGGGTCGAGCGGCGTGGCGGCAGGGTCCTTGGATTCCGGAACCAGGAAGAACCCGAGGGCAATGGCGACTACTACCACGAAGACGTTGATCAGGAAGATCGAGCCCCACCAGAAGTTCTCGAGCAAAAAGCCGCCGAGCACCGGGCCAAGGACAATCCCCAAACCGGCCACTGCGGCCCAGGCGGCGATCGCCCGTCCCCGTTCCGGGCCCGAGAAGACGTTGGTGATGATGGACAGCGTGGCGGGCATGATCAGCGCCCCACCGATTCCCATCACCGCCCTCGCCGCGATCAGGCTGTTTGCCGAATCGGCGAAGGCCGCGGCGATCGAACTGAGACCGAAGAGGATCAGGCCGATGCTCAATGCGAGCTTGCGCCCGAATCGGTCACCAAGAGCACCCATGGTGAGAAGCAACCCGGCGAACACCAAGATGTAGGCATCGACCATCCACTGCAGCTGGCTGGCCGTTGCTCCGAGCTCACGAACCAAGGTGGGCAGGGCAACATTGAGAATGGTGTTGTCCAACCCGATGATGACGAGGCTCAGGGAGAGCACACCAAGGGTCGCCCACCGCCTCCGATAAATAGTCTCCGCGTCCACACCTGCTCCTTCAAGTTACGAAACTAGACGGTATCGTATCGGAATCGTCCGCGGGCTGCAAACACCGGTGTCAGCTGCGGTTCAGGGCCCTTCGCTCCTCGAGAAAGCGCCGCTCCGCCTGGTTGTTCGCCAGATCGATCGCCTCCCCGTAGGCGACGTCCGCTTCGTCGATCTGGCCGAGACGGCGCAGCATTTCCGCCCGGGTGGCGTGGAAGAGGTGGTAGTCGCCGAGAACGAGTGCATCGAGCTCGGCCAGGGCAGCGGGTGCCCCATGGACCTCGGCCACGGCAACCGCCCGGTTGAGAGCAACCACCGGCGTCGGAGCGATCTGCATCAGCTGGTCGTAGAGCTGGAGCACTTGACCCCAGTCGGTCTGCTCCGCCGTCTTGGCGTCGCTGTGAACGGCGGCGATGGCGGCCTGGATCTGGAACGGGCCGGGATGATTTCGACGGAGGCAGGCTCGAACCAGGTCCTGGCCCTCGCCAATCAGGTTCCTATCCCACAGGGCCCGATCCTGATTCGGCAGCATGACCATCGACCCGTCGGGGGTGGTCCTGGCGGCCTGACGTGATTGGGTGAGCAGGAGCAGGGCGAGCAAGCCCACGGCTTCGGGCTCATCGGGCATCAGGTCGGCGAGAAGGCGACCGAGGCGGATCGCCTCATCACACAGCTCGGCCCGCACCAGCTCGTCGCCGCTGGAAGCGGTGTAGCCCTCGTTGAAGATCAGGTAGATGACAGTGAGGACAGCTCCAAGACGGTCGGGAAGATCGGCGTCGCGCGGGATGCGATAGGGGATGTTGGCCGCCTTGATCTTGCGCTTTGCCCTCACCAGCCGCTGCGCCATCGTCGGCTCCGGAACCAGAAACGCACGGGCGATCTCGGGAGTCTGCAGGCCGCCCAGGAGCCGAAGGGTCAGCGCCACCTGGGCCGATGTCTCCAGCGCCGGGTGACAGCAGGTGAAGACGAGCCGGAGGCGATCGTCGCTCACCGGACCCCCCGGTGGCTCCGGCTCCGACTGGGCATCGAGCAAGGCAGCTTGGGCATGGCGGTCCTCTCTGCTCGACTCTCGTCGCAGACGGTCGATTGCCCGATTCCGGGCGGTGGTGACGATCCACCCCCCGGGGTTGGGGGGAAGACCCGTCTCTGGCCAACGCTCGCTGGCCACCACGAACGCCTCCTGAACCGCCTCCTCGGCGACGTCGATGTCACGGAAGAGGCGGATCAGGGTGGCGACGGCCTTGCCGGACTCCTCCCGGAAGATCCGGTCAATGGCGGCGGCCTCGGTGCCCGACGAGGTCACCTCAGGCGTCGGGCTCGTCCTGGAAGGGCCGGACTTCTATCGCACCCCGGCAGGCGACGGTCGCCTTGCGAGCCCAATCCAGAGCCGCATCGAGATCCGGAGCCTCGATGACCCAAAAGCCACCGATCTGCTCCTTGGTCTCGGCGAACGGCCCGTCGGTGATCATGATCTCGCCACTTTGTGCGCTGACCACAGTGGCGGTGTCGACAGGGTGCAGGCCTCCGGCAAACACCCATGCGCCAGCAGCCATCATCTCGGCGTTCACCACATCGACGTCGGCATAGACCTTCTCGATCTCCTCGGGGAGGGAGCGCGGTGTTTCCCTCAACGTCGAACACTGAAAGCAGGTACTGGGTCATGATGATCTCCTGTCTCCGGGAGGCACTTTGCCTCCCACTTCATACCCACTACGAACGGCTTTGCGCCATTTCGACACCGGGAGGCGCATTTCTCGGCTACATGTTGCGGCGGTATTGGCCGCCGACGTCGTAGAGGGCTTGGCTCATCTGGCCGAGTGAGGCGACTTTGGCGGTCTCCATCAACTGGTTGAAGATGTTGCCTCCGGTGACGGCCACCTTTTGGAGGGCGGCGAGTGCTGGGGGCGCCGTCTCAGTGTTCCGATCCTGGAAGGCGCGCACATTGGTGATCTGGCGGTCTTTGTCGGTGGTGGTGGAGCGGATCAGCTCTGTTGGGACGACGAAAGGTGAGCCGGCTTTGGATATGAAGGTATTGACCCCGACGATCGGATAGGCGCCGGACTCTTTCTGCTGCTCGTAATAGAGCGATTCCTCTTGGATCTTGGTTCGCTGGTATTGGCGCTCCATGGCGCCGAGGACTCCCCCGCGGCTGTTGAGCCGCTCGAATTCGAGTAGCACCGCCTCTTCGACAAGATCGGTGAGCTCCTCGATGATGAAGCTGCCTTGCAGCGGGTTCTCGTTCTTGGTGAGGCCGAGCTCGCGGTTGATGATGAGCTGGATGGCGACCGCCCGCCGCACCGACTCCTCTGTGGGAGTGGTGATCGCCTCGTCATACGCGTTGGTATGCAAGCTATTGGTGTTGTCGTAGACGGCGTAGAGCGCCTGAAGCGTGGTCCGGATGTCGTTGAAGCTGATCTCCTGCGCGTGGAGGGACCGGCCCGAAGTCTGCACGTGGTATTTCAGCTTCTGGGATCGGTCGTTCCCCCCGTACCGATGTTTGATCGCTTTCGCCCAGATCCGGCGGGCGACCCTGCCAATGACGGCGTATTCGGCGTCGATGCCGTTGGAGAAGAAGAAGGAGAGGTTGGGGGCGAAGTCGTCGATGTCCATCCCCCGAGCCAGATAGTTCTCGATGTAGGTGAACCCGTTGGCGAGGGTGAAGGCGAGTTGGGTGATCGCGTTGGCTCCTGCTTCAGCCATGTGATATCCGCTGATCGACACCGAGTAGAAGCTGTCGACGTCGTTGTCGACGAAGTACTGCTGGATGTCACCCATCATCCGCAGGGCGAACTCGGTGGAGAAGATGCAGGTGTTCTGGGCTTGGTCTTCCTTGAGAATGTCGGCCTGCACGGTCCCTCGCACCCGATGGATCGTCTCCTGCTTGATCCTTTGATAGGCGTCTGCGGGCAGGACCTGATCGCCGGTAACTCCGAGCAGGCGCAGCCCGAGCCCCTCATTCCCTGCCGGCAGCGGACCGGCGTATTCGGGCCGAGGACGGTCACCGTAGATCCCGGCGATCGTGGCTTCGACCTCATCCCACAGACCCTGGTCGGTGATGTGGGTCTCACAAGCCTGATCGATGGCGGCGTTCATGAAGAAAGCGAGGATCATCGGGGCCGGTCCGTTGATGGTCATCGACACCGAGGTCGCCGGGTCGGAAAGGTCGAACCCGGAGTACAGCTTCTTGGCGTCGTCCACGGTGGCGATGGAGACCCCTGAGTTCCCCACCTTTCCGTAGATATCGGGCCGCTCGTGGGGATCCTCGCCATAGAGGGTGACCGAGTCGAACGCCGTGGACAACCTCTTGGCCGGGGTGTCCGCAGCCAGATAGTGGAAGCGACGGTTGGTCTGCTCCGGCGGGCCTTCACCCGCGAACATCCGCGCCGGATCTTCCTCCGCCCGTTTGAATGGAAAGACCCCGGCCGTGTATGGGAATTCGCCGGGGACGTTCTCCTGGAGCAACCACCGGAGCCGGTCACCCCACGACCGGTAGCGGGGAAGGGCAACCCTTGGCACCCGGGTGTGGCTCAGCGTCTCCTGATGCAACGGCACCCGGATCTCGTTGCCCCGGACGTGATAGATGAACTCCTCCCCCGAATACTCCGCAAGCATCCCATCCCAATGGTCGAGCGCCCGGCGATTGGCGGGATCGAGGTTCTCTGCGGCGGTGGCTGTCTCCCGGGCAACGTCGACCCCGGCCTCGTCCGCACCCTGCAACCGATAGAGGGTCTCGGCCACCGACTCCTGGTCGGCCGCCCACGTGTCGTAGTCCCGGATCTTGGCGACGACCTCGGCCAGGTAGCGGGTGCGCTCGGGTGGAACGACGTGTCGCTTTGCGCTGTCTGCAATAGGCAGGTCGATCGTCGATTCCAGGCCGAGTTTGGTGACCAGGGCCTTGTAGAACCGGTTGGTCCCAGGGTCGTTGAAGTCTGAGGCGACGGTGAGATGGATCGGCAGCGAAGGCGTCGTCGGCGTTGAATTCGAGGTGGTTCCGCTTGTACTGCTTGCGGACATCGCGCAGGGCGTCGAGCGCCCCCTCCTTGTCCGCCTTGTTGATCGCCACCATGTCGGCGAAGTCCAACATGTCGATCTTCTCGAGTTGGGTGGCCGCCCCGTACTCGGGGGTCATCACATACATCGACAAGTCGGAGAAGTCGACGATCTCGGTGTCGGACTGGCCGATCCCCGACGTCTCCAGGATCACCAGGTCGAAGCCGGCCGCCTTCACCACTTCCAACGCCTGGCGAACGTGAGGCGACAGGGAGAGGTTGGGCTGGCGGGTCGCCAGCGACCGCATGTAGGCCCGGGGATGGGGCAGCGAGTTCATCCGGATCCGATCCCCCAACAGGGCGCCACCAGAACGTCGCTTCGAAGGATCCACCGAGATGACTGCCAAACGAAGATCGACGAAATCGAGGAGGAGACGTCGCACCAGCTCGTCGACCAAACTCGACTTCCCCGACCCCCCGGTCCCGGTCACCCCAACCACCAATCCGCTCGAGGCGGCCGCCTTCGCTTCGACCTGCTCGAACACGTCGGCGTATTTCTCCGGATAGTTCTCCGCCGCCGAAATCAGGCTCGCCACCACCTTGGTGCCCTGGGTCGTGAGACTCGACAGGTCGAAGTCTTTGCCAAGCTCACCCGTGGCGAAATCCGAACGGGCGATCATGTCCGCGACCATCCCCACCAACCCCAACTGCCGACCATCATCGGGTGAGTAGATCCTGGTCACCCCATAGGCACCCAATTCCTCACCCTCCGCAGGGAGAATCGTCCCCCCACCACCACCGAAGAGGCGAATGTGGCCGGAGTCCCGCTCCACCAGCAAATCCCTGACATAGCGGTAGAACTCCATGTGCCCGCCCTGATAAGAAGTCACCGCAATGGCGTGGGCATCCTCCTCGATCGCGGTCTCCACGATGTCGAGCCCGGTCCGGTTATGCCCGAGATGGATCACCTCGGCTCCCGAGGCCTGAAGAATCCGCCTGAAAATGTTTATCGAGGCGTCATGGCCGTCAAAAAGGGTGGTCGCGGTGACGAAACGGACCCTGTTGGCCGGGCGGGAATGCTCTGGGAGGCGGTCAGTCATGCTCTCCTTCAAGGACTAGTCCAAACAGTACCGCTGGATTCGGACGATTTCCCCGTTTCAACTCGTTGCGAAGACCACTAGATTGGGTCTGGGATGGCTTATTACTTAGGGCGGCTTCAAGGCTCCAGACTGGAGCCGACACACGTGACGATCGAAATCGATGACGCGTGATTCCGGATCACCACCGGGCGACGGCACATGGGCTCATGGCCGATGCGCGAGGTGAAGGTGGAGCGCACCTCGATCTATCGATTCTCATTCGACATCGAAGGCGACCATCTGGAGTTCTTCCCCGACGATCCGTCAGAGTTCTCAGACGCGGTAGGGGCTTTCATCGACCTGACGGACAGTAAACGCGGGCGCTTCGGGCTCAAGGCCCGTATCCAAAACGCCTCCGGCAGCTAGACCCGCTCACCTGCCAACATTGGGACTGTGGTTCGTCATCTGATCAAACGTGGGGCGCTTGCCGGAGCGGCTGTCATCGGCCTCGAGGCGGCTTACGCCGTTCTCCGCCCCACTCCGCTCCTCGACGAGGTCGATCCCTCCGGCTCGTTCGGTGACCCGTCACTGCCCAACCTTCGGGTAGCGGTGCTTGGCGACTCTTCGGTTACCGCCCCTGGAGTTGCCGGGCCTGAGGAAGTCTGGATATCACTGATCTGCGAACGCCTCGCCATTGACCACCATGTGGTCCTCGAGTCCTTTGCCGTGGGCGGCTCATGCGCCCACGACCTAGTCAAGGAGCAAGTCGGCGCCGCCATTGACTTCGAACCTGACCTGATCTTCGTTGCGGTTGGCGGCAATGATTTGATACGGGGAGTGTCGCGTCAGCGTTTCGAGGTGAATCTCGACCACGTCGTCAGTGATCTATCGGTCACCGGAGCGACCATCGTCCTCAGCGGCGTCGGAGACTTGGGGACGATCCCCCGGCTCCATCCACCTTTGCGCCAATTCGTCTCCCATCGGTCAGCAGGCTTCGATCGGATCCACCGTCGGGTCGCCGCCCGCAATGGCGCCCTGGTCATCGACCAACGCGCCGATCGCCCTGACGACTGGTACTCGGATCGCTCGTTGTGGTCGGCCGACCTCTTTCATGTCAGCGCGGCCGGGCACCGCCGCTGGGCCGATGTCGTCTGGGCCACACTGGAGCCAGCGCTCAAGAGAGTGAATGAACCGCTCTGAAGCGCTGGCGAAGTTGGAGCAATCGCCGCTCGGATACCTCGCCACTGTCAGGGCAAACGGCGCTCCCCATTTGGTCCCGATCACCTTCGCCCTGGACTCGGATCTGATCGTCCACATGGTCGATCACAAGCCCAAGACGACCACGCGTTTGCAACGGCTGGCCAACATCAGCGCTAACTCCGAGGTGAGCCTCCTTGTCGATCACTACGACGACGACTGGGCCCATCTGTGGTGGGTGCGGATCGATGGGATCGCAAACGTTGTCGAGGACGGCGACGAGTGGCAGGCCGCCCGGTCGGCCCTCGCCCTGAAATACCACCAATACCGCGACAGCCCGCCTTCAGGCCCGGCGGTGCTGATCACGATCGTTGAGGTCAGCGGCTGGGTCGCGTCGGGATGACGCCTTCCTCAATGGCCAACCAGTCCACAGGCTCGTCATGGTCCACAACGCGGACCTCGGAGATCACCCGGCTGGAGAGCGTGACCCCGACCGCCTCACTATCGCTGCGGCGAACCGCGAGCACCCGGTCGTAGTAGCCGCCACCGCGGCCCAGACGCCCGCCGAAGTCGTCGAAGGCAAGACCCGGGACCAGGAACACGTCGATCTCGTGAACGGGCACGACACGGCCCGAGTCCATTGGCTGGATCATCCCCCAATGGTGGGTCTCCTTTGGCACGTCGCGGTCCCGGAAGGTGAGGGTTCCGTCATCCTCGACCCGGGGCAGGACCCATCGCCATCCAGGCAGCCGATCGAACAGCTCGGCGATGTTCACCTCGTCCGCCATCGCCAGGTAAGCGGCAATCGTGCCCGGGAGCCTGGTGGAAAGCCACGAAAACAATCCGTCGACCACCTGCGAGCCGAGGGTTGACGAAACTGGCCCTGACTGGCGTGCCAGGCGACGTGCCTCTTCCTTGTCCACGGGGTCAGGGTAAGAGCCAATGGCTACCCTCGCCGCGATGCGCTGGGTGATCGATGTTCCGAGAACTGTGATCACCGTGATCGCCGGCGTGCTCGCCACGCTGATTGCCGTGCCGACCGTCATGATCACGGCCGCGATCAACGATGTCTCCCCGTTCATCGAGCAGGTGATCCGGGGTTGGAGCAGGGTCTGGCTCATCTGCTCCGGGACCAGGCTCGAGGTCGTCGGATCCGAAAACATCGACCCCACCAGGTCATATGTGGTGGTGGCCAACCATTTATCGGCCCTGGACATCATGGCTTGTCTCCTCGCGGTCCCGATCCCGATGCGTTTCCTTGCCAAGACCGAGCTGTACAAGGTGCCGGTCCTGGCGCAAGGCATGCGGGCGGTCGGGATCGTGGAGGTCGATCGGGCGGCCCGGGGATCGATCCACGCCGACGTCAACCGCCAGGGCAAGGCCCTCATCCAGAAGGGTCGATCGTTGATCATCTATGCGGAGGGCACCAGGTCGCGCGACGGTGCACTGCGGCCCTTCAAGAAGGGTGCCTTCACCATGGCACTGACCAGCCACCTCCCCGTGCTCCCGGTTTCGATCCACGGCTCATACGACGCTTGGCCGCCTGGCCAGCCCTGGGTTCACGGGGGAACGATCAGAGTGGTGATCGACCAGGCCATCGAGACCACTGAAATGACCCAGGCAGACGGCAACGAACTGCGGGATCAGGTGCGGGATGTGATCGCCGGAAGGGTCTCGGAGATGGGTGGCCAGGTGGGCCCGGTCTAAGCGGTCTTTCAGTTCTAAGAAATCTTTCGATATCGGCTGACAGGGGTATGGAATCTGTCGGGGTCGGCTTGTATGTTTCGAGCATGGTCGAACACATGTTCGAGGATGTCGGGATTCCCAAAGGTTTAGCCCAGATGACACCGGGCCCGAAGCTGGGGGCGATCCTGTCCTCGATCGACCGGAACCTGATCACCGGTCATGACCGGGTGGTCCTGGTCCAAGCCTGGAACCGTCAACTGGCTCATACCCAGGCCGAGCTCTACGCGGCGATGGTGGCGGTCGCCGACGCCGAACATGAGCAACTGTCCGGTCATCTCGAATCCGACGAGATCCAGGATCTCGCCGCCTCCGAAATCCGGGCTGCGCTCACACTCACCCGCCGGGCCGCCGACACCCATTTGGGTTGGGCTTCCCAACTGGTCGGCGACTACCCCCAACTATGGGAAGCACTCTCCGAAGGACGGCATCGACCTGGCCAAAGCCAAAGTGATCATCAGCGAAACCTGTCACCTCGAACCCGAACACCGGACCCGGGTCAGCACGTCGTATTGGAACGAGCACCTCACCAGACCACCGGACAGCTCGGACGCCCGACCTCCGCAAACTGGTCATCCAAGTCGACCCCGACATGGCGAAAACCCGATACGAGCAAGGCGTCGAAGACCGTCGGGTCGTGTCCGAGGCCAATCCTGACGGGACCGCCAACCTCCACGGACTCAACCTTCCACCCCACCGTGCCAGCGCGGTGACTGCGACGGATCAACCGGTTGGCCCGAGCTGCCAAATCCGCCGACGACCCCAGAACCATGGACCAGATCCGAGCCGACGTCCTCCTCGACCTACTCCAGGGCAGACAAACAGACCAAACCCGAGGGACTCGAGGAACCGTCGACATCCAAGTCGACCTCACCACCCTGGCTCAGCTATCCGAAAACCCCGGACAGCTCGCCGGATACGGGCCGGTCATCGCCGACATCGCCCGTCAGGTCACCACCCAACAATCCGACAGCGAATGGCGTTACACGATTCTCAATGAGGAAGGCCAGGTCATCTCCAACGGGACCACCCGAAGAAGACCCAACACCCAACTCAAACGACAGGTGGAAGCCGAAAACCCGACCTGTGTTTTCCCCGGATGCCGCAACCCAGCAGCCGAATGCGACATCGACCACAACCAGCAATGGTCAGAAGGCGGCCCGACCGAAGTCGACAACCTCGCACCACTCTGCCGCCACGACCACGTCATCAGACACCACGGATGGAAGATCCAACAGGTACGACCCGGCATCTATCAATGGACCAGCCCACTCGGCCACACCTACACCATCCCCGCCCGATCACCCTGACTCTCACGAGGCCGGGTCACCAGTTTCAGAGCCAAAGCCGCAATCAGTACACCAATCCAAGTCCCAACGACGTTGAGAATCACGTCGTCGATGTCGCCCACCCGACCGAGCGCGAACACGAACTGAATCACTTCGAAGATCAACGAGGTTCCGAGGCCGACCAGGGTTGAGGCGAGAATCATGTGTCGGTGCCTTCGGAAGACCAGTCCGAACGTGAACCCAATAGGTACGAAGAGCAACACATTGCCGGCGATGTTTCGAACTGCCACCGAGGCGTCGACAGAATTGTTTATCAGATTGCCGAGGGACTTGAAGGGAACGAGGTTTAAACCGGTGACGGACTCCGGTCCGCCGACTGGGCGTAAGACGATAGAGGTGACTCCGATCACGGCGGCCGCAGCCCAGATTCGGGCGACGGCGTCGAGGACAGCCAAAGGATCTGGCCCGCCACCATTCTTCGCTCGGCGGACCACGAGCCAGGTCGCGATCAGGGTGACCAGACTGACAACAGCGGCCATAGGCCCCCAAGTCGCCGAAAATCCGCCACGCCTGCGTCATGAATCGGTCAAAGACCCAACTGCTCGCGCAAGAACGATGTGACCGCCCATGCTCCATTGGTGATATTTGAGATCACCGTGTGGGTGATGTCTTCGTGTGGTTCGTGCACGCTGAGAAACGAGGCGCCGGTGTCGGAGCCAGTCAACATCACGGTGTCCGTCGACTCGTGAAGCCAGAAACCAAGGCCGTACCGCCGCGAGTCATCTGGCACTTCACTTCGTGGACGCAACATTTCGGCGACCCAATCTGTGGACACGATCCGACCAGCGAAGAACGCCTTCCAAAAGACGCTGACATCGGCCGCGGTGGTGTAGATCCCACCATCTCCAGTCCCCCGCACCGGCAGATGGAACACGTTGGTCCTCAACACGCCATCGATTTCGTAATAACCGAGCGCGGTGTCACCCGGAAGCTGATCGGAGCGCAGGAACTCGGTGTCGCTCATGCCTGCCGGGTCGAGGACACGTTGGCTGACCAGATCGTGAAAAGGTGCCCCGCTGGCTCGTTCCGCGATCAGGGCCAGGACCACGAACCCGCCGTTGCAATAGGAAAACATCTCGCCAGGAGTGGATTTCATCGGGAACCCGTCGAGCACCGCGACGAAGTCCTCGGTGATGACCAGATCCTGCACCGGGATCGGCATCATGTAGTCGTTGAGGTCGTACCCGGCGTCCTCGTCGAGATAGTCCCCGATCCCGGAGCGATGCGAGAGCAGATGCTCGATGGTCACATCGTCACGGATGAGCGGGAGATCACTCCCGAGAAATGATCGTGCCGCAGTCGATAGATCGAACACCCCGTCCTCGATCAGGCTGATCACCGTAAGTGCGGTGAAGCCCTTCGACCCACTGGCGATTCCGAACCGGGTATCGACCTGGTTGGGGATCTCCCATCCCCGGTGCGCCCACCCGTAGGCCTTGGCCAACTCGATCTCGCCGGCGCGGTCGACCCAAACCACACCGGAGAACTCCTGATCGGCGGCCAGTGCATCGAGGTCGTGTTCGAGGGACATCGGCGGAGGGTATCTCTCAGCCGATCAGAGCCCGGGCCAAATAGAAGCAGGCCGCCCCTACTCCGAGCACGCCCCACAGCGAGCGGCGGAACACGATTCCACCGACCACCCCACCCACCGCCGCGGCGATGTTGGCGGCGAACTCTGGCGTTCCTGGCGGGGCCGCCAGACCGTTGGTAGCGATGGCGATGAACAGAGCGAGTGGAAACACCTCGAGAAAACGGCCCACCCGCCCCCCGGGAGCCGATCTCGGGTTGAGGAGGAAAGCGATCCTGGTTGCGAATGTGATCGCTGCCACTCCCAGAACCACCGTGAGGTCACTCATCGATGGCCAGCCCAATCAGGGACGCCGCGAAGGCCGCGGTAGATATCTGCCACGCCACGGGCAGGGTGTTGATCGCGATCAGGGTGGCCACGACGGAGGCCCCAGCCACCACCCAATCACGTCTGAGTTTCACCATCGGCGCCGCCAGCCCTAGGAAGAGGAGACCGAAGAGGACGCCGATCCCCACCGCACCGGGATCGATCGAGGAGCCAAACCAGGCGCCGGCTGCGGTTCCGAGAATCCAGCCCGAGTACAACATCACGTCGGCTGCGGTCTTGTAGGCGACCGGGTCCTCGACCCCAGCGTCGAAAGCCCTGATGGTGAGCCCAAAGGTCTCGTCGACCAGGATGAAAGCAAGCCGGATCCGGGTCAGCAGTGGCTGCTCACCGATGATGTCGGCGAGCCTGGCCGACATCGGAAGGTGTCGAAGCCCGAGCCCGACCGCAGCAATGAAGATCGGAACCGGTCCTGCTGGGAGAAGCCCGATCATCGTGAATTGAGCGGCGCCGGACACGATGATCGCCGACGAGAACAGCGTGAGAGCCTGCGAAAAGCCAGCGTCGACGGCGAGGACCCCATAGGCAAGGCCAAACGCACCTACCGCAATCAGGATCAGGACTGCGTCGCGCGCTCCCTGGCGAAACGACGGGCTACCAAACATTTATCGACGTTATCAATCATAAATCCCGGCCAGGTACGCCCTCCCCTCGGCTACCACACAGAGCAGGGCCCCCACCGAGGTCACCAGCTGATAACGATCGGCGTCCTTCTCTCCCAGCCACCATCGAGCGCTGAGCCGCCACGGCCCACTCCAGGTGAGGACCGGCTCCCATCGAGTGCCGAGCCGAACCCGGGATGGCATCCCCTCATCCCATTCCACTTCCAAAGGCTGGAGACGTGGCGGGACCAGGGCAGGGCTGGGCCCTGGGGTAGCTCCCGGCCATGGCGCATCGGGCTCCCGGGCGGCATCGGTCGGCGGCTCCCCCCAACGGGACCAGGCGACTCGCTCCTGAGGCATCCTCCCGCCCTGGGCTCTTCCCTGGAGCACCGCATCGGGGCCGAGCAATGCCTGGGCCCTGGTCAGCGCCCTTTCGGCTTCGATCCTCGAGGTCTCGTCCTGGAGCAAGCCAAGCTGCCGCCCCTGATCGGAGAGGTCGGCCGGTGCAATCCTCAATCTCACGATCCCCCCGGGCACCCCGCCCGCCTCCACCCAGGCCCGCAGTTGCCACCACACCCGATCGGCGAGAGCCTTCTCGGTGAAGGGGTCCGCCGACCGCCAGATCCGCTCCCGGGCCTTCCCCATCGCCGATTCGGCCAGGATCGAGACCCGATGCGGCGCCACCCCGTTCACCCGCAGCCCGCGCAGCAGGCGCTCCGACAGGGCACGGGAGGCGAAGGCGACTGCATCGAGCGTTTCCAGCGGATCCTCGAAGGCGGCGTCGACCGCGAGATCGGGTGAGATTCCCCGGGGATCGACCAGTCGGTCCTCCCCACTGGCCAGTCGGTGGGCAAGAGCCCCCTGATTGCCGAAACGGGTCGCCAGGGCATCACGGGGCAATCGGGCCAGCTCACCGAGGGTGCCGATCCCCAACCAGCGGAAAGTGTCGATCATCTCCTCGCCGTTCATGCTCTCCCGAAGCGTTGCCAGATCGAGACGGGAGAGAAACCCGATCGTGTCCTCGACTACCTGCGGGTGACCAACCGTTGTGGTCGCCGAAGCCCAACGGGCGGCGAAGGGCCCATCGGCCACCCCGACCATGGCCTGGCCTCCCCGGAGATGTCCGACCAGGTTGTCGACCTCTTTGACCACCCGCTCTGCCAGCGCCGTCTCCCCGCCGTAGAAGCGCACAGCACCGGAAACTGGGACGTAGACCAGACCCGGGGAGACCACCTCCACCCGGGGGATGAGGTCCTCGATGACCTCCACCACAGGCTCGAAGCGACGGGCCTCTTCCCCGGGATCACGGACCAGAACCGTCGCAAACGGAGCCAACGCTTCCGCCTCCCGACGCGGCATCCCCAGGGCCACTCCGGCGGCGAGAACCTCACTCGTGGCACCTACGACCCGGTCGTCGACGATCAGCAACGGGTCAGACGACGGAGCGTCTGGCCTCCCCAACGACCACATCGGAAACCACACGCACAACGTCCGAACCTTCATCCTCCACCTCGAAACGCCGGGTCACCCCGGCTGAGCCTTTCCCGGACGCCTCCAGCACCAGTCGGCGTCTCTTCAATCTCCCGTGTCCCCGATCTGCCCCCTCCCAGGTGACCCCCAATGCCCGGAGCCGGAGATGGGCCACACCGCTGGGCAGGCCATTGCCCATCGGTCGCATCGCCACCGACACCCCTCTCGCCCTGGCCAATGCGGCGAGGCGACGCAGGTCCTGATCCTTGATCTGGGTCGGGACCTCGGCATAGAGGGCATGCACCCCTTCGAGAAGGGCGGCGGCGACCTTGGGCCAGATCCGTGAGTCGTCACAACGCACGATGACCAGATGCTCGGCGAGCACTCCGGTCTCCCAGGCAGCCTCTGGTGAGATCCAGCTCCTGGTGTCGAGGACCACCACGGGGGCGACCTGCGAGGGCTCGGCGAGGAGTCTCAGACCGAGACGGGTGAGGCCGGTCCCGGAGACCCCGACCATCTCGGTGATCCGACCCGGTTGGAGGCGGAGCGATCCCTCCATGTCGAAGAAGCGGGAAGGTTTCTCCAGGACGAGATGCTCGATGCCCAAACTGACTCCGCTATCGGGCGCTCAATCATATCGAACATATGTTCGATAGCAAGGGGGTTCTCCCCCAGCGAACGAAGTGAGCGGTGGGCCGGCGAAGCCGGGGAGGGGGCGCCTACCACGCGGCCAGAGCTACCGCCGCGTCCATCTCCAGCTCCTCCAAAGTCTGCGGCCAGTCGGCCTTGAGCAGACGCGACAGGGACCGGTCGGCCAACAACTTGCCTCCCGTCTGACAGATGGCGCAGTAATTGGTCTCGTTGCTGGCGTAGACGATCCTCTGCACCGGTGAGCCGCAGCGGGGACAGGGCTCCTTGAACTTCCCGTGCACCGCCATGTCATCCCGGAAGGCGGTGACCTTGGTTGGCCAGCCCTCCCCCACCTCGGCCCGCAGCTTCTCTGTCCAGGTGACCAGCGAATCGACCACCGCCTCGTGAAGCTGCTCAACCTCCTCGTCGGTCAACTGCGCCGTCCTTTTCACCGGGGAGAGCCGAGCCTCCCAGAGGATCTCATCGGAATAGGCGTTGCCGATGCCGGAGAAGATCCTCGGATCGGTCAAGGCCCGCTTTAAGGTCCGGTTCTCGGCGCGAAGCGTCTCGCCAAAGGCAGCGGCATCGACTTCCAGTGGCTCCACACCGCCGCGGTCGAGGGCCCCGACTCCCTCCATCCCCCGACTCAGCCAGATCCCGGCACGTTTGTGGGTGCCCTGCTCGGTCAGAATCAGCGTCCCCGGCTCGAAGTCGAGTGCGGCGAGGCCGACCTTCTTCGGGATCGGCTTGCGGGGCGTCTCCCAGCGAAGGCGGCCGGCAACCATGAGATGGACAACGAGGAACAGTTCGTCATCGAAGCCGAACACGATCCGTTTCCCGACCCGCTGCAGGCTATTGACCGAAGAGCCCACCGGGGCGTCGTAGGGCGGGTCGAAGGTGCGGAGCACAGCTGGTGAGGCGATCCGCACACCGGTCAATCGCTCACCGAGCACCCGGCGCTCGAGGGCCTCGATGTAGACGACGATGTCGGGAAGCTCCGGCACCGAGCCGACGCTACCGGCCGGCTATGGCTCCCGACTCAGCGTTCCACTGAAGAGCACACTCACGCCGACCACGATCCCTCCGGCGAGAAACCCATAAGCCAGTAGGTCATTGGGGTCGAGTGTGATGTTCTGCACGGCGAGGACAAACACAATGATCAGGGCGGCCACGGCGACGATCGCTGCCACCTGGGCCCATCTCGCGCCCCGGCTCAGCAAAAAGGCGATCGCAACCATGGCGAGACCACCGATCATGAAGGCCAGCCAATAAGATCCCAGAGCCTCAGCATTTGAACCAACGACCTCGGGAGCTGCCCTCAGGAACGCGCCACCGGCGACTACCAGGACTCCCCCCAACGCGAAAGCAATCGCCGCCAGATTGGACTGAGGTGGCTCCGGATCCAGCTCGTCCAAAGGCACAGGCGCTGGGCCTTCGACGTTGTGCGAGGCGGCCATCTTTCGGGCAAGCCGGGGCGACGAGGTCATCAAACCGAGCTCCTCCGCCAGGGCGACGTCGTCGTCGGTCTTCAGGATCAAGTCCTCACCCTCGGCACGGATGGCGAAACCCTCTTGTAGAGCCTGGATTCCCATCCCTTCGACCGGCCATTCGCCGATGACGTCACCGGCCGACAGAAGCCGAAAGGTGTCGCCGTCGGTGAACACCTCCACGGAGATCGTCTGCGTCGAATCGCCCTTCATGTGGACGATTCCCTTTGACTCCATTGCCATAACCGGCTTCTCCCTGATCCGGGAAGTGCACTCGGAAGTTTACGGCCTCACCACTCGTTTCAGATGTAACGAAGGTCGATCCTCCTAGCGTTCCGCGAATGCCGGTCCAGGTCTCCCCGAAAAACCCGAGTGAGTTGAGCCGAATGCAGGCGATCCTCAGTGCCGCCATCAGAGAGGACAGCCCCAGGTATGTCATCCATCCCGGAGACCTCGCATGGTGGGCGTATCACAGCGACCCCCGCACCGATCATCTGGTCAGCTACTGGCTGGAAGGGGACCAGGCATTCGTCGTCTTGTTTCGCAACCACAGTGAGATCTCGGCGTTTTGCGTGCCCGGTCAGTCGCCGCTGCCCTTGATCGAATGGGGCCAGGAGCGGCTCGGACCCACTGCGAAAGTCGTGGTTGTCTCGAGCGCCGACCACGCCCTCGAATCCGAACTCGAGGCACGGGGATACGCAGTGGCGGGAATCGACGGACCGATCTTCAAGCGTCAGCTCACCAGCGGGGATTCCGCCCCGACCCCGCCGCCGGGCTTCACCCTCAGGCCAATGAGCGGCGAGGGCGAGGCGGACGCGCGACGACGGGCCTCGCACGCCGCCTTCAAGTCGGAGATGGATACGGCCGAGCACCTCGAGCGATATCTCCGGTTCATGCGCTCGCCTGTGTACGAGGCCGAGCGCGACCTGGTTGCGGTGACCGATGACGGGACTGTCGCCGCCTTCACGATCTGGTGGCCGGACCCATCAGGCATCGCTCAGATCGAGCCCATGGGGACCGATCCCGCCTTCCATCGGCGGGGAATTGGACGAGCCCTGATGCAGTACGCCTTCTCGCGCATGCGAGAAGGCGGAATGACCCAGGTCAGGGTGATCACCGACGAGCACCGCGCGGATGCCGTCTCGTTCTACTCGGCGGTCGGTTTTACCCGAACCGCCGAGCTTCGCTCTTGGAAGCGGCCCTGAGCGGGCCGCTCCGCTACTAGTTGTTCTGGAGGTCTTCGAAGACCTCGTCGAAAGGTTGAGCCACGCGACGACGCTCGGCGCTGGCCGATGTCGGTTGAGAAACGGCCACGGGAGCCTTCTCGGGAGCCGGACGGTCGTCACGGTTCCGGTCACGGCCGCGGTCACGATCCCCAGAGCCGCCCCGTCCCCGGTCGCCCGAGCCTCCACGGCCACGGTCACCACCTCCCGAGCTCGGTGGCTCGGAGTCGGGCAACGTCGCGCCCTCCAGGGCCTCGACCAGCTCGAGGCTGACCTTGCCCCGGTCGATCTCACGAACCCGGACCTTCAGCTCCTGACCATCGGTCAGGTAGTCCTCGACTCGCTCAACCCGCTTCGACCCGTCGAGACGTGAGATATGAAGCAGGCCGTCACGCCCGGGCAGGATGTTGACAAAGGCACCGAACTTGGTGATGTTGACCACCTTGCCGGTGTACTCGGTCCCCAGCTCGACCTCAGGCGGGAATGCGATCTGCATGACCTTCTCCTTGGCAGCCGCCAGTGCGGAGCTGTCCGAGGAAGCGATCCTGACGATCCCCTTCCCATCGGCCTCTTCGATCTCGATAGCGGCGCCGGTGACCTCTTCGAGCTCACGGATGACCGCACCCTTGGGACCGATGACTTCACCGATCTTGTCCTTGGGGATCTCGATCGACTCGATGCGTGGCGCGTACTCGTTCATCTCGGAACGGGGCTCGGCGATCGCCTCTGCCATCTTGTCGAGGATGATGAGACGGGCCACCTTGGCCTGATCGAGGGCCTCGGCGAGCACCTCTGGAGGGCAGGCCCTCCAACTTGGTGTCGAGCTGAAGCGCGGTGATGACGTCCCTGGTGCCGGCGACCTTGAAGTCCATGTCACCAAGAGCATCCTCGGCGCCGAGGATGTCGGTCAGCGTGACGTACTTGCCGTCCCGATGGATGAGGCCCATGGCGATACCGCCGACGGGCGCTGCGATCGGAACCCCGGCGTCCATGAGCGACAGCGACGAGGCGCACACCGACGCCATCGAGGTGGACCCGTTCGAGGAAAGAACCTCGGACACCAGCCTCAGGGCGTAGGGAAACTCCTCCTCGGTCGGAATCACAGGGAGCACGGCCTTCTCGGCCAAAGCCCCGTGCCCGATCTCACGGCGCTTGGGACCGCGCATGAACCCTGCCTCACCGGTTGAGAACGGCGGGAAGTTGTAATGGTGCATGTACCGCTTGGAGTCCTCGTTGGCGAGGGTGTCCAGCATTTGCTCCATCTTGAGCATGCCGAGAGTGGTCAGGTTCAGAACCTGGGTCTCGCCCCTCTGGAAGAGGCCGGAGCCATGGGTCCGCTTGATCACACTGACTTCAGCGCTCAGCGACCGGATGTCGGTCGGGCCGCGGCCATCGAGACGGATCCCGTCTTCGACGACCCGCTTCCTCATCAGGTCCTTGACCACCGATTTGAAGGCGCGCTTCGACTGCTCGCGGCCATCGGAGTCGTCCTCGTCAAGGCCCAACTCGGCCATGGTGGCCTCGAGGGCTGCATCCTGAGCGGCGTTGCGCTCCTGCTTCTCGGCGATGACAACGACGGATTGGAGCTTGGGCTCGGCGATCGCCTTCACCCGGTCGTAGACCTCGGGGGTGTAGTCGACGGCCACGGGCCACTCGACTTCCTTCTTGGTGACCTTGGACACCAGCTCGTCCTGGAGATCGATGGACTCGCCGATGTAGGTCTTGGCTTCCTCCAACCCGCGGGCCACGGTGGCCTCATCGGAGGGAGCATCGCCATCGGCGATCAGACGTAGGCCGTTCGCCGTCGAACCGGCCTCGACCATGATGATGTCGATCCCGCCGGTGTCATTGCGACCCCCGGCGACGACCAACTCGAAGACTGACTCTGCGAGATCGGCCTCGGTCGGGAACGGGACCCATTCACCCTTCTTGAGCGCCAGACGTACGCCACCGATCGGCCCCTGGAAGGGGATCGGGCTGATCGCGAGGGCGGCGGAGGCGCCGTTCAGAGCCACCACGTCGTAGGGGTTCTCGCCATCGACGGCGAGGCTGGTGACGACCACATGGGTCTCACAGCGGTAACCATCGGCGAACGAGGGGCGAAGCGGGCGGTCGATGAGACGGCAGGTCAGGATGGCCTGCTCGCTGGGACGACCCTCGCGGCGGAAGAACGAGCCGGGGATCTTGCCCACGGCGTACATGCGCTCTTCGAAGTCCACGGTGAGTGGAAAGAAGTCGACGCCTTCGCGTAGCGACTTCGACGCTGTGGCGGTAACCAACATTTCGGTACCGCCGAGTTGGGCGACCACGGCTCCGTCCGCCTGACCGGCCAATTTGCCGGTGCTCAGGACGAACTCTTTGCCACCGATGGTCCCCGATACGGAGATTTCGGGCACTAAGTGCTCCTTGTGTAATGGAGCCACGCCCGTTGGCAGTAGTCATGTCTCAGAGATTCCGAGACATCGCCACTGACAACCGACAAGGCTCAGCGTGTGTTGTCGCGGACCTTGGGTCCGCTTTTCGCCGGCTGCGCGACGCGCATCCGGGAAACCTGTGTTAGCGACGCAGCCCCAGCTTTGCGATGAGGCTTCGATACCGCTCGACGTCCTCCCTGCGGAGGTAGTCGAGCAGCCGACGACGCTTGCCGACCATCATCAGCAGGCCACGCCGGCTGTGGTGATCGTGTTTGTGCTCACGGAGATGTTCGGTGAGCTCGTTGATCCGCTCGCTGAGCAGGGCAACCTGGACCTCCGGCGAGCCGGTGTCACTCTTGTGGGTGCCGTATTCGGCGACGATCTCGGTGGTTGTCTTCATAACGCGAAAAACCTGAATATTCCCGGGGGAGCGATCAGAACTTTAGCAGGTGGCGATCCCCAACCCGCAACCGGGTCAACGCACCTGGCCCGAGCCGTAGAGGACATACCGCTCGCTGGTCAATGATTCGAGCCCCATCGGGCCCCGCACGTGCAGCTTCTGGGTCGAGTTCCCGATCTCCGCACCGAACCCGAACTCCTCGCCGTCGGTGAATCTCGTCGAGACGTTCACAGCCACGACCGCAGAATCGATGCCCCCGACGAACCGGTCGGCCGTGGACCGATCCTCGGTCACGATCGCCTCGGTGTGACCCGTACCAAACCTCCGGATGTGATCGATCGCCGCTTCGACACCGGAGACCACCTTCACCGCCATGATCAGGTCGAGAAATTCGGTCGCCCAGTCGTCATCGGAGGCCTCGAGCATCTCGGGCACCAGCTCACGGGAGCGCTGATCGCCCCTGAGCTCGACTCCCTCGGCGAAAAGGGCCTTGGCCACGTCGGTGAGGAATTGGTCGGCCACCGCTTCATGGACCAACAGGGTCTCCGCCGCATTGCACACCCCCGGTCGCTGCACCTTTGCATTGACGACGATCGAGCGGGCCATGTCCAGGTCCGCCGCCGCGTCCACGTATACGTGGCAATTGCCCGCTCCATCGATGACCGTGGGCACGGTGGCGTCGGCTCTCACCGCGTCGATGAGGCCGGGGCCCCCACGCGGTATCAAGAGGTCGACCCATTCCGTTGCCTGCATCAACGTCTTGGCCCCATCCCGCGAGGTGTCCTCCAGAAGCTGGACACAGTCGGCAGGAAGGCCGGCATCCATCAGCCCTTGCCTCAAGACGCTGCTGATAGCGATGTTGGACCGGAGGGCGTATGAGGAGCCGCGGAGGATCACCGCATTGCCTGACTTGACGCATAGCCCGGCGGCGTCCGCGGTCACATTGGGTCGGGCTTCGTAGATGACAGCCACCACACCGAGGGGGGCCCGAACCCGATGGAGTCGGACCCCATTGTGGAGCACCCATCCGCCGGTCTCCCGGCCAACGGGGTCAGGCAGCGCCGCGACGGTGCGCAAACCGGAAGCCATTGCCTGCACTCTGGCTTCGGTCAGCCGAAGGCGGTCGAGAAGCGCTCCCCCGATCCCCTCGGCGGCCGCCTGTTGGAGATCGGCTTCATTGCCGGCGAGGACGGCAGGAGTCGCCATCTCGAGGGCCTCGGCCATCTGGCTCAAGGCCTGCTCCCGCACCTCCCCGGTGGATTGAGCGAGCTCACGTGAGGCGTCCCGGGCCTGCTTGCCGATCACGTCGATCATGGGACAAGCCTATCGACGGGCCCTGGTTGCTCAACCGCGAGAAGGACGAAGTCGTCACGATGGATGACCACACCACCCACCTCGGAGCTGTGCCGGCCAATGGACTGACGGGCCTGATCGGCGCTCATCGTGGTCAGGCCCTTGCCGACCAGTCGGCCCTCCCCGTCGAATACCTCGACCGCCGCCTCAGCATCGAACAGACCGTCCACCGACAGGACCCCAACGGCGAGCAGCGACTTGCCGCCGTCGAGCAATGCTCTGGTCGCTCCCGGATCAAC
>CAVVCY010000007.1:0-38698 GCA_963746905.1 uncultured Acidobacteriota bacterium
AGGTCATGGTCGGATCCGCCTCTTCGCCCGTGACCACTGTGCTCGAGCTCGGATCAGGTGGCGGCAACAACGCCTCACATCTCAAGGCGGACTTCACGATGACGTTGGTCGACCGCTCCGAGCCGATGCTCGAGGTGAGTCGGGCCCTCAACCCGGAGTGCTCCCATGTCCAGGGCGACATGCGGCGGGTCCGACTCGGCGAGGTGTTCGATGCGGTGTTTGCCCACGATGCACTTTCATATCTGACCGACCTCGAAGATGTGATCGCCACCGCTAGAACGGCCCGCGAGCATTGCTCGCCCGGCGGGGTGGCGCTCTTCGTCCCTGACTATGTGAGTGAGACATTCGAGCCTGGCACCGAACATGGCGGGTATGACGACGGGGCCAGAGGCCTGCGCTATCTGGAATGGGTTTGGGATCCCGATCCCACGGATCAGACATTCGAGGCGGACATGGTCTACCTGTTGCGGGAGGGTGATGAGGTGTCGGTGGTCCACGACCGCCACCCTCAAGGTCTGTTTCCCACTGCGATGTGGCTTGGAGCCCTGTCGACGGCCGGCTTCGAAGCCGAGTTCCAAACCATGGAGTTGAGCGATGGGACAATGCTCCACCTGTTCATCGGTACCCCGAAATCCGCTCCGTGAGAGGCGTCCGCGAAAACTGGATCACAGATCGCGAAAACGAATCCCCTGTTGCGTTTGCGGTGGGCAGGACCGTGGTCTACTTTTCCCGGGCGCCACAGGGGAGACCCTGAGGCAGCCCGGACGGTGGGTACGGAGCGGCGAAAGTCGAGCCGGGAAGAATTCCCACGGTGCGGGTGCCCGGAGCATCGGGAAACCGAGGCTCGGGGCGGTCGGAAGACCGAACGGGGATCCTTCGGGATCGTCGAGCGGCCATCCGACCGGCGGATCTTCGGATCCGCACCTCCCTGGAAACGGGGAGAGCGGTCACCGGATAGCAGCGGTCCTCGGATCGAGGCAGTCCAGTGAGCGCCCGTCGTAGGCTTCGGCCTACGACGACTTCCGAACGGAGTTGGGTCCCCGGCCCGACACCGATCGGAACGAGAGCCCCGAGAGGGTTGAGGCTTCGGCCGATGCTCCCTCGGGGCCTTCTCGCGTCGGGCCCCAGCGAGCGGAGCGAGCATTTCTCCCCCCGGTGAGCGGAGCGAGCGTTGGGGGGAGTACCGCCGAAGGCGGGGAAGGGGGCACCGTGCACGCGTCCTCTGTAGCCTCCGGCCGATGGCGTATCCAAGCGAATTGCTCGCCCCCGGCGAAACTGTTGTCTATGAGTTCGGGTCGCATTGGTTTGCGCTCGTAAAGGAGGCTTTGGTCACCATCGCCTATGTGGTGCTGCTGATTCTCTTGGTACCAGATGGTGTCAATGGGTGGGCCTTCACCATCATCACCCTGCTTTGGCTGTGGATCGCGGTCGGCGGGTTCATGGAGTGGCGAACCAGAGAGAATGTGATCACGTCCGAACGCTTGGTTGTCCGCTCGGGCATTGTTCGCAAAGCGGGTTACGAGATTCCCCTGGAGGTCATAACTGACGTCGGCTTCCGTCAGAACCTGATCGAACGCAGCGTGGGCGTTGGAGACATGGTGATCCAGACGTCGGGCTCCACAGGGCAAAATCGAATAAGGAACATCCCCGATCCTGAGAAGGTGAAGTCGTTGCTCGTCGAGACCCGTCGCAACCGAACGAACTCGATGTCGGCCGGGAGGCCCGGCGTCGGTGCCGTCGAATCGGCTGGGAAGTCCAATGCAGAGCAACTGGAGATCCTGGGCAAGTTGTTCGACGAGGGCAAGCTGACACAAGACGAGTACGACACCGAGAAGCGAAAGCTGCTCGGCTGAGCATCGGAAGGTATCGATGGGCTATCCGCAAAAACTGCTGAGCTCCGGCGAGGAGATCGTGACCGAGTTCCGACCGCATTGGTCCTTGATTCTGAAGCAGGGTCTACTCACCGTCATGGTCGCGGTGCTGATCGTCCTCATCGCGACGCGGAGATTCGACGCCAAGGCCTGGGTGATAAGTGCTCTGATAGTGGTCTGGTTCGTGGTAGTGGTGGCCGAGTTCGTGCGTTGGTGGACCACCCAGCATGTGATCACCAGCGAACGGCTGATCTATCGGACCGGTCTGATGTCGAAGAAGGGGACTGAGATCCCGCTGGAGGTCATCAACGACGTCACCTTCCGACAGTCCGCCTTCGAACGAATTGTTGGTTCCGGTGACCTGCTCATCGAGTCCGCCGGCACCCACGGCCAATCGGCGTACACGAACATCCCCGACCCGGAGCAGGTACAAAAGCTGATCTATGAGACCCGCGTGACTCGGATGGCAGAAATGCGGGGCGGTGGCTCCCCGGTTGCGCCAGCAGCCACCTCGGCGAGCCAGCTCGAGACCTTGTCCCGACTCCATGACGAGGGCAAGTTGACCAATGAGGAGTTCGAAGTCGAGAAGAGAAAGTTGATAGGAGGCACCTGATGCCCCACATGCAGGACGATTTCCCGCTCAACCTGTCCACGCTTTACGACCGGTCCGTCCGGCTCTACCCCGATCAGGCGATCCTCTCGGTGGAGGCTGATCGCTCGCTGACCAGGACCACCTACGGTCAGACCGATTTGCGGGTCCGTCGGCTGGCAGCAGCCCTCTCCGGGCTGGGTCTGTCGATGGGCGACGCAGTGGCCACTTTCGCCTGGAACAACCGCCGTCATCACGAGCTCTATTGGGCGACGGCCAACACCGGTCTGATCTGCCACACGATAAACATCCGCCTCTTTGCCGATCAGGTCGCCTACATCGTCAACCATGCCGGCGACCGGGTCCTCTTCGTCGACCCCGACCTGGTCCCTCTACTGGCACCGGTCGTCCCGAGGCTGGAAACTGTGGCCACCTATGTGGTGATGGGCGCAGAGGCCGACGAGCGCATCCCGGGATCGATTGCCTACGAGGACCTGATTGCCGACGCCGTCGAGCATGGCCCATGGCCCGAGCTCGACGAGAGGTCACCGATGATGCTCTGCTACACCTCGGGGACGACGGGCAATCCGAAGGGTGTCGCCTACACCCAGCGTTCCACCTACATGCACACGATCTCGAACCTGGCCAATATCCCGATGGGCCCGACCGACAATGTGCTCCCGGTGGTTCCGATGTTCCACGCCTCGGCGTGGGGCTACCCCTTCATGGCCGTCACCCAGGGAGCCAAGCTCACCTACCCCGGCCCGGATCTGTCGGCGGAGGGCCTGGTTCGTCTCTTCGAGAACGAAAAGGTGACCTTCAGTGCCGGGGTGCCCACGGTGTGGCTGGGCATCAAGCAGTATCTGGAAGCGCATCCGGAGGCCGACGTGTCCTCGATCCGGGCTTTCCTCTGTGGCGGGTCGGCTGTTCCACGGTCAATGATCGAGTGGTTCCAGACCGAGCGGGGGATCCGCGTGGTGCAGGGTTGGGGGATGACCGAGACCAACCCGGTGGCGTCCACAGCCGTGCTCAAGCCCGAGATGGAGAGCTGGGATCTGCAACGCCAGCTCGACTTCCTGGAGACTGGTGGCATCCCGATTGCAGGGCTCAAGGTCAAGATCGTCGACGAGGTCGGCGAGGAACTGCCCCAGGACGGGGTCGCCTTCGGTGAGCTGCTGATCCGCGGCCCCTGGATCGCGGCCGAGTACTACAAGGACCCGAGATCGGCCCAATCGTTCGAGGACGGGTGGCTGCGAACCGGTGACGTGGCCAAGATCACCCCGGAGGGCTATATCAGGATCACCGATCGCTCCAAGGATGTGATCAAGTCCGGCGGGGAGTGGATCTCCTCGATCGATCTCGAGAACGCGATCATGGGTCATCCGGACGTCGCCGAGGCCACGGTGGTGGGGCTCAAGCACGTGAAGTGGCAGGAGCGCCCGGCCGCCTTCGTGGTCTTGCGCGAGGGGGCCGGCGCCGACGAGGCCGCGATTCAATCCTTTCTCGAGGAGCGGGTGGCCACTTGGTGGATACCGGACCGGATTGTCTTCATCGATCAGATCCCGAAGACCGGCACCGGGAAGTTCGACAAGAAGGTGGTTCGCGACCAGTACGCAGACTTGTTGATGGAAGAGGACACCCGTTCGTAGGTGATTGCGAGGCGGAAGCACGGGCCGACCGGCGTCTGTTTGCCCGAGACTGGGATAGCGGAGCCACAGGTCTCCGTTTGAGAATGAGGGTTGGTCGAGGGCAAAGTCGGCCCGCAAAAGAAGATGGAAGAGAGTTAGAGGAGCTTCCTCAACCTCGCCTTCTTGAGGTTCTCTCGCACGATCCACTCGATATCCGGGTCGGTGCTGGTCTCGAGGTCTCGGAACAGGGGCAGGCCTTCGTCGGGTAACGCGGCGATGACGACACTCCAGGCGTAGCCGAGCGCCTGGCGCAGAGTCCGCACCGGTGATGTCTTGCGTTCAGCGACGGACACTTCGTCGAAGCCCGCGGTGATCCGGTTGAGGAGCTGCAACGCCTGGCGGGCTCGTGCTTGATCCGTCAATAGCCTCGGCTCGGCCACCGCCGCCACCGCGGCCCGGCGAACCAGGGGGTCGGAGTCTCCCGCCCAGACCTCGGCCAGGCCAAAGCTCGCCTCCGGATTGTCGTCGGCGGCTCGTTGCAGAGCCATCGCAACGCCCTCGCGAGCCCGCCATCTCGGATCGGATGCATACCGATGCAAGAGCTCCCTTTGCCCTTGGTCGCCCTCGCCAAAGATGCGCCCTAGTGCCACCAGGCCACATACGGTGCTGAACTCATCGTCGGTCTCAATCAGGGCGCGGGCACGTGTGAGATCGGCTTCCTCGCCGCAGGCGGCGACCAACTCGAGATTTCCACGCGGCCCGGGCAGACCGCTGTTGGCCTTCAGGTATTGGGTCCAATCGTCCAGAACGGCGAGGGCGGCGCGGTGATCAGCAATGGAGGCCACGGCCAGGTCTTAGCCGGTCGATTGGGAAGGGCTGAGAGTCAGACTTCGACCAGCTGGCCGGATGTCAGATCGAGCACGAATTCCTTGTCGCTCTTGGAATCTGCGATGAAATGGGCGAGCTGGGCGCCCTGTTCACGAACCACCCACCAGGCATAGGCCTTGGAAGCAGTGCCGGCGAACTCGACCTTGGCGGTTCTTGCTGCTGCAACCGCATCGATCTCGTCGGCGAACTCGCCTAGGACCTTCTGACTCGGCTCCGGGTGGCCCGGTGCCTCGATGAACTCGACTGCCTCGAACATCTCACACCTCTCTCGCGTCCTCCCGCAAGCATGATAGTTGGCTATCACCGGAGTTTGGGATCAAAACCACCACTGACAGTGGCGGATACCGCCAGAACCGGCTCTCTAAGCTCATCACGTGAGCACCTTTCACACCACATGGGGCTACATCGCCGCGGGGCTCAGCGGATTGGTCGGCTTGTGGGGGGTGATCATGGCCCGCCGCTCGAAGGCGCCCAAGGTGTTCCTGTGGGCCGTTGGCATCGCAATCGGCGCCCTTCTCATCCAAATCGTGACCGGGGTCCTGGTCGCCTCCAGCGGGGTGAACCCCGGTAACCAGCACGTCTTCTACGGTGTCGTAACCGCGGTGACTTTCACGTTCGCCTACATCTATCGATCGCAGTTTCGGAAGCGCCCCACCCTGTACTACGGGTTGCTGATGTTGTTCTGCATGGGTTTGGGGATACGAGGGATCATGACATTCGGCCACAGCTTCTAGGAGGGCTCATGTTGCTCGAAGGCAAGAAACTCTTGATCACCGGCGTCCTCACCGACGACTCGATCGCCTGGCACGCGGCCCGGATCGCCCAGGAGGAGGGGGCCGAGATCGTGGTCACCGGGTTTGGGCGAGGGCTTCGACTCACCGAGCGCTCGGTTCAGCGGCTGCCCTCGGAATGCCCGGTGCTCGAGTTGGACATCAACGACGCGGCGCAGGTTGAGGCGGCGGTCGCCGATCTCACCGCTCGGTGGGGGTCGATCGATGGCGCGCTCCACGCCATCGCCTACGCTCCCGAGGACGCCCTCGGCGGCAACTTCCTCAACACACCGGTTGAGTCGGCGCAGACCGCGTTCGTGACCTCCGCCTTCTCTTACAAGACATTGGCTGTGGCCCTGCTACCGCTCTTCGACGCAGCAGGAGGGGGAGCGCTCGTGACTCTCGACTTCGACAACTCCCAGGCATGGCCGGCCTACGACTGGATGGGGGTGGCCAAGTCGGCGCTGCAGAGCGTCACTCGCTATCTGGCTCGGGATCTCGGGCCTCACGGGATTCGGGTGAATGCAGTATCGGCGGGGCCACTCACCACGGTTGCGGCCAAAGGGATCCCCGGGTTCAGCGTCTTCGATAAGGTCTGGAATGAGCGCTCACCGATTCCCTGGGACACCTCCAACCCCGACCCGGTGGCCCGCATGGTCTGTGTGCTCCTCTCCGATTGGGCGCCGCTGACCACGGGGGAGATCGTTCATGTCGACGGCGGCTTCCACGCCATGGCCGCCGGGGTGGACAAGCCGGAGGCCTAGTCGACGGTCTGCAGCGCCGGGGCCATGGGAAGCTCAACCACGAAGGTCGCTCCACCGCCCTCGGTCGCCTCGACGCGGACTGAGCCGTGCATGACTTCGGTGAGGCTCTTTACGATCGACAGGCCGAGGCCGGTGCCACCCTTCGATCTGGTATCAGACTGATCGACCTGGGTGAACCGCTCGAAGACTCGGTCCCGTTCGTGGTCGGGGATGCCAGGGCCATGATCGACCACCACGATGAGGACGTTCGGGCCCCGCTCCCAGGCGAATAGCTCCACCGGGCTTCCTGCCGCGTACTTGGCCGCATTCTCGACGAGGTTGATCAGGATCCGGCTCAGGTGATCACGGTCGGCTTCGACGGCGAGGCCCTCGGGCTCGACGACAAACGTGGGCTCGATGGAGACCACCCGGTTGACCTCGTCGAACGCCTGTCGGAGGCCGATCGGCTCCAGGTGAACCGGGATCGCTCCCCGGTCGATCCGGGAGACCACGAGGAGGTCGTCGATCAGGCGCTGGAGCCGACCTGCCTGACGGCGCGCCGTGGACAGGAGTTGCTGGGCGGTGGGCGTCGTGGGCTGCAGCTCCGGTCGATTGACAGTGTCCAACGAGCCAATGATCGAAGTCAGGGGCGTCCGAAGCTCGTGGCTGACTGTGGAAACGAAGTCGCTCTTCATTTGCGCCACCTCTTCGAGCCGTTTCGTCATGTCAGCCTGGGCCTCATAGCGGCCGATCTGGGAGAGCACGAGGCCCGCAGGAGCAGCCAGCGATCCGAGTTGCTCGACCTGGTCCTCGGTGAAGGTGCCTACGTAAGGGTCACCGACGATGATCACCCCGACCCGGAGGCTCTCCACCTTCAGCGGCGCCACCAGGGCCTGCTTGAGGCCGAGCTCCTTGAGCAGGATGTGGTTGTCGGAGTCATGGTCCACTTCCCTGACGTAGTAGGGCTTTCCAGCCCGGTAGGTCTGGGCCACGATCCCGGCGGCGGCCACATCCAGGGTGATCGGCTCGGACTCCAGCGGGTACCCGTTGACCCAGATCGGGCTCATCAACTCCAATCGGTGGCGGTCGGGGTCATAGAGCAAGACCACCCCCACCTGGGCGTCGAGGTACTTGCAGATAGTCCCGATCAGATGGGGGACGATCTCGGCCAGCGACTCGGCGCGGGCCAGGGTGGCGCTCACCGCATACAGCCGCTCGAAGTCGAGTCTCTGCTGGTCGATCTGAACCTCACGCTCGTTGGATCGCACCGCCTCCCGCTCGAACTCGAGACCGACGAGTGCAGTGGCCGCGGCGACCACTGCCACGGTCAGGATCGGCGCCAGCACCAGCTCCAAGGCATCCGGTATGCCCATGGTGAAAGGAATGAAGAAGATCGCCGCGGCGATGAAAAGGGTCACCAGAGCGTGAGCCCACCAAGTGAGGAGCAGTCCGGAGACGGCAGCGATCCCGAACAGGATCGGTTGGGCAGTCGCGGTGAGGGCCGGGATCGTTGCAAGACTGGTGATCCCCACGATCAGGCCCATGAGCCAGCCGGCGGCAATCCATGGCGCAGCTCGAGTCGCCATGAGTCGATCCCAGCGGGCCGCGGTCGAGATGACGAGCAGCAGGGCGAGACCGGACATCGGGATCCAGAAAGCCGGTTGGGCGAACACTTCCTTTCGCACAGCCTGGGCCGAGATGATGATGAGCACCACCCAGGCCACGGCCGAGGCGCGACGTAGCAGCGACGCCCGGAAACGGGCCATCGCCTGATGTGTCGTTGGCTTCAGCTCATCCATGTCATGGTTTCAAACGGTTTCGACTGTATTCTCGGCATTTCTCCCGGACTGATCGAGGATTGAAACGTGGCTTTGCGCGTATTCGCGAACGGGGCACTGTTCGCAGATTCGACCGGTTCCGGTCCTCCCCGGGTGATCGCGCTTCACGGATGGGCCCGGCGGGGCAGTGATTTCCGCGCCGTCCTTGCCGATTTGGATGCTCTGGCGCCCGATTTACCCGGTTTTGGGGCCTCACCCGCTCCTTCCGAGGCTCTGGGCGCCGAAGGCTACGCACATCTCGTGAATGAGCTGCTCGATGGCTGTGAAGTCCCACCTGTCGTGGTCGGGCACTCCTTTGGAGGTCGGGTCGCGGTCTGCCTCGCCGCCCTCTACCCGGACCGGGTCGGCTCATTGGTTCTCACCGGGGTTCCCCTCCTCCGGGTCACCCAGACCCGTCCACCGTCGGCCCGCTACCGGATGCTGCGCGGATTCAACCGGTCCGGGATGCTGAGTGATGAGAAATTCGAGGAGATCCGGCGCCAGACCGGGTCGTCCGATTACCGCGCCGCCTCCGGGGTGATGCGAGATGTGCTGGTTCGGGTGGTCAACGAGAGTTACGAGCCACAGCTTCGGGCCCTTACCTCCCCGGTCAGCATGATCTGGGGGGCGGGGGACCGGGAGGTTCCGGTGAGCATCGCCCATGCTGCCGCAGAGGTGATCGAGTCCGAAGGCCGCACCGTCGATCTTCAGGTGCTCGAGGGCGTGGGTCATTTCCTTCCCCTGGAGGCGCCCGAGGCCCTGCGCGCTGCCATCGAGCGGGCTCTCGCCAGATGACCTGGTCGCTGTTCGCTGCCTGCGCCCTGGCCTCCGTCCCGGCGGGGCTCCGCTGGCTCCGGGTGGCCCAACGCGAGCACTATCTCCCCCCGGCGACCAGCAGATTCGCCATGCGGTGGTGGACCAGCGGCGCGGCAAACCTGGGCCTGGTCGTCGTGGCCACCGTCGGCGTGGTGGGAGCTTTCTTCGATGCCCGATACGGGTTTCTGGCGGTGGTCAGCGAGGTCGTCGGGCCAATCGGGCTCTCGGTCAGGGGAGTGAGCTCAAAATTGGCCTGGACGGATCGCATGCGCCGGCTCGCATCGATTTCGGGTTTTCTACTGGTTGGGACCCTTTTGGTCGGTGCATTGACGGACTCCGCCTGGCTGATGGTGCTGGGGTTGGTGTCGGTGCCGGTCATCGTCGACCTTGCCCTTCTCATCCTCCAGCCTGTCGAGTCGGCGATCGGCGACAAATGGGTAGCCCGAGCCGCCACTCGATTGCGGGCCTCCGGGGCCAAGGTGGTCGCGATCACCGGCTCCTATGGCAAGACGACCACCAAGCAGTATGCCGCCCACATTCTCGCCGGGGCGTTTCGCACCGTTGCCAGCCCCGCGTCGTTCAACAACCGGATGGGGCTGGCGCGTGCGGTCAACGAGCATCTCGTTCCGGGCACCGAGGTCTTCGTCGCCGAGATGGGGACCTACGGGCCGGGGGAAATCGCCGCACTCTGCCAGTGGGTCAAGCCCGATGTCGCAGCCATCGTGGCCATCGGCCCGGTCCATCTGGAGCGTTTCAGAACCGAGGAGCGGATCGTCGCCGCCAAGTCGGAGATCCTCGACGGTGCGGCGATCGGGGTGATCGGGGTCGACCATCCGCTTCTCGCTGAATTGTCGAAGGCGAGGGCCGGGACGATGAAATCGGTCACCGTCTCAACCGAGGGACACGGCGCCACCATCGGCATCACCGGCGGTCAGATTCTCGTGGACGGACGACCAATCGCGCTTCTGCCTGACGGCGCTTTCGCCCTCAATCTCGGGGTTGCCATTGGGATAGCAACCGCCCTCGGGATGAGCGCCGAGCAAATTGCTAGTCGGCTCGGCGCCCTCCCCCGGCCCGAGCATCGCCAGACGGTGACCACTTCGGACAAGGGATTCGCCATCATCGACGACACCTACAACTCGAACCCGGCCGGAGCCAGGAAAGGGTTGGAGGCACTCACCGCGTTGGGCGCCGGCGCACGCACCGCCCTGGTCACTCCGGGAATGGTCGAGCTCGGGCCGCTCCAGTCGAGTGAGAACGTGGCCTTCGCCCACGCCGCGGCGGCAGTTGTCGACGACATCGTGGTGGTGGGCAGGACTAACCGGTCAGCCCTTCTCGAAGGTTCCGAAGGGGGCAGAGCGTCGGTTACCGTCGTGGCTTCTCGTGTGGAGGCCGTGGACTGGGTTCGCAACAACCTCGGCCCAGGCGATGCTGTCCTCTACGAGAACGACCTTCCCGACCATTACCCCTGAGGAGTTGGAATGGCCAAGCCGGCGGTGATCTTCGGAGGTCCTTCCGACGAGCACGACATCTCGATACTCACCGGTCTCCAGGTGACCCGGGCCCTCGGCGACGTGTACACCGTCTACTGGGCGAAAACCGGTGACTGGCACTTGGTCGACAACGCTTTAGAGGCAGCCGCCTTCGTCGATGGTGTCCCCCGAGGTTCCAGGGAGTTGAGCTTCGTTGCCGCGCCCGGGGAGGGCCTGGTACTGAAGAAGAGACCCCTGGACATCAGCGCGGTGTTCGTCGCATGTCATGGCGGTCCCGGGGAGGACGGCACCTTGCAGGGGATGCTCGACGTGGCCGGGCTCCGATATACCGGGACCGGTCAGGCCGCCTCGGCGCTGGGGATGGACAAGCTGGCTTTCGGGGCTGCGATGTCGGCGGCGGGCCTTCCCACGCTTCCGCGCGCCCTGGTGGCTACTGGAGCCGAGAGGGCACCGGATTTTGGAGGCCCTTACATCGCCAAGCCCCGTTTCGGGGGGTCATCGATCGGGATCGAGATCGCCGAGGACTGGGCCACGGTGCTGGCCCTGAAGAAGAGTTCCTCCTATTTCGATCAGGGTGCGGTCATCGAGCCATTCCTGGGGGGAAGCCGCGATCTGCAGGTGGCGGTTCGCACCCATCCCGAGTGGCAGCTCTCAGCCATAGAAGCGCCCTCCCGGGCGGCGGAGGGGATCTACTCCTATGACCAGAAGTACCTGGCGTGGGGCGGTGAGGTCAGCGGCGGCCGTGAGCTCCCCGCCAGGCTGGAGCCCGCTCTGGAAGGCGAATTGCGAAGGCTTTCGGTCCGGGTCACTGAAGTCGCCGGTCTGCGGGGGATCACCCGCATCGATTACCTGGAGCGCGATGGCGACGTTCTCGTAAATGAGGTCAACACCATCCCGGGGTCGATGGGCGCCTATCTCTGGATCGACCCTCCGATCTCCAGAGAGGTGTTGTTCGCGGACATGGTGGCCGAGGCATTGTCCGGCCCGGTCCGGGTGTTCTCGGTTGCAGGCAGCGACGGCACCGCGCTCCGCAGCGCGGGCACCATCGCGTCCAAACTCGGTTAACGGCTCCCTTGCAAGTAGGACCGGCGGGCGCCGGTCCTGTCTCAAGCGGCGCCGGCCTGGATCAGAGGTGAACTACGGGGCAGGTGAGCGTGCGGGTGATGCCTTCGATCGCCTGGATCTTGGCAACAACGAGCTTGCCGAGTGAGTCGACGTCATCGCTGGTTGCCTTGACGATCACGTCATAGGGGCCGGTGACGTCGTCTGCTGAGTCGACACCGGTGATAGTTCGCACTTCCTCTGCCACGAGGGCGGCCTTGCCGACCTCGGTCTGAATCAGGACAAAAGCCTGGACCAATTGAGCCTCCTAGGGTCTCGGGTCGGCGGGAGCCTATACGTTCTACGTCGTACGTGTTACGTAGTACGTATTACGTCTTTCAGTACCCCTCTTGGCCGACCCTCACCGAGATCGCATACTGGTGGCCATCCTCTTCCACGGTGTCGAAGACCAGGCGCTGGCCCTGGCGGAGCATGCGGAAGATGGATCCCTGGAGGGCGCCGGGGCGGAGATAGACCTCGGAACGGTCGTCGTCACGGACAATGATCCCGGCACCGGTCACAGGGTCGTAGGTCTTGACCACACCCTGAAGCATCTTCAGGCCTTTTCCACCTTGCCGGCACGGATGCACGAGGTGCAAACACGGGCACGCCGGGTGTTGGAGCCGTGGCGCACCCGCACCCGCTGGATGTTCGGCAGCCAGCGACGGTTATTGCGCTTGTGGGAGAAGCTGACGGTCTTGCCGTAGCTCGGCTCCTTGCCACAGATCTCGCAGCGATAAGACATGACTAAGAACTCCTGGGAAAGGTCGGGATGTCAGGCGGATCGGGTGAACCGCCTCGACCGGAGCGCAGATTAGCGGCGAACCCGATCAAGTCCCACTCCGGTTGTACCGTTGCCCGGGTCGCATGGCCACTCTGAGCCGGCTCACAGAAGTCGATGTTGCTGAAGTGAAGACGCTCGGCGGAAGTCGCACCCCGGTTCTGGCCAAGGCCGGGATCGTGACCGTCGCCGACCTGCTCCATCACGTCCCACGGCGATATGTCGACCGCACCCTGAACGAATCGATCGCCCAGGCACCTCGAGGCACCGAGGTCACCGTGGTCGGCGAGGTTCGCTCGGTGACCACGAGACGGATCCCCAAGCGAAAGCTGATGATCGTCGAGGCGATAATTTTCGATGCCAGCGCCTCGCTGAAGGCGGTGTGGTTCAACCAGCCGTTCCGGGCCAAGCAACTGGTCGAGGGTGCCCAGGTTGCCCTGTCCGGAGTGGTGGAGTCCTTCAACGGCGGTCTTCAGATGAAGAGCCCACAGGCAGACTTCCTCGACTCGTCCTTGGAGTCGCTGCGCACCGGGCGCGTGGTACCCATCCACCAGCGGATCGGCCCGATCAAGCCCGGCGTGCTGCGGCGAGCCATCCACAACGCATTGCAACGGTCGAAGCCGATCGTGGACACGATCCCAACAGAGTCTTTGCAACGCCTGTCCCTGATCGATCGGGACCAGGCCTACGAGCACATCCACTTCCCAGAGACCATGGACCAGGTCGGACCGGCCCGAACCCGTCTCGCCTTCGACGAGCTCTACCGACTCGAGCTGGCACTTGCGCTTCGCAAGCGGCGTCAGGTGCTGGACTCGACCGGGATCGCCCATCAACCCACTGGGGAGCTGGTCGATCGCTTCCTGGGCGGTTTGCCCTTCACCCTCACCGCCGCCCAGACCCGGGTACTCGGGGAGATCTCCAGCGACCTGCGCCTCGGCCACCCGATGCATCGCTTGCTCCAAGGCGAGGTGGGGTCAGGTAAGACCGTGGTTGCGGTCGCCAGCCTCCTCCAGGGGGTGGAGGGTGGCTGGCAGGGAGCGATCATGGCGCCGACCGAGGTCCTCGCCGTTCAGCACTATCAATCGGTCACCGCGCTGCTGGCCGAAGCCGGGCTCTCGCCCGACCCGCTCGGGCCGATGTCGGATCTGGGAATGGCCAGTCTGTTCGCTACCGATGGCCCGGCGGTCCACATGGCGCTGCTGACGGGATCGACGGCCCGGGCGAATTATCGCGATGACATCACCCGCGAGCCGCTGCTCGCCGACGTGGCTAACGGCCAGGTGGACATCCTGGTGGGAACCCATGCGCTGATCCAGGAAGGAGTCCACTTCGCCCGGCTTGGGGTGGCTGTGGTCGACGAGCAACATCGGTTTGGGGTTGCGCAGCGGGTGCTGCTCAAGGAGAAGGCCGATTCGGTGGACCCCGACCTCCTGATCATGACAGCGACCCCGATTCCTCGCACCTTGACGATGACGATCTACGGGGATCTCGACATGTCGATCATCGGTGAGATGCCACCCGGCCGGACCCCGGTCAAGACGGTCGTGCTCTCGCCACAGGAGGAATCCCGGGCATGGCAGGCGGTTCGCGACGCGGTTGCGGAGGGTCGCCAGGCATTTGTTGTCTGCCCCCTCGTCGAGGACAGCCCAAAGATCGAGGCTGCCTCCGCGGTGGCCGAGTTCGAGCGCCTCACGGCGCTGATGCCCGACCTCCGGGTTGGGCTGATCCACGGGCAGCTGCGCTCGGCGGAGAAGGACCAGGTGTTGGCGGAGTTCCGGGCCGGAGAGATCGATGTCCTGGTGGCGACCACTGTCATCGAGGTTGGGATCGATGTTCCCAACGCCACAGTGATGGTGATTGAGGATGCCGATCGATTCGGCCTGAGCCAGCTCCATCAGCTTCGAGGTCGGGTGGGACGGGGTCTTCATCCCGGGACCTGCCTCCTGCTCTCCGACCCGACCACCGAGGAGGGGGAGCGGAGGCTCGCGGCAATGGCCTCGAGCACCGACGGCTTCGTCCTCGCCGAGGAGGATCTCAGTATCCGCGGATACGGCACGGTGTTCGGCGCTCGCCAGTCGGGGATGGCCGACCTCCGCTTCGCCGACGTCCTCAAGGATTACCAACTCCTCGTCGAGGCCCGCCACGACGCTTTCGCGCTCGTGGATCGAGACCCCGAGCTGGCCGATCATCCAGAGCTTGCACAGGAGATCCGATCCATGTTCGGCGAAGAGGTCGAGTGGCTGTTTCATAGCTGAGGGTTAGCGTCACTCGGATGCGGATCATCGCCGGTGCCGCCAAAGGGCGGAGACTCATCGCACCGGACTCAAAGGGCACACGGCCGGTCACCGACCGGGTTCGGGAGGCGGTGTTTTCCATCGTGGGCTCTTGGGTGGAGGAGGCGACGGTCCTCGACCTCTACGCCGGGTCGGGATCATTCGGCCTGGAGGCGCTGTCCCGCGGCGCTGTCACCGCCACCTTCGTTGAGAACGGAGCCAAGGCCCTGGCCGCTTTGCGTCGCAACATCGCAGAGGTTGGGCTCGGGGGCACGATTGTCAGCTCGACCGTCTCGGACTACCTGGGCAAGCCGACCGGGGACTACGACCTGGTGTTCATGGATCCTCCGTGGCCCCAAGCGACCGCCGTTATGAATGGCGAATTGGAGCGTCTAGATCTCTTGCTGGCCTCCCGAGCGGAGGTGGTGGTCTCCCGACGACACTCCGACGACCAGCCGGTGATCCCCGTAACCTGGGCCGTTGCCACCGATAGGCGTTACGGAGATACCAGAATCTTCAGGTACGCGAAGGAATCAGAGACGCCATGACGAAAGCACTTTGCCCCGGAAGCTTTGATCCCCCCACCAACGGCCACGTCGATGTGATCGAAAGGGCGATCGCCAGCTTCGAGGAGGTTGTGATCGCGATCGTGGACAACCCGTCAAAGTCCGCCATGTTCACAGCCGCCGAGCGGGAGGAGCTTCTCGAGGACCTCTTCGGTGACCGAGCCCAGATCGTCACCTTCAGCGGGCTCCTGGTCGATTTCGCCCGCAACACCGGAGCCGACGTCGTCGTAAAGGGGCTGCGCACAGTCGGTGACTACGAGTACGAGCTTCAAATGGCCCAGATGAACCGCAACCAGACCGGTATGGAGACGATCTTCATGGCGGCCAAAGAGGATTGGAGCTTCGTATCATCCTCGTTGGTCAAGGAAGTGGCGCGTCTGGGAGGATCAGTGAGCGGGCTGGTGCCCGACGTGGTCGAGAAAGCACTCAAGGAGCGCCTGTCATGACTCAGGAACCAACCGTCACAGAGACCATCCCGGCCGATCCCGTCGAGATGGCGGGTCGGACCGAGCTCGGCGACCTCCAGGACATGGTCGACGACCTCATCGTCTTCCTCCATGAGGCCAAGTCCGTCCCCCTGTCCGGGAACGCCATGGTCGACCGCGAGCAATTCCTGACCCTGCTGGAGAAGATCAGGGCAGGCTTGCCCGACGAACTGCGAGCAGCGCGCTGGATGGTGAGAGAGCGCGAGGCGTTCATCTCACGCACCAACGAGAAGGCCAGGGAGATCGTGGACCGCGCTCGAAACGAAGCTGATGAATTGGTTTCGGACTCCAGCATCGTCGCCGAGGCGGTCGAGGAGGCCAACCTTCTGGTGCGGCGCGCGGAGGGCGATGCACGCCGCCTCCGGCTCGAGACCGAGGACGAGATCGAGAAGAAGTTGCAGCGGGTCGAAGGTCTCCTCGCCGATATCACGACTCAGGTGCAGACGGCCCGGGATGAGCTCCATACCGCTCGCCCAGCGCCCCCCGACGTCCCGATCTGAGATGACATCCGACCTCAAGGTCCCGATCCACGATCTGATCGGAGCACCCGGCAAGCGACGTCCGTTCGCAGGTGAGCAGGCCGTCCATCTTCGTCTTGGGGAGTCCGTCATCGACGGGCCGATGGCGGTCGACGGGGAGGTCGCCGGCCTCATCGAAGCGGTCCAGGCACATTTCAAGGTGTCGGGCAGCGCCCACCTCACCTGCACCAGATGCCTGTCCGCATGGGATGAAACCATCACGGCCGACGGGGAGCAGGTGTATCGCCGGGTGGCCGACGAGGATGGGTACGGCATCGTCGACGACGAAATCGACATCTCGGGGCCGGCTCAAGACGAGCTCGCGCTCAGTCTTCCCATCGTTCCTTTGTGCAAACCGGACTGCAAGGGACTTTGCCCAATGTGTGGAACCGACTTGAATACGGAACCCTGCGACGGTCATAGGGAGGATCTCGATTCACCTTTCGCCGTCCTGAAAGATCTGTTCGATTCCTGACCTACCAAGGAGTGCCCGCAAATGGCGGTGCCCAAGAAGAAGATGTCGCGCTCGCGGACCCGACAGCGCAAGGCTGCCTGGAAGGTGTCCCGGCCAACTGCCGTTGCCTGTGATCAATGCGGCAAGCCCAAACTGCCGCATCGCGCCTGTCGTGAGTGCGGCACCTACAAGGGCCGCGAGGTCGTAAAGGCAGACTGAGGCTTGGCACGCATCGCCCTCGACGCAATGGGGGGCGACAACGCCCCAACCGAGACTGTCGCTGGTGCCGTTGAGGCGTCCCACCGTGGCGTGGACGTTGTTCTCGTTGGCGACCATGTGGCTCTCGAGACGGAACTGGCCAAACACGACACCCGTCTTCCGATAGTCGACGCCCCCGAGGTGATCGAGATGTCCGACGACCCCGCCCGCTCTCTCCGTGAGAAGCCGGGAGCGTCAATCACCGTTTCCGCCAAGCTGGTGGCCGAAGGAACTGCCGACGGCATGGTCTCCGCAGGATCCACCGGAGCGGCAATGGCGGCAGCGGCAATCATCATCGGCCGGATCAAGGGTGTGTCCCGCCCTTCGATCGCCTCACTCTTCCCAACGCCGGGCTCGCCGACTCTCGTGCTCGACTCTGGTGCCAACCCCGACGTGAAGGCTGAGCAGCTCGCCCAATTCGGGATCATGGGTTCGGTGGCGGTTCAGGTGATGCTGGGGCTCGACCATCCAAGGGTGGGGCTCCTATCCAACGGCGAGGAGAAAGGCAAGGGCCGTGACCTGGAACGCGCCGCCTACGAGCTCCTCGAGAAGTCCAATCTCAACTTCATCGGGAACGTCGAGGGCCGCGACATCGCAACCGACCGCGCCGATGTCATCGTGACCGATGGGTTTACCGGCAATATCGTCGTCAAGACCAGCGAAGGCGCCATTCAGATTGTCGCCCTCTACCTCCTCGAGGAATTGTCGGCACTCGATCCGGCAATTCAGGAGGCGGCGATGCCCGCCCTGTTCCGGGTGCGGCAGCGTCTCGATTGGGAGACCTATGGCGGGGCCCAGCTGCTTGGAGTCAAAGGCGTCGTCGTAATCGCACACGGAGCTTCGAGCCGGGTGGCCATCGCCAACGCTCTTGTCCTGGCCGGGGACAGCGCCGATCAGGACTTGCCAGGGCGTCTGGCCGTCGAGCTGGGCTCGTGATCCCTCTCGAGGACGAGCTCGGTTACGTCTTCACCAACCCCGATCTGCTCCATCTGTCGTTGACCCACCGTTCGGTCAGCGCGGACGATCTCACCCGCAGTGACAACGAACGTCTCGAGTTCCTCGGCGACGCGGTTCTCCAACTCGTGGTGACCGACCGGTTGTACCTGGAGTACCCCGACTTTGCCGAGGGGCAGATGGCAAAGATTCGATCTGCCCTAGTAAGCCGTCCCACCCTCGCCGACGTGGCGCGCGCCATCGAACTCGGCCGTCACATCGAGCTGGCCATCGCCGAGGAGCGGTCCGGGGGCCGGGAGAAGGACTCGATCCTGGCCGACGCAATGGAGGCTGTCATCGGTGCGGTGTATCTGGATGGAGGGATCGAGAAGGTGACCTTGCTGATCGACCGGTTGTGGGGAGACCGGGTTGGAGATCGAGCGATGAGCCCGGGGATCAAGGACTACAAGACGAGGCTCCAGGAAGTGGTGGCCAAGGATGGTCGGAGACCCGAGTACGGGAGCCATGGCTCAGGACCCGATCACGAGAAGGTGTTCGAGGCTTGGGTGGCCGTGTCCGGCGTGGAGGTGGGTCGGGGGAGCGGGCGTTCCAAGAAAGAGGCAGAACAGGAAGCAGCACGTCAGGCGATCGAGGCTCTCAGCTCGGGGTCGGTCTGACCTCTGCGTCACCGTGAGCGGCCTGCTCGAAGTACCACATCGTGATCACGACGGCAATCGCCGCAACAACGAGACCCTGGAAGACCAGTCCGGCGACAAAAACCAGGGCGAGACCTGTCGAGATGTCGCCGATCCCGACCATGGGCACCGCCACAGATTGCAGAAGCCACCCCGCGACCGATCCGACGAGGCCTACGAGCAGCAAGAAGCCGAAGGTCCCCCACCAACGACCTCTCACCAGCGTGATACTACGCGTGATGGAGTCGATTACCCCTCGGTCCTCCAGGGCCACGACCTGGGGAGCCAATGACACCGAGACGGCGAGCCAAACGCCGGGGATCACCAGCAGCAACAGACCGACCGAGATGCCGATCGCGCTGACGATCCCGATCACGGTCATGACCAACATCCGGCTCAGGGCAAAGCGGCTGGCGGCGCCGCCTGAGATCCGCTCACCGGCGACCTCGGAAGCGACCACGCGGCTCGCGGCGAGGCTGATGAACGCCGAGGCGAGGATCTGAAGGATGAGCCCGATCATGAGCGCCTGGACGAACGGGGTCGATATCTCGAGGAACTCCTCGGGCGGCATGTTCTGAAGGGCCTGGGGGTCGTTGAAAGTGAGCGCTAGAAACTCGTTGGCACCCGTCATCTGAAAGGTCACAAGGGTGATGGCGCCAAGCAGGATGTAGGCGCCCAACGAAGGTGTCACCAGGCTTCGCCAGACCTTCGCCAGCATGCTGATCCCGGAGGTCAGGACATCGCCGGCGCTGCGTGGTCTTATCGGCATTGGGCGGGGTACGGTAACCCGCCCCCGTTGCGGAGTACATGCGTGCCCGAGCTGCCCGAAGTCGAGATCACACGTCGTCATCTGAACGAGGCCATGGGCGGACGCTCCTTCACCGCGGTGACGGTGTCTCATGTCCGGACTGCCCGCCACAACGGGGCCCCAATCGAGGTCGAACGACGACTTGTCGGGCGCCGAGTGGAATCAGTAGATCGCAAGGGCAAGTTCCTGATGGTCCCCCTCGACGATGGCCAGACCATGGTGGCCCACCTTGGGATGTCCGGGCGTTTCGCGGTGGAGCCCGAGGATGCGCCATTGGCGGCTCACACCCACTTTCGGGGCTTGCTCGATGACGGCATTGAGATCCGATTCGTCGACCCACGCACCTTCGGATTTGTCGCAGTTTTCACCGACGAGGAATTGGAGACCTCGGGCGTCGCCCGTCTCGGGCCCGATGCCTGGCTCGACCTTCCAACCACCGAGGAATTGTCCGCGGCGTTGTCCCGGCGAACCGCGCCGATCAAGGCTCTCCTGCTCGATCAGGGGCCCATCTCAGGTCTCGGCAACATCTATGCCGACGAGGCCCTTCACATTGCCGGGATCCACCCGCTTCGACCCGGGAATTCCCTGTCGCCTGCTGACCTCGAGCGTCTCCGTGCCGCGGTCGGTCAGGTCCTCGAGATGGCGATCGAGAACGGCGGAACCAGTCTCGACGACCTTGCCTATCTCCTTCCGGATGGGAGCGCGGGGGAGAACCTCGACCGACTCCTTGTCTACGGCCGGGGCGACCTTCCATGTAGCAACTGCGGCACCCCCATCGAGCGCATCGTGATCCGTGGCCGGTCCAGCTATTTCTGCCCTAAATGCCAGCCAGTTGCGCCATGAAAACAGTCCGTGCAGTGGTCAGCGGTCGGGTCCAGCAGGTTGGGTTCCGACAGAGTTGCCGTCAGATGGCGCGATCGCTGGGCCTCGTCGGCTGGGTCCAGAATCTCGACGATGGACGGGTAGAGGTGCTCGCCCAGGGTGAGCCCGAACAACTCGACCGTTTGGTCAGTTGGCTTTGGACTGGCCCCGCAGGGGCGTGGGTGAGTGGAGTGGAGTCCGAGGCGGTGTCGGGCGATCAGACCCTGAGAGACTTCTTCATCCACGCCGATCCCACTAAGAGCCGCTGAACAGCGCATCGCTGTTAGCCTGACTCGATAATCACAGTCGTGTCATTTGCCAGGAAATCACTGTGTATTTGAAGTCACTCAAGCTCGTCGGTTTCAAGTCCTTCGCCGACCGGACCCGTCTCGAGTTCCGCCCCGGGGTCACCGTGATCGTGGGGCCGAACGGCTCCGGCAAGTCGAACCTGGTCGACGCGCTCTCGTGGGTTCTCGGCACCCAATCGCCCAAGACGCTGCGCACCGGGAAGATGGAAGACGTGGTGTTCGCCGGCACCGCAACCCGTCCCGCCCTCAACCGGGCCGAAGCCGTATTGGTCATCGACAACTCGGAGCGGCAACTCCCGCTCGATCTCGACGAGGTTGCGATCGCTCGCCGGCTCTACCGCGACGGGTCGAGTGACTACGAGATCAACGGGGTGGATTGCCGTCTTCTCGACATACAGGAACTGCTGAGCGACTCGGGCGTTGGCCGGCATCAGCACGTGATCATCGGCCAGGGGCAGGTCGATTCGGTCCTCAACGCCTCGCCGGAGGATCATCGGGCAGTGATCGAGGAAGCGGCGGGGATACTCAAGCACCGTCGTCGCAAGGAGAAAGCGGAGAGAAGGCTGGAACGAACCGACGAGGACGTCCTCCGCCTTCAGGATCTTCTCGGTGAGATCGAGCGCCAACTTCGACCCCTACGCCGCCAGGCGCGGGCTGCGGCGAGCTATGAGGGGCTTCGAGACGAGGTTCGCTCCCTACGGCTCTATTTGTCCGGCTCCGCCCTGCGCGAGATCGACGAGCACCTGCGGATGGCCAATGAGGAGCACGGCTCTCTCAGTGAGACCCTCGCCGTCGACGACCGCGATGCGGTGGTGGTCGGTGAGCAGGTTGCCGATCTGACAGTTCGTGCCTCACAGCTTGGGGCCGCGGTCGAGCGGGACACCGGCGCGGCGGCGCTGCTCGAAACGACCACCGAGAGGTTGCGCCGGACCGCGTCCGTCGCTCACGAGCGAAGCCGGGCCGCATCAGGGAGATTTCAGGCGAATGCCGAGCGCCGAGCCGACCTCGAGGCCGAGCTGGCCGCGATACGTGGCGAGAGGGAGGGGTTGGAGACGGCAGCGGTCGAGGCTGGCAACGACACCGACTCGAGGGAGACCCGGTTCCGGCGGTTGGAGGACGAGGAACGAGTCATTGCCACCCAGAACGCCCTCTCTGCGGAAGGTGCCGTAGCTGCGGTTCGTGGCGAGTTGAGCATCCTCCAGGCGGCCGGAGTGCGTGACGACCGTGAGTTGGAAGCCATCTCGCATCGGCTCGACGTGGTCGACGGGCAACTTCGAGACGAATCCAGCGAGATTTCGAGTCTCAACGAAGAAGTTCGTGCGATCGACGAGAAGGTCGTCAGGCTCCAGGCCGTCTTCGACCAGACAACCCGGCGTCGTTCCGGCGATCAGGAGAAATGGGCCAACGCCGAGGATGGCCTGATCGATGCCCGGCTGGCGTTGGCGGCGGCCAAGGCACGTGTCGAGGCAGTCCGGGCAGCCCTGGCCGGTCGCTTCGATCGGGAAGCCCGACGCTCGGTGGAGGGAGCGGACGGGTCCAGGGGAAGCTTGATTTCACTGCTCGATGTCCCCTCAGGCCTCGAGGCGGCGGTAGACGCCGGACTGGGGCGATGGGCGGATGCGGTTGCCTTCGATGGCTCGAAGTCGATGCAGGAGGCGATCGAGACGGTCAAGGCCTCAGGTGGTGGCGGTGTGCCCGTGGTCGCCGTGGCCGGCGCCGAGGGTGCTTCGGCCAGGTCGGTCGCAGCGAGTGCAGGGGTCGAGGCTCTTGTGGATCGCCTCGGGCCGAAAGCCGATCACGGCCTGGCCAACCACCTGCTGGGAGATGTCCTCTTGGTCGAGGGCTGGACCACGGCCTGGGCCTTGATCTGGCGGCATCCTGACTTGCGAGCCGTCACCCCGGAAGGCGACCTCATTTCTTCCAAAGGGGTCCAGATCTCCTCTCCCGATGGCGCTGGACCGGCGATGCTCGAGGCCGCCGAGGTAGATCTCGAGACTGCGGAAACCGAACTTTCGAGGGCGGTCTCGATCCACACCGCCGCCAAGCGTGACTTCGACAAGAGCCGGGACCACGAGCGAGTCGCCCTCGAAGAGCTCGAATCCGTCGAATCGGACCTGTCGGGGCGCACCGATGCCATGGCCCGCCTCCAGAAGTCTGTGAATGTCCTCGAAGGCGAGCGCTCTCGTCTTGCTCATCGCCGAAACTCGGTGGTTGAAGGCGTGAGCGACCGGGAACGTCAGATCGTCGAATTACAGCATCGACTTTCGGCTCTCGAGGGTGAAGAAGCCGAGCGGATGCGGGTGTGGGAGGAACTGGAGGCCAGCAGGGCCCGGATCGCAGTCGACAAGGAGCTCGCCCGGTCGGAATGGCAGGAGGCGGCCACGACGCTGCAATCCATCGTCGAGCGGCAACGCCTCCTCCAGGAGCGCCTCACTCAGATCGAGTCGGACATCCTCCGAGTAGAGGCAGGGCCGTCGAACACCGGGAATGAGACAACGCTCGATCAGATCGAGATGTTCGCCCGGCGTGGAGTCGAGGCCCTTCAGCTGCGCCTGGAGGAGGTGCGTGAGCGCCAGGCCGAACTTCGAACGTCGCATCTGGGGACAGTTACCGATCTGGAGCGGGCTCGAGGCCGTCATGAGGAGCTTCGGGACAGGATCGCCAATTCGCGCGAGCGCCTCGGCGAGCTACAGGTGCGTCTCACCGAGTTGCGTCTCCGACGCGAGAGCCTCGTGGAGGGGGTCCGGCGAGACGCAGACGCCGAGGTCGAGGTGGCGCTGGAGGCGGAGCGGCCCGACTTGCCCGAAGAAACGGATCTGGAGGGTCTGCTGGACGAGAGGATCGCTCAGCTGCGCCGTCTGGGCCCGATCAACCCGCTGGCCTCGGTGGAGTTCGCCGAGCTTGACGAGCGGCATACCTTCCTCACGGACCAGCTCGCTGATGTCGAGTCGTCGCGTGCTGAGCTCAGGAAAGTCATCCGCGCCCTCGACGAGGAGATCGAGAGCCGCTTCCAGGATGCGTTCCGCGAGGTTGCTGAGGCTTACCAGCGCTATTTCACGGTCCTCTTTCCCGGCGGGCGGGGTCGGATACGGCTCACCGATGCGAGCGATCCCGAGTCGGGGTTGATGATCGAGGCCCAGCCCCTGGGGAAGAAGGTCAGTCAGCTGAGCTTGCTTTCCGGTGGGGAGCGCAGCCTGGCGGCGCTTGCCTTCCTGTTCTCCGTCTTCGAAGCCCGGCCCAGCCCCTTCTATGTTCTCGATGAGGTGGAGGCCGCACTCGATGACGCCAACCTGAGACGTTTCCTGAGAATCGTCGACGAGTTCCGTCAGCGTGCCCAGCTTCTGATCGTCACCCATCAACAGCAGACCATGGAGGCGGCTGATGTTCTCTACGGCGTCACGATGGAGCCGGGAGGATCGTCTCAGGCGGTTCGCAAGGACATGACGATGGTCGGGGCCGAGCTCTTCGCCTAGCGGTAACTTCCCTTTCTCCATGAATACCACAGCCCTCGTTCTCGTCGTGCTCGCCGTCACCGTGGTCATTGCGGCCGTCGTGGTGCTGTTGGTGCTGAGGAATCGCACCGTTCCCATCGACGCTCCCGGTGAGGCACCCGCGTCGACCGATGGGACTGTTCAGGGCTCCCTCGGGGCGTCCCTCCGAAAGGTGTTCCGATCGGGCGGCGTCGACGAACAGTCGTGGACCGGTCTCGAAGAGGCGATGTTGGCCGCCGATGTCGGTGTCGATGCCACGGCCGCAGTCGTCAAAGGAGTGCGCTCGGCCCATCCCGAGACGGCCGACCTGGCACGCCAGCTGGTGGCCCGCCAGCTCCGCGTCGAGCTGGGAGACAAGCCACGAGAACTGGTACTCACCGGGAAGCCTGCGGTGATCCTGGTCGTCGGTGTGAACGGGACCGGCAAGACCACCACCATTGCCAAGATCGCCGCCCAGCTCAGTGACGAAGGCAAAAAGGTGATCCTGGCCGCCGCCGATACCTTCCGTGCCGCGGCGGGCGCCCAACTCCAGACCTGGGGCGATCGGTTGGGGGTGGACGTCGTAGGTGGTCAGGAGGGAGGCGACCCAGCGTCGGTGGCATTCGACGCCATCATCTCGGCCCGTGCCAAAGGGGCCGACGTGGTGATTATCGACACCGCGGGCCGGCTCCACGCCAAGAAGAACCTGATGGCCGAGATGAGCAAGATCTATCGAGTGGCGGCAGGGGATCAGGGAACGATCGACGAAGTGCTGCTGGTGCTCGATGCCACTGCCGGCCAGAACGGGATCGCCCAGGTGAGGGAATTCTCGGAGGCCGTCCCAGTGAGTGGAATCGTTCTCACCAAACTGGACGGGACGGCGCGGGGCGGGATTGTCATTGCCATCGAGCGCCAGCTCGGTGTGCCCGTGAAGCTGGTTGGGGTTGGCGAGGGGCTGGGAGATATGGTCCCCTTCGATCCGGATAGCTTCGTAAGAGACCTCATGGAGGATTGATGAACACTGATGATCTCGCAGCCGCCGCCCGGGCCGCGGCCGAAGGCTCCTACTCCCCTTATTCCGGGTTTCGGGTCGGCGCGGTGGTGGTCGGCGATCGCGGCGAGGTGTTCATCGGGGCCAATGTCGAAAACAGCGCTTATCCCGCCTCTTCCTGCGCCGAGGCGACTGCGATCAACACCGCTGTCAGCCACGGCGTGCGCAAGATCGACACGGTGGCCGTGGCGTGCATCGATGCTTTGGATGTGGAGGGGGCCTATCCGTGTGGACGATGCCGCCAGATCATGTCCGAGTTCGACGTGACCAATGTGATCATCGCCGGCGCTCCTGGTTCGGAGATCCGGGAGCACACCCTCGACGAGCTGCTCCCACATCGTTTCCGCCTCTGAAGTCATCCGGGCCAGGTGGCCCGGTTCTCCTTGCGGACCACGAAGCGGAGCCCTGACCAGGTGTGGTCGATGGCGCACACTTTGTTGTCCACCATCCCGGTGGGAAGGAACAGGTCGCGAAGGGTGTCCTCGGTGATATCGGTCTCGACCCCCGAGCTTCGCTTGGGCCAAGCCACCCAGATCGCTCCGTCGGGCGGGAGCAGGGCCATGGCCCGGTGGAATGAGTCGTCGAGCTCGTCGGCCCATTGCCCGAAGACGATGAAGATATTGGAAACGGAGAGCTCGTGGTGGACCTCCACGTCGGGCGGGAGACGTCCCAGGGCTGGCATGAATCTGTCAGGGGCGTCGAATATCCCGATGGTCATCCCCTCTTTGATCCCCAACTTTTCCGAAAGTGGCGTGCCGCTATATCCGGCCACTGCTCAGCTCCCGGCGCTGAGGTCGGTCCACCACGTCTCAGGTGGATGGGCCTCGATGTCCCCGCCAAGGTCAACGATGGTGTCGAGGACCCGGTCGTCATTCCAGGAGAGCCACCGATCGGGAGTGACCTCGATAGTGCTGTCCTCGTAGGCAGCGAGGAGCAGACCCATGGTGGCCATCCCTGCCGGGGTGAGTACCCGTTCCCGGTTCAGCTGATTGAGCCGGGCGGCAACCTCCCCGGTGATGAGGCGGGCGGTGCCGGTGCAAGATGCCCATCCGGAGGCCACCGAGACGAAAACTGTGACGGTGGGCCGGGCGATGACGTTCTTGACTTTCCTCGTGGTCTCCGGTGTGGGAAGGAGTACTCGGTCTTTCTCGTCGAGATAGAAGAGGAGCTCGGTCAGATGCGGCGACCCGTCGTCATTGATCGTGGCGAGAACGGCATTGCTCTTGGCGAGAATCTGTTGGCGCAGGTCAGAGTCGAGACCGTGCGGTGTCCGATAGGTGGGTGGAATCTCGCTCATGGTCGAGAACCCTAGGTGTGGACGGTGTGTCTGACTTCAGCCGGTGCCGGGTGTGGGGAAGCTCCACCCCTATCTAGGTCGATCAGGTCGCCGGAAGCGGATCCTTCCATGGTCCGGGTGTCGGAAGGGTTGGAATCCTCGCTCGTGGACCACCACATGATGGTGGAACCAGCAGAGCGAGATCAGGTTGTCGGGATTGGTGGCCCCGCCGTCGGTCCAGGGGATGATGTGATGTGCCTCGATTCGATACCGGGACTCGCAGGCATCGGCGACACAGACATTGCCGTCCCGAAGCAGGATCGCCCGCCGCAGAGAGGGAGGAGCGATGCGCAGCCTGCGTCCGTACTCCATCAACCGGCCGTCCTCGGTGCGCGCGATCACCTCGGTGGTCGCATCGCAGAGGATCGCGGTCAGGGCATTCGCGCCGACCCGAGGCCCGGTCTCGAGTACCACTCCAGTTTGGCCATTACTGGTGGCAGCTTCAGCAGCGTCGACAAACACAGTGACTTGAGCTGGGGGCGGATCGTCAGAAATACAGAGCTCGACCAGGGCGGTGGCCTTCCGCCACGATGCGTCACCTCTGGTGCCGTCAGGGAGCTCCGGGAGTTGATCGGCGGCTTCGCTGAGGACCTTGTCCATCAGAGCACCCGAGGCACCGTCGAGACCGCCCCAAAGTTTCCACCAGGATTCGTCGAGAGAAGGTTGGATCACGAAGAAGCGCTCGTCGGCGCTCTGGAATTCCTCCTCGGGCGTGACCAGCACCTTCAAGGCGGCCGTCCGACGAACACCGGCAACATCCAGATGTTGAAGAAGGCCTACATCCTCTTGGATCCGGGAGAGTGCTTCGACGCGATCGAAGGTGGCTTCTCCTGCGGCCAGGGCCCCCTTGAGGTCTGGGCGGTCCTCGGTGCGCCGCATGGTCCGGACCAGGTCCTTGGCCGTTTCACGACTCACATCGAGTCGCGCCGTCACCCATTCTGAGAGCGACCTCGATCCATCTGCCGTCGCCACTTGTGCCTCGTCGAGATGTCTGAGATGTCTCATCTGAAGGGCGGCGATCTGCGATTTCAAGCCTTCAAGGCGGACCAATTCCGACTCGTGGTAGTCGACTGCCGATCTTCCAACCATGACCCGAACATACGTTCCCACAGGGACAGAAACAAGAGGGTTGTGGCGCTTTTCGCGAAGTTTCTCGCAGGTGCCTCACCTCACACCTGGATCGGCACCGTTAGCAAGAAAACGATGCCCCCGATCAGGAGGACGATCGAGAAGCCGAGCATGATGTATTGGCCGGCCAGGCTTCGCATCTTGGTGCTCAGACCGGCGAACAGGAAGATCCCGGCGAAGATGATGGTGCTGATCACGTACTTGTCGTCGTTGTCGTCGGCAGAATGCGCCAGCGCCGACTTGTCCTGGGCCTCTTGAAGCAGACGTTCCGCCTCTACTTCTTGGGCAACCTGATATTCCTCCATGGCGAACGGGGTCGGTGGTGCGTCCGGGTTGGATAGGGGCCGGGTAGCCAGCCAGGCGTCCATCGCGGTCTTGAACTCTGGCCGAAACCGTTCATACAGGAACCCGGAGAGAGTCGTCGGATCCGGGTGGTAGCCGTCGCTCACATCGATCTCACCCGAGTCGAGCTCCTGTTTGGCGGCATCCAGCCAGGCGAGGAAGGTTGCAACGTCGATCGACGACAATTGGCCCGCCCTCGTGAAGCTTCGAGTGGACTCGGTCCGAGCGGCGCCAGCTTCGTTCAGCGAAAAGGACATGGTGTCCCCCCATTGGTCGCTTTGGAACGCCGACCAAGCGGTGGCCAGGGCGGCGAAGGCCATCACGATGGTGGCGACGATGTCGATCCAGTCGAGCGGCGGGTGTTTCGGCTCGGTCGTTGCAACCTCGGCTTCGGCTGTCACCGCGTTCAACCCTCTCTGCTTTCCAACGCGTCGATCAGCTTGGGAAGCACCTTGTGGACGTCACCAACCACTCCGAGGTCGGCGATTGAGAAAATGGGAGCGTCGGGGTCCTTGTTGATGGCGATGATCGTCTTCGAGTCCTTCATTCCCACCAGATGCTGCATGGCGCCTGAGATGCCACAGGCGATATACACGTCAGGTTTGACCGTTTTGCCGGTCTGCCCAACCTGCTTCGCATACGGCACCCATCCGGCGTCGACGATAGCCCTGGTGGCTCCAGTCGCCGCCCCTAGCTTCTTGCCCAGCCGCTCCACCAACTCATAGGCCTCTGGGGAGCCCAACCCGCGACCCCCCGAAACGACGATCGACGCTTCTCCGAGTTGCGGGCCCTCGCGCTCCTCGACGTGGGACTCGGTCAGCGCCGCTTCGGCTCGCCCTGGTTCGGGGAGCCCGACTTTCTCCACAGTCGGCATCGGCGCACCCACTGCCTCGGCGGCGAACGACTTGGGGCGGATCAGAACCAGGAATGGGGCCCGGCTCATGGAAGCTGTGGCCACTTTGGCGCCGCCCAGGATCTCGTGGTCGGTCTCGACCCCGCCATTGGCCAGTCGAACCGCGATCGCATTGGAGAGGACGCCTACCCCGAGGCGAACAGCAAGGCGCCCGGCGACATCGCGATCGGTATAGGCCTGGCCGAATAGGACAAGATCCGGGGCCTTTTCCGCGATCCTTGCGGCGAGAGCCGCGGCCACCGGTCCTGCGGGCAGCCGACTGCCAGCGTCGAGGTGGAGCACCGAGGCGGCGCCGTGCTCTCCCAGTGCCGAAAACGCTGCCTCCGATCCGGTCCCGAGATAGATCGCCGTGACCTCTCCGAGTTGGCGGCCTGCCGCCAGCAACTCGAGGCCGATGGTTGTCGGGCTACCCCCTTCTTCCTCGATAAAGACCCAGATGGTGGCCATCTCAGATCACCTTCCGTTGCTCGAGAAGGGCGACGATGGCCAGGTGCGAGTCGCCGTCGTCTTCGACCTTTTGCCCGGCGGTCCGCTCGGGGGCGTCGGTGATCGACGCCACCGTCTGGTCGGGTCCCCTCTCGACTCCGAGGTCGGCGACGTTGAGAGTCTCTACCGTCTTCTTCTTGGCCTCCATGATCCCCTTGAACGTCGGATAGCGCGGTTCGACCACCCCGGCGGTGACTGCGACGACCGCGGGCAGGCTGGCCTCGACGACGTCGTATCCGGCGGCGGTCTGGCGGTGGATGGTGACCTTCCCGTCAGCGGCCTCGACCTTGGTGGCATAGGTCAGCGCAGGGACGTCGAGCAGCTCGGAGAGCATCTGGGGCAGGACCCCCGAATACCCGTCGGTGGACTCGGTCCCGGTGATCACCAGATCGAAGCCGTTCCTCTGGATGGCGGCCGCCAGCATTCGGGCCGTTGTCAGTCCGTTGGAGCCCCGAAGCGTGTCGTCCTCGATGAGAATCGCCTGGTCGGCTCCCATGGCCAGAGCCTGGCGGATTCCTTGCCCGTTACCCGCCGGGCCCATGCTCACCAGGGTCACCGTCCCCTCACTCGCCTGAGCCAGTTGGAGACCCATTTCGACTCCATAGCGGTCGGTGTCGTCGAGAATCTGGTCGTCGGGCCGGAGCAGCCAATTGGTGCCGGCCTCGAGCTGATACGGGGTGGCGGGGTCAGGGATCTGCTTGACGCAGACGACGACCTTCATTTGGCTCAACTCCTGGTGGTCTGGGTTTGGGGATGGTAACGAGAGCCCGCTACCCGTCCACCCGCTCGACGATCAGCGGTGGGATCTCAGGCGCTTCGGTCCCGATTGCCCAGGCTCCGGCAAGGGTGGGGGCCTGTGCCTCCCAGCGAGCCGGATCGGTGAAGCGAACTCGGGCCAGGGGCTGACCTTTGGAAACCGGCTCTCCGAGTTTGGCCAGCACCGTGATCCCGACACCGGGATCGACGATGTCTTCCTTGCGCTCCCTTCCCGCTCCGAGTCGGGTAGCGACCGTCCCCACGATGAGTGCGTCACACCGGGTGACATACCCGTCACTGTCGGCCACGAGGATGTCCTCATGGGGTGAGATGGGGAGCAAGGACGGGTCTTCGATCACTGATGGGTCCCCTCCCTGGGCAGTCACCACATCGATCAGCTTCTGGAGGGCGGCACCGCTCCCAATGGTTTCCAGGAGGCGATCCCGGCCTCCATCCAGGCCTGCCAGTTCGAGCATGACCTCACCGAAGGCCAGGGTCAGCTCGACGACATCTGGAGGCCCCCCGCCGTTGAGCACCTCGATCGACTCCTGCACCTCGTTGGCGTTTCCCACCTCCCGGCCCAGGGGCTGATCCATCCCCGTGAGCAGAGCCACCGTGTGGACACCGTTCATAGTGCCGATTCCGACCATGGTTTGGGCCAGTTCTCTTGCGGTCTCGAGGTCCCTCTTGAAGGCCCCGGAACCGGTCTTGACGTCGAGGAGAAGCCCGTCGAGCCCTTCTGCCAGCTTCTTGGACATGATCGAAGAGGAGATGAGTGGAATCGAAGGCACGGTGGCGGTGGCGTCACGCAGTGCGTAGAGCTTGCGATCGGCGGGTACCAGGGTCTCGGACTGACCGGCCAGAACCAAACCATGCTGGCTGAGTACCTCGTGAAAGCGTTGCGGGTCGAGACTCGTGGTGAATCCGGGAATGGTCTCCAATTTGTCGAGCGTGCCCCCGGTGTGGCCCAGCCCACGCCCCGACATCATGGGCACGGCGACACCACAGGCAGCTACCAAGGGTGCCAAGGGGATCGAGATCTTGTCGCCGACTCCGCCCGTCGAGTGCTTGTCCACTTTCGGTGCGGGGATGTCCGAGCAATCGAGCACTTGGCCGGAGTGGAGCATCGCGGCGGTCCAATTGGTGAGCTCATCGGCGTCTAGCCCGTTGAAGAAGACGGCCATCGCCATCGCCGCCATCTGGTAGTCGGTGACCGAGCCGTCGGTAAACGATCGAATCAGCCACTCGATCTCGTCGGAGCTAAGGCTGCCCCGGTCCCTCTTCTTTTCGATCAGTTCGACTGCGGTGAACGCCATTGCTACACGATTCCAGTGAACTCAGGGATCCCGAGGGCCAGGTTCACGTTTTGCAGGACCTGGACCGCGGCCCCTTTCAATAAGTTGTCGAGTGCGGCGACGACCACTGCGTTGCGCCCGTCTTCAGTGGTCTCGAAGCCGCCGATCAGGGCTCCGACCCGGTTCGCGCCGTCCCTGAGCTCTGGGGCCTCATCCTGGATCTCGATCAGAGGCTCGGGTCCATACGCCTTCTCGAACCTCTCCTGGATCTCGTCGTCGCTCGTCTCTCGGGACAAGGGCACGTTGGCGGTCACGATGAGACCCCGGAATGCCTGATGGACATGAGGCATGAACCGGATCGGCATCCCCAGCTGGTGAGTCGCCTCCTTCTCGTGGTTGTGCCCGACGAGCTTGTAAGGCATCAGGTTGTCTTCGAGCCGCGCGAGGTCGTTGCGCGGGCCGGGCGTGGAGCCGGCTCCCGAGTAACCCGACACCCCGAGCACGACGGGAACTCCGGAGATGATGTCCATGAGCGGCGCTAGTACCAGCTCCATAGCGGTGGCGTAGCAGCCAGGGTTGGCGATCCGGGTCGCCCCCGCGAGCCGGTCACGACGCAATTCGGGCAACCCGTAAGCCCAGGCATCGTCGAGTCGGTGGTCGAACGAGATGTCCACCACGACCTCGTCGGCGGTGATCGCATCGAGGTAGGCGGTACCGGCGCCGTCGGGGAGGGCAAGGATCACCACATCCGTCTCGAGGTTGGACACGTCGGTGGGCTCGATCGATTCGTACACCACTCCATCGGCCCCGGGAACCGACTGACCGGCCAGTTCGCGGGAGCCGGCATAGACCAGCTCGAGTGAAGGATGGTCCCGTATGAGCCTGACGATTTCGGCCCCGGCATAGCCCCGGGCGCCGACCAGGCCGACGGTGAATCGATCACTCACCGTGATCTCCGATGAAGGATGCGGGGAGCGAGGCAATCGCATTGACGCGAGCCGCCACGTGCTCGAAGTCGGGCTCGCCTTTCCAGAAGATTGTCCACGGGCCCCGCTTCACTGACCCGTCGGCCTCTTCCGCATAGAAGGTATTGAACCCGTTTTCGGTGCGGGAGCGCCAGTAGAGGACGGGGTAGTCGGCGAGGACGTGAGCCCACACCGTCCGGGCCAGGCCCTCACCGCGTGCATCTTCGAGGATTGCGAACTTGTCGAGGTAAGCGAAGTCCTCGAGCCGGGCTACGAGGGCCCCGGCTCGCCAGCTCTCCGACAGGTAGGCAGTCTCGAGCTCGAGGTCGGACCACCAGGCTGGGTCGAGGTTGCGCCCAAAGGCCTCCTCCACCAGCTTTTCCACCTGGCCCCGATCCAGCGCCAGCTTGTCGGTCACCTTCTCGATCAGCTCGCCCCGCCTGATCATCGTTCCCGACCCGCCATGGGTGAACAGCTCTTTGACCAGGCCGGATGGCGTGGTGATAGACACCGATGTGGAGAGAGGAGTGTCGTCGAGGAGAAGTTTGATCTCGGCCAGCTTCAGGCGCATCCCGGAGTGCACCCATTCCTGACTCATCAGGTGCTCATAGTCGGAGGCGAGGTTGATCGACTCGATCAACCGCATGTCGCCGTCCAGGAGACCGCCGACAGCGGCCAGGAAGATGATCTTCATCGGTTGGACGGCATGAACCAGGGCCCTGGTGGCGGAGTCGGCGTTCATGTTGACGAGTTGACCGCCCGGGGCCACTCCGAGACAGGTGAGGATCGGTATCGCGTCTGAGGCGATGATCGACTGGATCAGTGGGAGATGGACCTGACTGGGCTCTCCGACCAGCCCGTATCGCTCGCGGTCGAGATAATCGGCGTCGAAAGCGCCCTCGGTCAGCCCGTGGGCCGACACGCCCTGATCTCTGATCGCCTCGACGAGGAGGATGTTCTGCTCGATGAACGTGTCCCGAGCCGCGTCGAGCACTTCAGGTCCGGTGACCCGTAGACCGTCTATCTTCTCGCTGGAGATCCCGCGCTTCGCCAGCGTTTCATCGAGTTGGGGGCCTCCGCCGTGCAGCACGATCGGAGTGAGGCCGACAGTGTGGAGGAAGGCAAGCGCCGCTGCTGTTTCGTCCAGTGAATCGCGGAGGATGGCGCCGCCGATCTTGATGACCGCAAATCGCGACCGGTCGAGCTCCGAGAAGCGCTGCAGGTACGAGCGGATCTCCTTGCCGTCGCTCATGTTGCTAAGCAAGTGGACGATGGTCTGTCGGATGTCTCGGTTGGTCGCCATTGCCAGTCCCGTCAGTTCAATTGTTGTCGTTCAGCAGCGACTTCATGATCGCCTTCTGCACGTGGAGCCGATTCTCGGCCTCGTCATAGGCGAAGCAGTTAGGGCCATCAAAGACGGCATCGGTCATGATCAGGTTGCGTCGCATCGGCAGGCAATGGCTGATCAGAGCATCGTTGGTCATGGCCATCTTCTGCTCGTCGACGATGAAGTGCCGGTAACCGTCCCGAATCGGCTTCTCGCTCTCCCAGTTGCCGAAGAATGGCAAAGCGCCCCAACTCTTGGCATAGACCACGTCCGCCCCGTCGTAGGCCTCGTCGATGTCGTGGCTGATACTCACCTTGTGACCCTGGGCAGATGCATCGGCCCGCGCCTGCTCCACATATCGTTGATCGAGGATGTAGTCGGGAGTTGGGCAGAGAAGGGTGACATTCATCCCGAATTTGGCCGCGATGGTCAGGGCTGAGTTGGCCACCGCGGTATTCAATGGTTTGGGGTGATAGCTCCAGGTCAACAAGTACTTCTTGCCGTCGAGGGCCCCAAGTTGCTCTTCGAGCGCCATGATGTGGGCCAGTTCCTGACAGGGATGAACGATCGTCTCCATGTTGATGACCGGAACGTCGGAGTAGGTGGCGAACGAATTGAGGATCAGGTCTTTGCGATCCTCCTTCCAATCCTGAAACTTTGGAAACGCCCTGATCCCAATCAAATCGCAATATCGGGACAACACCTTCGCTGCCTCTTTGACGTGCTCCTCGGCGTCGCCATCCATGACTGCCCCATCAGCGAACTCCAGCGGCCACATCCCGCCCGAAGGTGAAAGCACGACGGCGTGACCACCGAGTTGGTTGATCCCGACGTCAAACGAGGTCCTCGTGCGTAGAGAGTTGTTGAGGAAGAGCAGGGCAATTGTCTTGCCTGCGAGCGACTGACCAAGCGGGCTCTGTTTGAGGTTCCGGGCGTCGTCGATGAGGGCTTGGAGCTCGGGGCGTGACCAATCAGCCGTGGTCAGGAAATGCCTCATCGCCGTTGTTTACAAGTCGATGTCGCGAAATCCAAACGTCGGTCAGCTGGCGGGGGTCTTCGCAGCCTTCTTCTTGGTCCCGTTGGCTTCTCGAGCCTCGTTGATGAAGAAGTCGAGTGCGGCGGCAGTCTTGGTCTGCTGTTCTCCAGACACGTCGATCCCGATTTTGCTCAGGTAGGCCCTGGCTTCGAGACCCGCCTGGAAGGCCTCGTTGGGCATGCACTTGGTCGACAACTCGACGATGCGAGAGCCGTCCGGGTAGTTCCATTGCTCGACTACGAGCCCGTACCTGAAGTCACCAGGCGCGAGTTTGAGCTTGAAGACGGTTATCGGGCCGAGGATCAGCAAATCGTCGAGCTCGACCCCTTCCGGTGCATGTGCGTCGTAGAAGGCTCGCTGCTCTTTCGTGAACAGCTTGCGAATCGGCCGCAGGCCCGCTGCCGTCTCTCGAACCGCGTGGGCCGTCGCAACGCCTTTCATGGTGCCGGAGCAGACATAGCCTCCGGGGAGGGCATCGACCTCCACCCCAAAAGCCGCCGAACTGCGAATCTCCGGAGAGAGGTCGTCGGGGACCACAGGACGAAGCTTCACGGTGGAGTCCCCGTCGCGGCCCTGGATCCGCCTGGCCCTAAGCACCACACCTGCCTTGTTCAGAGTCAGGTCGATGGTGTCGAAAAAGAAGACCTGGCGAATCTGAGCGTTCAACGGGTCCACGTCGAGGGCGGCCGCAGCGGAGCGCCGGTTCGAGTCGGGGATGGTGACTTTCAACTCGACCGTGTCGACTTTTCTCACGAGTTGGAGAAACTCGTTCAGTTCCTCGTCCGTCATGCGGACTCCGCCATCGGTCGTGGTGGTCACTAATCACTCCTTGCGTTTGATGATCTTGATGATACGCATTCTCTTGGACGCGGAACCCGCCGAGCCTTGACCCCCCATTAGCCCAGGGCCATACTCGGTATCGACCCTCTTGTGACCGGAGGTTGATCTGGTGAGCATGACCTATCAGGAGTTGGTGGCTGCGGCCAAGAGCCAAATCGAGGAGGTCCAGCCCTCGGAATTGGAGTCACGGCTTGATCAGGTCACGGTGATCGATGTTCGCGAGGCGGACGAGTACGACCAGGGCTCGATCGTCGGCGCCATCCACCTGCCACGGGGCGTCCTGGAGAGCGCGATTCGGGGCCATGTCCCCGATCTAGAAAATGAGGTGACCCTGTACTGCGCTGTCGGTGGGCGATCTGCCCTCGCGGCCCTCTCGCTGCAGCAGTTGGGATACACGAGGGTCTCCTCGCTGGCAGGTGGCTTTGGACAGTGGAAATCCGAGGGTTACCCGTGGGGCACACCCAAGAGCCTGACGACCGACCAGCGCGGGCGCTACAGCCGGCACACCGTTCTCCCCGAAGTGGGGGAGGCGGGTCAGATGAGACTCCTCGACGCGAAGGTCATGGTCATCGGAGCCGGCGGCCTCGGATCACCTGCGGCTCTCTACATGGCGGCGGCAGGGGTGGGCACGCTCGGGATCGTCGATTTCGACGTCGTCGATCTCTCCAACCTCCAGCGCCAGATCCTGCACAACGTCGACCGGCTCGGTCAGGCAAAGGTGGAGTCGGCCCGCGAGACTTTGAGCGCACTGAATCCGGACGTCAAGATCGTCACCTACAACGAGCGCCTCTCGGCCGACAATGTGATCCGGATCCTGTCGGGCTACGACGTCATCGTCGACGGCGGGGACAACTTCCCGACTCGCTATCTGGTCAATGACGCCTCACTGCATCTCAAGGTGCCGGTGATCCACGGATCGATCTTCCGCTTCGAAGGGCAGGTCACGGTCTACGACCCGTACAACGGGCCATGCTATCGGTGCCAGTTCGCCGAGCCTCCTCCACCTGAGCTGGCGCCGTCCTGTTCCGAGGCGGGCGTACTGGGCGTGCTCCCCGGGATCATCGGCTCGTTGCAGGCCATGGAGGCGATCAAAATGGTTCTCGAGTTGGGGGACTCCCTGGTTGGCCGGCTGCTCACCTATGACGGGCTGAGTCAGGAGTTCCTGACTCTGAACATCAGACGCAATCCGGATTGCCCGGCCTGCGCCGACGAGGCGCATCCACCGCGCCTCGTCGACTACGACCAGTTTTGTGTGCCAGGCGGGTCGGTCGCCCGTTCCTAGCCGCCCAGGCCGAAGTTCACCGAAAGAGTGATGGTGACTGCCGAGGTGCCGGGCTCGATCGGCGTCTCGCCGCCTGCGGTGTCGGCGGCGGCCCGTTCGTAGAAGACGGGCGGCGGGGTGCTGCTGACGGTCTCATTGATCGAGATCGCTGTCCCCAGTTCCTGGCCTGACAACTCTGCGAGCTGGGTCGCCTTTGCCATGGCGTCGTCCCATGCGGCGGCACGCGCCGACTTCACCATCTCTGCATCGTCATCGATGCTGAATTGGAGCCCACTCACCACGACGTCATCTCCGCCGGCGGCGGTTGCTGCGTCGATGAGGGAACCTGTGTCGTCGATATTGCGAATCTTGACCCGGACGCTGTTGCTAACGCGATACCCGGCAAGACGCTGGGTGTTGCTCGAGTAGTCGTATTCAGGGTAAATGGAGTAGTCGGCAGTGGTGATGTCCTTGGGATCGACGCCGCCGTCGGTGAGCGCTGCGATCAGTGCGTCTGCTTTCTGCGCAGCCAGCGTGGTCGCTTCCTGGACGTTGTCGGCCAGAAGCGATATTCCGAGGGTGACCTCGACGGTGTCCGGTATGCCGTTCACTTCTCCGGTGCCGGTCACGGATATCCCGCTGGGCCCGGTCGACGTTCCGTTCACATTGACCACTGGCGGCTCAGCTGATGACGCCGTGCAGGCGCCGAGAACCAGGACTGAGACCGCAACCACTGCCAGTGTCGAGCGACGCATTTGTTCTCCATTCGGATGTCTGCCACTTGGACGGGCAAAGGGGAGTTAACGGTTCCTGACAATGAGGACCTTTCCATTTCTGAGGGCAACTCCTTCCTTCTCGAGCAGGAGCCTCTGACGGGTCGGATGTGGCGATCGCAACTGGCCTCCGGCGCCAACCACCCTCCACCAGGGAATGTCGGCGTCCGACGTCCTGAGTATCGAGCCCACGGCGCGCGCCGCTCCCGGGAAACCTGCCTCCGCTGCAACCTCGCCGTAGGTGACCACGTCACCGGGTTGGAGGGACTCGAGCACCGCGAGCACCGATTTCTCGAATGCGCTCACAGGGTCCCGAAGAGACGGTCTCCCATGTCGCCGAGCCCGGGGCGGATGTAGAAGGCGTCACTCAGGTCCCGATCGAGAGACGCGGCGACGATGCGGATATCGGGATGATCGGCTTCGATTCGCTTCACGCCCTCCGGCGCTGTGACCACACAGACCGCGGTGATGCTCTTGGCGCCGTTTTCCTTCACCTTGTCGATAGCCCAGCTCAGGGAGCCCCCTGTGGCCAGCATCGGCTCCAGGATCAGGACCCGGGCCTGGTCCAATGGCGGGAACTTGTTGTAGTACTCCATTGGCTCGGCGGTCGCCTCGTTGCGCTGGACCCCCGCGAAGCCGATTGCGGCGTCGGGGACCAAGGTCAGCACGGACTGGAGGAGGCCGAGACCAGCGCGAAGCACCGCCACCGCCACCACGGGGCGATGAAGTTGGGTCCCGATCATGGTCTCCAATGGCGTGGTGATCTCGACCTGGTCGGTGGACATATCCGAGAGGGCCTCGGCGACGAGTAGGTATCCCAGCCTTTCAGCGGTCTGACGGAACTCGGGAGGTTCGGTGTCGGAGCGGCGCAGCACCGTGAGCAAGTCTGCGGCGAGCGGGTGGTCGAGGATCGTGAGCGCCATGGAAGGCAAGGTTAGGGGGGTGCCCCCCTCCCCGGCTCCGCCGGTACTCCCCCCAACGCTCACTTTGTTCGCTGGGGGGAGAAGTTCAGCCCGTGTTGCGCATCCCGGTGGCGATCCCGTTGACGGTTAGGAGCAGGGCG